>JAJFKB010000010.1 GCA_021773395.1 Gammaproteobacteria bacterium | reverse complement strand
CCCCGCTAGTCCGTGCCAGCGATCACGTGCAACAAGACGATGAACACAACCTTGCAAACGCATTTCATACGAGAGACCCGTGCCAACCATCAGGGTAATGGATCTTTTTTTGGTTTTTGCAAGGTTGGTTATCTAGGCGTTCAAGGTTGGTTATCTAGGCGTTAAGTGTCTATATGAGTGATAAGTTACCCGATATTCTAGGTATAGTTCGTCAGCTTGAGAGTCGATTTATAGAGCTCGAGAATATTACTATCATCGAAGAGTGTGGGATTATGGTCTTCGGTATATTGATTCTGCTTGCATTGGCATGGGCTCTGTATGGTTTTCTCACGATAATGAGCTATTTGCTCATCTTAATAGCAGGAGGGCTATTTGTGGGGCTTTTATATTCAGCGGCTGAGTTCATCGCCGAGAAACGGAAGTCTAAATGATCGAGGCTCAGGAAAATCGTTTGACCCCCAAGAGCTACCCACTTAACCAGCAAAGGCAGCGGACGAGCCGCTGCTTTGGGCGTTAAGTGTTTTTATGGACAAGATACAAATCTTTACATTTCTATTTGCTGTTTTCTTACTCTTTGTAAGAACTGTTGCGATATTTGCGTTCAGAAAATCCGAGCTCACAAAGAATGATATTCTTCGTGGCGGGGATTGCACGTCAAAGGAATTACGGGAGAAAGGTGGCTATGAAGCTTTTGTGCGAAATAAGTATATTCCATATATAAAATATTTAGAATGGGCAGCGGCGTTTTGTCTATTAATGTTCACTGTTTCACTAGTTTTGGCACTTCTTGGACAGAATTAACCAGAGGTTACTGCAAATTAAAATGAGTCAAAACCACCTAACAAGCACCAGCACAATCGCTGCTAGGACGCGCTATCACGCGCCCGTGTGGTGAGCGTTATGAGTAAAGCCGTGAAATCTTACATTGCTTTAATATCTTGTCTGGCTGTTACAGCATGCGGAACGTACTATCACCGAATCTCATATGTTCCGAACGAAAATGATCCAAATTGGGCAGGTGGCATATATACATGCAATGCGGGAAAAATTCAGACAACTGGGGTCACGCATGAGCCAAAGAAATTCGAATCCGTTTTTGGCATTCCGATTCCGTACAATTACAGCAAACAAGACCCACTAGTCTGGCTCGCCTTTGATAGTGGCATACTACAAAATAAAGAGTGTAGTATGAGTTTCGTTGAACTAGAGGATGAAAACGGAGAGATTTTGTCCCCACTGAGTGTCTACTCGAATTTGTCAAGCTACTCTTCTGGCTACGATACATTTTGTTTTTATCGCTTCTCAGAGAGTCTATTAGCTAATAGCTCTTATACGCTAAAATTTAACGAGTCGCATGCAAATTGCTTGATACCAAGTTTGCAGGTTAATAAAACCGAAGAATCGGGCTATCGATTTGAGAAGGTGCAGTGAAACTCATAACAAGTTGCCGAAGTCTGCTCCGGCCCTACGGGCCTCCGCGGGACAGCCAAACCGTTGGTTTGTCTTCCCCTTGGCAAGGCGTTAGGCTAAATGAAGGGTAAGCATGGATATTGAACTATATACTTTCTTTCTAGTTACAACTGTGATGCTTATTTTGGTTCCTGGACCAGCGGCTATCACTGTCGCTAAACAGGCTGTCTCCCACAATTCAAAATTAACTTTTTTAAGTGTTCTTGGTGTGGCATGTGCTGATGTATTGTTTTTTATATTGTCGGCAACTGGTATCGCATCGTTAATCGTAGCGTCAAATTTGGTATTCTCTATCATTAAATGGTTTGGTGTTGCTTATCTTCTGTTCCTAGGTGTTTCGGCAATTTTCAGCAAAGCAGGGCCAATTAAAATTGATGTTCAATTAACCACAGTGAATCCTGCGAAAGCCTTTTCAAATGGTCTTGTTATTCAATTAGCTAACCCCAAAGCGTTAATGTATTTTTCAGCCTTATTACCGCAGTTTGTGGACCCTAAAGAACCTATAATAGTACAAATGATTCTTATGGGTCTCACCTGCTTTTTAGCTGATTTAGTGGTTTACAGCCTGTTTGGCCGCATGGGGGCACAATTAGCTAGAAAACAGGTGAAATCTTGGGTAATAAATCTTATCAATAAAGCAGCTGGTACAGCATTGATTGCTACTGGAATAAAATTGGTAACTTTGGAAAATATAAAATAGCCTAACAAACGGCTCCACCGGGCAAATGTTCGCTACCACCTTTTTTGCAAAGACACGCAAAAAAGCCGTCATCAAAAATTTGCTCGGTGAGACGGGCGTTATAAGGCCTAGAGCATTCAAAAATGGGAATTTTTTCGAAACTATTTGGTAGAAAGGAAAAAGTGTTCGTTGAAGGTGATGGTGGCTTCGATTTGGAGATTGTTGGTGAGTCACACTATCAAAAGCACCTGAATAAATTATGTGGCGGCCACACGAAAGAAGGAAGTAAAAAAGAGGTGGTTGCCGAACTTCATTATGAAGACAAAAACCCTCACGATAACAAAGCAATAAGAGTTGATGTAAATGGCAAGACCGTTGGCTATTTATCGCGAGAGGATGCCCGGTACTATCGAAAAAGAATTGGAAAGACAGGGAATGAAGGCATAATCATTTCATGCAATGCGAAAATATTTGGTGGTAAGAAGTTAGGCGTTTTCAAGAAAACATCTTTTGGAGTGTGGCTTGACCTGCCATTCGAAGAACTATGAATCGGCCTTATAATTAGCTGTTAGGCACTTAAATCTTCGGAATGCTTAATAAGATAAGGATAGAAATCATGTCAAGAAAAGCTAGCTGTTCCTGCGGAGAACTACAAGTTGAAGTAAACGACGAACCAAAAGTGGTTGTTGCCTGCTCCTGTACCAACTGTCAAAAAAGAACTGGGTCAGTTTTTGGGGTAAGCGCCTATTTTGCAAATGATCAGGTGGTAGCTAAAAATGGGAAATTTAAGACTTTTACAAGCATAGGTGATTCAGGTGGTAAAATCGAGCGCCATTTCTGTCCCGACTGTGGTTCTACCGTTTTCTGGGAGGCCGCTTTTGTTCCTCAATCTGTAGGTATGGCAGTTGGTTGTTTTTCCGATCCTAAATTCCCTCAACCTATAGCAGCGGCTTGGTGTGCATCAAAACATGATTGGGTATCTTTTCCAAATAATATGCCTACTTCAAATAATCAAGATTTTCCCCAAGGTGCCTAACAAAGCATCAGTCGCTGCGCTCCTTGGACAGCCTTGCCGTCGCTCGTTTTGTGCATGGCTGCGCCATTGTTGCACAAAACAATCAACAACAAGTCTGCCGCTGTTTGCGGCGTTAAGCCTCAATACCCGCACTTGACAGTGTAACCATATGGGTTACAATTCTCCCTCATGATAATTAGTTTTATACATAAGGGCCTAGAGAAATTTTACAACTCTGGTAAAACCTCTGGAATTCAAGCGAAGCACATTAAACACTTAAGGCTAATTCTTACTAACCTTGATCAAGCTGAAAGCCCAAATGATATGGATTTACCTGGTCTTCGCTTGCATGAATTAAAAGGAAGCCGCAAAGGCATTTGGTCAGTAGCGGTAAGTGGGAATTGGCGGGTGACTTTCCGCTTCACTGGTAAAGATATTGAAATAGTTAACTACGAGGATTATCACTAATGAGTATGCACAATCCGGCTCATCCGGGTGAAATTCTCAAAGAGTTAGTAATTGAGCCAACTGGCGTAACAATCACTGATGTCTCTGAGCACCTAAACATAAGCCGTAAAACCTTATCAAAAGTCTTAAATGGCAGGGGTTCCATTACTCCAGAAATGGCGTTACGACTCGAACTGGCGTTTAAAAAACCATCCGCAGACCATTGGCTCAGGCTCCAAAATGCCTATGATCTTTGGGCGGCCCGCCAACATAAGTCTATGCTGCAAGTTCGTCCATATAAATTTGCATCGTAGGCTTAACAAAACAAGCAAAGCGATCGCTGTAAGCGGCGCTTTCTTTCGGCGTTAGACACTATAAATTTAAATGGGGAAATCTATGATTGAACAAGTATCAAAATTATCTGTGATGTTGTTCATTGCAGGAATAGCTATGTTTTCTTATGCCGAAGATAAAGCAAATTTGGCGGGGGAAATGATGCATCAGCATCACAACATGAAACATTCGATAGTTGACGGAAGAATCTCTCTTGGCCTCTCGCCAGAAATGAAGCAGCATCAATTATCGAATATGAGATCTCATTTAGAGGCAGTGCAGGCCATTACGAGTTTAATAGCGGAGAAGGAGTTTCAGAAGGCTTCTGAAATAGCACATTCAAAGCTGGGACTGACTGAAGAAATGAGAAAGATGTGTAATATGTTCAATAATGAAGATTTCACTGCATTAGGGTTGGCATTTCATGAAAGTGGTGATTCTCTGGGTGATGCATTGAAAACCAAAGATACAACTAAATCACTTCGTGCATTACAATCTACGTTGGGTTATTGCGTTCAATGTCATGCAACTTTTCGCCAATAAATAATTACAAATAATAAGCGGCTATGCTTAACAAATTGCTTCACCGGACTCCGCAAGCTGTCACGATTTTTGCGGAGTAAAAATACGCGCCAACTTGCTGCGCAGGTGAGCAAGGCGTTAGGCGATAAATATAGTCAACCTTGAGGTGCTAATGAAAAATGAACGTAGACATGAAATGGGCGAAGGCGGTTACTGTATCTGCCCTAAGTGCAATAATAGGACGGAACGCAATCAGGGCATTCCATGTCAAGATGAGAAATGCTCAAAATGTGGGCTAAGATGATTCGAGAAGGCTTACATCATCATGAACTTCTGCTAAAGAAGCAGAAGAATAGTAGTGAAGATGGCTAACACAAACAAATGGTAAATACTTTTTGGACAGCTCTGGCTACTAGTAGCCTTGCAGCCTTTGTTACTACAATAGGTATTTATACCATACGTAATTATGTCGGTTGGGGGCAGCGTAACTCCACATATTTCATGTGTTTTGCAGCAGGCGTACTTATTTCAGCATCGTTTCTTCATATCATCCCAAAATCGTTGGCAATGAACCCAAATAGTCCAATTTATCTCTTGGTCGGTTTTTTTTGCTTACATTGTTTTAATCGTTTTATTACTGCATTCGTATGCCATAAAGAACCCGAAAAAGAGAAGTATGGTATTGGGGTAGTACCAATGATAGGTATTGGTTTTCATTCATTCATAGATGGGTTTGTTTACTCAATTGCTTTTTCTGTAAGTGTGTTCACTGGTTTTCTCGCAACTGCGGGTATGGTATTACATGAATTTCCTGAAGGTATAATTACTTATTTATTATTAGTAAAAGGAGGATTTAAAGAAAGCAAAGCTATGATCCTCTCCTTTTTTGCCGCTGCATTAACCACTCCGCTGGGTATGCTCATATCATATCCACTGATAAGTGAAATCGACAAACCAATGCTTGGCGCTTTGTTGTCACTTTCAGCAGGAGCATTAGTTTATGTTGGTGCAACCCATCTTTTACCTAAAGCGGAACAGGAGCATAAAAAATATAGTTTTGTTGCGCTTGGCGGTGGTGTTCTAGTAGCCACTATAATTGTTTTGTCAAAGGCTTAAAATTATAAAATTAACCGCCTAACTTTGCCAAAGATGATTTTCGGCACTAGGCATATGCACATAAAACATAGGAGAAGACAATGTCAAATGAAGGTTATCATGAACCAGTAGATGAAATTTCAGATGAAACACGAGATATGCATAGAGCAATTACTTCTCTTATGGAAGAATTGGAAGCGGTAGATTGGTATAACCAGCGAGTTGATGTGTGTAAGAATGATGAGCTAAGAGCAATACTTGCACATAATCGAGACGAGGAAAAAGAACATGCAGCTATGATTCTAGAGTGGATAAGAAGAAAAGATCCAGCCATGGATAAAGAACTAAAAGACTATCTATTTACCGCAAAACCTATTGCACATAAATAGACAGCGCCTAACAAGGCAATTCAACCTGGACGGCGCAAAAAGAAGCGCCGCCTGGTAATTGCGACGTTTAGCGTCAAATTCGAGTGCGTAAAGATGATTGATATCGTGGCTACGTTCATTACTTTCTTCGCTGTCGTCGACCCCATTGGCACGGTGCCGGTTTTTATCGCAGTTACAAGTCAATACGATGAAAAGGCGAAACATCGCATCGCGCTCATAGCGACCTTGGCGGCGGCCGGAATTCTCTTGTTCTTCGTGGTCGCAGGCGAACTTATCCTTGTTGCCATGTCGATTCCCCTGTCAGCGTTTCAAATCGCAGGTGGCATCGTATTGTTTTTGTTTGCTCTTACCATGATTTTCGGGGAGAGCAAGCCCGACGAGGAGATCCATCTTGTTGATGATCAGCACGAGACGGCAATATTTCCATTGGCTGTTCCATCCATCGCCGGTCCAGGAGCGATATTGGCAGCAGTACTCCTAACAGAAAATGCTCGATACAGTATTTCTGAACAGGCCCAGACCTTCTTGGTGCTACTAGCGGTTCTTATTGTCGTGTACGTCATGATGTTGATGTCCAATGGAATCAACAAGGTTATCGGTCGAAGTGGCGCTAATGTTGTAAGCCGGGTAATGGGTTTGATTTTGGCCTCCGTGGCTATGACAAATCTTCTCTCAGGGGTTAAGTTGTATTTTGGGATTGCATAGAATGATGCATAACAAATCCCGGCAGTGGAGGCATTTTCCGCACGCTGCCTCTCACTCCAAATGCGCCAGAGCAACTCGCCACTTACGCAGGGCGATAACTGCACATACATATGAGTATAGATATTCATAAATGGTAAAATGGGCGTGGCGAAAACGGAAAAAAGGGGTCGGTGACAAATAGAAACGAGAACTACTTTCAAGTGTCACCTGCCCCTTTTTTACAAGTTTGTAAGCCTTTTCACCGATAAGCGAGAAAAGCCTTGTTAGTTCTAAAAGCTTTGGCTATTGCCATTTAACTGTGTCCAAAAAGTAGTAACATACTGGCCTTCATTTCAAAAACTAAGTGGATACCATGACTGTCGACCTAAATAGCCGTTACGACTTAAACCCTGCGCATAGTGAAGTGGTAGAGGCGTGCAAAATTATTGAGCCATGCAATGCCTTAGACATGGGCTGTTCCAATGGACGTAATGCCTTATACCTTAGCCAGCTTGGCTTTAACGTAATCGCAGTAGACAACAACCCCGGCGCTATTGATTTGCTGCATCAAATTGTGAGTAAAGAGGGGATAGCCAACATTAAGGCGCAGGTGTACGACATCAATAATGCCGAGCTTGGTGTGGATTATGGCTTTATTGCTTGCACTGTAACCTTAATGTTTCTCGACTCAGCTCGTGTTGGTGCTGTTATTGCCGATATGCAAGAGCATACGCTGTCCGGTGGTTATAACCTGATTGTTTGCGCTATGAGCACTGAAGAACACCCGTGTCCAGTCCGTTTCCCTTTTACCCTAAAAGCAGGGCAGTTGCGTGAGGCTTACGAGGGGTGGGAGCTGATTAAGTACAATGAAAATGTAGGTACTATGCACAATGGCGCGCAATTGCAGTTTGCGACCATTTTAGCGCGGAAACCTGGCTAGTTAAATAAATGATGAAGGGAGTTCCGGGACAGTTTGTTTAATTGTTGATCGGTACGTGTGGGGTGCCTGGAGTTAAGTAAGCGGTCCCCGGAACGGGGCGCAAAATGATAAAGACCTTGTTTAAATGCTTAACTATCTCGGCCATACTTTTTTTTGCTGTTTTGACGATATTTATTACACCGTCTTTCTTTGATCCGGAATTTGAAATAAAAAACTCTTCTCCCAGCATAGTTTCAGTTGTTGCAATATGGCGGGACAATGAAAAAAATATTGGCAAAATTCAGCCAATGTCCTCGCATAGTTTCAGCATTAATGATGAGGCCGGCATAAAATTTAGAGTTACTTACGCAGATAATAAAACTCTTGAAAGCAAGGAAATGTATTTCACTAACGGTATTAAGATTATTACTGTAATTACAGCTGATGCAGTTGAGGTGAAATATGATTTTGAAACATAACCCCCAGCACCCAGATTCACAACAAGTCGTTAGCCTGGGTGGTGGGGGTTATGTGCCAGAGAGATAGTACAAAAGACACATGTTTCACTTAGCCCTGCACTTTGTAACTCCAGTCATTCTAACTGGCCTTTTCTTTAGAAAAAGCTGGATGCTAGCCTATTTCTTAATGATTGCGACAATGCTCGTAGATATCGACCACCTGATTGCTGATCCGATATACGACCCGAATCGCTGTAGTATTGGATTCCATCCATTACATGAGTTGTGGTTTATTTATTGCTACGTTGCACTTTGCTTTGTACCAAAGATGCCTAAGATAAGACTCGTTGGTATTGGCTTGTGTGTGCATATGGCCCTAGATGCTATAGATTGCCAAGTAACCAGCGGGGTGTGGGTCAATTAATTTCATAGAGAGGCGGCACATAGCAAGCGGTCAATAACCGCCGTCGACTGGATAGCCTTAAGCGTTGCTTTGCAGCCAAATTGCCCATTACCTTCGTGTTAAATACGTACCAGAAATCATTTGATAACAAGAGGGAAAAGTTATGATGACTATTTCACAATTAACTGAGTTGTTAGGATGGGCATCAGTCATCAATGTTGGTTATCTTTTTCTCGCTACCTTAATGTTTATATTTATGAGAGGAACAATATCTTCTATTCATAGTAAGATGTTTGAAATAGACGAAAAGGAATTAAGCTCCAAGTATTTTGATTTTTTGAGCAATTATAAAATAGTGACATTAGTTTTTATGGTAGCACCATATATTGCTTTAAAAATCATGGGCCAGTAAGTGTTTGACAAGGCCGTCAATTTGACCGCTTTCCGCTGAGCTTCAGTCGGTAAATTATGGAAGCGTTAAGGTCACGAACAAGAGGCTGGGGTCATATATGGACTCGCCACTACGCAGCACGCCCCAAAGCAAGAAGAATAAAAATAACTACTGGAGAAGGCCGTGCAAGAAGATAAAAAACTCAAGTATTTAGGTGTCGCGCTTTATGTGTTTGGTGCGATTTTCATTGTGGGTGTTCCAGCAATGATGATGGTTATTTGGCCTTCTGGTTGGGGCTGGACACCGGCACAACCAGAATATGAACAAATGATTATGGGTATTTACGTAACTTTAGGGGTGTTTTTGGTTCGTGCTGCAAAAGCCCCTATGGCGAATATAAGTCTCATATGGTTTACAATTTGGTCTAGTATTGTTCACGCTGGAATAATGTTTGTGCAAGCAATCGTTGATGAAACTGAACATGCGAATATGCTGGGAGATATTCCAGCATTGTTTTTAGTCGCTTTCGTTCTTTGGTACTTAATGCCAAAACAAGCAGACACCCAGTAAATTAACCGGAAAAAGGGGACGCATTTATTTTAAAAGACAACACATCGGATAATTATATGAAAAATAGCTGCGGCCGCTTTTCCGCTTTGAAGTTTAACCAGGCGTTATGTTTCAGGAAGGCTGGTGAGGTCTTAAATTTCAGCATTTAAAATCGGACAATAGATACGCGGTAGTGCGTGAATCCAGTGTCATACAGTGATTATAATGATTTCATGAAATCCAAGACCAACCGACTTGATCGTTTTATTAGCCAGAATAGTGTTTTTTCGCTTTCAGATACGCGTCTTCTAATTGCCCAAAAACGGATTCTTTTGGATGGACATGTGGCGCATTCAATTCAACAAAAAGTGACGGAATTCACTCATGTCGTATTGGATGGCAACTGCTTAAAAGATAAGAATCCCGTTTATATCATGCTGAATAAACCCCAGGGAGTTGTTAGCGCGACTAAAGACCTTAAACACTCTACCGTGTTGGACCTTATTCAGCACCCCCAAAAGAACGAACTGCACATTGTTGGACGCCTGGATTTTAATACAACGGGACTGGTGTTATTGACCAACGATGGGGCCTGGTCGCGCAGGATAAGTTTACCCGAGACAAAGCTCGCAAAGACGTATGAGGTTACCTTGTCTAAGCCATTGAGTGATGAGTATATTGCGGCGTTTCGAGAGGGTATCTATTTTGGTTATGAAAACATTACAACTCAGCCGGCATGCTTAGAGATACTCTCCGAGTACACCGCCAAGCTCTCACTGATTGAAGGCAAGTATCATCAAGTTAAACGAATGTTTGGTTTTTTTCAAAATGAAGTGTTGGCACTTCATCGAGTTTCTGTGGGACATATTTCCCTAGAGGGACTTGAGGTGGGGCGTAGCAGGTTGCTTACAACAAAGGAGTTGGTGACAAGTGAGAACCCTTACGCTTTATGAATTATAAAATTACTCCATAAATGAAAACACATCAAAAGCCGCCCCTTTTGACCGGCTTTTGTTTCGGCCAAAGAACAGGCTACACAAAACCCGGCAAAAGAGCCGGGCATTAACTGCGTTAGACTACTGTAAATACGTCTAAAAACGCTTAATTCTCTAGAGCTATAAACCGATATCATGACGAGAAAAACATTACGTTTGAAGGTAAAAAGAAATAAAGACTCCCAGCCAGTTTCAGCAGATGAGGGGGCCAAAGAGGCATCTCATGATGACCCACAAAAGAGTTTTTTAAATGGCGTAGCCATCAATCCCTCTCAGTGTCTTAGCCTGGAATTAGGTTCTCAGCAATTCACCACGCGAGCGATGGATTTGCTTACGCCAATAGGAATGGGACAACGCGGTTTGATTGTTGCTCCACCAGGCTCCGGGAAAACGACCATTTTAAAACATCTATGCCAGGCGGTGGGGGAGGCTTATCCCGAGATAAAGCTTTATGCGTTACTTATTGATGAGCGACCGGAAGAAGTGACTGATTTTAAGCGCAACGTGCCGGCACAAGTACACGCCTCTTCCTCGGATGAAAGCTATGACCGTCACGTCCGTGTGGCCAATGACCTTTTTGATACCGCTTGCCGGCAAGCTGGTGAAGGCCACGATGTAATGATTGTCATTGATTCTCTTACGCGGCTATCACGAGTGCATAATGCTGAGCGAAAGAGCAGCGGTCGTACCATGTCGGGCGGAGTTGACGCTAGAGCCATGGAAATACCACGAAAACTGTTTGGCGCAGCTAGAAAGATTGAGAATGGTGGGTCGCTTACCATTATAGCGACCATACTCGTTGATACCGGAAGCCGGATGGATCAGGTGATATTTGAGGAGTTCAAGGGCACAGGTAATATGGAACTCGTTTTATCAAGGGAGGTTGCGGATCAGCGGATTTTTCCTGCGCTGGATATCGCTAAAAGTAGTACGCGCCGTGAGGAGCTTCTTCTAAATTTGAAAGATATCGAAAATGTAAGAGCTTTGCGGAGGGCACTGACCAATCTTAATCCAGTAGAGGGTGCCAGGAAACTTATTGAGTTACTTGAGAAATACCCAACGAATGCAGAGCTGTTGAACCGTTAGTTGCCTTTTTTAGTATTGAGGCGCCAGGAAAAATATTATGGAAATCTCTCAATGAAGAAAGTTGTGCTTTTTGTGGATGTGCAAAACGTTTATTACACAGCGAGACAAATCTTTGGACGGAACTTCGACTACAACAAGTTTTGGTTGAAGGCCACCGCTGGCAGAGAGGTAATTAAGGCTGTTGCCTACGCAATAGAGAGAGGCGATCAAAAGCAGCATGAGTTTCAAAATATATTAAGAGCAATTGGATTTGAGGTGAAACTGAAGCCCTTTATACAACGTTCGGATGGTTCCGCAAAAGGTGACTGGGATGTTGGTATCACCATCGATGCTATGGAATATGCTGACAGTGCTGATGTTGTGGTTCTTGTGTCAGGGGACGGTGATTTTGATCTTCTCGTAAATAAGCTTCGGATTGAGAGAGGTAAAAGAGTTGAGGTTTATGGTGTTTCTGAATTGACATCGACATCACTAATTAAAGCTGCAAGTGAATTCATGCCAATTGATAAAGATCTTATATTGAATTAACTTTGAGACAAAATGCCTGGCAGGGCAAAGTACGTGGATGTCAGAAATTCTGCTTTTGCCATCAGTGTCTAAATACTAAGGTTCAACGCTCAAACTTAAGAATATGCCCTTTGAACTCTTGGTCGAGATAGTCTGTATGGATTGGTTTTTGGTGAGAAGAAGTAAAACCGAACTCCATCATTCGAGAGCTTAGCTTGTTTTTTCTTCCGCGCCCTGGGTCAACAATAATAACTTCACAGTTTGGCTTTGAATGCACTTCAATGAAACTGGCGAGTAATTCAATATGATTGTCCTCATACAATAGGTCGCTGCCAATAATCAGGTCAAAAAGTCCGAGCCTGTCACTTTTGGCAGCCCAATTTACTTGCTCAAAGGCAATAGCCTTATCTTCATTAAGTAATGCATTGCGTTGCAAAAATTTTTGCACCTCTGGATGATAATCAGTTGCAGTAATATCAGCGCATTGCTTGTTTAGCAGCAAGCTGGATAGTGCCATTCCACATCCGATTTCCAATATTCGTTTTGAGCTGGTTTGGTAGTCAAAAATGAAGTGAGCTAGAACTAAACTTGATGGCCAAATTACCCCAAAAATAGGCCATGATGCTGAGCAGATACCGAGTTTTTCAGCAATGCCTGCAGGGTCATGGAATTCTTGCTTATTACGCAGAGTACACAGATGAATATCCATCTCGCCAAACTCCACGGTTTGGTAGCATAAGCGTAGATCTGTCATTTGACCGCCTTAAGATTGGGGCACTGAGGCACTGAGCCAGCTATCAAAGATAAATGACAAAATGAGGATGTTCCTTCAGGGTATAGCACTGAGTGAATAAGGCAACGTATTTAACAACTCAATGATGTCTTCGGCGGGACCTCCGCATCGCGTGCTCAGGCTTATTATTGAAATACTAAGAGAAATATTAAGAGAAATATTAGACACCCACAAATTGGAAGATTAAAACCAAGGGTGCGATAAGTTTGGTTACAAGGCGCTGTTAAGCGCGGGTAATAGCGTGTTTTGGTCGAAAGAGGATCTTGATTGATATAAAGCCCTGGTTTCAGGGCATAGAAAGCCCCGGGCTTGGTCAAGTCCGTTGGGTGACAGGTTGGTACAAGTCGTAGAGGTGTGAATGCTACCTGCTGGAAAACAACCGTTCACACTGCCGAACACCCTGTGCCCAGTGTTGTCCGAGTTTTTCACAGGCTTGTCGGACCTGATGGGCTTGCCCCACCAACTGCCTGAACGGACTCTCGAAATGTTTGGCCAGATAGCACCAATGCTTCTGGTCGATTTGCAGGTGGTCCAGAATAGTGGGCAATGTGCCCGCTATCGCACCGCGCTTATCCTCACGCAATTGTCGGCCAGTCCAGTCCACCAACGCCAGATAATCGGTTAGCAGAAAGGGCAAGCCCTTGGGCATATTGCCCCGGGGATTTCCGGCGAATGGGAGTAAATTGCCGGGCTGTATGTTCAGACCGTTAGAGCGTTGAGCTTCTTTTGTTTGCACTATTCGCTGTTGTATCGAAGTATGTGTGGATGTTTCTAGTGTCTCTGCCATGCCTGCCCGGACAGGATTCAGATCGACATAGGCCATACAGGTAGCTAACGCTGCCTCATCCAATAATGCCTGACTTTTAAAACGTCCCTCCCAAAACCGACCGGTTGCGTTATCCTCCCGATTGGCTCGCCGGGCAATCGGCTCATTCAGGCAGCGCATTAGCCAGCTAATAGAGGTCAGCCGCTCCCGCCACTCCGGAATTTGGGATTGCAATGTGGCCGATTCCGCCTGACCTAAAGGCTGGCCCACGATAAAGCGCTGCGATAGAGCAGTGCCACGAAACAAACGGTGCCAGCGCTCAACCACCTGCTGATCGGACCAGGCGTCAGCCTCCTGCTGATCAATATGCAGAACCAGATGGTAATGATTGCTCATGATCGCATAGGCAGCGATATCGATAGCAAAGATCTCAGCCAATTCCAGCAAACGCTCCTGAATCCAGCCGCGACGGTGCTCGTAACTTGCGCCGGAGAACGTGTCTTCGCCACACAAAAAAGCACGCCGTACACAACGGGAAACACAGTGATAGTAAGGGGTGGTATCAAAAGAGATCAGAGACTTTCTGGGTCTGGGCATGATGCAATCCTTTGCAACGAATATTGAATACCCATTCTATGGGTAGATTATGACAGGGTCAATGCAATTTGTGGGTGTCCAATATTGGAAGTGTTGTATTGGAAGTGTTGTATTGGAAGTGTGCGGCATCTTTATCAGGCTGCTGTAGCGGTTTTTATCATTACCAGGTTAACCATTTCAGCACAAATGCGTTTTCTCTTCTGACAAACAGGCGGCGGATTTCGTCGCCCACCAAAATTGCGATTGCAAAGGGCACACTGAGCAAAAAGTGCCACGCTTCCAGGGGAGCAGTGCCAAAAAACGTATTCAGAGCGGGCACATAACTGATTAGTCCGAGCAGGATCAGCTCTGAAGCGATGCCTACCAGCACCAGTTTGTTGCTGAACAAGCCAACAGTAAATAAGCTTTGTCTGCGCGTGCGACAAATGATTACATCGGCTATCTGGCAGATAATAATGGAAGCAAAGAACGCAGTAATTGCTGTTCTATACACCGGATCAGTGGATGCCAGGTCCTGCCCCCATTGCCAGCCGTTGGAATAGAGCACCACAAAGTAAGCAAAAAATCCCGCTGCGGCCTGCACCATACCGACAATGCCATAGCTCATGGCCAGCAGGTTACGGGTTAGCAGGCGCTCACTGCGTTTTCTTGGTGGTTTTCGCATCACATCCGTTTCCGGTTTCTCAGCACCCAACCCTAGTGCGGGAAGAATATCCGTGCCCAGATCAATGGCTAGTATTAAAACAACTGTTAAAGGCAGCGGTATGCCCAGTAGGACAAAGGCGATGAAGGGGAGTATCTCGGGAATATTACTGGTGAGTATGTAGGCAATAAATTTCTTAATATTTTCAAAAATGGTGCGCCCTTCTTCAACCGCTGCAACGATGGTGGCAAAATTATCGTCCATCAGCACCATATCGCTGGCCTCTTTGGCGACGTCGGTTCCCATGATACCCATGGCGACACCCATATCGGCATTTTTCAGCGCAGGAGAATCGTTAACGCCATCTCCTGTGACGGTTACTACCTCGCCTTTGGCCTGCAATGCCTTAACGATCTGAAGTTTTTGCATGGGTGAAATACGGGCAAATACAAGTTCTTTCTGATCGAGAATTTCGCTAAGTTGGGCCGCATTCATGCTGCTCAGTTCGTCGCCTTGTATGACTTGACCCTGTCCGGTAAAAAGACCGATATTCTCAGCAATGGTTTTGGCCGTGACACCATGGTCTCCGGTCAGCATAAAAACCCTGATGCCCGCACCGTGGCATTTTTTCAGAGCGTCCGGTACTTCCGGGCGTGGTGGGTCTAGCATGCCGGCTATACCAAGAAAGATAAAGTCTGCTTCGGGTAGTGTCTGATTCTCGCTGGGTCGCATGGCTAGTCCCAGACAGCGTTCGCCACGACTGGCCATTGCGATGAAGCTTTCGGTAATGGATGCTCGAAGTGCTTCAGTTAATGGCTGTTTTTCATTATGGTGCCACACCCAGTTGCACATCCCGAGAACAATCTCTGGCGCCCCCTTTAAATAAGCCTCGTACTCCGGTTCAGTGGATAGTTGGTGCAGGCTGACCATATGTTTGCTGGCAGAGGTGAAGGGTTTTTCAGAGATTTGGCGAAACAGACTGATATCTTCCTGCTCGCCAATATCTCGCGCGCATATCAGCAGCGCTGCCTCTGTAGAATCGCCGAGATAACCCGAATCAGTTAATTGCGCGTTATTGCAAAGGCGCATCACCCGGCTTAAGTACTTTAGTTCATTCCCAGAATAGGCCTCACCCTGGCCGAAGCGGAACGTTTTATCCGATGTGTTAATGCTGTTGACGCTGATTCTGTTTTGAGTAAGGGTTCCTGTTTTGTCTGTACAAATAACCGTCGTGCTACCCAGCGTTTCAACACTTTCCAGATTCTTGATCAGAGCATTTTTGCGCGCCATACGCTTACTGGCCATGGTTAGCGCCAGAGTAACGGTCGGTAGCAAGCCTTCAGGAACATTAGCAACAATAATACCAATGGCAAAAATCAGGCTAGCGATGGCACCTTTACCAATCAACAGGCTGACCAGAAAAAAGGCGGTACCCAGCACGATGGCAATGCTGCTTATGATTTTTATGAAATGCTTGAGCTCCTTGCGAATTGGTGTTTCTACGTTATCCACTTCTTTGGTGAGTTTAACGATGCTACCAATTTGTGTATCCATCGCGGTGCGACAGACCAGCACTTGTGCCTCTCCGCTTTGCGCTAGAGAACCGGAAAACACCATGTTGCGGCTCTCCAGGATATTTTTATGTTGATCCTGCATATCCAACTGTACGGGTTCACTTTCTCCGGTCAGGCTACTCTGATCGACTTTGAACTGGTTCGTATGGAGTAGCCGGCCATCGGCCGGGATGCGATCGCCCTCAAGCAATACGATGATGTCGCCGGGCACAAGTTCAGATGCATCCATTTCGACAACCTCACTATCTCGATAAACCTTCACCTTTGTGGGTAGCATTTTCTGGAAGCTTTCCATAATGCGCTCACTTTGATATTCCTGAATGAAGGTAAACAGTGAGTTGAGTACAACCACCACAAAGAGCGCGATGGCGATATAGAGGTTCCCCTGTCCTGGATCAAGATGATCCGCCAGCATCGCGAGACAGCCACCAAAGATCAGCAAAATCGCAAAGAAATTTTTAAACTGTTTGAGGAATTTGATGAAAGCAGAAGATTCCTGCTTAACCTTAAGGACATTGCGACCAAATTTAACGAGACGCTGCCTTGCGTCTTCGCCTGTAAGGCCAGTTGGAGAAGAGGCCAGCTCGACCATGAGTTCAGCAGTCGGGAGAAGTTGTGGGTTGTCGGGGCAGGTGATATTGATTTGGGCTGATGCATCCATTATGCGGTTAGGTTCCAACCAGGTTGTTAGCTAATCTGCGTAGTTTAGGGATAAAAGGGTACCGTTTTGTGAAGGCCTTGCGAAGATAACATCCACAAGAGATAGCGGCAACTGGATTGGTTAATAATAGAGCGTGACAATTCATGGGTGTCCAGAATTAGAGAGGGGGTGCAATTTGTGGGTGTCCAAAATTAGAGAGGAGCAAGTACCACTTTCATTTTTTCGCTTAAACCCTATGATAGTTGGCATACAAAATGATCGTTTGAATGAATTAGGAAAAATGGATATGAAAGCAGCGGGGATCAAGGGAGTATTTGTGTTGGGGTTGATTGTTCTGATCAGCGGTTGTGCTTCGATGAGTGAGTCGGAATGTCAGATGGCTGATTGGCGTGCGATTGGTTTTGAGGATGGTGCCAAGGGCCGTTCATCATCCCGCATTGGCGAGCATCGCAGTGCTTGTGCCGATCATGGGGTGGCACCTGACCATTCAGCATACAAGACAGGCTATGCGGAGGGGGTTCGCGAATACTGTACGCCTGCTGAGGGGTTCGCGCGGGGAAAGCGGGGAGCGACTTACACAGGTTTTTGTCCCAATGATTTGCGTGATGCTTTTGTAGCAGGATATAAACTGGGGGAAAAGCACTATCAGATTAAAAAAGAGATTAATGAGCATCGTGCAAAAATCAACAGCAGCAACTCACGGATATCTAAATTAGAGAAAAAAGTGCGCGAGAAAGAGGCGGAGCTGATCGATAGTGATACACAGAAAAGGCGGCGCT
This sequence comes from Gammaproteobacteria bacterium, assembly GCA_021773395.1. Taxonomy (GTDB): domain Bacteria; phylum Pseudomonadota; class Gammaproteobacteria; order Pseudomonadales; family IMCC2047; genus JAJFKB01. The sequence continues at coordinate 257,587 of JAJFKB010000010.1, read as the reverse complement.
CAGCGCTTTTGCAAAAGATTAAAGGTTACCAGAAGCAGATAGGTGAATTGGAAACCACGATTATCGAACATGAGAAACTCAGGGCGGTGAAGGAGTCGGATTACTCAAAGCTGGAGCAGCCTGGATACTAGGGAACCTCTTGGCAAAAGATGCCGTTAATCAGATTGGGCCCTGTTGGCGAACTGCATAGTGGCCAGAAGACAAACGTCATCAACAGGCCGGATGTAAGAGTGCAATCGAACCCATATGTCGTTTATGACTTGGCAAACGGGCGGTGTCCATGTAAGAGGTTCCCTAGGGTTGAGGACAATCGGCATTTCATTGTGTTGTGTAAATCTTTGTAAAGATACTTTGGGGTGTTTTCAATTAGGGTAGAATAGCCGCTCAAGATAGATAGCAACTGGTGCCTCTGGGTATTGGCTGAGCATCAACAAGGAGCGATCCATTAAGTTTTGGAAATTTAAATCTGACCGGCTGGTGGCGATAGCGTTGGCGCTAGTGTTGCAGGGTTGCGCTCAATCTGGATTATCTCCGCAGGTGGTTGATCCGAAACTGCCTGCGCAGTGGCAGGCGGTTGAGAAGGCCAAGCCCGTGGTGCCGGGATGGGTTGAGAATGAGGGTGATCAAAGTTTGTTGCAGTTCACGCAACAAGCGTTGCTCAATAATTTTTCATTAGCTCGGCAAGCGGCTGAGCTTGAGGCGGCAAGGCAGCAGGTCATTATCGCTGGTGCACCCTTGTTTCCAGCAATTAATCTTGGTTTGGATGGTTCCCGGCAACGCACCGTTCTCGAAGATACCAGCAGCCATTCAACCAGTGTTGGCGTCAATCTGGATTTCAACTGGGAGCTGGATCTTTGGGGCAAGCTCAGTGCCGCCAAACGGAATGCGCTGCTTTCTTTTAAAGCGCAGCAAATGTCCTATGAGCAAGCTCGCCAGCAGTTGGCCGCTGATGTCAGTAGAGCTTGGTATGATGTGCTGGAGTCTAGGCAACTGGTCATGCTTTTTGAAGAGCGGCTGGCCAATCTGGGGAGCAATCTGGAGATCATTGAATTTGGGTATCGCCAGGGAATTACCCAGGCGCTGGATGTTTATTTGGCGCGCAACGAAGTGGAGCAGGAGAGCGCCAAACTCGAGCAGCAACGTCAGCAGTCACGCGAGGCAGTGAATCGGTTGCAGTTTTTGCTGGGGGAGTATCCGAGCGGTGTGCTGCAGGTGGAAAGCGAATTACCAGTATTTGAGCAGTCTGTAGCCCCTGGTGTCCCATCTGCATTGCTGAAAAGGCGTCCTGGAATCCAGTCTGCCTGGTATGAATTGATGGCAGCGGATGCACAATTGGCTGTTGCGCATAAGGCGCGTTTCCCCTCTTTGCTGATCAGCGGTAGCCTGGGAGACCGCAGTGATGCGCTCAACCGGCTGTTGGATGGTGGGCCGTTGGCCTGGTCTTTGTTGGGTGGGCTGACGCAGCCACTGTTTTCCGGCGGTCGTCTGGCAGCGCGAGAAAAGCAGGCTCAGGCAGAATTGCAGCAGCGCGAAAAGCTGTATCTTGACCAGCTTTTTGGTGCCTTCGTAGAGGTGGAGAACTCTCTGGGTCAGCAGCAGGCGCTGAGTCAACGCTATCAGCATTTCTTAAAAGCGCAGGAAAATGCACTGGCCGCTCAAAACCTGGCTTTCGATCAATATCAGCGTGGTCTCATTAGTTACACCAGTGTGCTGGAGTCGCAGCGTCGTGCTTTCGATGCTCAAACTACGGTGCTGCAGTTGCGTAATCAAATGTTACAAAATCGCATTGCCCTTCATTTAGCCTTGGGTGGTGATTTTGAACTGGATTCCAAGGAATAGCAGAGTATGAGCGTGGAGATAAAACGGAAAATTCTAATTCCTGTATTGGTGTTGGTGGCATTTGTCCTGCTGGCTCTGGTTATCATTAACAATCCTCCCAAAGCCAAGCGCTTTCATTCGGCGGGGAAACCGCAGTTGACGGTGAGCACGCTGCGACTGAGTGAAGCCCCTTACCAGGTGCAGTTGCAAAGCTATGGCATGGTGAGACCACGCATCGAGAGTCAATTGGTTGCTCAGGTGAGCGGTCAGATTATTGAAGTCAGCCCACAGTTTCGCAATGGCGGTTTTTTTGAAAAAGGTGATGTACTGGTCAGAATCGATGATCGGGATTACCAGGCGGAAGTCAACATTGGCGAAGCCGCACTGATTAATGCGAGGCAGAATCTGGTTGAAGAACAGGCTCGAGCAGAACAGGCACTTGAGGATTGGCAGCGTTTGGGTAATGACCGGGAGGCACCCGCACTGGTGTTGCGCAAGCCTCAGCTGAAAGCGGCCGAAGCGCAGGTGATGTCGGCGCAATCCACGCTGGACAAAGCGCAGCTTAATTTGGAGAGAACAGAGATTGTTGCCCCCTTTGCCGGTCGTATACTGAGCAAGGAGGTTGATGTCGGCGAGGTGGTATCGACCAACAGAGAGCTGGCAGCGATCTACGCGATCGACTATATCGAAATACGTTTACCCATCAAAAATAGTGATCTAAGTTATATGCGCTTGCCTGAGGATCTTCGTTTTAGTGCTGCTAAAGGCTCTGAATCGGTACGGGTGGTGGTACGATCCAAGTTGGTTCAGGCGCAGGCCTGGCAGGGAGAAATTATACGTACAGAGGGGGCTATCGATGGTAGTAGCCGCCAGTTGCATGTAGTGGCTCAGGTAATGGATCCTTATGGCATTCAGGCTAAGGATAAAATACCACTCAAAATCGGCGAATATGTGACCGCAGAAATTGAAGGTATGCGCTTGCCATCGGCACTGGTTATCCCTAATCGCAGTATCTATCAGGGAAGCTATGTCTATCTGGTTGTAGAGGACCGGTTGTTGCGTCGGGAAATTGAGATTGCCTGGCAGAATGAGCGGGAGGCGATTATCAAAAGCGGACTAAAGGCGGATGATGAACTGGTTCTGACCCCGCTGGGTCAGGTCACCTCAGGTGTTGCCGTGAAGGTAGCGAACGGCTCTGATGATGTCACCGAGCCGGGGGTTGCGCGCCTTGCGGAAGAGGAATCGGCGCAATGATTGAATGGTTTGTACGAAACCATGTGGCGGCGAACCTGCTAATGGTCAGTATTTTTATTGCGGGCCTGGTCTCAGTCAATCGAAATATACCCTTGGAAGTCTTCCCATCCATTGAGCTGGATGTGATCAATATAGCGGTCGCGTTAAGGGGTGCGACACCTGAGGATATCGAGCAGGGTGTTACCACGCGTATGGAGGAAGCAGTACAGGATCTGGAGGGTATCGAGCGCCTCACCAGTCGTTCCATGGAAGGTGCTGGCCTGGTCACCATTGAAGTGGAAAAGGGCTATAGTGCGCGGGAAATGCTAACCGATATCAAAAGCCGGATTGACGCAATCAGCACCTTGCCAGATGAGGCTGAAAACCCGGTCATCAGTCTGGCGCAACACAAGCGTGAAGTGATTACCGTCGCGGTGGCAGGCCACTTAAGTGAGCGTGAAATCAAAGAGCTGGGCGAGAAGGTGCGTGATGATTTGTTGCGCCTGGAGGAGATTACCCAGGCGGAACTCAGTTCAGTGCGCGATTATGAGATCAACATCACTATTTCGCAGGATCGTTTGCGTGAATACGGACTGACTCTGGATACTCTGTCGTCGGCCATTCAAAATCATTCGTTGGACTTTTCCGCAGGGAATATTCGTTCCGATGGGGGTGATGTGCTGATTCGTTCCAAAGGTCAGGCCTATCATCGTGATGATTTCGAATCAATCGTGGTTAAAACCAGCGCTGATGGCAGCATTTTACAGTTAGGTGATATTTCACAGATTCAGGATGGATTTACCGAAGATGCGATAAAAACCCGCTTCAATGGCAAGCCGGCGGCCCTGATCGAGGTGTTTCGCATTGGTGATCAGAGTGCGCTGCAGGTGGCGGCGGCAGTGAGAAACTATATCGACCAGAGACAAGAGGGTCTGCCTCAGGGTGTTGAATTAACCTATTGGGATGATGATTCGGTAGTGGTGAAAAACCGTCTCAGTACACTAGTGCGAAATGCAGCGCAGGGTGGCATTCTGGTTCTTGCTTTGTTGACCCTGTTCCTCCGTCCGGCGATTGCATTCTGGGTATTTCTGGGAATACCAATCAGCTTTATGGGCGCCTTTATTTTTATGCCCCTGTTGGGCGTTACGTTGAATATTCTGAGCCTGTTTGGATTTATTCTGGTGCTCGGTATTGTGGTCGATGATGCAATCGTCACTGGCGAGAATGTGTATACTCATTTGCGCACCTCCGAAAGTGGCCTAGAGGCGGCGCTCAAGGGAACCAAAGAGGTCGCCGTGCCAGTAACCTTTGGTGTACTCACCACCATCGTGGCTTTTCTGCCCTTTACCTTTATTGAAGGGCGGCGGGGGCAGTTATTCGGTCAGTTAGCGCTGGTAGTTATTCCTGTGCTGCTGTTTTCACTGATTGAATCAAAATTTATTCTGCCGGCGCACCTTAAGCATATAAAGCTAAACAATGGTGAGCAGGGTGCAACCGGTGGACTCAAACAGTTGCAAAAACGTTTTGCCGATCGATTTGAGCAATTTATAGTGGTCTATTATCGCCCCCTGCTGGAGTTTGCGGTCAAGCACCGTTATACGACCCTAGTGATTTTTTGTGGTGTGTTATTGGTATTGACCACCGCTATCACCAGCGGCTGGAGCCGTTTCGTATTCTTTCCGCGCATTGCCAGCGAGACCGCAACAGCAACCTTGACCTTTCCCGCTGGAACGCCCTTTGAGGTGACCGATCGCTATATCGAAAAAATTGCTGTGACGGCGAAGCAATTACAGGATAAATACGAAGATCCGCTACTAGGTAAGCCGCTTATTTCAAATATTCTTGCGAAAACGGGACAGTCGGGTTACAGCACATCGGGCTCCAATGTCGGACAGGTTCGCTTTGAAACGCTGGCTGCGGAAGTGCGAACCACTTCGGTTACCATGGCGCAATTGGTGCAAGAGTGGCGGGAGCTGATTGGTGATGTGCCCGGTTCAGAGTCGCTGGTGTTCCGTGCAGAATTTGGGCGGCCTCACGACCCTATTGATATTCAGCTCACTGGAAATTCATTGGAGACGCTTGGTAAGGTAGCGGATAGCGTCAAGGCCCGATTGGCCACTTATCCAAGTGTATTTGATGTCAGCGACAGCCTGTCTGACGGCAAAGAGGAACTTCAGGTCGAGCTAACACCAGAGGGGCTAGCGTTGGGCTTGACTCGGCGCGACATAATTCTCCAGGTCGGCCGTGCATTTAAAGGGTTTGAGGCGCAGCGTGTGCAACGTGGACGCGACGATATTCGCGTGCTGGTGCGTTTTCCGATTGAGGAGCGCCGCGCAATTTCTACCTTACAGGAAATGCTGATCAGTCTGCCCTCTGGCGGACAGGCTCCGTTGTCGCACGTGGCGACGTTAATTCCCGGACGGGGGCCTGCGGCGATTAGTCGTATCGATCAGTATCGTACCGTCAGCGTCACTGCTGATATTGATAAGCAAACAGCAAATATGACGGTACTACAGGCTGATCTTAGTGAGTATATTGAGCAGTTGTTGGTGCAGTATCCAGGCATTGACTACAGTTTGGAAGGCGAAGCGCGTGAGCAACAGGAGTCTTTGTCGAGCGTGACCACGGGTGTTTTTATTGTGCTCTTTGTTATTTATTGCCTGTTAGCGATCCCCTTCAAATCCTATGCCCAGCCTCTGATCGTTATGTCGGTGATACCCTTTGGCGCGATTGGTGCGGTAATTGGGCATTGGCTGGTGGGTATTGATCTGACCATCATGAGTATTTTGGGTATTATGGCACTCATCGGCGTGGTGGTGAATGACAGTCTGGTGTTGGTCGATTTCGTCAACAAACATCGCCAGCGGGCGCTCGAAAAGGGCAGGGAAGATATTCAGGACGTGATTAATAGTGCCATATTCAGTGCTGGTGTGGCGCGTTTCAGGCCCATCATGCTGACATCGCTAACCACATTCTTCGGTTTGGCTCCGCTCTTGTTTGAGAAGTCCACACAGGCGAAATTCCTGATGCCGATGGCAGTTTCCCTTGGCTTCGGTATTATCTTTGCTACCCTGATCACCCTTATTCTGGTGCCGGTTAATTACCGCATTATGGAAGACCTGAAGGCCGTCCTGGGCAAGAAGCTTTCTGCTGTGCAGAGTCAGCCGCTGTAATTTTAAAGCTGTGCTGTCCCTGGCTATGAGTGCCTTTGCCTTGGTCCGACAGATTCCTAGACAAGCATATAGGTGCTGGTGACGTGGGAAACCGGTTTTTCCGGACTTTGTGTGTAGAGCGAGACTTCCCCATACATCAGCGTTCTGCCTGGTTTGATAATACGCGCATGAGCAATCAGGTCGGCGTCTGAAGCCGGTCGCAGAAAGGATGTTGATTGCGATACGGTGGTCATGGGTACAAATTCCCCTAAAGCCGAAGAGATGGCAAATACCATTGCGGTATCTGCCAGAGTCATTATGGCCTGGCCGCATATGGTGCCGCCTACCCGGTTAAACCGCTCAGATTGCGGGACACGGAGAGTGGCGGAGCCATTGGCAATTAGATCAAAATGAATATCCATCTCCTGTATCCAGGGGGCAAAGTTTTCTTTCAATATCCGATTGGCCGTAGCCACATCAAACGTTGCGTTATTCATAGCATTCCCCAAATTCAATTCCTGGTTCGACACCCGTGCGGTTACTCCATTCGGCAATAGTGGCCAGTAAAGATGATTAGCGTTCGGCCATCGCCAGTTTTGCGCCCAGCATAGCAAAAATTACCGCAAAGGAACGTTGTGCTCGGGTAACAATTTTGGGTGAGTTGACCACATGAGCTCTCACGCTATTGGCGAACAAACCGTAAACAATAAAAACCAGCAGTGTCATAAGCATGAAAATAATACTCAGTAACAGCATGTCCGGCATTGGCGATGCGGTTTGAGCGGGAACGAACTGTGGCAGAAAGGCCAGGAAAAATAGTGACAATTTGGGGTTCAGAATATTAATCAAAATCCCTTTAAACGCAATATCGCGAAGACGTTGGCGGCTTTGCTGGCCTTCAATTTTTAGCGCCCCGGTTTGCCGCCACATGGTCCAGGCTAGATAAAAAAGATAGGCTACACCGATAAATTTCATGACTTGAAAGGCAATCGCACTCATATGCAGAATAGCCGCCAACCCTAAAATACTGGCTAGAAGGTGCGGAATAATTCCCAGAGTGCAACCGATGGAAGCTGCAATGCTGGCGCGCCAGCCAGAGAATAAACCGGTAGAGATAGTATAAATGACACCCGTGCCGGGGATCAGTACGACGATCAATGAAGTGATAATAAATTCCGTGCTGGGCATGTTGTCTCCTTGCTCCTTATATTTTCGTTATAAAACCATAATTCGTTGAGGTCTGTCTAGCCAGGGGCTTTTTTCAAAGCCTTAAACGCGTCCAAAGCGCGCTCTCTTGATAGCTTGAGATCAACCATAAGTTCCGGATAGTTCTCCCCTAGCATAACTCCGGATTCCTGCAGAACCGACTTGGGGGTCGTCCAGGGACAGAACAGATATTTGTCGGGCAGTTTGGATAGTTCAGGAACATAGTGGCGGGTATATTCGCCTTGGCTATCAAATTTCTGCCCCTGAGTGACCGGATTAAAAATACGAAAGAAAGGGGCTGCATCTGCCCCGCATCCGGCTATCCATTGCCAGCTGGCGCTATTATTGGCCAGGTCGGCATCGACCAGACAATCCCAAAACCAGGCCAAGCCGTCACGCCAGTCGAGCAATAGGTTCTTGACCAGAAATGAGCCCACGATCATGCGCACGCGATTGTGGATATAGCCGGTTTGCCAAAGCTCACGCATGCCTGCGTCAACAATGGGACAACCGGTTTGCCCCTGCTGCCATCGGGCCAATGCGTCAGGGTCGCTACGCCAGGGGAAACTATCAAACTTAGCTTGCAGGTTGGTTTTGGGTAATTCCGGATTGTGGTAAAGCAAAGAATAGGAAAACTCTCGCCAACCCAGTTCGCTTAAAAAATGCTCAATATTAGAGTCATCGCCTGCACGGTTGATGGCATGCCACGCCTGGTTTGGTGATAGTTCACCAAAATGCAGGTGCGGTGACATACGGGATACGTTAGCTTTTGCCGGAAAATTACGTCCCTCTTTATAGTCTTCCAGTCCTTTCTGTAGAAAAGCCAGCAGACGATCATAGGCCGCAGTCTCGCCAATCTGCCAATGGGGCAGCAACGATTTCTCCCAGCCAGTCGTGGGTAGTAATCCAAGTTCCTGCAGCGGGACCTCGCTGAAATTCCCTTGTGCCAGTTGCAGTGTCTCCGGTTCCGGCAGCGGAGTGCGCGGAGCTTCTGCGCTCAGGCAGCCCTTTCGATAAAAGGGGGTGAACACCTTGTAGGGAGTCTGGTCTGACTTCAGCAGCTGCCAGGGTTCCCAGAGCAGCGATCCGTTATGTGTTTCTATGCGGATGCCCCTGTCTGCGAGTCGCTCTTCGATCCTTTGGTCACGCACTACCCTCCAGGGTTCGTAGCAGCGGTTCCAGTAAATGTTACGCACCTGAAAATCGATGGCCAATTTAGTGAGCACTTGCTCGGCATTACCCCTAAAGAACCGCAGCTTGCCCTGCAAATGGTGGTTCAGTTTTTTTAGGGAGTGATAAAGCCACCAGCGGCTGGCGGCACCGATTGAATGTTCCTGTGCGCTCTCATCATCGAGAATGTAGATGGGTAACACCCGCCCTTGTTGCGCAGCAGCGCTTAGTGCAGGGTTATCACTAACGCGCAAATCCTGGCGGAACCAATGGATGACGATTTGTTCTTTCATGCCTTAATAGGGATTTAGCTCAAAAAAGGGTCTTTCAATGGGTGATAACGGCTCCTTAAGGTACTCTGGAAGCAGGTAAGGCCTATTTTTTTCGCTTATCACGCACATAAAGTGCTTTTGAATTGCTACCGGCGATGGGCCTTTCTTCAATATCAAACAGTTTGGTTGCTGATACCAGTTCACCCAGTTTCACATAACCGTAATTGCGCGGATCGAATTCAGATGATTGCTTTGCAATGTTGCTGCCGACGGGTGCTAGGTGGGCCCAGCCGCTGTCGTCGGAGGAAACTTCTACAGCATTGCGTAACAAGCTCACCAACTTGGTATCCTGTTTTAAATCACGAGCTGATTTCTTGGTAATGGCTTGAGTTTCACCAGTGGTTGCGCGAAGAACTTCGGTATAGATAAATTTATCACAAGCAGAAACAAAGGCGGACGGGGTTTTCTGCTCACCAAATCCGTATACAGTTAAACCGGATTCTCTGATTCTGGATGCCAGTTTGGTAAAGTCGCTGTCACTGGTGACAATGCAGAAGCCATTAAAGTTGCCGGTGTACAGTAAGTCCATCGCATCAATGATCATTGCACTGTCAGTTGCGTTTTTCCCTTTGGTGTAGGCAAATTGCTGCATGGGTTGGATAGAGTGATCGAGCAATACCTCTTTCCAGCCTCTCAAACTCGGTGCAGTCCAGTCGCCGTATATTCGCTTGACGCTGGCAATGCCGTAGTTGGCTATTTCTGCGAGCAATCCGTCCACTATGCTGGGTTGTGCGTTATCGGCATCAATGAGTACTGCCAGCTTGTCAGTCGATTCCATAACTTGTTCCTGTTAGCATTTATTGAGTTGAACTCTGGTCATTACCAAAGCTCTTTTGTCGTACAAAAACCAGCTCATCCACATTAAAACCAAGTTCCCGTGCTTTGCTGACGAAATCACTCTTAAGCGTATTGCTCACTTGTGGTGTTCTTGCCAGTAGCCAAAGATAGGAACTGTTGTAGCCCGATACAAATGCATACTGATAATCGGGTTGGTCCAGTTCAAAGATAACGTAGGAGCTGTAAAAGGGGCCGAAAAAGGAAACTTTTAGATGTCCGGTAATCTGTGCCTGGACAAAGTATGCCTTGCCTTCAGCTTCTCGCCATTCGTTTTCCTGGATGGAAAAGCCTTTGTTGAGTATCCGAACGCCACCATCCTTCCGGAGACTATAGGTTGCCGATACCTGCTCCAGGCCTCTCTCAAAGGAGTGGTCAAGTCGCGCAATCTCATACCAGGTCCCCAGGTACTGTTTCAGCTGGAACGTTTTGACGGGTTCGACGTTTTCTGGAGTGCCCAGGCACCCGGCCAAAAAAAATATGGTCAACAGGCTCGCTAATCTAGCCATCGAGTTACCCCAACTGCTTTTTTTGATCTGCTCGCAAAATGGACAGGCTAGCTCTCTTTGGCCTGCTTGTCTATATGCTGCTGCAGGGAGTTTCTCGATTTTTCCTACAGGTATCTGTCAACCAAATGCCGTCAGCGACGTTTTAAACAGGTATAGGTCCAGCAGCATGAAAGGCGAGTTGCTGGAGTGCATACGGAAGTAACCGGGATTGTCGTAAAAAATAGAGGATGCTGAAAATGAGTTATTTTATTTGGGTTGTGTCGAGCTTTGTCGTGGGTTCTATTGCTAAGGTGGTGGCTCCAGGCGAACCCCAAGAAGGTTTAATCGTCACTGGGGTCATTGGTTTTTCAGGCATCCTTGTCGCGAGTTCTGCTGCGCCTCTGGTCGGCGTAGCCAGCCCAGAGAGCTTCACTTTGGCGGGTGTTACCATTGTGGTGTTATCGGCTGCATTGGTGCTGTCACTCTGTCGTTTCTTTGTCGATTAGAACCAGGGTCTGCGGCCATCGAATTTTTCCGGCAACAAAAAGTGCTGCTTTAATGGCGTACTATTGGCATAACCCCTTATAATACGCGACTTTCCCAAGGGCGCTTGTGCGCCCCCGGTATGCATCATTTAACCAACAAAATTCGAGTTTAATCATGACCGTACGCACCCGTATAGCACCTTCACCTACTGGCGACCCCCATGTTGGCACCGCCTATATTGCGCTTTTTAATATGTGTTTTGCCCGAAGCCAAGGTGGACAGTTTATTTTGAGAATCGAAGATACCGATCAGGCGCGCAGCACAGGCGAGTCGGAACAGGCGATTTTTGATTCTTTAAACTGGCTGGGAATTACCTGGGATGAGGGGCCGGATGTCGGTGGTGATTATGGGCCTTATCGTCAAAGTGAGCGCAGTGAAATTTATCAAAAACATGCGGATCAATTGTTGGAAAAGGGTCACGCTTTTCACTGTTTTTGTACACAAGAACGCTTGCAGGAGCTACGTACGCAGCAGATGGCGGACAAGCAAACACCCGGTTATGATGGGCACTGCATGCATTTGAGTGAGCAGGAAGTGACGCAGCGTATGGCATCCGGTGAAGCCTCAGTGATTCGTATGAAGGTACCGGAACAGGGGACTTGCACCGTTTGGGATCAGTTGCGAGGAGATATTGAAATTGACTGGCAACAGGTGGATATGCAGATTCTGATGAAGGCAGACGGTATGCCGACCTACCATCTGGCCAATGTTGTAGATGATCACCTGATGGATATTACCCATGTGATACGAGGCGAGGAGTGGATTAATTCTGCCCCCAAACACCAATTGCTCTATGAGTATTTTGGCTGGGAAATGCCCAAGCTGTGCCATATGCCTTTGCTGCGAAACCCGGATAAGAGCAAGTTAAGTAAGCGTAAAAACCCGACCAGCATCAACTATTATCGGCGCATGGGTTTTCTACCTGAGGCGATGTTGAACTACCTGGGGCGCATGGGTTGGTCAATGCCCGATGAAAGGGAAAAGTTCAGGTTAGACGAAATGGTTGAAAATTTTGATATTAAGCGGGTTTCCCTGGGGGGGCCGATTTTCGATCTGGAAAAACTAAGCTGGCTCAACGGCAGCTGGATTCGAGAGGATTTGTCAATGCCGCAGTTTGCCGAACGGCTCCAGCAATGGGCGCTTAATTCGGAATACCTGATGCAGATTGCACCCCTCTTAAAGGAGCGTGTTGAACTGTTTAGTGACGTAGTGCCGATGGCTACTTTTTTCTGCGCGGGCATGCTGGATATAACTGAGCAGGATTTTCAGCATAAATCGCTCAGTGATGAAGATTGCAAACGAATCCTGCAGTATACGCTTTGGCGACTAGAGCCCGAGCAGAATTGGAGTCGAGACAACCTTGAATCCATCATCAAGGGCATGGCCGAGACGATGGGTTTGAAAATTCGGGATTATCTATTCCCGCTTTTTGTGGCGATTGCGGGCACTTCCGTGTCCACCTCTGTTTTTGACTCGATGGCGATTTTAGGCGCAGATATGTCTCGAGCGCGCCTGCGCCATGCGGTTAATCTGCTGGGCGGCGTATCGAAAAAACAAACTAAAAAATGGGAAAAGGATTTTCGCGAGTATCTGTAGCGCATGATTGACGCTGCTACAAGCTGCCCGCTATGCGGCTCGCTGAAGTTGGAGGATTTTTATCGGGATAAACTGCGCCCTTACCTGCGTTGTTTAACCTGTGAGCTTGTGTTTGTGCCAGCGGATCATTATCTCAGTGCAGAGCAAGAGCGCAAACAGTATGACCTTCATCGGAATGATCCTGCCGATCAAAATTACCGGCGTTTTTTAGCGCCGGTATTTTCTGCCGTCCGCGAGCGCGTAGCTACTCCGGCTCAAGGGCTTGATTATGGCTCTGGCCCAGGGCCGACACTATCAGTGATGTTGCAGGAGTCGGGCTATGAGATGTCAATCTATGATATTTTCTATGCCGATGATAGGGCGGTGCTTGATCGCCCATATCACTTCATCACCTGTACTGAAGTTGTCGAGCATCTGCATCATCCGGGGGAGGTATTGTCGCAACTGTTTGGTCTGCTTGCGCCGGGTGGCTGGCTGACCATTATGACGAAGCGGTACACGGGTAAAGAAGCGTTTGCTCAGTGGCATTACAAAAATGACCCGACCCATGTTTGTTTTTACAGTGACGCAACCTTTGCCTTTGTTGCAGATCAGTTCAATACCAAACTTGAAGTCAAATCAAAAGATTTGGTACTACTGCAGAAAAGAGTTGATCCATGATAATTGCACGGTACTATAAAGGGGATGTTTCCCTGCGCGTGAGCGCCGTGTGAGGTTGTATGCTGCGATGTGCAAAGCCCTCCAAGGGTTTTGAACGAAAGGCCAAATTGCTCACTCCCCTCGTTTTACTAAAACGCTCAATTTTGCACCCGAAAATAAAGCCCTTGTTCCTCTTCACGTTGCTGCCTTTATGGAGCGCGAAAATATCTAGTCTTTTATTCAAACACAGCTTGCGGAGTATTATCTGATGCAAAAAATTTATGTGCTTGATACCAATGTGTTGCTGCATGATCCGACTGCAGTTTATGCCTTTAATGAGCATAAGGTCATGATTCCAATGACGGTGCTGGAGGAGCTGGATGAAATTAAGGATCGGCGGGATAAGGATGTCAGCAAAGAAGCGCGGATCGCTATCCAGATCATTGATAAGCTGCTGGCTAATGCGGATACACGCGAGATTCAGGAGGGTGTGGAAATCGTGACCTCTGTCACTAAAAACAGTGCATCTCCCGGTACGCTGTCTATTTTTCCCGATCAGTTGCTGCAGCCTAGCGACAGTATTCCTTTTTTGACCAAGGACGCACCGGATAATCAAATTATTAACACCGCTATATCCCTGCAAAGGCATAATCCGGACAGCTATGTGTGCCTGGTGACCAAAGATATCAATATGCGTTTGAAGGCCAAAGGTTCCGGTTTGCGCAATGTGGAGGATTATCGTAAAGACCGAATACTGGATGATATAGATCTGATGGCGAAGGGGCGAATGGCGATTGAAGGGAGCTTCTGGGATGGCGTCGACAAAGTCGATAGCTTCACTCGTGATGGAGATACGGTGCACGTGATTCGGCGCGATTTGCATCCGGACTATTATCCCAATATGTTTGTGCGCGACGCTCAAGGCTTTATTGGTTTTGTAGAGTCGATCGAAAATGAGTCGATTTTTATCCGGGATTTAAACGAAGATCGGCTGATGCACCAAAAAATCTGGGGATTGAAGCCTCGTAATCTGGATCAGGCGATGGCTTGCTATCTGTTGCAGTCGCCGGATATTGATCTGTCCATACTGATCGGGCCAGCTGGTTCAGGAAAGACCTTGCTGGCGCTGGCCATTGGGCTACATGCCATTATTGAGGAAAAGCAGTATAACAAATTGATTGTCGCTAGATCGACGCCGCCGATCGCCGAAGAGATTGGCTTTCTGCCGGGCACAGAGGAAGAAAAAATGGCACCTTGGCTGGCCGCGTTTGATGATAATCTGGAGATTCTGCATGGCGGTGATGAGTCCTGTGCGGGGAGTATTTCCTACGTCAAAGAGAAAGCCAATATTCAGTTTAAATCGCTTAATTTTATGCGAGGACGATCCATTAATAATGCCTATATCATTATTGATGAAAGCCAGAATCTGACGCAGTTCCAGTTAAAATCGATCATTACGCGCGTTGGTAAAAATTCGAAAATTGTCATTCTCGGTAATTTGGCACAAATTGATAATAAGTATGTCACGGCGCTCACGTCGGGGTTGACTTACATTGTTGAAAAATTCAAAAGCTTTGATCATGGCGGCGTGATGCATATTGAAAGCATCGAAAGGAGCCGCTTGGCGGCCTTTGCCGAGGAAAATTTGTAGCGGTTTCAGGTGGCGAATGCTTGACAGCAATCGGTTGTGTGCTTAATATGCCCTGCTCTTTTTGGGGCTATAGCTCAGCTGGGAGAGCGCAACACTGGCAGTGTTGAGGTCAGCGGTTCGATCCCGCTTAGCTCCACCATTTTTAGAAGGTTTTGTCCCCTTCGTCTAGAGGCCTAGGACACCGCCCTTTCACGGCGGTAACAGGGGTTCGAACCCCCTAGGGGACGCCACCATTACGAAAAGGCTCACTCGAGAGAGTGGGCCTTTTTTATTGTTTTTTTCAAACAGATTTTACTAAGCTGACTCCCTGGCTTTGTTCCTATCCAAGATTACGTTATTCCTGTCCAAGATTCCATGATGCTGAATCATCTCCATTAAAGGATCAAATCTTTTACGTTTTAAGGCTATCCCTTTCGTATATTTGATAGCAGTTTGTCCCTATTCTCCTTAAGCTCTATGCCATTCGCTGAAAACAGTTTTTGGATATAATAGAACGATTCAGAGTTCATGATTGGGAGATAAGAGAATGAACAGGCGCTATATGCGAACCATGACCAAATGGCTGGTTGCTGTCTTTTTTGGGATCTATATTTTTTCACTCCAGGCTGCCGGGATGGATTCGAATCAGGCGCAGATAGCAAGCTGCGTCGCCTGTCATGGTGCCGATGGCGTTGGCAAAGCGGATCAGTACCCTAATCTGCAAAACCAGAAAACAGCTTATCTGGTCAAACAACTGCGGGATTTTAAATCCGGCGCCCGAAAAGATGCGACCATGACGACGATCGCGCAATCCTTGTCAGAAGCAGATATGCAAATGCTGGCCATATTTTTTGCACAGGTTAAATAGGGGAAACAGGTGATGAATCAAAAAATAGAATCCCGACGTGATGTGCTAAAGCAACTGGTATCACTGACGGCATTAGGTGCGCTTGGTGTGTTGCGTACAGGCCAACTGGCTGCCAGCGATGCGACGGACAAGTTATACAGCACGGTGATCCCGGGTGTGAAAGGGAAAATCATCAGCCGCACGGATAGCAATTACGAATTGTGGCGTCAGGCGATGGTTTGGCATCACTCGAAACCCAAGCGCTATCCTGAACTGATTGTGCAGGCGCGGTCCGAGGAAGATGTCATAAACGCGGTAAAACATGCTGCAAAAAACAAGCTGAAAGTGTCCGTGCGTGCAGGCGGCCATAACTCAACCGGCACCTCAGTGCGAGAGGGTGGCATGGTGATTGATGTTTCTGCGCTGGATGAGGTTGAAATAGACGAGGAGAAGCAAGTCGCTTCAATTCAGCCAGGTGTGAGAAGCCTGCATCTGGTGACTGCGGCTCGTGAAAAAGGATTGAGTTTTCCGGTGCCCCACTGCCCCTCAGTTGGACTCAGTGGTTTCACTATGGGTGGAGGCATTGGCTGGAATTATCCGCAGCGCGGAGGTATGGCTACCCATTCCATCGTGGGGGCGGATATTATCACCGCTGATGGAAAACGAGTGACCGCTAATGCAGAGCAGAATCAGGATCTGTTCTGGGCGGTAAGAGGAGCAGGCCCAGGGTTCTTTGGTGTAGTGACCCGTTTGTATCTGCAGCTTTATCCGGTGCCTAAAAGTATTATGGCCAGCTCCTATATTTTCCCGCTGAGTGAACTGGAAACGGTCACACAGACCCTGGAGAAAATCCGAAAAGAGCATGATGTCTCGCGGGTGGAGTTGATTACCGTTCTGATGCATCACCCGGAGGTGCCTGCTGATGCACCACCGGAACAATCCAAAATCTGCTTCTTTACCGCTTTTGCTTTTGAGGATTCGACAGAAATGGCAAAAGCGGCATTGTTACCCTTTGCGGAATCGGCACTGGCGACCAAAAGTGTGGTTCAGGCGGAGTACCAGGAATATAGCTTCGAAGGGCTGTATGATCGCTATTTCAGCCTGAAAGATCCGGCTGGACGCCAAGGACGCTACATAGTGGACAATGTGCTGACCAATGATGGTAGTGCGACTTTACAAGCGCTGGCCAAGCACATGCACAAAGCGCCGACCAAAGACTGTCATATCCTTGCCTCCTATAATTTGCGATTGGAGGAGAAGCAGGACTCCTGCTTCTCCTGGGTGGCTGATTGTTTTGTCGGTTGTTATGCGATTTGGGATGAAGAGGCTGATGATGATAAAAATTATGGCTGGCTCAGTGAAACACTGCCTTTGATGGATCCTTTTGCAGTGGGGCATTATCCGAATGAGGTGGAGCCTCGCCATAAGGACCGCTACAAAAAATGCTATTCTCCCGAAAACTGGCAGCGTTTGGCCCAATTAAGAGAAAAGTATGATCCAGAGGGCGTGTTTCACCAGTATTTAACGCAGACTGAAGCAACAGGTGGGCGAGGATAACAGGACCGGATTCAGCCTCCAAGTTATCTCAATTTTTCCAGGTATTCCTGTTTGATTTTAAATCGCTGAAGTTTTCCTGTCCCTGTTCTGGGAAGGTCGGAGTAGAACTCAAGGATGCGCGGGTATTTGTACGGTGCTACCCGTTCCTTAACAAAACTCTGTATAGACTTGGCCAGAGTTTCACTCGGCTCGCAGCCTGGCTGTAAGACCACGCAAGCCATTGCAACATTTCCGCGTTGTGTATCCGGCACACCGACAACTGCGGCTTCCCTAACATCGGGGTGCTCCATCACAGCAATCTCGACCTCTTGGGGGGAGATGTTATAGCCGGATGATACGATCAGATCATCCGCCCGATCAACAAACCAGAAATAGCCATCTTCATCGAGTTCGAATACGTCATTGGTTATATTCCAGCCATTTCGTACATAAATCCTTTGACGATCCGGGTCATTGAGGTAAAGGCAGCCTGTCGGCCCCTTCACAGCGATCATGCCGCGATTACCGGGTGGCAGTTCGTTGCCAGCATCATCCAAGATGGCGACCTTATAACCTGGAATGGCTTTGCCGCAGGAGGTCGGCTTATCGACATCCAGGGAATCGCTAAGGAAATGACTCATAAACTCCGTCGCACCGATACCATTTACAATCTGGACGCCAGTCTTCTCCTGCCAGGCCTCCCAGAGTGTAAGCTTGATATTTTCGCCTGCGGAGGAGCATTTAGTAAGGCTGCTGACATCGTATTTATCCAGTTCATCTAGCATCGCGTTGTACAGCGTTGGAACCGCAAAAAGGCTGTTGGCACGATATTTTTCTACCGCGCTGAGGATTGCTTCGGATGTCGGCTTGTTCACTATTATAGCAGTTGCACGATAGTAAAGCGGGTAGAGCAGCAATGAGGAGAGGCCATAGGTAAAAGCCATGGAGGACGCGGCACACACAACGTCATCAGGTTCAACAGTGTAAATCAGCGGGACGCTATCGCAGGTTGCGATAATATTTCTGTGGAACTGCGCGACAGCTTTGGGGTTGCCTGTTGTGCCTGAGGTAAACGTAACCAGGGCAATATCATCAGCAGCCGTTTTGACGGCCGGAAAAACTGGGCTTTTGCCCTTTAGCTCAGCATCAAGATTTGCTTGTGTATGGCTGCGCTCCCCGAGGGCCGTGAAGTAACCAACTCGCCTGATGCTGGAAATCTGTGGAAGCGCCAGTTCTAGCTCTTCGGCGAGTTCTATATCGCACAGCGCAAAATCGATCTTGACATGGTTGCCGATGAAGGTGAGTTCCTTGGCTCTTAGCAGAGCCATGCTTGCAACACAGATCCCGCCTGCCTTAAGAACGCCCAGCCAACAAGCCGCTAGCATCGGGTTGTTGGGCGAGCGCAGTAATACGCGATTTCCTGCTACCAGACCGTAATCATCCACAAGCACATGAGCTATTTGCGAAGCTTTCTCCTGCAACTGGGCGTAAGTCCATTGGGAATTTTCAAAGATCAGGGCGACTTTCTCGCCGTAACCCTCTTGAATGGCGTCATCGATGAGTGATTTTGCCGCGTTAATAAAGTCAGGGTATTCCCGCAAATGTTCTGCGGAGTAATCGAAATGGGGCCAGTCAGAAAGTTCGGGTAATAAATTTCTGGCTGTGTGATCAACGTGTTTTGATTGTTCGCTGCCGGGTAAGCGCATTAGATTTCCTCGGGTTCTGGATATGCTATAAAGTTAAGGAGTTATTCAGAGGTTCCCTAGTTATTATCACGAATTAACATTCGGTCGTTGCGCGAATTTTTATCGTGAAACCACCTGAAGGCGGTTGATTATTTCCCTGCGACTTCTTTTGAGCAGGGTGTTTGTTTTCAATATTTTAGTGCTGCTAGTATCGTTCCGTAACGTTGAGGTTTCTTATGGGATAATTGGCGGCTTTTACCTATTCGTAGTAACTTGTTTGTAGTAACTTGGTTTCGTAGTAACTATGCGAATAAATCTCTAAAGAGAGTGTCCAGTTTGGGTTGACCAGAACGAACTACAGCTACTTTGTTATCAATGCGCATAATGCATTTCTCCTATGGAACGGAACGGCTTCAGTGGCGGCCGGTATCAACTCATCCGATTAAAATTAGATGCTTAGGCAGAATGAATGATCAATCATTCATGTATATTAGTCAAGAAAAACTAAATCTATTGTAGGTGGTGGTCTTCGGGCTCCCGGGCCACAGTAGAGAGGCAGCTCGCTGCCGCGATTGTCTGCACGCCGAATGTGGTCCCCTTGATGGAGGAGTTGATTAGCCGTTGCCGAAATTCGATCGGTGGGTAAAAAACATCAAATTGGTGGATATTTGCGGATAAACTACCAAAAAGTACGGTAGGCAAAGTACTCAAGACCGAATTGAGAGAGCAGTATAGGCGCGCAAAGACATAAAAAGCGTGCCGGGGGAGTGTTTTTTTTGTGCGTTGTTCGGGGTAAATCATTCGAGTGTGAAGCAAGTTTGCCATCATAAAAACTGCTTGACTCTTTTTGCCGAATGAATGATCATTCAATTTCCGAGTGGAGTCTAGCCTCCATTCTGTGCCAAACAAACAGATAAAGGGTGAGGCGTTGGCATCAGATTCAAATCACCTTGTAATAGCGTAATTAAAGCGGGAGTTTTTATGACGGATGTAACTGGAAAAGTAGCAGTAGTGACCGGTGGTGGAAATGGTATTGGTTTGGCGACCAGCGAGGCATTGGCCGCCGCAGGTGCGACCGTCTACATCGGTGATATTAACGAAAAGGCCGGCCTTGCGGCGGCAGAAAGTATTCGTGCCAAGGGGCAGAAGGCGGAGTTTGTGCGTCTCGACGTAACCGACGATGAGTCTATCAGCAGTTTTGCCAGTACTGTGCTGGAGAAAGAGGGGAAAGTCTCCATTGTCGCCAACGT
The DNA here is from genome assembly GCA_021773395.1 of Gammaproteobacteria bacterium. Classification (GTDB taxonomy): domain Bacteria; phylum Pseudomonadota; class Gammaproteobacteria; order Pseudomonadales; family IMCC2047; genus JAJFKB01. The sequence goes on along the minus strand of JAJFKB010000010.1, from coordinate 237,625 downwards.
GGCTGGTTGGGGTAAAATTCAGCCTTTCATGGAAAATGACCCCGATTTCTGGGATCTGGTGGTTGATCTTAACCTGATGGGGCCGATGAAGGTGACTCGGGCTTTTCTGGACAGCATGATCGAGCAGAAAGAGGGTAAAATCGTGGTGGTATCCAGCGATGCCGGGCGGGTTGGCAGTATGGGGGAGGCGGCCTATTCCGGTGCCAAAGGTGGTGCAATTGCTTTCTGCAAGGGGCTTGCACGTGAGATGGCGCGTTACAATATTCATGTCAATGCGGTCTGCCCGGGACCCACCGATACAGCCCTGTTGGCAGCGGTACCGGAGAAGCATCGTGAGGCTTTTGTCCGCGCAACACCGATGCGTCGTCTGGCAAAGCCAAGCGAAATAGCCAACACCATACTCTTTTTCTCTAGTCCCTCATCAGACTTTATCACTGGGCAGGTGATCAGTGTCAGCGGTGGAATATCCATGCACGGCTAATCTGGCCGAGCTTGAATTAACCTCAGATTTTATGGAGCGAGTAACATGAAGAGAGTAAAAGCAGCAGATTTCAGACCAGAACATTTTAAATGGGAAGTTGAGGGCAAGGTGGCAACCCTGACCTTGAATCGACCGGATCGTAAAAACCCCCTCACCTTTGAGAGCTACAGTGAACTGCGTGACACCTTTCGTGAATTGCAGTTTGCCGAAGACGTCAAGATCGTGGTCTTTAGCGGTGCCGGCGGCAATTTCTGTTCCGGTGGTGATGTCCACGAAATAATCGGGCCGTTGACCAAAATGGATATGCCCGGTTTGCTCGAGTTTTGTCGTATGACCGGTGATCTGGTCAAAGCGATGCGTGCTTGCCCGCAGCCGATCATCTCGGCGGTTGAAGGAGTCTGTGCCGGCGCCGGTGCGATTATCTCTATGGCCAGTGATATGCGAGTAGGTTCAGTGGAGAGTAAGACCGCATTTCTGTTCACCCGAGTCGGGCTGGCAGGTTGTGATATGGGTGCCTGTGCAATCCTGCCGCGTATTATCGGTCATGGTCGTGCTGCGGAACTGCTGTACACCGGCCGTGCGATGAGTGGTGAGGAAGGGGAGCGCTGGGGCTATTTCAACAAGCTGGTAGCGGCGGGAGAGACCCTGGCGACGGCCCAGAAAATGGCGCAGCGATTGGCCGATGGCCCGACCTTTGCGCATGCCATGACCAAAAATCAGCTCGACTATGAGTGGAGCATGAGCATTGATCAGGCCATTGAAGCGGAAGCTCAGGCGCAGGCGATCTGTATGGCGACGAATGACTTTACCCGTGCATTCGAGGCATTTGCAGCCAAGCAGTCACCGGTATTTGAAGGCGATTGATTCAAGCTTCAGGGCGCCTTCCTTGGTTGGGAATGTGGGCTTTCAGGTGCCTTGCATTGAATTGATTTAACAATGAGTTACTTTTCCGTCGGCGTTGACTTGAACAATGTACCGGCAAAATAGAGGAGGATGCCGGCGTGGCTGACAAGAGTTTCCTATCATGGCCTTTTCTCGGGCAGCAATATGTCAATCTTCTTGAAGAGCTGGAATCCTTCGCTGCGACTCACATCGAACCCTTCCCGCTGGAAATTCACGATGGCGAGGCGCTGGATAGAGAAGCGACGCGACTGGTCTCTGCAATGGGTGAAGCAGGATTATTACGCTATACCGTCCCGGGCGCGTATTCACAGGGTGAGGGTGCGGTAAAGTTGCCGGATGGGAGGCTGGATGTTCGGGCACTCTGTTTGTGCAGAGAGACGCTTGGCCGCTATTCAGGGCTGGCTGATTTTGCTTTTGCGATGCAGGGGCTTGGCAGCGCACCAATTTCGCTTTTCGGCTCAGATGCGCAAAAGCAGAGATACCTCCCGGATGTGGCTGCAGGCAAAAGGCTAGCGGCCTTTGCAATATCGGAATCCAATTCGGGCTCTGACGTAGCGGCCATGACCACTCGGGCGGTAAGGGATGGTGCTGACTATCTGATTAGTGGTGCGAAAACCTGGATCAGCAATGCTGGCCTTGCCGATCAGTATGTAGTTTTTGCCCGCACCGGCAGCGAAAGGGGTTCGAGTGATATCTGCGCCTTTATTGTGGAAGCCGATACGCCCGGGCTTAGGGTGTCAGAGCGTATTCCAGTAATTGCACCGCACCCACTGGGTACTCTTGAATTATCAGAGTGCCGTGTACCGGCGTCTGCCATGATCGGCAGTCCCGGGGATGGATTTAAAATTGCCATGGCGACCCTGGATGTTTTTCGTTCCACGGTCGGGGCTGCTGCATTGGGGTTTGCGCGCCGGGCGATGGATGAGGCGTTGGCACGGGTGCAGGAAAGGGAAGTGTTTAAAAAACCTCTGGCGGCATTTCAATTAACCCAGGCAAAAATTGCCGAGATGGCGGTCGATATCGACGCGTCGGCCCTGTTGATCTATCGTGCCGCCTGGACTAGGGATGTGCTGAATCAGCCAGTTGCCCGAGAGGCGTCCATGGCCAAACTTTATGCCACCGAAGCGGCGCAGCGTGTTATTGATCATGCGGTTCAATTATTTGGTGGTCGTGGCGTTGTCGTTGGTGAAACGGTAGAGGCGCTTTACCGGGAAATCAGGGCGCTGCGAATATATGAAGGCACCAGTGAAATCCAGAAACTGGTGATTGCCGGACAGTTGCTAAATGCCCGATAGATAATTTTAGTAAGCGTGCCTGGCTAATTCGCCATGCAGTGAAAGGCTTGCCTGAAACACGCTTCTGTCGATGTCCTGCTTTATTCATCACGTAAATCTGGTATCGTTCATTCTCGGTTAGCTGTTTGCAGTTCATTGTGCGTCTTCCTTTGGTGAGAAAAATGGCGAGCTAAATCAGCTAGTCTTCTTCCCTGAGAAATTGCACTTATTATCCGAAACCGCCTTGGTAATAAATGATGCTAACCCTGAATTATTCATCAATTAATCAGGCTGTCCCTAGAAAATAGGCTTAATAATGACATCAAATCACCTGCAAAATATCGAGTCACGGCACGTCGTGGTAACTGGAGGAGGCCGAGGTATCGGTGCTGCTGTTGCAAAGGTATTCAGTGAAGCTGGCGCCAGGGTAACAGTGATGGGGAGAAACCTTACGATACTGGAGGAACAGGTGGCCGTTTTGCCTCAATGCCAGGCGGTACAGGTTGACGTTGCCGACGAACTATCTGTTAGCAAAGCATTCAGCGACGCTGTCTCCACTTTTGGAAGTGTAGAGGTTTTAATTAACAATGCAGGGGTCTCTGAGTCGGCACCTTTTCTAAAAACAGATTCAGCGTTACTAGACAGGATGCTATCGGTAAATCTCAAAGGGGTCTTCCATTGTGCCCGTGTGGTACTGCCGGGCATGCTTGAAAATAAGTGGGGGCGAATCGTCAATGTGGCCAGCAGCGCTGGTCTGGTCGGCTATCAGTATGTGTCGGCCTATTGTGCTGCTAAACACGGGGTCGTTGGCATGACCAAGGCTTTGGCGCTTGAAACCGCTCGCAAAGGAATCACCGTCAATGCAATCTGTCCTGGATACGTTGAGACCGATATGTTGCTGAAAACGCTCGATAATATCGTATCAAAAACAGGATGTAGTAAAGAGGAAGCAGCGGCCGAACTGGTTAAATTCAATCCTCAAAAACGATTTATTCAGCCACTTGAAATTGCAGAAATGGCGCTCTGGCTTTGCCAGCCCGGCAGTGCTTCGATCACGGGGCAATCGTTAGCACTCACTGGCGGCGAGATCATGTGAAACCAGGTGCCTGGGTCTGCCGGGTATCGACGTGATGGAGAGACTGTAGCCCCTCATCAGCAATACAGAAGCTTGTTCAGGTGGTTATCAGGCGGTCGTAGTGGTCGCGGCCTGCGGCGGAGAGTAGCGCATTGAGTAGCGAGGGTAACCCCTGCTGCAGATACTGATCCAGATTACAGTACGCTTTGAGCCGCCAATATTTAAGCGCCCAGGTATGGCAGAACATCACGCACTGGTAAGTGGCAATTTCAATGTTAAGTTCCGGGCTAAAATAGCCTGCTTCGATACCCTGCGAGATGCATTCGCTCAGCAGTTGGTTGGATTTGAGTTCCATGGCCTTGACCGCTTCGCGACGTTGCTGGGGCAGCAATGCCGAAGTACGATAGGCCAGTACCGTTGCGGTTTTGCGTTGGTCGACCACCTTGCAGTAAGCGCGAACTGAAGCCTCCAGTCGAGCGACAGGATCCCCTATGCCCGCTTGGGCAAGTGGAATTTCATGGCAGTAGGAGTCCATGATGTCCTTGAGTGAGAGGTAAAGCACATCGTCCTTGTCCTTGACATATTGATAGATAAGGCCCGGGCTGACACGCGCTTCACGGGCTATTTTTTGTATGGTGGTGCGATAGTAGCCCTCTTCGGAAAAGAGTTTGACCGCAGCGGCGACAATCTGACTGCGGCGCTCTCGTACCAGTTTGGGGTCGGTAACCTGGCTGTACACTTCGTCAATCATTGTGGATTCTTCAACGGCCATTGATCTGCTCTTCTCGTATTTATATAAATATGATGAATGGTTGTTCATTTAACCGCAATTGTCAAACGCCTGTCTTGTAGCAGATGATCTGTCCGGTTTTCATTGGGCATCGAAGGAGATGCCCAATGAGACGGACAGAGTGGCTACAGGAGACTCGGAAGATGAGGTGTCGTTTGCTTGATCGCAACGCACGCATTGAGGGTCTGCTGGCAGCTTCAAATATTCATTCGCACCAGAGCAGGATTCCATGACAATGAGGCAGGGCGGAAAACAGGCAATAAATGCCGAGAGTTTAGTTCGCGGAAATTGCTTCTTTAAAACAACTTTACCTGTCGGAACAACCCCATGTAGATTAAAAGCGCCTTTTGTAATCTCAATACCGGCAATATCAATACCGAGTACAGCCGTAATCTCAAACAAAAGCAAATTCTCAGCACTGGAGGTGGATGGTTCACAACATTAATACCCGCTGGATTACAAGGGGAGTGTGCTGCCCTTTGATCAGGCACTCTTATCGAGAAAGGCCTTTACCAGCCGGCTGGTTTCTTCGGTTTTCATCAAGTTTCGGGTGCCAGACAGCTCTTCCTCAAAGCCGTTCAGCTCCAGATCTGTGGCGGCCAGGATGCAGGCCTTGCAGGCGCGGATCGCATCCGCACTCATGCTGCCTATATTGTTGGCGAGATTTAACGCAAAATCCTTCAGTTCACTGCGTGGTACGGACCACTGCGCAATACCCAGTTCAACGGCGGTCGACCCGTCGACGAGTTCCGCAGAGAGTATCAGGCGACTGGCAATAGCCCTGCCGCACAGTAGAGTCAAACGTTGCGTTCCGCCGGCACCTGGGAGCAGGCCCAGTCTCGCCTCGGGCAGTCCAATCCGGGCCTCCCGGGCAACCACGCGCAAGTCACAGGCTAGTGCCAGTTCCATGCCACCGCCCATGGCGGCACCATTCATTTCGGCGATGCTAACCAGGGGAGATGATTCAATTCGGTCATACAGGCGCTGCAGATCCCTGATGGTGCTGATCATCTCTTCGATACCCGCTTCAGACTCGCAGGCCTTGCGGGTCAGAGTGAGATCTGCTCCGGCACAAAATACTTTCTGTTCGCTACGAATATGTAAAACCGACAGGTTAGTGTTGCTCTCCAACTCGTCAAGAATCTGGTTGAAGGCGTCTATCCATTCCACATTGATCGCATTGACGGGGGGGCGCGACAGGGTGATGGTGGCCGTTTTGTTGTTGATAGCTAGCTTGTGCATAGGAACTTTCCACTTTAGCTGAAAATTGATCGATTCGTAATCGGATGTCCAGACAACGGTAGGTTTGCTTGACTGATTAAATGAATATTCATTCATTATGCGTTGGAAGTCAATACTTATGACCCTTTGCGGAATCGGTATTGGCGACCAAAATTGTCGTCCAGGCGGAGTACCAGGAGTATAGCTTTAAAGGGTTGTATGATCGCTATTTCAGTCTGAAAGATCCAGCAGGCCGCCAGGGGCGTTACATCGTGGATAATGTGCTGACCAATGATGGGAGCGCGACCTTGCATGCGCTGGCTAGTCATATGCATAAAGTACCAACCAAAGACTGTCATATCCTGGCTTCCTACAATATGCAGCTAGAGGAGAAGCAGGACTCTTGTTTCTCTTGGGTAGCAGACTGTTTTGTTGGCTGCTATGCGATCTGGGACGACGAAGCGAATGATGACAAGAACTACAGCTGGCTCAGTGGAACATTGCCGCTAATGGATCCTTTTGCAGTTGGACATTATCCGAATGAAGTGGAGCCTCGTCATAAGGATCGCTATCAGAAATGTCACTCGCCCGAGAACTGGCAACGATTGGGCGAATTGCGGGAAAAATATGATCCGGACAGTGTATTTCACCACTATTTAACACAGTCTGAAGCCATAGGCGGTCTGGGTTGACGTGGGAGGGGCCGCTAGCGTCGTAAGGTGGCGGACGGGCTTTCTCCGAACATTTTTTTGTAGTTCTGTGAAAAACTACAGGGGTTGTAAAAGCCCCATTTTGCAGCGACATCTGCCACGGTAGTTTCACCGTGGCTTGCGCTTTTAAGTTCCTCCCGCGCCTTTCGCAATCTCAGCTGTTTTATAAAGTTGCTCGGGCCGGTGTTATAGTATTTGGCAAAACCGTTTTGCAGGGTTCTCAGGCTCACACCCGTCGCCTCTACCAATTCTGAAAGCATCGTCAATCCGGCCACATTTTCGTGGATGTAATCGACGGCTCTTTTGATATAGAACGGTTTAACCTGTCTATTACGGTCATATAAAGCTTCGCTCAGAGAATTAGGCTGGGCGTTGAGTAGCGCCGTGATAAACAGCTCTTCAAAATGATTCACCAATGTACCCTGATTGACCAATGAGTGCTTGTTTTCAGCTTCCGCCAGTATAGTATTTAAAATATTCTGTACGCTGATCCCCGCTTTCTCGGTTAGGTCGAGCGTGGGTGCAAATTGAATGCTGCTATGGGTGTCAATATCGTAGAGCTGGTTGCAGTAATGATTAAGCGTATCTTTCGGAATTCTTGTGACGATGGAGGTGCTTCTGGTATCCCATTCAACAGCGACCCTGCCTCCCGGTGAATCAATTCTTGCTTTACCGCAGCCGATGGTGCGATCACGAATATCCGAGCCTGTTCTGAGTTTGCCTTGAACGGGGTAGATAATATTGACTGATTGAAGCGTGTCGGAACTAATATTAAGCGGACCATTGAAATATAGGCCATATATCTGAATGCTGGCCAATTGATATTTTGTGACCTTGATACCCTGAGCCCCGAAGCGCTTCGTACTTGAAAAGCGTCTCGGTTCAACTGCGTTCGCCAGGGCTTTCTCTGCCTCAGCATGGGTTTTGGCATCGAGAAATTCATATGATGCCAGAGGAATTTCTCCCTTGTTAATCAAAAAGCCCTGCATAAAGGCTACCTCAACGTATTAGCCATATTTGATTGTACGCCGGTTAATGGTTGCCGCCAATCAATTTTCAAGGCGAGGCAGCTAGCTGCTTTCCAGAATAAATGTTTGTATCGGAATGGTATTTTGGAGCGTTTCAGATGCGGGGTCTATTGATGTAAATGGTTGCGCAAAACTGAAAGCCTCCGCGCTTTTATGATAACCGGATTCCGGTAAACCCAATTAAGCTATGCCTTGATATTGCGATCGGAGAGAACTATGTCCAGGCTATTGAGGGAAAAATTGCTGAGCCAGCTATGCATGACCATTGTCTTTGCAGGAATGGCTGGCACAGCTGCACAGGCGTACCAGGCTGATCAGCCGTTTATTGATGAGCAAAAGGTACAGGCTGAATGGTGGGCCAGACAGGATGAGCAGATTGATGAGAGGCTGGCTCAGCTGGAGAAAAAATATGGCAAGAAGCCCAATATTGTCTACATACTGGCGGATGATATCGGATGGGGAGAATTGGGCTCCTATGGTGGCGGTATTCTGCGAGGTACGCCAACACCAAACCTAGATACCATGGCCGAACAGGGCATTAAATTTACATCCCATTATTCTGAGCCTTCCTGTACACCCACGCGCCTGGCATTGCTGACGGGCCGTCATCCGGTAAGAACCGGTGTGGATATTGTGCTTTGGCCAGGTCAGAAACAGGGTTTGGCTGATGAAGAGGTGACGGTGGCAGAAATGCTGTCGAAGGCTGGCTATAAGACAGCCATGTTCGGCAAATGGCATGTTGGTGAACTGGAAGAGCATGCTCCCGAGCGTCAGGGCTTCGATTATGCCTATTATGGACTGTATAACGGCAAGCCGTATTCCTGGGCGAATATGGAGGCATATTATCAGGCTGAAACGATCGACGGTAATGGCTATGAGTATGATTTCCCCGGGTCCTTTAAAGATTATGAAGAAAAGTACGGTATTAAGGTTCATGGTCATTTTGAAGGGATTAAGGGTAAAGGACGTAAAGAGGTTGAGCCCTTGGGGCCTACATCAATGCCGGACATGGAAAGCGGCAATATCAAACGTATCAAAAAATATATCAAGGCAAACGCAAAATCCAAACAGCCTTTTTTTATCTACTGGGCCAGTTATGCACAGCAAATGGCGGCATCACCCAGGGAGTTTCGTGGTCGTCCCGGTTATGACGTACCCAATCTGCAATCTGCGGAACTGGCTCAACACGATGATTATGTCAAGGAGTTGCTGGATACCTTGCAAAAAGAGGGTGTTGCAGAAAACACGTTAGTTGTGTGGGTTAGCGATAATGGGCCTATGTATGCTTTCTGGCCGGACAGCGGCTATTCATGGCTGCGTGGAGGAAAAGGAGAGGTGTATGAGGGTGGGGTTCGCACACCCGGCCTTGCCTGGTGGCCAGGGGTGATTGAGTCAGGCCAGACGGTTCATGACATGATCTCTACGACGGATCTGTTCACCACCGCAGCACGAATTGCCGGGGTGAAGGATAAAATACCTTCAGACCGGATAGTTGATGGCCTGGATCAAACGGCGCTGTTATTAAACGGAAATGGACATGGACGTCGTAACTATATTTTCCATTACAGCGGCAACCGCCTGGCAGCGGTACGCATGGATAATATGAAGTTGCATATCAAGCCGGGCAGCAAAGGGGGGTTGCCCAATATGGAGGTGTACAATATTACGCGCGACCCCGGTGAGAAATTCGGCTCCATGTACCACCATCTTTCCTATGTTGTGCCCTTCCAGAGAATTATTGGCAAACATAAACAGATGATTAAAAAATACCCGCATCGCGTTTTGCCGTCGGGAATATTTTAAAAATGGCCATGCCAGGCAGTGGCTTTCACGCGATTGCTGTCTGGCCAACCAGGTGTTTGTGTTATCAAGCTGTCCGAACAGGGAGGACAAAAAATGAAAGATTCAACTAAAAGAAACAGATTACTGTTAGCGGTTCCCATAATGAGCTTAATGGCATCCGGTGTTTCAGCCGAGTCAGGTCTTGTGCTGGAGGAAGTTGTCGTAACCGCGCAAAAACGGGAACAGAATCTCCAGGATGTCCCCATCGCAGTGCAAGCGGTAATGGGAGAACAGATGCGAGCGAGCGGAATAGAAAAAATTGAAACGCTGGCGCCTACTATTCCGGCGTTGCATGTTTCAGAAGCTTTCGGTGGCGATCAGATTTTTCTGCGGGGGTTGGGGCCGGGCGTCAATTTCGGGTTTGAACAGGCCGTTGGTCAGGTTGTGGATGGCTTCTTCTATGGCCGCAGCCGTTTCAGCCGCCTGCAATTTCTGGATCTGGAGCGTGTTGAGGTATTAAAAGGCCCGCAGGGTGCGATAATCGGGAAAAATACCACTGCGGGTGCAATCAATATTACCACGGCAAAGCCGACTTCCGAATTGGAAGGGTGGATCACCGTCGCCGAAGAGTTTGAAGGAGCCGAAGGTGAAACCTATGAGGGTGCCATTTCCGGGCCACTGGGTGACAAGGTGATGGCTCGCTTGGCGTTAAGGTTTGAGGACAAGGACGGCTATCTTGAGAACAAAGAGACAGGTAACGATGATCAGAGTCGGGATGATCTTGCTGGACGTCTGAGCGTGTTGTTCGAGCCGACAGACACCTTTAGTGCGCTGTTTCAATACGGGTTTAGTGATGTGGAGCGCGAAGGCCGTAATATGCAGGTGATTCACTGTACCCCCCAGATGGTCGGTGTTATTACTGCGCTGGGTATCAGAGAGGACTGCAAATTAAACGATACCCGCAGTGTTACAGATGAGCGCAACGGAGTCAGCGGGTTTGAGTTTCAGGATACCGAAGCCAGTACTTACGGAATGACCCTTGAGTGGCAACTGGAAAATGTAACCTTTACCTCACTGACCGGTTATGCGGAATATGAGTATGCCGATGCGGGAAATGCAACCTACACCGGTATTGAAAATTTCATGATCGATATCGAAGAGGATTACGAACAGTTAAGTCAGGAATTCCGTCTGGCTTCCAATGGCGGAGGCCGTTTTGACTATATTGTCGGGTTGTTTTACCAGGACCATGATCTGACATCAGATTTTGATCTGAACATTGGTGCTCTGGGCCCCAATACCTTCAACCGTAATCGCCGTATCCTGACCGAACAGGACGGTGACACGCTGGCAGCTTTTGGGCAAGTGACCTTGCATTTGAATGACCAGTGGGATATCACCCTGGAAGGTCGCTATACCAAAGAGGAGAAAGATGGTGCGTCAGTGCAGTTTCCAGCTGCACTTTACGGAAAAGACCCTGTCCCCGGGCCCGGTTCCGGTGGGCCGGCCGGTGTGTTTAATGTACATGATGTCAAAGGAGACCGGTCGGAAAGCGATTTCTCACCGGGTGTGGTTTTGCAGTGGCGGCCGACCGATAACAGCATGTACTACGCATCTGTGAAAAAAGGGTTTAAAGGCGGGGGCTTTGATCACCAGCTGGTAGCAAACCAGGCGGCTGCATCGGACGGGCGCTTTGATTTTGAGGAAGAGGAGGTGGTCTCTGTTGAACTGGGTGGGAAACTTACCCTTGCTGACGGTGCGGCCAGGCTGAATTTCTCCATCTTCCGTAATGAATACGACGATCTCCAGGTGAGTACATTAATTGGGCCGGCGACATTCGCCGTGGGTAATGCAGCGTCAGCTATTACCCAGGGTGCAGAGATGGACCTGCAGTGGCGTGCTACCGAAGCATTAACCTTGACGGCAACATTGGCATTGCTGGACGCGGAATACGATGAGTTTGATACGGCCTCTTGCAGTCAGTTTCAGGTGAGTAACGGAATGTGTCCTGATGGCTCTCAGGATTTGAGCAGCAAACCGCTGCAGTATGCGCCAGATTATTCCTATAACATCACGGCGGAATATGTATGGCCGCTCGGTGATCAACTGGAGCTAATCGGATTTGTCCGGGTGTATGGCGAGGATGAAAAAGAGCTGGCGCTGGACCTCGATCCCTTTACGGTACAGGACAGTTTTACCAAAGTGGATGCACGTATTACGCTCGCTGAAGCAGAAGGGCGTTGGCAGGTTTCGCTAATTGGTCGTAACCTGGGCGATGAGGAAACCATGGGATTCGCCAATGACATCAATTTCTTCTCGGGTAGTTATTTCGGTATTACAGAAGCGCCAAGGAGCGCCATTTTGCAGGGAACGTTCCGTTTCTGAAAGACCTATCTCCCGCATCACTCTAGTGCGGGAGATTTTACTTGAGCCGTTTGCAGGCTTATTTATGGTTAGCCATTTAAGGACAGATGCAATGAAGCCGTTCATGATAAGTATTTGCGCATTAACACTGGGTTTTTCCTCTGGTGCAAGCATGGCGTACCAGGTGGATGCCGCTCAGCAAGCTTTGGCAAAGGAATACCGTGGGCAGTGGCATCTGGAGGATCAGGCTATACAAAAAAAATTGTCGCAATTAAAGAGCCAAAACGGCAGGCCCAATATTATTATGATTCTCACCGATGATATCGGCTGGGGCGAGCTTGGCTCCTATGGTGGTGGCAAACTGCGGGGCACACCGACGCCAAATTTGGATACGCTGGCGGCGGATGGCATGAAGTTTTTACAACATTATGCTGAACCTTCCTGTACCCCAACGCGTGCGGCGCTGATGACCGGGCGCCTGCCCATTCGAACAGGGCTCGACGAGGTATTGTTTCCGGGACAAATCAAAGGTCTGGTAGCTGAGGAATATACCCTGGCTGAGCTCCTTTCCGATGCTGGTTATCGTACGGCCATGTTTGGTAAATGGCATATGGGCGAGCAAGCCCAGCATCAGCCGACCAATCAGGGCTTTGATTACGCGCTGTACACCATGTTTAACGGTGGTGTCTGGCCCTGGTCCGAGAATGCCGAATACTACGATCCAAAAAATGAAACTATTGGCGAAGTCCCCTATACACTGGATATGCCAAAGGATTATAAACAGCAAACAGGTATCATTATTCATGGTATCCAGGAAAGCCGTAAAGGCGAAAAACCCAGGGAAATAGGCAAGCTGACATTGGAGCGCTATAACGTCCATGAACAGGAACTGACCGAGGGTATTCTCGATTTTGTTGAAGATAACGCCAAAAAAGATGATCCCTTCTTCGTCTATTGGGCGAGCAACGCCAACCAGGTGTTCTTCTGTCCCCCTGAAGAACGTAATGAAAAATATGTGGATAAAGCCAACTGCCAAGCCTCACAACTGGCACAGCATGATAAAAATGTGAAACGGCTTCGCGATAAGCTGGAACAGCTGGATATCGCCAAAAATACGCTCGTTATCTGGGTCAGCGATAACGGCCCCATGTATCAATTCTTTCCCTCTGCTGGCTTCAGCTACCTACGCGGCCAAAAGCATCAGGTCTATGAAGGCGGCGTACGCACACCGGCGATTGCCTGGTGGCCGGGCGTTATCAACGCGGGTCAGGATCCGTTGGATTTGGTACATGTGACAGACTGGTATACCACTATTGCGCAGATCGCCGGTGCCAATAAAAACATGCCTGGCAAACGTATTATCGATGGTGTGGACCAGGTGTCGTTATTGTTTAATGGTGAAGGGTACTCCAGACGAAATTATGTATTTCATTATGAGTATAAGTTTTTTAACAAAAACGCCGGCTCAAGGCTCGCTGCCGTGCGCTGGAACAATACCAAGCTCCACCTGAAGCAGCCGGTAGAGATCTATAATATTATGCGAGATCCGAAGGAAGAATTTTCAATGCGCCCGAATTATTTGTGGGCGGTAATTCCCTTGCGGAAAATGATTTACGAACATCAGAATATGATGGAAAAATTCCCTAATCGTAAAATCATAGAAACAGCAGGCTCTGCGTTGGCGTATTAATGATAGGGGCATGGCAGAGAATGCGAAGAACTAATTAATGATGCAGGTGACGATTGCATCAGGATTTGACTCCCTCTGCCTACAAGAAAATTGTGGGTACTTTCGGGCCACCGTTGGTGGCCTATCTTTTTCGTGGATTGTATAGGTAATGCAGTTGTTGCTTTGCGGCAGCTGCGATCATGCTACTATTTCTTCCATGAGCCAGGACGACTACATTTTAGGGTATCAGCGACCCAAGCAACCGATGCCAGTCACCCATACGCAAACGGTGCGGTGGATTGTTATTTGGCTGCTCCTCTTAATCGTTAACCCCCAAGTATTTGCCGTACCGGGGCTGGATGCCCAACCGACGCGGAAACCAACATCCAACTACATTACTAGTAAGCAATGCACCGCCTGCCACCCACAGCAATTCAATGCCTGGCGGGAATCCCATCATGCCCAGGCGATGTTGCCCGCGACAGCGACCAGCGTGCGTGCTGATTTCAATAATATCGAGGTTTCCCACGAAAAATTAACGGCGAATTTCCAGCGACGCGGTGACAACTACTTTGTTATCACTCAGGGAATTAACGGTAAAGTTGAGGAGTACCAGATTCAGTACACCTTTGGCTACGAGCCGTTGCAGCAGTACCTGGTGGCAATCCCCGGTGGCAGGCTGCAGGCGCTGCCCTGGGCCTGGGATACACAAAAGCGTCGCTGGTATTACTTGCAGAATCCGGCACCTGAAACAGATGACTGGTTGCATTGGACTCGCGGAGCCGGGAACTGGAACAGCATGTGTGCGGCCTGCCACTCCACGGCGGTAGAAAAGAAGTATGACCCTGAAACCAATAGTTATGCGACTCAATGGGCTGAAATAAACGTTGGTTGTGAAGCCTGTCATGGTCCGGGGGCAAAGCATGTTACGTTAGTAAAGGGAAATGCTGACTTGCCTAAGGGAAATCTGGAGATAGAGATGGGCATCGGCTTGTCAGCTGTCGAGCAGGTCGAGCGATGTGGGCGCTGCCATGGCCGACGTGGTGAGATTACAGACAGTTATGATCATGGGAAAGACCCCATGATGAACCACTATCTGCCTGAAGTGTTGCGTCCGGGACTATATCACGCTGACGGCCAGATCAATGATGAAGTCTTTGTCTACGGTTCTTTTACGCAGAGCAAGATGTACCAAAGTGGAGTAGGTTGCAGCAGCTGTCACGAGGTTCATTCGGGCAGTCTGCGTGCGCAGGGAAATAAACTCTGTGCTAGTTGCCATGATTCCGCGCAATACAATAGCAGCCAACACCATCATCATCCTGAAGTATCACCGGGCGCCCAATGCGTGAGCTGTCATATGCCGGGAAAATACTACATGGGTGTGGATTTACGGCACGACCACAGCCTGCGCGTACCGCGCCCGGATTTGAGTACGCGTTTTGGCACGCCCAACGCCTGTAACGGATGCCATACAGATCAATCAGCGGATTGGGCTGCCAAGGCAGTCGTTCAATGGTTCGGTGCGAAACGGCAACCGCATTTTTCAGAAATATTAGCATCCGCTACAACCGATCTTGGCACAGCGCTTCCCGGGTTGGTGAACTTGCTGGAGGATCAATCTCAGCCGGCTATCGTCCGTGCTACCGCGGCATTCTGGCTCGCGCAGGCGGCACATTTGGAACCCGTTCAAAAGGCGCTGATTAACCTCGTCGCTGATCCAGCACCGCTAGTAAGATTGCACGCAATCCGCGCCCTGGAGAACGCAGCGGCAGAGCGTCGGAAGCACCTGCTTTCGCCCTTGCTGAATGATCCGGTGCGCGCTGTCAGAATTGCCGTGGCTGGAGCGATGGCGGATATTCCTGAGGTCAGTATTGCGCAAAATTATGCAGCAGCACTACAACAGGCGCAAAGAGAACATCAGGAATATATGAAACAAAACGCCGATTTTGTCTCAGGTCAGCGCTACGCCGCCATGTATCACGAAAAGCAGCAACGTTTTGCGGCGGCGAAAGCGGCTTATCATCAGGCGTTGAAAATTGATAACCGCGATACTGCGTCGCGCGTTAATCTTGCACATCTGCATTACCGCCTCAAAGAGTATTCAAAAGCTGAACAGGCATTTAAAATGGCAATCCATTATGAGCCCGATTTTGGGCCGGCTTACTATTCGTTGGGTTTGCTGTTGGCAGAGCTTAAACGCTTTGAAGATGCGGAAAATTATTTGGCGCAAGCCTTGCTAAGAATGCCCGGGAATATGCGCGTGCAAAAAAACCTTCAGGCGGTACGTTTCTATCTTGGCAGTGAGCATAACTAATAAGAGGTTTGGTGAAGACATTTATTTGATTCTAAGCCAGGTAATAGCTACGTTATTGTCTTGATTTCAAGCGCTCTCTAGCAGAGTATTAGTTCATATTAAACTTTGTTCAAATTTAAAAATAAATATGAAGATGTTTGGAGGAGCAATCGATGGCAAGTGATGAATTGTTGGTTGAGCAGATTGGAAAGATCTTAAAGCTACAGTTCAATCGGCCGGAGAAGAAAAACTCACTGACGCAAGCAATGTATCGAAGCATCATCTCTGCATTTGATGCTGCTGATGCCGATGATAGTATTCACTGTATTCTTTTACAGGGCACCCGGGACTGCTTTTGTGCGGGCAATGATCTTAAGGATTTCCTGGAGGCAGAGGATCTGGTAGCCGCTGAATTTGTGAAAAAAATCAGCAAAGTTAAAAAGCCCATAGTAGCGGCGGTTAACGGGCCGGCGATAGGTGTCGGAACCACTATGTTGCTCCATTGCGATTTAATTGTCGCGGCGCAAGATGCATTTTTTATGATGCCCTTTACGGATCTTGGACTGTGCCCGGAGGCTGGAGCTTCGTATCTCATACCGCGTGCATTGGGACATTGCCGTGCTTCTGAATTACTGTTGCTTGGGGATAAAATTAGTGCCGCCGAGGCGCTCGATCTGGGGTTGATCAATAAAGTATGTTCTGCCGAGGATTATCAAAATGTGGCCTGGGAAATGGCACAACGACTGGCAGGAAAACCTCTTGAGGCGGTAATGGTTAGTAAAGCACTAATGCGCGGGCAGAATGAACCTCAATTAGAACAGGCAATTAATGCTGAATTGGAGAAGTTCGAGCAATTGCTAAGGTCGGATGCTGCTCGGGAAGCTATCAGTCGAATGTTGGCTTAGTGCTAGAAATAACAGAGAGCAAGGGAGAAATAAGATGAAGCTGGGGTTAGTGTTAGGCTATTCCGGTAAACAAATTCAGCTACCTCTGGCGTTAGTTGAGCAGGCTGAAAAACTGGGCTTCGATTCGGTTTGGACTGCTGAGGCCTATGGCTCAGATGCGGTGACCTGCGCCACATGGATTTTGGCTCGAACCCAAAAGATTCGGGTGGGCACCTCGATTATGCAAATCCCGGCCAGAACGCCTGCCATGTGTGCCATGACCGCGATGTCACTTGCGCAGTTATCAAAAGGGCGCTTCATTCTGGGGCTGGGAGCATCCGGGCCCCAGGTGGTCGAGGGATGGCATGGTAGACCCTACGCGAGCCCAGTGGGGCGCTCCCGGGAATATATTGAGATTGTGCGCCGGATTATGGCGCGTGAAGTACCGGTCAGTTATGACGGCAAACACTATCAATTACCCTATAAGGGAGAGGGTAGTGTCGGCCTGGGGAAACCGCTGAAGAGTATCCTGGCAGCCGATACCGATATTCCCATTTACACCGCTTCCATTACACCTGCCGGTTTGCGTTTGTCCGGAGAGTTGGCCGATGGGGTGTTTCCGGTATGGATGGACCCGGAGCGATTTGATGTGCTTGAATCACATCTACAGCAAGGATTTGATCGTGCCGGCGGGGGTAAAGGCCTCGGTAATTTTGATGTGGCTCCGTTTGTTCAAGTGGCGATGGGAGATGATATAGAAGCCTGTCGGCAGCCGCTGCGTGATTATCTGGCGCTCTATATCGGCGGCATGGGAGCTAAGGGAAAAAATTTCTATTTTGATTACACGGTTGCTCTAGGTTACGCAGATGCCGCTGAAGAGATTCAGGATCATTATCTGGCGGGACGCAAAGCGGAGGCCGCGGCTGCCATCCCTGATGAATATATTGATGCGATCGCATTGGTGGGGCCCAAAGAGAGAATCCGCGAAAGACTGGAGCCTTGGAAAGCTGCTGGGAGGATAGGTCAAATTGGCTCGATGTTGATCAGTGCCCGGCAGCCGGAGGTGCTGGAGCTTATAGCAGAAGAGCTGTTGTAACGATTTATCCGGTCTAGGCGTCTAACACCTCCGGGTAGTAACACATATAGCCCGACTGACAGAGTTCTGGACGACCTCTTATCTGCTGCGAATCGGTCAGAATTTCCTTTTGGCTATCATCTTTTAGTGCTCGATCGCGGACATTTTTAACGAGTTCAATACTTTTTATTTTTCGCGGCAGTGGCGCTTCGCGACCGGCAATCTTAATAGCAGTCAGTCCTGCGCGGTGCAGCTGGCTTATGGCGCAAATGCCGCAGGGGCCAAAGGTATAGCCATTTTTGGAAGTGGCAAACCCACAACTGAATTTGTACCAGACCCACTCGGCATAATCCTTTTCGTTTTCCGACAGGAGTTGCTGCTCTTTGGCATCAATCTCCCGGCCACCCGATCGATAAAGGCTGTAACGGTAGTTGTCCATGCAGATGGGGCCGCCATACTTTTGTGGCAGATGGATAGTGTGGCACACACCTTCTTCGTAGATGCAGCCGTCATTCAGCACGAATGCCTCAAATTCCAGATCAGGCTCAGCCCTGATCATGCCACCTATCTCTTTAAGCTGCATATAACGCGGGAAAATAATACGCTGGGCACCCAGGCTTTTGAAAAGTCTGGCTGATTCTGTATTGCGGCATGCAGCAATGGAGCTCAGGTGTAGTTTCGCATTAAGCTGCAGCGCGGCTATCTCCATGAGAAGCGGAGCATCGGCCAGAATAATGGCGTCGCCGCCTTCGTTGGAAAATCGTTTGGCCAGTTCGATCAGGCAGCCTGCCTGTTGCTCTGTGTAGTGCTGTGCATTGAGTGCCAGCATGGCCTGTTTGCCGGCCTGATGAGACAAACGAATAATCTGCTGCATCTCCCCATAGTCAGTGATGTTGCCAAATATGCGACGACTGGTGTTTGAAGTGCCGAATTGTTGTGTCCAATCCTCAGGAACCATACCAAAATAGATTTCATCAGCACCAGCCTGTAATACGGGTTCGAGTTCCGATAGCTGGCTAATGGGCGCGACGATTTTCATTCCAGTCTCCAGACAGTATGATACGGTTCACCCAGCCTTTGTTGATAGCCTCAGCCAGCACGGCTTCCTGTTCTTTGTCGTACCGATAGAAAACGGTATTGCCGCGTAAAAAAGCGTCGAGTTCATGAGTACTTTGCTTACCAAGGCGTTCCATTTTGCTGAAGTAGCTAAGGCACTCCTTGCTGCAAGAGTGTCCGGGTGTGAACTTTTTGGTCTTGGCGAGATGAGCTGATCCCAATCGGCAAATCCGCCCTTTCAGCGTATAACCGAATGGCAAATGTGCGCCAAGGTTAAGTCCGTTAGGCTGAAAATCGCTGGTTTGGGCAAAGGGGCGTACCTCGGTTTCGTGGCTGTTTACGTTCAGGCGCTGCATGAGTTTTGTAAAAAGGCCGGATTGTGTGCCGGGTGGCGCGGAGTTGGCCCAGTCTGCGGAAGGTAGGCGAGGATCCTTGATCATCTTGCACATCTGCCTTCCCGCAACGGGAATGAGTCCCTCAAACCGCTCGTTGACCAATCGGATGACGCCAAAATCATTACAGACCACCTCACTTCCGTCAGGCGTTGATGCCAATAGTGTTGTCAGCTGTGCGATGCCATGGTCGGCTAACATGGGCGTGACCAGGGTAATGCCGAGATTGTTTGTCTGGCACCAGCAAACCGCCTCTTTTAACATGCTGGTGGAAGGGAGTAACCGCTCACAAAACTCATTGCCGAGATGCGCCCGGGTTATTTTCCGTGGCCCCAAATCTTCGGCAAAAGGGATTGCCTGCCAGCCTAGCGTGGACAAAACGCGTTCCACCGATAATAGATTGATGGATTTTAGCGGATGAATCAGTCTCAGATCGGTCAGCATAATACCGATCTCAGGAATCTGAGACAGATTTCCGGAATTAATACTGTGGGTGCTGGCAATAAGATTCATCAGGTAAAGGGTGCAATCCCACTAAAACTATACGATCGAACTAAAATAGCATATTCGGGATTGATAAAGTTGGCGAATGTTAACTAATTTGATCTAAAGCATATGTATGCGTCAAAGCCAGCCGATACTTTATTTTTGCATAATTGGTTGGTTTATAAATATTGTTGGATTCAATAAAGGCATCCTATAAACCTTCATTATAAGCAAGGCCTTAGATAATTCATTTGCTTTGCTAATGCTTGTCTTTATGCTATTTTCAACTTCCCAGCAATTGGGGGAAGTTTGATAAGGAGATCTAAATGAAGAGCAATCGAATGCCGAAAATTCTCAAAGTAATAATACTGTCATTCATGGCGCTCCCCTCGTTTTGGCAGACACCCGCGCATGCAATTTCTCTCAGCTCCAATCATCAAGGGGAAGTTCTGATATTCCCCTTTTACACGTCGCAGAAGGGGTGGAGTTCGCTCATCACGATCAGTGGTTCGGCATCTATCATGAAAATACGATTTCGTGATGGCGATCGGGGCGCAGCGGTTAACGGTTTCAATATTTACAGCTTTGGAAATGATACCTTTCGCGCAAGTGTCCATGCCAATAAAGATGGTCAAACAGTATTGCGTGTTGCTGAAGGTGGCTGTGTGGTTGCCGGGGATGGTGCTTCGGGCGGCCCCGGAACTGAATTTGATCTGGATTCTGCCATCGGTTCGATCGAAGCCTATTCCGTGACTTCGACCTTTGAGGCACCCTTTGAAGCGTTTGAAGATAACTGTCGTGAATTTGGTAAGCGCTGGCGTCAGGGTGGGGTTTGGTATCCGCACCCTACTGTAGGTTTGGAGGAACGCCAATCTGTACCTCAACTGTCAGGTGATCTAAGTTTGGTACAGGTTGAAAAGGGGCTTGCCTCCTCTTACGTTGCCAAAGCATTAAAAGGGTTTCAACGCAAAATACCCCACACATCGCCCTTGGATGAATCTCCTAACCTGGCTGAGACTGAGGCGGTTGCCATTATGCCGGATGGTATGGAAATCAGGCCTGAATCATTGGAAGGGATCGATGCCGTGGCCTTGGTGTTGAGTGCGGGCCTGGGCTGGAAAGGCGGAGTGCTTAATGATGTGGTGACACTGGATACGATTGGTGCCTCGACGGACTGGGTGATTAGCTATCCGCTGGATGGTTATAAAAATTACCGTGCACACTCGGCAACCATTGATGGTGAACAGCGTTATTGTGACAGCTTTGGTTTTCCGCCTGAGGAAGGTGAGCCCTATGGTAACGGCGCTGGGATTGCCATACAAAGTTGGGGAAGTGGAAAACTCTACCGCAGCAATTTGGTTATCGAGATAGATCCACCGCCTCCGATCAAGGTATTACTGGATATCTGTCATGCGGTTAATATTGTTCGGTTTGAGAGTCATCCTTCCATCCTGGCGGATGAAGGGACCGCCAATGTGGTAGATCTTTCGGGTGTGCTGGCGGATCAGGTGAGTAAGCTTTATTGGGGTATTTACGACCATTTTCCCCATGAAAGCAGGATTCCACGACCGGTTATGGGCTTTAGCATCACGGAATTTATCAATAATAACCTCAACAATGGTGCCGTAAGAGCCAATTATTCGGTTCTTAAGCCACATATTTTGCAATAGCAACGGCCAAGGCCTTCCAATCCGTTAATGTCTGATAATTAATCAATTCGGTATAGATAATCAACTAGCAGGTCTTGATTGTTTTTGAGCGTAAACGCTTCGTTTTCTGGGGTTGAGGACAAGCTATATGGATAACGAAATCTGCATTATTGGCGGGGCGATTCCAGCTGCGGCGCTGCTGGCTCCGAGGTTGCGCTAAGAAGGTTGGCACCGCCTTATCATCGCGGCAAGAGATTGCGCCGTTCATTTTAATCCGATCTATAATGGATAAATTCGTCTGGAATCCGTGCAGAACGCCGTTGATCAAGTTAAAATCGCAACCGCTACATTTTCGGGAATGAGACGCCTTATCATTCTCTGCCCTGGTTTTGGTCAGACCAACAGGATGTCAAACCACAGAATGCAGGTTTATCTCAGGGTTATGATGAAGTGATAGTTAGAGGCGATATCAAGTAGCGTCGCAGTTTTGCGATCTTCTATTTAAAGCGCGGGGTTGTCATCTCGGTGGATGTGGTTAATTAGCCCCAGGAGTTTATGCTTGGTGAGCGGCTGATCACCGGCAAAACCAGGGCAGATAAAAACAAATTGGCGGATCCTGGCATCCCCATGAAAACAATAATTCAGGTTTGATGGATCATTTTTTGGAGCAGGCAATATGGCGTTGATTAAGTATATTGAGTTTGATGGTAAAGATTATGAAGTTCAGGTGAAAAATGGAAGTACCGTAATGCAGGGAGCGGTGGACAATATGATAGATGGTATTGTTGCCGAATGTGGAGGATGTTGCAGTTGCGCTACGTGCCACTGTATTGTTGATGATGCGTGGATATCTGTGGTGGGCAAGCCTGGAGAAACGGAAGATGAACTGTTGGATTGTGTCGTGGAACGGCAACCAAACAGCCGGTTAAGTTGCCAGATTACAGTGAGCGATGCGCTCGATGGATTGGTTGTGAGGCTGCCGGAGTCGCAGTTTTAATATCGGTTGATAGGCAATTCGCAGGATGTTTTGGTACTATCCAAGATGTAGCAATTTTTGAAGGTAGGGGGTTAATTAGAGGCCTTTGCATAACTACTACGCTAGGCAATACTGTGTTAAAAACCGGCTCAAAATACTCATTTATAAGTATAAACGCCGCTTTTTGCCTTGTCTTGCCGTCGCTCGCTACATTATGCAAAGGTCTCAATTAATTAGCTTGAGGTATGTAATTCGATACTTTGGAGTTAGCCAATACAGTTAGAAGTGGTTGCGAAACTTCAAACAACCGAAATAAATTGGACTGATTTGAATGGATAGCAAACAGAGCTTTTTAATATCTCTAGCGGTATTTGCGATTGGAATGGTCTGTGTAGCCGGCTTTTACCAGGCTGAGACAAAATATAGCCAACAGCAGTCTCGCCTTGATTTGTACCAGAAGGCGGCAGGACATGCTGCACGGTTGGAAAGTCTGATCGATGCTAATTTGGTCGTGGCCCGTGGTCTGCGGGCCGAGATATTAACCAATTCCGTTATTAATCAAAATAAAATTGAGCAGTTAGTTCAGCACTATATGGAAAGTGGTGTGAATGTTCGGCACGTCGCCTTGGCGCCAGACTTGGTGGTGCAATATGTATTTCCGCTTAAAAGTAATGAAAAAGCGATTGGACTGGATTACCGACAGAATGAACAGCAAAGGGAGGCAGTGTTACGGGCTGTCAGAGCCAGAGAGATTGTATTGGCTGGGCCGGTTGAGCTGGTGCAGGGAGGGCAAGCCCTTATTGCCCGTGTTCCCGTTTTTCTGAACAATGCTTCCAAGCACTTCTGGGGTTTGATATCGGTTGTTATCAATATTGAAGATTTGCTGGAAGATGCCGGTATTCTTGAGTTAAGCAAGGATTATCAGATAGCACTAAGGCTCGTTCTAGAAAGCGATTTACAGGGTACTCCAGTCTTTGGGGAATCAGATGTTTTTCAAAGTGATGCGATAAAAATTGATATCTCATTACCACTTGGTCGCTGGGAGCTTGCGATTCTCCCAAAGGCAGGGTGGCAGATGCCAGTCGCGCGTACTATCCGTATCTGGGCCGTCGGTATTGTTTTAAGTTTGCTTTTGAGTTGGGTTGTTATTTTAACGATGCGCAGTCGGGCTTTAGTTAAATCGCATTTTGCGGAATTACACGAACAGGCAAACCATGATCATCTCACGGGGTTACCAAATCGCAAGCAGCTGGGTCGCTTTTTGAAACGAATTACCTATTCTGAGCGAGATGGGGGTGAAGATAACGTTGAGCCGTTTTGCCTGTTATTTATTGATCTAGATAATTTTAAAAATATTAACGACAGCCTCGGCCACAATATCGGGGATGGTTTATTGATTTCTGTTTCCGAGCGGATGGAAAGCAGTATTCGTACCGTTGATTTTCTAGCTCGACTGGGAGGGGACGAGTTTGTCATCGTTCTTCGTGGTATGAGTGATCCCGTGCAGGCGGAGTTGTGGACAAAAAGGCTGATTGATGATTTGAGTGAGCCCTACTCAGTTGAAGGGCAGGATTTGATCATCACGATAAGTGCTGGTTTAACCTTCTACCCGCAAGATGGCTTGGATGGGGCGACCTTACTGCAACACGCCGACCGAGCAATGTATGCGGCCAAGGATTCCGGGAAAAATACGCTGCATTTCTTTAATGTTTCTTTACGGCAGCAGGCTGACAAGCATGTGGAAATGTATCATGGATTGGTTAGCGCCTTGGAAAAAGAGCAATTTGAAGTGCACTACCAGCCCATTCTAGATTTGCGCAGTGGCCGATTTAGCCGTTGCGAGGCATTGCTGCGATGGAGTCACCCTGAAAAAGGCTGGATCTCGCCGGTGGAGTTTATTCCAGTTGCCGAAAAAACAGGCTTTATTCGTCAATTGGGCTTATGGGTGCTCGAACAAGTTTGCCAGGATATGGTGGCATTGCAGCGAGAAAATATTGAAATAGAGGTTTCTGTTAATCGCAGCGCCAGCGAGTTTCGTAGAGAGGATTCACTGCGACAGTGGTTGCCAATTGTGCAGCAGCATAATCTGGCGCCGCAACAGTTTACCTTCGAAATCACTGAGTCGTTGTTAATGGCCGATGATAACTACTACCTGGAAAATATTCGCTATCTGAAATCAAAGGGCTTCAAAGTGGCCATTGATGATTTTGGTACGGGCTTTTCCAGCATAAATTATCTGCGTCGATATCCCGTTGATATTGTTAAAATTGACAAGAGTTTTGTCGCTAATATACTCAGCTCGCAGCAAGATAGAACGCTTTTTGACGTGCTCGTCCAAATGGCTAAGGCTCTGCAACTTGATTTGGTAATTGAAGGAATTGAGCTCGAAGAGCAGCTCGCTTTGACTCAGGCTAAGGAATGTGAATTCGCGCAAGGGTTTTTGATGGCGAAGCCAATGCCGTTACAGGAGTTCAAGCATTTTATGCAGGCTTCTCCGGAATATCCAAATATTTAAGTGTGTAGCAGCACTGAATCATAGGTTTGCCATAGGGATTACGCCCAGTCCGAAATCATGGATATTCGGATTGGAGTTGCATGCCGTTAAACCCTTTGGCCTAAGGAGATAAGTTAAATCCGTTAGCCGCTTCGTGTTCTAGCAGCCATGCCTTTCGCCCTAATCCTCCGGCATAGCCGGTGAGAGTGCCGCTGCTACCAATGACGCGGTGGCAAGGTACGATAATGGAAATAGGGTTTTTACTGTTGGCGGAGCCGACCGCTCGCATCGCTTTAGGGTTCTTAATGCTTAGAGCAATATCGCGATAACTTCGGGTTTCCCCAAAGGGTATTTCCAATAACTGGCGCCATACCTGCTGTTGGAATTGGGTGCCGGTTGCGGCCAACGGCACATCAAAAGTCTGACGTATCCCGGAAAAATACTCATTAAGCTGTTGCTTGGCTCTTTGCAGGATTGTATTAGTTCTCACGTCTTGTGACTGTGAAGGAGAATCAAAAACCAGAGAAACGAGAGACTCATCTGTTGCCATTAACTCAATACTGCCAATAGGTGATTCAAAATAATCAATGTGCATAATTGGGCCTATATTTACTGATTCCAGTATTGCAGTGTCAGATAGCTGCGCCAAGGAATCGCCAGTTCAGGATCAGGCGTCTTTGCAAGTGTTGCTCTGGTCCGAGCAATACCCGCGTCGGAGTCGAGCCAGATATCCGGTTCTTTTAGAGCGCGCATTTTTACATAGTTCACTGTCCAGTTGCCGATTCCTTTGATGCCGAGCCATTGATCCAGCTCCTCTGGCTGATCTGCGTCCTGAAACCATTGGGAAAACGACTTGAGTGTATCTTTGCGGGACTGTGGTATTCCGAGAAAATCCAGGGCAGAGTTTGTTACAGTCGGTGCGGTAGGGAACAGTTTTTTCCCGTTAATGTAAGTCGCTCCCAAATGGTCAACCAGCGTGGTTGTCAATTGTACCGCCTGGTGCACCGATACCTGCTGACCTAGTATCGCGCGTACACCTGCTTCGTAAGTACTCCAGATACCCGGCAGACGAATACCTCGCTGGTAATTGAATTCTGCCGGGCAAAGTTTTTCCAGCTGTTGATCGATCTGATCCATGTTGGCATCCAGATCAAAAAGTTCGCGGATGCGGCGCACGATCAGATTTAGATTTTTCCAATGACTTAGCTGTAGGTTGAGCAAAAAGTAGTTTTGATTCTGCTGATATACAATTTCAAAGTAGCCATGTGTTTGCTCAAATTCGAAGGTTCTTCCATAGTGGCTTTCCGTGCACCATTCAAGACCATCGACTTTTCTGTGATCCAAAAAAGCATGGAGATGAGCCCAGTTAAAAGGTGGGCGGTAGTAAAGCTTAAGTGTTAGATTATCGCTTGCCTGGCTGTTGGATTCCTTGCGCACCCGTGAAGGCGTTAGTCCCATGCGATTCTTGAAACAGTCGTTAAAGCGCCTGAGACTTTTAAATCCTGAAGCCAGAGCGATATCGGTAATGGATAGCTTGGTTTGGTGTAGTAGTTTTTTGGCGAACAGACACTGCTGATAAAGCGCATAGCTTTTGGGAGATATTCCAATGTTTGATTCGAAAAGCTGGCGTAGATAACGATCGGTAATACCCAGTCGTTCTGCCAACTGGCCGACTGAACCCTCCTGTAGGGCGCCTTCGTGGATCAGTCTCATCGCGCGTTGAAACGAGGTTTTTGTGCCGAACCAGGTATTGCATCCGGGTGCGCTGTCTGGCCGACAACGCAGGCAAGGTCTGAAGCCTGCATTTCCGGCGGCAGCTGCACTCTCAAAATAGAGCACGTTTTCCTCTTTTGGCGCAGTGGCCGGGCAAATCGGACGACAGTAGATACCGGTACTTTTTACAGCAGTAAAAAACAGACCGTCAAATCGGGGGTCGCGGGAAAGTCTGGCCTTTCGGTAAAACTGATAGGTATTGCACATATCCATAGTGGGATTTTAACCCAATGACTTTAAATAACTAGCCGTTTCCGGAATTGGTGCTGAAGCGATAAAAGCTGTTGTTTCTGCGCTCCGGCCCCCCCAAAAAAAGCAGATAGGCAGCCAGGTAGACAGGGACAGCACATATTGAGCCAGGATATTTAACTGCTCTAAATACAATTGGATAATGTGGCCTGACTGTTTTATCTATTTAATTCGTAAAGTTCTCCGACAGTTTCACGCTTGTCAGGGAAGCTGAATGAACCATAGGCGAGATAAAAAATACATGGATCGATCCAAGTTCTGTTGCATACTAGGGAACCTCTAAATAACTCCTTGATCCCTCTGGCGTACAGAGCGTTTGTAGATCAAGACGGCTTTGTGCAGTAATGTCCAGATCTTGCAAACAAAGCCAACGCAGAGCTGCGAATGCCCTGTAAGCCCCGTAGGACGAGGCCTGAAAGCCTCATCTGCGGCGTTAGAAACTTTGCTAAGGCAATAAGCATTAGCGGCAGTTCCTGCCTTGCAGCTAAAACTTTCAGGTCTCGCAGAGGCATTAAGGAGTTATTCAGAGGTTTCCTAGGCGGACGGATGAGCATACTTTTGGTAATCTAATCTTTGAAATGGCAACAAAGGGCTGGATGGCGGACTTGAAAATTTTAGCGGACGAAAATATCACCTGTGTAGATGATTATTTCGGGCACTTGGGGGAGGTGGAGAAATTTAGTGGCCGGGCATTGAGTAGCAGCCAGGTTGTCGACGCGGATATATTGCTGGTGCGTTCCGTCACCCAGGTGAATGAGAGCCTGTTGCGTGGCAGTTCGGTTCGCTTTGTGGGCACCTGTACCATTGGCATGGATCATATCGACCGGAGTTATTTGCAGAAAAACGGGATTGGTTTTGCGGCAGCGCCAGGCTGCAATGCGAATGCCGTCGTTGATTATGTGTTATCCGCCATGACCCGTCTGGCTCTGGATCAGGGATTTTCAATAGGCGACAAGCGCGTGGGTATTGTCGGTGTGGGCAATGTAGGCCGTCGCCTGAAGCAGCGCCTGGAGGCATACGGTGTTACCTGTTTTTGTTGCGATCCACCGTTGCAGCGTCAGGGGAAGCAAGGCGTGTTTATAAGTTTGGATGAGCTACTTGAGCAGGCCGATATTATTTCCCTGCATACGCCGTTAAGCGACAGCGGCGTGGATCAGACCCTGCATTTGCTGGGCGGTGACAGGCTGCAACGCTTAAAGCCAAATGCGATTATCATCAATAGTGGACGAGGTCCGGTGATTGACAATCAGGCGTTGCTTAAGCTGTTGGAAAGACGAGCGGATATCAGCGCCGTATTGGATGTCTGGGAAAATGAGCCGGATATTGATAGGCACCTGTTACAGAAAGTGGTGATCGCGACTCCCCATATTGCAGGGTATAGTCTGGAAGGAAAGCTGGCGGGTACGGAAATGGTCTATCAGGCGGTCTGTAAATTTTTTAGCATAGTTGCGCAGCAGTCGATGTCTGCTCTGTTACCTGCAGACAAGGAGATCAGGCCGCTCGATTTACCGTATGAAAACAGCGAGCACAGGTGCTATCAACTGGTGCAGCAATGCTATGATATTGCCTCCGATGACAGAGGACTGCGCGACCTGGCGAAAAATCGAGGTGCTACTTTAGCTGCGGGTTTTGATCAAATGAGAAAGGATTATCCAGTGCGGCGGGAGATTTGCCGAACTCAGGTAGCGTCGAACTTTAGTGATGACCAGCTCAAAGCCCAACTGAGCGCCTTAGGGCTTAGGATTTAGGATCCAAGAGTTAAGCTTGATTTTCCTGCTCGTCGTCTTCCAACTCGGCGCAGGCCTGTTGAACCATCTCTTCGGTGATAGGTATTTCACGGCCATTTTCGTCGATAATCGCGGCTCCATGAAAATCGACTTCCTGTTGGTTCTCTTCCGGTTGATCGGTAGCTTGGTTTTCGGGGCACATAAATTTTATTGCTCTATTCAAGTTCTACTCAAGGTCTCTCTACATGAAAAAGTATAGCGTTTTGTCGATAAATGGGAAGTAGCATTTGTCTGTTGCCAGGTAGAAAATATTAGCTTTGCTAAATAACCTTATGTAATCCAAGGATTTTATGAGTTGAAAAATTTTGAAAATTTGAAGACGATTTTGGACGTTGAAATAAAAATTGTCTCCAGAGCCGCTCAGCGGCTGTTTCATGGTCGTGGTCAATGCTTCCCGCCTTTTGATTTTCTGAATATCGATCTGCTGGGTTCTGCGTTGCTGGTTACGCTCTATGAGGCGTGGGATCAGCAGTTTCTGGAGCACCTGGCAGATTTTTTGTGTGACCAATTGCCCTCTGAAAATATGACCGTTTTATTGCAGCGTCGCTATCTAAAACCGGCCCGTATTGAGCATTTGAAAGGACCACAGATTGAGAGTCTGGTTGTGGAAGAGGCTGGGCTTAACTACAAGGTAAAGTTCGATGCGGGACTGCACAGCGGATTGTTCCTTGATATGGCAGCGGCTCGTCAATGGTTGCGCGCCCGGGCTAGGGGGCGACGGGTACTCAACCTGTTCGCACATAGCTGCGCATTTTCGGTGGCAGCCCTGGCCGGAGGAGCTCAGTCGGTAGTGAACATAGATTTAAATAAAGGAGCCTTGGCGCGTGGTCGAGAAAACCACCGGCTCAATGATCAGTTGCTAGACCAAGTGCAATTTTTGCCGCATGATATTTTTAAGTCATGGGGGAAGCTTAAGCGCCTTGGTCCTTACGATATGGTAATTATCGATCCACCCTCTTATCAGCCTGGAAGTTTCGTGGCAACCAAGGATTACGGAAGGATTCTCAGACGTGTGCCGGAGATGCTTGCTCCTGAGGCTGACGTGCTGGTCTGCCTAAATGATCCGTTGCGCGATACCAGATTTTTGCGGGATGTAGTGGCGCAGCAGGATATGGACTTAATCTATCAGCGTCGCCTGGGAAACCCGGGAGCTTTCAAGGAAGCAAATGCGGAGCATGGTCTTAAAGTGCTGCATTACGTACGTGGGAGTATTTGATTCTAAACTTATTTGTCGGTCGCTGTATCTGTCGAGGGCTAGCTTTGGCGCTGGATTTCGAAGCATGGATACGTTTCTATCTGCGGGTCGTAAGCAATAAGGAAAAATATTTGTGTTAAGTTGTCTGTAGCAGGAAAAACTTCTTTTTGTAGATACTTGGCGACGTTTTTTCTATTGAGTAATGGCTCATCGGTGAATATGACCAGAATGTGTCCTCCGGGATAAGGTCCGCCTTTTAGCGCGTCAAATTTACGATCTTTTTTTTCGATCAAAATCAGTACAGCTGAGAGAAAGCTCTCTTCATCCCAATCCGCCATTACATGGTCATGCCCGGCTTTGAAAGCACGGATAGCCTCTTCTCTGACTAATTCAGTGACCTCTATGGCTACTCTTTTGTTGTCCTGGGTTAAGGCTTCACAATCTGGAGGGTCGTTCCCTCTTCCTCGTGCCTGAATGTTTGAGAATCCTGCGGCACCAGATTTTTCCAGCGCCTCGTTGAGAGATAAAACAACACCCCATTCCTCAAGGTCCCTATCCGTTGACCATCCGAAGTGATCGGCATACCCTCTCGTTTTTTTATTACGAGCTTGTGTTAATGCGGCGATCTCTTTTTCATCATTATTCATCGTTTTATGGCTATCGGTCTTGGCGTAAGTCTATGGACCTCGTAGTGACTAAAAATGGGTTTTCGCATTCATAGGGTTTGCGTTCAAAATTAAGCTTTAGCGCTAGAAGAATATACCGGCTATTGAAAATAAAACTCCTCAAATGTGCCATTACCATGGCATCAGACACTGCGAACAGATGTATGATTAGACAGGTTTAGCCTGGTTACGATAAAAGTATCCTTGTTTCGAATCAAGTATTTTGCATAGATGGAATTAGAATCCAGCGTCTGATTTAGAACGGCTATTTGGGATGATAAATTCGCCAGGTTCTCTGATCCTTTTCTTTTCGCTATGGTCGAAGCCTAAGCAGACTGATATAGTTTTCCATTGAAAGAGAGGTAGAACCATGGACAAAGTCAATAAATCTGAGCAGGAGTGGGCTGATGAACTGACGCCTGAGCAATTTAGTGTATGCCGCAAGAAAGGGACGGAGCGGCCCTTTACCGGCGAATATTACAACTGTAAAACACCGGGGCTGTATCGTTGTGTCTGTTGTGGTGCGGCTTTATTTGATGCTGATGCAAAATTTGATTCGGGGAGCGGCTGGCCCAGTTTCTGGGAGCCGCTTGATCAGGAGAGTGTCAACAGCGAATCAGATGACAGCCTGTTTATGGCTCGGACCGAGGTTCTTTGTGGTCGTTGTGATGCGCATCTTGGCCATGTATTTGATGATGGTCCTGAACCTACAGGGCTGCGTTATTGTATTAATTCCGTGGCACTGAAGTTGGATGCCGACAATTCGCAGGATTAAGTGCCGCCTGCGTTAAATCTGAGTAATACTATCGAGGAATGATTTTTTTCTAATGACTAGCCAAGAATCCAGTAACGCACACCCATCTTTCCGCTGGCTGCGGAATCAGTACATTCATTCACTGAATCTTGAAGTACAAGCCTTCGAACATAAAAAAACCGGCGCGCTGCATTACCATATGGCGACGGATAATCCAGAGAATGTATTTCTGGTAGCGCTGCGTACGGTACCCACTGATTCAACGGGGGTGGCGCATATTCTAGAACATACAGCGCTGTGCGGGAGTGAGAAATATCCGGTACGCGACCCCTTCTTTATGATGCTCAGGCGCTCCTTAAATACCTTTATGAATGCTTTTACCAGTTCCGACTGGACAGCTTATCCCTTTGCCTCACAAAACCGAAAAGACTATTTTAATTTGTTGGATGTGTATTTGGATGCGGTTTTCTTCTCTCGATTAGACCCGCTGGATTTTGCGCAGGAAGGACATCGGCTTGAATTTGCTGAGACAGAGAATGCAGAAAGTGAGCTGGTATACAAGGGAGTGGTATTCAATGAGATGAAGGGGGCAATGAGTTCCCCGGTATCGCTATTGTGGCAGACACTTTCAAAGTATCTCTATCCGACCAGTACCTACCATTACAACAGTGGTGGCGAGCCGGATGATATTCCGGATTTGGATTACGATGAGTTGTTGGCGTTTTACAAAACCCACTATCACCCTAGTAATGCGGTCTTTATGACCTATGGGGATATTCCTGCTGAGCAGTTGCAGCAAAAGATAGAGGATAATGCGCTGGTCCGCTTTGAGCGACTGGATAGGCAGATCAGTGTTGGTGATGAAAAACGCTATCATGCGACTGTTGCGGTGCAGGAGTGCTACGCCAGTGAGGAAGGCGGTGAGGCGAAAACCCACCATGTGTTAGGTTGGCTGCTGGGCCAAAGTACCGATTTACAAAAACAACTGGAAGCGCACCTGCTGTCCAATGTGCTACTCAATGACAGTGCGTCGCCGCTGCGTCAGGCGCTGGAAACGACAGAGCTGGGCAGTGCTCCGTCGCCCTTGTGTGGACTGGAAGATTCAAATCGGGAGATGTGCTTTGTCTGCGGCCTGGAAGGCAGTGAGCCGGATAAAGCACAGCAGTTTGAAGCGCTGGTAACAGGTGTTTTGGAGCAGGTTGCTGAGCAGGGCATTGCGCAGGATCGGGTGGAGGCGATATTACACCAGTTGGAGTTAACCCAGCGGGAGATTCGTGGTGATGGTTTTCCCTATGGTTTGCAATTAATTTTATCCGGATTGTCGGCAGCGATACATCGAGGGGATCCTATCGATATATTGAATCTGGATCCGGTTCTGGAAGATCTGCGTGAATCGATCAAGGATCCGAATTACATTAAGGGGCTGGTCAAAGAGCTTTTGCTGGAAAACCCGCATCGCGTGCGATTATCCCTGCTGCCGGATATGGAGCTGGATCAGCGTCGTCAGTTGGCTGAGGCCAAACGGTTGGCGGCCATTAAGGCAGGGTTGAGTGAACAGCAAAAGCAGCAGATAATCAAACAAAGTGCTGATTTGGCAGAGCGTCAGGAGCGCGAAGACGATGTGGATATTTTGCCGAAAGTGGGTATTTCAGATATCCCGGCAACGCTGAAAATACCGCTGCCAGAGAAGGCCTCCAGTATAGCCGGTAGCCCCTTGAATCGTTATGAGGAGGGTACTAATGGTCTGGTTTATCAGCAAGTGATCCATGAATTGCCGCAGTTGTCAGAAGAGTGCTTGAAGATTTTACCCTGCTATAGCAGTTGCCTTACCGAGTTGGGCTGCGGCGAGATGGATTATCTGCAGGTTCAGGCTTGGCAGTCCAGTGTTTCGGGAGGTATCAGTGCGCATAGCCAAATTCGTGGTGCGGTCGATGATGAGCAAAATGCGAAAGGTTACTTTACACTCTCCGCGAAGGCGCTGGCACGTAACCACGAAAAATTGTCAGAATTGGTCTGCACGACGCTGACAGCACCCCGTTTTGATGAATTAGAGAGAATCGCCGACCTGGTTGCACAGAAACGAGCCGGAGCAGAGCAGAGTGTGACCGGTAATGGCCATGTGCTGGCCATGAATGCCGCCTGCAGTGGCATGAGTCCGGTTGCCGAACTAAATTATCAGCTATCTGGTTTGGCTGGCATTAAATCTCTCAAAGCACTGGATGACAGTATTAAAAACACGGGTACTCGCGCCGAGTCGCTCAGCAGTCTGGCGGAAAGAATTGCTTATATCCATGAGGCTGTTACCAGCTCTCCCCGACAGTTTTTGCTGATTGGTGAGCCGGATATGGGCGATCAATTTGCAGCGCATATTGAACAGCAATGGCAGCCTGTTAACAAAGTAGCAGTGGAGAATTGGCAGGGTTTGATGTTGTCGCCGGTCAGGAAGCAGGTGTTTCAGATCTGGACGACCAGTACCCAGGTTAATTTCTGCGCGAAAGCTTATCCAACGGTGCCGCCGGAGCATCCGGATTCTGCAGCTCTGACATTACTGGGAGAGTATCTGAAAAACGGCTACCTGCATCGAGTTATCCGGGAGCAGGGAGGTGCCTATGGTTCGAGCGCCAATCAGGATTCATCCGTCGCGGCATTTCGCTTCTGTTCCTATCGGGATCCGAGGCTACAGGAAACACTGGATGATATGGACGGCGCGCTGGACTGGTTGCTGGGCGAGTCGCACAAAGCGCATTTGCTTGAAGAGGCAGTGCTGGGTGTGATCGGTTCGATTGACAAGCCGGGCTCTCCAGCCGGGGAGGCAAAACGGGCCTTCCACAACAATCTTTTTGGGCGCACGCCGGAACAGCGATCAGAGTTTCGTCAACGCATTCTCAATGTCTCGTTAGATGATCTGCTGCGTGTCGGTTCGACCTATCTGCAGCCGGAAAAGGCGAGTATTGCAGTGGTGACCAATAATGGCCAGGTGGCAAATATAAGTGACAGGGATAAATTCGAAGTTTTTCAATTGTAGCGCTTAGGTTTGCGTGAGCCATAAAAAAGGCCAGGCAAATGCCTGGCCTCTTCAAACTATCGCGCTAACCGTTATTTTTTAGGATAATCGCGTTTTTCGTGGCCGGTGTAGAGCTGGCGTGGGCGACCTATACGATAGGGCTCACTGACCATCTCGTTCCAGTGGCTGATCCAGCCGATAGTTCTGGCAAGTGCAAAAATAACCGTGAACATAGTGGTCGGAATGCCTATTGCACGAAGAATAATCCCTGAGTAGAAGTCGACGTTCGGGTAGAGCTTTTTCTCAACGAAATAGGGGTCTTCCAGTGCAACTTTTTCTAGTTTGCGTGCGATACGGAATAACGGTTCGTCATCAATCCCCAGCTCTTTAAGCACTTCGTCACAGGTTTTTTGCATGACGGTGGCGCGGGGGTCGTAATTTTTGTAAACGCGGTGACCGAAACCCATGAGACGGAACGGGTCATTTTTGTCTTTAGCGCGCGCGACATATTCGTCGACATTAGATTCATCGCCAATTTCAATCAGCATTTCCAGGCAGGCTTCATTTGCGCCGCCGTGTGCAGGTCCCCAGAGGGTTGCAATTCCGGCAGCGATACAGGCAAACGGGTTGGCCTGGCTGGAGCCGGCCAGTCTGACGGTTGATGTGGAAGCGTTTTGCTCATGATCGGCATGTAGCATAAAAATACGATCCATAGCTTTTGCCAGGATGGGGCTGACTACGTAATCTTCACAGGGCGTCGCAAACATCATATACAGAAAGTTTGAGGCGTAATCGAGATCGTTGCGTGGATAAACGAACGGTTGACCTATGGAATACTTGTAGGACATGGCTGCCAGAGTAGGAATTTTTGCAACCAGGCGGTTTGCGGTAATTTCGCGGTGCCTTGGTATGGTGATATCCATTGCGTCATGATAGAACGCAGATAGCGCACCAACGACACCACACATGATTGACATGGGGTGTGCGTCACGACGAAAGCCTCTAAAGAAGAAACTTAACTGCTCATGTGCCATCGTGTGAGTGCCGATCGTCTCAATGAACTCGCTCTTCTGCTCGGCTGTAGGCAGCTCGCCATAAAATAGCAGGTAACAAACTTCAAGGAAGTCTGAATTTTCAGCCAGCTGCTCAATCGGATAGCCTCGGTGTAACAGTACGCCCTTGTCGCCGTCGATATAGGTTATCGCTGATTCGCAGGCAGCGGTTGAGGTGAACCCCGGGTCAAAGGTGAAATAACCATTTGCTCCCAGATTGCTTATATCAATCACATCTGCGCCGAGAGTTCCTGAATATATAGGTAGCTCAATGGGTTCTTGCCCTTCTATCGTTAAGTAGGCTTTTTTATCAGTCATAAATTCATTCTCTCCCTTATATCTGCATTTGTGCGCTCTTTCAATTCATCCGAAAAGCGACTGCGGAGATATTTGATATTGATTCGCGGACAAACCACTATATGGCCCTAAAAAAATTTGTCAAACAGAGAAATTCTAATAATTGATTAATCGCAAGAGAGCGGGTTCTTTTAAATCGACTGGATATGCCATTATCTCTGTTGTAAGGTGCCCTTAATAACTGGAGTGAATGTTTGACATAAACTCTGGTTATTGGTGGGGCTTCATTCTTGTGTAGCCCTTTGGTTTAAGGCTTTTCGACTCGCCGCCCGCTAGTTTTTTCGTTAAACAAGAATTAAAAGCCAGGTTTGCTGGATAATCCGCTTGAGCATTGCTGGACGCTTCACTACAATACATGCCCCGTTTGCACTGACTATATTATCTATGTTAGTCAGGCTCCCTTTAACCAGTTGGGGTATTAAAAACCGTGAATGACAATAGACCCGTCAATCTTGATCTTTTCACAATAAAGCAACCCATCCCGGCCATCGCTTCTATTATCCATCGAGTATCTGGCTTGTTGCTCTTTTTTGGCATTGCGATTCTGATTTACATGCTGGATCAGTCATTGTCGTCTGAGCAAAGTTTCAAAGAGCTGCAGGAGTGTTTCTCCGGCATCTTCGCCAAACTTGTGCTGTGGGGATTGTTATCTTCGCTTATTTACCACCTGGTAGCAGGGTTTAAACATCTGCTGATGGACTTTGGTATCGGCGAAACGCTGGAAGGCGCTCAGCTGGGGGCGAAGCTTACCCTGGGTATTTCAATTATTCTGATTATTGTTACGGGGGTGGCGATATGGTAACTAACGTTACGAGTTTTGGTCGCAGCGGTCTTGCGGATTGGGTTGTTCAGCGAGTCAGTGCGGTTATCCTGGCGGCATATACGCTGTTTCTGGTGTTCTGGTTTTTGCAGCAGGCTGACGTTCAATATACGCAGTGGGTCGCGTTGTTCGAATCAACCGGAATGCGTATCTTCTCATTGCTGGCATTACTTTCTTTGGTCGCGCATGCCTGGGTTGGCGTGTGGACGATTACAACGGATTATTTGACTCCCTTATCACTTGGAAAAGCAGCCACGGCAGTACGGTTCGTGGTGCAATGCGCCTGTATGGTGGCATTGTTTGTGTATCTGGTTTGGGGTATCGACATTTTGTGGGGTAACTAATAGATGGCAAATATAAGAACTCTCAGTTATGACGGAGTGATTGTCGGTGGTGGCGGAGCGGGTATGCGTGCGGCACTGCAACTGGCACAATCGGGTTACAAAACAGCCGTTATTAGTAAAGTATTTCCGACTCGCTCACACACGGTGTCAGCCCAGGGGGGGATTACCTGTGCAATTGCCAGTGACGATCCGAATGATGACTGGCGTTGGCATATGTACGATACAGTCAAAGGTTCTGACTATATCGGTGACCAGGATGCGATCGAGTACATGTGTAGCGTTGGGCCGGAAGCGGTTTTCGAGCTAGAGCATATGGGGTTACCTTTTTCCCGTACTGAATCGGGCCGCATCTATCAGCGACCCTTTGGCGGGCAGTCCAAGGATTACGGAAAAGGCGGGCAGGCAGCACGTACATGTGCCGCGGCTGACCGGACTGGACACGCTTTGCTGCATGCCTTGTATCAGAGCAATCTAAAGAATAAAACGGTTTTTCTGAATGAGTGGTATGCCACTGATATCGTAAAAAATCAGGACGGCGCTGTGGTCGGCGTAATTGCCATTTGCATGGAAACAGGTGAAACGGTTTATGTAAAATCGAAGGCGACTGTTTTTGCAACGGGTGGTGCCGGGCGTATCTATGCTTCCACCACAAATGCGCATATCAATACGGGTGATGGTGTGGGCATGGCGCTGCGTGCCGGCTTCCCGGTTCAGGACATAGAGATGTGGCAGTTCCATCCAACCGGTATTCACGGTGCGGGTGTACTGGTTACTGAAGGCTGTCGCGGAGAAGGTGGGTACCTGATTAATAAAGATGGTGAACGCTTTATGGAGCGTTATGCGCCCAATGCCAAAGATCTCGCCGGGCGTGATGTAGTGGCCCGTTCCATGGTGCTGGAGATCCTCGCGGGTCGAGGATGTGGACCTAATGGTGATCATGTGTATCTGAAGCTTGATCATTTGGGAGAAGAGGTTCTGGAAAGCCGGCTTCCGGGTATCTGTGAATTGTCACGCACCTTTGCGCACGCAGATCCGGTTAAAGTACCGATTCCTGTGGTTCCGACCTGTCACTACATGATGGGCGGCATACCCACTAATGTGAGCGGTCAGGCCTTAAGGGTGGACGGCGACGGGAATGATGAGGTGATTGATGGTCTTTATGCCTGTGGTGAAGTGGCTTGCGTTTCAGTGCACGGCGCCAATCGGTTGGGCGGAAATTCACTGCTGGATCTTGTAGTGTTTGGTCGTGCATCTGGACTCTATATTGAAAAAGCACTGCGCGAAGGTATTGACCTGCGTGATGCCAGTGATACAGATCTTGACCAGGCACTAAGTCGTCTGGATAAGATTAATGGCAGCAATGAAGGTGAAAATGCCGCCGGCCTGCGTACCGAATTACAGAGTATTATGCAGAATCACTTTGGCGTATTCCGTAAAGGTGAGTTTATGCAGGAAGGCATTAAGAAGCTGGCAGATCTGCGGCCACGTATTGAAAACGTGAAGCTGGATGATAAAAGCAATGCCTTTAACACCGCGCGTATCGAGGCGCTGGAATTGCAAAACCTGCTGGAAGTTGCCGAGGCAACAGCTATTACCGCTGAAGAGCGCAAGGAAAGCCGTGGTGCTCACGCACGTGATGATTACCAGACTCGCGATGATGAAAACTGGCTCTGTCACTCAATGTACTACCCGGGCGAAAAACGGGTAGGCAAGCGAGCTGTAAACTTTACGCCGAAAACCGTTGAGCCTTTCGAGCCAAAAGAACGTACCTATTAATCGGGACTATATCTATGTTAACAGTCAGTATCTATCGCTATAACCCTGAAACTGATAGTGCACCCTATATGCAGGATGTCCAGGTCGACACCGGCGGCAAGGATCTCATGGTGTTGGATGTGCTGGAATTGCTAAAAGGCCAGGATGAGTCAATAGCCTATCGCCGATCTTGCCGTGAAGGGGTTTGTGGTTCAGACGGCATGAATATGAATGGCAAGAATGGCCTGGCCTGCATTACACCATTATCGGAAACCGTGAAAAAGAATAAACTCGTATTACGCCCTTTACCGGGGTTGCCAGTGGTGCGTGATCTGGTGGTGGATATGAGTATCTTCTATAAGCAGTATGAGAAGATTAAGCCCTATCTCATCAATGACAACCCGGCACCGGCCATTGAGCGATTGCAGTCGCCGGAAGAACGGGAAAAGCTGGATGGGCTCTACGAGTGTATACTCTGTGCTTGCTGTTCAACCGCCTGTCCTTCGTTCTGGTGGAACCCCGATAAATTTATTGGCCCATCAGGTTTGCTTCAGGCCTATCGATTTTTGGCGGATAGCCGGGATGATGCAACTCAGGAAAGGCTGGCTGAGCTGGATGACCCATTCAGCGTATTTCGCTGTCGGGGCATTATGAACTGCGTTAGCGTATGCCCGAAAGGCTTAAACCCTACACGGGCGATTGGTCATATTCGGGAAATGCTGATACAAAGAGCGACTTAGGTATCAGAGGCTCCCAAGATTAGCGGGCTGAAGGGAGTCCGCTAATCTAGCGATGCAAAACCCATTATAATTATTAGTAGCTAGCATACATTATTAGGGGCGCGACCATTTCTTTGGGCGCGAGTGGAGAGGAGGGAATACTTGTACTAATCTATGGCATACAATAGCTAATTTATGATTTAAGTATCAGGGGTGATGCGTGCAAGATACTAATATGGAACAGATGCGGCAGTCTGCGCACATGCAGGGTGGCAATCTGTCGTATGTTGAAGGTCTTTATGAGGCCTATTTATTAGACCCCCAATCCATTCCAGAAGAGTGGCGCAGTTATTTCGACGTGCTGCCACAGGTTAAGGGTTCAACCGAACCGGAACCTTCCTACGCGACTATAACGAAACAATTTCTTGAGATGGGCAAGCAGTCAAAAGCGACCGCTGGCGCAATTTCAGACTCGGTCAGTATTGAGCATGAGAAAAAACAGGTTCGGTTGCTTAGTATGATGCATGCCTACCGGTTTCGCGGTCACCAAAAAGCCGATCTCGATCCGCTGGGATTAATGCAGCGAGATACAGTGCCAGACCTCGATCTGGCGTTTCACGATCTTTCCAGCGATGACCACCAAACCGAATTTCGCCTGGGTTCCCTGGTCTTTGGTCCTAATGTGGCCCCTTTGCATCAAATTGTACGTGATCTGGAGAAGACCTACTGTAGCTATATCGGTTTTGAATACATGCATACGGTGGACACACAGGTTAAACGTTGGTTTCAGCAGCGCATAGAGCCCGTCCGGGGGCAGCCTGACTATAGCAAAGGAGTGAAGAAGGATCTTCTGCTATCCCTGACTGCTGCGGAGGGATTGGAAAAGTATCTCGGGTCTCGTTACCCGGGAACAAAACGGTTTGGAATTGAGGGTGGAGAAACCTTGATTCCAATGGTTGAAGAGATGATTAATCGTACCGCGGCATACGGTGCTAAAGAGATCGTCATTGGCATGGCGCACCGTGGGCGACTTAATCTATTGGTTAATATTCTGGGTAAAAAGCCTGCAGAGCTGTTTGAGGAGTTTGAGGGTAAATCAAAGTTTGATGGATCCGGTGATGTAAAGTATCACCAGGGATTTTCATCGAACTGGGTCAGCCCCCATGGAGAGGTGCATCTGGCCTTATCCTTTAACCCCTCACACCTGGAAGTGGTTTCCCCGGTGGTAGAAGGGTCAGTTCGGGCGCGTCAGGATCGCCGGGCGGATACTGAGAAAAATAATGTCGTGCCCATTGTGATTCATGGCGATGCAGCATTTGCAGGTCAGGGCGTGGTTATGGAAGTTTTCCAGATGTCCCAGACCCGCGGCTTTCATACTGGCGGCACCATTCACGTGATCCTGAATAATCAGGTCGGATTTACTACCAGCCGTCGTGAAGATGCACGCTCTACCGAATACTGTACCGATGTCGCTAAAATGATCGAGGCACCGATTATTCATGTTAACGGCGACCACCCGGAGGCCGCGTTATTTGCCACACAATTGGCGGTGGATTATCGCAATGAGTTTAAAAAGGATGTGGTGATTGATCTGATCTGCTATCGCCGCCGTGGTCATAACGAGGCGGATGAGCCATCCTCTACGCAGCCTATGATGTACAAGGTCGTTAAAAAGCATCCTACCACCCGTGAATTGTACGCCCAAAAGCTGGCGCAGGAAGGGGTGCAGGCGCTTGAAAAAAGCGATGCACTGATGAATGAGTACCGCGATGTACTGGATCGAGGTGGCCATCTGGTTGAGCACTGGGTAAATGAGCCGGATTTCGCCAAATTTGTGGATTGGACGCCCTACCTAAACAAAGAATGGACTGCCAGCCATGACACGCGAGTAGATATTGATCGCCTGCGAGCGTTAGGTCGGGCGATTAACACGGTGCCGGAGAATATCAAGGTGCAGCGTCAGGTGGCAAAGATCTATCGCGACCGTATGCAGATGGTTGAAGGTGAAATTCCAGTGGACTGGGGCTGCGCCGAGGCCATGGCCTATGCTTCTCTGGTCAATAGCGGGCACCCGGTAAGGCTGGTGGGTCAGGATGTCGGCAGGGGAACCTTCTCACACCGTCATGCCGTTTTGCATTCACAGAAAGATGGTGCAGTGTATGTGCCGCTGCAGCATGTTTCCGAGAATCAGCCGGATTTTGAAATATACGATTCCCTATTATCAGAAATGGCCGTATTGGGTTTTGAATATGGCTATGCGACCACCTCACCAACGAGCTTGGTGATCTGGGAAGCGCAGTTCGGTGATTTTGCTAACAACGCGCAGGTTGTTATCGATCAGTTTATTACCAGCGGTGAACATAAGTGGAGTCGGCTTTGTGGCTTGACCCTGTTCTTGCCACATGGCTATGAAGGGCAGGGGCCAGAACACTCGTCGGCAAGACTGGAACGCTTTCTTCAGTTGTCTGCTGAGCATAATATTCAGGTTTGCCTGCCGACGACTCCGGCGCAGGTGTTTCACATGCTGCGTCGCCAGGTTATACGGATGTTACGTAAACCGCTGATTGTTATGACGGCGAAAAGCCTCCTGAGACATAAGCATGTAATCTCGCCGATGGAAGATCTGGCCGATGGCACTTTTCACACCGTGCTGCCAGAGCTGGAAGAACTCGACAGCACCAAGGTGACGCGCGCTGTTCTATGCAGCGGCAAGATTTATTATGAATTGCTGAGTCAGCGTCAGGAAGATGAGCGAGATGATCTGGCTATTTTACGTGTAGAGCAGATCTACCCATTCCCGGAAGATGATCTGGTTGAGGTTTTATCAGCCTATCCAAACCTGAAGGAGTTAACCTGGGTACAGGAAGAACCGCTGAATCAGGGAGTGTGGTATAGCTGTAATCACCACATGCGAAATGTGATCGATAAGTTGGATAAGACGGTTGAATTGACTAAGGTGGCTCGTGAAGCCTCAGCCTCTCCAGCAGTAGGACACATGGCGTTGCACCAGCAGCAGCAACAACAGGTAATCACTGATGCGCTTAGATCTTAACAGATACTTTACGGTGGAATAACAAACATGACTATTGAAATAAAAGCACCTGCTTTCCCGGAATCCATTGCAGAGGGCACTGTGGCAACCTGGCACAAAAAACCCGGAGAAGCCGTTAGCCGTGATGAACTGATCGTAGACATTGAGACTGACAAGGTCGTGATGGAGGTGGTGGCACCTGCTGATGGGCAAATTTCGAAAATCGTCAAGGACGAAGGCGATACGGTGCTGAGTAATGAGTTGATCGGTGAATTTGTCAAAGGTGATGTGCCAGCGCGAACAACCAAGGTGGCGCAAGAGGTTGAGCCTGAGGAACCATCCGCGAAAGCATCCTCAGCGATGCCGGCTATTGATGAGGCTGTAGCAAGCCCGGCAGCACGAAAGTTGATCGCTGAGAATAACTTGAGCCCGGAAGTGATTGCAGCGACCGGAAAAGATGGGCGTATTACCAAAGAAGATGTGTTGAATCATATTCAGCCAGCGAGTACGCCAGAGCGCCCCGCTGTTACTGTTGCACCAGCTGTCCAGCCACTTCAAGGTGAGCGGCCAGAGAAACGAGTAGCGATGACCCGCCTTCGCACAACGATTGCGGCTCGTCTGGTGCAGGCCCAGCAAACAGCCGCCATGTTAACGACCTATAACGAAGTGAACATGCAGCCGGTGATGGATTTGCGTGCCCGCTACAAAGAGCAGTTTCAGAAAACCCACGACGGTGTAAAGCTGGGATTTATGTCGTTTTTCGTGAAGGCTGCCGTTGAGGCGCTGAAGCGTTTCCCGGCGGTAAATGCTTCGATTGATGGTAGTGATATTGTTTATCATGGTTATCAGGATATAGGCGTTGCCGTTTCTACCGAAAAAGGTCTGGTGGTTCCGGTGCTGCGTGATGCGGAAACCATGAGCCTGGCCGATATTGAAGCAGGAATCGCTGCCTATGGGCAAAAAGCAAGGGACGGCAAACTGGGCATCGAAGAGATGACGGGAGGCACTTTCACCATATCCAATGGAGGGGTGTTTGGCTCGTTGTTATCAACGCCGATACTTAACCCACCACAAACCGCAATTCTGGGTATGCATAAAATTCAGGAGAGACCAATGGCCGTCAATGGCGAAGTGAAAATTCTTCCCATGATGTATTTGGCACTCTCATATGATCACCGTATGATAGACGGTCGTGAGGCGGTACAATTTCTGGTGACCATTAAGGAGCTGCTGGAAGATCCTGCGCGCATACTACTACAGGTCTAGCGGGTAAGGGCAGGCTTTATCCTTGATAAAATTATCCTGCCCCATTCAAACATTCGAGGAAGAGTATTAATGTCACAAAAATTTGATGTGATTGTTATTGGCGCTGGCCCTGCCGGTTATGTTGCTGCCATTCGCGCAGCGCAATTGGGTTTAAATACAGCCTGTATCGATAAATGGTTGAATGAAAAAGGCAAGCCGTCGCTCGGTGGTACTTGCCTCAACGTTGGATGCATTCCCTCAAAAGCACTGCTGGATAGCTCGCAGAAGTACGAAGAGACGCAAAAAGGGCTCAAGGT
This sequence comes from Gammaproteobacteria bacterium, assembly GCA_021773395.1. GTDB lineage: Bacteria > Pseudomonadota > Gammaproteobacteria > Pseudomonadales > IMCC2047 > JAJFKB01. Next base: position 193,956 of record JAJFKB010000010.1, on the reverse strand, counting down.
TCACGGTATTAGCACGGGCGATGTGGCGATTGATGTGCCTGCAATGATCAAGCGTAAGGAAAAGATTATTAATACGCTAACCACCGGCATCAGTGGCCTGTTTAAGGCTAACGGGGTGACCAGCCTGTCTGGTACAGGCAAGCTGTTGGCTGGTAAGCAGGTGGAGTTTACTCCCCACCAGGGAGAGGCTGAAATACTACAGGCGGAAAATGTCATTATTGCCGTCGGATCAGTACCTGTGGCGATTCCACCTACACCGATTAATGGTGATACCATCGTTGATAATGAAGGTGCTCTGGCATTTCAGGAAATCCCTGAAAAAGTTGGCGTGATTGGTGCGGGAGTGATTGGTCTGGAGCTGGGTAGTGTATGGAAGCGTCTTGGTTCAGAGGTCATTGTGCTGGAAGCGCTGGAGGAATTTTTACCCCTGGCAGATGAACAAATCGCTAAAGATGCGCTGAAAATCTACAAGAAGCAGGGGCTGGATATTCGTCTGGGCGCACGGGTTACAGGTTCACAGGTGGTAGATAACAGCGTAACAGTCCAATACTCGGATGCCAATGGAGAGCAGGAAGTCAGCGTGAATAAGCTGATTGTCGCAGTAGGCCGGCGCCCCTATACGGAGAACCTGTTAGCAGATGATGCCGGTATCGAACTCACTGAAAAGGGTTTTATCGCGGTGGATGGCCAATGCCGGACTGGCGTGGCGGGCGTTTACGCAGTTGGCGACGTGGTAAGAGGGCCGATGTTGGCGCATAAAGGCTCAGAGGAAGGCGTGATGGTAGCGGAGTTGATTGCTGGCAAGAAAGCCCAGATCAATTATGACCTGATCCCTTCGGTGATTTATACTCACCCTGAGATTGCGTGGGTCGGCAAAACAGAGCAGCAGCTCAAACAGGAGGGTGTTCCTTATAAAGTGGGCATGTTCCCCTTTGCTGCAAGTGGCCGCGCATTGGCGGCAAATGATTCAGCCGGTATGGTTAAGATAATTGCGCATGAGGAAACTGATCGCGTGTTGGGGCTGCATGTTCTGGGTCCAAGCGCAGGTGATTTGGCGCAGCAGGGAGTGATTGCAATGGAGTTTGGTTCAAGTGCAGAGGATATCGGTTTAATGGTATTTGCGCACCCAACCTTATCCGAAGCAGTACACGAGGCAGCGTTGGCTGCCAATGGGCACGCAATACATATGCCCAATCGTAAAAAGCGCTAATTTAAAAATAGACAAGGCGTTGGCTTTAAAAGCTTATTTCGAGGGAGAATGCTCGTTCGCTGGCACCATCAGCGAATACATTCGTTGGTTTAATTAACGTGGTAGATAGATATGAATTTACATGAGTATCAAGGCAAACAGCTGTTTGCCGAATACGGTTTGCCTGTATCACAGGGTGTTGCCGCAGAAACGGTGCAGGAGGCAGTCGCTGCTGCCAGTACTATTGGTGGTGATAAATGGGTTGTGAAAGCGCAGGTGCATGCCGGCGGTCGAGGCAAATCCGGTGGTGTTGCTCTGGTGAGCAGTAAGGAAGAGATCGAGAATTTTGCCAAGAAATGGTTAGGTAATCGGCTGGTTACCTACCAAACAGATGCTAATGGTCAGCCGGTGAGCCGGATTCTGGTTGAAACCTGTACCGATATTGCGCAGGAGCTTTATCTGGGTGCGGTGGTTGATCGTTCTAGTCGCCGCATCGTTTTTATGGCGTCTACAGAAGGTGGTGTGGAAATTGAAAAAGTGGCCCATGAAACGCCAGAGAAAATATTGAAGGCAACCATTGATCCTTTGGTAGGTGCGCAGCCTTATCAGGGCCGCGAGCTGGCTTTTAAGTTGGGCCTTAAAGGCGTTCAGATCAAGCAGTTTACACAGATCTTCCTGGGGTTGGCAAAACTGTTCAAAGATAAGGATTTGGCATTAATTGAAGTGAATCCATTGGTGATTACTGACGAAGGTAATCTGCATTGTTTGGATGCAAAAATAGGTGTTGATGGCAATGCACTGTATCGTCAGCCTCAGATTAAGGAGATGCATGATCCGAGTCAGGAAGACGAGCGTGAAGCGAACGCAGCAAAATGGGACCTCAACTACGTTGCCCTCGACGGTAGTATTGGTTGTATGGTGAATGGTGCGGGGCTGGCAATGGGCACCATGGATATTGTTAAGCTGCATGGCGGATTTCCTGCTAACTTCCTGGATGTGGGCGGCGGCGCGACCAAAGAACGAGTCTCTGAGGCCTTTAAAATTATCCTGTCTGATTCAAATGTGAAAGCAGTGCTGGTTAATATTTTTGGTGGTATCGTACGCTGCGATTTGATTGCAGAGGGTGTTATCGGTGCAGTTGAAGAGGTGGGCGTTAAAGTACCAGTTATCGTGCGGTTGGAAGGTAACAATGCCGAAAAAGGCTCACAACTGTTGGCGCAAAGTGGGTTGAATATTATTGCTGCAACCAGCCTGGCAGATGCGGCTGAGCAAGCCGTGAAAGCAGCGGAGAACAACTAATGAGCATATTAATCGATAAAAACACCAAGGTTATCTGTCAAGGTTTTACTGGATCACAGGGTACTTTCCATTCCGAGCAGGCCATCGAGTATGGTACGCAAATGGTGGGTGGTGTCACTCCGGGCAAAGGTGGCCAGGAGCATCTGGGTTTGCCGGTTTTTAATACTGTACAGGAAGCGGTCGATGATACAGGTGCTACAGCATCCGTCATCTATGTACCAGCGCCCTTCTGTAAAGACTCCATTCTCGAAGCGGCGAACTCAGGCATTGAGCTGATTGTTTGTATCACCGAAGGTATTCCGACACTGGATATGCTGGATGCTAAAGTGAAATGCGATGAGTTGGGCGTGCGTTTGATCGGACCAAACTGTCCAGGCGTTATTACGCCAGGTGAATGCAAAATCGGCATTATGCCAGGGCACATTCATATGCCTGGTAAAGTCGGTATCGTTTCACGGTCGGGAACGTTGACCTATGAAGCGGTCAAGCAAACAACCGACCATGGTTATGGTCAATCTACCTGTGTTGGTATCGGTGGTGATCCAATTCCCGGTTCCAACTTCATCGATATTCTGAAACTGTTTCAGGAAGATGAAAAAACCGAAGCCATTGTCATGATTGGTGAAATTGGTGGTACCGCAGAAGAGGAAGCGGCCGCCTATATTAAGGAGCATGTCACCAAGCCGGTTGTTTCTTATATTGCTGGCGTTACAGCTCCGGCTGGTAAACGGATGGGGCATGCCGGTGCAATTATTTCCGGCGGCAAGGGCACGGCAGATGAAAAATTTGCTGCACTTGAAGATGCTGGTGTAAAGACGGTTCGCAGTCTCGCTCAGATTGGCGACGGTCTGGCAGAGGTTACGGGCTGGTAAAAATCTCAGGCCATATAGATAGGGAAAAGGCAGCTTCGGCTGCCTTTTTTTGTTTTCACCTGTAAAGTTACGGTAATATTGTTAGCGTTTTCTGCGTCAGAGTGGGATGCTAGCCCGAATGTTGTACCAGTTGGCAGGATTTGCGGGCCGGACTCTGCGGGGCAGAGGCAGTAATAATAAGACTACCAGGAGAGCAGATGTATGGGCATTCATGAAGATCATATACTTCCTGCAATTATGGATGTTGCGCTGGCAGGCCTGAAGGATGAGCGTAAACAAATGATCGGGCAGGCCACTGGAAAGGTGCTCGAAGTGGGGATGGGCAATGGAACCAATCTGCCCTTTTATACGGAAGCGGCAGAGAAAGTGGTGGGGCTGGAGCCTTGCGACGCGGTGCGGGAAAAAGCAAAAAAGAAACTGCAAAAAATATCCGATAAGGGCGAATTGCAAATAGCGATGGATCGCTATGAATTTGTCGGTGGTGGTGGTGAAAGGATGGCATTCGAAGACAATAGCTTTGATACAGCGATCGCCTGCCTGGTTTTCTGTACCATTCCGGATGCAATAGGAGCTGCCAAAGAGGTTTTTCGCGTTCTGAAACCTGGTGGAAAGCTACTGTTTCTTGAGCATGTGCGTTATCCGGAAGGTCGCATGCAAAAAGTACAGGAATTTATCAATCCAGCCTGGAAAGTCTTTGGCTGTGGCTGTCATCTGAACCGGGATACAGAGCAGGTGTTTAGTGATGCTGGCTTTGAATTTGCCAGTATCGAACGCTATCGAAACCCTAAAATGTCACCGCCCTTTGCTGCATTTATGATTAAGGGAACTGCAATAAAGCCGGGCTAATTCTGATTAGTTTCCGGTGTGACCACCGCTGCGATTAGTGCGGTCATACTATAGTTTTCTATGACAATTTTTTTGGCCGCCCGGCAGAGTCTGGATTAGTCATGGACTCTTTTGGTACGCAATCCGGATTTGGTTTGTGAAGGAGATTCGCCAAAGCGCTTTTTATAGTACTCGGCGAATTTGCTGAGGTGAGTAAAGCCGTGGGCAAAAGCGATATCGGTAATGTTTTGGCCTGTCGACTCTGCAATGAGTAGAGCCTCTCTGGCACGCTCCAGACGCACCTCGCGTATGTATGTTGTTAGGGTTGTATTACGATAATTTTTAAAAGCATTTTGAATGGATCTAACACTGGCGCCGGCAATTTTTGCTACTTCCGATACGCAGATGCTCTGGTCGAGATTCGCCATAATAAAGTCTTCGGCGCGACGCAGAATGTTTGGTGTCAGGCTGTAGAGATCACTCATCATTTGAACTGAATAATTATGGCTGAAGCTGGTCAGTAGCAGGTTTACCATGGCCTCCTCAAGGTGCTTGCTAACTTGAGGATGGTTCATGCCGGTCTGATTAAGGCTATCGTCACATATGGTATTAATTAAACGTCCAAAGCTGGCAGCCTGGCCCTCCAGAGGATAGGCGCGTGGTGCGAACTCCAGAGGTTGGTTGATCTCCCTGTGCGTTAACTGCAGTATTGATCGTCTCACCGCATCACCACGGATTTTTACTGTCAGTTGCTCAAAGTCCCTGGAAAGATTAATACGTAGACGGTGGTTAGGGTTTAACACACAAAAACTACCCGGTAGCGCCGTAAACTGACTATCGCCCTGATCGATCTGTGCGTATCCGGAAAGGGTGAACATGGCCAGGAATATCTCACCCGTGGGCGGGGCATCCACCAAAGCTTCAATGCCGTAGCGCACCAGGTTAATAGTGGTGGCACCAAACCTCAGACTATTGTGTCGAAAATCTACCGGCTCACTGTTGCGGGTGATAATGCTTTTATTAGGACGAAAAGTACTCGACATATAGCCGCTTATACTTTCGGGATCGCTGATCTCAAAGCCGGGAGTTTTTGCTAGTGTGCTGGAGTCTAGGTCAATAGCCATAATGGTTTCCTCTGCGGTTATTGTCAGAGGTGCGAATAAAATCATGCATTAATCCTGGCTAAAAGGCAATCATTAGCGCAGTTAGGCTAGTGATTGCGCCTGCGGGATAGCGCAGGGGCTATGTTATATTTACGCTCTGCATCTTGCTCAATCAACAGGAGGAAGTTATGGATATTGTCGCCGCGGTAGTAAAACAGCCTTCCGGACAGTTTTTAATCGAAGAGCTTGAACTGGAGAATCCCAGGCCGAATGAAGTGCTGGTGCGCATTGTAGGTGTCGGTGTTTGCCATACTGATCTGAGTTGTCGCGATCAGATGTATCCGGTACCGCTACCTGCGGTCTTAGGTCATGAGGGAGCGGGGATTGTCGAAGCCGTGGGTGAAGCTGTCACTAAAGTTCAACCGGGTGATCATGTGGTGCTCAGCTATCGCGCCTGTGGCGAGTGTCGCAATTGCCAGCGTGATGATCCCAGTCATTGTCTGAAAATATTTGAATGTAACTTTTCGGGTGCGCGTGATGATGGCTCAACTGCTTTAAGCATGGGTGGTGAGTGCGTGCACGGCAATTTTTTTGGCCAATCCTCTTTTGCCACCTACGCGCTAGCAACGGAAGCCAATACGATCAAAGTGAGCACCGAAGCGCCATTAGAGTTACTGGGCCCGCTGGGTTGCGGTATACAAACCGGAGCCGGAGCGGTGATGAACTCACTGGTGCCGGACGCAGGGTCCAGTATTGTTATATTCGGCTGTGGCTCGGTGGGATTGTCCGCCGTGATGGCGGCGCGGGTGGTCGGTTGTAAGAAAATTATTGCAGTTGATCTGAATGAGAGCCGGTTGGAATTGGCGACCAGTTTGGGGGCAACACACGCCCTGGTTCCCAGCGAAGGTGATGTGGTTGAAAAAGTGCACGAGATGACCGGTGGTGGAGCTGATTATTCGCTGGAGTGTACGGCGCTGCCAGCGGTATTTCGACAAGCGGTCGACAGTCTCTGTGTTACTGGTGTGTGCGGGCTGGTCGGAGCGGCTCCGATGGGTACGGAAGTGTCGCTGGATATGAACAGCATCATGTTCGGGCGGACCGTGAAAGGTATTATTGAGGGCGATAGCATACCGGATCAGTTTATTCCCAAACTGGTCGAACTGTATATGGCAGGCGAGTTTCCCATCGATCAACTGATCAGTTTCTATCCTTTAGAGAAGATTGAACAGGCGGTACAGGATTCGGAACAGGGTAAGGTCGTTAAGGCAGTGCTGGTGCCTTAACCCTTCTTCTTTACGTGAGGTTGAAATTGGTTGGCAACGCCACACTGTTCAGTTATCGTTCAGTTAGGGGCGTATATGATAGCGGTGTTTAACTGATTGCCGCTATCTGCGGCCACGGTGTTCCTCGATACAAAAGGAGTTGTGATGAATATGAAATGGACTTGTTCACTTCTGGTCTCTTTCATTTTTTGCTGGGCATGCAGCAATGCGTCGGCGGCGGGGCAGTGGCAGCCGCTGTGTCTTGCTCAAGAATCCTGCCTGAATCTTGGCACCAACTCTTTTAGAGGTTGGGAACCCTTCGTTGATACGCAAGGTATCTGGTTTCATACTGAGTTACAGGAAGATAGAACATTTAAAGTGTTTCGTCTGACAGCACTGGATGAGCCGCCGGAGGTGTATTCAAATTATGAAGTTAGAGATGTTGGGTTCATCAACGCGAATTCTTCGGTTTTAACGGAGGATGGGGCGGTTGTGACCGCCTGGGGTGGAAATAGACTTAAAAGAGTTTACCCGGGATCTGATCCGGATACAGAGTACGTATATCATTACATTGATGAAGCGGGCTATGGAACCTCTGTCTTAGCTGCACCGCAAAGAGCTGATGACGTGCTGCTGTATATATGGGCGCATCGGGTTCACGGTATGATAGCGGTTAGAAGTATCGATGACGGGTTTACCTGGGAAGAAATTGAGACGGATTTTGGGCTGACCTCGGAGCTGTATTCTTCTCGGAGGGGAAAAATCCTTTCCACCAACCCACAAAAAAATGGTTTTTGGTTGATTCAGGTGGGTAAGATTGAGGATGTTTCCTCTGCTGCGCAGAAAGTTTACAGTGAAGTTGTACGGTTGGTCGAATCGAAAGATGGCGGAGAAACCTGGCAGAGAGTCGATGATGGCAGTTTTCCGGATAATGCGTTTCGAATTGTCCATGATCCCGAAGATGCGCAGACCTCCTATGTGCTCACCGAACAAGGTCTTTATGTGAGCCACAATGAAGGTGTCTCCTGGAGTGCCACGTCATTAAAGGAAAAAATTAGCACCCTGGTTTTTGTGCTAAGAAATCCACCCCTGCGGCGGGTGCTGATTGTTGGCACGGAAACGGGTGTGTTAGTCAGTCAGGATGAAGGGTTGTCCTGGGAGACAATGAGTAATGGACTGACCCAAATTCCCCACACGGTGGTCTATGGGCATGGCATGTTGATCGCAACCAGCGAATTGGGTTACTTCACCTGCCAGGCGGTGGATTGTGCCGGCGTGGCGCGGGAAATACCAATTCCGGATGATCAATATATCGTAACGGTTACTGAGTTTTATAATACCAATCTGGATCACTTTTTTATTACATCGGATGAAGATGAAGTGGCGGCCATTGAGGCTGGCAGGGCCGGTAAGGGGTGGCAGCAGACAGGGTACAACTTTAACGCGTGGATGCCACAGCGTAATGCTCTCGATCCACCGGGAACCTGTCGTTTTTATGGCTCACGATCGCCCGGACCCAATAGCCACTTTTACACCATTTCAAAGGAAGAGTGCGCATTTCTGGTAAAACGGAGTAGAGAGGTTGCACTCGATAAACCGCGCTGGAACCTTGAATACGAGAACTTTTTTACCGCGTTTGAACCAGAGGCGGATGGAACATGTAAATCGGGACTGGTACCGATTTACAGGGCCTACAACAACGGTTTTTCCAAAGGAATAGACAGCAACCACCGATTTGTCGCGGATCGAACACTGCTGCAACCGTTGATTGTCGAAGGCTGGGTTGATGAGGGGATAAAATTATGTACACCGCCTTAGCAGTCTTATATTGAAAAAAAGAAGTGGATTAGCCCAGCAGCTTTATTGAGTTATTGATCGGTATGAAGCGCTATGGTCTGGCAAATGTTAAAGAAAGGAGTTGTCATGAAATCAGAATGGAAGAGGGCGGTTCTATTTTTTTTGTACCTGTTGTCAGTCTATAACGGAGCCTATGCCGGGCAATGGCAGCCGCTGTGTTTGGCTGAGGAGTCTTGCGTTAAAACTGGCTATAGTAACAGCTTTAGTGGGCGGGAGCCTTTTGTCGATAATACAGGTGTTTGGTTTCATACTTCGTTACAGGAAAATGACGAATTTACAGTGTTTCGCGTAAAGGCTATGGACGAACCGCCAGAAGTGTATCCAGATTATGACACTAATGGAGCAGCTTTTATCAACGCGAATCGATCCGTTTTAACACAGGATGGGGCCGTAGTGACTGCTTTGGGCGCCTATTCGCTTAGAAGAGATTATCCGGGAACCGGTCAAGAGGCAGAGTATGTCTATCAATACAGCGAGTTTCCAAACAACGGAACCTTTTTTTTAGCTGCGCCGGAAAGAGTGGGTGACGTACTGCTGTATATGTGGACGAGTTGGATACATGGCACGGTAACGGTTAGAAGTATGGATGATGGGTTGACCTGGGAAGAGATTGATGAGGATTTTGGGTTTAGTGCAGCATTGTCATATTCTGTGCGTGGGAACATCCTTTCAGCTAACCCACAAAAAAATGGTTTTTGGCTGATTCTATTGGGTTGGCTTAATGATTTGCCTGTTCTTATACAGGACCCTGATAGGAAAGTGATTTGGTTGGTAGAATCGATGGATGGTGGTGAAAGCTGGCAGAGAGTTGATGATGGCAGTTTTCCGGACAATGCGCATCGGATTGTGCATGATCCTGAAGATACGCTAACTTCCTACGCGCTCACCGATCAGGGTCTTTATGTTAGCCGTAATGAAGGCCTCTCCTGGAGTGCCACGACGTTAAAAGAAAAAATAAGCACCCTGGTTTTTGTGCCGAGAAATCCACCCTTGCGGCGGGTGCTGATTGTTGGCACGGAAACGGGTGTGTTAGTAAGTCAGGATGAAGGGCTAACCTGGGAACCCATGAGTAATGGGCTGACGCAAATTCCCCACACGGTGGTCTACGGTCATGGCATGTTGATCGCAACCAGTGAGTTGGGCTATTTCACATGCCAAGCGGTGGATTGTGCTGGAGTAGCACAAGAAAAACCGATTCCGGATGACCAGTACAAAATAGAGGTTGCCGAGTTTTACAATACCAACCTGGATCACTATTTTATGACACAGGATCGAGATGAAGTGGCTGCCATCGAAGCTGGCAAAGCAGGCAAGGGGTGGCAGCGAACAGGGCATACCTTTCGCCTGGCGGCTACAATCGACTAGTTTGGCGCCTCCAGGGGCCTGCCGTTTTTACGGTTCAATGTCTCCTGGTCCTAATAGTCACTTTTTTACGATTTCAAAGGAAGAGTGTGCCTTTTTAGTAAAAAGAAGCGAAGAGGTCAGTCCTGATAAGCCGCGCTGGAATCTTGAATACTACAGCGTATTTACCGCCTTTGAGCCAGGCGCGGATGGCACATGCAGAGAGGGCTTGGTGCCAGTTTACCGGGCCTACAACAACGGTTTTTCCAAGGGCATAGACAGCAATCACCGGTTTGTCACGGATCGAGCACTATTGCAACCGCTTATTGCCGAAGGCTGGGTCGATGAGGGGATTAAAATGTGTACTCCCCCATAGGAGTTGGATATCCTTGTAACTCACTCAATAGTGAGGGCCTAGTATGATAAATTTACCGCTCTGCTCCAGCAGCGCCTGGACACAAGCTGAAATTGAGTCCTATCTTGAGGCATCAAAAATTCCAATGCGTCTTGCCTGTATTGAAGATAGTGGCTTTCCTCTGGTCTGTTCCCTTTGGTATTTCTATCAGGATGGCTGTATTTGGGGTGCCACCCATGAGACGGCCAAGGTCAGTAAGCTGTTGACGCAAAATCCTAAATGCGCCTTTGAAATTGCGCCGAATGAGATGCCCTATCGTGGTGTGCGTGGCCAAGGCGTTGCTAAATTGCTCAGAGAAGAGGCGGCCGATGTGTTGCCCAAGCTGATTGATCGGTTTTTGGGTGATAGCAATCAATCTCTAGCCACTTGGCTTTTGAGCCGTATCGATCATGAGTTTGCCATTCAAATTGAGCCGCAGTGGATCACTTCCTGGGATTTTGCTCAGCGCATGAGTTAAGGCTTTACCAAAAATCGATTTTGATCTTTGCCTTTGGTGTAGGCGAAAAATGTGATAGAAAGGGGCTATGTATAAACCAGCTACGTTCATCGCAGATAGACCTCTACCTCTCATGTTGATCAAATTTATTCGTTTGGTGCTTTTAATAGCGCTATTTTCCCCGTCTCTTCTATTTGCTTTTAGTGCCGGTGAGGATGTCAGTGGCGCAAAGGATTATGCGGGTATTCAAAGATATCCTGACTCAAAAATTGATCGTTATCAGGTCGAAGAGCAGGTGGATTATCTGCTTGCTTTGGGGAATCTGAAGAAAATCAATCGGGTGCTGTTGCCGGAGTACTCGAAGCGACTCAAAGGACGATTGACGCGCATTACCTATCATATTCCGGATGGTCATGATCCGGAGGTGGCCTTCCGACATTTTTCTTCCGCCACACCTAATGCAACCTTACTATTTGAATGTCATGGCAGGGAATGCGGCAGCAGCAGTCACTGGGCCAACCAGATTTTTGGTATATCGCAGCTTTACGGCCCGGAGAGTGATCAGCACTACGCGGTTAAGCAGCTGAATAGAGATGGTCAGGATCTGCTGCTGGTGTTGTACAGCATCAAGCGTGGCAATAAGCGTGTGTATGTGCACGTAGAGCTACTTGAAATCGATCAGCAAGCTGCCCAAGGGCTAGCGCCCAATCCCTCGACGCTTTTGACGGTGTGGCGTGACAAGGGGCGGTTTGTGATACCCGGCCTTAAGTTTGATGAAGAGGATGAATTGCTAGAGGAATCAATGGCGAATCTTGCAGTTGTGGTCGAGGCGCTGCAAAAAAGTGTTCGATTGCGATTTTGGGTGGTCGGCCACCTCAGTGCTTCTTTGGATGTTGAGATGCTCAAGACACGTTCATTGAAGCGAGCGAATAGCGTAAAGCAGGCATTGATGAACAATGGAATTGCGGCTGAACGGTTAAGTCCTCAGGGTGTAGGGCCTTTGGCTCCTTTAGCTGCAACCAAGTCGGTAGATGGTCGGATTGAGTTAGTGATTCAACCCTGAGACAGTTGGAAGACTAGTCCTACTGGTGGGTGCGGCACTTGATGTACGCTCTGGGGGAACAATGGATTGGATAGCAATTTGGACTAGAGCCAGGCGCGCGGTTCTTGCCGCCCGCCTGGTTTTAACCAGAGATTAACCTTTTCTGTTGTCAATTACCCGCTGTGCTTTCCCTTCGGATCTTGGCAATGATCCTGAGGCTTTTACATCGATGCGAGCAGATATACCGATAAAGGATTTGATTTTATGTTGCAGAGTTTTTGCAACTTCGGTGGTGTCTGTGGCAGCGTGACCGTTACCACTTAATTCAACCGAAATCTGTACGTTATCCATATTGCCTTCTCTGCTTACCTCAATCAGATAGTGAGGAGATAGCTCTTCAACCGACAGTACCTGTTCTTCTATCTGTGTGGGGAATACGTTAACACCCCTGATAATCAGCATATCGTCGCTGCGACCGGTTATTTTATCCATGCGACGCATGGTTCTTGCGGTACCGGGTAGCAGTCGGGTCAAATCGCGTGTGCGATAACGAATGACGGGCATAGCTTCTTTGGTCAGGCTGGTGAATACTAGCTCACCCTCTTCGCCATCTGGAAGTACTTCCCCGGTAACCGGGTCGATGATTTCGGGATAAAAGTGATCCTCCCAAATGGTTGGACCATCCTTGCTTTCCAGACATTCAGAGGCAACCCCTGGCCCCATTACTTCAGACAGACCGTAGATATCAACCGCGTCAATACCCATTCGCGCTTCGAGTTCTTTGCGCATAGAGCCGGTCCAGGGTTCTGCGCCGAAAATGCCTACGCGCAGTGACAGCTTGTGAGGATCTACTCCCTGGCGATCGATTTCATCGGCGATGTTTAGCATATAAGAGGGTGTGACCATAATGATATCGGGGTCAAAATCACGAATCAACTGAACCTGCTTTTCCGTCTGGCCACCCGACATGGGTATCACGGCGCAACCAAGACGCTCGGCACCATAGTGCGCACCGAGCCCGCCGGTAAACAGGCCGTAACCATATGCTACGTGAACCTTATCGGTGGCCCTTCCGCCGGCCGCATAGATTGAGCGTGCAACTACTTGCGCCCAGATGTCGATATCATTCTTACTGTAACCTACTACAGTCGGTTTCCCGGTAGTTCCGCTGGACGCGTGGATGCGAACCACCTGCTCCATTGGTACGGCAAACATGCCAAAAGGGTAGTTGTCTCGTAAATCCTGCTTCGTAGTAAATGGAAATTTTGCCAAATCTTCCAGAGACTTTAGATCGTCTGGATGCACGCCATGCTCATCAAATTTTTTCCTGTAGACAGGGCAGTTATCGTAGGAGTGGATAAGGGATTTTCTGAGGCGCTCCAACTGTAAGTTACGGAGTTCATCTACACTTGCGGTTTCGATTGCTTCTAATGCCATGTCAATTCTCTACCATGATGGGTTATTGATTTATGTTAAATTCGGCTTGTCGGTAGGAGGGCGCCAAAACAACTGGCTGCTAGCAGATATTGCGCAATTCCTTAGTCACCGAAGCCAAAGTGGTGCCTGTAGCTTTTAAGCAGGCTTAAATAAATAAGCCAGGGTGCCTCTTGTGCGCAAACTCCTCCGATTCAATAGTTTGGCTGCAAACGCATTCGCCAACCTACTTGTTTCGCTAAAAAATCAGTTTAGCACGCATCGCTATTTAAAAGGTTGTGAGTGAGTGATGCTGGACTCTGATCTCTCTCAGTCCGTTTATTATTGTTATTCTGACCGTGGGCTGAGGGGCTCAACAAGCGGCGCATATTTTATCATTTGTAAGTAAACTGGAAACTAATTTTCAACAAATATAATACATTCAATTGACTTATATCAATTTTTTTGTATCATATTTTTCATGATTAAAGCGATTTAGCCTTTCAAAAGTGATTCCTGGAGATGTTTAGATGAAAACAAAAAGTTATGTATGTGGTGCCTGGTTTGAGGGGCAGTCCGCAGGGGCGGAGGTGTTTAACGCAATTACCGGTGAGCTGGTCAGTAGAGTTGATAGTAGTGGTATGGACTTCGCGGAAGTGTTGCGCTATGGCCGTGAAGTCGGCGGGCCTGCTCTGCGTGATTTAACCATCCATGAGCGCGCCAACTTGTTGAAGAATCTTGCCAAGCATTTGCTAGGCAAAAAAGATGAACTTTATAAAATCTCCAGTTGGACGGGTGCGACCACCGTTGATAGTTGGGTCGATATTGAAGGTGGTACAGGAACGCTGTTTGCCTATTCGAGTATGGCGCGACGTGAGTTCGGTAACGAAAAATTTATTGTGGAAGGTCCTGTAGAAGCGTTGTCGGCTAAAGGGACCTTTGTCGGGCGGCATATTCTGGTGCCGAAACCCGGTATTTCAGTGCACATCAACGCCTTTAACTTTCCTTGTTGGGGAATGCTGGAGAAAATCGCACCTAGTTTGCTTGCAGGGGTTCCAGTGCTGGTGAAACCGGCGACGGCATCGGCCTACCTGACTGAGGCCATGGTCAAAGAGATCATTGATTCGGGAATTTTTCCGGAAGGTAGCATACAGCTGATTTGCGGCGGCGTGGGCGATCTGCTGGCTCATCTGACTGAGCAGGATGTGGTAACCTTTACTGGTTCAGCTTCGACTGGACGAAAATTGCGGGTGCACCCCAATATTGTGGAAAACTCGATTCCCTTCAATATGGAAGCCGATTCCCTTAACTGTGCGATTCTGGGTGAATCAGTTGCGGTCGAAGATCCCGAATTTGATCTCTTTATCAAGGAAGTAGTGCGGGAAATGACCGTCAAATCCGGACAAAAGTGTACTGCGATCAGGCGTGTAATCATTCCGCAAGCTCGACTAAAAGATGTTTCTGAAGCACTCAGCAGCAGGCTGGCCAAGGTTACTATTGGAGACCCTGCTGTGGAGGGTGTCAAGATGGGTGCGCTTGTGGGTCTCTCTCAACGGGAAGATGTTTGGGGCAATATCGAGCAGCTGAAGCGGACCAGTGAAGTGGTTTTTGGTGGCAGTAGAGATTTTGAAGTGGTTGGCGGTGATGCGAGCAAAGGTGCTTTTTGTCAGCCTACACTGCTGCACTGTCCCAATCCTTTTGAGGTCGAAGAGCCGCATGCGGTTGAGGCCTTTGGTCCGGTCAGCACTATGATGACCTATGACAACCTGGATGAGGCAATGGCATTGGCGAGGCTTGGTAAAGGTAGTCTGGCCGGCTCACTGTTTACTTACGACGGTGATGAGGCGGCAAAAATCATTCTGGGAACAGCGGCTTATCACGGGCGAATGCTGATCAATAATCGCGATTGTGCGAAGGAATCTACGGGGCACGGCTCGCCGCTGCCAATGCTGGTGCATGGTGGGCCTGGTAGAGCTGGAGGTGGTGAGGAATTAGGTGGCGCTCGTGCGGTCAAACACTATATGCAGCGCACTGCGCTACAAAGTTCGCCGACCATTTTAACGGCGATAACCAAGGAGTATACGCAGGGCGCGAAGACAATCTCTGATAATATACACCCTTTCAAAAAGTATTTTGATGATCTGCAGATAGGTGAATCGCTGACCACCCATCGTCGCACCGTAACCGAAGCGGATATTGTGAATTTTGGTGGTGTTTCTGGAGACCATTTTTATGCACATTTTGATGAGCTGGCGGCTAAGGACTCGCTCTTTGGTAAACGTGTAGCGCATGGATATTTCGTGATTTCGGCTGCCGCTGGGATGTTTGTAGAACCTTCTCCGGGTCCAGTATTAGCGAATTATGGTCTGGATAACCTGCGCTTTATCGAGCCGGTTGGCATCGGAGATACTATACAAGTGCAGATTACCGTCAAGCAGAAGATCAAGAAGGACAAGCGGCCTGATGAGGATCGCGCTACCGGCGTTGTGGTTTGGGCAGTACAGGTAATGAATCAGGAAAAAGAAGTCGTCGCACTGTACGATATCCTTACGTTAGTGGAGCGTCGCGAGCAGGATTAGTCGCTAGAGCTTCAGAGTGGTTGTGGTCGGATTTTTACTGGCCACACTTTATACGATATTGAGTGAAAGACAGAGGTAGTTCCCCTATGAATTTTGAAACCATCGAGTATGGTGTAGAGGCCGGCGTTGCTTTACTAATGCTAAATCGCCCGAAAACGCTGAATAGCTTCAACACGCAGATGCATGAGGAGGTCCGGCAGGCGATGAAAGATGTGCGCACTAATAAAGCGGTGCGTTGTCTGGTTATCACAGGGGCGGGTAAAGGTTTTTGTGCCGGACAGGATCTCAATGATCGCTCGGTTGCAGCGACTGAAGAAGCACCGGATCTGGGAGAATCAGTCGAGCGGAATTATAACCCGTTGATACGCTCGATTATGACCCTGGAAAAACCCGTTATCTGCGCAGTCAATGGTGTTGCGGCGGGCGCTGGCTCCAGCATAGCATTAGCCTGTGATATCGTGCTGGCTGCCAGATCAGCCAGTTTTATTCAGGCTTTTTGTAAAATTGGTGTGATACCGGACTCAGGCGGCACCTGGAATTTACCCCGTACATTAGGCCTTCCCAGAGCCAAAGGGTTGGCTTTGCTGGGCGATAAGCTGAGTGCTGAGAAAGCAGAGTCCTGGGGCATGATTTGGCAGTGTGTGGATGATGAGTCCTTGATGGAAGAAACCCTTACATTGGCAAAGCATCTGGCGACGCAACCCACAAAAGGTCTGGGAACTATCAAGAAGTTGCTCAATGCGTCCTACTCAAATCCATTGCACCAGCAACTGGAGTTGGAAAAGGAAGCAATGCGGATGCTGGGTCAGACTGCGGATTATCGAGAAGGCGTTTCCGCGTTTTTCGAGAAACGCAAACCCGAGTTTATTGGTGAGTAATTCAATGGAACAAAAGACGAATACAGCAGAGCAAAAGCTCGCTGAAGACTGTGCCGATGTGATGGCTCTACACGATGCGGTTTCGCTGAGTCTGGGTATTAAGATTGAATCATTGGCACCTGGCAAAGCGGTGCTCAGCATGCAGGTGCGAGAAGATATGCTCAACGGCCATGGGATTTGTCACGGTGGGATGATCTTCACCCTGGCTGATACTGCTTTTGCCTATGCCTGTAATTCGGAAAATCAGGCGGCGGTAGCCTCCGGTTGCTCAATTGATTTCCTTAGGCCAGGAGCCAAGGGAGAGCGGTTAATAGCAACCGCGGAAAAACACTATCAATCCAGAAGAACCGGTCTCTATGACGTATCTGTCTGTAATCAGGACAACGAAGTGCTGGCTCAATTTAGAGGCCGTGCTTTCAGAATTAATCGAACTGTAATTTCAGAGGAAAATGAACTATGAGTGCTTTTATTTGCGATGCTATCCGAACACCCATTGGCCGCTATGGCGGAAGCCTGGCATCAGTACGTACTGATGATCTGGCATCGCTTCCGATTAAGGCGCTGATAGAAAGAAATCCTCAGGTGGACTGGGCGGCGATAGAAGAAGTGTTCTATGGTTGTGCTAACCAGGCAGGTGAAGATAATCGCAACGTAGCACGCATGGCGGCATTGTTATCCGGGCTGCCCGTGTCGGTTCCGGGTGTGACTATGAATCGACTTTGTGGCTCGGGTCTGGATGCGGTTGGCACTGCGGCCAGGGCGATTCGCTCTGGTGAAATGGATCTGGCAATTGCCGGTGGAGTGGAATCCATGTCACGTTCACCTTTTGTGATGGCAAAAGCGGAAACAGCCTATAGCAGAAATGCAGAAATTTATGACACAACCATCGGCTGGCGCTTCGTCAATAAAATGATGAAGGCGCAGTACGGTATTGATTCAATGCCGGAAACGGCAGAAAACGTCGCCGAGCAATTTGGTATCGAGCGTGAAGCGCAGGACCTGTTTGCCTACAACAGTCAGCAGCGAGCGGTGGCAGCGCAGGAAAATGGCACGTTGGCTGAGGAGATCGTGCCGGTCTCCATTCCGCGCCGCAAACAAGACCCATTGATCGTTGATAAAGATGAACACCCGCGTGGGGACACCAGCCTTGAGAGGCTGGCCAAATTAGGCACACCCTTCCGGGAGAACGGTACTGTGACGGCGGGTAACGCCTCGGGTGTGAATGATGGGGCCTGTGCGCTGCTGATTGCATCGGAAGCTGGTGTTAAGGCACATGGGCTGACTCCGAAGGCGCGCATCGTCGGTATGGCGACAGCTGGTCTTGATCCGAGAATTATGGGGTTTGGCCCGGCACCTGCGACTCGAAAGGTGCTGGAGAAAACCGGGTTGAGCCTGGATCAGATGGATGTCATTGAGCTGAATGAAGCGTTTGCCGCTCAAGGCCTGGCAGTGACCCGCGATCTGGGGCTTGCGGATGACGCACCACATGTAAATCCGAATGGTGGGGCGATTGCGCTGGGTCACCCACTGGGAATGAGTGGCGCCAGGCTCGCCACTACCGCTACCTATCAATTGCAGCGCACCGGTGGTCGTTATGCGCTTTGCACCATGTGTATTGGCGTAGGGCAAGGTATCGCGTTGATTATCGAACGTGTGTAGCAAGAAAGAGTGATTAACTCTGAAGCGAGGTAAAGAAAATGACAGAGTTTAAGATGAATGAAGCGGAGTTGGAGAAGGTTTTCCAGAAACGCATAGATGATGAGCAGAAAATTGAACCCAAAGACTGGATGCCCGAAAAGTATCGCAAAAACCTGATCCGCCAGATTTCGCAGCATGCGCACTCGGAAGTCATTGGCATGCAACCTGAGGGCAACTGGATTACACGCGCACCGACATTGCGCCGTAAAATGGTGTTGCTGGCAAAGGTACAGGATGAAGGTGGCCATGGTTTATATCTATACAGTTCTGCCGAAACTCTGGGTATTTCCCGCGAGGAAATGGTGGAGGCGCTGCAAACAGGTGCCGCCAAATATGCATCCATTTTCAACTACCCTACTTTAACCTGGGCGGACGTCGGGGCGATCGGCTGGCTGGTGGATGGAGCGGCGATCGTCAATCAGATCTCCTTGCAACGTACATCTTACGGTCCTTATGCGCGGGCGATGGTGCGTGTCTGTAAGGAAGAGAGCTTCCATCAACGACAGGGTTACGAAAGTTTGATGGTACTGGCGTTTGGCAATGCAGAGCAAAAGCAAATGGCGCAGGATGCGTTGGATCGCTGGTGGTGGCCATCGCTGATGATGTTCGGTCCGCATGATGCGGATTCCGCGCACAGCAGCCAATCCATGAAATGGAAAATCAAGCGCAAGAGCAATGATGAGCTGCGCCAGAGCTTTGTCGATCAGTCTGTTCCTCAGGCCGAATATCTGGGGCTGAAGATCCCGGATTCGAATCTAAAATGGAATGAAGAGCGCGGCCATTATGATTTTGGTGAAATTGACTGGGATGAATTTTTGCGGGTGATTAATGGCGATGGCATGTGCAACCGGGATCGGATTTCGCATCATGTCAAAGTTCATAATGAAGGTCAGTGGGTGCGTGATGCGATGCGCGCTTACGAGGAAAAAAAGCGAGCCCGTGAATTGAAGAAAAGTGCCTGACGATTAAGAGGATTTAATGATGAGTACTGAAAAGAAATTACCCCTGTTTGAAATATTCGTACGTTCAAAGCGTGGCCTGGATCATAAGCATGTGGGCAGCCTGCATGCAGAAGATCATACTCAGGCTTTGGAATATGCGCGTGATTGTTATACCCGACGTAGTGAAGGAGTGAGCCTGTGGGTGGTGAAATCCAGCGACATTGTGGCATCACAGGAAGAGGATGCATCCAGCTTTTATGACCCCATGGATGATAAGCCCTATCGTCATGCGACACATTATGAACTGCCGGAAGAAGTAAACAATATGTAAGCCGGTTTTGCTTTATTGTTGATTGGGCGTGTTGGAATACGAGGTGATTAAGTTATGAATCAGAATGTGAATAAGCAAGCGCTGTTTAATTATGTGTTGGCGTTGGGTGACGATGCGATCACCATGGGGCATCGTTTATCGGAGTGGTGTCGTAATGCTCCGTTTTTGGAAGAGGATCTGGCGATTGGCAATGTGGCGCTCGATTTTATAGGTCGTGCACAGATGTTTTATCAATATGCGGCTGAACTGGATGACCAGGGTCGTTCAGAGGATGATCTGGCATTCCTGCGCGACTGTCGAGACTTTCGCAATCTGCTGATCTACGAGCTGCCCAAAGGTGACTTTGCCTTTACTATGGTGCGTCAGATGATCGTTGATCTCTTTAATATGGAGTTCCTCGAACAGCTGACAAAATCTTCCGATGAGCGGTTGTCTGCGATTGCGGGCAAGTGCATTAAAGAAAGCCGTTATCACCTGCGCCGTAGCCATGACTGGGTGCTGCGTCTTGGGGACGGCACAGAAGAAAGTCATGAGCGAGCACAGCGCGCGCTGGTTGATATTTGGGGTTATACGCCAGAGCTGTTTATGGTGGATGAATCCGAACAACAGTTAGTGCAGGCGGGAATTGCCGTTGATCGAGCCGCCCTGATGTCTGTGTGGGATAACCGTGTCGGACAGATTCTGACAGAAGCGAAGCTACAGAAACCGGAGGATAGCTGGAAAGTAGAGGGTGGCAGGAGAGGTGTACATACCGAGCATCTCGGTCATATGCTGTCCGAACTGCAGTTTCTACAGCGCGCTTACCCCGGATTGCAGTGGTAAGGCAATATGCAGATGATTCCGTTGGTTTCCGAATCTCAGCGACTGCGTGAGCAGTATCGTAAAGAGGCAGGCCTGGAAGATGTATGGGCGGCGCTTGAACAGATTAAAGATCCGGAAATTCCGGTGATTTCCATTTGGGACCTGGGCATATTGCAGGAGGTGGAGCAGCAGGGGGAGCGTATTAAAGTGGTGATTACCCCCACCTACTCAGGCTGTCCGGCCATGCATGAAATAACACGGGATATCAGGCAGGTACTCGAGCAGGCAGGCTACGCCCAAGTCGAGGTGGTGAGTCGCCTGTCACCGGCATGGACAACAGATTGGATGACCTCAGAAGGTAGAAAACGGCTAATTGAGTATGGCATTGCCGCGCCTGTGGGTTGTGCGGCAGACGGTTCTGAAACGCCCATTGCCTGCCCTCTTTGTGGCTCTGAGGAAGTGACAAAAATCAGTGAATTTGGCTCTACCGCCTGTAAGGCGCTGTTCCAGTGTAAGGAATGCCAGGAGCCTTTCGATTACTTTAAATGTATTTAGGCTGAATAATGAGTGACACAAATTTTTATCAATTGAATATCGCCGATATACGACCGGAAACGGATGAGGCGAGCTGTATCAGCTTCGATATTCCGGATCAGTTAACTGACAAATTTCAGTTTAAACAGGGTCAGTATCTAACATTGAAGGCACAGATTAATGGCGAGGAAGTGCGCCGTTCATATTCAATCTGTTCAGGAATTGACGATGATGCGGTCCGGGTGGCGGTCAAGCGTATAGAAGGTGGCGTCTTTTCAAATTATATCTGCGCTGAGTTAAAAAAGGGTGATCTCATTGAGGTGATGCCGCCGCAAGGTGAGTTTCATACTGTCCTGGATGCGAGCGCACAAAAAAATTATATGTGTATTGCCGCAGGGAGTGGTATTACGCCGATACTTTCAATTGTAAAGTCGATTCTGTCAACAGAGCCCAAAAGCCGGGTTACGCTTATTTATGGTAACAAACGTTCATCCACCATCATGTTTCGAGAGGAGTTGGGCTTCGTAAAAAACCGTTATCTGGAACGTTTTAACTGGATAAATGTACTTAGCCGGGAAGAACAGGATGCCAAAGTGCTGCATGGGCGCATTAATAACCGCAAAGGCGGCGAACTAAATTTTAAACGGTTGATCGATATCGCCGCTACCGATGAATTTTTCCTTTGTGGTCCTGAGTCGATGATTTCAGAAGTTTCCCGTGGCTTGCGCTCGGAAGGAATAGATGAATCCCATATTCATTATGAGCTGTTTTATGCTTCTGCTGAAGATGCCGAGGCGGTTATCGAGAAGCATCACGCACGAGCACGGCAGTATGGCGGGAAAGTGAGCAGTGTGGTGGTTAATGTGGATGGCCGGGCAATCAGTTTTGACCTGACGGCCGATGGTGAGAATATTCTGGATGGGGCGATTAACAATGGTGCGGACTTGCCCTTTTCCTGTAAAGCGGGTGTCTGTGCGACCTGCAAGGCCCGAGTCATTGAAGGGCAAGTGGATATGGATTTGAATCATGCGCTGAGTGATCAGGAGGTTGCTGACGGAATGGTCTTAACCTGTCAGGCTCACCCGATCAGCGATAAGGTGGTTCTGGATTTTGATCAATGATCAATTTTATTCCGAGATTGTGTTATAAAGCCTGCTGATTTTAAAGCACACTAAAAGACAGACGGAAAGCATGACCGGGAAAATGAAAGAGATTGATCAGCTGATCGACCGTTTCAGGCAGCGTACACCGATACGCAGTCGCTCGCTGATATTCACGGTATTTGGTGATTCCATCTCTCAACATAGTGGATCTGTTTGGTTGGGAAGTTTGATTCGTAGTCTCGAACCCCTGGGCATTAATGAGCGACTAGTCAGGACTTCCGTATTCAGGCTGGTGCGCGAGGGGTGGCTCGCTTCCAAGCGGGTTGGCCGGTGCAGTTACTATCAGTTTACGCGCTATGGCATGCGCGAGTATGAACGGGCCGCCAAACGTATCTATTCATCTGAGCGTCATGGCTGGGATGGTCAATGGAGTTTGCTGCTGCCTGCAGCTGTGCCCGAGGAGCAGCGAGCTGCGCTGCGACAAAGTCTGAAATGGCAGGGTTTTGGACAGCTGGGTACCGGTCTGTATTTGCACCCTAGCCTGGATAGAGATTCTTTGGATGAGTTGCTGGTTGAGATGGGCTTGCGTGATAAGGTCATTATTATGGATGCCCACGCAGCCGATGCTCAGTCATTGGAGGTGCTGAGGGAGGCTGTCTATGAAAGCTGGGAGCTGGCTAGTTTGGCACAGCAATACCATGAGTTTTTAGATCGCTACCGTCCGGTACTTAAAGCAGTTTCGCTGAAGAAAAATATCGATGCTGAAGCCTGTTTTCTAGTGCGAACGTTGCTAATCCATGATTATAGGAAGGTGTTGCTTAATGATATGGATATACCGCATATGCTGTTGCCTGCAGATTGGCCCGGCGATTCGGCATTGCGTCTGGTGAAAAATCTGTACCGACATGTATGCACCGGTGCTGAAAAATACATACAGGACTCAATGGAATCAGCCGAAGGGGCACTTCCCCCGCCATTAGCAAGTTATTATGATCGACTGGGTGGATTGCCCAAAGTTAAATAAAGGAGGTTGCTTTGATACGTATAGCCGTTCTATATCCTCATTCTGAGGGGAAATCATTCGATGCAGAATATTATCAAGATAGTCATTTCCAATTGGTAAAGGAAAAGTTGGTGCCGCTGGGTTTGCAGGGACTGGAATTTGATCATGGGTTACAGCAGGGTGGACTACAGCCTTTTATGGCTATTGGATATTTACTGTTTGAATCGTTGCCTGAGTTTCAGGCGGCCTTCGGGCAGGTCGGTGCCGAATTGATGGCGGATATTCCAAATTTTACAGATATAGAGCCGCTGGTTCAGATAAGTGAACATCGCAAGTTCTCGCTGAGCTAGAAATTCTTAATCTAAAGAAACCCTGTCTGCTGTGTTAAAGGGCATGGCGTAAATTTTTTATATAGGTTGAAACAGAATGACTACACCCGTTTCTTTAACTCGCCAAGGCAAGGTTGGACTGATTGCCATTAATAATCCGCCGGTCAATGCGCTTTCTCAGGCGGTACGTCAGGGGATAATCGAATGTGTACTGCAGGCGCAGCAGGATGATGAAATCAAAGCCATTGTGCTTTATTGCGAAGGGCGAACTTTCGTTGCTGGTGCTGATATATCTGAATTTGGTAAAGCACCTATGGAGCCCCATTTGCCTGATGTGTTGCATCAGGTCGAATCCTGCACCAAACCGCTGGTTGCAGCGCTTCACGGCACGGCGCTCGGAGGTGGTTTGGAGCTGGCGCTGTGCAGTCATTATCGTATCGCATTAGCGGGAAGCAAAGTGGGTTTGCCGGAAGTCAACCTGGGTTTAATACCGGGCTCGGGTGGCACACAGCGATTGCCGAGAATCGCCGGGGTGGAAAAAGCTTTAGAAATGATTACCAGCGGACGGCCGGTAGCGGTGGAATCGGTGGTCGAGCAGAATCTGATTGATCAGGTGGTAGAAAAAGATCTGGTTACGGCGGCCGTTGGTTTTGCTGAAACCTTAATTGCAGATCAGGCTGAGCCGCGCCGGGTTAGCGAGATTCAGTTAAGCAAAAGTGAAGGGCATGACCAACTGTTCGCTGATTGGCGTGCGAAGCTGAAGAAAAAAGCAGCAGGGCAACAAGCACCGCAATACGCCATTGACGCGATAGAAAATACAATACTTCTTCCCTTTGATGAGGGTTTGCAAAAAGAGCGCGAAATGTTTTTGGCATGCCGCAGCTCAGAGCAGTCGCGAGCCATGCGCCATGTGTTTTTTGCTGAGCGGGAAGTAGTCCGGGTACCCGGACTCGCAAAGGATATCAAAGGGCATGATATTGCGTCGGTTGCAATAATTGGGGCTGGAACCATGGGTGGTGGTATTGCCATGTGTTTTGCCAGCGCAGGCATCCCGGTCTTACTGGTGGAGATGACTTCGGAAAACCTGGAACGTGGCTTGGCGATGATCAAAGACCGTTATCAGCAGAACGTTGCCAGAGGCAGGATGAGTGAGCAGCAGTTGCAGGACTGTATCGCACGCATTGGCGGTACATGTGACTACGCGGATCTGTCTGAAGTGGATCTGGTGGTAGAGGCCGCGTTTGAGAGCATGGAAGTTAAACGCGAAATTTTCAGTCGGCTGGATCAAGCCTGCAAACCAGAGGCGATTCTGGCGAGCAACACCTCTTATCTGGATATTGACCAGATTGCTGCATCGACTGGACGTCCCGATAAGGTGTTGGGGATGCACTTTTTTAGTCCTGCGAACATTATGAAGTTGCTGGAAGTGGTGCGAACAAGAGAGATCAGTGATGAATCTTTAGCCACTGTCATGAAGTTGGGAAAACGCATTGGTAAAATATCAGTTGCGGTGGGTGTTTGCTATGGTTTCGTAGGCAATCGCATGTACGCCTGTTATGGCAGGGAAGCGCAGGCATTATTGCTTGAAGGGGCGACACCGGAACAGATAGATAAAGCAATGCAATCCTGGGGGATGGCCATGGGCCCCCTGTCGGTGGTGGACATGTCCGGGCTGGATATTGGTTATAAGGCACGCCGCGAAAATCCAAATCGGTCAGATGATCCGCTGTTCTTCCGCCCTGCAGATATGCTGGTTGAGGCTGATCGCCTGGGACAGAAAACCGGGTCAGGATTTTACCGCTATGATTCAGAGTCACGTCGCAAGGAAGTGGATGAGCAAGTGATCGGTATGATTCGCGATGAGGCGGAGCGCCTGGGTGTAACACAACGTACCATCGGCGACGAAGAAATACAGCAGCGCCTGATTTTTGCCATGATTAATGAAGGGGCAAGAATTCTTGAGGAGGGAATTGCCGGCCGCTCAGGGGATATTGATGTAATTTGGATTAACGGCTATGGCTTTCCGCGTTACCGGGGTGGTCCGATGCAATATGCCGATGAAATAGGATTGGACAAAGTGCTGCAAGGGATAAAAGCGTTTCAGGATCGGTTGGGAGATCGTTACTGGAAGCCGGCAACTTTGTTGGAAGAACTGGTAGCACAGGATAAAAAATTCAGTGATTGGGTCAGTAAGGACTAACAGATTGCTCTGCAATGTGAATAAATAACGGGTTGTGATTCCTGATTTTATCTAATGAATGGGTAAGCAGAGTTTTTTGCAGGGCATAAAATTGGTAAACTGCTGGGCTTTTATCGATGGCGGGTTGCTGTCGCGCAGAATTTTATCAATTTAACGGGTATTACTATGAGTATTCAGTCTTTCCATCCACCGGTTCGTACTCTAATGGGGCCGGGGCCTTCCGATGTTAATCCACGTATTCTTGGTGCCATGGCGCGCCCCACCATCGGCCATTTGGATCCCGCCTTTGTTGCGATGATGGATGAATCCAAAGAATTGCTGCGCTATGCCTTTCAGACTGATTACAGTCTGACGATGCCTGTATCGGCCCCCGGTTCTGCCGGTATGGAGATGTGCTTTGTCAATCTGGTCGAGCCAGGTGATAAGGTGGTGGTCTGCCAAAACGGTGTATTTGGCGGGCGCATGAAGGAAAACGTCGAGCGTTGTGGTGCAACGGCGATTATGGTCGAGGATGATTGGGGTAACGCCGTTGACCCGAATAAAGTGGATGAAGCCTTGCGTGCCAACCCCGATGCCAAAATTCTGGCCTTTGTGCATGCAGAAACCTCAACGGGTGCGATGTCGGATGCGCAGGCATTGGCCAAAATTGCGCAGGCCCATGACTGTCTGACCATTGTTGACACTGTCACTTCGCTGGGTGGTTCAGAATTGAAAGTCGCTGAATGGGGTCTGGATGCGGTTTATTCGGGTTCACAAAAATGTCTGTCCTGTACCCCGGGACTGTCGCCTGTAACCTTTAGTGAGCGCGCGCTCGAAGTTGTTAAGAATCGAAAAACTAAAGTGCAAAGCTGGTTTCTCGATCTGAATCTGGTACTGGGCTATTGGAATGGCGGCGGCAAACGCGCTTATCACCACACCGCCCCCGTGAATGCCCTGTATGGATTACATGAAGCGCTGGTTATTTTGCAGGACGAGGGTATAGAAAATGCCTGGTCACGGCATTGGCAAAACCACAACGCCTTGAAAGCGGGTTTCGAAGCCATGGGAATATCCTTTGTCGTGAAAGAGGGAGAGCGTTTGCCTCAGCTCAATGCGGTAACGATTCCTGATGGTGCAGACGATGCCGTGGTTCGCAGCCGTTTGCTCAACGAATATAGTCTGGAAATTGGCGCAGGTCTTGGTGCCTTGGCTGGTAAAGTATGGCGTATCGGGTTGATGGGTTTTTCCAGCAATCAAAAGAATGTACTCTTTTGCCTGGGTGCCCTAGAGGCCGTGCTGGCTGATATGGGGGCTAAAATAAATACCGGTGTTGCGGTGGATGCTGCGGCGAAAACCTATCCGTCTGCCTGATTATAGTACAAGCTTATGATCAAAAAAGTAGTGCCAAGGGATACGGCTCCCCATACGCCAGTGACGTCCATTATTCGAAGACGAATCAAGCAAGGCAGTGAAGCCGAGTTTGATGCCTGGTCAGAAAGCATTGCACGAACCTGCAGTCAATTTGCCGGGCACTTGGCGACACAGCGCATTCGGCCGGTTGATCCGCGCGGTGAGCATGTCACCATCATCAGCTTTGATAAGTATGAAAATTATCAGGCGTGGGAAGAGTCTGAGGAAAGAAGTCGGCTTTTGGATCGGGTTAAACCGCTCACTGAAGGCCGGCCTTCCAGAGAGTATATTGAGGGCTTGAATCACTGGCTATTGCCCGGGACTGGTAATACGCGCTCCTGGCCACCGGACTTTCGTATGGTATTGATCGCCTTTCTGGCAATCTGGCCGATCGTGCATTTTGTTCGTCCGGCTTTAGCACCATATTTACCAGAACACCCACTGCTGGCGTCAATCAGTGCTACAGCGATCATCAGCTTGATGATGGGATACCTGTCGTTGCCTTTGATGGTTAGAATATTTCGCCGCTGGCTGCGGTGAAGCGGGCCGGTGCTATGTTAAGCTAGGGCCTGTTAATAGGCCCAGTCATACCAAGAGTTGAGGGATAGAAGAATGATTATTGTAACCGGTGGCGCTGGTTTTATCGGTAGTAATCTTGTGAAAGGCCTGAATGAGCAGGGCCGTAAAGACGTCATCGTTGTTGATAACCTTTCAGATGGCACTAAATTTAGTAATCTTGCGGATTGCACAATTGCGGACTATCTCGATAAGGCGGATTTTCTCGATCAAGTTAAAATGCGACAGCTGCCGGCGAATATTGAAGCCGTATTCCATTTGGGAGCCTGTTCGGCGACGACCGAGTGGGACGGTCGATACATGATGGAAAACAACTACGAGTACACCAAGCAGGTTTTTCATTACTGTATAGAGCAGCGAATACCCCTAATTTATGCCTCCAGCGCAGCTGTTTACGGTGGTAGTCTGGAATTTAAGGAGACGCTTGAAAATGAGCGCCCGCTGAATGTCTACGGCTATTCCAAATTTCTGTTTGACCAGTATCTGCGCCGGCATCAATCTGACATTCAGAGCCAGGTGGTGGGTTTGCGTTATTTTAATGTCTATGGTCCGCGTGAATCGCACAAAGGTTCCATGGCGAGTGTAGCCTTTCATTTGAACAACCAGATCCAGGATAGCGGTGTTGTTAAACTGTTTGAAGGATCGGATGGTTACGCTGATGGTGGCCAGTTAAGGGATTTTATCTATGTGGGCGATGCCGTCAAAGCCAAGCTTTGGTTTTTAGATAATCCGGATAAATCCGGCATCTTCAATCTGGGGACGGGAAAAGCGCAACCCTTCAATGACGTCGCGAATGCGGTTCTTGCCTGGCATGGCAAGGGTGAACTGCAATATATTCCCTTTCCAGAGCACCTCAAAGGTCGCTATCAAAGTTATACCCAGGCGGATATTAGTGCATTACGCGGCGCGGGCTATGATGAACCCTTCAAATCAGTCGAGCAGGGTGTGCAGAGCTATCTGGATTGGATGAACGGCTGATTGTGATGACTTCTCCCAAACGGTTTATTGCCGGGGCGGTCTGCCCGCGATGCGGGGAGATGGATAAGATCGTCATGTACCGGGAGGGTGATCGAAGTTTGCGCGAATGTGTCAAATGCGGCTACCAGGATGAAATGCGTGATGATGCTGTCAGCGAATTGCCAACGCGGGTCTCCGAAAAAGGCCCCTCCAAAAAGGAAAATACCGATACCCAGCCGATCAAGTTTTATCCGCGTCCTAAATAGCCAGGAAGCAATTGCCAAAACCAGGCCTTGGTTGTATTGCTATAGATAACAACTTCAGCACTGTTCAGTGCCTGATCTGTTTATAGAGGCGACGTGATATTTTGATGCGCAAGTCAAAGCAGATCCGGATTTGAGTTGGCCAACTTTTTCAACCGGTGTAGTTCTAACAAACACACACTTGAACCACAATCGTCATAATTAGAGCGAGAACATTCCAGGAAAACAATGCAGAAGGTAATGGTAAGAGGTCAATCCGTCACGCCCTCCAAGATCGTCTGTGTAGGCAGAAATTTCGTTGCCCATGTGAAAGAGCTGGGCAACGAAATCCCGGAGCAAATGGTGTTCTTCATCAAGCCCAACTCGGCTATTTCATCCACTCTGTTATCGGCCCATCAAGAGCCCCTGCACTATGAGAGTGAATTGTCCTTCGTCTACGAAGATGGCAAGTTTGTAGCGGTGGGTTTGGGGTTGGATTTAACAAAAAGGCAGTTGCAGTCAAAGCTGAAAGCCAAAGGGTTGCCGTGGGAACGGGCAAAATCCTTTGACGGATCAGCGTTATTCAGCCCTTTTGTGGCTTTTAAACAGCTGGATTTGCTGACGCTTCGGCTGGAGATCAATGGTAATACTCGCCAATCAGGGGGTGTTGATCTAATGATGCACACCCCGGATGCCATACTGAAAGAGATAAAGACTTTTCTGACTCTGGAAAATGGCGATATTGTGATGACGGGAACGCCGGAAGGAGTAGGTCTGGTGGCTCAGGGTGATCAGTTTTTGGGGCGTGTGCTGGAAAATGGCAGAGAGTTGATCGCTGCGGAATGGGTAGCTGAGTAGAGTAGAGGGATTTCCTGCCCCGCTAATCCAGATCCTGCTGACATCGCTTAAAAATTCTACCAAAGTGTCGCTGGTGCCACGCATGCTGATATAGGCGGTAAAACCATTGCCTATCTGCTCTAGGTGCCCACCGCCGGGCTCTTGAGAGCCAATTCGCCAGTTTGTAAAAGGGGGGCAAAGCCATTCTCTACCCTTAAAACAGATGCGTCTCTTTTTTTGTCACCTAGAAACCGACCTTCGGATGTTGGCGGGCGCGCTCTATTGGAGCCGCGCGGGCAATTGCCGCCGAGGCGTCTCCCCAGCCTTCACAGCGAGCACGGCCGGACCGCCAGCGGACCACGTTCAACAAGCCCTTGCAAAAAGAGTATATATTAAAGAACAGCAGCAGATTGCGACGGTCAGAGGGTGTAATGGGCTTGTAGGCGCAAATGAGTTTATCGTCGTAAAGGAAGCGCTCGGATAAACCGATTGCGCCATACGCGTTAACTTGCACCCTGCTGCCGATGGGGAGACGGGGGCCGAGCACGACCGCGTCGAGGTAGTCGCCCTCGCCACCGATGTACTGGCGGATCGAGCCGTAGTTATAGGGACAGGGAACCGGTGATACAAAGTCAATACGGCCACTGCTACCACGTTTCAGGAAACTGCCTCGAGGAATCTCGATGACAACCTCCACGCTCGGCGGGGTTTGCTCTCTATAGTCCTTGCCTGACATTGAATGGCCTTGCTTCATTATCCTGTCGCCGGCTCTGGATCACCAGCGATAGGAAATCCACATCCGGGTTGGTATATATACCATGCAATGGCCTGGCCCAGCGCCATAAAAATAATGGCCAATGCAGGATGGGCGCAACCGTAACTATACCATAGAACACCATGAAACTGGGGCTAAACGCCCTCAGGGCCCGCTGCGGGATGCCTTTTAGGTTTTCGTGCTTTCACGCTTATGACAGGAATACCAGAGCGTGTGGCCCGGTGGATCAGGGTGATCAGCTTCTGGGGCGTGTGTTGGAAAATGGCAGAGAGTTGATCGCTGCGGAATGGGTGGCGGAGTAGAGTAAAGGGATTCTCTACCCCGCTAAACCCGACATTAGTGAGCAGGCAATAAATCTTTGAAATGCGATACTTTAAAAGCGCCCAAAACCTCGCCGGCATCGCCTAAAAATTCGACCAAAGTGTCGCTGGTGCCACGCATGCTGATATAGGCGGTAAAACCGTCGCCGATCTGTTCAAGGTGCGTATTGCCGGGCTCCTGATAGAAAAAGTCACCAGTTGCGTATTTGCGTCCCGTAGACAGGTTGGTAATGCTGCCATTGAGCACCAGTAAAGACGTTTCGCAGAGGTGACGATGCAAGCCCGGCTTCCAGCTTGAGTCCTCTTTCAGCAGATACTCGACGGTATGTCGTTGCTCATCAACGACCAGTGCTTTGACGTGAATTCCAGGGCCGACTTGGCTCCAGTCCTGTTGACTGGCCTGCGCCTGGAGAGCCCTCAGTTCCTTCTCTTGTATCGTTGCTTCATTCATCGTGAATGACTCCTGTTTTATATTCTGAATAGATTTTCCTCTAAGCCTCTTCACAACTACGTGAAGAGGAAGTAATAACCTACTCCTGGAATATAGTGGGAGCAATTACCTGGTTGGTAATCCTAAGGAACCTCTGAATAATTCCTTAATGCCTCTGCGAGACCTGAGAGCTTTAGCTGCAAGGCAGGAACTGCCGCTAATGCTTATTGCCTTAGCAAAGTTTCTAACGCCGCAGATGAAGCTTTCAGGCCTCGCCCTGCGGGGCTTACAGAGCATTCGCAGCTCTGCGTTGGCTTTGTTTGCAAGGTCTGGACATTACTGCACAAAGCCGCCTTGATCTACAAACGCTCTGTACGCCAGAGGGATCAAGGAATTATTCAGAGGTTCCCTAAAGCGATACTCAATCGGGTTTCTGCAACAAATCCACGCGGATTGGGATATGGAATTTAAATCCGTCCGGACCTTCGTTGTTCATAAATAGACGCTCAACCTGTTGGTGAATATCCATAGACGGCTTGTGATCAGAGTGGGTGACGTTAATCACATTGGCTTCAAACTGGGCGAAGTCTTCGAACACAATCGGCGTGTTAAAAAATAGTTCCTCCTTGAGTAGAAGCTCACCTTTATCAACGCTCTCCTTGATTGCTGCGAAGGCGGCGTCCCTGACAGTTTTTTCATCGTGAAACAGTTTTAAAACGTCGTTAAAATCTCCCGAGAACAGAGGTTCTGAAATATAGGCCAGCCCGCCGGGTTTAAGTACCCTTCTGGTTTCCGCCAGCGCTTGGCCCATCAGCTCGATTGGAACGTGATGAAAGGATTTAAACATCATCACCACGTCAAAGCTGTTATCGGGGAAAGGAATAGCCTGGCTGCCAGCCAGTACAAAATTTACGTTAGGCAGATCATCGATTTGCAGATTCTTGCTGTGCTGGATTTCGTCGACTTCCGTAGCGGTTATATATCGATTGATACCGTGATCGGTAATCTGCCGTGTCAGTTCCGCTTTCCCGCAACCCAGTTCGAGGATCTGTTTTCCATCCAGTGAAAGCAGCGGCTCATAAATCTGATATTCCGGACAGGTTTTCGTGATGGGTGATTGGCTTATGTTCATGTTAGTTTCCTGTTTTTTCTTTCCGCTGCATGCGCCACAGATCGGCATACAGCCCTTGTTTAGCAAGCAGCGTATCGTGTGTGCCTTGTTCCGCTACTTCTCCATGGTTGAGTACGACGATTTTATCGGCGTCTACAATGGTGGATAGCCGGTGCGCAATAACCAGACTGGTATGGCCTTGCGAAATTTCTTTGATGGCTTCTAAAATGGCACGTTCTGATTTGCTGTCCAGTGACGAAGTGGCCTCATCGAATACCAGGATAGGAGGACGTTTGAGAATGGTTCGTGCGATAGCGACCCTTTGTTTTTCTCCTCCCGATAGCTTAAGTCCGCGCTCCCCTACCAAAGTGCCATGGCCCTCCGGGAGTTCTTGGATAAATTTATCCAGGTGTGCCAGACGAATCGCTTCATCGACCTGCTGATCTGAGGCATCAGGGTTGCCGTAACGTACGTTCTCCAAAATACTGTCATTAAAAAGAACCGTATCCTGAGGGACGACGCCAATGGCCTGGCGCAGTGATTGCTGAGACACCTGACGAATATCCTGGCCATCAACGAGTATGGCGCCCTGGCTCGCGTCATAGAAGCGAAACAGCAGCTTCATAAGGGTTGATTTCCCCGCACCGCTGGCACCTACCACGGCAACTTTTTGCCCCTCCTCTACGGTAAAGGTTACGCCTTTTAAAATAGGGCGGTCATCACGGTATTGGAAGAATACGTCCTTAAATTCTATTCGCCCTTTGTCAACCTTGAGGGGCGGAGCGTTCACTGCATCCGTGACTTTGGGATTTTTGCGCAGCAGCTCAAACATCTGTTCAATGTTGGCCATTGAGCCTTTAATTTCCCGGTAAACAAAGCCTAGAAAGTTTAAAGGTAAAAAAAGCTGCATCATAAAGGCATTGACGAGTACAAAATCTCCGATGGTCATCTGGCCGTGCGCGACGCGATGAGCCGCCAACAGCATCATGGAAGTCATTGTGCCGGCGATAATTAGTGCCTGTCCGCCATTGAGCGTGAACAGCGATAGGCGGTTTTTGCGTCGTGCGCTTTCCCACTTTGCCAGCTCATAATCGTAGCGCTCGGCCTCAAAGGCTTCGTTGGTGAAGTACTTTACGGTTTCGTAATTGAGCAGGCTATCTACGGCTCGGGTATTGCTGGTAGAGTCGGCAAGATTGGCTTCACGTACAAACTGGGTGCGCCACTCAGTTGCTTTAATCGAATAAAGGACATAGATGGTGACGGAAAATAGCGTAATAGCAGCGAAGGCCACTCCGTAATTATATAACAGCAAGCCTACAACTAGAGCTATTTCAAAGAAGGTTGGTGCAATATTAAAGACGAAAAAGCGCATCAGAAAACTGACACCGGTGGTGCCGCGCTCAATGTCACGGGCCAGTCCACCGGTCCTTCTTTCCAAATGAAATTCCAGATCCATTTTGTGAAGGTGGCGAAAAACTTCCAGGCCGATACGGCGCATGGCTCTTTCCGTTACCCGACCAAATACTGTGTCGCGCAGTTCGCCAAACAAAACATTACTGAAACGCGCTAGACCATAGGCGAGCACTAGCCCTAGCGGAACAACCACGAGAACTTCTGGATCTGATTGAGCCAAATCCAGTGCGTCGACCAGGTGTTTGAGGATGAAGGGGGCAACAACGTTGGCTATTTTGGCGCAAACCAAACAGATAAAAGCAATGAGTATGCGGCGTTTGTATTCCAGCAGATAGGGCCAGATAACTTTATAAATTTGCCAATTTATCTTTGTATTGGGGTCGTAGGAGTAATGGCGGCCGCGCATTCGGGAAAAGCTCTTCTACCTCGGTAATTAATCAGCTCAATATCGCTGAAGAAAACAAGAGCATACCAGTAATCGATTGGTGAAAGACAGGGCTGACGCTAATCATTTGTGTTCCTGTCCGGGAATGTTGTTCAATTTATCTCGGGCACAATCAGTTGAGCGACGGTGATTATAGTCGATTAACCCGGTACCCTGATTTTTGCAATAAATCCACGATACCTTTGTTGCCGACCAAATGACCGGCTCCAACCACCACAAAGTAGGTTTTACCGGAACCCAGAAAGCTTTTTAACTTTTTGACCATTTTATGGTTCCGCTGGATAAACATTCGTTCAAATACCGGGCGCGAGGATGGGAAATCGCGTAAGGGTTTGTCTATTAATAGTTCCGTTAACTGACCTGTGCTGCCCGTTTTCCAGGAGCGGATCAAGGACTGCATGAGTTGCGGATAAGAATCAAATTCCTGCAGTGTTTGACGTAACATCTGGTCTTCTTGTGGCATATTCATCAGCATATCCAGCTGCTGCTCAAGTGTTTCCAGCTCCAGGATATTCTTTCGGCCACGGGCCTTTTGTAAAAAATGAAGGTCGATACCATGGCTTGGTGATAGCCCGGATTTCATGAGTTCCATCGAAGTTAGTGTCATTACTAGCATGCCGGGTTTGTAATTGATGAAAAGGCTGGGTGGGAGGCCCTGCTTTTCCAAATAGTCAGTTAAAATTTGATAGGTTTTACTGGATACATGATCCTTTATCGTCTCATTGCCTGGATAAGTGCCTTTGGCGAGCACCATAGCCTGGGTGGTTGAAGGATCGATAGCGCCAATGTCGACCTCCACCACTAAATTGTCTGAAGCATCAAAAGCCTTTTCTATTTCGGGTCGTAATGGATAGAATCCCGCATTCGCAAAGTGGATGGACCCCATTAAATAAAGCTGACTGTTTCCGGAGCTGACTTCCCAGATGAACGCCTTGTCCTGTTGTGCCTGGACGGTGGTAAAAAACAGCAGTAGAAGAAACGCAATGATAGACTGCTTAGTGCTGTTCAGAGTGGGACGGTCCATTCTTTATTCCTTAATCCATAGGTGATATTTGCTGTAGTAATAATAGACCATTGCCATTGAAATGGTTCGTGCGGCATGAAAAAAACAGAACGCTAGCCACAAACCATGGTTGCCAAGAGAGCGCGCCAGATACCAGCTGGGTAAAAAAACAAATAGAGAAGCAACCAACATGCAGTACTGCATTGCCCGTGCTTTTCCGGCACCCAGAAAAATACCGTCTAGCATAAAGTTCCAACTCGCGACGAAAGGCAGCACTAGCAGCCATGGCCAAAAAACCAGGGTTTCCTGAATGACGGGTTCAATATCTGTTAGCAGCCCAATAATGTTTCTGTCCAATGTGGCTGCAATGGCCACATAAACCGTGCTGACCACAAAAAACCAGAAGGTAGCAGCGCGGCTCGCAGAGTAAAAATGATCCAGACGTTTTGCGCCGATTGATTTACCGATGAGTACTTCTGCCGCGTTGGCAAATCCGTCCGCACCATAAGCGAAGACCATCAGCATTGTCATGATGATCGAGTTGGCGCTCAGGGTTGCGGTTGTCTGCTGGGCGCTTTGCGCATAGAAGAAGGAAAAGGAAAACAGCAGGCAAAGTGTACGTACGAATAGATAACGGTTTACCTGCAGTAGTTTGAGGTATCCAGAAAATTGATAGAGTGATTTCAGGTTGAATTTGGGTGCGAAATCGGCAGTTGCCTGTGACACTAGATACAAACCGACAATCATACCGATAAGGCTGGAGATCAGTGATCCCAAGGCTACGCCATCTGTCAGCATACCCATCTGAACAACCAGCCAGTAGTCCAGTATCAAATTGGTCAGATTAGTAATCAGTACAACCACTAACACTTTTCGTGGTTTGCCGACACTCAGCAGCCAACCAATAATAACATAATCGCATAGGGCGGCGGGCGCCGCATATATGCGTATATCGCAGTACAGTCTTGAGAATTCTTCTACTCGCGGTGTCGGAGCCATGTACCAGAAAGCCAGATCGAGCAGTGGTTTCTGTAGTAAAACCAGCAAACAACCGATGATGACGGCTAGCAGCAATGATTTATACAGTATGGCCAGTGTTTCATAATAATTGGCAGCGCCATAGGCCTGTGCGCTTAATGCGGTGGTTCCCATGCGTAAAAAACCGAATGCCCAAAAAAGCATATCAAAAATAATGGCGCCTAAAGCAACTGCTCCCAGATAGGTAGCGTCGGATAGGTGTCCTAAAATAGCCGTATCAACAACGCCGAGCAATGGAATGGTCAGGTTGGAAAGAATCATTGGCCAGGAGTACTGCAATATCTGCTGATGGAAGCTCAATCGTGCCAATTGTACTGTCCCTGATTAGAGGTGGTAGTTGGGGGTCTGTCTGGGTGCTTTTGAAGCCATGAGCTTTAATAACACAGGCCAGTGCGTTGCTTCAAACTTAAAATAGTTGTACTATTTTTTTGCCAGTGCTCAACTGGCTGCTTCAAGGGGATAGGTGGATATGATGAGTTCCGCTGTTTCGGCGGTTCCAATGTATCCTCTGTAATTTTATAAAGATAAAAAGTTAGGAGACATGGGGATGCCGTTAAAAACGATGCCCTGGCTCAGGCTCGTCCTGGGTACGCTGTTGCTCTCAAGTGCCACTGCCTGGGCAAAATGGGAAGTCAACATGACGCCAGGCGTCACTGCCATTAGCCGAGAAATTTACGATCTGCATATGATTATATTTTGGATCTGTGTAGTTATTGGAATTCTGGTTTTTGGTGTGATGTTCTGGTCTGTGTTTGCACATCGAAAATCAAAGGGTGCGCAACCGGCCCAGTTTCATGAAAGCACTTTTGTTGAGCTTATATGGACTACCATTCCATTTGTCATATTGATAGCCATGGCAGTTCCAGCGACCAAATCCTTAATCAAAATCTACGATACCAAGGAATCCGAGATCGATATTAAAATCACCGGATACCAGTGGAAGTGGCATTATGATTATCTCAATGATGGTTTTGGGTTTTTCAGTAATCTGAGTACACCCAGTGACGAAATTCACAATAAGGCGCCCAAGGGTGAAAACTATCTTCTGGAGGTTGATGAGCCTTTGGTCATTCCGATCAATACCAAAGTTCGTTTTCTGGTGACCGCCAATGATGTTATCCACTCCTGGTGGGTACCTGCGATAGCGGTGAAGAAAGACGCGATCCCAGGATTCGTCAATGAGGCCTGGACTATTATTGAAGAGCCAGGAACTTATCGTGGGCAGTGTGCAGAATTATGCGGTAAGGATCATGGCTTTATGCCTGTTGTAGTGGTTGCAAAGGAAAAGGCAGATTATCAAACCTGGGTTGATGAAAGAAAGGCTGCAGCCCAACAGGAAAGCGGTTTGAAGGACAAGGTTTGGAGCATGGAAGATTTGATGGAGCGGGGCGAAAAGACTTACGCAACCTACTGTGCCGCTTGTCATAACTCAGACGGTACAGGTATTCCTCCCCAATTCCCTGGACTCAAGGGAAGTGCGATTGCTGTCGGTGATAAAAGCGCTCATGTCGATGTGGTTCTCAACGGAAGACCGGGAACCTATATGGCAGCTTTTGGCGCGCAGTTAAATGAGGTTGATTTGGCCGCAGTAATCACCTACGAACGTAACGCTTGGGGCAATGATACGGGCGATTTAATTCAGCCCGCAGAAATTGCCAAAATCAAAGCAGCACAATGAGGGGGGTCTGAGAGATGAGCGCAGTTATAGAGACACACGATCACAATCATCATCACGGCCCGGCAAAGGGCTGGCAAAGGTGGGTGTACACAACTAACCATAAAGATATTGGTACGCTTTACCTTTGGTTTAGTTTTATCATGTTTTTAGTGGGTGGCAGTATGGCGATGGTCATCAGAGCTGAGTTATTTCAGCCTGGTCTGCAAATCGTAGCGCCCGAATTTTTTAATCAGATGACCACCATGCATGGTTTAATCATGGTGTTTGGTGCGGTGATGCCGGCGTTTGTCGGGTTGGCTAACTGGATGGTGCCTATGATGGTTGGTGCACCAGATATGGCTTTGCCCAGAATGAATAATCTGAGTTTCTGGATTTTGCCATTTGCCTTTACCTTGTTGTTATCTACCTTGTTTATGGAAGGTGGTGCACCTAATTTTGGCTGGACCTTTTACGCACCATTATCCACCACTTATGCGCCGGATACGGTTACTTTCTTTATTTTTGGTGTGCACATCATAGGTGCCTCATCCATTATGGGCGCGATTAATATTGTCGCTACCATACTGAATATGCGCGCTCCGGGCATGACCTTGATGAAGATGCCACTGTTTGTCTGGACCTGGTTAATTACGGCCTACCTGTTGATTGCTGTGATGCCGGTGTTGGCAGGTGTGGTCACCATGATGCTGATGGATATTCATTTTGGTACCAGCTTTTTTAGTGCTGCTGGTGGTGGTGATCCGGTCCTGTTCCAGCATGTGTTCTGGTTTTTTGGACATCCTGAAGTCTATATCATGATTTTGCCTGCGTTCGGTGTGGTATCGCAAATCATTCCCACATTCAGCCGTAAACGTCTGTTCGGCTATACCTCTATGGTATATGCCACCTCATCTATTGCGTTTCTGTCGTTTATTGTGTGGGCGCACCACATGTTTACAGTCGGCATGCCATTGGCGGGAGAGCTGTTTTTCATGTACGCGACCATGCTGATTGCGGTGCCAACTGGCGTTAAGGTATTTAACTGGGTGACCACCATGTTCAGAGGTTCACTGACCTTTGAAACCCCGATGCTGTTCGCCACTTCCTTCGTGGTACTCTTCACCATCGGTGGATTTTCCGGATTAATGTTGGCGATTGCACCAGCGGATTTCCAGTATCACGATACCTACTTTGTGGTGGCGCATTTTCATTATGTGCTGGTGCCTGGGGCGATCTTTGGCATCATGGCCGGGGTCTATTACTGGCTGCCCAAATGGTGCGGCAACATGTATAACGAAACTTTGGGTAAATGTCACTTTTGGTTGTCTTTTGTCGGCATGAATTTGACATTTTTTCCTATGCACTTTGTGGGGCTGGCAGGTATGCCGCGACGAATACCGGATTATGCATTGCAGTTTGCCGACTTTAACCAGATATCATCCATTGGTGGCTTTATGTTTGGTGCGACCCAGTTGTTGTTCCTGTACATTGTGATCAACGCAATTCGCAGTGGTAAACCGGCATCGCAACAGGTTTGGGAGAGCGCAGAAGGGCTGGAGTGGTCGATACCCTCGCCAGCGCCCTATCATACCTTTAGCACACCGCCGGAAGTGAAGTAAGAGCGTAGGAAAGGGATATAGACATGCCAAACCAAGCGAACAATAGAATTATTATTAAACTGTTGGCTATTGTGTTTGGCATGTTCTGTTTCGGTTTTGCCCTGGTGCCTCTATATGACGTCATTTGTAACATTACAGGCTTAAATGGTAAAACGGGCGGGCGCTATGAGCTTGTTGAAACAATTGAGGTCGATCAGGACAGATGGATCACGGTGCAGTTTACCACCAGCAAAAACGCACAGATGCCCTGGGAATTCCGTGCAAAGGAAGCTGTGGTCAAGGTACGTCCCGGAGAGATTAATGAGGCCTTCTTTGTGGCGACCAACACCACTGATCGAACCATGAGTGCCCAGGCGGTACCCAGCCTTTCCCCTTTCTCGGCAACTGAATATTTTAATAAAACGGAATGCTTTTGCTTTAATCAACAGACACTGGAACCTGGCGAATCAATTGATATGCCCCTAAGGTTTTTTGTTGCGAAAGAGATTCCAGAACGAATGAGTAAATTGACACTCTCCTATACGCTTTTTAGTTTGCCGGAAGTAGCGGCGAACTAATGGCACTGGATGAGTGAACCTATACGAGACGGAGAACAATAATGTCATCAGATAGCTCCTATCAAACCTACTATGTGCCTGAGCAGAGCAAATTGCCGATTGTAATGGCTATTGGGCTTGCGGTTACCGTTTTTGGTGCGGGCTCCATGCTAAATGATATGAGTGCCGGACGAGCGGACTCATTAGCACACTGGATATTTTATGCAGGTGCTTTGATCATTGCCGGTACCATGTTTAACTGGTTTTCAAAGGTAATCAAGGAAAATCATGCCGGTATGTACAGCGACCAGCTCAACAGATCTTTTGTTTGGGGAATGAGCTGGTTTATCTTTTCAGAAGTGATGTTCTTTGCTGCATTTTTTGGCGCGCTCTACTATGTGCGTAACTTTGCTGTCCCATGGCTGGGAGGGGAGGGTGAAAAGGGCATATCCAATATGTTGTGGCCGCAGTTCCAAGCAACCTGGCCCTTGGTAAATATGCCTGATGCTACAAATTTTACGACGCCCAAGGCGCTGGTTGATCCGTGGCATATCCCTCTCTGGAACACTATCCTGCTACTGAGTTCGAGTGTCACGGTGCACTTTGCGCATACGGCGTTAAAGAAAGAAAACCGGGCGGGGCTTAAGCTCTGGTTATTTGTTACAGTTGCGCTGGGTTTTACTTTTCTTGCGTTGCAGATTTATGAATACGCGGAAGCATACAACCATTTAGGGCTGACGCTTAACTCAGGTATTTACGGTTCGACTTTCTTTATGCTAACCGGCTTTCACGGTGCGCATGTGACGATTGGTGGCATCATGCTCACCATCATGCTGCTACGGGTGCTGAAAGGGCACTTTAAACCCGACGATCACTTCGGTTTTGAAGCGGCGTCCTGGTATTGGCACTTTGTTGATGTGGTGTGGGTGGGTTTGTTTTTATTCGTCTACATCTTATAGGAAGGAAGCTGATCATTTTTAGCCTGAGGTGCGGTGCCACTGGAACAGAATGTGGTTCAGAAGTGCCTCAGGCGGTGTCGTAATTATCGTTGCCAGGGCGCATTAAGGTTAAGGTCGCCCGTCCATAATCCATAGGTGACACAGGCAAGTAGCAATATTGCGAGTATCACTCTGACCCCTAATGCCTTTCTGGTGCGGTCTGATTTACCCTTATCCATTAGCAAAAAGAATGCGCTGTAAGCCAGGCTGGCAAGAATTCCGATAAACAGAACTATAATGGTAGGCTTTAGCCACATGGAAATCACCTTAGTTATGATTCAGGGGAAGGTTTTTGAGTATATCTGAAAAGCGAGTGTGCAGCATACGTGTGTCGCAGTAGTAACGGATTTAGTAGATGTCGATTAATTTTGCCGGTCTAAGATTCAAAATTGAACTCAATTGGAAAATAGCCTTGTTTTATGTGCTGTTGATGCCGGTGCTGTTGCGCTTTGGTTTTTGGCAAATTGAAAGAGCCGAAGAAAAAAAGCAGCTGGAGCAGGAATACCATGAACGAATGCTGGCCAGTCCCATATCATTAGACAAAGCCCTGTTGCTAACGGATCGGGCTTATGTGCAGGTTTTTTTGACGGGCGAATTTGATAATGAGCGCTTGGTTTTACTGGACAATAAGATCTATCAGGGGCAAGTGGGCTATGAAGTAATTAGTCCTTTTGAACTCAGCGAACCGGTGTTCATGCAGAGCCCTGGTAAAGCCGATACAGTCATCGATTATGTCTGGATTAACCGTGGTTGGATCTCCTTGGGGGGCAGTCGTGAGCAGTTACCGCCGGTGCCCCCTGTGTTATCCCGGCAGCGTATTGTGGCGGGGATTGATATTCCACCCGGTGAGGCCTTCGTGCTTGCTGAAGAGCCGTATCGGGGTGTCTGGCCGGAAGTGGTTCAAGCTGCTGATCTTGAGCGCATGAGTGCGCGTTACCGAGAGGATACTGGTGTTGACTCGGCGCCCTTTATATTGCGCTTGGTCGGAGGCAGTCCGGGGCTGTTACAGATGATTTGGCACCCTATTAATATGAGTCCCGCCAAACACCTTGGTTACGCGCTGCAATGGTTTTCCATGGCGCTTGCACTGACCATTCTTTATGTTTATGTCACCTTTAAGCGGATCAAAGATGATGACCCCAAATAGCCAAGAAAATCCAATGCTTGAAAAAACCAAAACAAAAAGTCGTTTTACTCTGCTGTCCATATTCGCTATTGCCTTGGTGCCCATGGTTCTAGCTTCCTATATGTATTTTAATCATGTCCTGGTGCCTTCAGCGCGAACCAATCATGGCACATTGATACTGCCTCCTCTAGACTTTAATGAGCTCAATTTAAGCGATATTAACGGGCGGATAATTACCACTGATGACCTGGAGGGAAAATGGGCAATGCTTATTGTTTCAAGTGGCAGTTGTTTAGAAACCTGTCAGGCTAATTTGTACAAAGCCCGGCAGGTCAATATTGCTCTGCATAAGGAGTCACATCGCGTGGAGCGCTACTATGTGGATGCAGGAATAGAGAAGGCTTCGGGACTCAAGGAAGCTGATCGGTTAAAGTATCCGCAGCTTAAGCTGGTTTCAGCAGATCGATTCCAGCTGAAGGCCTATTTGGACAAGAACCTGGATGCAAATGCGGCGCTAAAAGAAAACTATATTTTTATTACAGACCCCGTCGGTAATGTGATGATGTATTACAGTCCAGAGCAAAGCGGCAAAGATCTACTGGAAGATCTGCAGCGATTGTTGAAGGTATCAAAGATTGGTTAATACTGATCGCCGAGTTTTAACTGCTATATTCTATTTTCCCAGTACGCAGCCTCGAAGCGGATTTTAGGGGTTATGGTACGGTAAATAAAACGCTGAACAGTCCTTAAACTTGCTATTGCCGAGAGCTATAGCGATAATATCGCGTTGTAGTCCCTCTTGGGCTTCGTGTTAACACTTGATAGTCGTGCTGGTATTCCCGCGACCTTACAAATAACAGCAGAATTAAAACCATCATGTCAGAAATAACAGACTCGCAGCAAACATGCTCGC
The DNA here is from genome assembly GCA_021773395.1 of Gammaproteobacteria bacterium. Classification (GTDB taxonomy): domain Bacteria; phylum Pseudomonadota; class Gammaproteobacteria; order Pseudomonadales; family IMCC2047; genus JAJFKB01. The sequence continues at coordinate 151,120 of JAJFKB010000010.1, read as the reverse complement.
CCAGCTGGCGCGACTTTCTGGAAATGTGCAAGCCAAGAGTGGTGGCCCTGATGCTACTTACCTCTGTGATAGGCATGTTTCTGGCGACGCCGGGCATGGTGCCGTTGGATGTGCTCATCTTTGGTAATTTGGGTATTGCACTGGGTGCGGGCTCTGCGGCAGCGATCAATCACATTGTAGATCGACAGGTCGATTCGGTGATGGCGCGTACACATAAACGGCCTATTGCTCAAGGCCGAGTAACGCTGCAGCAAGCGATTGTTTTTGCGCTGGTAATCGGTGTTGCGGGTATGGCGATTCTGGTGGTTCTGGTGAATCCTCTGACCGCCTGGCTGACGCTGGCATCTCTGATTGGCTACGCCTTTATTTACACGGGCTGGTTAAAAAGAGCGACGCCCCAGAATATTGTCATTGGTGGCCTTTCAGGTGCTGTGCCGCCACTGCTGGGTTGGACTTCTGTCACCAATAGCCTGGATCCGGATGCACTGTTGTTGGTGCTGATCATTTTTGCCTGGACGCCACCACATTTCTGGGCATTGGCGATTCACCGCAAGGAAGAGTACGCCAAAGTGGATATTCCCATGCTGCCTGTTACTCATGGTGAACGCTACACGACCTTACACATTTTGCTATACACACTCATTATGATTGCGGTTACCCTGATGCCCTTTGTAAGCGGCATGAGCGGTATGCTTTACCTCGTCAGTGCTATAGCGTTGGGTCTGGGGTTTCTTTACTGGGCAATTATGCTGATTCGTGGCACAGACCCTCATGCGCCGATCAAAACCTTCAAGTATTCCATTTACTACCTGATGGCGCTGTTCTTTGCCATGCTGGTAGACCACTATTTATAATCAGTTATTGGCTGGGTTCCAGAAGTCTAAAGGATGGCTTTGCGTAACAGGAATGATACTGTTTGGGTAATTCCATTTGGTAATTGAAGTGAAAGAGGATTGATATGTCCAACGTGAAGCAAACAGTGGTGGTCTTGGTGGGCATCATATTTCTGATGGTTGGGGTTATGGTGGCGCGTGTGATGCGCACACCGGATCTTTCCCCGCAGCAGTTATATCAACTGGGTGCTGTGATTAAGCAGGATAGCAAGAAGCTGGCGGATTTCACGTTAACGGATCATCAGGGGAAGGTGTTCAATAATAAGCGTCTGGACGGGAAATGGAGCCTGCTGTTTTTTGGATATACTTATTGCCCGGACGTTTGCCCCACTACCATGGCGCTGCTAAATCAGCTACACACCGAGTTGCAGGGCACTTTGGCAGAGGGCGAGATGCAAACGATTTTGGTATCGGTTGATCCTGAAAGAGACACGCCGGCTAAACTCGCAGAGTATGTGGCTCACTTCAATCAGGATTTTATCGGTGTGACCGGCGAGTTGGATGCAGTTTTTTCCTTTGCCCGTGATCTAAACAGCATGTTTGCCAAGGCACCTCTGGACGAGGGGGGCGAGTATCTGGTTGATCACAGCATGAGCATTATGCTGATTAATCCCGCGGGGGAACAGCATGGTTTCCTACGCAACCCGCATAAGTTAGAGAATATGAAGCAGGTGTTGCCGGTGATTATGGATAACTATGCGGCGGGACGCTGATAGGACAATTACAATGTGTCATACCAAGTGGATATTGATCTGTTGCTTGTTGAGTGGTGCCGCGCTGCTGTCAGCAGAGGGAAGGATAGAATTCCTGAATTCAGGTAAAGTTTCTCCTGCGGGATTGCCATTCTCCGAGGCGGTCAGGGTAGGAGATACGCTTTATCTCTCTGGGCAAATAGGGGTTTTGCCTGGAACGTTTAAGCTCGCTGAAGGAGGTGTCAGGGGGGAAACGGAACAGACACTGGAAAATATTAAGACTAGCCTTCAGGCGCATGGTTATTCGCTGGCGGATGTTGTGAAATGCACTGTCATGCTGGCCGATATCAAAGAGTGGGCGGCCTTTAATGAGGTCTATACCCGCTATTTTTCGCCGCCCTATCCCGCGCGCAGCGCTTTTGCGGCCAATGGTTTGGCTGTGGATGCGCGCGTTGAGCTGGAATGTATGGCGGCTGTTGCTAAATAGCGTTACTAGCCGGCTTCTCCCTTAGGCTTACCCAAATAATGGGTAGGGATCAGATAGCATCCAACAAATACAACGGCCGCTGCCAATACAATGGAAGGGCCGGTCGCAGTATCCCATTCTACAGAAGCCAGAATTCCCAGAATTACGGCAATACAACCCAGAACACTCGCAGTCAGCGCCATGCTTTCCGGACTTTTGGTGAGACGGCGAGCGGCGGCAGCAGGGATAATCATGAGTGAAGTAATTAACAGCACTCCAACAATTTTCATGGCTACAGCGATCACGATGGCCATCAGCAGCATCAGCAACAGTCTGATCAGGGTGACAGGGTAGCCCTCCGCTTGCGCCATCTCTTCGTCTATGGTGATCGCTAACAGTGGCCGCCAAAAAATAATTAATAATGTGGAGACCGCAACAGTGCCAGTAAATATCCAGATCAGCTCACTATTGGTTACCGTAAGCAGGTCGCCGAAAAGATAGGAGAGTATATCAACTCGCACTCCCAGCAAGCCGATACTAATGAGCCCGAGAGATAGAGTGCTGTGTGCCAGTATGCCCAATAGTGTATCGGTTGAGATAAAGCGGTGTTGTTGCAGAAAGACCAGTGTTACAGCAATGAGGACGCAGCAAATGATTACAGCAATATTGAGGTTCATATCCAGTGCGATACCCAGGGCAATTCCCAGCAATGCGGAATGAGCAAGGGTGTCGCCAAAGTAAGACATGCGTCGCCATACTACGAAGGAACCGAGTGGCCCGGCGATGAGTGCGACCCCGATACCCGCCAGCAGCGCGTGCCAAATAAAATCAGCCATGCAAGTGCTCCGAATGATCCACAACCTTTCCGGTATCATCATGACTGTGGTCGTGATGATGGGCATAAAGGGCGATTGATTCGACCGCCTCTTTACCAAACAACTCTTGGTAAGCGGGGTCGTTGCTCACTGACTCCGGGTGTCCGGAGCAGCAAATATGGTGGTTCATGCAGATTACTCTATCGGTTGAGGACATTACCAGATGAAGGTCGTGTGACACCATGAGTACGGCGCAATGATAAAGATTTCGAATTTCGTGGATCAATTGATAGAGTTCGGTTTGGCCCTGCATATCGACACCCTGCACCGGCTCGTCTAGGACCAATAGCTGAGGATTGCGCAGTAGCGCCCTTGCGAGCAAGATGCGCTGTAACTCTCCGCCCGAAATTTCCTGCATGGGGCGCATTGCTAAATGCTCCGCAGAAACATGTTTCAGTGCCGTCTTAATGCTAATTGAGTTTCTGGTGCGCCAGACATTGAGAAACCGCTGAACATTCAGCGGAATGGTTCTGTCCATTTGTAAACGCTGCGGCATATAACCGATACGCAGTCCGGGTGCTGTTTTGATCTTACCTGATGATGGCTTTAGCAGCCCAAGAATGGCGCGTATTAAAGTACTTTTGCCAGCTCCGTTGGGACCTATAAGCGTGACAATTTCGCCTGCTTGGATATTCAGACTGACCTGATCAATAACGCAGTTACCGCCGAGAATTACGTTTATATTGTCAATCTCAACCAGCTTTTTTGGGCTATTCATTGGGGTGCGTCTCCCCTGCAGCGCGCACAACTTCCGCTTACCTCAATGGTTTCCGTATCAATGCTAAATCCGTTGGCGGAGGCGTTTTCATAAATCGCCTGGTTCAGGGTATTGGATGCAATTTCGATGGCGATGCCGCAGTCGCGACACAGTAGAAACTGACTGATGTGAGCTGAGTCATGAATGCTGCAGCCGACAAAGGCATTTAGAGAGGCGATGCGGTGTATAAAACCCAGTTCCTGTAAAAAGTCCAGCGCACGATACACCGTCGGTGGTGCGATGGACTTTTGCCGCTTACCCAGCGCCCGCATCTGTTCGCTAAGCTGGTCAATGATGTCATAGGCGCCGAGCGGCTTATGGCTTTGCCAGATTAACAGTAAAACCTGCTCGCGAGTGGGTGTCAGTCGCGCGCCAGCTTTTTGGCAGGCGCTCTTCGCCGCTGCCATTGCCTTATCAACACAGGTATTGTGGTTGTGTGGCCTGCAAGCGATCGGTGTGTTAACAGAATCCGGCATATATTCTCATGGGTGTGATTTTGTTATATTATAACGTTTTAATTTATGAAATAGAATACTGAAAATGGCGAGCTATAAAACACTCTTTTGGGTTGTACTCTGGTTATTGATTAGTGGCCAATCGGTTGCGCAACCTCAAGTTCTGGCGAGTATAAAACCGTTGCAGTTAATTGCGCAGGCGGTCTTGGGTGATGGAAATTGCTGCGAAGCACTGCTGCCTGTGGGTGCGACGCCACACCATTTCACCATGCGCCCATCGGATATGCGGCGATTGAGTCAGGCCGATTTGATTATTTGGCTGGGTGAGGCCTCTGAAAACTATCTGGCCAAACCGATTGCTAATCTTGAAAGCGATATTGTTGTTGTGGATTTGCAAGAGCTACTTGACGTGCGTGTGGATGGATATCTTGACCCGCATCTTTGGTTGAGCGGACAAAAAGCTGTTCAGGTGGCGCAGGAAATCGTAAAAAAGTTAATATTGATGGATCCAGAAAGTGCTCCAGATTACCAAGCGAATCTCGCTGGTTTTATTAAGGCAGTTGAGATCCAGGAGGGCAAAATTCGAAATGAAGTGGTGCAACGCAGGCATAATTATATTGTGTACCATGATGCCTATAGCTATTTTGAAGACGAATACGGTGTTTCGCATCGTGCGGTGGTGGCGATTAATCCGGAGGGGAATCCCGGTGCGAAACACTTGATTTGGCTAGACCGGCTAATTGCCACGGAGCGCATAAGCTGCATGCTGGTGGAGCCGGAGAGCAATCTGCGAATCGTAAAGCTAATGAGCAAAGAGTCCGAAATGAGGGTGCAGATGATTGACCCTATGGCGGGGGATGTGCCGGTTGGTCCGGAGGCCTATCTGCAATTTCTGCAGGGAGTCACACAAAAGATAATGGGCTGTATTTAATTGGAAAGGTGCGTATGACCATATGAACAGGGTGTCGGCCGTTTTAAAGGGAGTGCTTTGTGTTGTTTTGGTAGTTCTCTACGCAGTGCTTGCATTAACGCCAGTGATGCTCATCGCCATAGTTAAATGGATTGTGCCTAGCGCCCAGGTCAAGCGACGGTGCACAAGTATTTGTGTGCATATAAGCGATTTTTTGATTCGTGCCTACGCGGTAACTTATCGTTACATTCATAAGCCAAATTGGGATGTTGAAGGTTTGGATGGCTTGTCGCCACAGCATTCTTATCTGGTGATTTGCAATCATCAATCCTGGTCTGATATTCCAATTCTGGTGTTTCTGCTTATTGGCAAAGTACCATTTTTTAAGTTTTTCCTAAAAAAGGTGCTTATCTGGCTACCCTTTATCGGGGTGGCTTGCTGGGCTCTGGATTTCCCTTTTATGCGTCGTTATAGCAAAGAGGAGCTTGCGAATAACCCTGAGTTACGTGGGAAAGATCTCGAAACAACCCGGCGTTTGTGTGAACAGCTAAAGGGAGAGCTGGCTTCTGTGGTTAATTTTGCCGAGGGAACACGGTTTACCGAGCAAAAAAAAGCACGTCAAAACTCCCCTTATCAATATCTGTTAAAGCCTAAATCTGGCGGGATTGCCTCTGTGGCTAGCATGCTGGGAGATCAGTTAGTGGCACTAGTGGACGTGACGATTGTTTATCCAGAGGGCCGCAAGGGGTTTTGGCACTTTCTCTCAGGTCGAATAGAAAAGGTTGTGGTGCGCGTCAAGCAACGTGATGTTCCAGCGCACCTGTTAATGGGTGATTACCAGACGAATGAGCAATTCCGGTCAGAATTTCAGGAGTGGGTTGCAAGCCTCTGGCTCGAGAAAGACCAGTTGATTGCAACCCATATGCGGGATTCGGGCAGGGCTACCAGGTAATCACTTCCCATTTAGGTACGATGAAACGAGGTTCATCGACACGCATGAAATTATCGCTACCATCTTCCGCGACCAGGTAGTAGGGCTTTCCCTTTTTAGGCACAATTTTAATGGCATACAGAAACCCATTCACCCGGTATTCATAGACGGTTTTATCTTCCATCTGCTTGATTACGATATCCGGCTCGCTGGCATCCTCTTCAGGTGCGGCGCTCAGGGTAAGAGGAAGCGCGCTAATCAATGCGATGCAAAGAGTGTTTCTGATAGTCTTAATCATGAGTTCACCTGAAATAAATGTAGTCGATATATTGTTGCGGTTCAAAATAATCCGCTTAACTAGTGCTTTCATTCTCGAGTGGCACAGTTATCATAGACAGCATTCTACCTTCAGAATTTAACTTATATCAAAGAATATAATGCCAAATATAAATAAAGCACCCTTGATTCTGGTTGATGGGTCTTCCTATCTGTTCCGGGCCTACCATGCACTTCCTGATCTGAGAACTTCGAAAAACAAGCCCACCGGTGCGGTGCGAGGTGTGATCAGCATGATCCGCCGACTGCTAGCGGACTATCCCGGTTCGCCGGTTGCAGTGATATTTGATGCCAAAGGAAAAACCTTCCGTCACGATATGTATCCGGAGTATAAAGCGAATCGACCGCCAATGCCGGATGATTTGCGTGAACAGATCGAGCCGATACATCAGATTATTGAGGCGATGGGATTGCCTTTGTTGGTGATCGACGGTGTTGAAGCTGACGATGTGATTGGCACCTTGGCGAGCCAGGCGACGCAGCAGCAGATCGATACGGTGATTTCAACCGGTGACAAGGACATGGCGCAGTTGGTTAGTGATCATGTAACGCTGGTCAATACCATGGATGGCCGCAAGACTGATAAACAGGGTGTTATTGATAAATTTGGCGTGCCGGCAGAGCGTATTATTGATTATCTGGCGCTAGTGGGCGATAGCTCGGATAATATTCCTGGTGTGCCAAAATGTGGACCCAAGACGGCCGTCAAGTGGTTGACTGAGTATGGTTCGCTGCAGGAAGTTATCGGGCGCGCCGATGAGGTAAGCGGTAAAGTTGGTGAGAGTTTGCGTTCCGTACTTGATCAAATACCCCTGTCCTATGATCTTGCGACGATCAAGACAGATGTGGCTTTAGCGGTTGGCCCACAATCGCTATGCCACCAGGACAAGGATCAGGCCAGGTTGTTCGAATTGTTCAGTGAGCTGGAGTTTAAGAGCTGGCTGGAAGAGCTGGCTGTTGATCAGGTGCCAGTTACCGGTAAAACCGAGCAGCCTCAGCAGGAAAAGAGATATGAGATCGTGCTGGATGAGGGGCTGTTTAATCAATGGCTGGCAAAAATTGATGCTGCTGAACTGGTCGCGTTTGACACCGAAACCACCAGTCTGAATTACATGGAGGCGAAATTGGTGGGCGTTTCGCTTGCGGTCGATCCCTTTGAGGCGGCTTATATTCCCATCGGGCACGATTATCTGGGAGCACCCAGGCAGCTGGATGGTGATTTTGTGCTGGGCGCGCTGAAGCCTTTTCTGGAGGATCCTGAAAAGCTCAAAGTCGGGCAGAATTTAAAGTACGATATGAATGTGCTGGCCAATCATGGGGTAGCTTTGACCGGAATTGCGCAGGATACGATGTTGCAATCCTATGTGCTCGATTCGACCCAGCGGCACGATATGGATAATCTGGCGCTGCGTATGCTTAATGAAGAAACTATCCATTTTGAAGATGTCGCCGGTAAAGGAGCCAAGCAGCTAACCTTTAATCAGGTCGATTTAGAGCGTGCCGGTGATTATGCCGCAGAGGATGCGGATATTACCCTAAGGCTGTTCAATGCCATGCAGTCCGAGCTGGAACAATGCTCGACACTTCGCAGTGTTTATCGCGAGATTGAAGTACCACTGGTGCCTGTGTTGTCGCGTATCGAATGCAAAGGCGCATTGGTAGACGCAAAACTGCTGGGCAAGCAGAGTCAGGAGCTGGAAGTTCGTCTGACTGAAATAGAGCGTCAGGCCTATGAGATGGCTGGAGAGGAGTTTAATCTTGGTTCGCCGAAACAGCTGCAGGCCATCTTTTATGAAAAGCTTGAATTGCCGATACTCAAGAAAACTCCAAAAGGACAGCCGTCTACCGCTGAGCCTGTATTGCAGGAGCTGGCACTCGATTATCCGTTGCCAAAAATAATACTGGAGTACCGAAGCCTCAGTAAACTGAAATCGACCTATACCGATAAGTTACCAGGACAAATTTGCCCAAAAACGGGGCGTATACATACCTCCTACCATCAGGCGGTGACGGCCACTGGGCGGCTATCTTCCTCGAATCCAAATTTGCAGAATATTCCAATTCGAACTGAGGAGGGGCGCAAAATACGCCAGGCTTTTATCGCGCCGGACGGCTATCGAATAGTGGCTGCCGATTATTCCCAGATTGAATTACGCATCATGGCGCACTTGTCTCAGGATTTGGGATTGTTGGATGCCTTCGCTCAGGGTATGGACGTGCATCGTGCTACGGCTGCAGAAGTGTTCGGTGCAGAATTTGAAGCGGTGACAAGCGAGCAGCGGCGCAGTGCGAAAGCGATCAATTTTGGATTGATCTATGGTATGTCCGCGTTTGGTCTGGCGCGTCAATTGGGGATTGCACGCAAAGAGGCGCAGGATTATATCAATCGCTATTTCGAGCGTTACCCTGGAGTACTCGAATATATGGATAATATTCGCAGCAATGCGGCCGAAAAGGGCTATGTGGAAACGCTCTTTGGGCGGCGTCTGTATTTGCCGGAAATCAACTCGCGAAATGGGATGCGGCGACAGGCAGCTGAAAGAACCGCAATTAATGCTCCGATGCAGGGCACTGCCGCAGATATCATAAAAAAAGCGATGATCCAGGTCGATCAATGGCTGGAAAAGGACAAACCTCAGGCGAGCGTAATTATGCAGGTGCATGATGAGCTGGTGTTGGAGGTTGCGGAAAAAGAACTGGAATTGATAACGCAGAAACTACGAGAATATATGAGTACAACGGTACAACTAAACGTGCCGCTCATTGTGGATATCGGTGTTGGCGCTAACTGGGATGAGGCGCATTAATAATAAAAACAGGTGGGGCAGGTTAACACTAGTTACCGCCAAACTTGTGGCCTTCAAAAGAGCGTAACTGGGTGATGCTCCTCGCCCATTTGGGATCATCAGGCCGCACTCCTCGTGAGCAGGTGGACATTTTTCCGCTACAATAATGGCAATCTAAGCAGTGTTGGCAGGGCCAGGCCCGAATATTTCACCAGTACTCCTAAAATGGCTCTGAAGCCCTGCGTTAAAATCCTGGCGCCTGGCGAAAAATCCGGGCCAGCAAGTCGATTGCTTTAGGTTTGAACTTTTGTTGTGAGGGGTAGTCTTAAGCTTTACTGCTAACTAACGCAGCGACTGAAAAGCAAGTTTTCCTCCTATCAGTCTAAACTCTCCGGAACGCATCCCCGCAGAGCCGGAGAACTTCGCCCCATACGTCTCCCCCAAGGGTGTATGGGGTTTTTTTATGCACACCGGATCGGGTAAAAAGACGTTGATTGAATTACTCAGGTAGTTGCAGCCAGGTGGCCAGCCGTTCGCGTGCCACATCAACACCTCGGTGATCAGTGGCTGAGAAGAGTTGTGCGGAAACATGAGGATACTGCGCCAGTGCTTTGCTGACTTTGAGCAAGACAGCTTTCGCTGGCCCAAACTTCATCTTGTCGGATTTTGTCAGTAAAATATGAGTAGCCAGTTGGCACTGGTTTGTCCAATGGATAATCATGTTGTCAAAATCCGTTAATGGGTGACGAATGTCCATGATCAGGAAAAGTCCATACAGGCTTTCCCTGTTGCGCAAGTATTCATCGATAAACTGCTCCCACTTTTTTTTCTGAGCAAGTGGCACCTTCGCAAAACCATAGCCCGGCAGATCCACGATTCGCGTGTCTTTACTTTTGACCTCGAAGAAGTTTAGAAGCTGCGTGCGCCCGGGCGTTTTACTGGTTTTCGCCAGTTTTTTTTGCTGTGATATAGCATTAATGGCGCTAGACTTTCCCGCGTTGGAGCGGCCAGCAAAGGCGACCTCTCGACCATCATCTTCAGGGCACTGCTTCAGTTGTGCGGCGCTCGTTAAAAAAGTAGTTTGATGGAACGGGTTATAGTTTGGATTGTTCATGGTTTTGCTGCGATTGTAAATTTAAGGGCGTCGACCCTATCATTGTTAAAAAATAATGTATAGAGGCGGACGAGGTTTAGCAAGAGTTGGCGCGACGAGATGCGGGTGTTAGGACTCCCGTTAGATAAAAGAATAGTATATACTTCGCGGTGTTCTGATGTGCGAATGGCGAACAGCCTGCCTTTGTAAGGAGCTAGAGATAAGTTCCAGCAGATTGTGCTGAACAAATTTTGGGTTGTACTGAAATGTGGGGTGCTTATACAGCCACCGGCTGACTGATAAGCATAGAATGTGAATGAATGAGAATTAACTTAGGATTATCAATGAAAAAGCAAGTGTTAAGCCTGATTTTGTTGCTGGGTATTTTTGGTCATGCGATGGCCGACGGTGATGCTCAAGCCGGCCAAACAAAAGCAATTGCCTGTGGTGCATGCCACGGGGCAGATGGTAATAGCCCAGCTGATGCCTTCCCGAAACTGGCAGGGCAGAATGCGAAGTATTTGGTTAAACAAATGAAGGATATTATGTCCAATGCGCGTCCTGTGCCTACTATGACCGGCCAGCTGGATGGTAAATCTGATCAGGATCTGGAAGATATTGCAGCCTATTATGCAAGCCAGTCAATAGTGGTTGGAGAAGCAGATAAAGACATGCTGGTTATTGGTGAGCGACTGTACCGCGCTGGCGATGGCAGTATTGGTGTGGCGGCTTGTACAGCCTGCCATTCTCCAAGTGGCTCGGGAAATGCAGCGGCAGGTTATCCCTCGCTGGGAGGTCAGCATGCTGGATACACAGTCACCCAGTTAAAAGCTTTCCGCGACGGACAGCGAACGAACGACGGTGACGGAAAAATAATGCGCCAGGTGACTTATCGGTTAAATGATAAAGAGATCGCTGCGTTGGCAAGTTATATTGCCGGCCTTCGTTAAAGGCGAAACCAACAGTTCCCGAAAAAGGGTGGCCTGGCCACCCTTTTTTGTGGATGCTGCGGCAGCATGGTTTAGGTGAAAGCGTGAAATAATGTGAATTATTGAGTGTCATAAGTGACATTTTTGCCGATTAGATGGTCATAGATCCACGAACAAATAGAAATGGAGTTATCGGATGATACGAGTATTAAAGAAAAGTCTGCTGATGTTGTTAATGATTCCTTTGTTGGCCTGTGCAGAGGCCAGTGGTCCTTACCTGGAGGGGGAGCATTATGCAGAGCTTCCCGATCCGGTTGCTACCGGAAATTCCGGCAAAATAGAGGTGCTGGAACTGTTTTGGTACGGCTGTCCGCACTGTTATGCGTTAGAACCCAGGCTTGAGGCGTGGATTAAAAAGCTGCCGCAGGATGTTGAGTTTAAAAGAATGCCCGCAGTATTGGCGCGACATTGGGTGACGCATGCCAGGGCCTATTATGCAGCCGCATTGTTGGGTGTAGAAAAAGAAACACATCCTGCGCTTTTTAAAGCGATGCATGAGCGAAGGGAGAATATTTCGGATCAAGCTTCGTTGGCGGCTTTTTTTGCCCAACACGGGGTAGCGGAAAAAGACTTTAATCAGGCGTTTAAGTCTTTTTCAGTCAGTAGCAAACTACAAAAAGCGCAAATGAACCAAAGAAAATACCGCGCTACCGGGGTGCCTGCTATTATTGTTAATGGGAAGTATCGTGTTGGTATGGGTATGAAGGGCGGCGATAAGGAATTGTTCGATGTGGTTGAGTTTTTGATTAACAAAGAAAGGCAGAAGAAAACCAGCTAAAGCACCCTGGCTGATGTACGTCTTGGCTGATGTATAGTTGCTGCAGATTTGAACGCGCCAATTTTTGCGGTTCCGGCCCCTGTGATAGAAGAGTTTTGTGGCGCAGTGAGAGGAGTGGCAAAATAAATGCTTCGGCGTTTCTCAACTAACTTAAAACGTACAGCTGGTTGCGAGCCTGCGACCATTGTCTCCTATGATCATAGCGCGTCAGGAGAGCACAGCTGGCGCGCAGCCCGTACCCATTTAAGGCTGCTCAGTTATAATATTCAGGTGGGTATACATAGCCATTCTTATCGGCATTATCTGACACGCGGGTGGCAGCATATCTTGCCGAATCAGGGGCGATCCCAGAATCTAGACCGGATTGCCCGGTTACTCGCGAATTATGATATTGTCGCCTTGCAGGAAGCAGACGGTGGCAGTATCCGATCAGGTCATATTAATCAGGTTCAATATCTGGCCGAAGCGGCGGGGTTTCCCTATTGGTATCAGCAGCTCAACCGGAACCTGGGTAAATTTGCACAACACAGTAATGGTGTGCTGAGTCGTCCAAAGCCAAACTCGATTGAAGATCATAAGCTGCCGGGAATGTTGCCCGGGCGTGGAGCAATTTTCATGCAGTTTGGCTCGTTGGCGGAGCCGCTAGTGTTGGTTCTGCTGCACCTTTCTTTGGGGCAGCGGGCCAGGAGGAATCAGCTTTCCTATATCCGCGAGCTGATTGCAGATTATCGCCACGTTGTTGTGATGGGTGATCTGAATAGCCGGGCCGAGCGCGTGCTCAAGCTTTCGCCCTTGAGCGATATTGGTTTACGCTCGGCTCAGGGCAGCTATAACACGTATCCAAGCTGGCGCCCGATCTATAATTATGACCATATACTGGTGAGTCCAAGCCTGGAAATCGAAAAGGTGGAGGTGATGCATAATTCCATCTCAGACCATCTCCCCATAGCGATGGACATCAGGTTGCCGGGAGCTATCGGCGTGACTCACTAAAGCGTTGGCGGGCAGTGCAGGCAAAAATAAAGGCGCTTTGTCTAGTGGTAGCATTAGATTCGAATCAATAATTTGTAATAAAAAAAGCAATTAAGGTTGCGAAGTTAAAGTAATTTATTATATAAATAGCCGCAAATGATAGGGAATCGAGGCGGCTTGTGGGTAGAATAACCAACCTTAGAAAAAAAATAACTAAGCAGCGAGTAGCGCAATGAGCGCCGATGTATTTGGATTGGAGGAGCTTCGCGAAGAAAAGCGGAAGTCTGAGCCTGTCGAGTTGGGAGACCTGCTGGTCTCTTATTTAGAACAGCTTAATGTTGAATACGTCTTCGGAATTCCCGGCGGTGCCATTGAGCCTCTTTATAATGCTTTGGCCAGAAGTGCGCGCAGAGGTGGTCCTCGCCCCGTTGTCGCGCGTCATGAAACCAGTGCTGCATTCATGGCTGACGCCTATGCTCGTAATACCGGAAAATTAGGCGTTTGCTGTTCAACCACCGGTCCTGGCGCTACCAATATGATTACCGGTGTGGCCTCGTCCTATGAAAACAATACGCCGCTGCTGGTCATCACTCCGCAAACTGCTCAGGAAAAATTTGGCCGCAAGGCCATGCAGGAATCCGGAGATACCGGCGTTAACGTGGTGGGAATGTATCAGTTTTGTACGCGTTACAATACCTTGGTTAGTCACGTACAGCAGTTTGAACATAAGCTGATTACCGCAATTATGACGGCATTAAGTCCGCCCTATGGCCCGGTGCACTTGAGTATCCCTGCAGATATATTTTATTCCCAGGTTCCGCACGGCCCCTCCTATAATATTTCCAAGATCATGAGACAGCCTGTGCTGCAGGATGATTATGCGATCGCGGAATTATGTAAAACGTTGTCGACCTCAAAAAAGACTGTTTTTGTACTGGGCGTTGGGGCTCGTGAAGCGGCAAGCCAGATTGTTGATGTAGCCTGTCTGCTGGATGCGCCTTTGTTAGCCACACCAGACGGAAAAAGTTTTATCAGCCCCTATCATCCGTTATTCAGGGGTGTGATAGGTTTTGCCGGACATCAGAGCGCTATTGATGCGTTAAATGATCCTGAAGTCGATACTGTTGTGGTGGCCGGTGCTTCACTGGGTGAGTTTACTTCAAATGCGTGGGATAAATCGGCAATATTGAATAGTCGTCTGGTTCATGTTGAGGAGTCGGAATCAAATCTCATGCGCTCTCCCATGGCCAAGCTGCATGTGCGAGGTCGGATCTCTTCGATATTCGAGCGCGTGATTGATAACCTCGCCTCGAAACCGATGAAAGACTCTGAGATTGGCAAAGAAGGCAGTCAAAGGAAGCAGCAACTTGAAGAAGCCAAAATCGATGGCAAGGGCTGTGAAAATGTCATGCATTTTGAATTGGATGAGCCAAGAAAAATATTTGATGACTCGATTCCTATCAAGCCTCAATGGTTAATGCATCAGCTGACGCGGATTTTTCCGGTCAACACCCGGTTTCTTGCCGATACGGGGAATAATCTGGCTTGGGCGATTCATTATTTGAATCCCTTTGATCGGCGTGTCGGTCAGCGGCGCCAAGTTTCACGTTGGAATAATCCCCAGCACCGCTACGATAACGGGCGCAGGACTCGCAATAACGCCCTGTTTCAGGTGTGCGCCGAGTTTTGCTCGATGGGTTGGTCGCCTGGAAGCTCTATTGGAACGGCTCTGGCGAATCCCGGTGAGCCGGTAGTCTGTATTGTAGGTGACGCAAGTTTCCTGATGTTTGGCAATGAAATTACTGTCGCTTTAGAGGAATGCTTGCCCATTATCTTTCTTGTGATGAAAGATTCTTGTCTCGGGATGGTCAAGCATGGGCAAATACTTAACAATTCGGAAAGTATCGCGCATCAATTAACGCCGATTAATTATTCCCGGTTGGCTGAATCACTTGGAGTGCCAGGCTATCAGGTTTCCACTCCACGTGATTTGCAAGAGTTAAATATAGACGTAATGTGTACGCGTAAAGGGCCGACCCTACTCGAGGTCATTATTGACCCCAACGAAGTGCCGCCAATAGCCACCCGTATCAAAGGGATGAATTAACAGTCTCATGTCGGATCAGGAAAAGAAAAAAGAAGTTATACACTCTAAAATTTGGCAAGAAATTCCAGAACCTGACAACCCCTTCGCCGCTGCCGCCTGTTATTGCTCAGGGTTTGATGTCTATGGTGATCTGTTAGGCAAAATAAGCTGGATAGAATACCTTTATCTGCTGTTTAAGCTCGAACCTCCTTCAAAAAGCCAGGCCAAGTTGCTTGAGGGCTTGGCGGTGGCTATAGCTAATCCCGGTCCTCGTGATCTGAGTGTGCGGGCGGCTATGAATGGTGGGGTAGGGGGGTCTCTTTCAGCTTCCTGTCTAATGGCAGCTCTTGGGCCGGGATCCGGAGAGTATTGTGGAGCTAGAGAGCTTTATTTGGCAGTTAAAATATGGAAAGAATGCGGCGTAGATATTGTGGCTTGGCATTCATGCCTAAAAGACTACCAAAAGGATGAGGAAGTAAAAGTATGGCCGGAAATAGAACATATTCCTGGTTTTGACCCCTATGGGAGTTCGGTTTCGACACCAATAAAGCAAGTACTCGAATATTTGGCGGGACATAATGGTGCAGACTCTCTGCGGTGGTTAAAAAAACACAGGCTAAATTTGGAGGAAACCGCTAACTACCCAATTAATATGGTAAGTGTAGCTGCTGCTGCTTTTATAGATTTGGGTTTTAATGAAGAGCAGTCTGAAATGCTATATCTTATGTTAAGGCTACCTGGAGCTGGAGCTCACGCTTTAGAACAACGAAACAATGGATTAAAAAAATACCCTTTTTTTGGAGATGGCCTTAAATTAACAAATGATCCAGGACGTAAATGAATAAAAATAGAGTAAATAAAAATGTTCCTGATGGTCCTCAGCCCTTAATCGACAGCGAGGATAACTGGGTTACTGAGATGGGAGCTTGGTTTGCAGGCGACCGTGTTGTTTTTAGAGGCTTGGATGTTTTTACTGATTTATTCGATAAATCTTGGGTAGAGGTTTGGTATTTTAGTATTACTGGAAAATTTTTTTCAAAATCGCAAATAGAACTTTTTAGCAGGCTATGGGTAATTTGTACTAGCTATCCCGAACCGAGGATTTGGAATAATCGAGTAGCGGCTCTTTGCGGAACAGCAAGAGCTACGGCGATGATAGGAATGTCCAGCGCTATAGCTGTGTCTGAGGGTAAGTATTATGGTGGGCAAGCAAATTATGCAGCCGTCGAGTTTATTAAGAATGCCAAGCAATTTGTTGATGAGGGTGGAGATTTGCAGAGTTTTGTTATTGGCAGCATAAAAACTACTCGACAAATCCCCACGGGTTTTGGGCGCCCAATAATAAACAACGATGAAAGAGTTCCACATGCAATGCGGTTGGCAAAATCGTTAGATTTTGATAATGGTACACATGTCAAACTAGCGCTAGATATAGAAAAAATTCTTTCAAAAAAGAGATACAGAGCCGTTTTAAATATAGGTGGATTAACAGCGGCACTGTGCGCCGATCAGGGGCTTTCTGCTGAGGAGTTTTATTATGCAGCATCAGTTATATATTCAGCAGGCATGATTGCTTGTTATTCTGATGCCCGCCATAAACCAGTTGGAACCTTTTTCCCCTTGAGTTGCGAGCGGATACATTACGAAGGAAAACCTCTAAGAAAATGGGAAAAATAGAAAAACCGTCTAGACTATATAGCTATAAATGGGAAATGGTCACAATCTGGATGGTATAAACCCATGTCTAATGAGGTAGTATGATGTTTAAGAAATTCTCCTTAATGGTGATTTCAGTCTTTTTGGTAAGCAATTTTTCTTATGCAGGGATTGACGAAGAAGATGAGCTGTCACTTTCCTATGGTGACGAAGACTTTATCAGTATTGCTACTGGTCGAAAGCAGCCCATCGCAAAAGCCCCGGCTGTAGCTAGTGTAATAACTTCAAGTGATATCCGCGCTATTGGGGCAAAAGATATAACTGAAGCTTTAGAGCTTGTTCCTGGACTGCATGTTTCTAAAAAAGCAGGTGGTTACGAGCCTATTTTTGTTGTCCGTGGTATTTTTTCTGAATTTAACCCTCAAGTATTAATCTTAATTAATGGAAGCCCTATTACGAGTCTCCTCTTTGGGAATAGAGGAGAGGTCTGGGCTGGGATGCCAGTCGAAGCAATCTCTCGCATTGAAGTAATTCGTGGACCTGGGTCGGCCGTATATGGTGCAGATGCTTTTGCAGGTACTATAAATATAGTTACAAAGAACTCTAGCGAAATTGATGGGGCTGAGATGGGTGTTATGGCGAGCACCTTCAATACAGTTCGAGCGTGGGCTCAATATGGAGGCGCTATTGATGATTGGGAATTATCTTTGTCATTAGAGGTTTTGGACACGAATGGGCAGAGTGAAGAAGTTAACTCTGATATTCAATCGATATTAGATCAAGCATTTTTCACGACTGCATCTTTGGCTCCGGAGGGAATAAATTTAGGAAGAAAATCATTAGACTTCAGGTTGGATGTTTCCAACGGAATTTGGAGGCTTAGAGCAGGGTATCAAGCGCGTAGAGATGTGCAATCCGGTGCAGGTGCCAGCCAAGCACTTGACCCAATAGGGGAGGGTGAAAGTGACAGGTTAAATTTTGATATAACTTATCAGAACAAAAATCTGGAAGACTGGGAAATTGAGGTCAAAGCGAGCTACTTTGATGTGTCAATTGAAACAGATTTAGTGCTATTCCCTCCAGGCGCATTTAATACGATATTTCCAGGTGGCTTTCCTGATGGGGTCATTGGTAAGCCTGATGTCTACGAAAGGCATTATAGGTTTGATACATCAGGCTTCTATACTGGCTTTGACGGGCATGACATAAGACTGGGAGCGGGCTATCACTATCAGGATCAGTACCGCATAGAAGAAACCAAGAATTTCATGACCGCTATTACACCTGCTGGAGCGCTACCAGTTCCGCTGGGAGGGTTGATTGATGTCTCTGATATAGCGCCATTCAACCGCGAAGAAGTTCGCGAAGTATCCTATCTTTTTATCCAGGACGAATGGAAATTGATACGTGACTGGTCTTTAACAGCCGGTGTGCGCTATGACCATTACTCAGACTTTGGTGATACGGTAAATCCGCGTTTCGCACTGGTCTGGGATACAGCGAATAATTTAACCACTAAATTGCTTTATGGAAGAGCATTCCGTGCGCCGTCATTTGCTGAGCAATTCAATATTAACAACCCCATAGCGATTGGTAACGATAATCTGGATCCAGAGATTATCAACACTTATGAGCTGGCTTTTGACTATACCCCTTCCAGCAGCTTGCGCATGGGTTTGAATATTTTTTACTATGAAATGCAGGATATTATTCGTTTTACACCAGTAGCTCGGAACACCGGTGATCAAACCGGTCAGGGTCTGGAATGGGAGTTTGAGTGGACGGTGAGCGATGAGTTCACTGTGCGCGGCAATTATGCGCTGCAGGACTCGGAGGATGAGGATACGGATGGAGACGCACCGAATGCGCCGCAGCAGCAACTTTATCTGCGGGCAGATTATGAGTTAATGCCGGGCTGGAGTTTAAACGCCCAGCTAAATCACGTCATGGATCGCGAGCGAGCTATTGGTGATCTACGGCCAGGAGTTGACGACTACACCATCTTGGATTTGACGCTTATTGGCAAGGAGTTGCTGCGAGGTGTGGATCTGACAATTTCGGTTCGTAATCTGACTGATGAAGATGCCTTTGAACCATCGCTGGCACCAGGGCTGATACCCAATGATTTGCCTCTTGCCGGGCGGAGCGTTTTTGCTGAAATAAGGAAGTCCTGGTAGGGCTGTTTTTGATTGATACGCGACTCAAATTTTGTGAGTTCGCCTTTATCAGGGAAGAGGCTTAAGTGTTAAAGAAAAAGAAAAACGGTTATGCTTGGGTAGTTTTTGCGGTAGCAACTGCCCTTTCATGCAGTGTCTTAGGAGCGTTTGCGAAGGGTGCCGCAATTGCGGTGCTCTATCCGGATGTTAGGGAGCCGTACAGCAGCATATTCAAGGATGTGCTAGAAGGAATTAAACGAGAGGCAGACGGAAAGGTTAAATCTTACGCGCTTAAAAAGGATGAAAGTGTGGCCAATCTGAAGCAGTGGTTAAGGAAGCAAGATCCCGGAACGGTTATCCTGCTCGGAAATAGAGGCAAATCAGTTGCTGAAGAAGTGCAGAGTGAGTTTGTAACCTTAACGGGTGCAGCGATCCTTTCGGATGAAAACATCAACGCGGGTTTAGTAGGTATTTCTTTGGCACCTGCTCCCAGTAGACTTCTCAGTAAACTTAAGCAATTAGCACCGAAGGTAAGGCGTGTGATCGTGGTGTATCACCCCGAAACAAATGGTTGGCTGGTTGAGTTGGCAAAATCTTCGGCCAAAGAATTGGGGCTCGAATTAAAAACTCTACCGGCAAAGGATGTCCGAGAAGCCGCTGGTTTATATCAGCAGGAGCTGGGGGATCAGCTCAATGGTGGTGATGCAATTTGGCTTCTGCAAGGAGATCCCACTATGGATGAGCGGAGCCTTCTACTGACAATTCTCAATAAAGCCTGGAGCAGTCATACGGTCGTTTTTTCCAGCAACCCATCACATGTTAAACGTGGCGCTTTGTTTTCATTATTTCCCGATAACTTCAACATGGGGAAAAGCCTGGCTTTGAAGGCGCGACAAATAAAAGAGGGTGATAGCCGTACGCCTGAACCGTTAAAAGATTTGCTTATTGCTGTAAACGTTCGAACAGCTGAGCACTTGAACTTAAACATCGATCGATCGCAGTTACGCGACTTCGACTTGATTTTTCCGAATCGTTAAAGATGAAATTTTTACGGAAATTTGCAATCAATAAGCTGGGTTTCAGGCAGCAACTTGCGGCAATATTCAGTATTGGTATTGTTTTGTTGGCATTGGTATCGTCCATTGTGGTGTCTTATTTGCTAAGCCAATCTGCGGAAGAGCGGGTGACGCTTGAAGGGATGAACCTGGCGGAGACGCTATCGGACAGAAGCCGTGTTGCGCTGCTCTATCATAGTGATGTGGATGCCAAGTATGTTGGTGATGCGATGCTTGCTTTTCCCGATGTACTGGCCGTGGGCATCTATGACGATCAGCAAAAACCGCTTTATACAACGGGCAGTAATGCTGGCGAGCCCAACTCTGATTTGCGTTGGCCAGAACAACTGCAGCTTGTGTCGGAATCCAGTGTTGCATGGCATTTTGCAGCACCTGTGCATACGGGGTCTCAGAAAGAAGAAAATTCACCGTTCCTTACAGAAGAGCTCGAACCCGAATTGGTTGGATATGTGCGGCTATTTATGGGTAAAGATTCTTTGCGCAAAAACCAGCGGGAAATCTTTAAATACAATTTGGCCGTTTCTTTTTCTTTAGCTCTAGTATTGCTGGCGATTTTGTTAGCGATTACCAGTCGCGTCACCAAACCAATTAGCAGCCTTGCGACCACTATGCAGCAAGCTCGATTTGGGGCTAAGAGTGCCAAAGTGGTGAGATCTGATATTCAGGGCACACGCGAAGTTATAGAAATACAAAATGCATTTAATGACATGATGGATGTGCTTCACGCCAGAGAGGAGGATCTGCGCGCAACCCGTGACCTGGCACTCGAAGCTGCTCGGGTAAAAGGGGAGTTTGCGGCAAATGTGAGTCACGAACTGCGTACTCCACTCAACGGAGTGCTGGGAATGCTGGAGCTTCTGAACGATATGGGGCTCAACGAAAAACAGTCGGAATATATTGAAATAGCCAGCGGTTCAGCAGAATCTCTTCTATCGCTCATCGATAATATTCTCGATTTTTCAAAAATTGATTCGGGGAAATTGTCCCTCGAACATATTGAATTTGATTTGCCCGATTTGTTGGAAGAAATTGTCCTGCTGCTGAGTACTCAGGCGCAACAAAAAGATATTGATCTGGCTTATATTATTGATCCAGAAATTCCCGAAAAAATTCTGGGGGACAGTGGCCGACTTCGACAAGTACTGATTAATCTTGTGGGAAATGCGTTGAAGTTTACCGAGCGCGGCGAAGTGGGTATAGAGGTCAAATTAAAACAAATTGACGGATACCAAGTCAGTTTGCATTTTGAGGTTTTTGATACCGGCATTGGTATGTCACAGGAAGCTCAGGATCGGATTTTTGAAGCTTTTTCACAGGCAGATGGCTCAATCACCCGAAAATATGGTGGTACGGGATTGGGGCTGGCTATATCGCGTCAGCTGGTCAATCTGATGGGTGGAAAGATAGGTGTAAACAGTCAATTAGGTAAAGGCAGCTCATTTTGGTTTGAGTTGGTTGTTAGTGGTTCGGACCAAAAAGTTGTTCCCAGTTTGCCGGCCTTGCAATCGGATAATTTGCAGGTGCTATTGGTTGATGATAGCCAGCTAAACCGTCGTTATCTGGGGCAAATTTTGGATACAGTCTCGGTTAACTATGATACTGCCAGCGACGGTTCTCTGGCATTGGAGAAGCTTAGGTTGGCGGTTGCGAGTGGCAATCCTTATCAGTTGGTGTTGCTTGATGAAGTCATGCCTGGCATGAAAGGGAGTGACCTTGTTCGTCTGATAGTCAACGATCCCTCACTGGTTAGTCTAAAGGTTATCATGATGGTAAATCGTGCTAACCCGACTTACGAAGTGACAAAAAGCCTGAACGTAGCGGGTTTTCTGTCAAAACCGGTTAAAAAACGCGAGCTGTCTGGGATGATGGTTAATCTGCTGGGCAGCGGGGGTGAGCAACTTGTTATCAGTCATGAGCAAGAGGGGAAAACGGATAACCGGGTCGCTTCTTTTGGCGGTCGGCGTGTGTTGGTTGTTGAAGACAATCGTGCTAATCAGCAGGTGGCGCTGGGGATGTTGGAGCGCCTGGGCTGTAAAATTGATCTGGCAAATAACGGCAAAGAGGCGCTGAAACTGATTGTCCGCAAGCATTTTGATCTGGTGCTTATGGATTGTCACATGCCGGAAATGGATGGTTACGAGGCTACAGCGCAAATTAGACGCCTTGAAACCGAGGGGTCCAATGTCAATATTGTCGCTATGACAGCGAATGTGCAGCAGGGCGAAAGTGACAAGTGTCTTGCTGTTGGTATGAATGATTACTTGGCAAAACCGTTAAAAATTGATGTTTTGAAAAGCATGCTGATGAAATGGATGCCTGTAACAGAATATCGAGTTGCAGGAGAGCACGAAGAGACAGCAGCAGTTCCTGGATCTGAAGGTATTTTGGATCAGGGCGTGTTCAAAGCGCTGGGTGAGCAGGTGGGTGTCGCATTAGGTACACTCATTAATGTATTTATCGATGATATGCCTTCCTATATTCGTTCCTTAAAGGATGCGACTTCTGTGAAGGACGCTAGTGCCGTTGCCGATATAGCCCATAGCATAAAGGGAGGTGCCGCGAATTTCGGGGCAAACAGGCTGGTAGACGTCTGTCAGCAGATTGAAGACTGTGGTCGAGCAGGTGATTTGCAGGATATTGAAGGCCTCGTTGCACAAGCGATTTCCGAGTGTGGGTTGTTGCAGCAGGCGCTGGAATATCAGGCAGAGCAGTTAAAAAGTAGCTTGCCAGAACGGCATAAAGATTCTGAAGATGAGGCGGGGATAAACGATAATCAACCCCTGCAAAATCAGCGTATTTTGGTTGTTGATGATGATAGGGGAATGCGTTTTGCCATGCGCAAGGTACTTGAGGATGACGGCTACCGGGTAGATGAAGTACAGAACGGCGAGCAGGCGCTTATGTACTGCGAACGATTTATGCCGGACTTGGTGTTGATGGATGCCATTATGCCTGAAATGGATGGCTTTAAGGCCTGCTCTGAAATACAGGCATTACCGGGGGGCAAGCACCTTCCCGTGCTCATTATTACCGCGCTTAATGATGAAACCTCGATTGGACGGGCTTTCGCAGCGGGAGCAACAGATTATATTTCCAAACCGGTCAATTTTGCGGTTTTGCGGAAACGTATTTCACGTGTGTTACAGGCCAGTCAGGCGGAGCAGCGTATCCATCGACTTGCCTATAATGACACCTTAACAGGGTTGCCGAACCGTACTCTGTTTACTGAAAAGCTGAGTCAGGTCTTGGCTGAAAGCGATCCTGAATCGATGGTAGCTGTACTGTTTCTGGATTTGGACAGATTTAAGCTGATTAATGATACATTTGGTCATGATGCGGGTGATTTGCTAGTAAAAGTCGTGGCTGAACGTTTGCAGGGCTGTGTGCGTCAAGGTGATGTGGTTTCGAGATTTGGTGGCGATGAATTCACCATTATCCTGGATCGCGTGAAGTCCTATAACGTAGTTAAAAACATTGTCACTAAGATTCATGAAACCTTGTCCAGGCCTTTCGTTTTCCTTGGCAAGGAGATGCATGTCAGCACTAGTATTGGTATTTCCATGTACCCGAATGATGGTGTAGATATCGGTACTTTGTTAAAGAACGCCGATATTGCAATGTATCGTGCCAAGGAGCGTGGCGATTGTTACGAGTTCTATGAGCAGAAAATGGAGGCTGATGTTGCACGTCGACTGGGAATAGAGAGTGATTTGCGTGGCGCTATTGAGCGCGGCGAGATGATGGTTTATTACCAGCCGCAGGAAGATTTGGCAACAGGTGAGCTAATTGGCATGGAGGCGCTGGTCAGGTGGCAGCACCCGAGTAGAGGTATGATGAACCCGCTTGAGTTTATAGGCCTTGCCGAAGAAACCGGGCAAATTCTAGAGCTGGGTGAGTGGGTTATGAAAACCGCCTGCGCGCAACTAAAATCTTGGCTGGACAAAGGCTGTCCGCCTATAAGGATGGCGGTCAACCTGGCGTCGCGCCAGCTGGAAAATGGTTCTATTGTTGAACAGGTGGCCGCAACATTGATTGAAACCGGGTTGCCGAGCCAGAATTTGGAGCTGGAAATTACTGAAAGTACAATCATGGCTAATGCTGAAGAGGTGATTGTAACCTTGGAGCGCTTGAAAACGATGGGCGTACAGTTGGCGGTCGATGATTTCGGAACAGGCTACTCATCGTTAAACTATTTGAAGCGCTTCCCGATTGATATGCTTAAAATTGATCGTGCGTTTGTTTCAGACATTACCGTTGATAAAGTGGATGCCGATATCGTAACGACTATTATTACGCTGGCGCACAGCCTGGGAGTCAAGGTGATAGCTGAGGGTGTTGAGACGGAGGAGCAAAAGGCATACCTCAAAAAAGAAGGGTGTAATTATATTCAGGGTTATTTTCTAGGTAAGCCGATGCCGGCAGAGGATTTTGAAAAACAATTTCTTGCAGGTAAAATGTCTTCCGATAACCTGGTTTCATTTGCCTCGTTCCAAAAAAATAAGCCAGCTTGATTAGATCATCAGCTGGCTTAGGTGTCGGTTATTGTTATCAAATCATGGGTTTTACAGGCTTTCGCTCTACGCACCCGGATGTCTGTATGGCTTGAGATTTCTAATTATAAACTGGAAGCTGCCGCCTCAAAAATTTCACATAACTGCTCCTGGATCCAGCGATGAAGCGGAGAGTTAAACGTTCTTCGATGCTGGATCAGACATAAAAACAGGCGCAACTCGTTGAGTTCAGAAATTTTGAACGGCCTGGAAATAAAGTGCCCCTTGGTCAACCTGAATTCCGCCAGGTACTTGGGACCTAGCATCAGAGAGTCGCTTAGTGTGAGTACCTCAAGAGCGGTGAGCAGCTGCGTCGTTTCGAGAATAGTTTGGCGCGTGATCCCGGCCTCCTGAAAGGTACGTTCCACGCGGAGCAGATCTCGGTCGGTGATGTTGGGTAGGTAAAGAGCTACATGCGGAAAGCTGATGATATCGTCGCGATCCAGAACCTCCTTTTCCGCCAGTGGATGCCCTGCGCGCATCCAGCACATTGCCGTATTGATACCTAACGGGAAGAACTTAAAGTCATCGTGGTGTTCCTGTTTGATAAAAATGGAAAAGTCCAACGCGCCTGACGCCAGAAGATCCATATGGTCATCAAGTATATTCCGTGTTTGTAGTCTGACATTGGGAGCCTTGTCATGAATTCTCTTTAACAATCTCGGTATCGCGCCAATCGCTACTGTTTCGGGCACAGAGATATGAATCAGCCCCTGGGCATCTGCAGGATTAAAGTCCGGGGTAAATATTGCCGCTTCCATTTGATCAAGCACATCATTAAGGGGGCCTTGCAGTTGCTCTGCTTTGGGGGTGGGTATTAAGCCGTGAGCGGTGCGCGTGAAAAGATCATCATCAAACATATTCCGCAATCTTTGCAGGGCTTTACTCATAGCAGGTTGCGTAACAAAGAGGCGTGCGGCGGCGCGCGTAACATTGCGCTCCTCCAACAATACCTGCAGCGAGATTAGAAGGTTGAGATCGATACGTGCCAGACGATTAATCATGAGTGTCCCCGTGGAGCAAGATATTACTTATGTTCATATGACATATAAAAACAATACATTTGGATTATGTCATATTGGACGCTATATTTACACCATCGAATATGATTGACGGCAGGAGTTAGCGACATGATAAGTTCAGCAGTATTGGCGGTTATGGTTCCAGTTACTCTTGGTCTGTTGGCAATGATTGCCTACGACGAGTGCCACTGAGGTAGTTTTTCGTACAATGATGTGAATTTTAGTTTTCCTCTCCCTTTTCAAACCCAACCCCTTGGGTTATGAGGAGTTTTTAAGCCCACTACCCCAGTGGGCTTTTTTTTGTCTGATTTTCCTCAAGCCACCTTTATTTGGCAGGTATAAGACGCTCAGAAAAAGGCTAAATGATGCTCATGAGCGGGGTTCTATCGAGTCGACGGAATAACAGCATAGTCTAATTGTACACTCACTTCCTTAATCCCAAGAATGCGGTGGTATACATCAATCAAGCTAACGCGGCGAAATTAATTCAAGCCGCTAGGCGAAGAAAGCCAGAACTACATAAGCCACCTGGCATTCAAGTTGATATGATCGATCTATATGGAGAGATTGATACTCATGCAGGAAAGCTGGGCATTGAGTATCTTGTCGTGGGAGCTATGGCTCAGGATATAGTGCTGGTGCATTACGGCTCAACCATCGACCGTTGTACTCGAGATGTGGCTTTCTGTATCAATGTGGCAAGACTTTAATGTCTGTAACACCTATATTAAGACGCTATCGATTTTTTTGTTACAGGTTTGGGGCGCAGCAAAAAAAGTACCAGCAATCCAGATATGATGCCGGGTAGTCCTTCATAAATGGCCTCGTGCCATCCCATGTAGCGCCAAGCCAGCGCTACGGATAAACCGGTGAGCACCGCTGTCATGCCCTGCGCTTGGCTCGGTCTGCGGTTGAGGCACAGACAGATGAGTAGCGGGGCGAAAGCGCTGGCAAGCCCTGACCAAGCCATAATGACCAAGTTAAAAACACTTTGATTTTGCGCCAGCGCCAGCAACAGGGCGCAGCCAGTAACAGCGATAGTGGTCAGCTTGATCAGTAGCGGCCGTTCAATATTATGGGGAAGTAGATCATGGGTAACCGCAGCGGAACAGCTCAGTACCAGAGAATCCGCCGTCGACATGGTGGCGGCAAAAATTCCCGCTAAAACCAAGCCGACCAGAACCGGTGGCAGTAACTCCAAAGCCATAGTGGGCAGGGCCAGCTCGGCATCGAAACTGCCACTGTCAGTTAGATAAATCCGCGACAATAGGCCGACGCCGGTAGCCAGGCAATAGAAGGCAGTAAACCACAGATAGTACCAGAGCCTCGCCCGGCGCATGCTGCTGCCCTCATCGAGCGTCATAAAGCGCACCATCACGTGGGGTTGCCCGATGACGGATAAGCCAGCAAATAACCAACTCACGGCGAACAGTACACCCCCGGATACGCCTGGGACAACAAGATCTTTGGGGAACCAATCGAGAAACCCTCCAATTTCCCGCATGTCGGAGATCGCGTTATTAACGCCTCCCAATGACTGAACGGCAACGACCAACAGCAGTCCCATAGCAATGATCATCACTATGGACTGTGCCGCATCGGTCCAGATGGAGGCGCGGATGCCGCCTGCAAAACAATAGAGCGAGACGATGGCTGCTCCGATGACCGCGCCAAGCCAGACCGGCCAGTCGAACAGCACGTGCAGCGCCTTGCTTCCGGCAACCAATTGGGCGCTGGCGTAGGCAATAAGGAACAGCAATGAGATCAGGCCGATCAAGCGTTGCAGACCGGCATTTTTATCGCCATACCAGTTGCTCAGAACTCCCGCATAGCTGACTTCGTTACTTTTTCCGGTCGCTTGCCGCAGACGCGAATGCACAAACAACGATGCTAAAAAATCCCCCAGAATCCATCCGATCATTAGCCAGATTGAAGCCAGGCCGGTCACATAGGTGTAGCCGATAACGCCGATAAACATATAACCGCTGTTATTGGTTGCTACCGCTGACAAACCGACTAACCATGGTTTTACACTGCTGTCGGCAAGGTAGTAGTCATGCCGGGAGCCACGGCTTTGCAAGGCCGAGGATAACCCGATCAGGGTAAAGGCCAATAAGAAGCCGATAAAGGAAAAGACGATAGTTGACGGTTCGGCGCCTTGAGACATCAATGGAGCCTGCTAAAGCAGCAGTCGATTTTCACACCGTCTTTCCTAATAGCCGGGTAAAAGGTGTATAGTCTTTTAGCGGTTCCAGGGCCGGATCAGAGTCCAGCTCATCTCTGTAGGATTCGGAGCGCTGCAGGGCTTCGCCAAGATAGTTTACTGCTTCCTCAAACTGATCCATTGCGGTACAGGCGCAGGCCAACTGGTAAAAGGCATGGGCGTTGTTCGGGTCAATGACCAGGGCCTGATGGCAAAGATTGACCGCCCATAATGGTTCCTGTAGTTCCAGCACGGCGTCGGCCTTATAGGTTAGCGCTTCGGTGCTTTCCGGGTGTAGTTTCAATATCTGATCGTAAATGTTAATCTTGTTTTGCGGACTCACATCCTGTCCCGCGCGCAGCCATAGCGAATGAACCTCCTGGGTGAGCGCAATCTCCTCACGATTCTCTTCGATCAGTTCGGTTTTTTGGTTAAGCTGACTCTCGATACTGTGCAATCTTTCCTCATAGACTTCGATAAGCTTGGTAATCTCCTGATCTGCCATAGAGTGCACGCGTTCCTTAATGTCACGTATAGAGTGCCAGCCCACGATTACCATTACCGAACTGGCGGCGGCGATCAGATAAAAGAAATAGGTTATGGTGTCGGTAGCGTACTGTACCCCATGGTCGATGGAGTTAATTTCCCGGTCAACGATTTGCTGGATCAGCTCATTTTTTTGTGCTGCCATGTTAGTGCGCAACTGTTTAAGTTCTTCCAGGACATAAAGCTCTACGAAAGGCGAGTTGGCAATTCGCTCGCCGAAAGCCGGTGCCTGCTGAGGTTTTTCCTCGCCAACAGCGCCGCTGCCGTTGAGTAGCAATACACTGGTTATTAACGAGACGATTAGACCGCGCATATCGCACTCCCGTGTTCGTGTACTTCGACCAAACAGCTATGCAGGCTTTTGACTGCCGGTTCGTAATCCTGCTCATCGATAACAAACTGCATATCCACCTGCCGCATCGACTGGTGCATCGCCTGTACGTTGATCTCTTGTTCTGCCAGGGCGGATACCGCTTTTGCCAACATGCCGGTAATTTGCATATCGCTGCCGACAGCGGAGACAATAGCGCATTTGCGCTGGTCGAACTCCGCGTCCGGGTAAACATCTTCAAGCACTGTGCGCAGTCGTTTAACGGTTTTCAGATTGGTGGCCAGATAATGGGTAATGGTGTTGGCGTTAATATCCTTGGCGACAATTTGCACTTTAAATCGCCGTATTGCCGCCAGGATTTCCCTGTCGTATAGATCGATCTGTCCCACCATGTCCTGATCGAAGAGTTCCAATGCGTAAATACCTTTACATCCGGCAATGATTTCCACACAGGGTACTTCGCTAACGTAGTCTGAGGTGATCAGGGTGCCGTCATGTTCCGGTTCGAAGGTATTTTTTATCCGTAGAGGAATGATATTCTGTCGCAACCCTTTTGCCGCCTTAGGATGGATCGCTTCCATACCCAGATTGGCCAGTTGGTCGGCCACATCGTAATTGGTGCGTCCGATGGGTACGGAATTTTCCGTCCCGACCAGCCGGGGATCGGCGCTGCTGAGGTGAAACTCTTTGTGAATGATCGCTTCAGCCGCCTTGGTTAGTACAGCAATGCGGCTGAATGTCA
The DNA here is from genome assembly GCA_021773395.1 of Gammaproteobacteria bacterium. GTDB lineage: Bacteria > Pseudomonadota > Gammaproteobacteria > Pseudomonadales > IMCC2047 > JAJFKB01. The sequence continues at coordinate 121,819 of JAJFKB010000010.1, read as the reverse complement.
TTTCGCTGTAGCCCCGATTAAAACTTGCCATCAAGCCCTTCTCGCTATGGGCGTAGCCGGTCACGATGGGGAGCTGGGTGGACAGATCAATCGGCGCGAACGCCTGCCGAATACGTTCATCAAGGGGTACATGGTTTGCCGTTTGCCAGCCGCTCAGATCGACAAAGCAGGCATTAGCTCCGTCACGCTGCAGCAGTTCGGCGGTATTCCAGGCACTGTGCGCCTCGCCGATACTGGCCAGCATCTCTCTGACGGTATTCAGGTGTTCGGCCAGAGAAAAATGTCCGTGGCCGCATAAGCGCTGCAGATCGGTCAGGCAATCCCGTGCTGCATCGAGACGCTGGTCGATGAAACGGTTGGCCCGTTCCAGCCCTTGTTTATCCGTAAACAGTTGCTGGTTAATGTCGTGCAGCTTGTTTTTGAGAGCGAGTAAGGCCTCAAGCCAGCTCTCTTCCTTTTCGCTGCCTGCAAATAGACTATAGATGCCTGGTTTTCCCGACTTCTTATGTTCCAGCAGATCGTCGGTTACGCCGCCGTAAGCAGAGACAACGAATATTCGCCTGTACAGAGATTCCCTGGGGGGCTTTAAAATTATATTGTCGCGCACCGCCTGATAATTGCTCATGGAAGTGCCGCCGATTTTCTCAACGCTGTGTTGTTCTGTGTAATTCAAACTCATTAATGACCTATATTCGTTGTGCGCAATTGATACAGATACGGGTTACCAGGACCGCCTGCAATCGAGCGAAGGGAATTTCGCATCCGCATTCGCTGCAATATCCTGCGTCGTCGGTATCGAGCCATCTCAGATTATTCTTTAAGGCCGCCAACTCGCGTTTTTCGTTTTCGGTGATTTGTGACTCAACGGCCGCATCTTCATCGGTAGCGCTTTTAGCCTCGTCATCATTCAATAAGATTTCCAGCTCCTTTATACGCTTCTGAATCTGCTGCTTGAGGGTGTTATGTTGGCTGTCATCCATGATTGTTCCCGGACTGTTGTACCGTCAGCGGCTTAATCTGTCGGCGGGTGCAGATATATTCCGGACGAGGTGCCTGATCACAGAACGGATCGACCACTCGGTTACTGAGCGCGTTATAGACAAAAAAAGCATTAGAGCGCGGGAACGGTGTAATATTGCCGTTAGATCCATGCATAATATTGCAGTCAAACAGGATGACGCTACCGGGTTTTCCGGTAGCGGTGACAATACCGCCCTGCTCTGCCAGATGGCTAAGACATTCGTCGCTTGGTACGCCGTACTCCTGCTTCTTCAATGAAGATCTGAAGTGTTCCGCAGGGGTATGGCCTTCGCATACTACATATTTTCTTTGCGATCCGGGGATCAGCAGTAGCGGGCCGTTGCTCTCATCATTTGCGGTAAGTGTAATGGACATGCTTAGGGCGCGCATTGCCGGCATACCGTCTTCCACATGCCAGGTTTCAAAATCTGAATGCCAATAGAACTCCTTGCCGCGAAACCCCGGTTTGTAGTTCAGGCGTGACTGATGAATATAAACCTGATCATCCAACAGATATTGTGCCAGTCCTGCCAGCCTGGCGTCTGCTGCTAGCTTTTTAAAGAGTGGGCTGATTTCGTGAATCCTGAAAATTGACCGTACATCACCGCTATCCGGTTCGGTAATAGTTTCGCCTGATGCCTTTATCTCTTCATCGTGTCGGAGGCGGTCCAGCTCTTGCTGGAAACCGGCTACTTCCCGAGCACTAAAGAGATCTTCCAAAATAATAAACCCCTGTTCGTCATACTGTTGAACAAGCTTTTCCGAAATAGGAGCGGCTGTAGGCTCCGCTGCGTAAACCACTGGATCTGTGCGGTCTATAAAATGCGCCTTCAAACCACTCCGTGAGCGGTAATGATCCTGTACTGTATTATTTTGATCTCTTTCGGTGAGACTCATTTCTGATCTTTCTCCCTATTTGTTCTCATCTTGTTATTGACTAACGGCTTCTGCTTCGAGTTCGTAGGCGCCGTCTGTGTTATGTACTTCCTTACCGTTCAGTGGCGGATTAAAAACGCAGGTTAACGTCAGTTCTTTGAAGGCACGCAAGGTGTGCTTGTCGTGTTGGTCCAGGTTGTAAAGTGTGCCGGGTGTAATCGGGTATTTTTTGCCGTCATCAAGGGTTTCCACTTCACCCTCTCCAGAGATGCAGTAGACCGACTCCAAATGGTTCTGATAGTGCATCTGAAAATCAGCGCCTTCATAGATGGTGGTAATATGGAAAGAGAAGCCCATTCCATCATCTTTCAGTAACAACCGGGTGCTCTCCCAGTTGCCGTCAGGAGATATGATGCGGCGTGCTGTTTTTTCGGCTTCCTTTAAATTTCTAACAATCATTAGCTGCGATCCTTTATTGTATTCAGTTCAATTTCCAGCGTCATGGTTTCCACACCGCTGACCGTTGCGATCTCTCCCGCGGTGATTTTTTGCTTGTCGCCCGAGCGAATCACCTGGCGCCTGGAGCGCGACATCACCCGTAAGTAGGCTTTGCCAACCAGGCAGTCGAGCTGCAGATAGTGGCCATCCGGCGCCGACGGCAGCAACTGCCTTTCGCCGGGCCAGATATGGAATTGTTTTTTTGTTGAGCGCATTTAATTAACAGTTAACGGCCTGTTCTTCTTCTTGGTCATCAAAATAGTCAATCTCTGCCGGTATTGACTCTTCGCCGGCACAGACCTCCTTAATGGCCTGCTCAACAATATCGACCCCTTTTTTAAGGTTTTCATCGCTGATGATCAGTGGGCAAAGAAACTTCACCACCTGATCGTCGGCGCCGCTGGTTTCGATAATCAGCCTCTTTTTGAACGCTTTATGTGTAATCGCGCCGGCCAACTCGCCGTTAATACAGTTAATCCCCTGAAACATGCCGCGGCCGCGAGTGGTAAAGTTGCCTTCGCCATATTGCTCAACAATGGCATTGAGTCGTTCGGAGATGTACTGTCCTTTGCGTTTTATCTCATTGGAGAACCGATCATCTGACCAGTACTGGTCAATCGCTGCTTTAGCGGTAACAAAAGCAAAATTATTACCTCGAAAAGTACCGTTATGTTCGCCCGGTTTCCATTGATCCAGCTCTGGTTTCATTAGCACCACAGCAAATGGCAGGCCGTAGCCGCCGAGGGATTTGGAAAGGGTAATGATGTCAGGTTCTATGCCTGCTTCCTCAAAACTGAAGTAGTCGCCGGTACGACCGCAGCCGGCCTGGATATCGTCGACAATGAGCAGAATTTTGTATTTTCTGCAAACCGTCTGCAAATTTCTGAGCCATTCAAGGGTCGCTGCGTTAATGCCACCTTCGCCCTGCACGGTTTCCACAATGACAGCGGCGGGTGAATTAATGCCGCTGCTTGAGTCGGATAGCACTTTATCCAGGTAGGCAGTGGTGTCTATGCCTTCACCCAAGTAACCGTCGTAAGGCATGCGGTGGGTGCCGTTCAGGCTAACCCCTGCAGCATCGCGATGGTGTGAGTTGCCGGTAGCTGCCAACGATCCCAGGCTTACGCCGTGAAAACCATTGGTAAAGGTGACGATATTCTGCTGACCTGTAACGTTGCGGGCAATTTTCATTGCCGCCTCAACGGCATTGGTGCCGGTGGGGCCGGTAAACTGTACGATATATTCCATACCCCGCGGTTTCAGTATTTTCTCGTTAAAGGTTTGCAGAAATTCACCTTTCGCTTTGGTATGCAGGTCCAGACCGTGGGTGATACCGTCGTTGTTAATGTATTCCATTAACTTTTCTTTGAGTAGTGGGTTATTGTGGCCATAGTTCAAGGTGCCAGCACCGGCTAAAAAATCGAGATATCGGTTGCCCTCCTCATCGTAGAGGAACTCGGCCTGTGCTTTGTTGAATACGCGCGGAAAAGAGCGCGCGTAACTCTGTACTTCAGATTCGATTTCATCAAAAATTTTCATCTATTATGCTCTGTTAAATGACTTTCCGTTATTGTGAAGATGCAGCAGCTTTAAGTTGCGCAGCGCTAAATGGCCCGATTCGAGCCAGGATTTCGGTATCGTGTTGACCCTTAAAATGAGTCTTTTCGTCAAACATCAGTGACTGTTGCAATTTGGTTTGTAGTTTCCCTGCAAGTCCTTTAAATAGTGCCCAAGAGGCCTCATTTGATTTGGTAACGGTTGTTTCAATCCACTTTACATCGCGGCATTGGGTGCGTTTGAGAATGTGGTTGGTCATGCGCGTGGCAACGCCTTTGCCTCGCGCCTTTTCACCCACCGCTACCTGCCAGACAAATAGCGTGTCCGGTCGCTCCGGAATAAAATAACCGGATATAAAACCTACCAGCACGCCCTGCTGTTCCGCTGCCGCAGAGGTGTCTGCAAAATGAGTGCATTGCAATAGATTGCAGTACATAGAATTGCTATCTAATGGCGGGCACTGTTCCACCAGATTGAAAAGCTGGTAACCATCAGATGTTAATGGTCGTCGAATAGTAATATTGTCATTCATATATAATAATAAATATTAGTTCACTAATTTAAATAGTGGCCAATTTAAGTTAAAAATAGAGGGTTATAAAGATATATGCAGCGAAAATGATCGTTTAGAAGTATTTCTACAAAGAAAATGTATTGTACTCTAAATTAAAAATCTTCTCAAATGACGATTAAATGCTGCGTAGTCAATTCTCTGCGAGTATGCCTGGGTATTCGGTATCAGCAGTTAAGGAGGGTAATCGTCTTAACTCTGTACAGATAGTCAGTTGGCATTGGTTGGGCTCTATTAGGTATGATGGACTATCTGAAAATAAGGTATGGATAGAGTTTTGACTAACATTGATGAAGTTTTAGTGGCGTTACGCCGCATCATACGAGCAACCGATCTGCACTCCAAGTATCTGGCAAAAACGACCGGACTGACGGCACCGCAAATATTATTGTTGCAAACCATACGCAACAAAGGGCAGGTCACCATTGGTGAGTTGGCCAGAGAGATTAGTCTGAGCCAAGCTACCGTAACGACTATTCTCGACAGGCTGGAGAAACGTAACTTTGTTTACCGTCAGCGCTCGACCGAAGACAAGCGAAAGGTTCATGCATACTTGACTCAAACAGGAATGGAAACTTTAAGAAGTGCGCCAACACCTCTGCAGGACCAGTTCGCCCGTCAGTTTTCCGACCTAAAGGGGTGGGAGCAAACGATGATCATTTCCTCTTTGCAGCGGGTCGCGCAGATGATGGATGCCCAGCATATTGATGCATCACCTGTACTGGATGTCGGGTTGTTGGACCGGCAAAGCACCTCTATTTAGTAGCCCGATATATTGTCGGATAATGATTACTGGGTGAAGGTTTTATAGGTAAACCGGTAAAATTCAGCAGACGGCATATCGCCAATGGGTCGTAGCAATCGACGATGGTTAAACCAATCAACCCAGGTTAATGTCACTTGCTCTGCGTCATCGAGTCCACACCAAGGACCGTCATTATGAATGACCTCAGCCTTGTGCAAGCCATTGATAGTCTCTGCCAACGCCATTTCGCCGACACTGCCAACGGAGGCATTACAGCCTGCCTCAGCAAGTGGATCAGTGTAACGATTGGATAAATACTGACTGCCTCGGACGCCCTCCTAAATGTCAAGCAGCTCTCTGAGTCTGATTGATTTTTCGGTTCCGGTTGCGCAGGATAAAGTATAAACCTCTCGTGCGATGTAACGGGGGGAATACATCAATCACAAGGCGACATGTTGAGTTACGAATAGGGCTCGGGTACCGGTTTTATATACCTTTTCAATACGGTATTGTATAGTTGAGCCTCTGCAATCAACTACAGTGGAGAGTTAGCTCTGTGGCAGGCTGCAGGCTAAAACGCCCGAAGCGCGATGCCTCATTAAAAGTGGTAAAAATGCTGACGCCCTCAGAAATCGAATCCTTGAGGCAAGAGGCCAAAGAAAGTCTGGCGTATATGCGCGATTTACGGGCAAAGAGACGGGAGCTAAAGCAGCGCCACTTCACGAGGATTAACTGTTGATCATGAGGAAAATGTTACGGAGGATCTTCTCAAAAAATTCAAAGGCTCAGCCCCGATGGAAGTGCATGTGGCCAGAACTCAGTCGGAAATCAGCGCAGACACAAAGCACAAAGTCAAAGCAGGATAGGACGCTGACTCAGGCAAGCTCATTCTCGTCGCTGCCTACCTCGATTCAACTCGCGATACAATACGAACGCTCCAACACGAAATCCTTGTCCACAAAGGATTAGGCATCCTCCCTGAGAACGATATCCAGGCGTTTATGAGCGGCATCATTTTATTGCAGCCTAATTATGGCAAATATTACGGATAAATAAACTAGATTCATTGAGGAATACTTATCGATTTTAATGCAACGCAAGCGACTATACGTACGGGTTATAGCGAAAAGGTGGCATATTCTATTGGGCAATAGAAGTTGAAGAAACTTGAAATCCAACAAGTTATTGAAAACTTAGCAAAACCCAACATCAAGGCCGCTATTTAAAATGGCTAAAGCGGAACGGTCTGAGCTTCTTGGTAAGCATGCTGGAGTTCAAGCATTTAGAGAAAAGCTGGGCATAGAGGTTACTGATAAAGCCTGGGCACTATCTCGACACAAAACAAAGCCTCTCATTCAGTACGATTACTGGGCTACGATTGCCCAGAGTGGTTCACCAATTGCGAGGCCTTGGTGATAAAGTATGCTCGGAGTCAGATCTTGTCAAGTACCACACTTCGAGGAAATGGCATATTGCAAAGACTGCTTGAGTAGAACCCAAATTTGCAGAAGTTAGCCTCACGAGCCGAAGCCGCCTAACTGCATTCTGGGGTAGAGCCAAAACTAATTCGGAAAATGATGTCGAGGAGAGCGTATGGTTTTAGAAACTTTGAGAATTATCGGTTAAGAGTGCTGGCCCACTGCGGGTGGGATGGTATTATCAACCGGGTTTGATGAGTGCCCATCCCCCGTTAATGGGGTAGAGCCACTATGTCTCCGGTATAAAGTGTAAACCTTGTCCTCGGTATACACCTTGATTTTATTGGCGCCCCCGGAGAGATTCGAACTCCCGACCAACCGGTTCGAAGCCGGTTACTCTATCCAGCTGAGCTACGGAGGCGTGCTAGAGAGCGGCTATTCTAACAGCCTCTAAAGCACAGCTCTATAGCTTTAGGATAGGATTTTAAAAAAATCTTCTACTATTATAGAAACGGCCGACAGGTATCTCGGGATTTCTAGGATTTCCGGAAAAGTCGCTGGGAAAAGCTTGTGTATCTCTTTAGCCAGGCCGTGTTTGAGCGGGTTAATCCATTTCCTGTTTTCCATCCCGCCAATAACCGTTATAATCCCAACATCAAAAATGGCCGGTATTATTGGTTAGTTAATTGAATTTTATAAGGGGTAGTTTCAGTGCGTCGATCAATCAAAAACATTAGCAGCAGAACTCTTTTACTTATTTTATCTTTGGGGATGTCTTTATTTGCGGCCACTTCGGTGCAGTCTGCTGCACACCCTGACCAGGAAATTATAGATCGCATTAAGCCGGCCGGAGTCGTTTGTGTTAAAGGTGAAGTTTGTGGCGAAGAGGATGCTGCGGCAGCTGGGGATAGTTCAGCTCAGCTTAGTAAAGTGGTAGAAGCGGCGGTAGCGGCTGCGCGGTCCGGTGAACAAATTTATAATGCATCTTGCTTTGCCTGCCACGGTGCTGGTATCGCGGGTGCACCTGTATTAGGCGACAAGGATGCGTGGGCTAGTCGTATAGCTAACGGTATGGATACAATGATGGCTAATGCACTCAATGGCATTAACGCCATGCCTGCTCGCGGTACCTGTATGGATTGTTCCGATGAGGAAATTAAAGCTACTGTCCAATATATGGTAGATAGTAGTCAGTAGTAGAACGATCTGATGTGAATTTGCGGGACAGAATTATCTGCAAAAGTTTTACCAAATTAGAATAAGAAATGGTTTTATCAGGGCTTTGATTGAGGCAGGCATTTAGCCTGCCCAAACTAGCTGGTTATAGAACGTATAAAACGGTGAACTGAATAATTCTATGAGCCTATTAGAGCAAAGTCTGCGTGGTGAGCTGGTACGTATACTGCTGGTAAATGACCAGCATACAGAGCAGCTGTTTCTAGATTATCATTTGCAGCAAGTGGACGGCCTGAGCTATGAGCTGACCTGGTGCCGGACGGTCGGAAAGGCGCTGCGCGCGATTGGTAACAACAATTTTGATATCATCATCACCGAGTACCTGTTTGCCAGCGACACTGACAATGATTTCCTGAGTGAAGCAAAATCGCTGACTCCTTCTTCGCAAATAATTGTGATCAGTGCGGAAATGGATAGCTCACTTGGTGCTTCGTTGATAAAGGCCGGGACTACAGATTATCTGGTTAAGGGCGAAATCAGCGATTTTTCGCTGGAACGCTCACTACGATATGCATTGCAGCTTAGAAAAGCCTATTTACAACTTTCCTATCATGACCATTACGACGCGCTCACCGGGCTGGTGAATCGTACTCTTTTTACTGATCGCTTATCACATGCGATCCAGCGCGCTGAGCGGTCCAGGCAGAAAGTAGTGCTGCTGGTGGTCAATCTCGATAATTTCACAAATATTAACAATTTGTACAGTCGCGAAGCCGGTGACGTGGTAATTAAGACGGCGGCTGACCGGCTGCAGTCTTGTGTTCGCAGAAGTGATAGCCTGGCACGTAATGGCGGTGACGAGTTTGCAGTTGTGCTGGAGGGTGTGACCGCTGAGTCAGATGTTTTACGAATGGTGCATCAGATTCTGGATGAGATGGCAAAGCCTTATTCTATTCCGGGTGATCAGATTCATATGGCCTGCAGCATTGGTATTTCATTTTATCCATCGGCGGGAATGAATGCAGAGTCACTCTTGAAGGCTGCCAACCTGGCGATGAGTCAGGCAAAAACTGAGCGCGGCTGTAGTTATTGTTTTTACAATAGAGAGTTAAGTGTCAAGGCCTCTAGTCAATTGGCGATGGAAGCCGAATTTCGTCGCGCGCTCAGGCGTAATGAATTCAGACTGTTGTTCCAGCCGCGTGTCGACATCACCAATGGTGAAATTGTAGGTATGGAGGGGCTCATTCGCTGGCAGCACCCGTCAAGAGGCTTGCTTTCCCCCGATGAGTTTATTCCTTTGGCTGAGGAAACCGGGTTAATTGTAACCATGGGCTATTGGGTTATTCATCAGGCTTGTCTTGCGTTAAAGTTGTTGCAGGAGCAGGGCTCGCAGGTTCATATTGCGGTTAATCTTTCCTTTCGGCAATTTCAGGACAAAAAGCTTAAGGAAACGGTTGCCCATATCATTAAGAAAACACAGGTTGATGCCCGCTACCTAGAATTTGAATTAACGGAAACTGCGGTCATGGCTAACGAAGAGGAAACGCGTCGTTGCATGGATAGCCTCAGCAAGCTGGGTGTTCATTTTTCACTGGATGACTTTGGAACGGGCTATTCGTCCTTCGCACACATTCAAGGGTTACCAATCACTTCCTTGAAGGTGGACAAGAGTTTTGTACAAAACGCGGTGAGTAAGAAGGGTGATGCAGTTATTGTAAAAGCGATTATCAATTTGGCCCATAATCTGGGAATGGAAGTGATTGCGGAAGGCGTTGAAAATTTTGAACAGGTGGTATTGTTGCGAGATTATAAGTGTGACCAGGTGCAGGGCTATTTTTATAACAAAGCAATCTCTTTTGATAATATCTGTAATAGCCTGGTTCAACAAAAGGAAAGTAGTGCTAGAAAAAAAAGGGAGCAGGAACAACTGGTTGCGGGCTAATGCCTGCTGCCGAGAGCGATCATCAGTTCGTTTTACGGTAGCTCATAGCTTCCATCAGGTGCGCGGGTTTAATGGGATCACTCTTCTCTAAATCGGCAATGGTTCTTGCCACCTTTAATAGACGATGGTAAGCACGGCCTGAAAGAGCCAGGCGCTCAATCGCTTGGGACATCAGGTTAAGACAGTCGGTGTCCAGTGCACAGAATTGATCGGTTTCGGCAGCAAGCAGTTCGGCATTTGTTTTTGCCTGTCTTTGTTGCTGTAACAGGCGGCAGTTTGATACTCGTTCCCTGAGCGTATCACTCTTACTCTCACATTGGCTTTCGCTTTCTGAGGGTTGCCGGTACAGCAGATCTTCGGTGTTGGCGGCCACTTCAATCTGCATGTCTATGCGGTCTAGCAAGGGTCCTGAAATCTTATTTCGATACCGGCTAATCTGATCCGGTGTGCAACGACAGTTTCCATTCGAAGAACCATGATAGCCGCAGGGACAGGGGTTCATCGCTGCGATCAGTTGGAATTTTGCTGGAAAACAAACCTGCTGGTGTGCCCGTGAGATAACAATTTCCCCTGATTCGATAGGCTCGCGTAATACCTCCAATACCTTACGATCAAATTCCGGTAGTTCGTCCAGAAATAACAATCCTTGATGTGCCAGTGATATCTCGCCGGGTTTGGGGTGGCTGCCGCCTCCCACCAACGCAATCGCAGAAGCTGTGTGATGTGGTGCGCGAAAAGGAGGGCGCTTCCAGTTCTGTGGCTCAAAATGGCGATTGGAGATAGACTGAATGGCAGCAACCTCAAGGGCGGCTGACTCCGACAATTCGGGTAAAAGGAAGGGTAGTCTGCTGGCCAACATGGTTTTACCCGTGCCAGGGGGGCCGACCAACAGCAGGTTATGGCCGCCAGCGGCGACAATTTCCAGCGCTCGTTTCGCTTGATGCTGTCCTTTGATATCTCTTAATGACCTGTTGTCTGAGACAATAGGAGCGTACTCTTTGCGCTGGTATTCATTCAGTAGCTGCTGGCCGCTTAAATGAGCGGTGATATCGAGTAGGTGGTTGATCGCCAGTGTTTTTGAGTTTTGAGGCAATGCAGCTTCCTGTGAATTTTCCATTGGTACCACAAGCGTACGGCTTTTTGTCTGGCATTGAAGTGCGGCGGGTAGAGCGCCCTGAATGGCTCGTAAATGGCCCGTTAATGCGAGTTCGCCTAAAAATTCGTAATTGTTCACCGACTCTTTTGGAATCTGCCCTGTGGCGGCCAGAATACTCAAGGCGATAGCCAGGTCAAAACGACCCCCTTCTTTGGGTAAATCGGCGGGTGCCAGATTGATAGTGACGCGTCGAGTTGGAAATTCGTAATGGGAATTGATGATAGCGCTGCGTACGCGATCCTTGCTTTCTTTAACCGCTGTTTCCGGTAGACCGACGATAGACAAGCTTGGAAGCCCATTGGAAATGTGTGTTTCGACGGTAACCAGGGGCGCATCAATACCGAGTTTGGCGCGCGAGTAGACAATCGCTAAATTCATACTTCCTTCCTTGGAGTGGCTGAGTTTTGCTTTTTGTTTGGCCCGGTGGGCCTAATGGAAAGATTTTAGCATGCGTTAGTGCCCAGTTGCAGAATCCTTCAGCTGTTTATTCCTTTTTTGTGCGTTTGTTGCGAGCGGGTTTTTTTGCAAGCCCCTGTTCAATTTTTGCCAGAGTCGCTTCCATTTCATCCAGCTTTGCGCGAGTTCTCTTGAGTACAGCAACCTGATTGTCAAACTCTTCCCGGCTGACCAGGTCCAGTTTATCAATTGTGGTTTGCAGGATTAGCCGAATATTCTTCTCAACCTCCTGCTGGGTATTTTTTACTGATTTGGGTATTGAGTCGGCAATTTGTTTGCCAATTTGCACAATGATGTCCGGATTAATCATTTCAGTTCTCAGATCACAAATGGATATCTATATTAACACGGGTACGAATTTCGAGCGCTCACCAGTGTTGTATTTTGCCAAGTAGTTAAGAATTTTCATGCACCAAAAATGGATTATGGCCTTGTATAGCCGCACCAATAAAGTGCGCAGTTTCTTTTGTTTTTCGGTGACATGACTTAACACCTTGTTATTAAAGAAAAATATATTTTGGCACAGTATGTGCAGACTGATTGTTAATAAATTTGGTTTTAGTCATTGTTCAATTTTGAGGGAGATTCATAAAATGAAAAAATTCACGAAAGCAGTTGTTGCAAGCTTGTTGCTTGGGCCTGCGCTGGTTATTGCCGACGATGGGGCAGAGACTGCGAACACAGCGGGATTTAGCCTTTCTGCAAACATTGGTCTAACAAGCGACTATCTGTATCGAGGTTTATCTCAAACCACGGGTGATCCTGCGATTCAGGGCGGCTTCGATTTGACCCATGAAAGTGGGTTCTATCTGGGTATCTGGGGTTCAAATGTGGATTTTTCAGACAGCCTGGAAATTGATTATTACGGCGGTTACAGCGGAACGATTAACGAGGAATTTAGCTACGATTTAGGAATCATCTATTACGACTATCCATCAGATCCGTCGGATCCTCAGGGTGATTTTGTTGAATATTACGGCAGTGTCAGTTGGAAAAACCTCACGCTTGGTTTGAACTATTCGAATGACTTTTTTGCGGAAACTGGAGAAGCTTATTATTACTACGGGAGCTATGACATCGAGTTACCGATGGGTTTTACGGCGTCCTTATTGCTGGCACAACAGAAGTTTGAAGAAGCGACCTTCGGTAGCTCCGATGATTACACCCACTATGGATTATCCATTAATAAAGAAGTTCTGGGTGTAGAGCTGGGGTTGAATTTTAGCGATACCGATATCTCAAAAAGCGACTGTGCTGGCGCAGGATTCTCACGCAATGATTGCGACTCAACGGTGGTTTTCTCTATCACTAAATCGCTTTAATGCCAGGGTTGAGATAGCAATGAAACTAATACTGGCAGTGATTAAACCTTTTAAGCTTGATGCTGTACGAGAAGCGCTTTCAGAGGCGGGTATATCCGGTGTTACCGCAATAGAAGTCAGGGGTTTTGGTCGACAGAAGGGGCATACGGAGCTGTATCGAGGTGCTGAGTACAGCGTTGATTTTCTACCGAAGGTTAAGCTGGAAATCGCAGTTTCAAATGACCAGCTTGATGTGGCGATGGAAGCGATTATGAGAGCAGCTAATACTGGCAAAATCGGTGATGGAAAAATTTTTGTGATTGATCTTGAAAAGGCGGTACGTATTCGCACGGGTGAGACGGGCGATGATGCGGTCTAGCAGCTGGTTCGAAGCCCAATTTAAATAAGCTGTGCTAATTGAATTGACGGAGGTTTTGTGGAAAACAATATATTTCAACTACAGTATGCCATTGATACTTTTTATTTTTTGATTTGCGGTGCACTGGTAATGTGGATGGCGGCGGGATTTGCCATGCTGGAAGCAGGTCTGGTGCGATCTAAAAATACCACAGAGATTCTAACCAAGAACGTGGCGCTGTATGCGGTGTCCTGCATTATGTATCTGGTGTGTGGTTACGCGATCATGTATCAAGGCGGGTTTCTGCTGAGCGGGATTGATGGGGGAGAGAAGTTGGTAGAGGAAGCGCTTGCGGCTTCTGCCGAAAATGGCTTTGGCGGTGACTCGGTCTATTCCGGAGCATCTGATTTTTTCTTCCAGGTTGTTTTTGTTGCAACTGCGATGTCGATCGTCTCTGGTGCGGTCGCAGAACGCATGAAATTATGGTCGTTTCTCGCTTTTGCACTGGTGATGACCGGTCTGATCTATCCATTGGAGGGAAGCTGGACTTGGGGCGGGCAGGAGGTCTTTGGATTGTATAGCCTGTCGGAGCTTGGGTTCTCTGATTTTGCTGGATCGGGCATTGTTCATATGGCCGGAGCTTCAGCTGCGTTGGCCGGTGTGATTCTGCTTGGGCCGCGAAAAGGGAAGTATAGTAGTACAGGACAGGTCAATGCGATTCCAGGTGCGAACCTGCCTTTGGCAACACTGGGGACCTTTATTCTGTGGATGGGCTGGTTTGGATTTAACGGTGGATCCGTTCTAAAACTGGGCGATATTAGTAATGCCAATGCGGTCGCGATGGTATTCCTAAACACGAATGCGGCTGCTGCTGGCGGCTTGATTGGTGCTATGCTGGTAGCAAGATTCATGTTCGGTAAAGCTGATCTGACTATGGCGCTCAATGGCGCGCTGGCCGGATTAGTCGCTATTACCGCAGAGCCATCAACGCCCTCTCCCGTTGCAGCAACACTGATAGGGGTAGTAGGCGGTGTTCTGGTGGTATATTCGATCCTGGCGTTAGATAAGTTGAAGATAGATGATCCCGTAGGTGCTATTTCAGTGCATGGCGTAGTGGGAATCTGGGGTCTGATGGCTGTACCGCTTACCAACACTGAAGCCTCCTTTCTGGGGCAGCTAGCGGGTATGCTCACAATCCTTGCCTGGGTATTTGTGGCGAGCATGCTGGTTTGGCTGATTATTAAAGCAACTATCGGTATACGCGTCAGCGAAGAGGAGGAGTATGAGGGTGTGGATATTTCTGAGTGCGGAATGGAGGCTTATCCGGAATTCACGCTTAAATAAAGTGCTTCATTACTCATTCGAGGGATCATGATATAATAGCTGCCCTAAAGTTAAACGGGTGGGTTAATTAAAGTTGGAGAATATGAATGAAATTGGTCAATGCCATCATTAAACCTTTTAAGCTGGATGATGTAAGAGAGGCATTATCGGAGATCGGTGTGACCGGTATTACCGTCACGGAAGTTAAAGGGTTTGGTCGCCAAAAGGGGCATACTGAGCTCTATCGAGGTGCTGAATATGTTGTCGATTTTCTACCGAAGGTGAAATTGGAAATAGCTGTTGCTGATGAGTTGGTGGATCAGGTGATCGAAGCAGTGACCAAGGCGGCTAATACCGGGAAGATTGGTGACGGAAAAATCTTTGTGTTTGATTTGGAGCAGGCAATTCGAATTAGAACGGGAGAAACCGGCACCAGCGCTATTTAGATAAAGAAGCTTAGTTTGGTAAAGGGGGGCTTAGGCCCCCTTTTTTATGGCTTAGTGTCGCGTGCTTTTGTGATGATCTCTTCAAACTCGTGATGACTGATTTCCTGAAGTGATTCAGTTAACAGAGTAAGCGCACAATCAGGAGCATAAATAAGATCCTCGGGGCAATTGCCGTGCTCGAGAGCTGAATTTAGCTGAGTCCTCTTTTTTCGGGGTAACCCCTTGATTAACGCTTTATGATGCGCGAAGAAAACCTGCTCATCGCTTTTCTTTTCTACCGATTGGTGATAATCGCTGATTAAATAGACAAGAAATAAAAAACGGTTGCGAGAGCGCGGGTGTTCAAGTTCCTCTTCTTCCATTACGGGCAGCCAGGGCAGGGCCTGGCGTAATTTATGGGCGAAGATGCCATCACCAAAACGCACATGTATTCCGTCAGAAAAAACCGGTGTACTGCCTGCGCCGCAACTGGGTGATCGGCTCTTAAAGATATATCCGCATAGCTTATTGCTTGCTATGTCTCGTTCGTACTGATCAATAATCAGGTCAGCGTATTGATTGATTGGCTGGGTAAAACTTTGTGCCTGATCCTCTTTATACACAGCGTCAATCAGTTGGTTGTTTAGATTGAGCTGCATGGGACGACGAGGTATCCCCATGCCGATGGCGACTTCCGGACAAAGTGGCTTGAGAGTGATCAATGGGCTGAATTGGTTGATCAGATCCGGCTGTATTTTTGAGGTTCCGTCATATCTGACGCGCTCACCGCTAAGGCAGGCACTGATGCCCACGC
Source organism: Gammaproteobacteria bacterium (assembly GCA_021773395.1). Taxonomy (GTDB): domain Bacteria; phylum Pseudomonadota; class Gammaproteobacteria; order Pseudomonadales; family IMCC2047; genus JAJFKB01. The sequence goes on along the minus strand of JAJFKB010000010.1, from coordinate 106,183 downwards.
AGGGTTGATTCCGCGTTTCTTTGCCTGATAAAAAAGGGTATTCTTGCCACATTCTTTGGCGCTCACATTCTCAACATTAATATACAGCATCAGCTAATAATGGGCATTTTAATCCAGAGGCACAACAGTTTGCTATGCTGCAAATATTGCAGATAGCATAACATAGCGGAAACTAATGTATGAAAGGTAATATTTTCAGGGGATTGGGGTATCTCTATCAAGGACTGGGTTTGCTGTTTAAACCGGGAATATGGCCCTACGTGGTCGTTCCTCTAACGATCAACCTGATCCTGTTCTCGCTAATAATCGCTTATGCCTATCAGCAGTTTAACTTCTGGATTGTTTCGATCCTGGACTGGCTGCCTGGTTGGTTGAGCTTTGTCGATTGGCTGTTGTGGATGACCTTTGGCCTTTTTATTCTGTTTATAGTGATCTTTACTTTTAACCTTCTGGCGAACCTGATTGCCGCACCATTTAACGGATTTTTGGCCGAAGCGGTAGAAAGATATCTGGTTGGAGAACCGTCCAGACAGAAACCACGGACATTGGCTAAAGAAGTGTTGGTTAGTCTAGTGAGAGAGGTACGTAAGATGGGCTATTATCTGCCCAGAGCATTACTGCTTTTTTTGCTGGGTTTAATCCCTTTCATAACGCCGATTGCCCCGCTGCTTTGGTTTTTGTTTGGCGCCTGGATGATGGCCATACAATATCTGGATTACCCTATGGATAACAACCGTATCTCATTCGGCCGTATGCGCCTGGAGTTACAGGAACAGCGGTTAACACCTCTGGGATTTGGCTCCGGGGTATTACTGGTAGCAATGGTGCCGCTATTAAATCTAATTATTATGCCTGCCGCCGTGGCAGGTGCAACGGTATGCTGGGTAAAGGAGCTTCGCTAGCAGGTTGACAAATTGATCACCAAGCCGCAAAACATTTGGCTGCGAAAGCAGTCTAACTAACGATCCAATAGCAAGCCGTTGTTTATTACTTAATATAATTCTATTTTTATGGAGGGAAAATGATACGTATAGGTATTAACGGATTTGGGAGAATTGGTCGCTGTATAACGCGAGCAATACACGAGAATAGTCTACAGGAGAAGTTCCAACTGGTGGCTATCAATGAACTGTCAGATTACGAACTGCTAGCCCATCTTTTACAATTTGATTCAACACACGGTTATTTTAACGCGGATATAGCGTTGCAAGCGGATCAGATGGTAATTGATGGCCACGCCACTCAGCTATATGCCGAGAAAAACCCAGCGGACATTCCCTGGCGAGATTTGGCAGTTGATCTGGTATTGGAATGTACCGGGAAGTTTAAACAGGTGGATCAGGCTGGAGCACACTTGAGTTCGGGGGCGCCCAGAGTTTTAGTAAGTCATCCCGTGCAGGGAGCGGACGCAACAGTGGTTTTCGGTGTGAACCATCAAACTCTTTCGTCGGAGCATAGGGTTGTATCAAATGCATCCTGTACCACCAATTGCCTGGCACCAGTGGCTAAGGTGTTACATGATGCGATTGGAATAGAGCAGGGGTTTATGACCACTATTCATGCCTACACTAATGCCCAGGCGTTGCTGGATAAGGCAAGTGGTGATTATTACCGTTCCAGAGCCGCTGCACAGTCAATGATTCCAACAAAAACAGGCGCGGCCGCAGCGGTAGGGTTGGTATTGCCTGAGTTGGCAGGCCGACTGGATGGGATGGCGGTGCGCGTACCAACTGCGAATGTTTCACTGATAGATTGTCAGTTCAACCTCAGCCGTGAGAGTAGTGCCAAAGAGATCAATCAGCTGATGGAGCTGGCTGCGAACGGTGAGATGAAATCGGTGCTTGGTTATAACGCTCGCCCGCTGGTGTCCATAGATTTCAATCATAATTCTCATTCCAGCATTTTTGATGCGACTCAGACCAAAGTTAATGGAAGACATGCCAAAGTGATGAGCTGGTATGACAACGAATGGGGATTTGCCAACCGTATGCTGGATACTGCGTGCTATATCTGCGAACTTTAGTTGCTGTAGGAGTTCATTTTATTATTTATAGGCGTAGTTAAGCATAATACACACAAATAGAATAAAGCCGACCCAATGGTTATGCAGAAATGCACGAAAGCATAGATCCCTGTCGCGATCTTTCATCAAGTATTGGTGATAGATAAAAAGTAGCGCGATTGCGGCTAAGCCGAGGTATAGCCAGTGCCCCATCTCCATACGATAGCCAATAGCACAGAAACTCAGTATAAACAGACATTGCAGTATACCGATAATCTGTTTGTCGGCCTCACCAAAAAGTATGGCGGTTGATTTAACCCCGATTTTCAGGTCGTCGTCACGATCGACCATGGCATAGATAGTGTCATAAACGACTGTCCAAATTACATTGGCTGAATAGAGCAGCCAGGCTATAAAGGGTACCGTATTGGTTTCTGCGGCGAATGCCATCGGTATCGGCATGGAAAACGCGGCGCCCAACACCACCTGCGGCAGATAAGTGTATCGTTTCATAAACGGATAGGTGACTGCGAGCAAAATGGCGACAAAAGACAAGCCGATGGTTAACGCATTCGTTAGCAGAACGAGATAGAGTGAGCTGACAATGAGTATCGCAAACAGGGTGAAGGCCTCGACAGTCGATACGCGGCCAGTGGTTAGGGGGCGCTCGCTGGTACGCTTGACCTGGTGGTCAATTTTACGATCTGCGTAGTCGTTAATAATGCAGCCCGCAGCCCTCATGAAAATGACGCCGAACACAAAGATAACTAAAATACGTTCGCTGGGGAATCCTTCCGCAGCTATCCAAAGTGCCCAAAGAGTCGGCCACAACAATAAATAGGTGCCAATAGGTTTGTCTATGCGCGTTAAGCGAGCATAATCGGATATCTGTTCTTGCAGGGACTGGAGAAAATTGCTCATTGTTAGTGAATTCTTGTTTGGTGGCCGGGTGATTATAGCCTAACTTTGCAGGCATACTGCTCTAGAGGAGGCAAAAAAACTTCAGTGACTAAGACTGGTTTTTTATGTAAGTAAAATTTTGAGCGCCTGCCCCATAAGGATCGGTTACTGTCGCAGTGCTTGAGCGCCCAGTGTTTTTAAGTGACGCAGCTTGCCTTTTAAAGTGCTGACAGGAAAAATACTGCGGGCATAGACCCAGGGTTGCCCCATGCACATAAGCTCAACTTCTCTGACCAACACTACCTGGCTGGGCTTTAGATTCAATAAGCGAGCTTCTGATAGATGTGGAGTTTGCCAGTTTTGCTGTAGTTTTCGAACAAAAAATGCTCCCTTTGATGCCTCGATTAATCTTTTTGTCAGCGAGCTTGTATCAAGTAGCCATTGAGCCAGTGAAGTGTTAATTGACGCGAGGGGTGACCGCTTATACTGGTGCCAGTGATTGAGTGCGAGGTGTTTGGAATGAAGCAAGTTTAACCTAAATTTAAAATAACTTTCCACCGAGCTGCATTATAAAGGTGGATTCATCGGTTGTCTTCCCAAGCTGGACAAAGCCCTAGTTTTTTACGAACAGACTGGTCATCTGGTCGATTTCCTGGGAAGAATCGAAAACATCATTCATGACCTGTTCGATTGCATTGGGTTCAAGACCTAACCGCTCGTAAAGATGCACGGGTATAGTACTGTAGGGTATCTGACCAATGCCCTTGGCTTTGAGTAAGCGTTTCGTGATAAAGCACAGATTTGCGTAAGTATGATGGTGTCCTGAGTAGTCAGCTAAGTGCTGAAATCTTAGCGCCGTGGATACTTCTGCTGGCAGCTTCCAGGCTTGTAGTAAGTGACTGCTTATTTGATCTCGGCAGACGCCTAACAGATAAAATTCGATATGACAGTATAGAAGGTGCCTATTGGCCAGCTGCAGTTGGTTGATTTGCTGAAAATAGTTTGGAAAAATATGAGCAACCACCAAATATCCGAAATTATTAAGCAGACCAATCAGATAACAGAGTCCAGGTGAAGCTCTTTGCTCACTGTTGATTGCGCGATTAAGCTTCTCCATGGTAATCGCACAGTAGATAGATTGCTGCCAAAAGGACTTAATACCATAGGGGCATTCTTCAGGATACTTGAGCGTTTTTCCAATGGAGAGCCCCAAAACCAGATTCATGACCAGCTGAAAACCCAATACACGTACGATGGCATCATGAATAGAATTTATTTTCCCTGGTGCCGAGTAATAGGGGGAGGATGCCCAGCCTACTACCTGTGCTGCAAGCGCGGGATCCAGTCCGACGATTTTTGCCAGATCCTCAATATCAGCCGATGGGTTTGATCTTAGTTCCAGTATCTGCTGAGCAATCATAGGCAGGGGCGGAATGCTTAAAGTGTCTTGTAGCTCTTTCTTGATTCTGAGGGAAGTATAACCTCGGATTGCATTATGGATATCACTGATATCGTTATGTGTCAGACCCTGGTCATAATCATCAAGACTGGGTAAAGCGATATCCGCTTTTAGTGTAGGGCAGTCAGCATAAAGTTTAGATACTACCGCGCCGCTTACTACAATAAACAGATTTTTTATGCCGCAAGGCAGATAGACTTTCTGTGCCTTTAAAAGTCCTTCATCTATCAGTGTAGCTGGGCTGTTTGTTGTTGGGACTGCGTTAACACTCTCACAACCCTGACGTGCATTTAGACTTTGTTCTTCTTCAATTGACAAGGGCGAGCACTTTTTCTTTAAATGCTCACTTACGGCGTCGATACTGAATAACGCGGTTACCGAACCCACATATCTGATGGTTTGATCGCCAGCCTTTAGATAAAGGCAGCGCGCTAACAGCTTCGAATTCACATTGGCGCGCTGAATACGTGAGGTCAGTAAATCATTATCCTGTTGTTCAATTTCGTATGGAAGGTTGAGCTCTTCCATATGCTTGGCGATATGGTTTGGAACTTTCACAACACTAATCTCGCTACTTGAAATTGCAACTACCATGTGATGTTTGTCGGCGCAACATCCCTGCCAAACCAGTTTATAAACTCTGAAAATACGGCTTGTTGTAAGTAGGAGTCCTTTATCCTGAGTATACTACCAATTACTGATTTTCCCAGAATAGTTATGATAATTACTATACTTTCCCATATGACTGTTGATTGCCCAGCCATCTTTCTAACAAAGGATTAAGTAGCTCAGGTCTGTCATGGATGATCGACTTAGCACAATTTTGTGCTTGAGGTATCAGTTCGCTGTCGCGCTCCAAATCGGCAATTTTAAATACCGCAATTCCTGTTTGTCTGGTGCCTAGAACATCACCAGGGCCACGTAGTTTCAGATCCTTTTCTGCTATCTTAAAACCATCGTTTGTCTCGCGCATGACGGTTAAACGTTGGCGGCTGTTTTCTGATAGCGGAGAGGCGTACATGAGTACGCAATAGCTTTGTGTTTTTCCACGCCCGACTCGACCTCTAAGCTGGTGTAGTTGTGCCAGTCCCAAACGTTCAGGGTTTTCAATAATCATCAGACTTGCATTTTCTACATCTACACCGACTTCAATTACAGTGGTAGCCACCAGTAGCTGGATTGCGCCGATTTTAAACTGGTGCATGATTTCTGCTTTAGCGCCGCTGGTCAGGCGACCGTGGATCAAACCGATTCGAAGCTCCGGGAGCGCGCTGGAGAGGAGTTCCATTGTTGCCTCTGCGGCTTGGCATTGCAGCGCTTCGGATTCCTCGATAAGTGTGCAAACCCAGTAAACCTGCGTACCTGTATTACATGCGTTACGCACCCGGTCGATTACCTGGTTGCGTTTTTGTTCACTAATCAAAAGGGTTTCCACAGGTTTTCTGCCTGGGGGTAGTTCGTCAATAATGGAACAATCCAGATCTGCGTACGCGCACATTGTCAGTGTGCGCGGGATAGGTGTTGCAGTCATAATGAGTTGATGGGGTGTGAGGCCCTGCTCCGCCCCCTTTTCCAATAATGCCAGCCTTTGGTGAACGCCAAACCGGTGCTGTTCGTCAATGATGACCAGCCCCAGACTTCGGAATGACACGCCTTTTTGAAAAAGTGCGTGGGTGCCAATTGCAATCTGGGCGATCCCTTTATCGAGAATATGTTGTTGAGATTGGCGTTCTTTGGCTTTTTGTTTGCCGGTTAACCGGGCGATATTAAGCTTAAGCGGAGCCATCCAATGCTGGAAATTCTTTAAATGTTGTTCGGCCAGGATTTCTGTCGGTGCCATTAATGCCACTTGCTGTCCTCCAGCCACTGCTTGCAAAGCTGCCATTGCTGCGACAACGGTTTTTCCGGAGCCAACATCGCCCTGAATAAGCCTGAGCATAGGTTTGTTGTCGGCTAAGTCAGCGCCTATCTCATGAGCCACACGTTTTTGTGCCGGGGTCAATTGAAATGGCAGCTGCTGCAGAAATTGTTTAGTCAGCTTGTTGTCCTGTGGTAGCGATTTTGCCCGGTTGGAGCGTATTTGCTTTCGCAGTTGCAGAAGACTGAGCTGGTGTGCTGTCAATTCCTCCAGGGCAAGTCTTTGCTGGAGTGGATGACATTTTTGCTCCAGCATTCTGATCTCCTGTTCCGAGATTTGGTGGACGGGTGGGGCATGGAGAAAAGCCAGTGTTTCCGCCATACTGAACTTATCGTTTGTATTTTGACAGGGCTTGGGCAATAGATCGGCTAGCAAACTTGTGTTTGCTAGCATTTTGACCGCCTGCGCGGCAAGCTGGCGTAATTTGTTTTGACTGATGCCTTCTGTTAGCGGGTAAACAGGAGTAAGCCTATCTGCCAGGTCGATAGCGCCATTACCATGGTCATTGTGGTTAATCAGACTATATTCCGGATGATAGAATTCCAGTCCAGAAGCTCCTCGTCTAACTTCGCCAAAGCATCGAATTCTATTTCCTTTTTGCAGCATGTTTTTCTGAGCATTGCTGAAATAAAAGAAGCGTAAACTAGTGATGCCGGTTTGATCTCCAATTCGACATAACAGGCTGCGTCTACGGCCAGTAACCGTATCGCAGGCTAAAACAGTCCCTTCTACTACCACTTCGAGGCCATCTCTTAATGCGCCTATTGGGGTGACTGTTGTTCTATTCTGGTAACGCAGGGGCAGATGAAAAAGAAGATCCTGAATGCTGGTAATATTGATGCGTGACAGGCGTTCAGAGGTTTGTTTTCCAACACCCTTGAGAGAGTCGACTGGCTGCTTATTAAGGGGTAGTGAGTTGCTCACGAGCTGTCAGAGGGTGTGCTGAGCTGACAGGCGCGTATTGCCTGATTCAAAACATCTATTACCTGAGGCCGGGTGAAGCTTGTGCGCCAGGCAAGCGCTACGGTACGGCTAGGTGTCGGTGATTTAAAACGGCGAGTGGTCAGCAGGCCCTCGGCGTAATACTGCGTACCCGCAGCGGTTTGAGGCAGGATGGTAATCCCGAATCCCGATGCAACCATGTGGCGCAGGGTCTCCAGTGAGCTGCCTTCGGTGATAGGTGATGCGTCCGGTTCTGCCTCTAAAGAATCCAAAATGCCGGGGCATGCTTTAAGTACCTGGTCTCTGAAACAGTGTCCTTCACCCAGCAACAGCATTTGCTTTGAAGTAATTTCATTCCGATCAATCTGACCATTTTCAGCAAGTGGATGGTTCTCGGGTAGTAATAGCACAAAGGACTCGTCATAAAGAGACTTCGTGAGTACTTCCTTCTCGGTAAAAGGCAGTGCGATGACTATCACATCAAGCTCTCCGCTGATCAGTTTTTTTCTGAGTATAGCGGTATAGTTTTCCTCGAGATAAAGTGACATTTTAGGGGCGAGACGTTGCATTTGAGGAATCAAATGCGGAAACAAATAGGGCCCGATAGTGAAAATTGCGCCAAGGCGTAATGGACTGTTGAGCGGATCCTTACCAGATTCTGCTATGCGCTTGATTACCGACGCTTCGTTTAGCACTTTCTCCGCCTGGTCAATAACTTGCTGGCCCAGCGGTGTAACGCGAATGCTGTGTTTTATACGCTCAAAGATTACTAAGCCAAGCTCATCTTCCAGCTTTTTAACAGCAATGCTGAGTGTGGGCTGACTAACGTGGCAATGTTCGGCGGCCCGCCCGAAATGCCTGTCTCTTGCCAGTGTGACAATATAGCGAAGTTCGGTCAGCGTCACCTGAAAAGCCTCTAGAAAAATCTATTCGCTGAGAACCATTATAGCGTCCATTTCAACCAGTGCACCCTTGGGTAAACTGTTGATTCCAATGGCTGCTCGGGCGGGGTAGGGCTCGGAGAAATTCTTGGCCATGAGCTCATTAACCTGTGCGAAGTTGCCTAAGTCAGTCAAAAATATATTGAGTTTGACGATATCAGCAAGTGTGCCGCCTGATGCTTCTGCAACCGCTGACAGATTTTTAAATACCTGTTCTATTTGAGCATCTATGCCTTCCACCAGTTCCATTGTTTCAGGGTCTAGAGGGATTTGGCCGGATAAGTATACGGTATTGCCAGCCTTGATGGCTTGCGAGTAGGTGCCAATTGCCTGTGGAGCGTTAGCGGTCGAAATCACTGAGCGATTACTCATTAGCTTTCCTGATTAGTTGATGTTTTGTTCTATAAAATTGTGTTCTAGCTTTTTGCACGTGTAATGCGGTTCACAGCGCTGTTATTACGGATTCTACGCATTACCCGCGCCAAGTGTAAGCGGTCTTTGATATAGATTTCCATATGGATCAGGCTCATTTTCGCGTCTTTTTCCTCGATACTAATTTTCTCAATATTAGCGTCTGCGGCGGTCACAATAGTCGCAATGGTGGCCACGATGCCGCGCTGATTAATGACCTCGATCCGCAAGGCGACATTGAACTCCCTCTGTATGTGTTCATCCCAGTTGACCAGCATGCATTTTTCGGGATTGGTTCTGATCTCTTTAATGTTATGACAGGTTTCGCGATGAATTACCATTCCCTTGCCAACGCTAAGGTGGCCTATAATGGGTTCCCCGGGTATAGGGTGGCAGCACTTGGCAAAGCTCACGATCATGCCTTCCGTTCCCTTGATTGTGAAGTTAGAAGTTGTGCCGGCTTCCAGTTGCTGATTAGAATCTGCATCCATAAACAGGCGCGCTATCGCATAGGCCATGCGTTTGCCCAGGCCAATATCGGCGAAAACTTCATCAATTGAGGCCGCACCAATATACTCAACGGTACGATTAATTTGAGATGGTTCCAATTGCTCCATTGATATATCCATTTCCAATAGCGCCTTCTCTAGCAGGCGCTTTCCGAGAGATGCCGCCTCGGACTCTTTTTGGTGCTTGAGAAAGTGCCGTATCCCGCCTCTTGCTTTTCCGGTAAGGACAAAATTTAACCAAGCGAGATTAGGCCGGGCACTAGGTGCGGAAATTATTTCTACGGTCTGCCCGCTCTGGAGTGTTGTGCTCAGTGGTGCGAGTCTTCGATCTATGCGGCAGGCAACACAGGTGTTGCCCAGGTCGGTATGGACTGCGTAAGCAAAATCGACCGGTGTGGCACCCACGGGTAGCTCTAAAATGACACCTTTGGGTGTAAATACGTAGACTTCGTGAGGAAAGAGTTCGGTTTTGACGTTTTCAATAAACTCCAGAGAATTACCTGCGCGCTGCTGCATCTCCAGAAGATCCTTGATCCATTGACGGGCGCGGGCATGGCTGTGTTTATTGCTTTCATTACTTTTATAGGACCAGTGGGCGGCTATGCCACTATTGGCCATTTCCTCCATTTCCCGGGTCCTAATCTGGATTTCAATGGGCACACCATGCATCCCGAACAGCGTCGTGTGCAATGATTGGTAGCCATTGCTTTTCGGGATAGCGATATAGTCCTTAAATCTACCTTCAACGGGCTTATACAGATTATGCACTACGCCCAGAATTCGATAACAGCTATCAACGCTGTCCGTTACTATGCGAAAAGCATAGACATCCATAATATCAATAAAGGATTTCCCCCTGACCTTCATTTTCTGGTAAATGCTGTTCAGGTGTTTTTCGCGGCCAATCACGACTCCCGGTAATTGCTCCTGTTCCAGGAAATTGGATAATACTGACTGGATCTGACTGACAATTTCTTTGCGATTACCCCTGGCGCGTCTTACAGCTTGGGCGATTCGTTCAGAACGCATGGGGTGCATCGCTTTAAAGCCAAGCTCTTCCAGCTCCACTCGCACGTCATTCATGCCCAGGCGGTTTGCTATCGGGGCATAGAGATCGAGTGTTTCGCGCGCGATACGGCGCCTTTTCTCCGGGCTTAGCACACCTAGGGTACGCATATTGTGCAGGCGGTCAGCAAGTTTTATGAGTATGACTCGAATATCCTCTGCCATGGCAAGGGCCATTTTCTGGAAATTCTCCGCTTGTGCTTCAGCTACGGTCTCAAATTCAAGGTGCGTTAATTTGCTGACACCATCGACCAGATCAGCGACTGTATCATTAAACTGGGTGACCAGAGCCCCCTTGCCAATACCGGTATCCTCTATGACGTCGTGTAGCATTGCCGCCATCAGGCTTTGATGATCCATTTGCATTTCGGCGAGTATATTCGCTACCGCCAGTGGGTGAGTTATATAGGGGTCACCGGTTTGTCGAAACTGTCCATCATGTGCCTGTTCGGCATAAAAATAGGCACGTTTGACCAGATTGATCTGATCCGGCTCTAAATAGCTGTCTAAACGACAGGAAAAGTCATGTATGGATACCAAGAAATACTCCAAAAAACACAGGGTTAATGATTAATGCAGCCATTAACAATGGATATTTCTTGAAACTATCAAAGGGCGGTAGAATTTACCAGAGTTTGTACGGAAATATTATTTTGCAGGCGGTGAGCTGGGTATGCTGCCTGCGAAATTACAGGCAGTATGCTCGTCGGAATTTATTCTTCTTCGCCTTCATCTGAGGCATTGTCTTCAGTAACCTCTTCCGGGTTTACCAGTTCCTGTTCGAACTCAAAAGCCTCGGCTGCTAGAGATTCAGTGTCGATATCTACAGAAGCAGCATCTTCAAACTCAACGCGACCGTGCAATATCGCATTCGTGACTAGACCTTCGGATATCTCACGTAGTGCTATCACGGTCACCTTATCGCTATCCTCGTTGACCATTGGGTCTTTGCCGCCAGTCGCTATCTGTCGCGCACGCTTGGTAGCCACCATCACCAGCTCGAAACGATTTTCAACGTTATCTAAACAATCTTCTACAGTAATTCGTGCCATCTGTTTAAGTCCCGACTTGATGCTACAGGCTAGTAATGCGGCCTTATAAATTGAGCGCGCAAGTTTACTTAATTAATAGTTGTTTCGTCAATGGCTAACAACTCTTTCAGTAGCTCTATCAAAGTATTTGCCTGTGATTGAATGGCCAGATGCTTCGAAAGAATAATCGCTTTCAGCTGATCAAGTGCCACATCAAAGTCATCGTTGACCAATAAATAGTCATACTCGGCAAAATGGGACATTTCGTTGACGGCTTGAGCCATACGTTTGTCTATAGTGGCTTTAGCGTCTTGGCCGCGTCCCTCAAGACGTTCCCGTAAAGCCTTCTTTGACGGTGGCAGAACGAAAATACTTATGCATTCGGGCTGGAGCTTTCTTATCTGAACAGCACCTTGCCAGTCGATTTCCAATATTACATCCTGGCCGGCACTTAACAGCGTCTCGACTGATGAGCAGGAGGTTCCGTAATAATTGCCGAAAACATTTGCATGCTCTAAAAAATCTCCTTTTTCGAGCATCTCTTCGAACTGCTCTTTACTAATAAAATTATAGTGCTCGCCGTCCCGCTCGCCTCCCCGCTTTTCCCTTGTGGTAAAGGAAACGGAAGCCTGGATGGAGGGTTCCTGCTCGGTGAGTGCCCTCACGAGACTGGTTTTCCCGGCTCCTGACGGCGCTGAAATAATATAAAGGATTCCTCTGCTTTTAGTCATAATGAGAGCTGCCCGGTTACTCTAGATTCTGTATCTGTTCACGCATTTGTTCTATAAGGACTTTGAGTTCTACAGCCGCCTGCGTTACGTCGGTATCGATGGCTTTTGAAGAAAGTGTGTTGGCTTCGCGGTTGAGTTCCTGCATCAGGAAATCGAGACGCCGGCCGACAGCACCTTTCTTTTTCAATGTACGCTTTACCTCTTTGACATGCGTCTCCAATCGATCCATCTCTTCGTCGACATCATATTTTTGGAGAAGTAACACCGTTTCCTGCTCGATCCGGGAAGGATCCAGCTCAATTTTGATCTCTTCAAAACGGGATAGCAATTTATCTTTCTGCAGCTGCAAAATTTCAGGTATTGCTTGTCTAACCTCCGCAGTTACCTTGGCAATTCTATTTAGCCGTTGCGTGATAAGCTTGGCGAGCGCCGCCCCTTCCTGAGACCGCATTTCAGTTAATTGCTCTAATGCTTGCCGGTAGAGCTCTGTGGCGGCTAGTTTGATTTGTTCATATTCCACTTCTTCGGTTTGCAGTACGCCAGGCCACTGCAGCAATTCCAGGGCGCTGACACTTTGCGTCTCAATATCGTGCTCTTCAACCTTTTTAAGAGTGCAGCTTAGCTGGTTGAGAAGGTCTGTATTTAGTCTCAAATTGTCGCTTTCTTTTTGGTTGTTGCGATAGTAAAGGGTGGACTCAATTTTGCCCCTTGCCAGGTTTTTTCTGACTTGCTCGCGCAATACGGGTTCCAGATCCCGGAAATTGTCAGGAAGCCTGAAATGCATCTCCAGATAACGGTGGTTAACTGATCGAATTTCCCATATAAGGACGCCCCAGTCAGTCTGTACCTCTTGTCTGGCGAAAGCGGTCATGCTGGTTGTCATGCAATATCTCCTGGCTTACGGGCACATAATGCCACCTAAAATCCTGCAGCATTATACAGGGATTAAGGGTTATAATGCTGCATTTTATGCCAATCAAAATTAGGAAAAGCTATGCGACCAAGTGGTAGATCAGCCGATCAATTAAGACCCGTTAATATAACCCGTCGATATACCAAACATGCTGAGGGTTCGGTATTGGTCGAATTCGGTGATACCAAAGTGATTTGTACTGCCAGCGTTGATTATGGCGTGCCCGGATTTTTAAAGGGAAGAGGAGAAGGGTGGGTGACAGCCGAATACGGCATGTTACCACGTTCCACGGGTTCTCGGATGGGGCGTGAAGCTGCCCGCGGGAAGCAGGGTGGTCGAACAGTTGAGATACAAAGGCTTATCGGACGGTCTTTAAGGGCTGCGATTGACCTGAAAAAATTGGGTGAAAATACCATTGTGCTTGATTGTGATGTCATACAGGCTGACGGTGGAACCCGCACCGCCTCAATAACAGGGGCTTGCGTTGCACTGGCTGACGCCATTAATGCACTGATGGCCAAGGGTAAACTTAAGGAGAACCCCATTAAGCACATGATCGCTGCGGTGTCGGTGGGTGTATATAAGGGGCAATCTGTTCTGGATCTGGATTACGCTGAAGACTCTAATGCACAGACTGATATGAATGTGATCATGACCGACGCGGGGGGCTTCGTTGAGGTACAAGGGACGGCTGAGGACGGTACTTTTAGTGGTGACGAACTGCAGGAAATGCTAAGGCTTGCGCAAACCGGCGTTTCTCAGTTGATCGAATTGCAAAAAGCTGCATTGTCTGAATAGGAGGCATCAATAATGCAGGATTTTAAGCAGGCTTTTATTGAGTTTGCACTTGAGCAGCAGGTATTGAGGTTTGGTGAGTTTACATTGAAATCCGGGCGGATCAGTCCTTACTTTTTTAATGCCGGTTTGTTCAATTCAGGGGCAGTGCTCGCAAAACTGGGCGAATTCTATGCGGCGGCTATAGAACAGTCGAATATTGAGTATGATGTGCTGCTCGGGCCAGCTTATAAAGGTATTCCACTAGCTGTGACAACAGCCGTGGCGCTTGCCAACCAGTACCATAAAGACGTGCCATACGTGTTTAATCGTAAAGAGATTAAAGCTCATGGCGAGGGTGGGCGTTTGGTTGGTGCACCCATGCAGGGGCGTGTGCTGATCGTTGACGATGTGATCACAGCTGGCACGGCAGTGCGTGAAGTGATGACCTTGATTGCAGAAAACAATGCATCGCCTGCAGGTGTTGTTATCGCCTTTAATCGTCAAGAAAAAGGTGATGGCGAGCGGTCAGCGATCCAAGAGGTCGAGCGGGACTTTGGGGTTCCGGTTGTCAGTATTATTAACTTGGATGATTTGGTTGTATATTTACAGGGGCAGGCAGATCAGGCTGGCGTTTTGGAGCAGGTTAATTTATATCGCGATCGCTATGGAGTGGCGGGATGAATTTGTGCTTTTTTGCCTGGAATCAGAATTTGAGCTAACCTATATAAACGGCTGTCATCCGAGAGAGTCGTTCGCTAATTCGTGTTGAGATAAATTTCTATGTGCAAGTGTTTGGGCAAGCAGTTTTGGGTTTTCCTATTGGTGTTTGGTTTGAGCGCCAGTGCTTGGTCCGCCGGTTTCAGTTATCGTTATCGTGACGATGCGGGGGAACTGCATATTGGGTACTCTGTGCCGCCAGAGTTTGTTGTAAATGGTTATGAAGTGCTCAATGATCGCGGGCGCGTAGTGGATGTGGTGCTACCAAAAAATATTCTGGATGAGCGGGCGGCGAAGATGCTCAAAGAGGCGGAACAACGCCACCAAGTCGAATTGCAAAGGTCAAAGGATGAGGCTTTGCTGCGATACTACAGTGTGCCGGAAGATGTAGAGAGGGTACGCAAGCGTAAGCTTGATGAGTTTGATAACTTCATCGAGATACAGAAAGGGAATATTATTTCCTATAAGAGTAAAGTGGCAGATTTGCAGGGGCAGGCGGCAAATTTAGAGCGAACGGGACAAACGATCCCGGAAAAAATTCTACAAACGCTGCATACGCTGGAATTAAAAATAAAGGATGCAGAGCAGGCAATTAGTGCAAAAGAGACTGAAAAGGAGCAGGTGCGTGCAGCCTTTCAGGAAGATATTAAAAGACTCAAGTACCTGCTTGGTGAGTTGGGCTAAGCGCCTCTGAATGGACTGAATTTTTCAGTTCTAAACAGGTTGCCGGACAAAAGTGTCCATTGTTCCTGCCACATATGGTTGGGTGGGCGTTGGAAGCCACTACGCACGAACTGAATGATACGACCTTCAACCCAGGCCAGCAGCATATTAGCGGCTGCGCTAATGGTCTGGTCGACAAAGACCTCTTCTTCGATCTCAGCCTGACGCAGTACCTGTTTCAACTGTGTTTCAATACGTTCAAAAACCTGCGCGGCTCTGATACGAAGACGCTCATGTTCTCCGGTCAGCGCATCCCCCATCAGAATACGACA
Organism: Gammaproteobacteria bacterium; assembly: GCA_021773395.1. Lineage (GTDB taxonomy): Bacteria > Pseudomonadota > Gammaproteobacteria > Pseudomonadales > IMCC2047 > JAJFKB01. The sequence goes on along the minus strand of JAJFKB010000010.1, from coordinate 90,872 downwards.
GAGACCGGGATTCATAGCGGCAAAGGTAAGTACCAGATGCAGAATTTTTTCGCAGCGAAGTTGTACACTCTGTTCTTCTTTGATAATCAGGCTTATTCGTGGAAACAGAGTTTCTTCGACAAACTCGATTAATGCCTCGAACATTTTTGCCTTACTGGGGAAGTGCCGATACAGGGCAGCCTCGGAAACGCCAACGCTGTGAGCCAGGGCGGAAGTTGTGATGGGCTGGCCGGGATTGGATTCTAGCATCTGTGCTAGCGTTTGGAGAATAACTTCACGTCTTGAGGGTTTACTATCTGTCATAAAGGGCCGTATTAACTCTATTTACTTCAGCTAAAATTGTGTGCTCAAATCATACTAGCGAGCTTATGGCTTGCTGTCAGCAATATCGATGATAAATATTGAAATTAAGAGCTACTGATTAGTGATCAGGGTACCGATACCTTTGTCGGTAAAAATCTCCAGCAAGGTGGAGTGGGGCACTCTTCCGTCAATGATATGACTGCTGGTGACGCCGTTAGCAACCGCTTCCAATGCGCAGCGTATTTTCGGCAGCATACCGCCATAAATAGTGCCATCGGCGATTAGCTGGTTGACCTGCTCGGTGTCGAGTCCGGTAAGAACCTTATCCGATTTGTCGAGCAGGCCAGCGGTGTTGGTCAGTAAAATCAGTTTTTCTGCATGCAGGGTTTCTGCAACTTTGCCGGCGACCAAATCAGCATTGATATTGTAGGAAAACCCATCTGGCCCGACACCTATGGGAGCGATGACGGGTATAAAATCGCTGTTTACCAGCATATCGACGACTCGGGAATCAATGTTTGTGACTTCACCTACATGGCCGATATCAACAATTTCAGTTGCTTCCATTTCTGGTGATTTTCGGGAAACCGAGAGTTTTTTTGCGCTAATAAAATGGCCGTCTTTGCCGGTTAGACCAACCGCCTTTCCGCCATTACAGTTGAGCAGGCTGACAATTTCTTTGTTGACTAATCCACCAAGAACCATTTCCACAACATCCATGGTTTCACTGTCTGTGACCCGCATGCCCTGAACGAAATGCGATTCAATATTAAGTCTTTTTAAATAGGCTCCAATTTGTGGGCCGCCTCCATGCACGATTACCGGATTAATGCCGACATGTTTGAGCAATACGATATCTCGCGCAAAGCTATTCTTTAGCTTCTTGTCAATCATGGCGTTGCCGCCATATTTAATGACGAACGTTTTTCCGGTGAAGCGCTGAATATAGGGAAGCGCCTCTGTGAGAATTTTGGGTATCAAATTTAAGTCTTTATTTTCAGACATCAGAATTTCTTATTCAGGTAATGGTGATTAAGGGAGCTCAGCTTAACAGGTTAAAAAGGGATGTTAAGGGTTGGCTCAACGGCAAGCAGCGCCTGCTTAAAGCGATCTTTGATTATTTCCAGTGACGGTTCATCTTCGGCACCGAATCGTAATACCAGAACCGGTGTGGTGTTGGAAGCGCGCACCAAACCCCAGCCGTTATTGAAGTCTGCACGAATACCATCAATTGTAGTAACCTCCGCATCATCAAATTTAATGCTTTCCTGCAATTTTTCAACGATATTGAATTTGCTTTGCTCGGTCACTTCAATATTCAATTCCGGTGTGCTGATATCGTCCGGGAATGACAAAAATAGAGTTTCAGCATCGCTGGTGGACAAGCTCAGTATTTCCAGAAGTCTTGCTGCGCTATAGATGCCGTCATCAAACCCGAACCAACGCTCTTTAAAAAAGATGTGTCCGCTCATTTCGCCAGCGAGCAACGCCCCTGTAGCCCTCATTTTCGCTTTAATTAAAGAGTGTCCGGTTTTCCACATGATGGGGCGGCCGCCGTAATTACTGATCAAGCCAGCCAGTCTGCGAGTGCATTTCACGTCGTAGATAATATCTGCTCCAGGATTTCTGGAGCAGACATCCTTCGCAAACAACATCATTAACCGGTCTGGCCAAATAATAGTCCCTTTATTAGTAACCACGCCAACTCGATCGCCATCGCCATCAAATGCGATACCAATGTCGGCTTTATGCTCTGCCACTGCAGCAATCAAATCCTGAAGGTTATCTGGTTTTCCCGGGTCCGGGTGGTGATTTGGAAAGCGACCATCTATCTCGCAAAAAAGAGGAATTACTTCGCATCCCAATGATTCTATTAGTTTTGGGGCGACCACACTGGCAACGCCGTTGCCACAATCAACCACGACCTTGAGTGGTTTTGCTATCGCGATATCGCTGACTATTCTCTCGATATAATGATTAACTATTTCCATATCTTCGAGAATACCGCCACCGGTACAAAAGTCCCTTTGCTCTATGCGCTCACGTAACGATTGTATTTCGTCGTTAGCCAGTGTTTTTCCAGCGATTACAATTTTAAAGCCGTTATAGTTTGAAGGGTTGTGACTCCCGGTTACAACAATGCCAGATTTTGCATCGGTATTGTGAGTTGCATAGTACACCAGCGGGGTCGGTACCATCCCTATGTTGATGACATTACGGCCGGTGTCGCGAAGGCCCTGAGCCAGTGCTGCGCATAGCTCTGGGCTTGAAAGACGACCATCGGCACCAATAACGATCGATTTCTCGCCCTGAGCAGCGGCTTCTGACCCAACGGCCTGACCGATCCGGTAAGCGGTTTCGGTATTCAGTGATTCGTCGACGATGCCCCTGATGTCATAAGCACGGAAAATTTCTGGCGAAATGCTGGCGCGAGGTTGCTCTGTTGGTTCCTTCACGATGCTGACCTTATCTTCCTTTTTCTCTTCGTCGTTTTCACTATCGTTGTCAAACCCTGAGATTGAAGGCAGGTCAAGATCGAGAATATCCTCGTCATTCAGTTCGGCTTCTATCAGGTCGCTGACTTCCATGGTGCCGGGTTTGGAAGGTTGAGATTTCTTCTCTTGTTCAGGTTCCTCCTCGATATCCGGTGCTGTACCGTTGCTCATTAAAGGTGAGCCTCTCTCTGTAAATGCCAGCGTTTTTGCCATGCTGTGAAATAAACTGAGGGAGAAGACAGGTTCCTTGCCCGCTCTTCCAGAAATCAACTCCCGGCAATAATTGACCAAAGTGATGGCGTCGCCACGCACACTGTTGCGTAATTGCACATACGCTACTAGTGTACTGATAGTTACAACGAGTAGGGCAAACGCTAATGGTAGCCAAAAAACCCATGCGGAAAGTGTATTTTCCTGAGCAAGTTTGTTTGAAGGCTGAAAAAGAACTCTTAGGTGCGGGGATAGGAGTTTGCTTTCAAGAACAGGTTGGTCGGTATTAAATGCCTCACCTGTTTGGATTAATAGTTGAGGATCGCTACCTCTAAAGACCTGTTCCAGCTGCATTGAGCCATAACTGCTATCAAAGCTGCTTAGTTGATTCTTTAGGGCATCGATACTGAAACTGGCTAAAATCACACCTAAACCCGCGCTGGAGTTAGGTGAGGACACTGATTGCACCATTCTTACTAGCTGTTGACCCTTTTGGGTATGTGCTTCCGCGGCGACTTTTTCTCCCTTTTCGGCACGGTTGACCATGTCAATTTCGGGGAAACTCAGTTTTAACTGCTCTTGGTTCAGGCTCGCACTTCCAAGTACCAGAAACTTGACATGATTGAGATCGGGAATATTTGCCAAGGCTGATTGTTCCAGCTCGGAAAGTGCGGCGCTATCACTATTTTGTAAGGCGTCCAGCAGTTCATCGTTGCTCGCTATGTGCGATAGCTGATTTTGCAGCTGCCCAATTTTTAAATTGAAATAGTCTGTGTAGGATTTGGCGTGAGACTCAAAAAGTGTCTCCGTGAGTTGTTTGTTGCTGCCATTAATCACCATGGTGTAGAGCAAAAAAGCAGTGATCGCAAATGCTGCGATAGCACCCACGAGACTTATTACGCTAAATTTAAATAAGCTCTGATCCGGTTCAATAGCTTTACGAATATCGGAGGGTATTGCCGATTGTTGTTGTTTTGCCAATTTATCCCCCTGCTGGCGTGTGTGTGCCGAATGATCCTACCATACTGACTATAGTAAACAAATAACAAGCGCTAGACGAAACCAACTCTAGTGCGCACCGGTGTGCCCAAAGCCACCTGCACCCCGTTGGCTGGTTTCAAATTCATCAACAATCTGAAATTGAGTTTGTAACACGGGAACGATGATCATCTGTGAGATACGCTCTCCCACCTTGATGGTGTAATCGGTATTGCCTCGATTCCAGCAGGATACCATCAGCTGGCCCTGATAATCTGAGTCAATCAAGCCGACCAGGTTGCCCAGTACTATGCCATGCTTGTGTCCCAGCCCAGATCGAGGGAGTAACATCGCTGCATAGTTGGGGTTTTCTATGTAGATGGACAGCCCGGTAGGTATCAGTTTTGTTTGCCCAGGGGCCAGCGGGGTGTCCTGATCAATACAGGCCCTTAGATCGAGGCCTGCAGAGCCGCTGGTTGCATATTCGGGCATTGGGATTTCATTTCCTATGCGTGGATCGAGAATCTTAATTTGTAGTTTTTCCATTGTTTAGTCAGTCGTTTCCAATTGTTGGGAAATAAATTCAATAATTTGGCGTGCCAGTTGTCGCTTGGAGGCCTTGTCCAGGCTGCGTTGACCGGATGGCCAGAATAGCGTCACTTCATTATCATCGCTATTGAAGCCGATATCCTCCTTTGATACATCATTGGCTACGATCAAATCCAGTTTCTTCTGGGTTAGTTTTTTCTTTGCATAGTCTTCAAGGTTCTGTGTTTCAGCGGCGAAGCCTACCGTAAAGGGTTTGCTATCAAGCGCGGCTACGGCAGCAACAATATCTTTATTCGGTGTAAGTTGTATTTGTAACACGTCAGCCTGCTTTTTTATTTTCTGAGGCTCCACCTTTACGGGACGATAGTCAGCCACAGCCGCAGATGCAATAAAAACGTCACTATTGGGCGCCAGTTTTACAGATTGTTGGTACATCTCTTCAGCGCTGATTACGCTAATTAATTCAACGCGTTCCGGAGCTGCGAGATTAACCGGGCCGCTGATTAATGTGACTTTTGCACCGGCTTCAACGGCAGCTTCTGCCAATGAGTAGCCCATTTTCCCTGAGCTATAATTGGAAATGTAACGAACCGGGTCAATGGCTTCTCGGGTCGGTCCGGCGTTAATGACTACATGTTTGCCAGATAATCCTTTTTTCTCAAACTGTTCGGCCGCCAATTGTGCAATTTGTGCGGCCTCCAACATACGCCCCGGGCCAACGTCACCGCAGGCCTGGGGTCCGTCAGCAGGGCCCATGATGATTTTTCCATCCGCTCTCAGTGATTCCAGATTGCGTTGTGTATGGGCGTCTTGCCACATATTCTGGTTCATGGCAGGTGCAATGGCGACAGGTGCGTTGCTGGCCAGGCAAACGGTTGTTAACAAATCATCGCCTTTTCCCTGTGTCATTCGGGCAATAAAATTGGCGCTTGCGGGTGCAATAAGAATCAGGTCGGCCCAACGGGCAAGCTGTATGTGCCCCATACCCGCTTCAGCCTGTGGGTCGAGTAACGTTGTGTGCACAGGGTTGCCTGTGAGCGCCTGCATGGTTAGAGGTGTAATAAACTCCTGTGCAGCAGTGGTCATCACAACGTGTACCGTAGCACCTTTGTCAATTAACAGGCGTGCGAGTTCGGCACTTTTATAGGCAGCTATTCCGCCAGTAATACCAAGAATAATCTGTTTATTGGTGAGCGTTGACATCTGTCCCCACAAATGAACTTGTTTAAATATGCGCTAAGATACCATTGCTTTGATGCCGAGAACAGCTCTAGGGAACATCTGAATAACTCCTTAATGCCTCCGCGAGGCCTGAAAGTTTCAGCTGCAAGGCAGGAACTGCCGCTAATGCTTATTGCCTTAGCAAAGGTTGCTGAAAAAGTTTGAAAGCATTTGGAGCTATGTAATGCAAAAGAGAATAGCCGATTTACAATTGCCCTGTCGTTCTATACATTTACTTATAGCCTTATGTGGTGTTTTGTTTGCCGGACGGCGCAGAAGGAGTTGGATGTTCAATAACCACTTAACAAGGAAGTTATTATGGGAATTAGCCAATGGCCAGAAATGGAGCGGCCACGGGAAAAACTTTTAGAAAGAGGTGCGCAGGCGTTATCAGATGCCGAGTTGCTGGCCATTTTTCTTCGTACCGGATTGCCAGGTGTTACTGCAGTAGACCTCTCGAGACAACTGCTGGAGGCATTTGGAGGGATTCGCGGAATACTGGATGCGAACTTTCAACAGTTCAGCGCTCAACCGGGGCTTGGGCTTGCTAAATACGCGCAACTGCAAGCGATACTGGAGATGGCGAAGCGCCATTTGGCGGAGCAGCTCACCAGGGGGGTTGAATTTACCAGTCCACAGATAACCCGAGATTTTCTAAGAACGGCAATGCGCCATTACCATCATGAAGTTTTTGCCTGTCTTTATATGGATAGCCAACACCGATTGATTCATTTTGTTCCGCACTTTTTCGGCACCATTGATGGTGCCAGTGTCTATCCCAGGGAAATTGTTAAAAAAGCGCTTGAGCACAATGCTGCCAGCGTAATTCTGGCACATAACCATCCTTCGGGTGTCGCCGAACCCAGTGAGGCGGATCGGGCGGTAACTGCGCGGATTAAATCTGCGATGGAGCTTATTGATGTGCGAGTGCTGGATCATATGATTGTGGGTGACCAGGAGGTAGTGTCGTTAGCCGAGCGAGGATTAATCTAAAATCGTGCCAGGTAAGGCTAAATAATTGCTCAATAACTTGCCATGAAATAGGTGTTCTGGTATAAATGCGTCCCCTTTGAGACTGGTCCGGAAAACGGGCTGCTCGGTGATCGTTTAAAAATCGTTTGAATTAGGTAGGGACAAAGTAATGTCTAAGGTCTGTCAGGTTACAGGTAAACGTCCGGTAGCTGGAAATAATGTATCGCACGCGCACAATAAGACGCGTCGCCGTTTTTCTCCAAATTTGCATACGCATCGATTCTGGATTGAGTCTGAGAAGCGATTCGTAAAATTACGTGTTTCAGTTAAAGGCATGCGTATTATTGATAAACTGGGTATCGAACAGGTTTTGTCCGATATTCGAGGTCGCGGCGCAAAAGTTTAGCCGGACATAAGACAGGATAAGGAACAGAAAAATGCGTGATAAAATTAAGCTGGTTTCATCAGCAGGTACTGGTCACTATTACACGACCACAAAGAATAAGAGAACCATGCCGGACAAAATGGAAATGAAAAAGTATGATCCGGTTGTGCGCAAGCATGTGATGTACAAAGAGTCCAAAATCAAATAACGACCGATTTTGTGAAGCTGTACAGGAGCCCAGCTTAAACTGGGCTTTTTTGTGTCTGTTGATTGTTGGATTGGTTGCTGCGAAAGCTTGTACTTGTGTTGCAATGGTGGCATGACCTTGAGTATCTTAAGGCGATACCTTAGCATGATGCAGATGGTCTATTGTCGATGAAAGAGCATGCCTGAGTTACCTGAAGTTGAGACAACCCGCCGTGGGATTTCGCCTCATATTGAAGGGCGGAAAGTAGACCGGGTTATCGTGCGCCAGCCGCGCCTGCGCTGGCCGGTGGCCGATGATCTGCCAGCCAGACTCATTGGGCAGACTGTATTGTCGGTGGGACGCAGGGCCAAGTACCTGCTGTTGAATACCGAGGCAGGCACACTGATCATACATCTGGGTATGTCGGGCAGCTTGCGTATTGTCGATGAAACCGCGAATGTGGCTGCCCACGATCATATTGATATTTGTCTGGATTCTGGTTTGAGGCTGCGTTACCGGGATCCTCGAAGATTTGGTGCTCTGCTGTGGACCAGTCAAGAGCCTTTGCAGCACTCGTTACTGAAACATCTTGGGCCTGAACCGTTGAGTGCCGAATTTGACGGCGATTACCTTTATCAACAGGCGGTAAATCGCAGCGTTTCAATTAAGCAATTTATTATGGATGGACGCGTAGTTGTGGGCGTGGGTAATATTTATGCTAATGAAGCACTTTTTTCCGCAGGTATTCATCCGCGGCGCTCAGCAGGCCGTATAGGATTGGTTCGCTATCAACGCCTGGCCGTCATGATAAAAAAAATACTTTTGGAGGCCATTCGTGTGGGTGGTACCAGCTTGCGCGATTTTGTGAACAGTGATGGAAACCCCGGTTATTTCAGTCAATCACTGCAGGTATATGGGAGAGCTGGCGGCAATTGTATAAAATGTCAGGCAAAACTAAGAGAGATACGCTTGGGGCAGCGAAGCACGGTATACTGTAGCAATTGTCAGCATTAGAATGCTGAATTGCGTTATCATTGGGTTAACTGCCCGTCGGCAACCCTAGTCAATTATCAAAATGCTGCTATATTTGAATTAACTTACCGAAAAACAAAAGGACTGATCCTATGAAACTGCTTATTTCCAAACTGGGACGTATCGGGTTAATGTTAACGCTTGTGTTGGCCTATTTGTTACCCGGAGCAACTTATGCAAAAGGAATTGATGAAGAGCCAAGCGGCGGTGCGATGGTCGCTGATGCGGTCGTTGCCAGGCCGTTATTTCTAGCTACAACTGTTATTGGAGCTAGTCTCTATGTAGTTACTTTGCCCATTTCACTGCTCGGCGGGAATGTAGAGCAGGCCGGAGAGACACTAGTGGTTAAACCGGCAAGAAATACATTTGTGCGGTGTCTTGGCTGCAAACAAACGGGATATCAGGAGTAATCAAAAGACGGATAGAGAAGTTACCAGTTTCTAAAGCGTAGTTGCGCTAAACACAGGTAGCTGGTCTGCTGTCATTGGTTAAGTGGTACTGGACTTTGGTTTAGTAGTACTGGATTTTGTCGGAGTGGTTTTTGTTTGGATCACGCGCTCAGGATCAATCCTGAGTAAGTTGCTGAAACTTGAGCAGCAGTTGCTGTTCAGTTTCGATGTGATCCGGGTTTACGGGAATACAGTCTACTGGGCAAACTTCAACGCACTGGGGTCTATCGTAGTGCCCCTTGCACTCTGTGCACAGGTCAGGATCAATTACATAAATATCCGGACCTGGGTAAATGGCCGCGTTGGGACATTCCGGTTCACAGACATCACAGTTAATACATTCATCGGTTATCATTAACGCCATAGCGTAAGCTCTGTTTTGATGGACTGTGCGGGTCTGTTAAAGTAACGGGCAGCAGTTTATTTCAGTCTTTTGCCGCGAACCTTTCTTTCAAGGCTTTTTCCACTTCGGGATGTACAAATTGAGAAACGTCTCCATTCAGTGAGGCGATTTCTCGTATTAATGTTGAAGAAATGTAGGAATACTTTTCTGAAGGGGTGAGAAAGACCGTCTCCAGATCGGGTGACTGGGCGCGGTTCATGTTTGCCAGTTGAAACTCAAATTCAAAATCCGACACCGCTCTCAGCCCGCGAATAATGATGTTGGCATTCTTTTGTTTGGCAAAACGAGTTAGCAAAATATTAAAACCGCAAACTTCTACATTCTCAAGATGAGACAGGACGTGTTCTGCGAGCTTTACACGTTGCTTAAGGTCTAGCAGGGGCGCTTTTTTTGTGCTTGCGGCAATGGCAACGACCACATGATCGAATAACTGAGAGGCACGCTCTACGAGGTCTGTATGTCCCGTCGTGATAGGGTCAAATGTGCCGGGGTAAATGGCTGTTTTTAACATATTTAACATAGTCTACCGATGATTTTTTTTAATCATTATGTTTTAGCTTGAGATGGTACCCAATTCGTGGGCTATGCTCAAACTATCCGTGACTATTCGTGGGCTATAAAAAGACGGCTCGCGATCTGGCCAGTAGTTTTTGTTCGATGTAGTTCCCAGGTTAGAGGTGCTTCTCCACTCCAGGATGCTTCGGTTTCGGTATATATATAAGCACCTTTGGAAACTAATAGTTTTTGTTCGAGCAACTGGCAACAGGGATCTACCATTGCCTGATTAAAGGGTGGGTCCAAAAAAATAATATCGTAGGGCTCCAGTTGACCGGGTACAAGCTTTTCGAGCCATTGTAGCGCATCAGTCTGCAACAATTCGGCAGAATTGCAGGAGAGATCTGACAAATTCTGTCGCAGTTGCTCTACAGCTTTGCTGGACTGGTCAATAATAGTAGCGCATCGAGCACCGCGCGATAGTGCTTCTAGACCCAGCGCCCCACTTCCGCTAAAAAGATCAAGGCAGCGTGCTTCAGTTAGCGCGGGGCTGAGCCAGTTAAACAGTGTTTCGCGCAAACGATCTGGTGTCGGTCTTAAACCGGGGATGTCCGGGAAGTTTAGCTTCCTCCCTCGCCATCGTCCGCCGATAATCCTTAAGCGATTTTGCCGCTGCAATGTGGGACTGTTTTGTTTTTTGCGCGACATATAATTTTACTTCTTATCGGTTTCTATTGTTTGTTTTTTAATGGTTCCAGACTCAGGTTCCGGGGGGGTGCCGGTGCGTGACAGTAATGCAATCGCGATCGCTGTAATAATCATTAGAATAGTTAAAAATTTTCGACTAAACCTGGGTTGTTGCTCCGTCATACTATTGCTCCCTGCAGAGTCAGCGATGTTCTGATCAGCACCGCGGTCTGCAAAGCCGAAGGGTTCAAAGAATTAATCAGGGGCTCCTTAGTTTTGTTTGCCCTCTGCAGGTGGTAGGATAGCCCATTTTGGCAGTTGGCCATAGTCTTCGATCTGTGCGATGGAGGAGATTTCGTGGTGCCAGTAACGGAAGTTGGAGTTAGTTTGTTTTTATGAGTATTTTTTCGGTTGATATTACCCCGGAATTTCTGGGTTTAGCGCTGCTGAGTGGATTGTTTATTCTTTTGTTGGCAGATTTAAAGTCGAGATTGATAAAACCTCGGAACAGCAAACAGTTAAGGGTTGTAGCGGGTGATGTACTTCGTGAGCAGATAAAGGTTGAGCCGTTACCGAAAGAAGTCGAATCGAAAGTGCAAGGTGCGCAGACAGAAAGTGCACCAGTATCAGAACCAGAACCAGAACCAGAACCAGAACCAGAACCAGAACCAGAACCAGAACAATCGGTATTCGCTCGCATAAAGAAAGGACTGAGCCGTACCCACAATAATCTTGTTGAAGGCCTGGCTGGTCTGGTGTTGGGGCAGGGATCAATTGATGAAGATGTTATTGAAGAAATAGAAGCGCAATTGTTGATGGCCGATGTCGGGGTTGAGGCGACGCGGCAAATTATCGAGGCCTTAACTGCGGCACTTAAAAAAACAGACTTGTCAGATCCAAAACTCCTATATGGTGAGTTAAGGGCTGAATTGCAGCGCATACTGGAGCCTTGCTCAAAGCATTTGCAGTGGGACAGTCAGGAGGGGCCATTTGTCATTCTAATGGTGGGAGTTAACGGTGCTGGAAAAACGACCACCATTGGCAAGCTTGCCATGCGATTCCAGGCCGAAGGAGCGTCTATTATGCTGGCTGCAGGTGATACTTTTAGAGCGGCGGCAGTAGAGCAGCTTGAAGAATGGGGACGACGTAATCAGGTGCCCGTGGTTGCACAGCATACCGGTGCCGATAGCGCCTCGGTAATTTATGATGCGCTGGAATCCGCGCGTGCTCGTGGTATAGATGTTCTTATCGCAGATACGGCGGGGCGCTTGCAAAATAAAGATAATCTGATGGCCGAGCTCACTAAAGTTAAACGAGTCATGGCTAAACTGGATCCGCGTGCGCCTCATGAAGTGATGCTGGTTCTGGACGCAGGAACCGGACAGAATGCGTTAAGCCAGGCCAAGTTATTCAATGAAGCGGTCGGCGTTACGGGTATTACCATGACGAAGTTAGATGGTACAGCGAAAGGGGGAGTTATTTTTGCCGTGGCTAAGCAGATGGGCATCCCGATTCGCTTTATTGGAGTGGGCGAAAAAATAGAAGACTTGCGGCCCTTCGATGCAGAGCAGTTTGTTTCTGCCCTGTTTGATTAACCATAATTACGGCACTTTATTAAAGTACTTTGCTTAAGCAATTATTCATTATTTTTGTAGCCAGCAATTCCTAATGGAAAAAGGCGCCATGATCACCTTTGACAGGGTTAGTAAGCGTTATGAAAGCGGTCACGATGCACTGAACCAGGTTACCTTTGATCTGGCTGACGGTGAAATGGCGTTTATGACCGGGCATTCCGGTGCGGGTAAAAGCACCTTGTTAAAATTGATCATGTTAATGGATCGATGCACCCGAGGACAGGTTGTGGTGTCCGGGCAGAACCTAACACGTATTAAGCGTCGCCAGATACCCTATTACCGACGCAACATTGGTCTGGTATTTCAGGATCACCAATTACTTTTTGATCGCACAGTGTTTGATAACGTTGCTTTGCCGTTGGTAATTGCAGGAGCACAACCGCGAGATATTGGTCGCCGGGTTCGAGCGGCGCTCGATAAAGTGGGGTTGCTGAAAAAAGAAAAGTTAAACCCAATGGCACTGTCTGGTGGTGAGCAGCAGCGGGTAGGTATCGCAAGGGCAGTAGTCAACAAGCCTGCGTTGTTACTGGCTGACGAGCCGACTGGTAATCTGGATCCAAAATTATCTTCAGAAATCATGCAGTTATTCGAACACTTCAATCAGGTGGGCGTAACAGTGTTGGTGGCGACTCATGACCTTTCGTTAATTGCCAGGCTCAATCACCGGATTTTAACGCTGAGCAAAGGACGCCTGATTAATGATGGTACGCGGTATGGATAGTAACCGGCAATCCGAGAGACGCCAGGCTCCGAGAAACCAGTTGCCAGGCCACCTGGAGCGACGCAGAAATGATTTTCGTGTTCGCAAGGCACCTCAAAAGATATATCAGCGTGTCCGAGGTTACCTGTCCAATCACAGAGATGTTGCGTTGCTCAGTTTGACGCGATTGTTAGGTACGCCAGCGGCCAGCCTAATGACCTGGTCGGTGATCGCAATTGCGCTGGCCTTGCCTGCGGGACTATATGTGTTTTTACAGAATGCCCAGCAGTTGAGTAGCGATTGGGATCGAACCGCGCAGATTTCAGTCTACACTAGCTTGGGGTTGGCGCCGGAGAAAAGTTTAGCGTTAAGTAAAAGTTTGAAAACCCGGCCGGATATAAAGGAAGTGCAGTATATTTCACCTGAACAGGCGTTGTCTGAGTTTAGAAGTTTATCGGGTTTTGGTGAGGCGTTGGAATATCTGAGTGAAAATCCTTTACCTGCGGTTATCGTGGTTTATCCGCAGACAACGCAGGGATCGGTTGCGGCAACAGAGGTGTTGCTGGAGGATCTGAGAGCGATGCCTGAAGTGGATCAGGCGGAACTGGATATTAAGTGGGTGAAGCGACTTTATGGATTGATGGCTTTGGGGCAACGAGCAGTGATGATCCTCGGTGTAGTGCTATCGTTGGCAGTTCTTCTAGTGATAGGGAATACGGTTCGATTGGCGATTGAGAGTCGGCGAGCAGAAATTGTTGTCGTAAAGCTGGTGGGAGGTACGGATGGTTTTGTGCGCAGGCCCTTTTTGTACACTGGCATCTGGTATGGTATTGGCGGCGGAGTGCTGGCCTGGGTGATGATTAATCTGGTGCTCTTCTGGCTGTACCGCCCCGTTGCTGAGCTAGTCAGTAGTTATAGTAGCGGATTTACTCTGGCGGGTTTGGATCTCAGTGCTACACTGATACTGTTGTGTCTGAGTGCAGCCTTGGGCTGGATGGGTGCATGGATAGCGGTTGGACGGCACCTGAGCGACATCGAGCCGGGTTAAAAGGGTAAAGCCTGCGCGAGCAGGTGAAAATGTAGGTGACTCGGGTGGTCGAGTCTAAATAAAAGATTTATTATAACGATAAGCGATAAAAGGAACTTTCGTGATACTTGGAACTCTTAACATTCGATGTTAATATTTCCGTCCCTTGTAATTGGAGTAAATGAATGAACTACTTACGAACTTTGGATAATGTGACGCCTGGGGGCAATATATCGGCCTATATTACCAGTGTGTCCGGAATCCCTGTTTTGACAGTAGATCAGGAACGTGAGCTGGCCGAGCGCTTGTATTACCAAGATGATCTGGACGCGGCGAGACAGCTGATTATGTCTCACCTTCGATTTGTGGTGCATATTGCAAAAAGTTACTCAGGCTATGGCCTTTCTCAGGCGGACCTGATTCAAGAAGGTAATGTCGGCTTGATGAAAGCGGTTAAGCGATATAATCCGGAAAAAGGCGTGCGTCTGGTGTCTTTTGCCGTGCACTGGATTAAAGCCGAAATGCATGAATTTATCTTACGTAACTGGCGTATCGTAAAGGTTGCCACAACCAAGTCGCAGCGAAAATTATTCTTTAACTTGCGTGGTGCTAAAAAGAAGTTAGCCTGGCTGACCAATGAAGAAGTGCAGTCAGTTGCTGAGGATCTTAATGTCGAACCACGTGTTGTGCGAGAGATGGAAGGTAGATTGAGCTCGCACGATACCTCTTTTGATTTGCCTGCGGATGAAGATGACGACTCGGCTTATCAGGCACCAGCCAATTATCTGGAAAATAAGTCAGTAGATCCGGTGCTGCAATTGGAAGCTCAGGATTGGGCTGAGGATTCGCATAAAAGACTTACCGCAGCAATGCTGCATTTGGATGACCGCAGCAAAGATATCTTAAATCAGCGTTGGTTGTCTGAGCGGAAAACCACGTTACATGACCTGGCGGGCAAATATGATGTTTCTGCAGAGCGTATTCGCCAGCTGGAAAAAAATGCCATGAAAAAAATCAAGGTGGCCATGGAAAGCTAAACCAGACCGTCTTTGTTGAAAGCCGCCGGGTGTTCAATCCGGCGGCTTTTTTATTTGGGGATACTTTCATGAGTAGATTTTTTTTAATGACTGGAGCCGTGGCAGCTGGAATTGCTGTCATGCTGGGTGCTTTGGGTGCGCATGCTTTGCGCACTAAACTGGATGAAAACTCACTAAACGCATTCAATACAGCGGTGCAGTATCAGATGATTCACGCATTGGCGTTATTGCTGGTGGGGCTGATGATATACCTTTTTCCGGCCAACTCGCTATTCAAGTACGTAGCTGCACTCTTTGTGGCAGGAATTCTTTTTTTTAGTGGCAGTCTATATGCGCTGGCGTTTACCCAAATAAAGATATTTGGTCCAATCACACCAATTGGAGGCCTTGCTTTTATTACGGGCTGGTTGCTGTTGGCATACGCTTTTTACAGGGTGGTTTAGCTTAGAATGTCTGTCGAGAGCAAATCAAGTGATATAAAAAAACGTACCATTCGCAGTTTTGTGTTGCGTGCTGGAAGAATGACTAATAGCCAGCAGCGAGCGTATCAGGAGCAATGGGCGACTTACGGTGTTGATCTTAAACAGGGTATGGTGGATTTCACAGAGTTGTTTGAGCGTGAAGCACCAGTGATCCTGGAGATTGGATTCGGCATGGGTGATTCGCTGATAGAGATGGCGAGAAGTATGCCCGGACAGAACTTCATTGGTATCGACGTACATAGGCCTGGAGTGGGCAGGCTGTTAAAGCTGGCCGCTGAGCATGAGCTGAACAATATTCGGGTATTTTGTGATGACGCGGTTGAGGTGTTAAGACATTGCATTCCTGATGCCAGCCTGCATCGGGTACAGCTGTTTTTTCCAGATCCCTGGCATAAGAAAAAGCATCACAAACGGCGTATTGTGCAGCCGCAGTTTATGGCTTTAGTTAAAGAGAAAACCCGCATAGAGGGAGTTTTTCACGCTGCAACTGACTGGGAAAACTATGCTGAGCAGATGATGGAAGTGCTAGAAACAACGGATGGTTGGAAGAATACACAGCCATTAGGGGCTTTTGCAGAAAAACCGGCTTATCGGCCGGTAACGAAATTTGAAAAACGCGGTGAGCGTCTTGGGCACGGAGTATGGGATCTGGTATTTTCCAGGGTTGAGTAGAAGACCTTTTATATCGTCCGCTTATCAAGACACCATGGCCGTTCAATATCTGAAAGATTGACGGTTATCTATGCTTAATGCTCGTCTCAATATCGGAGATAGCCGCTGGTATTTCACTGAGGCAGTGGACTTCTGCGTCTGCGGGTAAATACTCCTGAGGCCATGGTTTTCTGTCAGTATTAACCCAAATTGTATAAAACCCGGCCTGTTGCCCGCCAAAAATATCATGCTCACAGTGGTCACCGACATGAATGCATTGGGAGGGTGTTAAAGAGGTGTGGGACAAGGCAGCCTGAAACAATTCAGGATTTGGCTTGCTGCTTAATACCTGCTCTGCGGAGTAGTAAAAATCAAAAAAAGGTTTTACCGGTAGACGGTTGATATCCGCATTACCGTTGGTTAAAGCACCTAATTGATAATGCTGGTGCAATTCATCAAGCATCTCTATGGCGTAGTCAAATAAAACCACTTCGTGTCGCGCATCCATAAAAAGATCGAATGCGGCTTGCGCATGCAGTTGAGCCAATTCATTTGAATAACCGCTCTTTTGAATGGCCTGGCCCAGCGCTAATTTTCGTAAGCGGCTGATTTGATGGGTGAGCGATGGTTGTTGCTTGAGGATATCGAGCATCAGCTGGCGCAAGGAGGGAATGTCGTAGTGCGCTTCGATATCAGGACAGTGACGTTTTAAATAGGCAAAGGTTCGTCGCTCCCCCTCGGGAATGGCCTGACTAATATGCCAAAGCGTATTGTCCAGATCAAAAGTAATGGCTTTAATTGAGCGCATTTACCGTTACCTGCTGTTGCAGGAGTTATTGCGAATTGCTTAGCGGAAATCTGGCAATGATTTGCGCGATGACCTGACCGACATGATTGAGTAAATCCGTACTCATATTATTGCGATAGTAGGCTTCATCCTGATTGGCAATTGCCAGAATAGCGATCAGTCGTTTGTCGGAAAAAAGTGGTAATACCGCTGCGGAACCTACCTTGTCGGCATTGTCGCCAAATAAAAATTCGCACTCAGGCTCTTTTAATATACCGCAAAAAACCTTGTTCTTAGCCGTCAACCTGCCCACTTTCTCGGTAATCAACCGCAGCTCCTTTTGCCCTTTTGCTTCATTCGCTGGCTGTTCGGTTACATACCACATATGGCAATAATCGCTGTCGAAATCATCATTCATGGCCTGTTCGACTATCTGTTTTAAAGGTGTCAGGCTAGTGATTGCGATTAGCTTTAAAACCAGCTTGCGAGCTTTTTCAAATAGCGCATCATTGATTTGGGCGTTTCCGATAAGCTTGTTTAGTTGCAGTTGTAATTGCTTGTTTTCTTCGCGTAGTGATTTAACCTGGCGTTCAATTAGAGAAACAGTTTGGGTAGCTCCTCCTGCATCGAGGGTTGCCTGGTGCGGAATGTGCAAACTATTAAGTAGCTCTGTGTGCTGTTGAAAAAAATTCGGGTGTTGAGTGAGGTAGGCCGCCACCCCTTTCGCAGTCGTTTCGGTATTACCTTTGCTTTGTTCAAGCTCTTTGTTAGACGGCTTGCTCATAGGAAAATACGCCCCTCATAAACTTTTTTACATGGTCCGGTCATTTTTACCGGATGCCCTTCTCCAGGCCATTGGATTGTAAGCGTACCACCGCGCAAATGCACGGTTACTCTCTCGTCGAGTAAACCGCGAAGCCGTCCGGCCACTACGGCAGCACAGGCGCCGGTGCCGCAGGCGAGGGTCTCTCCAGCGCCTCGTTCATAAACCCGTAAGTTTATCTCATCACGGGCTAGAATCTGCATAAACCCGGCATTAACCCTTTGTGGAAATCGTTCATGCTGCTCTATCACTGGGCCCAGCGTATCAACAGGTGTTGTCTCTGTGTCCTCAACAATACAAACTGCATGCGGGTTGCCCATTGAAATGGCGCTGATATCCAACGCTTCACCGTTAACTGGTAGCGAATAAAGGGGCGCCTGCTGCTCAGCATAGAATGGTATTTGATCAGGCTGCAGCCTTGGTTCTCCCATATTCACCAGTACCTGATTTTTGTCGATCACATGTAGTTCAATGAGGCCAGCCTTTGTTTCCACCTTAATATGCTTCTTTTTGGTCAGCTTATTGTCGCGCACAAATCGAGCGAAGCAGCGCGCACCGTTGCCGCACTGTTCGACTTCTTCACCATCCGCATTAAAAATACGGTACCGAAAATCCGCTTCTGGCATCGTTGGTGGTTCGACCATCAAAAGTTGGTCAAAACCCACGCCAAATCGCCTGTCAGCCCACTTTTTGATGAGTTGTGGCCTGATTTTTATAAACTGGCTGACCAGGTCAATGACCATGAAATCATTCCCGCAGCCATGCATTTTGGTAAATTTCATGAGCATGAATGTAGTTTAACCTCAGTTGGACTCATAGCGGGACTTCCAATTTATTCAGGTAGCAGGGATTCCAGTGCGATCTGGTCTTGTATCGTTTCACGTGATCTGACGATGTGTACCTTGTCCGCATCAACTACTAATTCTACTGCACGATTTCGTGAATTATAGTTAGAACTCATAGTAAAACCATAGGCTCCGGCGGATCGTATCGCCAGCAGGTCCCCTGGCTCAATAGATAGCAACCGATCTTTCCCCAGAAAATCACCTGTTTCACAGACTGGACCTACCACGTCATACTGAATTTCATTTCCAGCACGCGGCTGAACGGGAATGATGGCCTGCCACGCCTGGTAAAGGGCGGGGCGGATCAAATCGTTCATGGCAGCATCTACCACCGCAAAATTCTTCAATGGATTACGCTTAAGCAGTGTCACCTGGGTTACCAAAATCCCGGCATTGGCAGCTATTGACCGTCCAGGCTCAAGCAGCAATGTCAGCTTGTGTCCTGCCAGTTTTTGTACAATTGCGGCAGCGTACTCGCTAGGATGTGGTGGTTGCTCGTCGTTATAAGGTACACCAAGCCCACCCCCCAAATCCAGGTGTGACAGCTGAATACCCGAATCGGCCAATTCGTCAACCAGTACCAGCAAGCGATCCAATGCGTCAAGAAAGGGCTCCAGTGTTGTGAGCTGACTGCCGATATGGCAATCGACGCCTTTAATGGCAAGGTGCTTCAGTGAAGCGGCTTTTTGATACACCGAGTGAGCCTCGGAAATATCGATGCCGAATTTATTTTCTTTCAAGCCTGTGGAAATATAGGGGTGTGTTTTTGCATCGACGTCAGGATTTACACGCAACGAAAT
Organism: Gammaproteobacteria bacterium; assembly: GCA_021773395.1. GTDB lineage: Bacteria > Pseudomonadota > Gammaproteobacteria > Pseudomonadales > IMCC2047 > JAJFKB01. The sequence goes on along the minus strand of JAJFKB010000010.1, from coordinate 71,720 downwards.
AGGGGCAATTTGATCGGTTTCTTCAGCGACCGCATTGATCAAATCTAGTTCCGCTTCGGACTCTACGTTGAAGCAGTGAACACCGACCTCGAGAGCCCGGCGAATCTCCGCTGGTTGTTTGCCAATGCCGGAAAAAACAATCTTGCTGGCATCCCCTCCAGCGGCCAGTACCCGCTCCAGTTCACCTACAGAAACGATATCAAACCCCGCTCCCATCTTCGCCAGCAGATTGAGTACTCCAAGATTGGAATTGGCTTTAACGGCGTAGCAGATAAGGTGGGGGTGCGATCCGCAGGCATTTACATAGGCCTGGTAATGCATTTCCAATGTAGCTCTGGAATAAATGTAGCAAGGCGTGCCGTAGTCAGCAGCAATTTTTGCTACTGCTACATCTTCGGCAAATAACTCGCCGTTGCGATAGTTAAAATGATCCATAATTAGCAGTGATAAATGGGTAATAGAGTTAAAGCGCCGCAAAATAAACTGCGGTGACTAAAGTGTTGGCAAAGCCCAGGCACAGTGCACACGAATAAAGCTGCGCTTCTTTATGCGAGGGGTGTTGCTTTAACGACAGTTGTCGCTACAGGTAAATTAAAACCACTTGATTTTGGCAGATAGAGAGGCCCTTTCTGCCCGCAGGCGGTTAATAGAAAGAGGCTCATCAGTAGTAGTATTATTAGTCTATTCATCTGTTTCTGTTTTCGGTTGGTGTAAAACGCCCAAGTATAGCGCGAAGGAGGGAGCTTTCCTACGGTAGTGGTGGGTGGAAAAGGGTTATTAGCGCACAAAGCGTATCCTGTCTGGCCGCCTGAATATCATAGCTAATAGTTGCGTGCGGGAAACCAAAGAAAAAAATGATCTCAATAGCGGGTAGTTGAAATTATAAAATGGAGGAACCGAGGTTATACTAGCTATTGGTCGGTACCATAAAGCTACTTTATTTCAAAAAGAGTATTCAAGTGAGTATAGAGGATAAAGATGTATTTGAAGCTGAACTGGACGGCGTTGAGCCTATTCCTGCCTCTGATAAAGTGCTGTTAAAGAGACCTCGCTCGGATTCGCCCGGTTTGATAGAGAGACGCCGCGCCGCCCAGGAGTCGTCAGAGATATCTAAATCAACACTATCTGCGGAAAATATAGGGCAGGTCGATCCGCATGCCGTACTGAGCTTTCAGCGACCCGGCATTCAGCATGGGGTTTTTCGTAAGCTGCGGCTGGGACACTATCAACTTGAGGCCAGGCTAGACTTGCACCGATTAACGGTTGATCAGGCCAGACAATCGTTATTAAGGTTCCTGAAGGATTGTGTTGCCTATGATGTGCGTTGCGGGCTGATTACCCATGGCAAAGGTGAAGGGCGAGCAGAGCCCGCCCGATTAAAAAGCTGCATTGCGGCTTGGTTGCCGCAAAGAGATGAGGTATTGGCGTTTCACAGCGCGCAAAAACACCATGGTGGCGTCGGGGCTACCTACGTGCTGATCAGGAAAAGTGAAAAGAAAAAAAGAGATACCTGGGAGCGACATATTGGTCGCAGAGGGTAGTGGAACGGATGGCGGAAAGGATAGTGGAGGTCTGTTTGGTCAAAAAGAGTGAGTTTGTTGACTATTTGTTGGAGAACCTGGATCACTTGGGTAATGTGCGTGCCAGAGCGATGTTTGGTGGGTTCGGTATTTATCTGGATAATCTGATGTTTGGCTTGGTGGCGGACGACGAACTTTATCTGAAATCCGATGGCGAGATCGATGTCTATTTCGATGAGCAGCAGCTGCCTCATTTCGAATATCGCAAGCAGGGTAAAATCTTCAAAATGTCATATCGTCGTGCACCGGAAGCGGTGCTTGACGATCCCGAAGATTTTGCGCAGTGGGCCTTGAGAAGTTATCAGGCTGCCCGGCGAGCTCATTCTTAATGTCAGGTTCCTGTGGCTCGCCTAATCGGTTTATTCCATAAAATACGCATCAGTATTTGGTTGGTAGCCCTCAAAAAGTCCCAGGATAAAGACCACCATCGACGAGTAGATTCTGTCCAGTAATATAACCAGCATGCTGACTACAGAGAAAAGCACAGGTCGCTCCGAACTCCTCTGGTGTTCCCATTCGGCCTGCCGGCAAGTTGGCTAAAAACTGCTTGTGGTAGTCTGCGGGATCTATTTTGAGTTGTTGTGCTTGGGCATTCACAATGTTGCGCCCACGGTCAGTATCACAAAATCCGGGTAGCAAATTGTTGATTGTTACATTGTCCCGCACATGCTGTCGTGCAAGGCCGGCTACAAATCCGGTTAAGCCGCAGCGCGCACCATTGGAAAGACCCAATTCTGCAATGGGCGCTTTCACCGAGCTGCTGGTGATATTGACTACCCGCCCGAAACCCTTTTTGAGCATGTGATCAACAGTCAGTCGGATCATCTCGATGGCGCTAAACATATTCGCGTTCAGGGCATCAAACCAGTCCTGCTGGGACCAATCACGAAAATCGCCTGGTGGTGGTCCACCTGCGTTATTTATCAGAATATCCGGTGCTGGGCAGGCTTTAATTAGCTCGGATCGGCCTTCGCTGGTCGTGACATCTGCCACGACGTAGCTGGCCTGAATCCCTGATGCTTGGGTAATTTGCGTGGCTGTTTCGATCAGGGCGACTTCATTTCGGGCACAAATGGTGACCTTTACACCTTCACGAGCCAGTGCCATGGCGCATCCTTTGCCCAAGCCTTTACTGGATGCACAAATAATGGCCTTTTTACCGGAAATACCCAAGTTCATAATAAACCTCGTTGATGATATTTAGTGATGGCTAACGGTTTGAAGCATAGCACTCAGCGAAAACAAAAATCAGCCCCGGGGCAGGGTTTGTTTAGTAAATAGGGGGCTAAGCTTCTGTTGCTGCACCTTGATAGTTTTAACCTTAGAGGATAGGATTATTTTTACTATCCACAGAAATTTAAAAGGTAAAGAGTCCCATGCTTAAAGTAAACAAGTTAAGTCTTATTAAAACGTTTGTTTTGCCCATCATGGCAGCGGCTGTTTTCATTTCAGGTTGTGGTAAAGAGGAGCCTGCAGTACCGAAAAGTAAGCCTGCGATGGTTGAACAGGCGGCAGAAAGCACTATTGAAGTACCTGCTGCAGGTGGTGACTTGGCGCAAGGCGGACAGGTATATGACAAGGCGTGTAAGCTATGCCACGATATGGGTGTGGCTGGTGCGCCGAAGCTGGGTGATAAAGTAGCCTGGGAAGCGCGTATGGCAAAAGGTATGGAAACTTTGTACGGCAGTGCGATCAATGGTTTAAATGCGATGCCGGCAAAAGGTGGTAATGCAGGACTATCCGACGAGGAAGTGAAGAGCGCCGTTGCTTTTATGACTGCAAAAGTTCAATAACCTCACCCATCAAACTATTCTATAAATAGCTCCGGTGATAAGACCAAGTGGTCTGATCACCGGGGATTTCTCTATCCGTTCAGAATTTGGCGGGCCTGTTTGATCGCTGCTCGTACCTGATTTGGCGCTGTACCACCAAGGTGGTCTCTTGCGCTCACGGAGCCCTCCAGAGTCAAGATATCGAAAACATCCTGTTCGATGATGGCAGAGAATTGCTGCAGCTCTTCCAATGATAGCTCAGACAAATCTTTATTTGTTTCTATGCCAAAGGCCACGGCTTTGCCGACGATTTCGTGGGCGTCACGAAAGGGTACACCTTTGCGTACCGCGTAATCTGCCAAATCAGTAGCCGTAGAGTAGCCGCGCATAGCAGCCTCGCGCATCTGCTCATGGTTGGCGACTATTGCCGGTACCATATCTGCATAGGCTCGGAGACAGCCCTTCAAGGTATCAATGGTGTCAAACAGGGGCTCTTTGTCTTCCTGATTATCCTTGTTGTACGCCAGAGGCTGAGCCTTCATCAAGGTCAGTAGCGAAATCAAGTGGCCATTCACGCGGCCAGTTTTACCCCTTACCAGTTCGGGTACATCCGGATTCTTTTTCTGCGGCATGATGGAGGATCCCGTACAGAATCGATCAGGCAATTGAATAAAACCAAACTGTGCTGACGTCCAGAGTACCAGCTCTTCTGAAAAACGCGACAAGTGAGTCATGATCAAACTGCCGGCTGCGCAGAACTCGATGGCAAAATCCCGATCGCTGACTGAATCCAGTGAGTTGGCAGTAGGCTTATCAAACCCTAGTAGCGTGGCACTGTATTCCCTGTCGATGGGATAAGTCGTACCGGCCAGGGCGGCAGCGCCCAGGGGCATGACATTGATTCGTTTGCGACAGTCCTGCAAGCGAGAAAAATCTCTTTCCAGCATCTCAAACCAGGCCATGAGATGATGACCAAAGGTGACAGGCTGAGCGGTTTGCAAATGCGTGAATCCGGGCATAATGGTGGCTGCTTCGCGCTCAGCCAGATCCAGCAGGCCAGCCTGTAGTCTACGAATTTCAGCCGCGATCTGGTCCAGCTCCTCACGCAGGTACAGGCGTAAGTCGGTGGCTACCTGATCATTCCGGGAGCGTCCGGTATGCAGTTTTTTGCCGGTTGCTCCAATGATTTCGGTTAGCCTGGACTCTACATTCATGTGTACGTCTTCGAGACTGACAGACCAATTAAACTGGCCTGACTCGATTTCACTCGCGACTTGGTTTAATCCATCCTGGATTTGTCTGGACTCCTCTTTTGTCAGCACGCCTACTTTTTCCAGCATCTGTGCGTGAGCCATTGAGCCAGCGATATCCTGCTTGTAGAGGCGTTTATCAAATTCCACAGATGCGGTAAAAGCTTCGACAAAAGCATCGGTTGCTTCGCTAAATCGGCCGCCCCAAGGTTTGTGTTTGGTATCTTGTTGGTTTTTTGTCATATCGGTTTATAAGAAACTGGACTATATTTAAAGGCTAGCGTGTATAAATCTCTAGCGGGATCGTTTTCTGAGCGGGGATTATAGCACTGCCGCCCAATCAGTGTTGGAAAATATCAGATTGACAGCCGAGAATAAAAGGTTAAAAGCAGTAAATACAAAGGACGCTTTTCTACCCGATTTTTGCGCCGGTAGGGCTGTGTTTGTACTCGTGCTGGTCGCGGAGCTTTTTGTGTTGACGATGGTATTAGCCTCTTCCGGCATTCGTCAGTTTTCCTGGCAGTATCTGGCACTTGTTTCTCTATTTGTACAATGGGTGGTTCTGATTAGCGCTTTACTGATCTGTCGATTGCAGGCGCGGTTATCAGTACTATCACTATCAACGACAGTTACAGCTGTATATCTGATTACTATGCTGGTCACCGCAGCCGCCTCTTTAATGGGTGACTGGGTGATGGCGGGTGCTAGCTTTAGCATTCAGCACTTTGTCTTCGATGGGTTAGGCTTGCTGCGAAATCTCATGGTCAGTGCCATTATGACGGGGATGGTTCTGCGCTATCTTTACGTGCAGGCGAGCCTGCGACGCCAGGAACAGGCCGAGCTTGAGTCGCGAATACAGGCCTTGCAATCCAGGATTCGACCGCATTTTTTATTCAACAGTATGAATATTATAGCCAGCCTCATCGCGTCTGATCCTCGCAAGGCGGAACAGGTGGTGGAGGACTTGGCTGAGCTTTTTCGAGCCAGTTTGAAGACCACCGCTCACCCAGTAAAGCTGAAAGAAGAACTTGAGCTGTGTCGCTGCTATGTGGGAATTGAGCGTTTACGGTTAGGGGATAGATTGCAGGTGGATTGGGATGTTGAGGCTATTGCGGAACAGGCGACTATTCCGTTATTGACGCTGCAACCACTATTGGAGAATGCGATTTACCACGGTGTGCAGCCGCTTCCTGAGGGTGGAACAATTAAGGTGGTAGTGGGAATGCGGGATGGACAGGTAAAGATTACCGTTACCAATCCTTACGATGGCCGTGCGAAGAGCACGGGGGTCGACTCTAATCAAATTGCACTAGAGAATATTAGCCATCGAATACGTGCTTGTTATGGAGATAGCGCCCGCCTATCAACACATCAGGATGATGGCTTTTTTGTGACGGAAATCAATTATTTTTGCGAAGCTGCTGTAATGGTTAAGGGCTGAGACTGGCTATGGTTACGCTTATTATCGTTGATGACGAAAAGCTGGCCCGAGATCGGTTGCTGCGGATGCTTGAGGCCAGCACTGATTATCAGGTGTTGGCGGAAGCTGCGAATGGGCGGGAAGCAATTGAACTGGCGCAGCAGTTAAATCCAGATATATTACTAATGGATATTCGTATGCCGGGTATGGATGGACTTGAGGCAGCGCAACATATGTTGGAGCTTTCCAAGCCTCCAGGGATTGTTTTCTGTACGGCGTATGATGAGTACGCGGTGAGTGCTTTTGATGTTCAGGCGGTTGGTTATCTGCTTAAACCGGTACGCAAAGAGCGTTTGCTTAGTGCCTTAGGGCACGCGCGGCGCCTCAGTACGGCGCAGATAGGCGCACTCAGGGGTGCGCAGACCAGAACGCATTTGACGGTTAAAACGCATGTCGGAATTGAGTTATTGAGGCTGGATGAAGTCAGCCATTTTATGGCGGATCAAAAGTACGTTTGCGGATTTTGTGGTGGCAGGGAAATTGTGATTGATGATTCGCTTAAAAAACTCGAACAGGAGTTTTCTGAGCGTTTTCTGATGATTCGCCGTAATTGTTTAGTGGCAGTGGATTATATTGAAGGGTTATTAAGGGATAACACCGGGAAAAGCACAATTCGGCTGCGTGGCGTGGAAGAACCGCTTCCGGTTAGCCGGCGCCACCTGTCACAGGTTAAAAAAGCTCTAAAAACCCTATAGCGGTTACCTTTACATTCCATGAAGAATGTCCGAACATAACGCAACAGACCATCCTAATAGTATTAATCAGCGGTAGATCATGACGAAAAAGATATTACGTATTGCCACGCGAGGCAGCGACTTGGCGCTATGGCAGACAAATAATGTAAAACAGCAGTTGCAGCAGCTTAATCAAGACCTGGTTGTAGAGCTGGTTATTCTTAAGACCCAGGGCGACAAAATTCTTGATGTTCCTTTGGCAAAAGTGGGTGGTAAAGGGCTTTTTGTAAAAGAACTGGAATCAGCAATGCTGGAAGGTCGTGCTGATATAGCCGTGCATTCGATGAAAGATGTACCTATGGAGTTTCCCGAGGGGCTGGGGTTAGCAGTCATCTGTGAACGGGAAGATCCAACCGATGCATTTGTTTCGAACCAATATGCCAAATTGGATGAACTGCCCAAAAATGCGATCGTGGGAACCTCGAGTCTGCGGCGACAATGTCACATTAAGGCATTGCGTCCTGATCTGGAAATCAGATTTTTGCGAGGTAACGTAAATACGCGTTTACGCAAGCTGGATGAGGGGCAATACGATGCGATTATACTGGCCTCAGCCGGGCTGATACGATTGGGTATGTCGGATAGAATCGCTGACCGTCTCTCTGTTGAGCAAAGCCTGCCAGCGGTGGGGCAGGGCGCAGTTGGGATTGAATGTCGAACCGATGACCCTGAGACGTTAGCATTGCTGAGACCTCTACATCATACAAATACGGCATGGTGTGTCGGTGCAGAGCGAGCAATGAATCAAGCACTTAAGGGGGGGTGTCAGGTACCGATTGCCGGGCATGCGATATTAGAGTCCAATCGGCAGATTTTTATGCGAGGCATAGTAGCCGATCCCTATGGTGATACAGTACTTAAGGTAGAGGGCCGGGCTGCTTTCACCTCGGCTGAGCAATTGGGTAAGTCACTGGGAAAAGATCTATTGGCGCAAGGGGCCGATAGAATACTCGAAAAGGTCTATAGCCAGAACGAGAGTTAGCGATGGCGCCTGATATTGAAGGCAAATCAATTGTAGTCACGCGGCCAGGTTTGCAGGGGCAGCAGTTGGCACAGGAAATTCGGCGAAGAGGCGGGAGAGTAGTTGCTTTGCCATTGATAGAGATTCAAGAGTTGGAACTTATCGGCGTTGAGAAGCAAAAAGTCATCGACCTGGATCGTTATGATGTGATCGTCGTTGTGAGTCCCAATGCGGCAAAAATTGGTTTGGAGAGAATTGATCAGTATTGGCCTCAATTGCCCCTTCATATCGAGTGGTACGCGGTTGGTGTTGCAACAGCAAACGCTTTGGCTAGTAGGGCGATATCTGCGCAGGTGCCGAGCCGAGGCTGGGACAGTGAAGCACTTCTAGCACTACCTGGCTTAAAAATGCTGCAGGGAAAAAAGATACTGATTCTCAAAGGAAAAGGCGGTCGCACATTGTTGCAGGAGCAATTCAGCGCACGAGGAGCAAGGGTGGAAACGCTGGATTTGTATTGCAGAAAACCCATTTACTATAGTGCTGAACAGATATTGAAAACGATAGGCGCTAACTTGCCGGACCGCATACTCATTACTAGTGTTGAGATTCTTGAAAATATGCATCATTCGCTCGCGCCTTGCTACGACAACCTAATAAGCGTAAATTTAGTAACCGCAAGTGAACGGATATCTGCGAAAGCAAAAGCGATGGGTTATGTCAGGATAAAGACTGCCGAGGGAGCATCCAATGAAGCGATGCTGGCGGAGCTCTAATGTTATTGAGTGGCAAGATGGATTGGATCTACTTGGCATTTATGAGCTTTAACAACCACTAAATTTAATTAAGACAGATCATGACAGATAAAGAAGAGAAAAAGGCTGAGTCATCAGAAACCATAGCCGACAATTCGTCAGAAAATGCTGAGGAAAAGGTTGATTCAGAAACCCTGCTGGCGGATGAAAAAAGGGAACAAAATGGCTCTAAACAGGATAACAAGGAAGCGGGTAAGCAATCGCCCCCGCTGCTAAAGGATCCGCTTCCGTCCCAGGCTAAAGTTAAAAAACAGGGGCGTGGAGTCGCCTGGCTTGCATTTCTGCTAGCTCTATGTGGTTTGGGTGGCGCAGGCTACACCTACTGGCAAATGGAGCAATATCAGCAGGCGGACAGGGTGGCAGTGAAATCCACTGAAAGCAGACTGTTGGCGAGTGCGCAGCAACAGGCGGAATCCCTTAATTCGGACTTGCGCTCATACCAGCAACGCATGGCAGAGCAGGAGCGGGCTATTGAAGAAGTCATCGTACGAATTGCCAATACGAGACGCCAAATAGGTGAAATTACACAGGTTAGCCGACGTAGTTGGATGCTGGCAGAAGCTGAGTATTTATTACGCTTGGCTAATCAGCGATTGGTAATGGAGCAGGAGAATACAAGTGTTTTGGCGCTGCTTAAAGCAACCGATGACATCCTGGTCAAGGTGGATGATATTCATCTGCATGAGGTTCGCAGGCAGATTGCCAGTGAAATAGCCTCCCTGCAAGTCTTGGGTAAAATGGACATTCAGGGGACTTTTCTAACACTGGCGGCGTTGGCTGAGCAGCTGTCGCAATTACCCTTGCTTAGCCCACAGCAGGAGCAGGCAGCAGAAACAATGCCGAAAAATAGTTACAGTCTGGATTCGGTGTTAGAGCGATTAAGCGATCTGGTCGTCATCAGGCAGAGGGATCAGCCGGTGGCGCCATTACTGCCTCCTGAGCAGCATTATTATGTGCAACAGAATTTGAGATTAATGTTGGAGCAGGCGCAATTGGCGCTGTTGCAGCGTAAACCAGCACTTTATTTGCAAAGTCTGAAGAAAGCAGAGCAGTGGATCACGGATTACTTCCAGCTCAATAACTCGACCACAGCGATGCTGGAAGGGATCGCCGAACTGAAATCGGTTGATATAGCGCCCGCGCTTCCTGATATTTCCGGATCTTTGACTTTACTCAAAGCCTATTTGACCAATCCGGAGCAGCCATTGTCTAAAATCCCGGAGTCTACTGGTACAAACGACCCGGTTGCCGCAGCGGGAGCAGGAGTTTCTCAATGAAAAAACTGTTTCTTTTGGTTCTACTGGTATTTTTGGGTAGCGTCTGGATGGCAGGGAAAATCCAGGAAGACCCGGGATATCTGTTGCTGTCTTTCAAAAACACCACGGTCGAAATGAGTCTGTGGATGGGGTTGTTCGGAATTGCTGCCAGTGTTGTGACTGTTTTGCTAATGATCTGGCTGGTGAGTAAATTGTTGGGAAGTGGTGAAACATTCAAGCGTTGGAATTCTAGCCTGCAACACAGGCGTGCACTCAGTAAAACCAATGCAGGTGTAATTGCGTATCTTGAGGGAAATTGGAATCTGGCTCAGAAAAAACTGGATCAGGCCGCTGAAAACTCTGATACGCCGCTAGTCAGTTTTGTGACGGCGGCAAAGGCAGCATTTAAGAATGGTGACCTGCAATCCAGTGACCGATATTTGAGGAAAGCGGCCGAAGAGGTGCCGGGTGCGAAGCTCGCGCTTGATCTGGCAAAGGCTCAGATTCAGATCGAGTCAGGACAACATGAACAGGCTTTGGCCGCACTAATACAGGTGAGGCAATCTCATCCGAAGCACAAGGAGGTCTGTCGGCAGTTACAACAGGTTTATCTGGCATTAGAGGACTGGGAGGCTTTGAGTCAATTAATGCCGGTCTTGCGAAAGCTAAAGGTTGCGCCTGCTGCGGAATTAGATGAGGTGGAACGCAAAACTGCCATTTCGCTGCTTGATCGTGCGGTGAAAGAGCAGCCAAAGAGTGCGGAGAATGACAAGGTTGTCGCGCAGTTGGTCAAGGCCTGGAATAAGATTCAGCCGAAAGTAAGGCGTCATGCTTTAGTAACCATGGCCTATACCAGCCAGCTTAAAAAACTGGGTAAAGCCGAGCTGGCGGTATCAGCGCTGGAGGAATCGATCAACACCGATTGGGATGAACAGCTTGTTGAGGCATTTGGACTGGTCGCCGGGGAGGATAGTCAGCACCAATTGTTGACGGCGGAAAGGTGGATTAAAGAGCGCAATAATAGTCCTGATCTGATGCTGGCATTGGGGCGCCTCAGCATAAGAAATAAGCTTTGGGGTAAGGCAAAAGAGTATCTGGTAAGTAGTCTTAAATTAAGGAAATCTGTGGTTGTTTACGCCGAGTTGGCCAGGTTATTGCGCTATCTTGGGGATGAACAGGAAAGTACGGATGTGTTGCAACAAGGGTTTGATTTGGTAACTGAGGGGTTGCCCGCACTACCCAAACCGTCCCCGGCTCAGGCTTCTATATCCAAAATAGCAGGTTAGGTCTCTCGAGGAGCATAGCTAAACACATCGGAATAGGTGTGCTGTTCCTTTAAACCATGTTTAAATAATTCATCGATAGTGGCATAGACCATTGCAGGTGAACCGCTTATACAGAGTCGGCACTCATCCAGGCTGGCGAAATCCTGGTGAATGGTTTCGTACAGTAATCCTTCACGGCCAAGCCACTGACAGCTTTCCTGCGCATCGCTGACCACGAGATGATAATGAAAGTTGTGGTGCTTCTGGTGCCATGTTTGAAGCAGCTCGGTATGATAGAACCCCGCAGCCTGTTTATTACCCCAATAAAGATGAACCGGATTGGGCAGGTCACGGGCAAATATTTCATAGAGCATGCTTTTCATCTGAGCAAACCCGGTTCCTGCGGCTACTAATATAATGGGTACTTTTGGCGTAATAGCCAGTTGCTCTGGCAGGTAACAGTCGCCCAATGGTAATTCAACGTTGATAGGATGTTCGCTACGCAGCAACTCCAGAACCCGTTTTGACGAGGCCTGGTCTGGTGTTTCAAGTATATTAAGCTCGATCAGATCGGGCGTTCTGGGTGAACTGGCGATTGAAAATGAGCTGGCTTCTCCTGAGGGCAGAATAATTTGCAAATACTGTCCCGCCATAAAGCTAACTGCACCGGGATTTTCCGGTTGTAACTGTACACAGTAGATACAGGAGTTGGCTGCTTCAAATGACTTTACTTTGCAACGGTGCTGCATGAAATCCCTCTGATCTTCCCCTAACGAATAGGATCAATCAATACCCAGATCGTTCCAGATATTATCAATTCTTTGCTTGATCTCCTCGGACATCTTTATAGGATGGCCCCATTCGCGACTGGTTTCAGCCGGTAGCTTATTGGTTGCGTCGAAGCCCATTTTTGAGCCTAAGCCTGCGACTGGTGAGGCAAAATCAAGATAATCGATAGGCGTATTTTCGATTATTACGGTGTCACGGGCTGGGTCCATACGTGTTGTCATGGCCCATATAACGTCCTGCCAGTTTCTTACATTTATATCCTGGTCTGTCACGATAAGAAATTTGGTGTACATAAACTGGCGCAAAAAAGACCAAATACCCATCATTACCCGCTTCGCGTGTCCAGGGTATTGTTTATTGATGGAAACCACAGCAAGACGATAGGAGCAGCCTTCCGGTGGCAGATAAAAATCGACAATTTCAGGGAATTGTTTCTGTAAAATCGGGACAAAAATTTCATTAAGCGCAACCCCGAGTATTGCGGGTTCATCCGGCGGACGTCCGGTATAAGTGCTGTGGTATATAGGGTGGTTGCGATGCGTTATGTGGGTAACGGTAAAAACCGGAAACTGCTCAACTTCGTTGTAATATCCGGTATGATCCCCAAAGGGACCTTCTTCCGCAGATTCTTTAGGATCTATGTAGCCCTCCAGTACGATTTCTGTATTGGCTGGTACCATCAGGTCATTGCTGATAGATTTGACTAATTCGGTTTTTTGGCCGCGCAGTAGGCCGGCAAAGGCATATTCCGAGAGCGTGTCGGGTATGGGGGTCACAGCTCCCAACGTTGTGGCAGGGTCTGTGCCGAGCGCGACGGATACGGGAAAGGGCTTGCCTGGGTATGCCTGTAGCCACTCCTGATAGTCCAGAGCGCCACCGCGATGCGACAGCCAGCGCATAATCAGCTTGTTTTTTGCGATGACCTGCTGCCGGTAAATTCCCAGGTTTTGCCGGTCTTTGTGTGGTCCCTGGGTAATAACCAGCGGCCAGGTGATTAAAGGTGCAGCATCGCCGGGCCAGCAGGTTTGAATAGGTAGTACCGACAGATCAATTTGGTCACCGCTCAGTATATTTTCCTGACAGGCGGCCTGCTCAACTACTTTGGGAGCCATATTCATCACCTGCTTGAATATGGGTAGTTTTTGCCAGGCATCTTTAATGCCCTTGGGCGGATCCGGTTGCTTGAGAAACGCTAACAGATGGCCAACTTCTCTGAGTTCCTCAATATCCTCCTGACCAATGCCCATCGCTACTCTCTGGGTTGTACCAAAGAGGTTTGCCAGAAGCTGGATTTTTGAATTGGTCGGGTTTTCGAACAGCAGAGCGGGGCCGCCTGCACGAAGCGCACGGTCGCAAACCTCGGTCATTTCCAGATTTGGGTTGATTTCCCTGCTGATGCGCTTGAGTTGACCTTTCTCCTCAAGAAAAAGGATAAACTCTCGCAGGTCTTTAAAGGACATCGTTTCGTCAAATTCTGGGTGCGTTCATCAAAGAGCGAGCGCTAACTGCGTTTCATAGATGAGAAGAATTCGTCGTTGGTATTAAAGTCTTTTAGCTTATCCATCAAAAATTCCATGGCGGGGCCATCTTCCATCGAATTCAGTAGTTTGCGTAGAATCCACATTTTTTGTAATTCATCTTCTGAAGTCAGTAATTCTTCTCGGCGTGTGCCTGAGCGGCGGATGTTAATTGCAGGGTAGACTCGCTTCTCGGCAATTTTCCTATCTAAATGAATTTCCATATTGCCGGTACCTTTAAACTCTTCGTAGATAACTTCATCCATTTTCGAGCCGGTATCAACAAGAGCGGTGGCAATAATAGTTAAACTACCGCCCTCTTCAATATTACGTGCAGCCCCGAAAAAACGCTTGGGCCGTTCCAGCGCATGAGCATCTACTCCGCCGGTCAATACCTTGCCCGATGATGGTGCCGTGGTGTTATAGGCGCGAGCCAGGCGGGTAACGGAGTCCAGCAGGATGACGACATCTTTCTTGTGCTCAACCAGGCGTTTAGCCTTTTCAATAACCATTTCCGCAACCTGCACGTGACGTGATGGCGGTTCATCAAAGGTGCTGGCAAGTACTTCGCCGCGCACCGAGCGCTGCATCTCTGTCACTTCTTCAGGACGTTCGTCAATTAAGAGAACAATCAGGTGACAGTCAGGATTGTTTGTGGCGATCGCCTGTGCAATATTTTGTAGCATCAGTGTTTTTCCCGCTTTTGGCGGTGATACGATCAGACCACGTTGGCCCTTACCAATGGGTGCTACCAGATCAATAACGCGGGTCGATATATCTTCGGTACTTCCGTTCCCTCTCTCTAGCACCAGCCGCTCATCAGGAAATAGAGGAGTCAGGTTTTCGAATAGTATTTTACTTTTCGCGTTTTCTGGTTGGTCGAAATTAATCTGATTGACTTTGAGTAATGCGAAATAACGTTCGCCGTCTTTTGGTGGGCGAATTTTCCCAGATACCGTATCACCCGTACGCAGATTAAACCGCCTTATCTGACTGGGGGAAACGTAGATGTCATCCGGCCCGGCGAGATAGGAACTATCAGCTGAGCGCAGGAATCCGAAGCCATCTTGTAATATTTCCAGTATGCCGTCACCGAAAATATCTTCTCCGCTTTTGGCGTGGCGTTTTAGGATGCTAAAAATAACATCCTGCTTGCGAGAGCGGGCCAGATTATCCAGGCCAACTTCAGAAGCGATTTTTAGTAGTTCGGGTACGGATTTTTGCTTTAATTCAGTTAAGTTCATAGGGATTAATAACGCTAATCAGATGCTGTCGATTTAAAATCGAGGCGGGGTTAATAGTTTAATTATTTTAATATCTTGGAATTACGGAAAAGAAGAAAGGCCCTCTGGGGGGTGCCTTGGTGCCGAAAGATAGCACTCATTTAGTTGCACGTCTAGTTATTAATAAAAAAATGTTGGATGCTTTATTTTTATTGTTATTTGGATATCCGGTAATCGGTCAAAGCGGATAAAGAAAACCCAGGTCCTGGCAAAATGCCTTACCGGTAGTGACTAATCCGCTTAGGTAAAAAGTTCTATGCTACGATTACAGGTTGCTATCTAAAAAGGCTGCCAATTGCGATTTCGAGAGCGCACCAACTTTTGTGGCTTCAACGTTGCCATTTTTAAAAAGCATCAGAGTCGGAATGCCACGAATACCATATTTGGGTGGCGTCGCCTCATTTTCATCGATATTAATTTTGCATACCTTTAATCGGCCGCTGTATTCCTTGGCGATCTCTTCCAGAACGGGCGCTACCATTTTACAAGGACCGCACCATTCGGCCCAATAATCTACTAAAACGGGTGTGTCCGACTGTAATACGTCTTGGTCAAATGAACTATCGCTTACGCTATTAATGTCACTCATTATTCGGGAGTTCCTGCTTGTTTGGAGTTGGATACTATAACACCAGTCCCCGTGACTGTTAATACCTATTAAGCGCTGTTGTCATTGGCTTATCCCGGTATACAAAGAACACTGACGTTACTTTTTGAAAGTTTTTGCTATGCTTATATATGGAGTAGTAATTGGAAATTTCAAGGGAAAACAATGATAAGTAATAATGTGCGTAATTCAGGAATGGCCAGCGAAGGATTGATAGCGGCACTTGATTTGGGGTCCAATAGCTTTCATATGTTGATTGCCGAGCAAACAAAGGGTGGTTTTGTCGAAGTCGCTCGCTACGGCGAGAAAGTTCAGTTGGCGGCGGGATTGAATGAAGCGAAGCTTCTTACAGATGATGCCCTGCGTCGCGGCAGCCAGTGCCTGGGCCGGTTTGCTATCCAGATGGCCGGTATACCAGTATGTAACATTTGTGTGGTGGGTACGGACGCGTTGCGACGGGCAAAAAACAGTGATGTATTTGCAAAAATGGCAGAAGCGCAGTTGGGAGTCCCCATGCGTATAATATCTGGTGAAGAAGAGGCGAAGTATATTTATCAGGGTGTGATGTCAGGAGCTGAACAGCCGAATTTGAGCAGTCTTGTTTTTGATGTAGGTGGTGGCAGCACCGAGTTAATTCTTGGGCAGGGCCGAGTTTCCAGGACACATGCAAGCATACCTCTGGGTTGTGTGAACTACTCAAAACAATATTTTCCGCAACAGCGAACCGACTACCGGCACTTTGAACGGGCCGTGAGTGCTATATTACAAACATTGACTCTGTTGCCTTCGGAATTTGAAACCGGTAGTTGGCGGCAGGTCATTGGCGCTTCGGGTACTGTCTTGGCTATAGAGGCGGTACTCAAGACGCAGGGTTGGAGTGAGGAGGGGATTACTCTGTCAGGGTTGACCAAATTGATAGAAAGGGTCTGCACTGACCGACCACTCTCTGAGCTGCAAATTGAGTGTCTGCCAAAGGAGCGCCAAGATATTTTTCTGGGGGGTATCGCTATTCTATTCGCATTATTTAAAGAACTGGGATTACAGCAAATCAAAACCTCCCCACAGGCATTGCGCGAAGGACTACTGCAGACGATGCTGGAGGGGCGGCAGGCGATTGCCGTTTAAGCATTCAATATCTCGGCGGCGCGTTTTGCAAAATAAGTCAAAATACCGTCGGCGCCGGCCCGTTTAAAACAGGTAAGCGACTCTATAATGATTGCTTCCTCTTCTAACCAGCCTTTCTCAAACGCGGCTAAATGCATCGCATACTCGCCACTCACCTGATACACAAATGTCGGCATGCCAAATTCATCTTTGATTCGCCTGATAATATCCAGGTAAGGCATGCCCGGCTTTATCATCACCATGTCAGCACCCTCTGATATATCCAATTCAGTTTCATGGAGTGCTTCATCGCTATTGGCCGGATCCATCTGGTAACTTTTTTTATCGCTGATGCCAAAGTTTTTGTTTGAACCAATAGCTTCTTTGTAGGGGCCGTAATACTTGGAGGCATATTTGGCAGAATAAGCCAGGATTTTAGTGTTTACATAATTGTGCTGCTCAAGGGCGTCGCGGATGATACCAATGCGGCCGTCCATCATATCAGAGGGCGCTACGATATCGACTCCGGCATCGGCATGCGATAGAGCCTGTTTTACAAGCACATCAATGGTGACGTCGTTGAGTACATAACCCTGCTGGTCAGTAATGCCATCATGGCCGTCCAGTGTGTAGGGGTCTAATGCGACATCGGTACTAATGCCCAGCTCCGGACAAGCATCTTTTACGGCTTTGATGGCCCGTTGCACCAACCCGTCAGGATTAAAAGCTTCAGCTCCATCGGCACTCTTTAACTGCTGTGAAATATTTGGGAAAAGAGCGATAGCGGGAATGCCCAAGGCCACCAGTTCGCGTGCCTCCTTTACCAGCTCGTCGACGGAGAAGCGCAATAGTCCGGGCATGGAACCTACCGGTTCGCGCTCGCCGACCCCCTCTTTGATAAACATGGGGAAAATCAAATCATTGACGGTGAGTTCGTTTTCCCGCATCAGACGTCTTGAAAATTCACTGCTGCGCATGCGTCGCATGCGGGTTACCGGGTATGCTTTGTTGGAAGTGTTAATAGGCACTTTGGTGTCCTTAGGATAAAACGTTATAAAAGCTTTGCTCAAAGACAAATGATAGTGCGTAGGCTACCATGTTTGTGACCTAATTCAAAAAGGTTCACTGGTGGGTGGGGCCGGGAGCCAGCGCAGAGGAGTGAAATCAGGTGCACAGTGGTTGGCTGAGTAATGAAGGCCTCATTCGGATAGGGGTGACGCTGGTGTTGGTTATGTTCTTCGCTTTTCTGGAATTCCGTTTTCCGAGAAAAGTTCGAGTGGTCAGTCGGGCGCAGCGTTGGATTGGTAACGGCGCCATACAGGCCGTCAACGCTCTGCTGGTGGGTGCTTTTTTGCCTTGGTTGGCGCCCTTTACGATTGCCCTTGCGGTGAGTCAGACCGATAGTGGATTGCTAAATGCGCTCACTTTGCCTGCGCCCATGGAGTTCTTGCTATGTATTCTGATATTGGATCTGGCTATATATTGGCAGCACCGTTTTATGCATAGAATTAACTGCTTGTGGCGGTTACACCGTATGCACCATGCTGATGTCGATGTGGATGTAACGACGGCTCTGCGTTTTCATCCATTGGAAATCATTCTGTCCATGGTATTCAAATCGGTGCTGGTTTGGTTGTTGGGTATCCCGGTTGCTGCGATCCTGGTGTTTGCGGTATTACTGAATGGAATGGCCATCTTCAACCATGCAAATTTGTTAGTGCCCGTTAAGGTTGATCGGCTGCTGCGCTATTTGTTTGTGACTCCGGACATGCATCGAGTACACCACTCCGTAAAACAATACGAGCAAAACAGTAATTATGGTTTTAGCCTGAGTTGTTGGGATAGATGGTTCGGCTCATATAGAGCGCAGCCGGAAGATGGCCATGGTGAAATGGTGCTGGGATTAAATGAAACTAAAGGACAGCAAACAGGGTCTGTTGTTTGGATGCTAAAACAACCCTTTGTTTGATTTTGCGCCGGATAAAGCGGACAAAATTAAGGATCAACTAATGGATACAAAAAAAATAATCGCGCTTTTGGTGGTGGTTTGTTTGGTGGTTGGATTTTTCTTTTTTGATCTGGGCACCTATTTAACGCTGGATTATTTTAATCAACAAAAAGCGGCCATTCACAATTTTTACCTAGAGAGCCCTTGGCAAACCGCTCTGATCTATTTTTTGATCTATGTCGCAGTAACCGGGCTTTCGTTACCCGGTGCCGCGGTAATGACCCTTGCCGGTGGTGCTATTTTTGGGCTCTGGTGGGGTGTTTTGGTGGTTTCCTTTGCCAGCACTCTGGGGGCGACGATTGCTTTTCTGGTTTCCCGGCTGTTGTTAAGAGACTGGGTACAGAAGCGATTCGGACAGAATCTGAAAACCATTAATCAGGGTATCGAAAAGGATGGGCCCTTTTATCTGTTTACGTTAAGGCTGGTACCTGTTTTTCCTTTTTTTGTTATTAATCTGCTGATGGGGCTTACACCGATTCGTGTATTGCAGTTCTTCTTTGTCAGCCAGCTGGGTATGTTGCCGGGGACCTTTGTGTACGTAAACGCAGGAACTCAGTTGGCCCAGGTCGATTCGGTGGGCGGCATCCTGTCTCCTGGGCTGCTGCTTTCTTTCGCGTTGCTGGGTATTTTTCCGTTACTGGCAAAACGGCTGGTAAGCTTTGTAAAGGCAAGGCAGGTATTATCCCGGCATCAACGGCCGAAGCAATTTGATGCCAATATGGTGGTGATTGGCGCAGGTTCCGGTGGACTGGTGGCTTCCTACATTGCCGCCGCAGTCAAGGCGAAAGTGAGCCTGATTGAAAAGCATAAAATGGGTGGTGACTGCCTCAACACCGGATGCGTGCCGAGTAAGGCGCTGATTCGTTCTGCAAAGATCAATCACTATTTAAAGCGCGCCGAAGAGTTTGGCCTACATCCGGTTACCGCAAAGGCAAATTTCCCTGAGGTTATGCGCAGAATTCAAGGGGTTATTCAACAGGTGGAGCCGCATGACTCGGTAGAACGTTATACGCAATTAGGTGTGGATTGTGTGCAGGGCGAAGCCAAAATTGTCTCGCCCTATTGTGTAGAGGTAAATGGTCGCAAGATTTATACACCCAATATTGTGATCGCCACGGGAGCGCGACCCTTTGTGCCTCCCATCGACGGGGCAGATCAGATAGGCTATCTGACCTCCGACACAATTTGGCAATTGGAGAAACAACCTGAACGGCTGTTGGTGATTGGTGCGGGTCCGATCGGTTGCGAACTGGCGCAAAGCTTCTCACGGCTGGGTTCGAATGTAACCCTGTTGGATCTGGCGCCCAAAATTATGCCGCGGGAAGATGAAGAGGTTTCAGCCTATATGCATGACTGTCTGGTCGATGAAGGGGTAGAGATTCGTGTCTCTCACAAACCAGTGGTATTTGCACAACAGCAGGATCAAAAATATCTGGACGCTGAATACCAGGGCGAGCAGATACGTATTGATTTTGATGAGGTGATTATTGCGGTAGGCCGCAAGGCCAATACTGAAGGGTTTGGGTTGCAGGAGCTGGGTGTCGAGCTGACGCCCCAAGGTACTGTGCAGGTCAACGAGTACTTGCAGACAAATTACCCGAATATCTATGCCTGCGGTGATGTGGCGGGGCCCTATCAATTTACCCATACGGCATCCCATCAGGCCTGGTATGCGGCGGTTAATGCGCTGTTCGGGCGTTTTAAAAAGTTTAAAGTTGATTACTCCGTTATTCCCTGGGCAACCTTTACCGATCCGGAAGTGGCACGAGTGGGGCTTAATGAACAGGATGCAAATCAGCAGGGTGTGGCCTATGAGGTGACCCGATTTGAGATTGAGGAGTTGGATCGAGCCATTGCCGATGGTGAAAATCGAGGTTATGTTAAAGTTTTGACAGTGCCTGGCAAGGACAGGATTTTAGGCGTCACCATTGTGGGGTATCATGCGTCCGAATTGATTGCAGAGTATATTCTTGCGATGAAACAGGGCATTGGTTTGAATAAGATATTAGGAACTATACATATCTATCCGACCTTGTCTGAAGCGAACAAATTTGCTGCAGGCAATTGGAAAAGGGCGCATACGCCGGAAAAGCTGTTAGGATTTGTTAAGAAATTTCACGCGTTGATGCGTGGTTAGCCATTAAGAGATTGAATAGTAGAAGAGTGAAGAATATGTCAGTACAGGAAGAGGTTAAAAACTATTACGGTGAAGTGTTGCAGAGTTCGGAGGATCTAAAAACCGATGCCTGCTGCACTGACACCGATATGCCGGATTATCTAAAGCAGGTATTGGGGCAGGTGCATGATGAAGTGCTAAGTCGCTATTACGGTTGCGGACTGGTGGCACCTGAGCAGCTCAAAGGGATGAAGATACTTGATCTCGGTAGCGGATCAGGCCGGGATTGCTATGCGCTGTCAGCATTGGTGGGAGAACAGGGCTATGTGGTTGGTGTGGATATGACTGAAGACCAGCTCGCGGTTGCCAATCGCCATGTCGATTATCATCGACAACAGTTCGGCTATGCGGCCGCTAATGTCGAGTTCCGCGAAGGCTATATTGAAAAACTGGATGAACTGGGCCTCGAAGACAACAGCTTCGATATCATCGTCTCCAATTGTGTGATTAACCTGTCACCTGATAAAGAGGCTGTTTTAAAACAGGCTTACCGCCTTCTGAAACCAGGGGGGGAGATCTATTTTTCCGATGTGTATTCGGACAGACGAGTGCCAGCAGAACTGGCGGCTGATCCGGTACTCTATGGGGAGTGTTTGGGCGGCGCCCTGTACTGGAACGATTTTCTGACTATTGCCAAAGCTGCCGGGTTTATGGACCCTCGCTTGGTGGAGGATCGACGTCTGAATGTAGACAATGAAGCGGTTGAAAAGCAGCTTGGCGATATCCGTTTTTACTCAGCCACCTATCGCTTGTTTAAAATTGATCAGTTGGAGCCTGCCTGTGAGGACTATGGTCAATCGGTTGTTTACCGGGGAACGGTTGAGCATCATCCTGATAGTTTCGCACTGGATGCTCAACATGTTATAAAAAAAGGTGAACGGTTTGCGGTTTGTGGTAATACTTACCGTATGTTGAGTGAATCACGCTTTTGTGAGCATTTTGAATTTATGGGGGACCGGACAAGTCATCACGGAATTTTTAAAGGTTGTGGTTATGAAATGCCCTTTAGCGACAAAGATGATAGCTGTTGCAGCGCTCAGGGGAGTTGTTGTTAATCGATGAAAATGAAGGAGAGAGAAAATGATGGGCTGGTTTAAGCAGAGCGTTTACCTGGTATTGGCACTGTTACCGGTGTCTATCTCTGTATCGGTAGCAGATGAGCTTGAGGAAAAACCGGTACGCTGTATCAATCTTAATCAGATTAAAGAGGTTAAAGTACTGAATAATCAACAGATCCTGTTTCGTATGACAGGCGGGAAAAACTATATCAACGTTCTGCCACACAAGTGTTTTGGACTGAGGCGTAATCAGCCCTTTATGTACCGTGTTTCCAATAACAGACTTTGTGATCTGGATATTATCACAGTGCTGGATCAGGGTGGGTTTGGTATGCGTCCTTTGGGATCCTGTGGCCTGGGAACCTTTGACCCGATGTTGGATGATGATGTGCAAACGTTAAAGAATACCAAAGTAGTGGATGAGTAAGCAGGGAGGTAGAGATGAAAAAAGTGGCGGTTGTGTTGTCGGGCTGTGGTGTTTATGACGGATCAGAAGTTTATGAAGCGGTATGCACGCTATTGGCGCTGGATAAAGTGGGGGCAGAAGTACAGTGTTTTGCGCCAAACGTAGAGCAGATGCATGTGATCAACCATCTTAATGGAGAGGAGATGGTGGGCGAGACGCGCAATGTATTAATAGAATCCGGCAGGATCTGTCGGGGTGCAGTTAAGGATGTGGCGCAGGCGAATGCTGACGAATATGACGCGCTGATCGTTCCTGGCGGATTTGGTGCGGCTAAGAATTTATCAGACTTTGCCCTGAAAGGCGCCGAGTGCCAGGTCAATCCTGATTTTTTAAGGTTTGCTCAGGCGGTTCATCGAGCGGGGAAGCCGATCGGACTGATCTGTATTGCCCCGGCTCTGTCGGTGGCCATTTGTGGAGAAGGGGTCGAGTGTACCATCGGCAATGACCGGGAAACGGCGTCGGTACTGGAAACCATGGGTGCCAAGCATTGTGACTGCCCCGTGCAGCAAGCGCACGTCGATCGAGAAAGGAAACTGGTGACTACCCCGGCCTATATGCTGGCCAATCGGGTGAGCGAAGCCGCTGCAGGTATTGAGCAGTGTGTCAAAGAGGTGTTGGCACTTGTCTAGGGAACCTCTGAAAAACTACCTTACTCGATTTGGCGTTGTTAAATTTGGCCTCAAAATGCTCATTTATGATGTATAAACTCCGCTTTCTCGGCCAAATTTTCCTAGCCAGCTCTTCACCGCCTACGTTTTTCACAGGTTCCCTAGCCGCTTGTCGGGTCCTAATACAACCAGTTGCGTAATAATCGTGTGACCTGCGGCATGACCACATAGGTCAGCATCAATACTTGAGAAAGCGCCAAAACCACGACTCTGGGTATCAGGGACAATTGGGCTAACCAATCTCCGAATATCAGATTCACCAGTAAAACAAGGGTAAATACGACCACCGACAGCACGAGCGCCATTTTATGGCGGCTGGGTGCTGCACTTTGCGGTACTTCTGGCAGTGAAAACCAGAATTCAAGGCCGGACGCCTTTTTTACCCGGGTATCACCTTCCGTCAGCTCTCCCAGCTCAAGTAATAGATTAGCCCGGGTTTCTGACGCTTCCCAATCTTGCTGGTGTGAGTAGGAATCGAAGCGCACAATCAGCACATAGTCACCGCTAGTTTGAGCGGAAGGGCGCAACACATCAACACCCAGATGTCCTGGAAACTGCTTGGCCGCGCTGATAGTGCGACGCAACCAGGCCTCATATTCAGACTCTTTTCCCTTAAGCACCCGGCGTGCGATGCTGACTGTGACCGGCTTATTCTCTTCGATGGTGTCAGGCATGGACTTTTTTGCTCTTGATTTCGTCAACAGACCTCTATACAAACATCAGACTGGCAGGAAATCAAATTTAAAGATCCGGAGCAATACAGCACATGAGACAGAATATGATGAGAATTTTATTGAGCTTGCGTACCGTGATATTAGTTGTAGCTTTGAGCTTGATCGTTGGCAAGGTCGTTGCCGGTGACGTAAAGGTTGTATCCCTTTTGCAAAAGGAATTAAAGGCATTTGATGGAAAAGTTGCACAGATGCTGACTGTAGAATATGGCCCGGGAGTCTCCTCGAGCAAGCATCGACATGACGCACATATTTTTGTTTATGTACTGGAAGGAGCCGTTGTCATGCAGGTCGAAGGAAGCGAAGAGACAGTGCTGGAGGCGGGCGATACCTTTTACGAATCACCCGAGGATATCCATTCTGTCTCAAAAAATGCGAGCAATACTGAGACTGCAAAATTTCTGGTGTTTACTCTTAAAGATCAGCATGCGCCAGTTTCGATATCGGTGCCTTAATCTTTATCAACTTTCATCAATCGGCATCAACCTTCGTCGTTGACGCACTCGGATGTTAGCTGGACCCAGTTTTCGTGTAGCTGTTCAGGAAAAGGACAGGATTTTCGGCTGTTCCGGTCAAAATGTACGCCAATGTTCTCGCAATTGGCCACCTCCTGTCCGGTTTCAGCGTTGTACATATGATGTATGAAACGAACTACCTTATCTGTCATTTCCAGCGGTTGTGTTTTTATGATGAGAAGGTCGCCAGCGGTGACCTCAGCCTTGTACTTAACACGTTGCTCTAACGCAGCCATTCCTTTCTGGTTTTCTTTGATATAGGCGGAGGTAATACCGAGCCGGAAAAGGAAATGCCAGGTTCCTTCGTCGAATTTAGCTATATACCACTGCACATTCATGTGGCCCATATGATCAAGCTGATGGGGATATACAACGCTTCGGTTTGTTTCAATCATAATTGTTAACCCTGGATTATATTTAATCTGGATAATTGCCTATCACAGGTTAGCGCAACGCGAAAGGGCGTGCTGGTGAGCCGGTTGCACCTTTAAAGGGAATGGCACCAAATGCAAAGGCAAATTCATAGACTTTATCGGAAAGCAGCGACTTAAAATTCATATTTTCCATGATGTAGATACCGTTTTGTACCAGGAATTTTTGATGATTAGGAGCAAATATTTTAGGGTTTGGTCCTGGAATCGCCTCCACGGCCCAGTTATCAGTTCCGACTAAAACAACCTGCTGCTCGACAACCCAGTCACCGGCATTCGCGGAAAGTCCGGGCGCACAGCGGTTAAATCTGGCGTTATCAGTTTTCCAGAGTGTACCCCATCCCGTATAGTAAAATAGAGCGTCGCCGGATTGAATGGCATTTTTCTTTAGTCCCTGGCGAATCAAGACTGCCTTAATATCCTCAATGGATATCTCTTCGCCGCACTCCATGATACGGCCTTTATAACCCGCGATATCAAGTAGAATACCTCTCGTAAAGATAGGAGTTACCTGCTCAACCCCCAGTTTACTGAAACCTCGGCCACTGCCAATTTCCGCATGAGACCAACCGTTATAATAGCGTATCTCTGAGAGATCGCCGGCCTTGCCAGTGACGGTGCCCATATGGCTTAAAGCATCGAACTGAGTGCCGCTTTGTGAGAGATGACCCGCGATATAGTCTTCATTCCAAACCAACAGATTGTCACCCATTGGCCCCCATGAGGGTGCTCCAGGAATGGTTAATGTGTATTTGCGGTGCTGTGGTGTGAGCTCGAACAGTGGCATATCCTCCTCGTAGATATGCGCCAAATCATAGATTTTACCCTGTTGGATTAAGCTCGCGGCTTGCAGTACTTTTTTTGCGTCAATTCGGTTTAATGCGCCGAGCTGATCTTTTTCTCCCCACTGCGACGGCCACCAGACTGCATCTTCTTTCTGCGTCTCTGCTAATGCAATGGGGAACCCGGTGACTAAAAGAAGAAGTAATGTTAAAATGCTGTTTGCAATGTTCATTGTGCCCCCTTTAACTCATAACGGTTCGTTTTGCTCTAAACGGTTTTTGCAGTTTATGCAGTAGATGGATTCCGGGGATGCTTCCAGCCTGGCGATGGGAATATCCTCTCCACATTCCTCACAAAATCCATAACTTTGCTCTTCAATGGCGGTCAGGGCTAATTGTACATTGCGTAATCTTTGCTGATGCTGGGCTCGGTTGGCCTGTGCCATTGCCTGTTGCTGCAGCGCATCCATACGTGAAAGACGCCCTACTTTTGCCTGGTCAAGCGACACGGTTTCTGTTGATTGTTCGTTCATCGACAGCAATGCGATCAGCTCTTTTTAAGCACTTCCAACCGGAATTGGCAGTGGTCCTGTTGGATCTGTGACAGCATAATTATTCTCAAAAAAGGGTATTGGTCTGTCAACCCTATGGCAGTGAGTGCGTTAGTAATGGTAGTCAGTCGATATTTAACCAGACAAAATGAGGAGAGCACAATGAAAAAGGCTCTTATAAATAGCATTGCAGTACCTCTGCCAGCCGTTATACTGCCCGATATCGGTATGGCTGTGGGCTTCGCTCAGCATATAAAAAACCACGATGATGCTACAGGCGAGTGCTTGCATCATGTGGTCAGGCTTTACGACTATGAGCGTGACTATTGTGGCTAATAGGAACCACCGGTATTTCAGGGGGAAACACTGGATAATTCGCAGGCAATGGATCAATTTCTGGCATCGGTGGAACGCCGAGCCTACGGTATTGCCAAAATGGCGGTGGGACAGCGTGAAGAGGCACTGGACATTGTTCAGGATGCGATGCTCAAACTGGTGCAGCGTTATGCGCACAAGCCCCAGAATGAATGGCGCTGCCTGTTTTTTAAAATACTTAATAATCGTATCCGAGACTGGTATCGTCGCAATGCGGTCAGCAGTCGCTGGCGTGTCTGGATGGATAAGCTGGGATTTGGAGAAGATGATGAGGCTGATCCATTGGCAAAATTTGCCGACACCCATACACCGGATCCCATTGAGGCGTTGCAGGGAGAGCGATCGATGGATGAACTGGCCTCGGCAATAGAGAAGCTACCATTGCGGCAGCAGCAGGCGTTCCTGCTAAGAGTTTGGGAAGGCTTTAGCGAAGCGGAAACGGCAATTGCCATGGGCTGCTCAAAAGGTAGCGTTAAAACCCATTTTTCACGTGCGCGGGAAGCATTGAAAAGCGCGCTGGAGGGCTATGTAAAATGAGTCATAATGAGCACAATGATCCGCTAGATCAGAAATTAAAAGCTGTACTGGATCGGCAGGCCGAACAACTGGATGGCGCGACTTTATCCAGATTGCGGCAGGTACGTGCGCAGGCACTAGAGTCAATGCAGCGAAAGAGGTCAAGGTTTGGCTCGAATCTCGGTTGGGCCGCAGGTGTTGCTACCACTGCAGCAATGTCTGTTACACTAATGCTTTTGTGGCCGGGCGAAAATAACTACTCGCAGGATTTCGTCGCGGGCCTGGCGGACGCTGAATTATTAGCGGATGAAGAAAGCATTGAATTTTATGAAGAGTTGGACTTTTACATCTGGTTGGATCAGCAAAACTCAACCCCGGGTGAGGCGTAAAGCTTGGATACTCAGCTTTTGTCTGTTGGTTTCTGCGGTAAGCGCGGATGATGAGGAAGCCATGTTCGATGAAGCTTTCCTGGAGTTTCTCGGTAGCTGGGAAACCGCCGATGGTGATTGGATTGCGCCGGATGAGATTGAAAGCATGCCTTTGTCAGAGACAGCTAAACAGGCGGCAACTGCAAACAGTGAGGCAAAAACTGATGAGTAAGTTTGCCGCACTATTACTTTTCGCGACCGTCTCGTTCGCATTGCCAGTATATGCAGAGGAGGGCGTTGCTTGGGATCAATTACCTCAGCAGGAGCAGCATATTCTGCATAAATTTGCGGATCGCTGGGATCAATTGCCCGTAGAGAAACAGCGTCTTTTGCAAAAAGGTGCCAGTCGCTTAGCGACAATGCCACCGGATAAAAGAAAACAGGCTTTGCAGCGATTCAAACGCTGGCAGGCGCTAGCTGAAGATCAGCGTAAGCGTGTCAGGCAGCGTTACCAGCAATTCAAAAAACTAACACCAGAACAACAGCGGCGTGTGCGCAAGGCACACCAACAATTTAAAAAACTGCCGCCGAAGGAGCGGAAAAAACTGCGCAAACAGTGGCGCAAAATGCCGCCCAAACATAAAAAGCAGGTGATTCGCGGGAATAGAAAGTTAGTGCGGTGATTATGAGATTTTTGGTTGCCGGCCTTTTATTGCCAGAGAGGAGGTATTTACATAATAGCTGCACCAAAACGAAATGCCGATCCACTTTGTGCCATCTTCCAGTAAAAATTCCCAATGGCCTATTTTTTTCCATAACCAGGATTCAAAAAGGAGATCGATTGCTACGGAAAGTGAAAGAAATAGGAGCGCGATTATCAGCCTGGGGTATTCAGTGTTTTGTATTATCCTATAGAACACGGCCAAGTAAGAGATAACGGCTATCAATATAAAGCTGAATACCATTTTCTCGTCTATCCCCAGGTATTTCGGAGCCAGTTGTTCGTGGATTAAAAAAGCATCGTCTAATAAAAGATAAGTTGATAATAGCGCTGACGAAAGCAAGAATGAAAATGTTCTGTGGTCTGCTTTGTCGACAAGCGCGGATGAAAAGAAACAGACCGATGCCGCAGCACACCAAAGTAATATGCCAAAGTTTGAGAGAATTCCGGATAGTGGGTGAATTTGGGCAATTGCTGTGACGTCCCTAGTTACCAGGTGCGTATCGATATCGAAGTAAATACAAGCAGCAACAATTGTTGCAAGCATTGATAGCGCCAGTATAAAGGTTTTGTATATTTGCTTGTTAAGACCAGGTAGAAAGCTATCCATTTTAAGTGCTTGCTGAGATTGAAACCCAAAGTACTACTAAAAACTATTCTACAGCTGAAAAAATAGAACGTCCTGAATTTTCATCACTTTTATTTTATATGTTAATAGCTTTGCTCATCAGGTGAGGCTATTTATACAGTTTTTTACCGCGTATTATCAAATCAGAGGAAATAATAGTTCCTGTCGCCGGCCAATAAACTTAGCCCTTCCGCTGCTGGTTTTGGGCAGGCGACTGCCCCCAGCTTTTGCGCGGTTTTGATAGCTGACGGTGAAAAATAGACTATTACCTCACAGTGTAACCGTCCTTCCGATTCATGACGAATAAAGGCAGCCATATTCGCAGGCATACCTGCTTTCCTGTAGGCATCAACAAAACTCTTTTCGGTCGAGGCAATAGCCGGGTCCGCTAAAAGGGCATCCCCGAGATTACATTTGGTCCAGCAATTCATTTACAGTAAGAGCTCTCTATATCAGTATCAGACTTGACCAAGCGTGCGCTACTATTTTGTCGATCTGTAGTCCGATTTCTAAAAAAATTCAAAAAGTTTGTCAACCAATCCGAAAGCACCTCGTTATTAGCAGTATAACCCGCACACGAGAGGAAGTGATAATGACAACAACGAGACGAGACTTTGTCAATAACGGAATAAATAAAGCTGCCGGTCTGATGGCGGCGGGCGTCGCATTATCCGCAGGCAAGTTGTTAGCTGAAGAAGAGGCTGCAGGTAGCACCTCAATAGAAGGGGCTATAGATAAAGAACTGCCTCCGCCTTCTGCCGAAGTGATTGCGTTGAGTCGCACCTGTTTCGGCATTAAGCGACAGGAGTTGAGTCGAATGGAGTCCATCGGTATAGAGACTTATCTGGAAGAGCA
Source organism: Gammaproteobacteria bacterium (assembly GCA_021773395.1). Lineage (GTDB taxonomy): Bacteria > Pseudomonadota > Gammaproteobacteria > Pseudomonadales > IMCC2047 > JAJFKB01. The sequence goes on along the minus strand of JAJFKB010000010.1, from coordinate 42,461 downwards.
GATGGACTGGAAGAGCATTGACGATTCGGCGGTTGAATCCTATTTGCAAGAGTTTACCCCAACGATTTATCTATCCCAGGGTGAGTTAATAGACTTCCAGAAGTTTGAGGTGTCTGGTCAGCTGAAAAGTGCCACGGTATTCCGCGCACTTTATAGCCGGCGGCAGCTATACGAGGTGATGGTTGAGTTCTGGTCTAACCATTTTAGTATCTATCATCAGGATGGCCCGGTAGCGCTGCTGAAAACTGCGGATGACCGCGATGTTATTCGCCCCCATGCGCTGGGTAACTTTAAAGAGCTGTTGAGGGCATCAACCAAAAGCCCAGCCATGCTGGTCTATCTGGATAATCATACCAATATTGCCGGTACGCCTAATGAGAATTATGCGCGAGAGTTGATGGAGCTACATACGCTGGGGGTTGATGGTGGTTATACCGAGGAGGATGTAAAGGAGATGTCGCGCTGTCTGACCGGCTGGAGTCTGGGGCGTCGTGGTGCCGAGCGGGGGCGGTTTAAGTTCTATCCGGAATTTCATGATGAAGGGGAAAAATCACTGCTAGGTATCAGTTTGCTTGCTAATGGAGGTATCAATGATGGAGAAACCGTGATTGACCTGTTAGCAGAACACCCTTCGACGGCAAATTTTATTGCACAAAAACTAGTACGGCGTTTTGTCACCGATAGCCCCACCGAATCTCTGGTATCACTGGTAGCAGATACGTTCCTGGATACCGGTGGAGATATCCAGGCGATGTTGTGGACAATTTTTCTGTCGGATGAATTTGCACAATCAGCGGATGAAAAGCTTAAGCGACCGATGGAATTCATCGGGTCAGCCTTACGAGGGGTTAACGCAACTCTTGAGCGAGGATCGCGGAATATTCTTCGGGATTATTTGATCTCTTTAGGGCAGATGCCTTTTGACTGGGTGCCGCCCAATGGTTATCCAGATGTGGCGGGCTATTGGGCTTCGACCAATGGCATGCTTAATCGCTGGAACTTTGCTTTGGCTCTTGCGCATATGGATTTGAGAGGGATTCGTTTCGATTATTTTTCTTTGATTGGCCGAAACTGGCGTCCTGGCAATATTGTGGATGCCTTGGCCAGAAATTTATTGCATCGAGAGTTACTGGAGCAGGACCGGCAAATGTTTATTGAGTACCTGGCACCTAATGCGGCGGTAGATGAACTGCTGAATTCTCAGCAGCTGGAGAGTCGAATTCCGGGCCTCATCGGATTGATGCTGAGCTCAAATTATTTTCAGTATCGTTAAGCCTGAACTATCAGCCTAACTATCGACAATATTATTTGGAGAAATGGAAATGAAACTTTCACGCAGGCAGATTTTTAAATTGATGGGTGTTACTGGTGCCGCCGCTTACATGCCGCGAATTGTTTTCTCAGAGAATGGTTCAATCGCAACCGGTGATACGGTGATTATTATCTATCTACGCGGTGGAGCAGATGCGCTGAATATTGTTCCTCCCTATGGTGATGCCAACTACTCGAAGCTTAGGCCAACCCTGGCAATACCTTCCCCTGATAGCGGTGTCGAAGGTGCCGCACTGGATCTAGATGGGTTTTTTGGGCTGCATCCTTCAATGGCGCCGCTATTGCCCTTTTATCAATCGGGAGAGCTGGCGATAATTCATGCTGCCGGTTCGCCTAATCCCAGTCATTCGCACTTCGAGTCCCAGGACTTAATGGAGCGTGGGTTGGGGGAGAACGACACCATCTATACCGGTTGGTTTGGGCGCTATCTAGATTATACCGGCGTACCGGAAGAGGACGCGGTCTTTCGTGCCATGGCGATGGGGAGTACGGCGCCAAGGAGTCTCGCGCACAGTGAGCCTTCAATTGCTATGAACAGTATTGAAGGATTTAATCTCCTGGCAGATGACGGTCAGAAAGCTGAACTGCAAGCGCGCTTGTCAGCACTTTTTAGTGGTAACTCGTTGTTGGATCAGCAGGCGGTCAATACGCTGGATGCGTTACAGTCGCTGGAATTGGCCGATCCTGCACAGTATCCAGTTGAAAATGACGCAGAATATCCGGATACCAGTTTTGGCCGCGAACTGATGGAAGTAGGACAAATGATTCGCGCGGGATTGGGTGTTCAAGTCGCGGGCATTAACCTGGGCGGATGGGATACCCACGAGGGTGAAGTTGCGACTTTGAATTCACTGCTCGCAGAGTTTGCCCAGGGTCTGGCGGCCTTTAGTACTGATATGGGCGAGATGATGTCTGGAATTACCCTGGTTACCATGACCGAATTTGGACGGCGCGCTTACGAAAATGGATCCGGTGGTACAGACCATGGACATGCCAGCTTCATGATGGCGATGGGACGTAATGTTAATGGCGGCAATGTTTACACCGACTGGCCTACACTTGACGATAATGCCCTTTATGCATCAGGAGATCTGGAAGTCACCACGGATTATAGAAGCGTTTTGGCAGAGCTAATGGTGAATCGTACGGCGGGAATACCCGTTGAGGAGTTATTTCCTGATTTTGCGGGGTCGGATTTTTTGGGTGTTTTCCAAACTGGGTAAAGACTTTCATTGTAATATAATAAAGAAGATTCTCTCTGATGTTTGCAGTCAGAGTAAAAAGGAGGCAATCATGAAAAGCAAGATTCTAATCATAGTCTGTTTAATCTGGACAATAGCAGGGTGCTCCTCTCGACCCGTACATAGTGAGACGACTATCGTCGCACCGGAATCGGAGGTCGCTGAGGATCTGGATCTGAAAGCGGTGAGCATGCTCTTTAAAAACTCAAAAAACATTGAGTCTTTCGAGCGTGCGCTGAATGACCCTTCGTTGGGTATTAATAACCTGGATCTTAACCGGGATGGCGAAATTGATTTCATTCGGGTAGTGGAGGAATCAAAAGGGGCATCGCGTCTGGTTATCTTACAGGTGCCTTTGGCAAAAGATGAATTCCAGGATGTGGCTACCATTGAGGTTGAACGTTACGCGGATAATGAATATCGGATGCACCTGCACGGACATCCGGTTGTCTATGGCCCTGATTTTTATATTACTCCGATGAGTGTGCATATACATGCCTGGCCGGTGATTGGCTGGATGTATGGGCCGGTCTACCGACCTTATCGCTCTGGATTTTATTTTGGCTTTTATCCGAGCTGGTGGCGCCCCTGGCGGCCAGCTGCAGTTTCGGTTTACCACACGCGTGTTGTGAATTATGTGGGGCCTACAAGATTCCATGTGAAAAGAGTGAGTGTGGTAAGGCCCGCCGCAAGAATTAGTTACACACCCAGATCCTCTACGCTGGTTAAGCGAACAAGAGTTACCAGGACAACCAAGGTAGGTGGTAAAACAACGCGGGTAACCAAAGGCGTCAAAGTGACCAAGAATAACAAAACCGGTAAGAAGAGCCTGACTGCCGGCAGTAAAAAGGTGACCAAGACAAAAAAAGGTAGTAAAACAAAGGTTAAAAAAGTGAAAATTAAAAAGCAATAGTCTGGGTGTTGCAAAGAGGGTGGTGCGGACTAAGGCGTTTCCTTGGTTGATATCACCCTTTGTCCCACAGCTCTTTAATGGGATAATCCCGGCGGCTAATCACAGAGCGCATAATTACAAAGCTATGATATTTGATGATTTTCAGGTCCGCATTCAGCATCTCTGCAATGACACGCTGGTAGTCCTGGATACTGCGGCAAACAAACTTTAGCCAATAGTCGAACCCGCCACCACTCACCAGATGGCACTCCATAATTTGTGGTATTTTGGTGATTTCCTTTTCAAAATGCTGGTGATCCGTCAACCGATGTTCCGATAGTGTCATTTGTGTAAAAATATGAATGGTTTCGGCTATCAGGTTGATGTCAATCTCCGCACCATAACGTGTTATATATCCGAGTTTTTCCAGCCGCTTAACTCGCTGCAGGCAGGGGCTGGGTGAAAGTGCAACGGCTTCTGAGAGATGGACGTTGCTCATCCGCCCATCGTTTTGCAAATTCGCTAAAATATTAATATCGATACGGTCGAGTCTATGTTCAGGATTCATCGTGCGGTGGTTGCTCGCTGTTAAGCCTTATTTGGGGGCTTTCTCAATATTAGAAAATTATATTTTGCACTATTTATTGTCAATAATACTAAATTAAACAAAGGGTTAATATTACTGTTTTGAAAGATTGTTTCAAAATAAGAGAAATATTCAGCATGAAATGCTGAGCCCCTCCACGCAATCAAAGGTTAATGCCAGGAAAGATCTGTCATTATGAGCTGTATCCATAGCAAGGAATATCCAGAAGTATTTCTTCACTTTAATTTGATATGACAAACAAGCAGGTACTTATCATGAGCATAGAGTTACGGGATTCCTCTTTACTGCGCAACCAGGCATATAGAGATGGAGCCTGGTGTGATAGTAATAGCGGTGAGACGTTTACGGTGTCTAATCCGGCCAATGGCGATGCGCTGGCCGACGTTGCTCATTGCGGCGCGGCAGAAACCAGGCGCGCTATCAGCGCCGCGGCATCGGCCATGGTTGCATGGCGGCTGAAAACAGCCAAAGAACGCGCACTGCTTTTGCGTAACTGGTTTAATCTGGTTATGGAAAATCAGGAAGATTTAGCGCAAATATTGACTGCAGAGCAGGGTAAACCTCTAGCCGAAGCGCGGGGCGAAATTGCCTATGGGGCCAGCTATATTGAATGGTTCGCCGAAGAGGGTAAGCGCATTTACGGTGATACCATTCCGCAGCCATCGAATGACAAACGCGTTGTTTGCATTAAGCAGCCAGTCGGTGTGGTGGCTTGTATAACACCCTGGAATTTCCCTAGTGCTATGCTCACTCGCAAGATTGCTCCCGCGCTGGCAGCGGGCTGTACGGTTGTTTGTAAACCGGCCAATGAAACACCGTTATCAGCACTGGCATTGGCTGAGTTGGCCGATCGTGCAGGCATACCCGCGGGTGTGATTAATATTGTTGCAGGGATAACGTCAGAAATTGGGGCAGAGCTAACCAGCAGTCCTGTTGTGAGAAAGCTGACTTTCACAGGTTCTACCGAGGTCGGTAAATTGTTGATTCAACAATGTGCCGGCACCGTGAAGAAAACTTCAATGGAACTGGGAGGTAACGCCCCCTTTATCGTGTTTGATGACGCAGATCTGGATGCCGCGGTGCAAGGAGCGATGGTGAGTAAATACCGTAACGCTGGGCAGACCTGTGTATGCGCCAACCGTATATTGGTGCAGGACTCCGTTTATGACGAATTTGCCGCTAAGTTTGCCGAAGCGGTTTCCCAGCTAAAGATTGGGGTAGGCGTGGAAGATGGTGTCACTATCGGACCTTTGGTTAATGAAGGTGCGGCTACCGATGTCGATGCAATGGTACAGGATGCGTTGGCAAAGGGCGCGATTGCCATGTCCGGTGGAAAGCGCTCGGAACTGGGGGCCTGTTTTTACGAACCGACTATTCTAAGCAACGTATCCAGTGATATGCGCGTGTTTAGTGAAGAGATTTTTGGGCCGATAGCGCCGCTGTTTAAATTCAGCACCGAAGAGGAAGCTATCCGCATGGCCAACGATACCGAGTTTGGTTTGGCCTGCTACTTTTACTCGCGCGATATCGGACGCATCTGGCGTGTGGGTGAAGCCTTGGAGTATGGCATTGTCGGGATCAATGAAGGCATTATTTCCAATGAAATGGCGCCCTTTGGTGGCGTGAAAGAGTCGGGTAACGGCCGTGAAGGATCGAAATACGGCATGGATGATTACTTGGAAATTAAATATATGTGTTTGGGTGGTATTGATAAGTAGCTTATTTATTGCACAACATGTATCCCTTCGCTTTTTTAGCGGCATAATAGGGAATTGCATGTTCCGCAAGAGACCGTTTCTATGACAGAAAATACAAAACCACTTTCCGGCATTCGTGTTATTGAACTGGGCCAGCTGTTAGCCGGCCCTTTTACTGGCTGTATGCTCGGTTATTTCGGTGCTGAGGTGATTAAAATTGAACCCCCAAAAGGCGGTGATCCCATCAGAGGTTGGCGCGAAGTACGCGATAATACGTCGCTTTGGTGGCGGAGTCTGGCGCGTAACAAAAAATGTATCACCCTTGATCTCAATGCAGAATCCGGTAGTGCTCTTGCGAAAGAGTTAATCGATAGCGCCGATGTGGTGATTGAAAATTTCCGTCCTGGGGTGATGGAGAAATGGGGTTTGGGCCCTAATCAATTTGAGCAATCCAATCCGGGGCTGGTTTACACTCGTATCTCAGGTTACGGCCAAACTGGGCCCTATGCAAAAAAAGCGGGGTTCGCTTCGGTTTGCGAAGGTATAAGCGGGTTTCGTTATGTGAATGGTTTTCCCGGTGACCCACCGGTACGCCCCAACCTGAGTATTGGCGATACTATTGCCGGAATACATGCGGCACTAGGTATTTGCCTGGCGATTATTGCGCGAGATAGAAGTGAGGATCATCAAGGTCAGGTAGTGGACGTCGCTCTTTACGAATCCATGTTTAATCTGATGGAAGCGGTGGTTCCCGAATATGATGGCGCCGGAGTGATCCGCGAACCTTCGGGAACCACAGTCACGGGGATCGTACCCACCAATACCTATCGCTGCAAAGACGGCAAACATGTAGTGATCGGTGGTAATGGTGATTCGATTTTTCAACGTTTGATGGAGGCGGCAGGATTGCCCGATGCTGCGCGGGATTCAAGGTTTGCCACGAATGCCGGAAGAGTCGAGCATGAGCAGGAAATTGATGGGCTGTTGGCAAGTTGGTGTGTGGGCAACGATTCCAACGAAATATTACGTTTGCTCGAGGAGCATCGTGTACCGGCGGGGCCGATCTACAACGTAGCAGACATGTTTGAGGATCCGCACTTTAACGAGCGCGGCCTGTTTGAGCAGGTAAGCATTAATGGCAAACCGTTAAAAATTCCGGCGATCTTGCCCAGACTGGGTTCAACGCCTGGTTCTACCGAGTGGCCAGGCCCGGAATTAGGTAGTCACAATGAAGAGGTGCTCGCTGGAATCCTGGGTTTGTCCGCTGAGGAAATACAAGAGCTGGCGAATCAGGGCGTTACTTAGTAGCCTATTTTTGCCTATCCGGCGCGAGCGTAATAGTTTTTCAACAGGCCCTGGTATATGTCGAACATAACAAAACAATATTTTGAACAACTGGATAAGCAGGATTCCCTGGCACCGCTAAGGCAAGAGTTTTCTCTACCTGAGAGCATCCTCTATTTTAACGGCAACTCTCTCGGAGCGATGCCGCGAGGTATGACGCAGCGACTACAGGATTTTGCTGAACAGGAATGGGGGCAACAGATTGTCCGTGGCTGGGTAACTCAGGGTTGGTATCAAATGCCCCAGCGTGTCGGGGCAAAAATAGCTTCTTTGATTGGCGCCGCCGCAGATGAGGTGATTGTCAGCGACACCACCTCGGTAAATATTTACAAATTAGCGATAGCCGCGTTAGACCTTAAACCCGAGCGCCGCAAAATAATTACCACAAGCGATATTTTCCCCACTGACATTTATGTTTTGCAGGGAGTGAGCAACACTCTGCCGGACCGAGCAGAACTGAAAATGGTGGAGTCGGATCAAATTATTGATGCAATTGACGAGCAAACGGCGCTGCTGGTGTTATCTCCGGTCAATTACAAAACGGGAGAGTTGTTTGATATGGCGGCGGTGACAGCAGAGGCGCAAAAGCGTGGCGCGATGATGCTTTGGGATTTATCCCATTCCTGCGGTGCACATCAGGTCGACTTGAGTGGGATCGGAGCGGATTTTGCGGTGGGCTGCGGTTATAAATTTCTAAACGGTGGGCCTGGTGCGCCTGCGTATCTTTATGTCGCGAAACGCTGGCAGTCTGAGATTCAACAACCGCTAACCGGTTGGAAAGGCCACGCCAATCCCTTTGCCATGTCGCCCGACTACGAGCCAGCCGAAGGTATTACGCGGATGCTTTGCGGCACTCACCCGGTGATCGCCATGACCTGTCTGGAACAGGCCGTTGACCTGTTTACTACTGTTGATATGGCGCAGGTAGAAATCAAGTCACGCCAGATGGGTGATTTGTTTATTGCTTTGGCCGAGCAGCAGTGCAAAGAATATGGGGTAACGTTGTTATCACCCAAAGAAAGTGCCAAGCGGGGTAGTCAGGTTTCTTTCCAGCATGCAGAGGGTTACGCCATTGTACAGGCGCTGATTGCCAAGAACGTTATCTGCGATTTTCGTGCGCCTGATGTAGTGCGGTTTGGTATTACTCCGCTGTACCAGAAATATCAGGATGTGTGGGATGCGGTCGCGATTTTGACAGAAATCCTTGCGACAGAGAGCTGGCAACAACAGCCGAGTTCGCCTACTTCTGCGGTTACTTAAACCGTTTCCTACGGGAGCGCAAAGGAAATAAGCAGTGGAGATAGAAGAAAAGTTAGTAGGGTTGAAATAACTACCAGGCTAGCCACTTCGTTTGGACTGCGTTGATATTTTAATGCCAGCAAATAATTAAAAATGGCGGCGGGCATCGCGGCTTGGATAATGGTTACGCCTCTTAATATCCCCTCCAGGTTAAACAGATAAACAGCGGCAATACCGATAGCAAAGCCTCCCAATACACGCAGCAAACCGTACCAAAAATTACGTTGCCAGGTGCCTAGTTGCAGGCTTGCCAAGGACACCCCCAGAGTGACCAGCATTAACGGAACACTCATGTTTCCCAAAAGCTCGGTAGAATTCGCCAGCCAATCAGGTAAGGTCCAATCGAAAATAACCATTGGAACTGCCAATAGTGCAGCCCAAACTACCGGCTGTCGTGCAAGATCTTTTAAGCGAACAAAAATACCTTCACTGCTTTGGCTCACCAGTATAATGCCGAAGCTAAAATTGATAACCAGGGTTACCAGGTAAAAACCGATAGCAAGCGCTAACCCCTCATCCCCAAAGGCAAAATAGCAAAGTGGAAAACCCATGAATGCGTTATTGGGAAATAACAGAGGTGGTAGGTAAACCGGCGCTTCGTGTTTGCACAGCTTAATGATGGGATAGCTAACCACCAACATGGTAAATAGAATAAAGAGCGAAACGGCTAGAATTTGCAGTAACGTACCGGGATCCGGATCCACCTTATTCATGCTGCTGAGAACTAGGCAGGGCATACCGATATTCATTACCATGCGGGTGACAAATTCCGCATCATAATGCAGTTTGGTTCGCGCCCAGCCATAACCAATCGCGGCACAAACCACGATAGGCGCAATAATTGCGAAGATATCAGAAATCATTAGGGGGTGTGCCCAATTTTATCGATCAAGACAGGTGAAGGAGTAGTGCAGAGTGACCTCTAGATCACCGGGAATGGCCCACTCGTTTAATTTTAACCAACCCTGAGGGCAATGTGCCGCCATTTGATGATGAAGTTTAACGATAGCCTGATGTACACCAATATCTTTATCCTTGGCGTTGGGTTGATAGTTAGCTGAGGTTATCAGTGTTTCCGTATCCTGTGTTTGAGGCCTTAGGTAAACTTTCATATCGCCGCTATCCGGGTCGACTTCTATCAACGGAATTTCTATCTGCTGAGACATTGTTCTCTGTTCTGCAGGTAAGGTTTGGTAGCGACGTGTGTCCGCCTGACATAGATGGCTGCCAAGCAGGATGATAAATGAAAGCAGATAAATGGGCTTGTGCATAAGTCAAAGGCCTTCGGAACAGGGTTGCTACTTTAACCCAAATAAATCAGGTAAATCTACTGGGTACACCTTATGTACCGAATAATTAAAAGACGAGACCTTTGCATAACGACTACGCTAGGCAATACAGCGTTAAAAACCGGCTCAAAGTGCTCATTTATAAGTATAAACTCGGCTTTGGCTTCCTGCGTCGCTCTAACTCCTGCATCCATGCAGTTGTCCGCTTTTTCGCCTTGTCTTGCCCTCGCTCGCTACATTTTACAAAGGTCTCAAGACAATAAAAAAAGCCCCGCACCGGGCGAGGCTTAAGTTTTCTTCGCGTGCGAAGAAAGGGGGGAGAAAAATTCTTAATTAGTTAGTAAGCGATCTGTAGACGTGCGGTTAAAGCGTCACCGTCGTCTTCGCCACTTTTCTTAACCTCTGTTTCGGCATGCACATAGTTCAGTGCAATTTTCACTGCAGGAGATACATACCAATTAACACCAAGGGTTAAGGTTTGCGCTTCTTCTCCGGTGAAGTCAACCAGTGGGCTGGCATCACCACCTGTAACATCCAAAGAATCATAGCGGGCAAAAACTTCCCATGCGCCGCCTTTACCTTTTGGTTTGACTTTATCGAATGCGGCAATGCCGTTTTTGTAGCTACGGTTTTCACCGGTCACAATCCAACCGGCTTGAAGGTAGTAGCCGTCTGCTTCCAGGTCTGGTGTCCCGGAAGCTCCGGAGATCTCACCATCAAAATATTCTGCCATCAGGTGCACTGGGCCTAGGTTAGCCGCGGCTTCCAAATTCCAGGCGCTCATTTCATCGCCTGTAAAGCCGGAGTTGTATTCAGCCTTTACCTTGTTCGCGGTTTTGTTTTCGCCACCGCGAACCCCAAGGCGTGCACCGATTTCATCAAATTCGCCGTCACGCATGGTATAACCTGCGCCTAAGTGAACCAATACACCGTCGGAATTAATCGGTCGAACCACAAAACGGCCGGTTACTGCGGTATCCAGAGAGTTATCATCGGAATCGATGGCTGATTTGAATACACCCAGATTATAGGTAATCAAGTCAGTAGCGCCGTGTAGCTTAATGCCCACGGTGTTACCTGTATCAAAAGCACTGGCCGGCAGAGAGCGTTCCATGCCGGTAGTCCATTTAGAGCTGCCAGTGTCTTCCAGGCCGAAATTCTCCTTCTGTTGGCCGAAAGTTAATAATGCTGTTTTGCCCCATCCCAGATAGGTGGTGTTCAGCTGGTCGATCGAGCCGCTGTCAGTTAAGTTATAGGAAGCTACATAACCCCAATCTTTAACTTTGCCTTTTATCTCGATGCGGGCACGACGGAAAAACAGGTCGCTACCGGTTTCTCCTTCTTCTTTATTGATTACGCCGTCGTAGCTATTGTAATCCAGCTGCATGCGCCCGCCGATTTTAAAAGAGTAGTCTCCATCTGCGGTTTTAGCTTCGAAGCCGCCTTTGGTTTTGATAATAATGTCCGCCCCATCGCTGGTGACTGTTCCAGCATTTGCCTGTGCAGTGAATGCGGTGGCGACGGCCAGTGAAATTAGCTTTGCTTTCATGGTTTTCCCTCGATCGCTTGTAAGTACGTTTGATTATTGAAAACGCGCTTATTGTGCGTATGAAATGTTGCATTTATATGACAATTAAAATAATTTTTTACCTACTCATATCGGTCACAAAAATATTTTCAATAGGGTTTAGTCTCTGCGGGTTAATTCCCTGCAGCTACAATTTTCCGCTGCTTGCTGCGGGGCGGTTTAACAGTAATTATAAGATGTCATATTTCTGTCACAAAGATCTCCTATAGTGCGTTCACACCAGATTACCTTTATTGGTTTTACTTTGTTTAGGAGAATACTTAAATGAAAGCTGCATATGCTCGTATTACATCTGCCGCAGTGCTTGTTGTAAGCATGATAATGTTGTCGGTAACTAGTTGGGCCGGGTCGAAAGTTGACGCTGATTTGGCGGTGTACAAAAAATCCAGTGGTGTATCCGGAAACTTATCCTCAGTTGGGTCGGACACGTTGGCTAACCTGATGACACTCTGGACAGAAGAGTTCAAGCGGCTGTATCCAAATGTTAATATTCAGGTTCAGGCTGCGGGTTCTTCTACCGCGCCTCCAGCTCTAACTGAAGGCACTTCAAACATGGGGCCGATGAGCCGCAAGATGAAAGACAAAGAACTTGAAGCCTTTGAAAAGAAATTCGGTTATCAGCCAACCGCCATTCCCGTGGCAATTGATGCCTTGGCGGTTTATGTACACAAAGACAACCCTATTAAAGGCATGAGTATCCAGGATGTGGATGCGGTATTTTCATCCAACCGTAAATGCGGTCGCGACAATGATATCGCCTCTTGGGGTGATTTGGGCATGCGCGGCGCATGGGAAAAACGTGATATTCAGCTTTATGGCCGTAACTCAGTATCCGGAACCTATGGCTACTTTAAAAAGAAGGCGCTCTGTAAAGGCGATTACAAAAGTAACGTGAACGAGCAGCCTGGCTCTGCATCCGTAGTGCAATCCGTCAGCGCATCGATCAATGGTATTGGTTATTCCGGTATCGGTTATAAAACATCCAGCGTTCGAGCAGTGCCTCTGACCAAAAAAGCTGGCGGCCAATATGTAGCTGCAACACCGGATAATGCGGTATCTGGCGCTTACCCACTTTCGCGCTTTCTCTACGTTTATATCAATAAAGCGCCTAACCAGGATTTGTCTCCGCTGGTGCGAGAATTTATTAAACTGGTATTGGCAAAGCAGGGACAGGAAGTTGTAGTAAAAGACGGTTACATTCCTCTGCCTGCCAAGGTTGCGGAAAAGACTTTGGTTAAGTTAGGGTTGTAACGAGTGATTAGCTTAACAATTAAGCTCTGATCAAGTATAAAACAGGCGCCCTATTTAGATGGGCGCTGGGGCTGTTCACACTAATTGGGAAAGTGCTGTTGCACCTGAAAAAGCGGCAGGCAAGGCAAGAGGAGAGACGTTTGGTTATTCCAAACGAACGACGAATAACGAAGTATGGCGCTTTTTCCGGCGTAACCCGAAGGGCCGAGACGATTTTTTCACCTGACTGCGTTGTAAATCGCTTGTGTAGCTGGCTACACGGCGCTCATTACGCCTTGCCAGATAGAAAAATAGCCATCGGCAGCTCTATCTCAATTAGTGTAAACAGTCCCTAAGAGGAAAGGCATGGGCGACGCAATAACAGAATCAACACGCATCGACTTCTACGAAGCCAAATATAAACGGCGACGAAAAGTTCGCGCCTTTATTGATAAGGCGGCCAGTCTTGGTATCGGGTTCGGCGGCATTAGTGTCATCATCGCGATATTGCTGATTTTTGTTTATTTGTTATCCGAAGTGTTACCTATGTTTAAGGGCGCTTCGATAGAGCATCGCGCGCATTACGCTACGCCGCTAGCTTCAGCCGGAAAAACCCTGTTTCTGGCGATGGAAGAACAGACAGAAATTGCCCTGCGCCTCACCGATACCGGACAGGCAATATTTTTTGATGCCGAAAATGGAGTGCTGGTTAAGCAGGTGTCGCTAGCTATTCCTCAAGGGGTGACAGTAACCAGCATTGCTAAGGATGCGCCGGGGACTGGATTATTAGCCTATGGCCTTAGTGATGGTACTGTACTGCTTTTTCGACATAAATATCGCGTTAGCTACCCAAATGATAAGCGAATAATTACCCCTGTTATTGAATACCCCTATGGCGAGCAGCCATTAGCTTTGGGTACAGAAGTAGAAGCAATAAAGCAGTTGGCTGTTCGCGGTCAAGAAAGTCAATTAGTGCTGTCCGGAGCAAACAGTACGGGAGAATTGCTGATCGCCCGTTTCAGTAAAGAAGAAGATTTTATGAGCGAAGAAATTACGCTCGAACAGGCGAATAATTGGTCGCCGCAGATCAGTGGAAATATTCGATCTCTGGCACTTGATATCGATCAGTCCTGGTTGTTTGCCTTAACCGATAAAAACAGCTTGAACATTTATCGGTTGCGTGGGGGTGAAGTCGAACTCCATAGCCAGCTAACACTTACGGAAGATGTTGCAGTAACGGAGGTGGAATTTCTGTTAGGTGGCATTTCCTTGCTGGTAGCTGATGCCCGCGGTACTGTTTCGCAATGGTTTTTGGTGCGAGACAGTAAAGACAACATTGGCAGCTGGTCTTTACAAAAGATTCGTAGTTTTGATACAGGAAATGCCGCCGTTGGTCATGTGGTATCCGAACAACGACGTAAAGGCTTCTTAGTTGCTAACGCAACAGGCGAAGTGGGTATTTACAATTCTACCGCGCAACGCTCTTTGTTATCTGAAGCGGTAAGTGAAGCATCGTTTCAGCACTTGGCTATCGCTCCCCGTGCCAATGCCTTTATGTTTGAATCTGATCAGGGCCAAATCGGCATCTGGAATATCGATAACGAACACCCGGAAGTCTCCTGGTCAGCATTATGGCAAAAGGTTTGGTACGAAAGTTATGAGGAGCCCGAGTATGTGTGGCAATCCTCGGCGGCGAATAATGACTTTGAGCCAAAATTAAGCATAACGCCACTGGCCTTTGGCACCATTAAAGCAGCGTTCTACGCAATGTTATTGGCCGCGCCCTTGGCGATCTGCGGCGCAATTTTTACTGCTCATTTCATGGCCCCGGCGATGCGACGTAAGGTCAAGCCGGTGATTGAGCTAATGGAAGCCCTGCCCACTGTGATTTTGGGTTTCCTGGCTGGGCTTTGGTTAGCACCCTTTGTTGAAACTCATTTGCCCGCAATATTTAGCATGCTGATTTTCACGCCCCTGGCGATAGTGTTGATGTCCTTTATCTGGTATCAGCTACCCAATGCGATGCGCAGAAAGGTACCGGAGGGCTGGTACGCGGCATTATTGGTTCCGCTGATTATGCTCGTTGCCTGGGTTTGTATTAGTGCCAGTGCACCCATGGAAGATGTTTTTTTTGGCGGGGATATGCGTAGTTGGTTGGGGGATGTGGCAGGTATCAGCTTCGATCAGCGCAATGCGTTGGTGGTCGGACTGGCGATGGGTTTTGCCGTGATTCCTACGATCTTTTCCATTACTGAAGACGCTATTTTCAGCGTACCTAAGCATCTGTCCAATGGATCACTCGCGCTGGGAGCAACGCCCTGGCAAACCTTAGTGCGGGTGGTGTTACTAACCGCTAGCCCGGGAATATTTTCAGCGGTGATGATCGGCTTTGGCCGCGCGGTTGGTGAAACCATGATCGTATTGATGGCCACCGGCAATACACCCATAATGGATTGGAATATCTTTGAAGGGATGCGCACATTAGCGGCGAATATTGCGGTGGAAATGCCGGAGTCGGAGGTGGGCAGTACCCACTACCGCGTGCTGTTTTTAGCGGCATTCGTGCTATTTCTTTTTACGTTTGTATTTAACACCATGGCGGAAATAGTGCGTCAGCGCTTACGTAAACGCTATGGTTCTTTATAGCCTAATTCGCTGCTTAATTACTTGAAGACAGAAGCTAAATGAAAATAGAGTTTAAAGGTTGGGTTAAAAGCGGTGCTCCCTGGGTGTGGTTAAATGCCGGGGCGGTTTCGGTTTGTCTGATTATGGTGCTGGGTCTGCTTGGCTTAATTGCGGTGCGCGGACTTAATCATTTTTGGCCGAGCGAAATCATTCAGGCGGAGCTGGTCGGTCAAGACGGTTCGCGTTTGAGCATTGCCGGTGAAGTGGTGGAGCGGGAGCTGGTTCCTGCAAGCCAAATTCGATCCTCCGGTGTGGCAGTGGCGGAAGGGGTTGAATACCTGGAGCGTTACCTGCTAAAACTCGGCAACCGCGATGTTAGTGGTTCGGATTTTGCCTGGGTGTTGCGGGTAAAGTTGGATAAAGAGCACTATCCGGATGAAATAGTCGCGATAGAACGCCGTGAGTGGGGTAATTTATATGGTTACCTGTTAAGCGTTAATGAGTCGGGTAAAGAGGTTGCTTCCGGTAGTAAAGCCTGGGGTACTTTTCAAGATCGAATCGACAGAGCGCTGGATATCTATGATGATATTTATCGGATTGAAAAAACCGATATCGGCAGCGTTAATTATCAATTCGAAAGGTTGCGCTTAAAGCAGCGCAAGTTAGAACTAAAAGGGCAGAACGACCCTCAAACAGTTGCCGATATTGAAGCACAAAAGGCCGAGCTGGAAATTACCTACCAACAGCAGCAGGAAGCACTCACCAAGCTTTACGGAGAGTTTACCCGGGATAGTATTATGGTGGTTACTGCGGATGGTAAACAGGTGGAAGTCAATCTGGGTAAGATAGTACGTGCTTATCGGCCTAATACGATGGAGCTGTTTGCTAAGATCGGCTTCTACTTTGCCAAATTGTGGGAATTTGTCGCCGACGATCCGCGGGAAGCTAATACCGAGGGTGGAATTTTTCCGGCTATTTATGGCACGGTTTTAATGGTTATCCTGATGTCCATCTTTGTCACCCCCTTTGGCGTGGTGGCAGCTGTTTATCTAAGGGAGTACGCTAAACAAGGATTAATTACCCGAATCGTACGGATTGCTGTGAACAATCTTGCCGGTGTACCTTCCATTGTTTACGGCGTGTTTGGCCTGGGCTTTTTTGTTTATTTCCTGGGTGAGGAGATCGACAAAATTTTCTTCCCGGAAGCCTTTCCTTCGCCAACTTTCGGCACGCCGGGGCTAATGTGGGCATCTATTACGTTAGCGTTACTCACAGTGCCGGTTGTCATCGTTGCAACAGAGGAAGGGTTGGCGCGTATTCCACGATCGGTACGTGAAGGTAGCCTCGCGCTTGGGGCAACTAAATTTGAAACCCTTTGGCGAGTGGTTCTGCCTATGTCCAGTCCGGCGATGATGACAGGATTAATTCTCGCGGTAGCACGCGCGGCGGGTGAAGTTGCGCCGTTGATGCTGGTTGGTGTGGTGAAATTGGCGCCGTCATTACCGCTGGATGGGAATTACCCTTACTTGCATTTGGATCAGAAATTTATGCATCTTGGCTTTCATATTTACGATGTTGGATTCCAAAGCCCCAACGTCGAAGCGGCACGACCATTGGTTTACGCGACGGCCTTTTTATTGGTGGCGGTTATTGCGGTGTTGAATTTCAGCGCGGTTTCAATACGCAATCATTTACGCGAAAAATACAAGTCGTTGGAAGTTTAAGGAATAGTTTAGAGGATTCCTCGGTTATGAGTGAAACAATAGTTTCAGAAAAGAATAAAACCAGTACAGAGCATACGAAAGCCCACGCTATCGATTTGTCGGCGTTGGATCGGCAGGTGCAGTCGCTCAATATAGAGCAGGAAGCATTGGCGCTTCGGGTTGAGGATTTAAATCTTTTCTATAGTGAAAAACAGGCGTTATTTAATATTGGGTTAGATATTCCCAGGCAACGCGTTACGGCCTTTATTGGCCCAAGTGGTTGTGGTAAATCCACTTTGCTACGTTGTTTTAACCGTATGAATGATCTGGTGGATGGTTGTCGTATTGAAGGAAAAATTGCCCTTGATGAAACCAATATTTACGATAAAAAGGTAGAGGTTGCGGAGCTGCGTCGACGTATCGGAATGGTGTTTCAGAAGCCCAACCCATTCCCGAAAAGCATTTATGAAAACGTTGCCTATGGTTTAAGAATCCAGGGTATTTCGAAAAAACGTATTTTGGATGACACAGTAGAGTGGGCTCTCAAGGGTGCAGCCCTTTGGGAAGAGGTTAAGGATCGTTTGTATGAGAACGCCTTGGGTTTATCCGGCGGTCAGCAACAACGGTTGGTGATTGCGCGTACTATTGCGGTGGAGCCTGAAGTGCTGTTGTTGGATGAGCCGGCATCTGCCTTGGACCCTATTTCTACACTAAAAATTGAAGAGTTAATTTACGAACTCAAATCCAAATATACTATCGTAATTGTCACACACAATATGCAGCAAGCAGCGCGAGTATCTGACTACACAGCCTTTATGTATATGGGGGAAATGGTTGAATTTGGTGATACCGACACTCTTTTTACCAACCCGAATAAGAAGGCAACGGAAGATTATATTACCGGGCGTTACGGATAGAATTAATTATGATATTTGGGCGCCGAACAGCCAAATCTGGAGAACTGCATGGCCATTAACAAAGACACGTACTCCCATCATATTTCGCAGCAGTTTAACGATGAGCTGGAAGATGTAAAAAGTCGCATGCTGGAAATGGGCGGCCAGGCAGAACGTCAGTTGGATGACGCGATACACGCCCTGATCGAGGCGAATAGTGAGCTGGCGGGTCAGGTGTGCGAGAAAGATAGGCAGGTGAATCGCATGGAGGTCGATATTGATGAAGAGTGTACCCGCATTCTGGCGCGCCGACAGCCGGCGGCGAGCGATCTTAGGCTCGTTATGGCGATCAGTAAGGCAATCACCGATCTGGAGCGTGTGGGTGATGAGTCGAAGCGTATCGCCAAACTGGCAATTCAATTGTCTGAAAATGGAGCGGCCCCCAAAGGTTATTTGGAAGTTCGCCACATTAGCGAAAAAGTGCGGCAGATGCTGCATATGGCGTTGGATGCGTTTGCGCGATTTGACGTCACTATTGCGCTTGAGGTTGCGCGAGCAGATAAGGACGTGGACTTGGAGTACGCCA
This sequence comes from Gammaproteobacteria bacterium, assembly GCA_021773395.1. GTDB lineage: Bacteria > Pseudomonadota > Gammaproteobacteria > Pseudomonadales > IMCC2047 > JAJFKB01. The sequence continues at coordinate 24,132 of JAJFKB010000010.1, read as the reverse complement.
CTTCAATGCGCGAGCTTATTACCTATATGATGGAGGATCCGCGCAGTATTAGTCGCGTCATGCATGTGATTTGGGCTTTACGCTCATTGGAGCGGGTGGGTGATCATGCTCGTAATATTGCTGAGCAGGTTATCTATTTGGTTAAGGGTACCGATGTGCGACATATAAGCTATGAGCAAATGGCGGCACAGGCTCAAAGCGAGTAGTTTGGATTACTGCTCTTCATTGATCTTCCGCACCAAGGATGCGCAATGGTACTGGTGCATCTTTATCCTGACTGTTCTCCGATGAGCTATCGCAACTGCTACTGCTGTCGCAGCTAGAGCATGAACTATCGGTCGCCAGTGGTTCGTGACCTGTCTTCTGGTAGTCGTCGTTCCATTCGATCACCTCCTGTTTTACTTCGGCAGCGGGAAAAGGTGCGATCAATCCCATAATGCCAAGGTTTTCGTGAACCTGGAATGTACGCTCTTTGTAGGAGACGATATCCCCAATGGCAAAGTCATACATTTTTCGCTCTGACATATCTGATACCTCACCCGGGTTATTGTTTGTCCCTGTAGTCTTGAGTCTTGAGCCTTTATCTGACCATCATATTTGTAGTGGTTTGGTTTGTAAATAAACTAGGGGCCCTCTGAATAACTCCTTAATGCCTCTGCGAGACCTGAAAGTTTTAGCTGCAAGGCAGGAACTGCCGCTAATGCTTATTGCCTTAGCAAAGTTTCTAACGCCGCAGATGAAGCTTTCAGGCCTCGCCTTACGGGGCTTACAGGGCACGCGTAGCTCTGCGTTGGTTTTGTTTGCAAGGTCTGGACATTACTGCACGAAGCCGTCTTGATCTACAAATGCTCTGTACGCCAGAGGGATCAAGGAGTTATTAAGAGGTTCCTTAGGCCCTTAAAACAGGCGGGCTTTGGATGGGGTATGCTCGGTGCTCCATATTTTGTCGGTAGCTGGATTCTGCTTTATTGCATTGCACGTTGCTAAATCAATTTATTGGTGGAATTGTCATCGATTGGTTTGTAATGCTCAATATAATATGTAACCCTTACATAATTAAAGGGTGAATATGGAGGAGTGCAAAAGGGTTGCGCAATTTTAAATAATGTGCGATTCCTGAAGTAGTTAGATGACAGCAAAAAGAGCGATAGCAGACAAAAACAGCAGGGCGAGCGTGCTGCCTGGATCGAAAGAGGTTAAGCGGGTGCCTATTGAATCTGGAATTCTTGCCGATCTGGTTGGCTACCAATTGCGCAGGTCTCAAACTGCACTTTTTCACAATTTTGCTAAAAAGCTGGGAGAGTCCAATTTGACCCCGGGTCAATTTGGGTTGCTGGTAAAAATAAAAAATAATGGTGGCATTAGTCAGACAGAGCTGGCCAGGACGGATGGTATCGAGCGTTCTACACTGGGAGAGGTGATTGATCGATTTGAAGAGCGTCATTTGGTGGAGCGTCGAAAGCACGCTTTTGATCGGCGAGCTTATGCGCTTTTTCTGACGGAGCAGGGAGAAGCGTTTTTGCAATCTGTTACACCAATGGTCATGGAGAATGAGCGCGAAATGACGAGTGGCTTTACTGATAATGAAAGGCAGACGCTGTTGGACCTATTGCAAAAGCTCGCTGAGCAAGTTGAAAAGTAGAGGTATCGGTTGATTATTGATGCAGGGAAGGCGGATATAAAAAGGTTGATATAACAAATAGTGCTAACTAGCTTTACTAATAGCCGAGAACACTATTTTAAAGGTTTTACCAAAGGGTGCTATGATCCTGTTTCCCCTGCTTTTGAAGATATGGGAGTTTGTTAAGGCCATATCGACTGGATTAAAATAACCTTCTAAAAACTACGGGTAAGCGGGTTGACGATAGTGCAACCTTATTGTAGTATACCCATACGATATGGTATACCACCTACTTTGTATAATAATAGCGCTGCATAACTGGTAGCGATTACGGGATTAGCTGCCCGTAAAATAATTAAAAACTATTGTGTGAGACGAAATATATGAGCGAATCTTATCGTTGGATGATGAATGAGCCTGGGCAACCTCTTGAGAAGGTTGGTTTCGAGCTAGGCTCGCCAGCTGCTGGTGAAGTCACTGTGGAGGTTGCAGGTTGCGGTGTTTGTCATACCGATCTTGGTTATTTCTATGATGGTGTTCGTACTAACCATGAATTACCTTTGGCCTTAGGTCACGAAATCAGTGGTCGGGTTGTGGCGGCCGGTACTGGATGTGAGGCTTTAGTGGGTAAAGCGGTCATTATCCCGGCAGTTATTCCCTGTGGTGAATGTGATTTATGTCAGCGTGGCCTGAAGAACATCTGTCGTAGCCAAAAAATGCCAGGAAACGATATTCAGGGTGGCTTTGCTTCCCATATTACTGTTCCTGGGCATTGTTTGTGTGAGGTTGATGAGTCTAAGTTAGAGGCGGCCGGGCTGACATTGCCGGATGTTGCTGTTATTGCTGACGCGCTGACTACGCCCTATCAAGCCTGTGTTCAGGCTGAAATCAAGCCTGGTGATTTGGCTATTGTTATTGGTATTGGCGGTGTTGGTGGCTATGCGGTGCAGATCGCTAAAGCGATGGGCGCAACGGTTGTTGCTGTCGATGTTGATACGGAGAAGCTGGAAAAACAGAAAGAGTATGGAGCTAGTCTCACGCTGAATGCGACAGAGTACCAGGGCAAAGAACTCAAAAAAGCAATTATCGGGTTTGCCAAAGAGCAGGGATTGCGTACTACCGAGTGGAAGATTTTTGAATGTTCAGGCAGCGCGCCTGGTCAAAATACAGCGTTCGGATTGCTCACTTTTGGCGCTCATATCGCTGTGGTGGGTTTTACCATGGCTAAGTTGGAACTGCGTCTATCTAACCTGATGGCCTTTCATGCGAAAGCCCAAGGTAACTGGGGTTGCTCTCCAGACTATTATCCTGCAGCACTTGAATTGGTGCTGGATGGTAAAGTTACCATGCAACCTTTTGTTGAACAGCATCCACTAGATCAAATTAACGAAGTCTTTACCGCCGCGCATGAGCATAAGCTGACCGCGCGCGCTATTTTAGTACCTTAAGGGGAGTAACTATGAATCCAATCACCGAAGCTATTGTTCGGGATATCGCGCCAGATAACCTGGTTGACCACAGACTGGTTAGCGATGAAATTGAAAGTTTGTGTAATGGTATGGTTCAGTATGAAATGCGACCTGCCAAGCGACGTGATGGCAGTGTCGCTGAAGGCATCTATAACGCTTGGATTATCTTGAATAATCCATCGCAGTATAACTCCTACACTACCGATATGGCTAAAGCAGTGATATTGGCATTTCGCGCGGCATCTGTGGCTCGTGATGTGAATGCGGTAATCTTTACGGCGGTTGGAGACAAAGCATTTTGTACTGGCGGTAACACAAAAGAATACGCTGAGTATTACGCGGGTAACCCCCAAGAGTACCGGCAGTACATGCGTCTTTTTAACGATATGGTTTCGTCTATTCTTGGTTGCGATAAGCCGGTTATTTGTCGTGTCAATGGTATGCGTATCGGTGGTGGTCAGGAAATTGGTATGGCCGCTGACTTTTCAGTAGCACAGGATCTGGCAAATTTTGGTCAGGCTGGGCCGAAACATGGTTCTGCCGCTATTGGTGGTGCAACTGACTTTTTGCCAGTTATGATTGGCTGTGAGCAGGCAATGGTATCGGGCACCTTGTGTGAGCCGTACTCTGCACACAAAGCAAACCGTTTGGGTGTTTGTTGTGAGCTGGTTCCTTCGCTGAAAATAGATGGCAAGTTTGTGGCTAATCCTACCGTTGTTACTGATCAGTTTCTGGACGAGTACGGCCGTGTCATCCACGGCGAGTTCAAAACCGGAGATGCGCTTAAAGAGGGCAAAGCGCTCATCAAACAAGGTGAAGTAGACCTGTCATTGCTGGACGAAAAGGTTGAATCTCTTTGTAGTAAGCTGCTCGAAACCTTCCCGGAATGTATGACTAAGAGTCTGGAAGAGTTGCGTAAGCCCAAGCTTGAAGCTTGGAACGCCAACAAAGAAAACTCACGTGCCTGGTTAGCCTTGAATATGATGAACGAAGCCCGTACCGGATTCCGTGCCTTTAATGAAGGTACTCGTGAAACTGGTCGCGAAATTGATTTTGTGGCATTGCGCCAAGCGTTGGCTCAAGGAGCGCCATGGACACCAGAGCTGATTGAAAGCCTGATGCCCAAAGCCGAGGGTTAATATATGACCGGTTCACCTTTAAAAGTATCACTGCAGCATGACGGGCGCTTATTGCGCCTGACATTAGCGCGACCCAAGGCAAATATTGTGGATGCTGAGATGATTGCTGCGCTTTCATCGGCTTTGGATTCACATGCCAATGTTGCAGAGTTAACCGCAGTACTGCTGGATGCGGAAGGTTCGCATTTTAGTTTCGGCGCAAGCGTCGATGAGCATATGCCTGATCAATGTGCCGAGATGCTGGCAAGTTTGCATGCATTGATTAAGCAGATGCTGGATTTCCCGGTACCAATTTTAGTCGCGATTCAGGGGCAATGCCTGGGTGGCGGTCTTGAAGTAGTCTGTGGCGGTGATCTGCTGTTCGCTACACCAGAAGCAAAACTGGGTCAGCCGGAAATCAAATTGGGAGTATTCGCTCCCGCCGCTTCTTGTCTGTTACCCGAGCGTATTGGTAGTGGTCATGCTGCTGACCTGCTCTGGTCTGGTCGCAGTATTGATGGCAACGAAGCATATCGAATTGGTTTGGTGAATGAGTTGTCAGAAGATCCTTCCGCTGCAGCAGAAGCCTGGTTCGCCAAGCATCTGCTGGGAAGTAGTGCCAGCTCTTTGCGCTTTGCGTGTCGGGCATCTAGCTCTGACGCTGTAGCGCGAATCAAAGCCAAACTGGATCAAGTTGAGTCACTATACCTGCAGGAGTTGATGGCGACACATGACGCTGTCGAGGGTTTGCAGGCATTTGTTGAAAAACGCACCGTTAACTGGGAGCATCGTTAATATGGGTACACAAGAAATAATCGAACGCTGCGAAGCGATTCATGAAGATTTGAATTTTACTGCAGCTCGTGATTGGAAAGCGGCCGAACCTGGACGTCACGTGATCGGCCACTTGCCGATCTATGTTCCTCGTGAGTTGATTCATGCTGCGGGTATGTTGCCGTTGGGTATCTACGGCGGTGGAGACCAGATGGAAGTGATCCAGGGGGATGCTTTCTATCAGAGTTATATCTGCCGGATTCCGCGCTCCACTATCGAGCTGGCTTTGACGGGGCGTCTGGATTTTGTTGAAGGCATGCTGTTCCCTAGTATTTGCGACGTGATACGTAACCTGTCTGGTGTTTGGAAGCTGACCCAGAAAGATACCTACGTACGTTATATGGATGTGCCGCAGAACTATGATAAAGAGATTGGTGGCAGGTTCTATATCCGGGAAATGCAAGAGCTGTTAGAAGGCCTCGAAGGAATTTCCGGTCGTAAAGTGACCAATGAAGATCTGCTGGCCTCTATCAAATTGTTTAACGTCAACCGTCGATTGATCAACCAACTCTACGCAATGCGTATCGAGCAGCCCTGGAATATCCCAGTGACTGAGGTTTACCTGCTAATGCGTGCGGGACAGGTTTTACCGGTTGAAGAGCATAATGTAATGATGACTGACTATATCGCCGCCATTGGTGATGTGGAAAGACCACAAAAGGACAACACTAAAGTGGTCATGAATGGCATGTTCTGTGAGCAACCGCCATTGAATCTGATTCGTTCTATTGAATTGTCCGGCTGTTACGTCGTAGATGATGACTTTATTCTGGTTAATCGTTGGTTACGTGAAGATGTGAAGGAAGAAGGCGACGCGCTGAAAAACCTGTCTGATTGCTTCATCGATCACTCTACTCGTACTTCTGCGACTTACGAGCCTTCGGAAGAGCTCAAAGGAGCACAATTGGTAGAGGCTGTGCGCAAATCAGGTGCTGAGGGTGTGATCTTTGCCGCCCCAAGTTTCTGTGACCCGGCGCTTTTGGAGCGACCTATGTTGCAGGATGTGCTGGATGCCAACAATATTCCAAATATTGCGTTTAAGTATGCTGAAAATACTGGTCAGATGCAGCCAATTCGCGAGCAGGCCGGAACATTCGCTGACTCAATTAAGTTGTGGAGCTAAATTATGACTACTGAAAAGAAAGCCCCAGTTGATCTATCAAAAGACGTACAGAAAGATGCGTCGCAATTACTGCAAAAGGAAATGATCCGCGGCAACTACGAGCGACTTGCTCAAGCCGAAGAGAATCATAAAGAAAAGGTGGTTTACACCTTTGTTCCTGGAAACCTTAACGAATTGGTTATGTGTTTCGACGTGGTAGGTAACTACCCGGAAATTAACGCGCTGCAGTCTGCTATGCAGAAAAAGACTGGCGCCTATGTCATGGAGGCGGAACGTGCCGGCCAGGACGAGGACGTCTGTACCTACGTAAAAGCTGACCTGGGCATGATGCGTAAAGGTAATATCGGCCCTGCTGGTAAGAAGTTGGCGGATCCGGATCTGTTACTGCTTTCATACACGGGTTGTTTCACCTTCATGAAGTGGTTTGAATTGTTACGTCATGAATATAAATGTGACACCACAATGTTGCACGTTCCCTATCAGGGTGATGGTGAAATTACTCAAAGCATGCGTGACTATGTGGTTAAGCAGCTGAAGGAAGAGGTCATCCCGGCGTTGGAACGAACCAGCGGCGTTAAGTTTGATATTGACCGCCTGCGCGAGCATCTGCGTGAGTCAGCCAAGGCTGAAGATAAGTTGGTGCAGGTTCTTGAGTCGGCAAAATTAAAGCCTTCCCCAATCGATTCCTATTTTGGCGGTCTTTACTATGTGGGACCAACTTTCTCTGCTTTCCGTGGCACGCCTGAATGTACTGCCTATTATGATGCGCTTTGGGATGAAGTGAATGAGCGTATTCAAAAAGGACAAGGCCCGGTAACACCTGAAGGCGTCATGACCGAAGAAAAATATCGCTTGGTCGTCGAAGGTCCGCTGAACTACACCCATATGCGTGAGTTCTGGAAAATGTTCTACGACGAAGGTGCCGTAGTGGTTGCCAGCTCCTACACCAAAGTAGGTGGTAACTACGAGCAGGGCTTCCGTCATGATCCTGACAATCCTCTTGAGTCTCTGGCTGACTACTGTCTGGGTTGTTATACCAACCTGAATCTGCCATCGCGTACCAAGATGTTGGAAAACTACCTCAATGACTATGAGGCGGATGGTCTGCTGATTAACTCTATTAAGAGTTGTAACAGCTTCTCTGCGGGCCAATTGTTGATGATGAACGAAATCGAGAAACGTACTGGTAAACCTGCGGCCTTTGTCGAGACCGACCTGGTTGATCCACGCTACTTCTCACCATCGAACGTTAAGAACCGTTTGGAGAGTTACTTCCAGATGGTAGACCAAAAACGCTCTGCGGCTTGATAAGAGGAGATTCATAGAATGAAGTGTTTTATTGGAATTGATTTAGGATCGACCACTACCAAAGCCGTAGTGATGGATGAGTTTAGAGAAGTATTAGGGCGCGGGATTACCAACTCCCGTTCGAACTACGATACGGCTGCTGCGGTAGCCAAGCAGGAAGCGTTTATCGATACGCGCTTTACTTTGCTGGAACGTGAAATTGCAAAAATCCCGGATGCTGCAGCAAAAATGAAAATACTGCTGGCTGACCTGGAACGTAACTTCCGCAAAACACAGTTTTTAGAGCAGCTAAAAGATCTTGAAGAGACCTGTATTTCAAATATCGCAGGCGCGCGTTTTGCTGGTGTTGAAGACCAGGTTAGAGAGATTATGCTGGCAATATTTAAAGATATCGCCGATGCCGCTCATGAGATTTATGGTCCCAATGCCGAGCGTAAATCTGACTTCTTCCGTGATGTGGCCGGTTCGCGCTTCATGCGTGTTGCTGAAGATATGGCCAAAGAAGCCGGAATCTCTTACGAACTGCTAATGAACGTTTACGATAAAGCGATCATTGACGTTGAAAACCGTCCGCCGGAAGGTGATTTGCGCGGCAAGTTCCATCTTGGCCTGGAATTTCTGATGATGGAAAACCCCAATATTGATGTGGATAAAGAGGCTCTACGTGACGCGGTGAATGCGACTCTGGATATCGAACTGGAAGAAACCTATGTGGTTGGTACCGGCTATGGCCGGGTACGTCTACCTTTCCCGAAAGAGCATATTCGTTCCGAGATTCTCTGTCACGGTATGGGCGCTCACATCATGTTTAACGGCACTCGTACGGTATTGGATATTGGTGGGCAGGATACCAAAGGTATTCAGATTGATGAAAATGGTGTAGTGAAAAACTTCCAGATGAATGACCGCTGTGCTGCTGGTTGTGGTCGTTACCTTGGTTATATCGCTGATGAAATGAATATCGGTCTGCATGAGCTTGGCCCGATTGCCATGAAAGCGAAAAAAGTGCCTCGTATTAACTCTACCTGCACAGTATTCGCGGGTGCAGAGTTGCGCGATCGATTGGCACTGGGTGAATCACGAGCCGATATTCTGGCCGGTCTGCACCGTTCTATCATGTTACGTGCGATGTCCATTATAGCACGCTCCGGGGGAATTACCGATGAGTTTACCTTTACCGGTGGTGTGGCGAATAATGAATCTGCGGTTGACGAACTGAAAAAACTGGTTCAGGCGAACTATGGTGATGTCACCATGAATATTTCAACCGAATCAATTTACACCGGCGCGCTGGGTGGTGCGAGCTTTGCACACCGCGCGGTAATGGGATAGGAGAGATTAAGATGGCTTTAACAGTAGGTATAGATGTAGGCACGGGTGTTGTTAAAACGGTACTGTTTCGAGTCGACGGCGACAAGATTGAATTTATTGATAAGAGCCTCTACCGCATTCGTCAGCGTGATCCACTTGCGTTAGCGGAACAGTCGTACGATGAAATTCTAGAAAAGAACGGCTTTACTCGCGACGATGTAGATTATTGCGCAACTACGGGTGATGCAGAAAGTGTGACCTTCAGTACCGGGCACTTTTACACCATGACCACTCACGCTCGTGGTGCGCTTTATCTCGACCCTGAAGCACGCGCTGTCTGTGATATCGGCGCGCTTAATGGTCGCGCCATCACTATGAATGAAGATGGTAAAGTACTTAACTACAAAATGACCAGCCAGTGTGCTTCGGGCTCCGGCCAGTTTCTGGAAAACATTGCTCGTTACCTCGGTGTGGCACAGGATGAAATCGGCGAACTATCGCAACAGGCCGATGAACCTGAAATCTGTTCCAGTATTTGCGCGGTATTGGCGGAAACGGATGTAATTAACATGGTGTCCCGTGGTATTTCTGGCCCGAATATTTTAAAAGGAATACATATTTCCATGGCGGATCGTTTTGTTAAAATGCTGAAGTCACTAAAAGTTAGATCCGGCGTATTATTCGCTACTGGTGGTTTGGCTTTGGATGATGGATTAATCGCTGCTTTTAAAGAGTGTGCAGAGAAGCAAAAAATGGATCTGGATGTGCGTTCGACAGAGGATTCTATATATGCTGGAGCGATCGGGGCGGCTATTTGGGGAGCCTTCCGCTTCGAAAAACTTCGTGTACAGGAAGCAGCTTAGTATAGTTGGTACCACTGAAATTTTTTTAGCGGTACCAAAAGCTTATAACCTATATAAAGAGGAATAGTTTTATGGCATTAATAATTACAGAAGATTGTACGGCTTGTGATGCCTGTGTTGATCCCTGTCCTAATGAGGCGATCACTGAAGGTGATCCTATCTATAAGATAGATCCACTGCGTTGTTCAGAGTGTGTAGGTGCTGAAGATGAGCCCCAATGTGTATTGGAATGTCCTGCAGACTGCATTGTTCCCGACCCCGATTGGCAGGAAACAGAAGAGCAGTTGCAGGCGAAGTACGATTCGCTGCACTGAGCTTTTTCGGCCAGCCAGAGTAATAACTAAGCATTCGTAGTTTTCGAATGAAAGGCTTCCTCCAGGGGAAGCCTAACGCCCCCTGCTGCTCTGAATCTACTCGGTAGTCACGAATTTCAGCGGTTGCTGGAGGTTTTATAAAGTAACAAACAGGTGGTGTAGCGAATATGCATATTTCGCAGCAGTTTGATTTAAGCGGCAGGGCTGCGGTAGTGACGGGTGGTTCGCAAGGTATTGGTTTAGCCATTGCAGAACTGCTTCATGCCTTTGGCGCAGAAGTACATATTTTTGATGTTGTTGCTCCCAGCGACAGCAGTGACAATCCTTTTACCTATCATACACTGGATCTCAGTGACTCCAGCGCTGTCAATCAGGCTGTTTCAACCTTACCAAAAAATGCAACCCTATTAGTTAACAACGCTGGAATTACCCGTGACCGAAGCTTAACCAAGATGTCTGATGACGAATGGTCATCCGTGTTGAGGGTTAACCTGGATGGAGCATTCTACACATTGCGTGCAATGTCTTCGCTCATGAGAGAGGCGGGACATGGTCGAGTTGTTAATATTACTTCGATTAATGGGATGCGAGGCAAGTTTGGTCAGGCAAATTATTCTTCAGCTAAAGCCGGTTTGATCGGGCTGACTAAAACGGCAGCGCGTGAGTTGGGACCCAAGGGAGTGACCGTAAACGCAGTCGCTCCGGGTATGGTAATGACTGAAATGGCAAAGAAATTACCACAGGAATATATTGACAAGGCAAAGGATGAAACGGTCGTCAAGCAATTAGCGCATCCAGAAGATATCGCGAACGCTGTTTTATTTTTGCTATCTGAAGCAGCGAAGTTTATTACGGGCGAAGTGATTCGCGTTGATGGTGGGCAGTATATCTAGATAGGGTCACCCGACAGAAGGTTTGGAAGGTTTAATTGAAATATTGAGCAGAGGCATCATTTGATGACACAAGAGTTAGCTAGTTCAAGGTCTGTATCCATTGCTGTTGCAGGTAGTGGTGGCGCCGGTGCAATGACAACGGGAAATCTGTTGTTCGATGTGGCGGCAAAACAGGGATGGTTTGGCACGCTTACGCGAACGCTGGGCCCTCAAATTCGTGGTGGTGAGGCTGCGGCTATGGTGCGTTTAACTACAGCGCCCACGTCCAGCCCGGATGATTTTTTTCATGTGCTTCTGGCGATTGACTGGAAAAACGTAGAGAGATTCGCTGCGGAAATTCCATTAACCTCGGACAGCATCATTATCAGCGACGTTGATGGTGGGGATGTCCCAGAGGTTATTTCGCGCTCCGGGGCAAAAATCGTTCAGTTACCGATTGCGAAGACCGCCAAGCAAATAAAGCAAGGGCGACCGAACATGATTGCCCTGGGTATTCTTGCTGAGATGGTTTCTTTACCGGAACGTACTTTGTCCGACATGCTCGAGAAAAAGCTGGGCCGAAAGGGCCAGGAAGCGGTGCAGAGCAGCCTTGACACCATTAAGCTCGGACGTGAACTTGCAGCCGATCTTCCGGTTGTGGCGAAAGCTGACTTTGAACAGCCAGCACCCGGTGAACGTATGGTTATCTCTGGTAATGAAGCGGCAGGTTGGGGGGCAATCAAAGGTGGCATTCGTTTTGTGGCGGCCTATCCGATTACTCCCGCGACAGAGGTTCTTGAGTGGATGTCGTCCGCTTTACCCAAGTTGGGTGGATCTTTGGTGCAGGCGGAAGACGAGCTTTCGTCCATCAATATGGCCATTGGGGGCTCCTATGGTGGTATTCCCTCGCTGACGGCGACTTCTGGACCAGGACTCGCGCTAATGACAGAGAGTATCGGGTTGGCGGTCGCTTCAGAAGTCCCGGTTGTTATTGTTAACGTTATGCGAGGTGGCCCCTCTACCGGTCTTCCTACTAAATCCGAGCAAAGTGATCTAAACATTGCAATCTATGGTTTGCATGGAGATGCGCCACACATTGTGACTGCGCCGATGGCGGTAGAAGACTGCCTCTTTACTGCCCAGTGGTCAGTGCATTTAGCTGAGTCGTTGCAGGCACCGGCAATTATGCTGTCCGATCAGTTTATGGGGCAGGCGAGAGCGGCCGTTGAAAAACCGGAAGAGATTGATTTTGGCACAAAACGAGAAGTTCTTACCGAAGGTGTAGAGGGCTATGAACGTTACGCAGTGACGGACAGTGGTGTCTCTCCCATGGCAATACCCGGGTTACCAGGGGGCCAGTATACTGCTGATGGACTTGAACATAGTCCAACCGGCACCCCTTCAACCCAGGACGCTCACCATGCTGAGCAAATGGATAAGCGGTTGCGCAAGTTAACCGAATTTGATTATGCCGATCATTGGGCAGCTATCGAAGGTGATGGTGATATTGCCATCGTAACCTGGGGCTCGACCACTGGTGCCGCTCGCGAAGCAGCGGAAAGATTGCGTGAGTTCGGGATTAATGCGAAATTGATCGCCATACGCCTGTTATCGCCGGTTCAGCCGGAAAAAATGGCCGCTGCTCTTGCTGGAGTTGAGAAAATGCTAGTGGTTGAGCAAACGCACTCAGCGCAGTTCTTCAGGTATGTAAGGGCCCAGTATGACTTACCTTGCCAGGCTAAAGCATTCAACAGGGCTGGTCCTATTATCATCCGTCCGGGTGAAATCGTTAACGAAATTAAGAATTGGAGCTAACCATGAACCAAGCAGCAAGTGATATCGCGTTAGTTGCATCAGATTATAAATCTGGACTGAAACCTGTATGGTGCCCTGGTTGTGGCGATTATTCAGTTTTGCAAGCGTTGACAAAAGCAATGGCCAGTCTGGCCCTGAAACCCGAAGATGTTGCCGTCATCTCCGGTATTGGCTGTTCATCCCGTATTCCCGCGTATACCTCGACTTATGGCTTTCACGGTGTTCATGGGAGATCTTTAGCGCTGTCCACCGGACTAAAAGTCGCTCGCCCTGAGTTAACCGTGATTTGCACCGGTGGTGACGGAGACGGTTTTTCGATTGGTGGTAATCATTTTATGCATGCCTGCCGTCGTAATGTGGACATTACTTATATCGTGATGGACAACCAGGTCTACGGTATGACTAAAGGCCAGGCTTCACCAACTACAGACCCTTTTTGGGATAGTGCATTAACGCCAGGAGGAACCGGAGTAAGTCCTTTCCATCCTTTGGTTATAGCGTTAGCGTCAGGTGCAAACTTCTTGGGTCGGGCATTTTCCGGGGATCCGAAAGGTACAGCGGCGATGATTGAAGAAGCCATACAGCATCCAGGCTTCTCCTTTGTACAAATTCTAAGCCCTTGTGTGACCTATCGGCCCGATCAGAAAGATTGGCGAAATAAAGTCCGTCCAGCACCGGTAGAAGCGACTTCTGATCCGGCGCGCGCAGCGCGGCGATTAATGACTGATGATGGTTTTAATATTGGTCCTCTTTACCGCGGTGAAAGGGAGCCGTTTAAGTTAAATCAAAATAATAGTTCCACGGAAACCTATGATTTCACTGGCCAATTTGAGGTGTAAAAATGACTACTAACGAACATCTAAAACTGGAAAGTGTGTCTGAAATGCTAGCCTTTGTGTTGGCCGTAGAAACAGAAGCAAGTGAGCGCTATGCGGAAATGGCTGAGTCAATGGATGCACACAATAATACGAAAGTGGCGGAAATTTTCCGTGAAATGGCAGATATTGAAGAGCTTCATGCTGAGGGCGTTCAGCGTCAGGTCACGGAGTTGAATCTTGAATATCTGCCAAAGGCTGACTACAAATGGTCGGCTCCGGAAGGTCCGGAAACCGGGGATTTTAGTGACCTTCATTATTTGATGACGCCACGCGAAGCACTGCTGTTGGCTTTACATAATGAGAAACGTGCAGCGGTTTATTTTGCGGATATTGCAGAAAAAGTGACCAATGATGACGTGAAAAAAATGGCCCAGGAAATGGCCGAGGAGGAACGGGAGCACGTTCAGTGGGTAGAAAAATGGCTGCTAGACTATCCCGAAGATGAAAATGAGTGGGTTGAAGATGTTGATCCACCCGTAGAGCAAGGCTAGTCAGCAAACTGTAAATGCACCGAGAGGAGGGATTCCGATAAGCCATTATCGGGTCCCGGAGGGGTGCGATAAACCTTAGTAAATTTGCTGAAAACCCCATAGAGGGTTGGCGTTGAATGAGAGGATGGCTGAAATGAGACAAAGTTCAAAATCTGTGCACGAAGTGACGGTAAATGGAAGGAGGCGTGAAAGCGTGGTGCCGCCGAACATGTTATTAATAGATTATCTTCGGGAAGAGCTTCGACTGACCGGGACGAAAACCGGTTGCGATGGTGGGGAATGTGGTGCATGTACTGTGCTGGTGGATGGTAAACCCATGCTATCTTGCATTACTTTAGTCTCCAAAGTTAATGGCAAGGAAGTTGAAACGGTAGAGTCTCTATCAGAGAACGGTCGTTTATCGTCATTACAGAGAATGTTCCATGAAAAACTCGGAACCCAATGCGGTTTTTGTACGCCGGGAGTGATAATGGCTTCCGAGGCCCTGTTAAGGAAAAACGCCAACCCATCGGATGAAGAGATCAGGAAGGCGTTGGAAGGAAATCTATGTCGTTGCACTGGCTATGTTAAGATCCTGGAATCCGTGAAAGCGGTTGCGGAAGCGGGAGCAGCCAGATGAACAAAGTCCTGCAAGACCTTATGCAAGTAAAACCGAATAAAGCTGCTGGTGCGCGTATTCCGTTGATTGACGGTGTTGAGAAAGTATCGGGCCAAGCAAAATATACGGCGGATCTGGATGCAGACGACGCCCTGGTTGGTGCTATCTTGAGAAGCCCCTATGCGCATGCCGAAATTGTCAACATTGACATATCAGAGGCCAAAGCACTTGCGGGTGTTAAGGCGGTCATTACCGGCGAAGATTGTGGCGCCCCCTTTGGTATTTTGCCTATATCAGAAAATGAATATCCTCTGGCGCGTGGCAAGTTGAGATACCGTGGCGATGCCGTTGCGGCCGTCGCAGCTATCGATGAAAGGACTGCCCAGCAGGCCCTGGACCTGATTAAAATTGAAGTGAAAGAATTGCCCGCCTATTTTACGATGGAAGACGCAATGGCATCGGATGCGTTGTTGATTCACGAGAAGCGCAAAGGCAATTTGGAAAGAGCCGTCGACGAAGAATTTGGAAATGCAGAACAGGGTTTTGCCGAAGCTGATCTGGTGCTTGAGCAGACCTATCATTGTGGCGAAGTCACCCATGCTCATATGGAGCCACATGCGTCTTTAGCTGAATATGACGCAGAGCGTGATCTGCTGACGTTAAAGTCAGTCACTCAGGTGCCATACTATGTGCACCTGATGGTTACCCAGTGTACCGGGATGGACTCTTCACGAATTCGAGTGATTAAGCCTTTTGTGGGTGGTGGTTTTGGGGCTCGCACAGAAACCCTGAACTTCGAGATTGTGGCCTGTCTTTTGGCCAAAGCGGCTGGCGGGAAAGTGAGGATGAAGCTGACTCGCGAAGAGACATTCCTGACCCATAAAGGTCGTCCAGAAACGGACGTTTGTATCAAAATCGGTATTAAGAAAAACGGTAAAATTACTGCCTGTGAAGCAAAAGTGTTGCAGCGAGGCGGGGCTTACGCGGGATATGGTGTTATCACCATTCTCTATTCCGGAGCCTTATTGCACGCGATCTATGACATCCCGAATGTAAAATACACCGGTCGTCGCGTTTATACAAATAATCCAGGTTGTGGTGCGATGCGTGGGCACGGTACAACGAATATTCGTTTCGCGTTTGAGGCGTTGCTCGATAGTCTCGCTGAGGAAATAGGCCTGGATCCCATTGAAGTGCGGCGTGCAAATTTACTAGCCCCCAATTTTGAAACAATTAACGGACTCCGGGCAAAATCCTACGGTTTGCCGGAGTGCATTGATTGGGTTGAAGAGGCCAGTAACTGGAAAGAAAAGCGACGGCAGTTGCCCCGTGGTAAGGGCGTTGGTGTCGCCTGTTCTCACTTTGTGAGCGGCGCAGGAAGACCCGTACATTGGACCGGAGAACCTCATGCGACCATCATTTTGAAATTGGATTTTGATGGTGGCATTACCATTCTGACTGGCGCCTCCGATATCGGACAGGGTTCATCCACCATTATTATGCAATCAGTAGCGGAAATACTGGGTGTGGATTATGGACGGCTCAGGGTCATTGCGAACGATAGTGCGATTACGCCCAAGGATAACGGTTCCTATTCTTCAAGGGTGACCGTGATGGTTGGTAACGCTGCAGTGGATGCCGGTAAAAATCTAAAGAAAATACTGGTAGACGCTGCGGCCAGCAAGTTCGAATGCGCTGCCGAAGACGTCGAGTGTATGGGTGAGGTATATAGAGTTAAAGGCAGCCCTGAAACGGCCGTGCCTTTTCAGGATATAGTCGATCAAGCAATGATAGGATCCGGTACGATTACGGCAAAAGGTACCTATTTTGTACCACGCGAATTCCAGGGTATGGGCAAGCAGCGCGGTGCTGCGGTAGGTTCATCCCCCGGATATTCCTACGGTGCAACCGTTGCTGAAGTGACTGTAGATGAAGATACTGGTCTGGTTACAGTTGATAAAATCTGGTGCGCCCATGATTGTGGGTTTGCTATCAACCCATTGTCTGTTGAAGGACAAGTACAAGGGGGTGTTTGGATGGGGTTGGGTCAGGCTATTTCAGAAGAAACTGGTTTCCAAAATGGCATGCACATGAATGCCAATTTTCTTGATTATCGGTTCCCAACCATTATGGAGTCCCCGGATATCGAAGTAAAAATTATTGAGCCTATTGATGCGAACGGTCCATTTGGTGCAAAGGAGGCCAGTGAAGGGATGTTGTCCAGTGTCTTGGCAGCTGTTTCATCGGCCGTACGCGATGCAATTGGTATCGAAATGACCGAAACCCCTATAACACCTGATCGTGTTATAGACGCTTTGGTTAAGCAGGAAAGGGCGAATAAGCGAAATCAATCCGGGAAGGGGGCTGTCTAATGGAACTACTACCTGAATTCGAAATTAGACAACCAAAAACTGCTGAAGAGGCCGTTGCGTTAGGTGCAGAAGCTGATGCTCGATACATAGGCGGTGGAACGGACTTTGTGCCCAACCTCAGAAGGGGCCTGGAAACGCCAAGTACAGTGGTCGATTTGTCTGAAGTTTCCGAAATGCAACAGATAGAAGAAACGGAGAATGGGCTTAAAATTGGTGCCAGCGTCAGTCTGCAGCAATTGATTAGCAATGAGTTGGTGATTAAGCAATATGCGCTGCTGGCTCAAGCGGCTGAGACTATTGCCGGAACTACCCATCGACAGTCTGCAACAGTAGGTGGCAACCTTTGTCTGGATACTCGTTGTCAGTTTTATAACCAGAGTGAGTGGTGGCGTAAGTCAAACAACTACTGTTTGAAATATCGTGGGGATATCTGTCACGTAGCACCACAGGGCGACATCTGTCGGGCTGCTTACAGTGGCGACCTGGCACCAGCGATGATGGTGTATGGTGCGAAAGTTGAGCTGGTATCTGCGGCAGGCAAGCGCGTCATTGATCTTAAGGATATGTATCAGGAAGATGGTGCAAATTATTTACTGCTTAATCCGGGAGAGCTTCTAGTCGCAGTCATTATTGAAAGGCTGGATGGCTATAATACAGAGTATCGTAAAGTCAGAGTGCGTGGTGGCGTAGATTTCCCGCTGGTAGGTGTTGCCGTTGCTGCCAAGAGTAATGCTGGAAAACTCGAGGATATTCGCATAGCGTTGACGGGCACTAACTCGCGTCCCGTCTTTGTCGAAGGGGCTGAAGAGAGTTTCGGAAAGCCTGTTGATGAGGAGACGATCAAAGCGCTTGTGAAACTGGTTAGAGTGCAATCCAAACCAATGCGTAGTACCTTTACGCCGGGGTCATATCGAAGCAAAGTGGTAGTGAACGTCGCGCGGCGGCTGATTAATCAATTGCTCTGATTTGAATCCTTCAAAACAACTTTCCTGCTTGAATCGTCTGGTTTGAGCAGGAGAGTTGCTTCTGTTTTTGTTTTAACCTCCTGCATATAATCTGTGTTAAAAACTCTCTCGATTATAAAACTCTCTGAGTTGGCCGGTTCGTCTGAATCCAGTCAATAGTGTCTTGGGTTGGCATCGTTACTGATTTTCGTTTGTATTACTTACAATGTTGGTAAAGCGAGTTTAAATTACGTATCATAACCTGAAAATCATAAAGGGCAGCACATAAGGAAATGTCGTTCGATAGTCTCAACAAACACTTTCCCAAAGCCCACGAACAATAAGCTGGTACAGAGGTCTTATTCTATTAGTCATTGCTTTAGGGGAAGCTAGTGTCCAATAAAGAAAGAAACCTTTTAGAGTCTGTCATACATATCACCGAGGAGCGCGACAAGAAGTCGCTTGAAAGGGTGCTGGCCAAAACGCTATATGATTATATTAAATGTAGTGCATTGGTCATATTTCGGGTTATTGATGGATTAGAGGGGGAATTGCTGGAGGAAACCGCTTCCATTCCAGAAGAAGCCTGTGCCGATTATTTCAAACTGGCACAATGTGAGTATGGTCTGCAGCGAATCATGCGAGACTCGTCGATTAATGCCTGTATTCAGTCCAGAAAAACCATTTCTGAAGAAATTGATGGTGTTAAAAGGGTACTCTTTCCGCTGGTTATTAAAGATCAGGTGACGAGTATCCTTTTTATAATTGGTGAGCATTGCTCGAGCACTACTGAAAAGCTGGTACAGTGCTTTCTTCGAATACACAGTAATTTCCTGGCTATTATTGATGATAACGAACATGACACATTGACCGGGCTGCTTAACCGGAAAACCTTTGATGCCAGAATATCAGCACTGCTTTCTCTGAGTTCAAGTAAGGTCAAATCGACTTCGCCTACCGGGGAGGAGAGAAGGCATACTAAAGACACAAAAAGTCATTGGCTCGGGGTGATGGATATCGACCACTTTAAAAAAGTAAATGATAACTTTGGACATGTTTATGGAGATGAAGTACTGCTGCTCTTTTCAGATATGATGAAGAAAACTTTCCGCAGTAGAGATCTGCTTTTTCGTTATGGTGGTGAGGAGTTTGTGGTTGTGTTGTCGCAGGTTGACGAAAAGAAGGCGTTTTCCGTGTTTGAGCGATTTCGTAAAAAGCTGGAGCGCTTTGATTTTCCCCAGATTGGGCAGGTCACCGTGAGTATTGGTATAGTAGAAATAGCAGCCCAGGATCATCCGTCGACTGTAGTCGAGCATGCGGATCAGGCTCTTTATTACGCCAAGGAGCAAGGACGCAACCAAACGTTTAATTACAACGCCTTGATAAATGCAGGATTATTGAAAGAGCGTCGCACCGCCGGAGATATTGAGCTTTTTTAGTAGTTAACGTCAGCAGTTTTTTTGGTTATATCAGATTTATATTTTTTGATTCTTTTCGGGCTGGCTGGTCTGTTCGGCAGAATCGCTGCAAATTTCGATTCGATTGCGTCCACTTTGCTTGGCGAGCAATAGTGCCTGGTCGGCCCTTTTTGTGGCATCCTTGAGTGATTCATCGGCGGCGATATGGGTGATTCCTGCGCTAAAGGTGATGTTAATTCGTTCTGACGGAGTTGCATCCAGACTAATACCCTGAAAGCGTTGAATAATATCCCGGGCACTATATTTATCAAGTTCGGGTAGACAGATAATAAATTCTTCGCCGCCGTAACGGCACACCAGGTCATTGGTTCTCGTTTCTGATTGCAGCTTCTTTGCGAAAAGCTTTAAGACCTGGTCTCCAATATCATGGCCGAACTGGTCATTAATCTTTTTGAAGTGATCGATGTCTAGTATTGCGATAGAAATCGGACGATTATTCCTGCGAGACATACTGATCTGGTAGTTACTGATTTCTGCCATGGAGCGCCTATTAAGCAGGCCGGTGAGTGGATCTGAATTGGATAACTCAGTGATCTTGTTCCCGTAATTTCGCAACCTGAATAGAAACATAATAAGCACGAGTGCTGTTATGGTGATAGCAGCTAGTTCGGTAATGCTCTTGCGCACGGCCTCAAATAACAGGTGGTCATAGTTGATCAAGTGTACTGCGTAAAGCTCCTGGTCAAATATGGGTTTCTTTTGCCAATAAGTATCCTTCGTTCTGATGAAGCCAACCTCAAGCGGCTCGCCACCGGACATTGCATCGGTCATGCTGTCCTTTCCGGGCGCATTTTTATCTGGATGTACCAGAGAATTATGGTTATCGATAATAAAAGTCTGTCCAACGCTTTGATGTAGTTGACTAATCTCCAGTAGCGAATTGATACCCAGATCAAATCCAATAAGACCTATGAACTCTTTTTGGTGTTCGATTGGTGTGGTAACCGTAATCACCAGTTCCTTGCTGAAATAATCCTCGTAAGCATCCGTTACAATCATCTTTAATTCAGGATTCTTGCTCGGAACGGTTTCTGTCCAGAATAATGAGTTGTAAGTTCTTTCTGCTGAGGGTATATGTGGAATTTCTGGGACAATATAGCTAAAACCTTCTTTGGAAGCGTAATAAATCCAAAGGCTGTTGGGAATATTTTCTAAAACCTGAAGCAGGCCAGGGTGAAGTGCCTGGCTTGCCTTGAGTTGGTGATAAAAAGCGGATGTGCGTTGAGGAATTGAGCTAAAGGTAAGCAAAGTCTGAAGTGGGTCGCCATGGGTATAAAGTGTTCCGTTGTCAGCCTTGAGAAGGTTGGTCGGAATAGGGAAATCAAGTTGCTCCTTTTCTGCAAGGTTAATGTTATTTTTAATAGTGGCCTTTAGAGTGAGAAGATTGGTTTTAATCAACGAAACGTGACTGGTCAAATTGTTAATGCGAACATCAAAAATATGGGCATCATTTTTTAGGAGTTGGTCGTAATTTGCAACTAGAACATAGCGAGTGCTGCCAATGCTCAGAAAAATAATAGCAGCGCAGGCAATACAAAATTGTATGTTGGGTTTGCTTATTTTCTGCAACCTGTTCATTCCAAGCAAAATCAGTGCGTCATTATTTCGGTGGAGTTATGCCAAATAAAAATGTCTTTAGCGTAAAATTATAATTTTTACTTCGTGCTTTTCCGATGGTTTAATTTGTCGGCGTGCTCTATACAGTGTAGTACAGGTTCGGCAATAAGCACTTGTTTCGACGATGAGTTGGACGCGGGAATTTTGGAGTGAGGATTGTTTGATATTTGATTGTTGCGAGCCCTGGGTGCAAAGCCCCGCCGGTACGTCCGGTGGGGCTTTGCAGTCAGTCAATGATTATGGTGGAGCGCGCAATCCAGGACCGTTATTACGACCCGTGTCTTCGCTTGATTTCATTACTATTTAGTCGCCCTTCAATATATTTAGCTAAGGCCTTTACGCCCTGGTCGCAGGACCGAAACGTGCATACACCTTTATCCTTAAGCATTTCAATCATTGGGTCATAGAGTGAGCCACCATCAACGATCCCGATGATCGGTTTGTCTATAGCGTCAACCAGTTTAGGGAGTTGCTGGGTGACACTGTCTTCGCTATTAATGTCGAACCCGGGCCTGGGGCTTTCTACCAGTGTTCGCATCATGGGTGATAATGGATCCAGACCCACAACAACCGCATCAATATTCGGATCTTCTGCGAAAGCCTGGGTGCAAAGTACATGGGCTTCATCGTCTGCGCCGGGGTTAATGTCAAAAGGGTTGCGGATTTCCATCAATGCGTCCAGACGTTTGGCCTTTAGAATTTCACTCAGGCGCTCATGGGTATGTGCTTCTAGCGTTCCCATTTCAAGAGAAAAAGTCTCTGAATGTATGCTGTCGGCCATGCCGACCGTTTCAAAACCGGCTCCACTGACAGCGCCTAAACGATTGCCGCCAATAACCTTGTTGTGCATAGTGTCGGCCACATAAAAAAGATCATTAAATTCGCCAAAATTACCTGCAACAATGGCGCCGGACTGGCGCAGCACGGTTTCACAGATATCGTAGTCACCAGCGATAGAAGCCGTATGCCCTAGCGCTGCATTTTGTCCTGGTTCAGATTGCCCTGCTTTATAGACCACAACCTGCTTGTCGTTAAGGATGGCGCGACGAACGGCTTCCGCAAAAGCGATTCCATCCAGCTCTTTGAAGCCCTCGATATAGACACCGATGAGATCAATTTCAGGGTTATCGGAAAAGTAGTTCACCATGTCGCTGTGTGTGAGATCATTCTGGTTGCCCAGCGCTATCATGTAGTTCGGGTCAAACCACGGATTCTGGCTGATCCTGGTAATCATAAAAGCGCCGCTTTGACTTAACAGTGCTGAATTTCGCAGTGCCTTTTTTTGTGGTTTTGGGAGTTTGAATTTGGGAATAAACCAGGAGTCATAAGTGCCGGGGTGGGAAACAATACCCAGACAGTTTCCGCCCAGGAAAATAGGTCCGCCGTCGCCATGTCTGTGGGCCTCATTCATTTTCTGAGCCATGACGGCAGCCTGCTCTCGGCTGGCCTCGGTTTCTCCAAGTCCGCCAGGAATGAGCATGACCGATTCCGCGGCGTCGGTGGCAATAATGTCATCAACCATATCAAAAACAGCGTCTGCACCTACGGCAACAATAAATAGATCAAGTTTATGATCCAGGTTTTCCAGGCTGTCAATACACCTAACGCCGTCAATTTCGGTTTCCCCTGGTCGCACAATGTACATTTTTTCGGGGCTATAGCCGCTATCCAGCAGATTTTTTAGAATAATGCGACCGAAATTCATTTTAGTAGCAGATACCCCAATTATTCCAATGGATTCAGGGTGTAGCATGTTGCGGATTTTTTGGATGGGTCTCTTTGCTGGAACGGGTTTTGGCTTGCCAAACTTGCAGAGCCCAGCCGTCACTGAAAGTGCATTGTTGGTTAAAAATACCGGATTCAATTCCAGCTCTTCAATGACAAATTCCGCATCCGGGTTAGTGGGCGAAAATTGGTTGGCAATAGCGATAAGTTCGCTGAAAAAGGTCGTCAGTTGCTGGTCATTAAAGGATGAGGATTCTTTATAGACTAACGTTTGCTTAAAAAGAGTGAAGAATTCTTCAGCCGTGGTCATTTGAGTGGCTGCTGAAATAAAGGCCTGACCTTTTCGGCAGCTGGAGGCGTAAAGTTCAACATTGTCACCGCCCTTGCCGGCAGTGATAACCATGCCGAATTCGCGCGTATTAGTGAGGCTTATCAATAGAGGATGTTCCGCGGAAGTGGGAGCGGCTTCGGTAATTCCAGTGGACGTTAATAGCTCCACTATTTCTTCTTTGGTTAGCTGGTCACGCTGTTCAGATGCAGCCTTTTGAAATACAGCTTTCAGATTGTCAATTCCCATGGGATTCTGTTCCTCCGGTCAGGTTATATCAATTGTAATAATATGTGTTTAATGAGCTGTAGCTTGTGTTACGTTCCGTCAACTCATTCATTTTATTTTTTTACTTCAATTTTTTGTTCGCGCTGGTTTGCAGTATATGTCCCTAACGCAAATAGCACCTTGATTTGCCTCGTGTATTTCTCTAAAAGGCCATTAGTCCGCGGATTTCGTTGCGGCATATGGTTGGCAAGCGTAGCATGGGAGCTGGAATAATTTCATTTTATATCTTATATAATGAGACAGCGACTTAAATAATGAGCTAAACCTGCTAAACTCTATTTCTTAGAGTGGTGCAACTCTGAGTGAAATAGCGCTCTCCCGGATTTAGGGGTTTCTAATGGTTAGTGTAAGCTTCGGGATGGGCGGCAAAAAACTGGATTTTAAAAGCAATCCGTTTAGCGTTTAGTTCGCTAGATCCTATTATTGATGTATTTACAGAAAGCATAGTGTTATACAATCGATGAGGTCTATCGTCTAATCCATAAGCCAATCTTATTGGCGTGTTAGGTGGAGAGTAGTGTTATGACAGAAACGCGATACGTACCGAGTTATTGCTATAACTGTGTAGCGGGCCCGGATCCGATGAAGATACGGGTAGAGGATGGGGTGGCCTGTGAGGTGGTTCCGGACTATACGATGCAGGAGATGCATCCGGGTAATGGACGGGTGTGTGTAAAAGCACTGGGTCTGGTACAAAAGACCTACAACCCACACCGCATTACCACACCGATGAAGCGTACCAATCCGCAGAAGGGTCGTGATCAG
>JAJFKB010000009.1 GCA_021773395.1 Gammaproteobacteria bacterium | reverse complement strand
TCATCACTTAGCCAAGAACAAAGGCACCGGGGTATCGATTGATGACTCCTTTGCGATGATTGATGTACAGGCGAACCACTGTACCACGGGTCAGTTCAAGGGACAGGTTGATCCTGCGCTGAACCCGGTCAGTAAGTTTACCGTACAAAACCTGCGAGCCACCGGCCGCTAGGTATTCCTCTCTCGTATCCAGGGGCGCTTGATATTGCACGATTAAGCGCCCTTTTTTTTTTGCCAGTTACTTTCCTTTGCAGTTAATTGTCTATTACAACGGCAGTCCTTTCATTGAGACCAATGCATAACTAATACGCTAGGCAATACAGCGTTAAAAACCGGCTCAAAGTGCTCATTTATAAGTATAAAATCGGCTTTAGCTTCCAGCGTTGCTCTAACTCCTGCATCCATGCAGTCGTCCGCTTTTTTACCGATTTTTGCCTTGTCTTGCCGTCGCTCGCTACAATATGCAAAGGTCTCCATTAAAACTGTTCCAGGTATCTACTGAGAACTAACCCGATTGGCCGTGTTCTAAAAGTTCACCTCTCGATCCGGAGAACGAAGCATGACATCACGACCAGTTAAAATAACTGTATTTCGATGGGCAGGAGCCTGGGGGCCTTTCAAGGTTAATATTCCCTGCGGAGAGTGCTCATTAACGAAGGATATTATATTGGATACTGTGGCCAATGAGCTTGCGGGTATTGATGTTGAGCTGGAGCTGCGGGATTGGCTCAGTGAATGGTGGAAACCTCTGGTTAAAGGGGGTTGGCATGCGCCAATCGTTTTGATTGAAGGGCGGATTATTAGCCAGGGACGAGCGTTAAACCGTGGTGTGTTGGCTCAGGCAGTTGTAGAAGCTCACGCCAATGGCTCTATGATTGAAGGCAGCGCACTGTTTGGTAAGGAAAACTGCCCGCACTGCAAAAGAGCTAAGGGCTATCTGGAAGAGGCGGGTATTAATTTTAGATACCAGGATGTAGTGCGTGAACCGAGGGCTCTCTACGAAATGCTGGCAAGAGTAAAACCTCTTGTTGGAGCTAAGACCCCCGTGACAGTACCGCAAATATGGCTGGACGGTGTTTATATTGGTGGTGCTGATGCCTTAAGTAATAAACTGGCCAGGGAGGTGTCGCCCAATTATGAAAGGGGGCAATGTTCATTATCTCCCGGTGCATGAAAGACGACTAACTGATTTGCAGGATCTATGTTTTAATTATTGGGTGAAATGCTTCAGATTTAACATGACATGGATGCGAAAAGTTATTTTTCCCTTTAATATATCGGTGCCATATTGGTTGATGTTTTTGCAAGCGGGGAGGTTTGGTGAATGTCTAAAGCGATAGAGTTACTCGCAAATTTGATGGATCTCCTGGCCGGAATTTTTGTTTTGACGGTTCTGGCAATGCTGGTCACGATAACATGGATGTATTTTGCTGATCGTCGTCAAACGAAGCAAGCAATCAGGCACAACTATCCATTGGTCGGGCGTTTCCGCTATATGTTCGAACATATGGGTGGTTTTTTTAGGCAGTATTTTTTTGCTCTGGATCGTGAAGAGATGCCCTTTAATAGGGCGGAAAGATCCTGGGCCTACCGTGCAGCAAAGAACCTGGACACTACTGTTGCGTTTGGTTCAACACGCAACCTGAATATTCCGGGGACAGTGATCTTTGTTAATTGCGCATTTCCAACCCTTGAAGAGGATGCTACCAAAGCATCAAGTCTGATTATCGGTGAAGGTTGCCTAACGCCCTATCAAGCCAGTTCAATCTATAACATATCAGGTATGAGTTTTGGCTCTATTTCCAGGCCGGCAGTTTTAGCTTTATCGAATGGTGCCCGTATGGCGGGTTGTTGGATGAATACCGGTGAAGGCGGTTTGTCGCCCTACCATTTGGAAGGCGGTGCTGATTTAGTTTATCAGATTGGTACTGCAAAATATGGAGTTAGGACAGCGGAAGGTAAGCTGGATGATGCCCGTTTAAAAAGACTGGCCGAGACAGATCAGGTCAAGATGTTTGAGCTTAAAATGAGTCAGGGTGCGAAACCCGGGAAGGGTGGCATATTGCCTGGCTCAAAAGTGACGGAGGAGGTGGCTCAGATAAGAGGAATTCCAATGGGCAAGGATTCAATCAGTCCCAATCGACATGAGGAGATTACTGACAACAATGAGTTGATTGATATGTTGAACCATATCCGGGAAGTGACCGGAAAACCGGTGGGAATCAAAACCGTGATTGGTTCGACACAAATGTTGGACGAGCTCTGTTCAACGATCGCGGCAAGAGGGTTGGGCAGTGCGCCGGATTTTATAACCGTTGATAGTGCAGATGGCGGTTCGGGTGCGGCACCACAAAGTTTAATTGACTATATGGGGCTACCTTTGAGGGAAAGTTTGCCTATGCTGGTTGATAAATTGGCGGAGTATGGCTTAAAAGAGCGGGTTAAGGTGATCGCATCCGGGAAACTCATTACACCGTCCGGTGTTGCCTGGGCGTTGTGCATGGGGGCCAATTTTGTGGTATCGGCTCGCGGATTCATGTTTGCGCTGGGTTGTATTCAAGCGATGCAGTGTAACAAAAATACCTGCCCCAGCGGTGTTGCCACACATGATGAACGGTTGCAGCAGGGGCTTAATCCCACCGACAAGGCTGAGCGTGTTAAAAATTACGCATTGAACATGGCGCATGAGGTGGGGGTTATTGCGCATTCCTGCGGTGTAAAAGAGCCCCGGGAGTTGATAAGAAAGCATGCCAGAGTGGTCGAAGATAATGGGTTATCGGTTCCTTTAAGCGAGCGATACCCAGAAATGCCGCCTCCTTCGTCATGACGCCTTTCGCGAGCGTTCGCTGCTAGTGGCTACTCGATTTTTTTGTCGGATTTACGGCGACCAGGTTTTGTCCGTCTATCAGGTTGGATTGCGGAAGTTCTACGTACCGTTCGTCTATCGCCCCTCTTGCGTCGCTGATCTTTACGTTGCTCAAGCATATTCGGCTCAATCGAGCACTGCGCTCCCGCTTCGGAAATGGCTTGATTATATTTTAGCGCATCAGCTTTGCTTATTTTATCTTTAATAACCAGAGTGCGGCCGGAGAAGAGTTTTTCGAGCTTCGCCAAATGGTCCGGGTCATCCATGTCCAGTTTAAAAAGCTTTGCCATGTTTGACTTGACCTTGATGGGGTCATTGCCCTCCAAAACCTCCCCACGAAAAATAACGCGGAAAGTATCTAGTTTCATAATTATAGTGGTCTGTCATGTTGATTGGTGAATTAAACGCTTCCTTCTTTTCTGGCCACTGTCCATGCTTAAGCCGAAAGAGCAAGCGACCTTATATGTTCCCTCGCTACTGTGACCCGGAACGACCGTAATAGTCGTAATAAATCCGGATTGCTAGCGCTTATAATCCTTGAACCTAACCTCAAAGAGAGCGGGTTTAACAGGTAGCTGTCGATAGCAGAAGTACTCAGGATTTCCTAATATATCAAAAGGTCGCCTGTCATGCATTTAAAAGCAATGAATTATGCATTGATCGCCTTATCGGCTATACTACGCCGCCTTTTCAGATCTTCGTTAATGAGCTTATTTTCCAGACATGAACATAAAAAAATATCTATCTGACCAGGTAGCATTGGCACTGACTTTGGCAGGTGTACCCGAGGGAAGTGAGCCTTTGGTAACGCAGAGTACTCGCGCAGAATTTGGCCACTATCAGGCGAATGGAGTTCTGCCAGCAGCAAAACGAATGCAGGTTAATCCGCGGGATTTGGCGAGCAAGGTGGTTGATCAGCTAAAGCTCGAAACCGTTGCCGAAAAGATAGAAATTGCCGGGCCGGGCTTTATCAATATTCACCTGACGAGCGACTGGCTGGCGAGAAATTGCGAGGCTGCATTGGCGGATGACCATCTAAACGCAAATAGAAATGCAGAACCAGAAATTGTTGTTGCGGATTATTCCGCGCCCAATCTGGCTAAAGAGATGCATGTGGGGCACCTGAGAAGTACTATTATTGGCGACGCTATCGCTCGGGTGCTGGAGTTTCAGGGAGATCATGTCATTCGTCAGAACCATATGGGTGACTGGGGTACTCAGTTTGGTATGCTGATCGCGCATTTGGAAGATCGTTTGACGGCTGAGAATAGCTTGACGGAAGTCGAGCTTGAAGATCTGGAGGCATTTTATCGAGAGGCAAAAATACGCTTTGATGAAGATGCTGGTTTTGCCGATCGGTCCCGCGCATACGTGGTTAAATTACAGGGTGGTGATGCCCATTGTAATGCCCTGTGGCAAAAATTTATCGATGTATCGGTAGCCCATAGTGAAGCAATATATCGGAAATTAAATGTATCACTTACACATCAGCACATTCGGCCGGAAAGTGCTTACAATGACGATTTGCCAAAGGTGGTCGCTGAACTAAAACGTCAATTGATCGTGGTTCAAGATCAGGGCGCGCAGGTTGTATTCCTGGAGGAATTTGCAGACAAGGATGGCAAACCTTCGGTGGTGATAGTGCAAAAAACCGATGGTGGTTATCTGTACGCCACCTCTGATCTGGCGGCTTTAAAATATCGCAACGATGAGCTGCAAGCGGATAGAATTCTGTATTTTGTGGATGCCAGGCAGTCGCTGCATTTGCAACAGGTATTTACGGTCGCCCGCAAGGCAGGGTTCGTTTCAGATTCCGTATCTCTGGAGCATTGTGCATTTGGTACGATGATGGATGCCGATGGAAAGCCTTTTAAAACCAGAGTAGGTGGCACGGTTAAATTGGCAGAACTGCTTGATGAGGCGGTCGAGCGTGCGCGACGACTTGTCGAGCAAAAAAATCCTGAGTTAACTGCCGTTGAAAGAGATGAAGTGGCCAGGAAAGTGGGGATTGGTGCTGTTAAATATGCTGATCTCTCAAAAAATCGAACCAGTGATTACATGTTTAATTGGAATACGATGCTGAGCTTTGAGGGCAATACGGCGCCCTATCTTCAATATGCTTACACGCGTGTCCAAAGTATTTTTCGTAAGGCGGGAGTTGATCCGCAAAATTTGTCCGGGGAGCTGCATTTGAGCGAAAGCAGTGAGCGGGCACTTGCGTTAAAGTTGCTCCAATTTAACGAAACACTGGATCTGGTTGCAAGGGAATGTCTACCGCACCTGCTCTGTACTTACCTCTACGAGCTGGCCAGTGATACCATGAGCTTTTACGAGGCCTGTCCGATTTTGAAGGATGGTGTCGATCCAGTGAGTAAAGCCAGCCGTTTATTGCTTTGTCAGTTTGTGGCGAGAACCCTGAAAGAAGGGCTAGACCTATTGGGTATTGAAGTGATGGATCGAATGTAGATTAAAGTTCTCCAGCAACTTTATCACAAATATAGCTGCCGATAGGAATAGCTGAAGTGGCAGCGGGGGATGGTGCATTGCACACGTGCAGTGATCTTTTGGACTCAGCAAAAAGAAAATCCTGAGCCAGGCTGCCGTCGCTCATGACTGCTTGAGCCCTGATGCCCGCAGGATAGGGAAGCAAGTTTTCAATGTTTAGCCGGGGGCAGTACTTGTGTACTTGCCGAAGGTAGGCGCACTTGAAAATGGAGTTTTTAAGCTCCTTAAAGCCGGGTTTGATATTATTTTTCAAATTTGACCAGAAGCCCTTAAAAAGCAGCATTTCCAAAGTGTCGCTCGGGTCAAAACTCATTTTTTGATAGCCTTCCCTTTTCCAGCCAATGACGGCGTTAGGACCGACGCTAATACCGCCGTTGATCATGCGTGTCAGATGTACGCCGAGGAAAGGTAGGGTAGGGTCCGGTATCGGGTAGATCAGGTGTCGAATAAATGAGTTAAAGGACGAGGGCAGCCGGTAGTACTCTCCGCGAAATGGGATAATTTGAAAATCGATAGAAATATCCAGCTGCTTGGCCAGGCGATCCGCCATTAACCCGGCGCAGGCGATCAGGAAGTTTGCTTTGTAATTAGCTGTCTTGGTCATTACCTGGATGTTTTGGGTGCTTTCGCTAAGTTTGATAGCTTTTGAGGCTAGCTGGATTTTTCCACCTGCAGCACAGAATTGACGAGCCATTTCCTGAGCAACCCTTTGATAATCGACGATCCCCGTAGCTCTGACCAATATGGCAGCTAATCCAGAAATATTTGGTTCAGCGTCTATTAGTTGTTGCTCATCAAGCGGTTCAGTTTCGATTCCGTTTTGCTCGCAGCGTAATGAAAGGGCGGACATTCGCTGCAGCTCGGCTTCATTTGTGGCCACCAGCAGCTTGCCGCATTGCTGATAAGGGATGTTATATTGCTGGCAAAAAAGTAGCGTCGACCTTAAGCCTTCGCGACAAAATTTGGCTTTGAGGCTACCCGGTTGATAATAGACGCCGGCATGAATAACACCGCTGTTATGGCCAGTTTGGTGCGTAGCGAGATCTGTTTCTTTTTCGAGGAGCAGAATTTTGCTTTTCGGTATCCTCTGTTGCAGCTGCAAGGCGGTGGATAGACCAATAATTCCACCGCCGATAATAATATAATCGTAGATCATATCGCGTTGCGCCGAGCTATTGATAAGGGATTGAAAGGGTCAAGGTTTCCTTGACCGCTTCCATGACCACGATGCTGGTGGATTCTCGTACGCCTGGCACCGTCAAAAGTGTCTCTCCGAGAAATTCACGATAGGCACCCATGTCCGCAACTCGCGCTTTCAATAGATAGTCGAAGTTGCCGGATACCAGGTAGCATTCCTGGACTTCCGGCAGTTTTACGACTGCGCGTTTAAAGTTTTCAAATGTCTCGAGTGACGTGCGGGTCAGTCTGATTTGCACAAAAACAATTAGTCCGGCGTCCAGCAAATCAGGATTCACAAGTGCCGTGTAACCCCGGATATAGCCCTCTTTCTCCAGACGCTTCACCCGTTCTATACAGGGGGTTGTGGTGAGGCCCACCTGGCGTGCCAGCTCGGCATAGGTTATGCGCCCTTGCTGCTGCAGAATGCGCAGTATATGGCGATCGATTCGATTCAGCTGATTAGTGTTCTGTTTCATTGGAGTTGTTTCGATAAAATAACCTGTTTGATGCGATATTACAGCATAAAAAACTATTTATAATCAATAATAGAGAAAAATAACTTTATTTAAGGAAATATACTAGCCGGAAACACTTTATTGTAAATTAACAAGAGGAAGTTGCATGCGCATTGGTGTTCCTAAGGAAATTAAAAACAACGAGTTTCGTGTCGGGTTAACTCCTGGGTCGGTACAAGAGCTCGTGGCTAACGGTCATCAGCTGATAGTGGAGCAGAATTGTGGTGCGGCGATCGGCTTTAGCGATGATCAATACCGGGTGGCAGGAGCAAAAATTCTAGAGTCTGCTCAAGAAGTATTCGACGCCTCGGAAATGATTGTGAAAGTCAAAGAGCCGCAGCCGCAGGAGTGCAAGATGTTACGAGAGGGTCAGCTGTTGTTTACTTTTCTGCATCTGGCGCCAGATCCAATACAGACTGATTTATTGCTTGCTTCAGGAGCAACTTGTGTGGCCTACGAAACGGTTACCGATGCGACTGGAGCGCTACCATTGCTGGCACCTATGAGTGAGGTAGCAGGCAGAATTTCTATTCAGGCGGGCGCTCACCACCTGGAAAACCCGCAGGGTGGATCGGGTGTGCTGCTTGGCGGCGTGCCGGGCGTTGCGCCGGGTAACGTACTGATCATTGGAGGAGGTGTTGTGGGTACCCATGCGGCGAGAATGGCCGTTGGACTAGGTGCGCAGGTCACTATTCTGGACCGCTCGTTATCTCGTTTAAGAGAACTGGATGAGCTTTTCGCGGGACGCGCAACTACTCGCTATTCGACAGGAGGGGCGATCAGGGAGTGCTCTGGAAATGCAGATTTAGTGATTGGCGCAGTGCTGATTCCGGGCGCGGCTGCCCCAAAATTGCTGCGCAAAGAACATTTAGAAACGATGCGACCTGGCTCCGTCGTGGTGGATGTGGCGATTGATCAGGGAGGGTGTTTTGAAACCTCTAAAGCTACAACCTATCAGAATCCAACCTATGTTGTGGATGGCATCATTCACTATTGCGTTGCCAATATGCCTGGTGGCGTTGCCAGAACCTCAACCCTAGCGCTTAACAATGCTACCCTGCCTTTTGCTATAGAACTTGCTAACAAGGGAGTTAAAGCCGCGATGGCAAGAGACTCTCATTTATTAAATGGGTTGAATATTCATCAGGGCAAGCTGACTTATCAGGCTGTCGGTGAGGCATTGGGGCTGGACTATGTGCCTGCAACGGAAGCGCTTAATCTATAATTTTCAGGTGCGTTGTCAGTTGCTGGCAAATGCTATTCAAGAATATAGCTTCCTGGAGCCTTCCCGATAGCAGGGTATGCGTCGCAGCCGAGCTGTTCAGGTGCGCAAACTGAGTTTTGTGAGCGCACCTTGAGCCAGTCAGTCCAGTGAGACCACCAGGAACCATGGTGTTGTGTGGCGTTTGAAAGCCAGTCATCATAGCTTTGAAAAGCGACGTTGTTAGTGTAGTAACGCGCTTTTTTGCTGCCTTCTGGGCAAACGATAGAGCGTCTATGACCGCGATTGACCAGTATGAATTCTCTGTTGTCGCCGAGAAACAAGCTGCTCTGGTAGCAGCACTCCCATGGAGCGATATGGTCATTTGAACCCGCAATGATGAATTTGTCGCAAGTGACCTGGCTTAAATCTACTGCGGTGTCACAAAGTCTTAGCTGGTTGGGCTCAAGCAGCAGGTTGTCCTGATAGAGGTCGAGGAAATCGCAGAAAAGCGCACTGGGTATTCTTGGGGCATCGTTGTTCCAGTACCTGACATCAGCTGTCGGTTGTTCTTCACCGGTAAAATAATTGCACACCCAGGCATTCCAAAGCAGGCTGTTTGGGCTTAGCCAGGCAAAAAGGCTGTTAAGTTCTTTGCCTCCAATGATGCCGCGTAATTTTAATAGGGTTTTGGAAGCGGCAATCATCTGTTGGTTAAATAGGATGCCTAACTGGGTTTCCGTGTGTGTATAAAAATTTGTGACTGCAAAAGTAGCGGTGTTTAGCTGTGGACTTTGCCGTTGGCTTAATATGCTGGCCAGTATTGAGGCGAAAATACCTCCGGCAGAAAAGCCAAAAAGGTTTATCTTGTCACATGCACTGGTGGTTTGGACAGATTCGTTCGCTTCAATGAGCGCCTGTATATAGCACTCCAACCCATAATCGCGATGCTCGATGGTTGGGTTGCGCCAGCTCACGCTAAATACCTGAAATCCCTTGTCCAGAAGATAATGGGTTAAGCTATTGTGTTGATAGAGGTCGGTGATATAAAACTTGTTGATAGGGGAAGGAATAATAAATACAGGTTCTTTTTGAACCTTTACGGTAACGGATTTATATTGAATTACCTCTAGTAATTCAGAACGAAAAATAACTGCGCCTGTCGTTGCAGCAATATTCTTTCCTGGCTTGATGCTATCAAGGTCGGCTAGCCGTATTTGATCTGTTTGCGCTAAAACATCGCTAGTCATGCGGTTGAGGCCATGAACTAGGCTTGCCCCCCGGGCTTTAACAACACGTTTGACTGCATCCATATTGTTGGCTGGATGAGTCGGTGACAGTGATGACATCAATTGTTTGATAGCACTTTTGGCCTGTGTTTTGTTCTTTTCATCTAAGTCACTATGGTTAACTGCTTCATTCAGTTGATTACACCAAGCAAGATAGGTTTGCATTGACGCCTTGTAGATAGGGTTTTCTTGCCAGGCAGGGTCTTCAAATCGGTGATCGTCTCGACCTGGCTCCAGTGTTGAAATCCCGGTAATGATGCGTGATAGTTCATCGCCAAGCTCGACCAATTGTGGAGTAAATAGTAAAGGAAGCGATAAACCCGCTTGCGCCATGGAATTAAAGGTATCCCAGGTGTCAAAGCTACGCCTGTCTGCTTTTCGTGGTCTGTCTATCATCGTTGTCGTTTCTCGAATTCATTCTTAAAACACCAACCCTCCGGGGCCTGTTTATAATAACTTGTTGATTGTTATAGGGTTTGCATTTTCGTTTCCGGAACCCACCATTATCATGAATATTGGTGTTGTAAGTCAAATCAGCGATTATTCGTGTGCCAGTCTTCTTTTCAGGGCCATCGTCCTGACCCAGGTAGCCTTAGCCCGAATATTTCATCAGTACGCCTAAATTAGCTCTGAAGCCCTATGCATATTGGCTTTGGCCAAAATAATGGCACTTGGCGAAAAATCCGGGTTAGCATCATTGTGTTATTTAATAGTCCCGATTAGTTAATCCAGTGGATTGCCCGAGGAAAGGGGGGCTGCGCTTGAGGGAGCGACTTATTAATCGAAATCATCTTCTAGAGACCTTTGCATAACTACTACGCTAGGTAATACTGTGTTAAAAACCGGCTCAAAATGCTCATTTATAAGTATAAACTCGGCTTTAGCTTCCTGCGTCGCTCTAACTCCTGCATCCATGCAGTCGTCCGCTTTTTCAGCGAATTTTGCCTTGTCTTACCGTCGCTCGCTACATTATGCAAAGGTCTCTTCTAATGTATTCCGAGTCTGACTTCTAAGTCTTGTCAATTGCTGTGAATAGCGCTTTAGCTGAATTTATCTAAAATTACTGAGCTTGCAGGCGTCGTCTACTTGATCCTTCGCCATATCCACTCTTTTGTTGTAATAGCGTTTACTATTGATCGAGCTTGCCTGTGCGCGGTACTGCTTCATTCGGGCGAGTTCGCTTTTTGCCTTGTCACAGGCGGCGACGCGGACGGCTTTTTCTTTGGCATGCTTTTCGGCTTCCAGTTTGCGCTTTTCTCTTATTTTTTTGCGTCTCAAATTATCTTGTTCAAACAGCGATTTTGCCATTGCCTCATCGAGTGGCGGCGTGTCATGCTTGACCGGTTGCTCGATAGCTAATTTTTCTGTAGCTTGGTCTAGAGGTGGTGAATCAGTAAAATGAATTTTGCCGTTTTCATCGACATACTTGTAAATTTCACCCCATGCTGGCTGGCATAGAATCAGCATTAGAAAAACAGTTCGCATAGATATTTGCTAGTTAGTAATAGTTAGTAGGTGTAATAACTAAGACTAGTACTGAGTGGCAGCGGCGTCAATTTCGCAGTTGCACTTGATTTACGGACGCCTGGCGAGCAGAGATGGGTTGAGGTTAGAAATTGAGTGACAGCCCATCAGCATCATGTCACGCTCGATCTCATCACGCATTAATGTCATTACGCGCTCCATACCGGCTTGGCCAGCGCCCGCCAGCGCATACAGGTAGAGTCGGCCACCAGAGCAGGCGGTCGCGCCAAGAGCAAGTGCTTTGAGTACATGTGTGCCACGTCGAATGCCGCTATCCAAAATAATTTCGATTTCACCGCCTACGGCATTTGCTATGCTCTGTAAATGATCAAAAGGTGCTCTGGATCCGTCCAGTTGTCTTCCGCCATGATTGGAAATCATGATAGCGCTGGCACCTATCTCAACCGCCTTTTTGGCATCTTCAACGGACATAATACCCTTTATTGCAAAGGGCTTTCCCCACTGTCCGATCATCGCAGCGGCATCATCCCATGAGATGCAAGGGCTCAATTGGTTGTTGATATAATCAATAATTGACGACTTAACATTGCTACCATCTTTGATGTACGGGGAAACGTTGGGTAAGTCGAATTTCTCTCTAAATAGATAATTCAGTGTCCACTGAGGATGAGTAGCAAAGCTGAGTGCGCTCTTTATGTTGAGTTTGGGTGGCGTGGCCATGCCGGTAACCCGGTCACGTTCGCGGTTACCCGCAACGATGGTATCAACGGTTAGTGCTAATGCATCAAAGTTAGCGGCTTTGCAGCGATCAATCAGATCGTGATTCAGCTGTTCATCTTTGTGTACATAGATCTGAAATAATTTCGGGCCCTGTGTGTAACTGCCCATTTTCTCAATGCTGCAGGTGCCAATGGTGGATATTCCATACAGTGTACCGAATTTCTCCGCCACTTTCGCAGTCGCTCGCTCTCCCTGATAATGAAACAGCCTCTGTAGTGCCGTGGGTGCAAAAATCAACGGCATTGCCAGTTTTTGCCCAAGTACCTGCGTGGATAAATCCACCGCTTCAATTCCAGTCAGGACATTAGGAATCAAATCGTAGTCATTAAAAGAAGCTGTGTTGCGATTTAAGGTTACCTCGTCATCCGCGCCTCCATCGATATAGTGAAAGATTGGCGAGGGCAATTTTTGCTTCGCCAGCGTGCGGAAATCGTTAATGTTATAGCAATCTTTTAAGCGCATTGAATGGTTGTTTGCACGAGGTGGTTCGATAACTGACAGAATAGTGTCAAATGAGCGGTTGGGGAAGCGTTTTGGTCTTTGTATTCGAAAAACACCAGGAGTGTGATGCCCTGGAGTAGCTTTTTGTGTGGTACCCGAGACATAGTTTACAGACAATACCGGAGACATGGTTTACACATTAATGCATTTGGAGGAGAACTCCGGATGCCCTGGAAAGAGTGTAAACCGATGGATGAACGTCTTAAATTTATTGCTCGATTACTC
>JAJFKB010000008.1 GCA_021773395.1 Gammaproteobacteria bacterium | reverse complement strand
CAGATGCATACGCTCATGGCGCCCATTCTGTTCGGGGTGCCCAGGCTTGATTCGTTCTATAGAAATTCCAAGTCTAAGCCACCAAACCGATAACCGGCTTAATCCAAAAAAGGCATTGGGAGAAGCAAAAGGTACGCCGTTGGCATTGTCACATTAACGAAATCAAGCTATTAAAACCCAGGAAATTGGAATTTACCCAATCATTAGGCGCAAGTAACCTGTGCCCATGTAACAAATGCTCGGTTCCTCAATACTCGGTAGTTTCCTGCAGAAAGTAGGTGTCTTTGCTGACGGAATAAGTTGTTCACTAGGCCATGAAATGAGAGAAAGCGTTGAGCTTGTCCCGGTGATTTAAATCGCCGCATTTGTCGTTCCTGCTGCCGAGTTGGTTGATGTGAAACTTCCGCACGGTTATTTTCGTATTGGTCGGTTATATGGGTTAGAGATGGCGTGATTTCACGTAAGGCTGCTTGGTAACTTCGGAGTTTATCGGTGATAATTTTCCAAGGCATGGATGTCTGGCCTTTAAATAGTTTTCTGAAGAAACGCAACGCTGCGCCTTTATTTCTGCGGCTTTGCACTAGTATGTCGATGACATCACCATCTTGATCAACCGCTCGCCAAAGATATTGGCGTTTACCTCCCACTGATATAAACACCTCATCTAGATACTAAATATCACCCAATTTACCTTGACGTTTACGAAGAGATTTTCCGTATGCACGAGGAAACTTCAAACACCAACGTCTTATTGATTCGTATGAAGTCTGAATGCCGCGGATTGCCAGTATTTCTTCGATGTCACGAAAGCTGAG
The DNA here is from genome assembly GCA_021773395.1 of Gammaproteobacteria bacterium. Classification (GTDB taxonomy): domain Bacteria; phylum Pseudomonadota; class Gammaproteobacteria; order Pseudomonadales; family IMCC2047; genus JAJFKB01. The sequence continues at coordinate 66,224 of JAJFKB010000008.1, read as the reverse complement.
AGTAAAACGGTGATACATCCAAACTGCGTGGCTAATTACTTCTGGTGGAAAGCGGTGACGATAATAGGGATTTTTTGATTTGCTTATAGCGGGATTGTCGCTCCAATCTGTTAATGTGACAATCCCATATTATGAATTCGCCAAGCACGCCCTTATTTAGCTAGATTGTAGTTAATCAATAATTCTTCAGCGCTTTGTTTATGGCGCATAAAAGCGGTTATATAAACCGTCTTTGTGGACTCATCAAAGCGATATAAAACCTTATATTTGTCTGCTGTGAGTTGTCGGTAATCAGTAACGCCGATATGATCAAGCTCCGGACAAACTGGGCATTGCTTGGGAAAGCGAGATAGTGTTTTATCTGCCGTATCGATAAGGTTTTCTGCCAGATACAAAGCACCTTCTTCTCCGATAAACTCAGCCATATAACGACTGAGGAGAGCGAGCGTAGAAAATCCAGTTTCCGTGATCCTAACTTTTGTCATTTAGATCGACTTTCCCTGATTGGAAGCTTTCCCTAAGTCTCGCTTTTGCACTAGTGGCGTCTATGACTTTCCCATCTCTGATGTCCCGTTCAGCAAAGTTCATCAGTTTGAGCAGAGCGATCCCTTGATCACGTAACCGGGCTTGTTGTTCTGATTCTACGCGATACACTGCCTTACCGTTTTGAGTGATAACTATAGGTTCGTCAAGTTCAAGTGAAGCGGCTTGTTTCTTTAAATAGCTGATAGTTTCTACGCGCATGACCTAATTCTCCTGTCAGATAGGTCTTAGTATAGTCTAAATTTAGTCTATATGACACATGTAGGATAAAAGTGACGTGTAAAAATAAAATCCTATTTTGCCTGCTCGCTCGTGAGATTTGCGTGGCATTAATGTGCAAAACAGTGTATTTATACGCAATTGGCTGTATTGGTCTAAAACAAATAATTAATAAAAACAATTAGTTAATAGCTTAAATCATAAAGCTTATCAGCTACGAACCGAGCGGTCGGAGGTTCGAAGGTGTATACCGAGGACAAGGTTTACACTTTATACCGAAGACATAGTTAACACTTTTCCGGTACAAATGGGTTAGCGGCCGGTTCCACCCGGCCCTGATCTTCATCAAAGAATCCTAAATCATATCCCATAAAGCTGGCAAGCCAAATTTTGTCAGCCTCTTCCCGAATACCTATATACTGCCCGGCAAACACGGTGCTCAAGCTGATTTTAGGTGCTGTCAGGTTAACGTTACCTGGTGGATAATGGGACGATGAATACATATCGACGTCACCGATTTCCTCCTCATATCATCAGCTACGCGGTTTGGCTATATTATCGATTTAATCTCAGCTACAGGGACATTGAAGATCTACTGGCGGAAAGAGGTATTGCTGTCACGTACGAATCAATCCGTCACTGATGTATCAAGTTTGGTGCCAAATATGCCAGGCGTTTGAAGCGAAAGCATAAAGGTTACGGCGACACTTTCTACATCGATGAGGTGTTCGTAAAGATTGGAGGCAAGCAGCACTATCTTTGGCGCGCCGTTGATCAGGATGGTGAAGTTGTTGATGTATTCCTCCAGGCCAGACGCGATGGTGCAGCCGCAAAGCACTTCTTCCGACGCCTATTGCGGAATCATGGCGATGAGCCAAGGAAGATAGTTACGGATAAACTGCGTAGCTATGGAGTAGCCCACCGAGAACTGATGCCAGATGTTATCCATGATACGAGTCGATATGCCAATAATCGGGCTGAACAATCACACGAGTTGACCAGGGTTCGGGAGCGAGGGATGCGACGGTTCAAATCCGTCAGGCAGGCGCAGCGGTTCTTGTGTAATCATGCTGCTGTTTACAATCTGTTTAATCTTGGCAGGCATCTGGTTTCTGCCGAGTATTATCGGAATCTCAGGGAAGATGCGTTCAACGATTGGAAAGTGGCAGTTGCCTAGTTCCAAATAGCGGATATTCATTCTCCCAAAAAGTTAAATTGACAGAACCCGTCGGACTCATGCTCCTTGAGTGCACCAATGATTTGTTCTTCTGTAAACCGTTTCTTTTTCATAGTGAGAGTTCCTCGTTAGTAGATTAACTGGAAATCTCATTGTGGTCATTATCCTATTAGTCGGGTTAATATCAAAATTTTATAATTAATGGAGTTTCTAAATTATATTTTATATAAAATGTTTAACTATAAGTATTTAAAAATAATAGTATATTTTTATGTTAGCCTCTCTAGAGATAGGTTCAAATTGAAAAGACTATTATAATGGGTTTAAAATAGCATTTAATGTACCCTATATTAAAGGGATTATATTTCACCATCCATGAGGTTAATCATTTAGCTATGATCAATGTGGCGATCAACGGTTACGGACGAATAGGCAGAAACATATTGCGCGCACTCTATGAGGGCGGCTATCAGGACAAAATACAGATCAAGGCAATTAATGACCTTGGCGCTGCGCAAACAAACGCCCATCTAACGCAATACGATACAACGCACGGCCTTTTTTTCAAAAAGGTATCAGCGAGTACGGATGCCATTCAGGTGGGCAGCGATATCATTCGTGTATTGGCAGAGCGTGATCCGACAAAACTACCCTGGCTCGAGTTGGGTGTCGATGTTGTCTATGAATGCAGCGGTTTATTTACGGATAGTGAGTTTGCTTTAAAACACATTCAGGCGGGGGCAAAGAAAGTGCTAGTGTCAGCGCCATCCAAGGATGCCGATGCAACCATTGTTTATGGGGTCAATGATCACACTTTAAGAGCGCAACACCAGATCATATCGAATGGGTCCTGCACCACAAATTGTTTGGCGCCAATAGCGAAAATTTTAAACGATGCGCTGACTATTGAGTCAGGGACCATGACGACGATCCACTCTTACACCAACGACCAGAGTCTTCTAGACACCTATCATCCAGATCTGCGTCGTGCCCGCGCGGCCACGGCATCGATGATTCCGGCCAAAACAGGCGCGGCACAGGCGATAGGCCTGGTATTGCCGGAGTTGGCGGGAAAGTTAAGCGGCGTTGCTGTTCGTGTGCCTACAGCCAATGTTTCATTGGTTGACTTAACCTTTATTCCGGCTCGCCACGTGAGCTCTGAAGAGGTAAATGAGATTATGCGAGCAGCCACAGGGCAGCATTGTTTAAAAGGTGTGCTGGCCTATAATGACCTGCCTCTGGTGTCACAGGATTTTAATCATAATGCCGCATCATCCATATTTGATGCCAGCTTAACTCGGGTTTCGGGAAAGGCGGTTCAAGTGATGGCTTGGTACGATAATGAATGGGGGTTTTCAAATCGGATGCTGGACAATACGCTCGTGTTAGGAGAAATAAATAATTGGAAGGATTAAAGCTTCGTCGTACTAAAATAGTTGCTACGCTCGGACCGGCAACAGATATGGCAAGTGTACTGGAAAAACTATTGTTGGCGGGCGTGAACTTGGTGCGGCTAAACTTTTCGCATGGTGATGCGGCTGATCACCGCTGGCGTGCGCAACAAGTTCGCGCCATCGCTAAAAAAACCGGACTGAATGTGGCAATCTTAGGCGATTTACAAGGCCCCAAGATTCGAATCGCGCGCTTTGTCGATAAAAAAATACAATTAGTCGCAGGCAGTATTTTTACCCTAGATGCTAACTGGGACAAAAACCTTGGGGATTCCAATCAAGTTGGGCTTGATTATGAGGCCTTGCCCAGCGAAGTGTGCCAAGGTGATAGGCTTCTCCTTGATGATGGCAGGATAGTGCTTGAAGTGGATTCCGTGCAGAACGATCGCGTCCGCTGCGTAGTGCAGACAGGCGGAATATTGAGCAACAACAAGGGAATTAATCGCCAGGGCGGCGGGCTTTCAGCCGCCGCTTTAACTGAAAAAGATCTTGCTGATATTGAACTTGCCGCCGAATTAGAAGTGGATTATCTCGCCGTTTCATTCCCTCGTAACGCAGAGGATATTATAAAGGCACGTGGTCTGTTGCGCGAAGCGGAATCGCTCGCTGGGATTGTTGCCAAAATTGAGCGCGCCGAAGCGGTTGCCGATTTGGAGAATTTGGATGCCATGATCACTGCATCTGATGCGGTGATGGTGGCTCGAGGTGATCTTGGTGTAGAAATTGGTGACGCTGAGCTAGTGGGAATACAAAAACACATTATAAAACGGGCGCGTGAGCTTAACCGTTGTGTCATCACAGCCACACAAATGATGGAATCAATGATTCTTAACCCGCTGCCGAGCCGTGCTGAGGTTTTTGATGTCGCCAACGCGGTGTTGGATGGTACTGATGCGGTCATGTTGTCGGCAGAAACAGCTGCTGGGAATTATCCAATTGAAGCCGTGCAGGCGATGTCGCGAGTTTGTATTGGTGCTGAAAAGCAGTTGGCGGCCACCAAGGCTAGTCATCGTCTTGATCTTGAGTTTTGTCGCACCGATGAAGCCATTGCGATGGCGACCATGTATGTGGCGAATCACTTGCAGGGCATTAAAGCGATTATCTGCATGACTGAGTCCGGTTATACGGCGCTTTGGATGTCCAGAATACGCTCGGGGATTCCTATTTACGCATTTAGCCATCAGCCCAAAACTCTGCGTAGGGTGCTTCTATACAGAGGTGTGGAGCCCATTTTTTTTGACACCGCAAAAGTCGCTGGCAACCACCTGGATAGCTTGGCTATAACAGAGTTGAAACGCAAAAACCTCGTCCAACAAGGCGATCAGGTGTTGCTGACCAAGGGTGATCGGATGGGTATCCAAGGCACGACAAATGTTATGAAAATCCTTGAGGTTTCATAAGTGAAAGGTTTTGTCATTATTCTCATTTTATAAATAATCTATCGCTGAAGCGTCAAGCCCTCAAGGTGCCAGCCCCAGCTCTCTTTGAAAAGGAGGGAGAGGGTGAGTGTCCTTCTCAAAGAGTATGCCAATTAAAATCCCTATTGGCTTGCTGTTCATAGAAAATCGCCTTCAGTCAGCAAATCCCGCTTTATAGTGCTCGCCGAATATTAATAATATTTAAATCCTATTAAAAAAATATAATTAATACCTTTAAATAATAGACGATTCTTTATTCAAGTCAGTAAAAACACGCATTAATCGCGTTTTAATCCAGTAAAAGCAAATTTATTCATCATTAATTAAAATTATAATATTGTTGAAAAATATTATTAATGGGGTTAAATTGTGGCTTGTGATGTTAAATTAAAATCATCACTCTCAATGTAGGCCGCCAAACATGTGCTTATAAACATAAAGAAATAACTGCATTTAGCAGGTATTCGATAATAGGTTAAAACCATGAGGAGTAATGAATATGAAACCAAAACTATATCTGCTTTCATCAGCAGTCTTTGCTGTTAGTGGGTACGCGCCATTTATTCAAGCGGAGACGGTTACCTTAGAAGAGGTGGTTGTCACGGCCCAGCGGCGTGAGCAGTCGTTTCAAGATGTTCCTATCAGTGTCACCGCTTTTAGCGCTGAACAGATCGAACAGAGTAACTGGAAGGGTGCTCGTGATTTTATCCAAATGACGCCAAATGTTTCTTTTTCTGAGAATGATTCTCAAGGTACAAAAAACGGGGATATTACCATTCGAGGTATTAGTGATCTGACTTCTGGGGCTGGTGAACGGATTATTCAGACTCGTCCGGCCATAGGCGTTTTTGTGGATGACTTCAGTGTCTCCAGCGTCTCCAGTGGCAGTGCGAATCCACCGCTTGGAGATGTTGAGAGAATAGAGGTGCTGCGTGGTCCTCAAGGAACCTATTTTGGGCGTAATGCCACCGGCGGTGCAATCAATATTGTGAGCAAGAAACCAAATGAAGAAAAGGAACTCATGATTAGTGCCGGATTAGGAAATTTCGGTACTTACTCGCTAGGGGCAGTTGCTAATACACCACTCACAGATAATCTATTTGTACGATTGGGTGTTAGCTATGAGGAAAGTGATGGTATTGTTGAAAACCTTTCACCCACAGGAAACGATGCGGATTATGAGAATACGAACATCCGCTTGGCATTGCGGTGGCAACCAGGCGATTGGACGTTGGATTTAACTGGGCAGTTTATTGACGAGGATGAAGGGAACTTAGGGAAAGTCCCGGTTGACGGCGGTCCAGGAACTTTTCCGGTGCTATTTATTCTTGGATTTGACCCGAATAATCTTAGCGCCACCTGTGGCAAAGGTGAATCTATTAATTTTGCGGATAATGATGATAGAAATTGCGAAAATGCTGATACCTACACGGAAGTAGAAAATAATATCATTACTTTTAAGGCGGAATATGAAGGTGATCGTTTTACCTTCACCTCCATTACCGGTCAGATCGATAGTGATTTCGGCCAGTTTGAAGATCTCGATAATACTGGTTTGGATCTGTTTAATCGTCTGAATGAGTATGAATCCGAATCATTTAGTCAGGAATTCCGTGTTGCCTCAGCCGGCGATAACATGATCGATTGGACGGTTGGTGCGTTCTATTACAAGGACGAGTTTGAAGTCAACAACCGTATTATAACCGGGGTTGATACGGTACCTGGGTTTACAGGGTTTCTTACCGTGCCTGGAGACTACCCCAATGAAAATCAGCAATTTGTCGACCGGGAAGGTTGGGCAGTCTTTGCCGACATCGCCTGGCACATCAATGATCAATTAACCCTGAATGTTGGTGGGCGATATTCCTATGATGAAGATGAGCAGCGCTGGGAAAATACCTATGCGTCATTTGCCTGTGGCACGAGAGAAGTGATTGGCGGCGTTGCAGCACCTCTGGCACCGGCCTGTGAGCTGCGACCTGATCAAACACTACCCTTACCTGTTTATGAAAGTGGTGGGATGCAGTATGTGACAGGAGGCCGATTACCTCAGCGGTTATTTACACAAAATGATACTGACGACAATGATTTCTCACCAAGGATAGCGCTAAATTGGAAATTCAGTGAAGACCATTCGTTATTCGCCACTATCTCGCAGGGCTATCGTCCGGCTGGCGTAAGAGTGGCACCTGATTCCGATTTTCTTGGACCAGCTGAGCAGTTAGGCTTGGCGACTGCGGTAGATACCCGCTCAGAGTTTGATAAGGAAAAAGTCACTAATTATGAGATTGGTTGGAAAGGGTACTTGAACAACCGCCGTACACGCATGGAAGTGAGTTTATTCAGGATAGACTGGGAGGATATGCAGGTTCGAGTCGGGCGATTTATTTGCCGTCTGGCAGATGGTACGCCAGTCGATGCATCATCCTCGGCTTCAGTTGGATGCGTAACAGGTGTAACACCCGACAACCGAGTTGATAATGCCGATGAGGCTCGCAGTCAAGGTGCTGAATTGAGTGTTCAGACGCTAATCGGCGATCACATTGAATTAGCGGGTGCTATTGGCTATATGGATGCAGAATTTAAGGATTTCGATTCAGCAGATGGTGATCTCTCAGGCAAAGATTTGCTGAATGCCCCTGAGCTGACGGGCGCGCTATCCGGCCAATATAATTGGAGGTTTAACGATGGCAATGGCTACCTACGACTGGAAGCAAATTTTCGTAAAGGTGTCTGGACCCGACTTGGTGATTTAGTGGCATCAAACGATTTTCCGCTGAAAACAGATGATTTTACCGTTGTTAATCTTCGCGCTGGATTTAACTGGTCCAACCAACGATTGGCGCTTAGCGTGAACAATCTACTTGAAGAGGATTATGTCCTTGGGATTGATACCTTTGCGGCCAGTGCAGTGATATTGCCGCATCCTCGCAGCTACAGTCTGACCTGGTCTATGTCGTTTAAATAACCAACTCATTCCGATGGGGCGCCTCAGCAACAGAGGTGTTGTAAAAGCGTCCCATTGGTTATCAACCTGTCATCCTTGAATATAAGTTTAGTTAAAAACAAACTTAGAGTGATTACTATGCGGCAATACCGTCTCGTATTGGCATTTTTAATGGTCACCATATTGATGGTGTTAAAGATGCCATTGTCAAATGCGGCCATTGACGCGCGTTTAATGCGTTTCCCTGATGTCTCCGCTGATAAAATCCTATTCACCTACGCCAGTGATCTTTGGGTTGTGCCGCTCGACGGTGGCCGCGCCTATCGCTTAACCTCTGATGGTGGGCGTGAAAAACGTGGAAAATTTTCGCCCGATGGAACACAGGTTGCTTACAGCGCCACCTACCAGGAAAACAGAAATATTTTCACCTTAGATGTCGAAGGTGGTATTCCAAACCAAGTGACTTATCACCCTGAACCAATAGCTATTTTGGATTGGAGCCCCGACGGTAAACAGCTCTTATTTGCCTCCACCATGTACAGCGAACGTCCACGCTACAATAAATTGTTTCTGGTCAATGCGCTGGGTGGCCTGCCGGAGCAATTACCGCTTGCTTACGGAGAAACGGCGGCTTTGTCAGTGGATGGGAGCCAGCTTATCTACACATTTCACAAGGATTTTCAGGAAGAATCCTGGAAACGCTATGAGGGAGGCCGAGCACCAGATTTATGGTTGTTTGATAAAAACACGGGGATATCCAGGAAACTGACAGATTTCGTCGGCCCAGATTCGCAGCCGATGTGGGCTGGGGATAAGGTGTATTACCTGTCCGAAAATGGGGTACATCAACGCAGTAATATTTGGTCTCTAGATTTGACGACAGGAGTAAAAAAACAGATTACCCACTTTGTTGAATACGATGTGCGGCACCCATCCATCGGGCCCAATCACATAGTGTTTCAAAACGCCGAACGGCTTTATCTTCTGACGCTAACAGATGAAACGATCAAGCCCCTGGAGATCGACCTGGTGCTTGATCAGCAGAGTATCGTCGCGAAAATCGAATCAGTCGTAAAACAGATTAGCTCATCGGCGCTTTCCGCAGACGCTAAAGCCGTTTATTTCGAAGCCAGAGGGGATATTTTCGAACTGGATGCCGAACATGGGGTTACTACCAACCTTACTCATTCTCCAGGAACCGCAGAACGTTACCCAAACCCATCGCCGGATGGTCAAAGCCTTGCTTACTTCTCAGATAAACAGGGTGAATATCAACTGATTATTCATCAGCTAAAATCTAACAAAGTAAAAACCCTCACCAATTTCCAGCAGGGCTATCGTTACCGACCGCAGTGGTCGCCGGATAGCAGTAAACTCGTATTTATCGACAATGAACAGGTGCTGAGGCTGATTAACGTAAGATCCGGAAAAATAACAGAAATAGACAAAGGCTTGCGCCGCGGTCATTACGAATTAGAGAGCTTTAGCGTCTCATGGTCGGCGGATAGCCGCTGGATTGCCTTTTCAAGACATTTGGAAAATCTGAACCAGGCGCTTTTTCTCTATGAGGTAAACCAGAAAAAACTGGTTCAGGTGACGAGTGGCGACTATAACGATTTCGACCCGGTGTTTGACCCCGAGGGTAATTATCTGTACCTACTGTCCCACAGGCAGTTTGCGCCGACATTCGGTGATATCGATGAAACCTGGACCTATAGCAATTCAACGGTGATTGCGTTGATACCGCTGCGGGCTAATAGTTTGTCACCCTTTCAACCTGGATGGCAGAGGTTAGAGAAATCACCTCGCGTCGACATTGACCAGAAGGGTTTTGAGGATCGCTTAGTAATCTTACCCCTAAATAAGGGGCGTTATGCAGACCTTAGAGCAGTTTCTGGCAAGCTGGTTTACCTGGAGCAGCCGACGCAGGATCCGGGCAAGAAGGGCGAGTCTACGCTTAAGATTTATGATTTTACAACGCAAACCGAAGCCAGCGTTATCGCGGATGTGAGTCAGTTCGAAACGTCCCACTCGGGCGATAAAATTTTGCTGAAAAAAGATGACGCCTATGGGTTGGTAGAACTCGCAAAAGATCAAGAGCTGAAGGATAAGCTGGCAATTGGCAATTTGACCGCGATGGTCTATCCGAAGGCTGAATATGAGCAGATGGTCAACGAAGCGATGCGTTACGTCAGAGACTTCTATTATGACCCTGGTATTCACGGGCTGGATTGGCCCGCCGTGGTTGAGAGCTATCGCCAGTGGCTGCCCTTTGTGACAACGGAAGAAGATATGTCGGTTTTACTGACCGAATTAGCCGCAGAACTTTCCGGGGGCCATACTTGGGCAACGGCAGCCAATTCTCGTTGGCGCGCAGAGAACAAATCGGTAGGCCTGTTAGGGATTGATTTTGAAGTATCCAATAACGTCTATCGTATTAAAAAAATTTACCCAAATGGTAGCTACGTCGGGGCTCCGGCATCGCCTTTAGCAGCGCCTGGGCTTAATGTTAAGGTTGGGGATTATTTGTTGGCCGTTAACGGCATACCTTTATCGACTCAGGATGATCCCTGGAAAGCCTTTCAAGGCCAATTAGAAAAAGTAGTACGGCTTTCTATCAGCCGCACGCCTAAACTCGAAGATGCTCGAGAAATACTGGTCAAAACAATCGCCAGTGAACAAAAGTTACGTGAGTTGGATTGGGTTGCCTCAAACCGTGCAAAGGTTGCACAGGCGAGCGGTGGTCGGCTGGGCTACCTGTATTTACCAGATACCTCGTTAAATGGCCAAAACGATTTGATGCGTCAATTTCGAGCGCAGTTTCATAAGCAAGGACTGGTCATTGATGAACGATTCAACATGGGCGGTGCGCTTGGTGATCGCTTGGTCGAACTACTTAACCGGCCGCCACTGAATTATTTCAGTAGCCGTAATGCGATGGATTATGCCTTGCCCACTATCGGTCATAACGGGCCAAAAGCCCTGATCATCAACGGTTGGAGCTACTCCGGCGGTGACGGTTTTCCGTTGTTGTTTAAAACGGCGAAACTTGGCCCTCTGGTTGGCACCCAGACCTGGGGGGGGCTGATTGGCCCCAACTTACCACTGAGGTTCATCAATGGTGGTGTTATTTCAGCACCTCCGCAAAGGGTTTATGATACTCAGGGTAATTGGGCGGAAGGTAATGAAGGCGTTCGCCCTGACATACGGATTGAAAATGCCCCCGGCAAACTCTACGCGGGAGAAGATGCTCAGCTCAACTACGCCATTGCAGAAATGATGCACGCATTGGAATCACGCCCACAAGTAAAAATACCTGCCTTTCCCAGAGCGGGAATACGGAGATAAATAAGATGAGTCATATCTATGTTTGGACGCTTACCCTAATGCTAGTGCTCGGCAGCCAATTCGGCTACAGCGACGAACCCCGTGAAGCCACCCTAATCTATGCCGGAAAGGCGTTATTAGAAGCAGGTAAGCCGCCACAAGAAAATGTCAGCATCCTAGTGGTTGGCGAGCAAATTCAACAAATCATTCCGGGGTTTGTAGAAGCGGGAAAATTAACCGGTTTTGATAAAATTACGAACTTAGATCTTCGCAATGAGTTTGTTCTCCCTGGTTTAATAGATGCTCACGTTCACTTGCTCATGCTCTATAAAGGAGATCGAACAGTAGAAACCGAAGGTCAGTATGCGTTAAACGGAGCATACAATGCCAAACTAACGCTCGATGCCGGATTTACCACAGTCCGTGATTTAGGCGCACCGGGCAGCTCTATTTTTGCCTTGCGTGATGCCATTAACGGAGGCCGCATCGCTGGGCCGAGAATTCTCGCAGCAGGCGCATTTATTGCGGTGACCGGGGGGCACGGCGACGATACTGGCTACAACGAGGCGCTATGGCATGAGCGTGCCAGCGGAGGTGTTTGTGATGGTGTGATTGAATGTCGCAAAGCGGTAAGAAGGCAGATAAAACGCAGCGCTGATGTCATCAAAATCACAGCCACCGGTGGTGGTGGTAAGCCACAGGGTGGGCCAGACGCAGAACCCGAGTTTTACGAAGATGAGTTTGTTGCCGCCGTTGAAACAGCGCACCGCCTGGAAAAGAAAGTTGCAGTGCACGCCCACGGCACCAAGGGTATTCAGCTGGCGTTGAACGCCGGGGTTGATTCCGTCGAACACGGTACTTTTTTAAATAAAGAAATCATTGCTCTCTTTAAGCGTAAAGGCACCTACCTCGTGCCTACGCTTTCGGTACGAGACAATCTCAGGGCAGACATTGACGAGATGCCTGCCTATATACAGGAAAGAGCCCGATATATCGTTGAGATCACCCCTGAGCTAATGGGTGACGCACATCGCAAAGGTGTGAAGTTTGCACTAGGGTCGGATGCCGGTGTTGTTCCTCACGGGAACAATGCGCGCGAGCTGGAGTGGTTAGTTGATATTGGCATGACACCGCAGGAAGCCTTGCAAGCAGCAACTCTTAATGGCGCTGAGCTGCTTGGGCTGAAAGATAAAATTGGGAAAATCGCCGTTGGTATGTCGGCAGACATCATTGCCGTTGCGGGTGACCCTTTAGCCAATATTTCAGCAATACGAAATATAGCGCTGGTAATGAAATCAGGTAAGGTTTATCGACAACCCTGATTAGAGCACTTCGCTGTCTGGGTTAGAAAAAGAATAAATAGAGAATAGATATGGCTCTAATAGCTGAAACCGACATATTCACATTATGCGCAATACTCTTTGGCCTCAGCTGGTTTGGATTTTGGGCAGATAGTCATCGATTGGGGCAAAAAACTTCAGGTGCTCTTTGGGTTATTCTGGGCGGTGTCCTGCTATCAAATTTCCATGTGACGCCTTTTAGCGCAGGCGCTTATGCTTTTATCATGGAATATATGGTGCCGCTCGCTATTCCGCTATTGTTGTTCAAGGCGGATTTGCGCAAAATTTTTAGGGAAAGCGGCGCCGTCATGGTGACATTTTTAGTCGCTAGCTTTGGCACTGTGGCTGCCGCCATTATCGGTTTGTATGTGATCGATTTGGGCGAGGTCGGGCCACAGATAGCAGGCGTTTTTGCCAGCGGCTATATTGGCGGGACCATGAATTTTGTGGCGGTCGCGCAGGCCGTGGAAATTGAACCAGGGTTGTTCAGCGTGGCTATCGGCGCTAATAGTGTTGTTAGTGTTATGGCGCTGATGCTGCTTCTTGCGATCCCTTCAATATCCCTGATTCGACGTTGGCTGCCGTCAGCGATAATGGATAATGCCGACCCTTGCGCGAATACCGATCAAGGTGCCGAATCGAACAGCGATTTGAAGCTTACTCATATCGTTGGCGCGCTCAGTTTGAGTTTTTTGATATGCGCTGTTTCTTCTCAGTTAGCCACCGCACTATCAATTGCCCAATATGCGATTCTCTTTGTAACAGGCTTTGCTGTGGTTGCTGCAAATAGTGCACCTAAATTGTTTGAGCGGCTGGAGGGAGAATTTGATATCGGCATGCTCATCATGTATCTGTTTTTTGCGGCGATTGGTTTGTCGACCAATGTCACAGAATTTATTGCTAGCGCATTACATTTGTTTTTCTACTCTTTGTCTTTGGTGACATTGCATTTTTTGTTGGTATTAAGCTTAGCGAAACTACTGAAATTTGATTTGGCTGAGGCGCTTGTGGGCTCGGCTGCGGCACTTGTCGGCCCTGGGCCGACCGCTGCGCTAGCGAGCTCTCGAGGCTGGAAAACGCTGGTAATGCCCGGAATCATGTGCGGAGTTTTCGGTTACGTCATCGCTAATTTTATTGGAGTTAGCATGACTAGATTCTTGAGTTGAACGGGCTTTCTAGTTGAATAGTGTAGGTTGAGTCGGGCCGTATTTTGGCAATAACAGTGGGAGTATATGCAACATGTCAATTGTGCCAGCAGATAATGTTTTAGCGCTTGGGGCGGTACTCTTTACCTTGGCCTGGTTTGGCTTTTGGATGGATAACAATGTCGTTGGCAAAAAGACTTCCGGGGTTATCTGGGTTCTCTGCGCGGCAATGGCACTCTCTAACTTCAATATTATTCCGTTGCAAGCCCCCAGCTATGATTTTGTTGGCGGCACTCTGGTGCCACTGGCGATACCCTTGCTGCTTTTTAAAGCCGATTTGCGCAAAATTTTTAGAGAGAGCGGGGTGGTGATGATCACCTTTTGTCTGGCAAGTATGGCGACAGTGATTGGTGCCGTCCTGGGGTACTATTTGCTCGAGTTAGGTGATATCGGGCCAAAAGTGGCGGGGGTATACTCCGGCGCCTGGATTGGCGGCATGGTTAATTTCCTGGCGGTATCACAGGCTGTTGAAATGACGCCGGATGAGTTCAGTGTCGCTTTAAGTGCGAGTGCGGTGGTTAGCATTCTTGCGCTGATGATGTTACTCGCCATTCCGTCCATTCGTTGGATCACCAACAGAATTCCCTCTGCGCTACTAGACAATCAAGTCGCTGAGGGCGATCAGCTTTTAAGTACAGGCGAAAATTGCGGCATACAATTGAAGTTAGCTCACCTGTGTAGCGCTCTAGCGATCAGTTTTGCAATCTGCGCAGCATCACAGTGGATTGCCAAAGCACTGGGCATGGATCACTACAGTATTTTGTTTATCACCATACTCACGATTTTAGTGGCTAATTTATTTCCCAAGATGATGGCAAACCTGGAAGGCGATTTTGAGCTAGGCATGCTGATCATGTACCTGTTTTTTGTTGTGGCCGGTGCGAGTACAGATGCAACTTCTTTCGTTGGCTCTGCGCTGCACCTATTTTTCTATGGCATGTGCATTATTTTCATCCATCTGGCGGTAGTGTTAACAGTAGCCAGAGTGTTCAAAGTTGATTTAGCCGAAGCAATTGTCGCTTCCGGTGCGGCGTTGGTCGGTCCTGCTGTGACGGCGGCGATTGCAACCTCGCGCGGCTGGAAAGAGCTGGTCACCCCAGCCATTATGTGCGGTATCTTCGGTTATGTTATTGCGACTTTTATTGGCGTGACGGTAACCAAAATGCTTGTTTGACGGCAACCAAGAATCACTTTGAGCAGCGCAGAAGTGTCGGATTTAAAACTGGATTGATTACATGAAAATAGTAGATAACGCAAAAACGCCGCCGCCATCGGCGTCTGAAAAACCAGGCCTAAACTGGTTCGGCTCGGGCGATCAGCGCGTGGCGGCGATTGGCGAATGCATGATCGAAATCACCGAGCGGGAGGGTGCTGGGCTTTCCTATGGATTCGCTGGTGATACGCTCAATACGGCGGTTTATCTGGCGCGTGAGTTTGGCGATAGCGGCCGTCGCGTTGATTATGTTACCGCCTTAGGGGACGATGATTTTAGCAAGCAAATGCTATCACTTTGGGCCGAAGAGGGTGTGGGGACGGAGCTGGTAACGGTGATACCCGGTGAGCTTCCAGGCCTCTATTGGGTACGTACTGACAGTCGCGGTGAACGCAGCTTTTTTTATTGGCGTAAAGATACTGCCGCGCAAAAATTGATGGAGGCTGCTCGTGCCTTTGGCTTAGCTGAGCGGCTGGGTCATTACCATATTATTTATTTGTCAGGCATTACGCTGGCTATTCTGGTGAAAGAAAGCAGAGAGCTATTATTGGCCATGCTAGATCTGCTAAAGCGGTCCGGCGTTCTTATCGTTTTTGATAGCAATTATCGTCCGAAACTCTGGGAGTCTAAGCAGGAGGCTGCGTTGTGGATCTCCCGTCTGGCGGAAATCGCCCATGTCGCCACGGTGAGCTTTGATGACGAGCAGGCCGTTTTTGGCGACCTTAGCCCCAAAGAAACTGTTGAGCGTTTACATAAAAGCGGAGTAATGGAGGTGATAGTTAAGAATGGCTCTCGGCCTTGTGTGGTGTCGGACACGCAGGTGTTATTAGAGGCGCCGTTAAAAAATATTGTCAAACAAGTCGATACCACAGCGGCAGGCGACTCCTTTAATGCGGGTTATCTAAGCGCCAGAATGAGCGGCAAGGGGTTGCAGGAAGCGGTTGAAAATGCCCAGAAACTTGCGGCCCGAGTGGTGCAGTTTCCCGGCGCTGTCATACCCAAATAGATGAGAAACCGCCGAAGTATGGCTGACCCCGCTAAAAACCAAAGCTATTTGCTAATCTTTGTGTTGGCAATAACCAGCTCTTTCGCGCCGTTATCAGTGGACTTCTTCGCCCCTTCGATGCCAAGCGCGACGCGTGATCTGGGCATTGCCGCGGAATCAATCCAATCCACGTTGTATCTTTTTTTTATCGGTTACGGATTAGCGCCTTTTCTATGGGGCTTGCTAGCCGATCGATTAGGGCGCCGCAGAGTTATGCTGACCGGGATAAGCCTTTACTGCCTAGCCTCCATCGGCTGTTATTTATCAGCGGGAATTTTCGAGCTATCCCTGCTCAGACTGATACAGGGCGTTGGCGCCGCCTCAGGGGTCGTCGTGGCGCGCGCGGTGCTCAGAGATGTCCACGGGCCTACAGGAGCAACAAAAGCAATTTCCGGGATGTTTCTCGTCATGGTTTGGGTGCCCATTTTGGGCCCGGTGTTGGGGGGGTATTTAGCCACTCATTTTAGCTGGCGAGTCAGCTTTCTTATTATGGCTCTGATCGCCAGTAGCACGCTTATCGGTTGTTATTTATGGCAGGCGGAAACCCGGCCTGAACAAGCCCCGCAAGATCAACCATCACATCGAAATAATTGGCATATGGTATTGGCCAATCCCTCCTTTATTCGGCACGCGCTGGCGAATATGTTTTGCGTGGGTACCATGCTGCTATTTATTTCCAATTACAGCTATCTTGCCGAACAGCATTATCAGCTTTCCGCCAGTGGCAATGGCTACGTACTGGCGGCCTTTAATGCCGCGATTTCCGTAGGTGTTTATTCAGTGCGTTGGCTGGCGCCGCGCCTGGGCGTAGAGCGCACTATCTACACGGGCTTATGGCTTGCGCTGGCTGGCTGGTCAATTCTGTGGGGGATCTGTTTTGACAGCGTTCCGGCAGCGACAATAATCCTGTTCCCGGTTATGCTTGCTTGCCTAGGTACCGGCATGGTGCTTAGTTTGAGTGTTGGCCAGGCGCTGGTGCCCTTTGCCTATGCTGCTGGGGCGGCTTCTGCATTATTTGTTTGCGTGCAATCGGCCGGATCTTCATTGATTAGCTATCTGGCAACCCTATCTTTTCAGGGCACTTTATCCGCAATAACCACGGTGCTGCTCATCTGTTCGATGTCGGCACTGTCCAGCATGAAATTCATTAGGAACGAAGCAAGCACATGACCACCATCACCATAGAGGAAATGGAAAAGGCAAACCTTTCCGGCCGCGGCGCTGTAATAGCAGCCATTGTATTAGCGATTTCCGGGGTGTCATTTTTTCATTATATGCCTCAACTAGTTGGCGGGCTTCAAGACTATCTCGGGCTATCCGCCGCTGAAGGCGGCTTTATCCTTTCTGCTAACGTTGCCGGCATTGCTATAGGAAGCGCGTTGGGATTTTTGTGGGTGCATGATGCCAGTTGGCGGATGGTGGGAAAGATTTCTTTATCTGCAGCAATTATTGGCAATCTGCTAGCCATTCCTATTGATTCGGTCGGCTTGCTTATTGGCTTACGCTTTATCATCGGTCTGGCCAGCGGCAGCACGCTTGCGCTCGCCTATGCGATGTTCGCAGCGACGCCACGCCCTGATCGTAACTTTGGCTTATTTTTGGTGTGCAGCCTGACTTCCGGTGCGGTAGTGATCCCGGCAATACCTTACTTAATGGCATGGCTAGGGGTTGCCGCAGTCTATCTCGCTTTGGCGCTGATTCCTGCCGTCGGCTTGTTCCTGATCAAATGGATACCGCCACACGGCAGCGCGCATAGGCTGGCGCATGCAAGCGACGGAAAAATTATTTTACCCGTGATCATTATTGCGCTGCTCGCCAATCTTGTTTATTACATCGCCCAGGGTGGCGTCTGGTCTTATTTGGAACGCATAGCGACAGCGGCGGGGCAAGCGGCTGGGGCAACCGCCAATGCCTTAGCCGCATCAATGTTTGCAGCGGGCTTGGGCGCTTTATTAGCCTCCTGGTTGGATCGACGACTGGGGCGCGCTTTCCCCATTGCTGTGGCGATCCTGTTAACCATCGTTAGTCTTTGGCTGCTTATGGGCGCTTTTAGCGCGTCGATATTTCTATTGGCGGTGGTGCTGTTCAATTTTGCCAACAACTACGGTCATCCCTATTTGATGGGCTATATGGCCGCGATCGATAAATCGGGGCGCTACGTCGTGGTGAGCGCGGCCATGCAAACCGGGGGCATGGCGCTGGGACCTTTTATCTCCGCGCTGGTGCTAGGTGCTGATGAAAACTACACAAACATTCTCATCATGGGGATGATCTGCTTGTCCATCGCACTGCTATTGTTCGTTCCTATTATGTTGCTCATTAAGGGTAGCGACAGGGCGGAAAAACCACATTAATCAATACAGCTACAGGAGACTTAGACTATGGCGACGATATTAATAACAGGCTGTAACAGTGGCTTGGGGTTGGCGGGCGCTCTCGCTTTTGCACGCAATGGCGACCGGGTCTATGCAACGGTGCGCGATCCAACTAAAGCAGGGGCGCTCCAGCAGGCCAGCGACCAAGAACAGCTCAACATTCAGATTAAACAACTGGACGTCACTCAACCGACCACCTTTCCCACCCTGATTCAGAATATTGTGGCAGAAGCGGGCAGCATAGATGTGCTAGTGAATAATGCCGGTATTCTGCGCGCCGGAGCACTTGAAGATCTCACGGAAGCGGCAATTCGGGAAGTTATGGAGACGAATTTTTTTGGCCCCATGTTGTTAACCCGGCAAGTTTTACCGCAAATGCGTCAGCAGGGCAGGGGCTACATCATTATGATCAGTTCGTTGTCCGGCGTAGCAGGGCTCGCCGGTGATGTTGTCTATAGCGGCAGCAAATTTGCGCTAGAGGGCGCAACAGAGGCGTTACGTCACGAGGTAGACCGCTGGGGAATTAAGGTGGCTTTGGTCGAAGGTGGACTATATGCGACAAACATATTTAACCCGAATCTACCTCAAGGTGATGTGTTGCCTGAGGGATACCCAAAAAACTCCCCGTACCAAGAGCTAGTTGAAACCAAATTAAAAGAAGTTAAAGCACGAATACCAGAAGCCTTGGAGCCCAGCATCGTTGGGGACTTGTTGGTAAAAATTGCCTGCTCCGACGGCAGCCAATTACGTTGGCCAGCGGATGATGTCGCAAAAATGGTGATTGGTGCGGTGTTCGGCCATAGCGATACGCAAAGAGATGCATTTTTACGTGGCGCAGCCGGTACGGATTGGTGGAGCGAGGGCAGAGATAGCCCAAGCGAATAAAAGATAAACAAATCGTGGGAGAGAAACAAATGGTAGTGCGATTAGCTCACCTGTGTATTGAGTCGAATGATTTGGAAGCCACCGAAGCATTTTATGGCTTCCTTGGGATAAGGCGTCAGTTTGAATTTCGCAATAAACAAAATGAACTGATTGGTATGTATTTGAACTTTGGTAACGATACCTACCTTGAAATTATCAAGGTCAAAAAGCCGAGAGAAGAAGGGATTATCCGGCATTTTGCAATAGAGGTTGAGGATGTGGCGGTCGTGCGCGAAACCCTTTTAAAGCAGGGTGTAAAGGCTACTGAAAAGCGGCTCGGCGGCGATAATGCCTGGATGGTGAGCTGCCACGACCCCAACGGTATCTTCATCGAGTTCCATGAATACACGGAAAATAGTATGCAGAAAGTTGGTGGCACTTGCATTATTGATTATCACCCATAACACATTGTCGAGGTTATTTGTCTATGCCGAAGCGTATTATCTTTCCGCAGAAAGGACAGGTTATTTTAGAGGATTTTAGTTTGCCGTCGATGGGGGCAGGAGATATTCGTGTTCGCACTCTCTATAGTCTGATGAGCATCGGCACCGAGACCATCGTTCTGCAGCAAAAATATGCGCCAGACACACACTTTGCAAAAATGTTCTCTTTCCCACAGCTGAAGACGGGGGTGCAGGCAGTTGCTGAGGTACAGGCGGTTGGCAAAAATGTCTCGGAATTTCAACCGGGTGACCATATTTATATGCGCAAGGCGCACGGCTCTCACCAGGTAATTCCGGCCGCCAATTGTTCTCTGATACCAGAAGGCGTTGATCTTAAATCCGCCTGTTGGGCGGGGTTGGCGAAAACGGCATTTCGCGCTGCATGGGCCGGTCGCTTCGAGCTTGGTCAACAGCTTTTGATTATTGGCGCGGGGCCTGTGGGACAAATGGCCGTGCGCTGGGCGGCTGTATCAGGCGTGCAAATGATTGCTGTGGTTGACCTTTGTGACGAGCGGTTAAAGCATGCGGAAAATGGCGGCGCAACACGGTTGTTTAAAGGGCAAGTGTCACAGAAGCTCGAAGAAATAAGAGCATTGAATAGCGGTAACGGCCCATCTCTGGTGGTCGATGTCACTGGGAATGCCGATGTATTTAAACAGGCGTTAGCGGCAACCGGGCGTTTTGGCAAGGTGATCCTATTAGGGGACAGTGGCTATCCGGCCGAGCAGTGTTTGAACTCGGATGTCATGATGAAAGGGCTAACCATTCAGGCGACCCATGATAGTCATGACCGCGATGGCTGGACTCAGCGGCGCGTAGATGAGTTATTTTTTAATTTAGTGCGGCGCAATCAATTCTCATTATCCAGTTTAATAACACATGAATTTCTACCCATAGATTGTCAGCAAGCTTACGATCTGGCGAACCAGCACAGAGATCAGACGATGGGGATTTTGTTTGACTGGCATCAGGCGAATTATGCCTAACAACTTCTACAACATAAAGATATAACGGGATGATACCTATGGCTCTAACTGAAGCAAGCGAGCAACAAGTTGCGATAATAACTGGCGCAGGATCGGGTATTGGCAGGGCCTGTGCTTTACGCTTTGCGAAAGCGGGGTATCAGGTTCTGGTTGCTGATTTAGATGAAGCGACCGCAAAAGATAGCTGTCGTGAAATCACCGCGCTAGGTGGCACAGCGATCAGTCATGTCGCCGACGTGACAAGTTGGCACAGTTGCGAATCCTTGGTTGAACGGGCACTTTCCAAGTGGCGACAAATCGATGTATTAGTTGCCAATGCCGGTGTGCAAATAGGCGGTAGTTTACTTGATTCAACGGAAGCCGACTGGGACAAAATTCTGGGGGTAAACCTCAAAGGTGTCGCTTATTGCTGCAAAGCCGTGCTACCGAGCATGATTAAGCAAGGCCGTGGCGCTATTGTGATTAACTCCTCTATCAATGCCATAGTCGGCTCTGCGGGAATGGCTATCTATGATATGAGTAAAGCGGGTGTGTTGGCACTAACTCGCAGCCTCGCAGTAGAACATGGCGCGCAAGGGATTAGGGTTAATGCGGTGTGCCCAGGCAACACAATCACCGATTTCCATATTAACACTATGGCAAAAAAAGGTATTAGGGTGGAGCAAATACGTGAAATGACCCAGGGATATGCACTACTAGCCCGGGCGGCAGAGCCCGTTGAAATTGCCAATGCGGTTCATTTTCTCGCTAGCGACGAAGCCTCCTTTATTACCGGTCAGTCGATATGTGTGGACGGTGGTTTTTCGGTGACGGGCGGAGGTTAGTTGGTATGATTTCAAGTAATAAAATTCGTTGGGGTATTCTGGGGACAGGAGGCATGGCTCACAATTTTGCGGAGGCGCTAATGGAGGTTGAAGATGCTCAGCTCGTCGCTATCGCATCGCGCTCACAAATTTCCGCTGACCGGTTTGGCGATCAGTTCAGTGTGCCGCACCGCTATGCAGGTTATGAAAAACTAGCTCGTGACTCTGAAGTAGATGTGGTTTATATCGCCACGCCACACTCGCAGCATAAAGACCAGAGCATCCTCTGTCTGCAGGCCGGGAAAGCGGTTTTGTGTGAAAAGCCATTTTGTATTAATGCCAAGCAAGCGCAGGAGCTCATCGCTCTGGCGCGAGAAAAAAATCTCTTTCTGATGGAAGCAATGTGGACCCGTTGCTTGCCTGCTATCGCCAAATTAAACGAGCTATTGTCGCAAAAAATAATCGGCGACGTGCAAATCATGCTCGGCGGTGGCGCCTATATGCCTGAGTTTGACCCGGAATATTACTTGTTTAATCCCGACTTGGGTGGCGGGATATTGCTGGACGCAGGGGTTTATCTCGTGGCAATGGCTTCCATGCTGTTTGGGCAGCCGATTAAAATTCAGGCTACCGGAGCACTTGGCGAAACCGGTGTGGATGAGCACGAAGCGATATTACTGACACATGCAAAAGGTGAAATTGCCAACCTTTATGTTTCCCATCGGGCGAAGTCTTCACCGGATTTAACTCTGCTGGGTAGTAAAGGCAAAATTTATCTTCATCCTCCCGTTTTTTGCCCTTCAAAAATAACTGTTAGTGTTCCTGGTGAGACGGATAGCGTCTTCGACTTTACGGATGTGCGCAGTGGTTATCGACATGAAATTATTGAGGTCAACCGATGCTTGAAGCAAGGTAAAACGGAAAGTGATTTAATGGCGCTTGATGAAACTTTGGCGATTATGCGAACGATGGATGAAATTCGTCATCAGATTGGTCTTCGTTACCCCGGAGAGGCCGAGGCCCTGTAACTAATCCTCCGGTTGTTTGGCGATTTCCCCTTCGATAATGGAGCGGTTTTGGTCTAACAACTCAAGTGTCACTGTACGCGCTTTTTTAGCATCGCCTGCTGCTATCGCCCAAGCAATTTTGCGGTGCCGCTCAAGATTATCAGATGCCGCCGAAGGGTGATGAGCGACCACGGTGAAATTAATCTTTAAAAAAGCAGTGATGGCGTTTCTCAAATTGGCCAGAACAGCATTGTGAGTCGCCATTAAAATCGCGTCGTGAAAGCCAATATCAGCGGTCATGTAATCGTCGAAGTTGTTCTCCTTAACGCTTTTTTCCATGGCTTCATAGGCGGACATGATCTGAGAGATATCGTTTCGCTCTGCTCGCATCGCCGCGAGTTCAGCGGCCTCTGGCTCGATAATGCGGCGCATTTCCGTGAGATCGAGAATGAATTTCGGCGAATTAATTTTGCAGCTCGCATACCAGGATAGTACGTCGGGGTCGAGCATATTCCAATCTTCTCGTGGTCTCACTTTGGTGCCGCTTCGAGGGGCGGTCGATAGCAGCCCCTTACCGGCAAGCACTTTAACCGCTTCGCGTAATGCATTTCGCCCCACGCCTAATATGGCTGCAAGCTCAGGTTCAATGGGTAATGTATCTCCGGAATCGTAATCGCCAGAAATTATCTGTTTGCCAAGGCTTTGCACGACATAGGGAACTTGTCTGCGAGTGTTTGGTTTGGGTTGTGTCAGCATGATTAAAAATCCAGCGCGGTTAAAAAACACCAAAATTAATTATGGGATTAATGATATAGCAACTTATTAGAGCGTGCCATTCATTTGGGTAAATAAAGAAGCTATTTTAGGGCTCTCGTGGCGTAGTTACCGTTATATAAATCTTAGAATCCGGGAGCAAGTAGCTGAATTGCCACTTTTAAGCATAAGTTATTTTAAATAATCCCATTAAAAGAAGCATCTAGCTATTGAGTTTAATTTAATTATAGTGATAATATTGTTCCAGGTTTTTGATTACGCGCCTTTGGTGGTCTGCTTTTCGAGCAAAATATACGTCCGAATCGCCCACTAAAATCATCCCATATATTCAGATTTTATGCAGTTTGCCCATAGTTTCCGTTTTTGCTCGGCCACACTGCTGTTATTAAAGGGCTAATTAAGTGAAAATCGTTGATGCTAAGATAATTATTACCTGTCCTGGTAGAAATTTTGTCACATTAAAAATTGTGACTGAGGATGGCGTATACGGGGTCGGCGACGCGACCCTAAACGGTCGTGAGTTAGCTGTCGCCTCGTATCTACGGGATCATGTGGCACCTTGTCTGATAGGCCGGGATGCTAGGCAGATTGAGGATATTTGGCAATATTTGTATCGCGGCTGCTATTGGCGCAAAGGGCCAGTAACGATGAGTGCTATCGCTGCGGTTGATACTGCGTTATGGGATATTAAGGCCAAAGCAGCGAACATGCCTCTTTATCAGCTGTTAGGCGGCAAAAGCCGTGACGGGATTATGGTGTACGGACATGCCAACGGCGTTGATATCGAACAAACCACTACAGAAGTAAACAAGTATATTGAGCTGGGATATAAGGCTATTAGAGCCCAAACCGGCGTTCCAGGTTTGGGTTCCACATATGGGGTTTCGCAGGACAAAATGTACTATGAGCCCGCTGATGGAGCGTTGCCCACGGAGAATATCTGGTCCACCGAGAAGTACCTCGATCATGTGCCCAAACTATTTGCTCGTTTAAGAGAAGAGTTTGGCTATGAACCGCATTTGCTGCACGACGTTCATCATCGCTTGACGCCGGTAGAGGCAGCCCGTTTGGGCAAGTCTCTAGAGGAGTACCGTTTATTCTGGCTAGAGGACGCTACACCTGCCGAAAACCAGGAAGCCTTTCGGCTAATCAGACAGCACACGGTGACACCTTTAGCGGTAGGGGAAATTTTCAATACGATCTGGGATTGTAAAAACCTAATTCAGGAGCAGTTAATTGACTATATCCGCACTACCGTAGTTCATGCCGGTGGAATCACCCACCTCAGACGGATTGCGGATTTCGCTTCGCTATATCAGGTACGCACTGGTTGTCATGGCGCGACAGACCTATCACCGATCTGCATGGGCGCCGCGTTGCACTTTGATACCTGGGTACCGAATTTTGGCATTCAGGAGTACATGCGACATACGGAGCAAACTGACGAGGTATTCCCACATTGCTACAGCTTTAAAGACGGCTATCTATACCCAGGTGAAGCTGCAGGGCATGGCGTCGATATTAACGAAGAGTTAGCCGCTAAATACCCTTACCAACGCGCATACCTGCCAGTGAACCGTTTAATGGACGGCACCATGTGGAATTGGTAAACCCAAGTTTAAGACAAGAATCAAAGCACAAGATTAGAGGTAGTTGATGTCTGATTATGACGTAATTATTGCAGGAGGAGGGCACAACGCCTTAATTTGCGCCTCTCTGCTAGTAAAAAATGGCCTAAAAGTACTGGTCGCCGAGCGCAATGAATGGGTTGGTGGTGGCGTTTTAACACGCGAACTGACTTTGCCTGGTTATAAACATGATCCCTTCGGATCATCCCATGTATGGATTCATCTCAACCCCGATTTTAAAGAGCTTTTACCCGAATTTGAAAAGCACGGCCTTAAGTATATTTGGTCTGAGGATGCGATTACTGGCCACCCGAACAAGTACGAAGGGCAGGGTATTGTTGTATACAAAAGTGTCGATAAAACCTGTGACACCATTGCTGAATATTCGAAAAAGGATTCTATTCGTTATAAAGAGATTTACGAAGAGTTCGGAGAGATTCAGGATGGTGTGGTTAAGGGTATGTTCGCACCGCCAGCACCGCCAAGCTACATGTATCAAGCTATGGAGAACAGCCCGGAGGGTTTGAAACGATTACGTGATTACCAGTTAAGTTCGCGCCAATTTACCTTAGAGAATTTTGAAAACGAGCATGTGCGTGCCTTTATTTTAGGCTGGGCCATGGCTCCGCAAACACTGCCTGATCAGCTTGGTACTGCGGCTGGCTTTTACGTCATGATTCCCAGTATTCATTACTACGGACAGTCAATTCCAGAGGGCGGTAGCGGCATGCTTTCGGTGGCGATGCAGCGTTATATTGAAGCCAATGGAAGTAAGGTTTTAACCAATGCAACGGTGCGTAAATTTATTGTTGAGGGTGATACCTGTATCGGTTTCCGGCTGGAGGACGGCACGGAGATTACCGCTAAACAGGGTGTGGTGAGCGCACTCGATCCCTATCAAACCTATTTGCACGGTTTCGAGGAAGGCCAG
The DNA here is from genome assembly GCA_021773395.1 of Gammaproteobacteria bacterium. GTDB lineage: Bacteria > Pseudomonadota > Gammaproteobacteria > Pseudomonadales > IMCC2047 > JAJFKB01. The sequence continues at coordinate 40,468 of JAJFKB010000008.1, read as the reverse complement.
CTTCCTGATGACTTCACCAAGATGGTGAGAAACTTCCAGTTCGGCAACGTCACCATCGCTAGAGTGCACTATGCGTTAAACGAAGCGCCGAATTTTAAGGGCCATCCGGATATGAACAAAACCGCATTTCAGCGCATTTTTGGCAATGTTGCGGATATTGACCGACAGTACAGCGAAATGGCCCAAGGTCTTGCGCCTTCCGATCCTTTTTTGTGGACTGCAGCATGGAGCACAATGGATTCAACGCGCGCGCCTGAGGGAAAACATACTTTAATTATGGATACTTTCGTGCCGGTTGACCTTGCCAGCGGAGAAAATTGGGAAGAAATCGCACCGAGTTATATACGTAACACTTTATTGAAACAATTGCGCAATTACACGACGAATATGAGCGATGACAATATTCTTGGCGAATACGTTGAAACCGGGCCTAGCCTCGCGCGCGCCAACCTGTGCTTTTATAAAGGCGTGACTACCGGAGGCGAGCGTACATTGGCGCAAATGGGCTCTTTTCGGCCATTTCCTAACTATTCCGATTACCGAGGTCCCTTTAAGAAACTCTATATGACCGGCCCATCCTGTCATCCGGGCGGGGGTATCTGCGGTATGGGTACTGTTGCCGCCAATGAGATATTGGCGGATATGGGTTTGAAGCATGAAGAGGATGAATTTGACTTTTAGTCGCCGAGCGCTCGGCTAACGATAAGGGAAAAAGCGCAGACCGATCCCTCCGATTGGTTGGGTGAGGTGGTTTGATGAATTGTTGAGCCACCTCATCCGATCAATTTTTTTCTCGGAGAACAATGAATTGAGCATTTTTCGGCTGAAAAGTTAATAAATTGATACGAAGTTAAACACAGTTAATAGGTGAAACACATGAGAGAACGAATTGAACCCTATACCGCGCTGATCATTCAGCCGGAAGTCACCGTTGCGAAAGACATGGCGGACGTCAGGAAGAATCTGGATCGAGTCTGCAATCTGATCCACTTTGGCGTCGGTTATTTTTGGGAAGTGCCGGTTCGGTTGGTGGTATTGCCTGAGTACTTTATGCAAGGTGTGGGTACACCGGGCAAAGGCGAAAGCGGTATCGCCGATCAAATGAAGAAAGCGATTACTGTGCCGGGGCCTGAAATTGATATTTTGGGCGCTATTGCCAAAGAGTATGGTTTGTATATTTGCGCTGGCGGCGTGGTTGAACAAGTGCCAGAATTCCCGGACCGATGGTTTAATGCCAATATCATTATCGGGCCGACAGGAGAAGTGATTCTTAAGTACCACAAATGGCATATCCCAGCGACGGTTGGACTGGGTACTAGTCCACATGATATTTTCGACGAATATTGCACAAAACTTGGCGGCGATATCAAAGATCTGTTCCCGGTTGTTGATACCGATATCGGCAAGCTGGGCACCATGACCTGCCATGATGGCTGTACCCCGGAAGTGTCCCGCGCATTGGGTTTCAACGGCGTCGAGGTGATTTGTCACCCGGGCGCTATTCAGGAGGTGGAAGGCGTATCTCAACCTTGGGATTTCTGGATGTTCACCCGTCGCACCCGTGCTCACGACAACATGGCCTACGTGCTAGGTTCTAACTGGGGCTCAGTAAATTACGAGTATTACCCCAAAGCTTTTTGTCCCGGTCATTCCTTTGCGATTGACTACACAGGCATGGTGCTTAGGGAGGCACCCTATCCAGCAGAGCAAGTGCTAGCAGTAACTATCGATATTGAAGCGTTACGTCATTACCGCTCGCGCACCAACCACAACACCTGGGTTGATGTGCGTACCGAAGGTTTCAAGCAGATCTATGAAAAACCAATCTATCCGGCAAATCAATTCCCATCGGGCAAACCACCACGGACATTGTCTGACAAAATAGATCTTTGCAAAGGCGTTTTTGACGACCTCTATGGTCGCGGTCAATTTACGCCGCCAACGGGTTATGAGCCGGAGGAGATGTCAACACTGTTGCAAGATCGGATTGATTACGCCCAAAAGACCGGCCGCTTGCGCAAAAGCTGAGGGTGAGGATTTAAGATGAAAGTCAAAAGTAAACTGGCGGATATCGATTTTCAGTTTGGTGTCTTTGAATATAAAAAGGATCATCTGATTATTCACAGCGCTCCCGAGCAATCGATGCAAACCAAGGTGTACGTCAGCCCTGATGATGTGATGTCGGCGGCAGGGAAAGCGCTATCCAATCCCAGGGTATGGCTGTATTTATTAGGCTTCCCGTTTTTCCTGATCCGTTACCGCAAAAGGAAGAAAGCGAAGTTGGCAGCCAAGAAGCAGGGTGCCTAAGCGCATTTACTGAGAGATAAATTTTAAGAGGTGAGCATGACACAAATGACGGGCGCACAAGCCATCATTAAATCGTTACTGAACAACGGCGTAGATACGATTTTTGGATTACCGGGCGGTCAGTTAGACCATCTGTTCGATGCAATGTACAAAGAAGGCGATGGCATACGCCTGATCCACTCACGCCATGAGCAGGGTGTCGCTTATATGGCTTACGGTTATGCCAAGTCGACCGGTAAGGTCGGTGTCTATACTGTTGTCCCCGGCCCGGGACTTTTAAATTCTACGGGCGCGCTTTGTACCGCTTGGGGCAACTATTCGCCGGTATTATGCGTATCGGGACAAATCCCTTCGACAGGCATTGGCAAAGGTTATGGTGATCTGCACGAAATCAATGATCAACTAGGTATGATCCGTCATATAACCAAATGGGCATCAAGCATCGATCATCCCGCGCAGACACCCGATATTATTCAGGAAGCGTTCAAGCAATTGACCACCGGTTGTCCTCAGCCCGTCGAAGTGGAAATGCCGATGGATATTATGGGAATGCAATCTGAAGTCGAGTTACTTCCTGCAAAAACGGATTACCCGAAGCAGCCCGTCGACTCAAGCCTGATTGATCAGGCAGTTGAAATGCTGACCAAAGCAAAGAAGCCCATGATCGTAATCGGCTCCGGTGCGCTGGAGGCGAGCGAACCGCTGCTTGCCGTGGCGCAAGCTCTGCAAGCTCCGGTAATGGCCTGTCGTAGTGGCAAGGGCGTTATTTCATCTGAACATTATTTAAGTGCGAACTTTCCAATGGGACATCGACTCTGGGGCGAAGCCGATGCCGTTTTAGCGATCGGTACCCGACTGCACTGGCCGTTAGTGATGTGGGGCAAAGATGACGATCTTAAACTTATTCGCGTGGATATTGATCCGAAGCAAATACAGCGTATTTGCACGCCGGAAGTAGGCATTGTTGGTGACGCAGCAAACGTGCTCAAGGCCATTGGCGCCGCACTCCAAAGCAAAGGACACCAGAGTGTTTCGCGAGAAGTCGAGCTCACTGCGCTTAAGGCCGAAATTGATACGAAGATTCGCGCTAAGGTCGGTCCACAGATGGGTTACCTGGACGTGATTCGCGAAGAGCTACCGAGAGATGGGATATTTGTCGACGAGGTCACTCAGGTTGGCTTTGTTTCCTGGTATGGTTTTCCGGTTTACCAGCCGCGACAGCATATCAGCGCTGGTTATCAGGGCACTTTGGGTTATGGCTATGCCACCGCACTGGGGGTTATGGCGGGCAATATGGATAAAAAGGTAATTCAGGTCAGCGGTGATGGTGGTTTTATGTTCACCATGCAAGAGTTAGCAACAGCGGTACAGTACCAATTGCCGCTGGTGACAATTATTTTCAATGATGGCCGTTTCACTAACGTACAACGACAGCAAAAAGAGTGGTTCGATGGTCGTGTGATATGCTCCGATCTGCATAACCCCGATTTTGTAAAAATGGCAGAAAGTTTCGGTGCTGCAGGCTTTTCAGCCCATGATCCGGAAAGTTTAAGAACCGCTATCCGTAATGCCTTTGAGCAGAATGGCCCATCGATCATTGACGTTAAAGTTGATGAGTTTTTCCCGGCACCTTGGCCATTTTTAATGATGCCACAAAATCGCAAATATTTGTGCAAGTAATGTCAATGCTATGGTCCCGTATAACAACCACTCACTACGGGGATGTTATTTGAAAATCATCCTCCATGACTTTTTCAATACCCGTTTGTTGGGTGTTATCAGCGATAGCAATTTAGTGATCCTACCGCTGATTAGAACCGTTGTGTGGTTGAACGAGTAATGATTTTTTATAACAGAGAGGATTGAATGAGTTATCCGCAACCCAAACCTGGTGTATTAAAAATAGGCCGCTATATTCAGGGGCAAAGTGAAATTGCCGGTATTGAAAACCCGATAAAGTTATCCTCGAACGAATCTTCAGCTGGTCCCAGCCCCGCTGCTGTGGAGGCTTATCAACGTGCGGGGCAGCAGCTAAACCGGTACCCTGACGGCGCACAGACCGGCTTACGCAAAGCAATTGCCGAAGTATATAATCTTGATGCTGAGCGAATTATCTGCGGTAATGGTTCTGATGAACTATTAGCGCTATTTCTTCGCGCCTATGCGGGCGAGGGCGATCAGGTACTACTGAGCGAGAATGGCTTTGTTATGTGCCGTATACACGCCACTGGGCAAGGCTCTGAAGTAGTGATCGCTCCAGAGCGAAATTATCTTGTCGACGTGGATGCGCTGTTAGAACGCGTCACCGATAAAACCCGTGTTGTCATTGTTGCGAATCCGAATAACCCTACGGGCACTTACCTGCCAAGGGACGAGCTAAAACGCTTGCACGCGGAATTGCCGAAAGCAGTTTTATTCATTATTGACGGCGCTTATGCAGAATACGTTATGCGTGATGATTATGAGGATGGGCTAGCCCTAGTGGATCAGTTTCAAAATATCGTCGTGACACGTACGTTTTCAAAAATTTATGGCTTACCATCATTACGTATCGGTTGGGCTTATTGTCCTGAAAGAGTAGTTGATGCGGTGCAGCGTATCCGCACGCCATTTAACACAAATGGTCCAGCCTTGGCGGCAGCCGCTGCTGCGATTAAGGATACGGCTTATACCAAAGCGATTTGCGAGCATAACGCTCAATCGTTAGAGCAAATTAGTAGCCACCTCGCTACGCTAGGATTAGTTGTCGTACCCAGCGTTACCAACTTTTATTTGATCCGTTTTCCCGGCAACAGAAATAAAACGGCGCAGGGTGCTGCGACATACCTGCAAAGTAAAGGAATTATTCCCCGTCCCGTTGGTGGCGAAGGGGATAATCATCTACGTATCACTGTCGGTTCGAGTGATGAAAATAAAGCGGTAATGAATGTGCTTACCGAATATATGCAATCTTAACCCGGCTTGAGCAGGAAGGTTAGAGTATGACTTATAGTATGTCCCCGAGCGTCAAGCAACGCCTGAGCCAACCGCAAAGGTTATTAATTGACGGACATTGGCTATTGGCCTCAGACGGCAATGTTAGCGACGTTTATAATCCTTCCTCTGGGGAGGTCATAGCAAGTGCGGCGAGCGCTACAGCTGCTGACACAGAGCTTGCTGTAGCGGCGGCGCGTCGTAGTTTTGACGAGAGAACCTGGACTGGATTAACGCCTGCGCAAAGGGGCAAGATACTCTGGCGAATTGGTGACCTATTGGAACAACACGGCGATGAGATTGCTGAGCTAGAAATGCTCGATGCGGGAAAAGCTTTTAATGGGGCCCGTCATGGTGAGATCCCCTTTGCCGCCGATTGCTTCCGCTATTATGCTGGTTGGTGTACAAAAATAGAGGGCTCGACTAAAGATTTATCGACAGTGCCTAATCAGGATTTTCATATTTATACCCGTCGCGAACCCATTGGCGTAGCGGCTTTGATTGTGCCCTGGAATGGGCCATTGGTGCAGGCAGCGTGGAAAATTGCACCGGCATTGGCAGCGGGATGTAGCTGTGTGGTAAAACCCGCCACACAAACGCCATTGTCTGCCGTACGTCTAGGCGAATTGATGATAGAAGCGGGTGTTCCGGCCGGCGTTATTAATATATTACTGGGTAGAGGCTCATCAATTGGCCAATTGTTGGCTGAGCATTCAAAAGTCGACAAGGTATCATTTACCGGTTCTACGGAAGTGGGTAAACGCATCATCGACGCAGCCAAGGGGAATTTAAAAAAGGTCTCTCTTGAGTTAGGTGGCAAGTCTCCGGTGATCATTTTTGAAGACGCCAACTTGAAGGAAGCTATCGCAGGGGCAGCCCAAGCAATCTTCTCTCATGCTGGCCAGGTCTGTGTTGCAGGCTCGCGATTATACGTACATGAAAATGTATACGAACAGGTCGTCCAGGGAATTGCGGATTTAGCCAAAAATATGACCGTGGGCCCGGCGACAGAATCGGGTTTTGATATGGGCCCGTTAATTTCAAAAGGACATCTTAACGGCGTCTTCCAGATGGTTAAAGCGGGGCAAGAAGAGGGTGCTCGTGTTGCTGCGGGAGGACGGATGATTGAAGGTCAAGGCGGCTATTTTATGGAGCCGACAGTGTTAGCGGATACCAATCATGCAATGAGCGTTGTCAATGAGGAAATTTTCGGCCCAGTGTTAGTAGCGATGCGCTTCAATGATATCGAGGAGGTTATTGCCATGGCAAATGACTCGCAATACGGCTTAGCTGCCAGTATCTGGACTCAAGATATTAGCAAAGCCCATAAGACTGCGGCGGCAATCAAGGCCGGAATTCTCTGGATTAACTGTCACGCCGTTCCCGACATGGCCGTCCCTTTTGGCGGCTATAAACAATCGGGCTGGGGCCGTGAAAATGGCTACGAAGCACTGCTGCAATATACTGAGCTTAAATCTGTGATTGTAAAACTATGATTGATAAAGTATGAGCCAAAAATCGTTAGAGACTATATTGGAGAACGCTCATCCGGTAATGCCGGTACTCGTAGTTGATGCGCTAAAAGACGCGCTGCCTTTGGCTCAGACCTTAGCGCAGTGCGGCATAACAGTACTGGAAATTACGTTACGCACGGAGTGCGCGCTTAAGGCTATTGGGCAAATTAAAAACACTTTCCCAGAGTTAATAGTAGGCGCAGGAACTTATACCAAAAGCGATCAAATGGCAGCTATTATTGATACCGGTGCCGATTTTGTCGTGAGTCCTGGCATTCACCCTAACCTGCTCAAATTAGCGCAACAACATGGGTTACCCATATTGCCGGGCGTAATGACGCCTTCCGATATCTTGCTGGCCATTGAGCACGACTTAAATATACTGAAACTATTTCCGGCACAAAACGCTGGCGGTATAAACTACTTGAAGGATCTTCAGGCGCCGTTTCCAACAATAGCGTTCTGTCCAACAGGTGGCATCAATAGCAAAAACTATTTAGATTACGTTGAACTGGACAATGTTATCTGTGTTGGTGGGAGTTGGGTAGCGCCAGCTAGCTGGATAAGAGGGCAGCGTTGGAGCAAGATTGCAAAAGAGGCCAATTTACTCATAAAGTAGAGGAATTAAAGAGCATTTTAAAAAATTTGTTTAGGATATTAATATAGGCGGTTTCGGACAAAAGCCGACAGCGAAGCTGACGCGTTGAACGTTGGAGTAGCGCGAAGATGGCTCTTAGGTGAAGCTTGTTGAGGTCATAAAAACTACATAAAAAACAGATTGATAGTGCTCTATATTGATCCTTTTTATTAAATTTATCCGGCGGGTTTTAGAGAGGATAAATAGATATAAAGTGCTTCAATATCTTCTTTTGTCATACGCGAAAAGGGTCCCCAGGGCATGGGCGACCAGGACAGGAATTGGCCTGCTTGCATGCGCTCGACAAATTCTTCTTTGGTTAGGCCCGCCACCTTACCGGTTATTGAGTCAGGCAATAAGCTTGGGCTTACCAGGTTTAGCTCCGGTTCTTTAGGATGTTCGAATTGCATGCCACCAGCATAGAATTCACCCAGGTATGCTCCTGTTTTCAGGCTGCGGTGGGTATGACATTCTCTGCATGAACCCATGGCTTCCGCCAGGTAGCGCCCATATTCGGTGGATGCTGTTCTGGGTAAGCTATCGGGAAAGGCTGGAGGCGGTATTTCCGGTTTGATAAAATAAGCCAGCGCCAGTTTCCCAAGAAAATTATAATCTGTGGGCTCTACCCTGTTTTTGACGGGCGTCTGGGCTCGTAAAAAAGAAAGAATCGCGACCAGGTCGGTGTCGCTCAAACGTTGGTAATTCATAAAAGGCAGTCCAAATTCACCCCTGTGATTGATTCCGGTGCGCATAAAGCGTGTGACTTGGTCATCACTTAAGCGTCCAATACCTGTTTCCTTGTCAGGTGTGATATTGGGAAAACGGACCGTACCTAAAAAAATCTCTTCAAAAAAACCGCCGGACAAAGCCACCTTTTCGCCGGCGCCAATCGCATCGCGCTGATTGACGTCGCCATGGCAATCCGCACAGCGAGCAGGGCCGTAGGCTAAATACTCGCCCCGGGCAATTATTGCCGGGTTATTCGAGGCAGCCAGTTTTTCAAACGGAAGGTCAAACGAGTGTTGGAAATTGAAGGTTATGTCGATCACAAGGAGTGTGATCGGTAGTATTATGACTAAAGATATCAGCGCTAATATAATCTTCCACCTGTTTTTATGAGGGCCTGACTTTCTCAAGGGTTCTCCAATTTATAATAGATTTGTCCCGGCGCAAATTTGAGCGGCACCTACAGAGCGAATAAACGTCATTTTTGTTTCAGGCAAGCGCCGCAATATGCGCGTTTGTTTGTTATTATGAATCACCTTTAATTAAAGGTGAAACCTATAATGGGATAACGGGTGACCTTTTAAGCTGCGCTTAATTTAAGGCGTTCCGACCAGCTTTACTCCGTGTTAAGGTATGGCAATTATAGGGTGATCGATTTGTTAAAACAGTTTTAAATGGATATGCAGATGTTGCATGAGATTGGTTAACCGCAGAGAATTGACATAGGCGATGTTATTGCCTGCCTCTGCGGCATCGAAATTTATAACTGATGCGAAATTTGTCGTAGATGGGGAATTAATTGCACATTAATTTAGCCGGGTAGATTTAGATCTGCCGGTTTTGAGTCAATGGTTGGAGCTACTACAGGTATATAAAAAAAATGGGTATAAAAAATCAATTCGACGACGGTCTGTCGACAACACTTCTGATCTCAATCGTTTATCCACTGGGCCCGGCAGCTATGATTCTGATGCCGATGATTGTTGGTGGCGTTATTGAAAGCTATGGATTTAGTGAGCAGCAGGCGGGGACCATTGCGTCACTGGAAGGCATGGGGCTGGTGATCGCCTCGGTCATCGCTTCCCTGTGGATACGCAAGGTTTCCTGGACTAAAGCGTTGTTTGTTTCTTTTTTTATGACGGCGCTGCTTAATTTAGTTAGTACTATGTTCACTGATTACACACCACTACTGATAGCTCGTTTTGCAACCGGGATTGCTGAGGGGACCATGTTTGCAGTGACCGTTGCTGCACTCGGCGATAACCGTCATCCGGACCGGGCATTCGGGTTTGCCCAGGCTGTGCAGGGCGTGATGATGTTTGCGTTCTTTGCTGCCGCACCTTATTTGATGAAAATTTGGGGGGTAAACGGCGTGTTTTATATGTTAGCCGGAGCCTGTGTTGCGATGATGCTGTCGCTATATAGATTTCCTTCTAAAGGCTTGGACCATGCCAAGCTTCAGGCTGAACATGTGGAAGATTCGCAGGGTAGCACCTTTTTGATTTGGCTTGGACTGTTTGCCAGCGTTATCTTTTTTGTCGCCATTTTCGGGTTTTGGGGGTTTATAGAACGTATCGGTCAGGCAGCGGGTTTGTCGGCCGAGACTATCGGCCTCGCGCTGGGAGCCGCGCTGATAATTGCAATAGGTGGAGCGATGTCAGCCGCCTGGGCGAGTGATAGATTCGGCCGAAACTTGCCGTTAATCATCGTTCTCATAGGGATTGCAGCTGTGTTATTGGTCCTGGTGGGCCAATTTAGTTCAAATACCTTCTTTATTTCCGCAGGCATATTTCAAGCACTCTTTATGGTGGGCGTATGCTATCAAATGGGTGCTATCGCAAAAATCGATCTGAAAGGTAAGTACCTGGTGCTGATGACTGCTGCACAGGGATTGGGGGGGGCTATTGGCCCAGGACTGGCAGCCTCAGTCATTGGAGAGGGGCAGGATTATAGTGGAATTAATATAATGTCTGGCCTCTGTCTGGTGGTGAGCACCCTGATTTTCCTATTTATTATTCACCGTAGTCGTAATATGGTCGGGCGTCCGGTAGCTGCATAATGCTTTTCACCCCACCTCTCTTTCTTAAGCGGGAGAGATGTGGGGGCTAATCATCTCACATCTGCCTAAGGAATTAGTCAGAGGCTCCCTGATATATCCCTGCTCATCTCACTGTCGTTAATATTTTGGAGATGTGCATCCTGAAAATTTACTGGGATGTCATAAGGGTGTTCGACATGATCAAAGGTGATGACTGGATGGGGGCTGGCTGAGGAAGCAGTAGAGGCTAACCAGGGTTAGAAATTAAAGTGCTGTTCAATCAACCCGGACACATCCAGCAGGGAGTATTTATCTCTTGTCAGTGATTTCGGTAGTATGAGCAAGGGCCCATCATCCGAATGGCTAACCAGCCTGCCGTGACTACCCTTAACCAACTCAGGGGTTAGCGGGATGACATCCATTAACATGCGAAACCCAAGTATTTTTTTCAGTAGAGCACTGCCCACTTTCAATGCAGGAAATTTGATCGCTGGATCGACAAACAGCTCCACCGGGTCGTAACCGGGTTTACGGTGGATGTCGACAGTGCGCGCAAAGTCTGGTGCTTTGCTTTCATCCAGCCAGTAGTAGTAAGTGAACCAGGCGCTCTTATTCGCAATAGCAACCAGCTCGCCAGCGTTAGCATGATCGACACCGAATGCTTTTTTCCCTTCATGGTCAAGAATCCGTTCGATTCCTGGCACTTTCTCAAGCAGTAGCTTTACCGTGCCCACATCTTTTGGGTCTTTGATATAAATATGGGCGAACTGATGATCGGCAACGGCAAATGCTCTGGAAGCGCCCGTATCAAGTAATTCCCAGGTGAGAGATTCTCGTACTTCAATATATCCTTGATGTCTTAATATCTGATTAATGGCTATGGGTGTGTCTACCGTTTCGATGCCGTATTCGGAAACCACCATCACTTCGGATCCCTGGGATTTTACGTGTTCAATTAGGGTGCCTGCCACCCTGTCAATTGCCGCAACGTCCTGCCATATCAGCGGATTATCGGGTCCCAGGCGCTGCAGGTTGTAATCCAGATGCGGTAGATACACCAATTGCAGGTCCGGTTTGTTGATATCGAACTCCAATGCTGCAGCTTTGGCGATCCAGTCACTGGATTCAATGCCTGCTTTTGGCCCCCAAAAATTGAAGAACGGAAACTTCCCAATTTTTTCCTCAATCGCCTGGTGCAAACCTTTAGGCCAGGAGTATAGATCCATCACCTTGCGTCCATCCGCCGGGTAATGGGGCCGTGGTGTCATGGAAAAATCGACATTGGCGTACATGTTGTACCACCAGAACAGCTTGGATACCCGGAAGCTACTATCTGCCTGTTTCAGCTTGTCCCAGACCTTTGCTCCCTTGACCAGGTGGTTAGATTGTTTCCAGAACATTATTTCGGCCAGCTCCCTGGAGTACCAGCCATTGCCGACAATGCCATGCTGGCTGGCCGGTTGCCCCGTCAGCATGCTGGACTGCGCTGTGGTGGTTACAGCGGGGAAAATGCCACCGGCCGGAGCCATAATGCTCTCTTCAATCAAGCGGTTCAGGTTTGGCGTATGCTGGCCTAACAGGGAGGGTGTCAGGCCCACGATATCGATCACTACCAGCGGTATTTTATTAGGCATGAATGCTATGGACTCATCAGGTTGAAATTTGCCAGAGTACTGTGGAGCCAGTTTAACTCCTCGGCGATGCAGTTAATTAGTCGTGTGTCATTGGCGGGGTGCAACGCTTCGGGCATGACTCCCCAGGTATAGGTCTCGATTTCCAGGTGAGGTTTCAAGGAGGGGTTGGCTACCAGAAAGCGGCAGGTATCTTCAATGGCTGATCGGGTGGTACTGAGTAGCGGTGATGATAAATGCTCAGCCTGGATAGGCACATGGAAGTGTATACGCCATTCCGAATCCCCGGTAAAACTGTCGTTAGTCAGCGCCTGATTCAGATCCAGGTAGAACTGCTGTTCACCTTGCTTGTCTCGGGTTTTGACCTGGTGCAGATAGCGAGGCTCGGCATATTGCTCCAATAAATTCCGAGCAACTTGCGCATGGGGAACTCTCATAGCGTTAGATACCTGGATTTTGCCAATCGCAATACCGGCTCGATGGATGTCAGTTAATGATTGTTCGATATCCTCAAACATCACCGCCTGGTGGCAAATATCGTAACAGACGCCTAAATATCGTTTGATGGTGCTGCCTTGTATGCCATATTGGGGTAGGGCCTGTGGCAGGGTTTCGGTAAAAAAATTGATCAATTGCGCTGTTGTTTCCAGCACACAGCCCGGTTCCATCTCCAGGCAGACACGAATACGTTTGCCCGAGGATTGTTCCAGCTCAGTTAGCGCCAGCAACAATTTAGCAAAGTGTTGTTCTGCGTGTTGTTGATTGCCGGTCGACCAGCCGCTGGCAAATCCTAGCGGCAGTGTGGAAATTGCCCCTTCTGATATCTTTTCGGGTAACATTTGCGCCAGCAGTCTGGCCAATAACAGGGTGTAATTCAGTCGTGCCTTCTCGCCCCAGTGAGGCAGGTAGACCTTCTCTTTCACGACGGACTGGTGAAAATTGCCGTAGGGAAAACCATTCAGTGAAGTCAGTTCAATACCCTGCTGATTTAGCAAGGTGGCAAATTCTTTTCTGGCGGTGGGCGACCCCATCAATTCACTCACGGCCTGATTACTCAGCCAGAGCCCAGCCTGCAGTTGTTTCAGGCCGCGGCTGGATTTTACGGCCGCGATAAACCGTAGCAGGTTTTCCCTGACTTCATTAAGAGAGTCGCCCGGATGGACATTGCTGCAATAGGAGAGTTCCCTGGCTGACCATGTTGCCATGAGCTATTCCTTTTGAGGTGCTCTGTTCGTGCTATTTCTCAACAATTGGCGTCTGCCCTCTTAAAGCGGAATTTTCCTGCCACTGCTGCGTTTGGTCGACCTTGGGGCGTTGTACTTCTGCTAAATTGATGCGACCACTTTGGGCGTAAAACTCGATGGGGTTTTCAAACAGTACTTTACTAACCTGCTCTTCGGAAAAACCGGAATCGAGCATTAACTGGCCTACCTTGGGGACTTTGAGCGGGTCGCTTTTACCCCAGTCAGCAGCGCTGTTTACCACCATTCGCTCGGTGCCGTACTGCTGAAGCAGAGCCACCATGCGTGGTTCTGACATTTTCGTGTTCGGATAGATCGAGTGACCGCGCCAGACACCGCTATCCAATACCAGGGGTAAGGTGAGCTCATTGAGGTGATCCACAATCACCATTTCAGGGGCAACACCTGCGTCTTTGATGGCATCCAGCGTACGTTTAGTGCCGGTGACCTTGTCTCGGTGTGGAGTATGGATCAAAACCGGTAATTCAAATTCCTTGGCCATTTCCATCTGTGCCAACAGCGCTTCATCTTCGGCTGGAGTGATGTCGTCATAACCTATTTCTCCGACGGCTACCACACCATCTTTGGCTAAATAGCGAGGCAGAATATTCAATACGTCCCTGGCCATTTCGCGGTTGTTTGCCTCCTTGGGGTTCAGGCCCATGGTGCAATAATGGAGAATGCCGAATTGGCTGGCACGAAAACGTTCCCAGCCCAATAACAGATCGTAATAATCTATAAAGCTACCGACGTTGGTACGTGGCTGACCTTGCCAGAATGCGGGCTCAACCACGCCGACAATACCCGCCGCCGCCATATTTTCATAGTCATCGGTAGTGCGGGAAACCATATGGATATGTGGGTCAAAATAGTTCATCTTTACAGCCTTTTAGATTCAATCAATTTCGTTAATGCAGCCTGCACTTCAGGATCCGTTTCCTGTTCTGCCTGTTGCTTGATAATCTTTTGCAGTGCCTCAGTTTGTTCATCAGGCTCATGCTGTAGTGCAAGCGCTGCGTAGTAGCGTTTGCCCACATCCTGCGCCGTCAGACAATCGGCCAGCAGGTTAGCCGTTCCAGGTCGACAATCCCGCAGCCGCATGGCCAGCCAGATGGATGCAGGGTAATCGCGGTTTGCCGCCATGCGTTCATCGATATAATCAGCGCACATGACGCTGAGCTCACTATTATACCTGGCCTGCAGGTCTTCGATATGGGCAATATCCAACCCCAGAAAAAGGGCTTTGAGTACCAGTTGATTAAAGGCTCTGGATGAGAAGTGGCGAGCAGGGTAAGGGTTGTGCATAACCATCGCGGAAAACAACAGCAGGCTATTGGTGCGGCAGCAATCTTCGGCTTCGACCAGCCATTGCGCATCGGGATCCAGGACAGGTATCCCCATCAAAAGGGCGGCCCTTTCTCGCTCATCACCCTGGGCGTATATTTCGCTGAGTAAAGATGTCAGTGGTTTATCACTGGTATCAATCAGTGCCAGGTTTAATAGAATTCTGGAGCAATCGGCGCTGGACCAGTGGCAAATTTCCCTGGGTTCCTCCCCCATCAGTTCGAGAGTCAAGGTAACCGCTTGGTCTCCGACTTTACGTTTTGCCATCGCAGAGGCAATCTGATGCTTTGCCGTCGGATCCGATTCTGAGGCGATGGCGTTCAATGCCTGCTTCAGCCATTCTATGGCTGCCTCCGAACATTGCTGAGCTAAGGCTTGATACAGCCTGTTGTAGTGGTTCATTCTATTTACACGGTTATGTATTTACAGCGTTATGGATTGCAGGTGATCAGGTGACGTACAAAAACCGTCCCAAATACTTGCCTGGAAATAGTAGTAGCAATAGTAATAGCCCCGCCAGGGTCTGTCCGCTCGATAATAGCAGCATGGCGTCCATTGGAATAATACCAAAAACCAGCGCACCCACAACAGCCTGTATCGATTCAGGTGTGAATTCAGAGGATAAACGAATGATGCGCTTTCCGAGCAGGATCAGTGCGATAAGAAGCGCCAGAGCACCTGGTAGACCGCTGAACAATCCGGTCACAAACCAGGCAAACCAAAACAGAGCGCCGATAGCAATGACAATAGCGGCCTGCATCAAAGCCCGGCGATCGGCAGCCTCAGCTTCTTCCTGGCTGATACGGGTCAAGGCAGTTACATAAAAAAATACGGGGATAGCCAGCATCGCTAAGTCCGTATTCAAGCCAATCGCAGACATGCCCATCAACCAGTTAAAATAACGGCACAGGCCCATTTTACAAGCCGCAACCCAACCCTGTCTCTGACCTGAGTTGTAGGCCAGGATCGTAAGTGCCAGGAGAAGAGCAATGCTAAAGGTCTGGATTGCTAAAAAAGAGGCAAATATAGTGCCGAGAGCCAGCAGCCCCCAGCCGCTTAGCCAGGCTGTTTTAAGCTTTATTTTACCGGCAGGTAGCGGTCGTTCCGGTCTTTCCTGCTGGTCACACTTAAAATCAAAGCAATCATTTAATATCATGCCTCCGTGGTACAGGCAGATACCGGCCAGGAGCGTAGATAGGAGTGTGTAGGGTTGGACAGTCGCGCTATCGCCTGATGCGGCCCAATAACCAACCGCCACCAGATGCGCTGCGATAATATTGCTGCATACGGTAAATATGGCTGGTAGACGCATTAATTGAGCATAGGATCGAATACCAATCATGCGATAGAACGTGACTCTCCGATTTTTAGATCCTGCTTGGAAAGGCTATCGACACATTCCTGCATCAGGTTTATATCGATATGATTTACCTCGACTGCATTGCCGATACCCCGCAACAGCGTAATACAGAGGTTGCCTCCCAGATGTTCGCGAAATTCTTGCAATGCCTGTTCGACATTCAGGGAGGTGAGTATCTTATCGTTCAACCGGAAACCCAGGTCGGTCAGTAATACTAATATATTTTGTAAATCACCCTGGTCGAGCATACCGGAGCGTTGACTATAAAGAGCGTCCAGCGCAATTCCGATAGCGACAGCCTCGCCATGTCGTAACTGGTGCTGGCTTAACTCCTCCATTTTATGGGCGGCCCAGTGACCGAAATCCAGTGGGCGGGCGGAACCGTTTTCAAAGGGATCACCGGAACTGGCGATATGCTGCAGATGCAGTTCCGCGCAGCGTCGTATCATATACTGCATGGGTTCGGATTCGAAACGGGCCAGCTGAAAACGTTGCGATAGCAGTTTGTTAAAAAAGACTTTATCGCGTATCAGCGCAACCTTGGCAGCTTCTGCAATACCAGCACGTTGATCCCGAGCAAGCAGGGTATCGAGAAAGCGAAAGTCATTTAATACTGCCATGGGCGGCGCAAAAGTACCCACAAAATTCTTACGGCCGCGGAAATTAATCCCGTTTTTTACACCCACGCCGGCATCGTTCTGAGCCAGTACGGTGGTGGGCATACGGATCATTCGAATACCTCTGTGGGCAGTCGCTGCTGCGTAGCCAACGGCATCCAGCATGGCGCCGCCACCAATGGCCAGCACGACACTGTGCCTATCGATACATTGGTCCGCTACTATCTGATAAAACTGTTCTATCTGCTCAGTGGATTGTTTTGCAGCTTCTCCACCGGGAAAGGAAAGGGGCGGTAATAATGTACCAACCTGATGATGCGTCATGTAATGGGTCAAGTGTTGCCACCAGTTTGGATGCCGTTCGCTGACATTAGTATCGATAACCGGGAAGATGCGGCTACTGGTGCAATTTGAATCACGTAGCAGGTTTGCCAGGGTAGGATTCGTCGCATCGAAAACGTCGCAGGTGAAGATTACAGGATAGCTGTAGGAAACCTGAAATTGCTGCATAACCTCATGTGCGATAGGACTGTCATTACCCATGTGTTATTACCTCAGAGTCGAAAATTCCGATAACTGGCCGATAGCGCTAAATGATTGGCTGGAAACTGCAAAACCACTATTCGAGTACTATAAACTGCCTGGCGCAGATGCACCAGACAGTCATTTGCTACTCACTCGCCACTGTTAATTTTGGTTCAACAGATAGAGCACACTCGGGAGATCAGGATCGCGACCCTCCATTGACTTATGCTTGGTTCGCCAGTCGGTAGGTACCATTCCCATTCCAGGGTAGTTACCCAGGCCTAGCACGATATCTGTTTTGTTGTCGCCATTAACATCGGCAGCCTCAACGTGGATATAGGGTGCAAAAAACTCTTTGGGAAGTGTTTGAGCTTCAAAATTGAAATCACCCTTGTTTTCAAGGTATACAAAACCTTGTGGTAAATCCTCATTCCACTGGACGTACAGCGCAACGGCAA
Source organism: Gammaproteobacteria bacterium (assembly GCA_021773395.1). Classification (GTDB taxonomy): domain Bacteria; phylum Pseudomonadota; class Gammaproteobacteria; order Pseudomonadales; family IMCC2047; genus JAJFKB01. The sequence continues at coordinate 23,097 of JAJFKB010000008.1, read as the reverse complement.
CTATATCAAGGTCACCGTCGTTATCGAAATCATTCACCGTCGCACGAGTGGCGCCATGGAATGGGTAGATATTTTTCCTGGTGAATTTCATGTCGCCGTGGTTTTGAAAAATATAGACCGCATTGTAGGGGCGCGGGGCAGGAACGGTATTATCCACTGAATTACCACTCACGTTATCACCATTGAGGATAAGAATATCCTGTTTCCCGTCTCCGTCAAAATCAGCTACCTCTATAACATTACCTCCGAAAGCCGCTGTTTCTTCATAGATAAGATGACGGGTAAAGGTTCTATCGCCATTGTTGATAAAGACCAGCACATCTTCCCTGGCTTGAGCCACCAGAGCTACGACATCCAGCAGCCCATCATTATTCATATCACCAACAGAAACGCCAATCAGGCCACCGTCCCTGCTGATGATCGATTCTTCAAGCGCCTCGGACAACGGGCCAGCTGGAATTTCTGCTGGACCATTGGCAACCACTTTGTCGAACTCAGGTGTTTTCCAGTACACAGCCAGTTCGCTTTTAGCATCGCCGTAGATACCATCACCGAACGAGACGGACACAATATCCTTGAGGCCATCTCCATCCACATCGACATCTATATGCTTGACCATCCGTTGCTTTTGTCCAACCAGCATATGCCTTTCGATTTTTCCATCTTCGAATGTATAGTCAGAGATATTGCCAATACCCACGGAGCCCATAGGGAAGCGTCCGGCTTCCAGCGCCCGAACACCGCCATTATCGGACAAACTCATGTGATTAATATCACTTTCGACAATGCTCTCACCGATCTTCTTTCCGCTCTCGAGGTCGAATGCAATAAGATGGTCGCGCTCTTCAACACCTTCCATGCGACCACCACCGGCGACAAAATCATCCAACACTGAGGTGCCGACATAAATACGCTTTCTTTTTGGGTCCACTTTTGTGGCAATTGTCAGCCCATTAGGGGCTAGATCCAGATTCGGAACCACGGGCTTAAACCCTTTGATAACCGGATCTCGGGGACGCTTAATCAACATATCCGTCCAGGATTTGGCATTGCTTTCAAAGTACTCCCGCATGGTCAACCATTCTTCCTTGGACATAAGCGGTTGAGGTGGCATGTGATGTTTAAAGGGGTAGAGGTCTCGAATATAGCCCGTTGAATCCTGAATCAGGAAATAACGCTTGGTATAATCCTGTACCGGTTCAAACATTGGAGGGAAATCTTCCATACGCATATCCGCATACTCATCGCCCTTCATGCCCACGTAAAAACCCATGTAGTGTAGTGCGAAGGGCCAGTATTCTTTCGATAGATCAGAAGGGTCCGGAGCCAGGTGGCAACGAGTGCAATGCTGGTCGACTAACGCTTTGCCGCGCTTATCGGCCAGTTCCTTTTCACTTAGTTGGGGATCAAGCACTTCTTTATCCGGCGAGCCGCTGCCGGCAAAGCTGCTAGCGACCGTAAGAGCTGCAATAATGGGTGCCACTCTTAAAACCCCCAGTCTTAAAACCCAGGTAAAGCTCTTTGGTAACTTTAATGTCATGGGTTGGTTCTCCTATTTGTGATTTTTTGAAGTCTTAGAGCTTTTATACCAAGGGAAGGCCTGCTTCACTACAGAAATAGCAACTCCGCCGATTCCCTATCGCTGCCCCTTAAAAGCGCCTAGATTACTACTATTTATCCCTGTTATTAATGTTTTTGGGATTTTTTAGGCGGTAGACTTTGCTGAGTACGTCAAGTGACGTAGAATACTACGTCAAGCGACGTATGATGTAAATATTGTTTCGCAGTATTGATAAGCAATATTCGTATGATATTGGCGAATCGAAAGAGTATTAACATGACTGTATCCAGTAAAGCAGAAATCGCAGCGCGCATAGACAGTGACTTACTAGAAGTCAGCAAAAGATCGGCGCGAGAAAGGGAGATACTGAACGCGGTACGTCAACTACTGGGGAATGAGGGGTTTGCCAATTTTTCCTTGAGAAGAGTTGCGTCAGATGTCGGAGTGCACCTAAGGACCGTACAGCATTATTTCAAGACCAAGGACATTCTGGTGACGGAGGTTCTGCTGGATACAACGATCTACTATAGGCGCATATTTGAAGAGAGCGTAAATAAAAATGATATCTCGCCAAAAAAACGATTCATCGTATTTATAGACTATCTGTTATCTGGTTTTACTGAAAAGGAAACTGCCGGTTTTTTTCTACAGCTGTGGGCTCACGCGCATCACAATGCGAGTGCCGCTGCCATACTGGAACAAATGAATAACTTTCATATTGGTGAGATATTAAGGTTTATGGATAGCATGAATCCGGGTATTAGCGATAAAAGACGTAACCCGCGAGCCGCGATGATTGTTGCCATGGCTGAGGGTGTTACTCATGCTGTCAGTTATAGTAAACGGAATATAGCTGGCGCTGGAATTGACGGCATCGTAGAGGAAGTGAGGGCGATGGCTTATAAGATGGCTACTGAACCTTAGTCGGCAAACGCTAAACTCTAGCCTGGAGTATTCAGGCTGCTTGCGAGTTATTCCCGCTATATGGTTTTCCAGTTAATACTATTGAAGTTGATATTATTGAAGTTGATATTATTGAAGTTGAAAATTGGTAATTAGATTAAGAGGAAATGTTTGATGGAACCTACAATTCACGTAAAAGGTAAAATAGCTTTGATCACTGGAGCTGCTATGGGCATTGGTGCTGCTACGGCTAAAGTACTGGCTAGGAATGGCGCTACCGTTATCGTTGCTGATATATCCGATGAGGCTGGTCAGGCAACGGCTGATCAAATTGTTAAAGAGGGTGGTGCTGCTGAATATATATCGTTGGATGTGACTAGCGAAGAACAGTGGAAGCAAGTGATTAGTACTGTTGTGGAGCATCATGGAGGCCTGGATATTTTGGTCAACAATGCAGGTATCATTAAGCATACCAAACTGCTGGATCTGTCCCTTAAGGAGTGGAGACTTGTTAATAGCGTTAATATGGAAGGTGTATTCCTTGGTACCAAGTATGCGGTCGAGACGATGCGCCCAGACGGAACCAGTGGCCGTGGTGGTTCCATTATAAACCTGTCTTCAGTGGGTGGTAATATTGGTGCGCCTGACATGTCCTCCTATTGCGCGTCCAAAGGCGGCGTGCGTAACTTCACGAAGGCAGTTGCTGTTGAGTGTGGTGCTTATGGTTACAATGTCAGGGTGAATTCAGTGCACCCTGGTAACTGTTTGACTGAGATGTTTAAGCAAGAATTTGAAGAAATGGTTGAGAATGGAGAAGCTGAAAGCATAGACGGCGCGATGAAGTTTTATATGGATATGCAGGTCTTGCCTGATATGGGTACTCCGGAAGATATGGGTGCAGCGATTTTGTTCCTGGCTTCTGATGCGTCGAAATTTGTTACTGGTGCGGAATTTCATATAGATGGAGGTTTGCTCGCCAAATAATCTGTTTGCTCTTTTAGATAAGTGTTTTAAGCCTATAGTCTTGCGCTCATTACTAAAGGTCTTTGAGTAAAGATAAGAAAAAAATGGTGGATTGGTTGCACAGCAACACAATCCACCGGAGGGAGAATTGACCCGAATAATTGAAGAAATATTCGAGTTGTTTGTCTGTCGCTTAAATCCGGCAGACAAATTCTTTGGCGGCAAGCAAAATCACCGCATGAGATAATCTGGGAAAGCATAATAGCCTCGTTAATATAATAAGAAAAATTAATAATTTAAATCACGCTATTAATACTATAAATGTCAGGGCGGTGGCGTAAAGGCCTGTGCTGGAGTCTTCACTCTTGTCTAAATGCTCTTTTTGACGGTTAATCAATCCGCTGAGTAATTGGGAAATTGATTTTATTAATTCCGACAAAGATTTAATTTCAACCTAATTTTCGCCGGGTTCAGTTTGTTGGTTTCTATACGGTATCGGACTAAAAGCTCCGCTCCTAATTATTTGCAAAACAAATGAGTAAATTAATATTATTAATTTATCTTATGAATACACTACGGTTATTATATTTTCCTATTATTGATACGTAGAGAGAATTACCGATGATTTCCAGTATGCCTGAAGTTGCAAAATTTGACCCAGCAGTGTTTTCCGCGCTCCAGAGTGAAGAAAAAAGGCAGGAAGAGCACATAGAGCTAATTGCGTCTGAGAACTATGCCAGTCAGTTGGTTATGGCATTGCAAGGGTCTGTATTTACCAACAAATATGCGGAAGGGTATCCCCAAAAGCGTTATTACGGGGGATGTGAGAACGCAGATGTTGTCGAGCAGCTGGCTATCGATCGAGCCAAGGATTTATTCGGTGCGGAATATGCCAACGTGCAACCCCATTCCGGTTCGCAAGCAAACATGGCAGTTTATATGTCGCTATTGAAGCCAGGTGATACGTTTTTGGGTTTGTCGCTCGATCATGGTGGGCATCTGACTCATGGTGCCAAGCCAAACTTTTCAGGAAAGATCTATAACGCTATCCAATACGGCTTAAATCCGAATACAGGTGAAGTAGATTACGACCAGGTTGAGCGATTGGCTCATGAGCATCAACCAAAAATGATCGTAGCCGGATTTTCAGCTTATTCAAGGGTGATGGATTGGCAGCGATTTCGCGATATTGCAGATCAAGTTGGCGCGTATTTGTTCGTTGATATGGCGCATGTTGCAGGATTGGTGGCGGCGGGCCTATACCCTAACCCCATTCCGATTGCCGATATTGTAACAACGACAACGCATAAAACCTTGCGCGGTCCTCGGGGTGGATTGATTCTTTCCAGGCGTAACGAGGAGTTCACCAAAAAATTTAATTCGTTGATATTTCCTGGAATTCAAGGTGGTCCACTGATGCACGTAATTGCTGGCAAAGCCATCGCATTAAGGGAGGCGCAACAACCGGAATTCGTAGTTTACCAGAAGCAGGTCATAGCAAATGCCGTTGATATGGCGAATGTCTTTATCGAACGAGGTTTTGATGTTGTCTCCGGTGGTACGGATAATCATCTATTTTTAGTAGACTTTATCGCTAAAGGGATCACTGGGAAGGTAGCCGATCAGGTATTGGGTAAAGCAAATATTACAGTCAATAAAAATACCGTACCTAATGACCCGCAGTCAGCCTTTGTGACCAGTGGTATTAGGGTAGGTACACCAGCAGTGACATCAAGAGGAATGAAGCGAGAAGAGGTGACGCTGCTTGCCGGCTGGATGTGCGATTTATTAGACGATGTTGAAAACGAGCAACTGGCCGAAGAGGTTAGAGGAAAAGTCCTGGCCCTGTGCCAGAATTTCCCTGTGTATCAGAAGACTTAAAATTATTTGGATATGGATGAACGTTATTCTGTGTACCTGGTTTTTCAGGTGTATACAGGACTCTTTGCAAAATGACATATCTGTTTATCTGTTTAAAAGGCTAAGTACATATGTCGGTTAGTGTATTTGATTTGTTTAAAATAGGTATTGGGCCATCGAGTTCGCATACGGTGGGGCCGATGCGTGCTGCCAAGCTGTTTGTTTTAGGGCTGGCCGCAGATGACTTATTATCTAAAACCGCAAGGGTCAAATCTGAAATGTTCGGATCGTTAGGGGCGACCGGCAAAGGACACGGAACCCCTAAAGCAGTATTGCTTGGGCTGGAGGGGGAGAATCCAGAGTCCGTAAATATAGATACCATTGAGTCGCGCATTGCTGAGATTAGAGAGTCGGGCCGGCTGTCACTGCTGGGTAACCATGAGATCTTCTATTTAGATAAGGAGGACTTGCTGTTACATCGCCTCGAGGTTTTACCTTTTCATCCCAATGGAATGAAGTATACAGCTTATGATGAGAGTGGGGTCGAGATTGCAGTCAAGATATACTACTCCGTGGGCGGCGGATTTGTTGTTGATGAAAATGCCGCTAACGAAGACTGCATTATTGACGATACCCGGCAGCTTGCGTACCCTTTCCAGACAGGTGCAGAGTTGTTGGCGTTATGCAAAAAACACAACTTCAGTATCTCTCAGATAATGTGGAAAAATGAAAAATCCTGGCGTATCAAGGAAGAAACGGAGGAGGGGCTACTGGCCATTTGGCAAGTCATGCAGGAGTCTGTGCACAATGGAATGCGCAACGAGGGTGAACTCCCGGGCGGGTTGAAAGTTAAGAGAAGGGCACATCAATTACACCAGCAATTGTTGAGCAAACCGGAAGCGGCGTTGGCAGACCCGTTAAGTGTGATTGACTGGGTCACGCTATATGCATTGGCTGTTAATGAAGAGAATGCTGCCGGTGGGCGGGTTGTTACTGCACCGACTAACGGTGCAGCCGGAATTATTCCAGCTGTATTGCATTACTACATGCGATTTACACCCGGTGCCAGCGTAAACGGGGTCTTGCGATTTTTACTCACCGCCGCCGCTATAGGTATTCTGTATAAAGAAAATGCATCCATTAGCGGCGCGGAAGTCGGGTGTCAGGGAGAGGTTGGTTCAGCATGTTCTATGGCGGCGGGTGCGCTTACGGAAGTCCTCGGCGGAACACCCGCTCAGGTTGAGAATGCGGCAGAAATTGCAATGGAGCATAACCTCGGCTTGACCTGTGACCCTGTTGGTGGGCTGGTTCAGGTGCCTTGTATTGAGCGCAACGCGATGGCCTCGGTAAAGGCCATTCATGCTTCTCGTATGGCGATGCGTGGTGATGGTTCACATTTTGTTTCTCTGGATAAGGTGATAAAAACCATGCGCGACACAGGGCGAGATATGCAGGATAAGTACAAAGAAACAGCCAGGGGAGGTCTTGCGCTAAATGTTATCGAGCTACCGGTGAATATTATTGAGTGCTAATCTTCACGTAGCCTGCAAGCTCATCAAATAATGGTGGGTGATGTAATTAGCTAAACGCTCAAACTGTTCTCATTTATTGGAGTTATAGTATTCTCCATTGAAAAAATATTAGTAGCCGCGCGTTGGATTTATTCTGACCTATAGGTTTAGTGTCAGCAAAGCCGGTTTTCGATTATTTCCCCTAAATCAACCATAGGGTTGATTTAAATAAGATCGAAATTTGTTATTTTTTATCTATTTGATATTGGAGAATCGCAAATGACAGAATCACAAAATTCTAAGCCCATTGCCCCCTATCAGGCCATCGGGCTATCAACGCCTATTTATGGTGTTGCTGAACGCAAGCATATACGCCATAACCTGGAGATTATCGAAGAATCGATTCACGCCGCAATTTCCATGATCTCCATTAACATGCCGGTTAAGGTGATTTGTCTGGCCGAAGGTGCTTTGACGGGTTTTACGGATGAGATTTTTGATTTGCCCCATAAAATGGCAGCAAAAGAGCTGTTTATAGATATTCCCGGAGAAGAAACCGAATGGCTGGGTCGCCTGGCAAAACACTATAAAACCTACATTATTTTTCAATGCAAGGCGCGCTGGCCTGAAGTGATGGAGGATCGTTTTTTTAATACCCTATTTATTATTGGGCCGAATGGAGATGTGGTGCATAAGGCGGCAAAAAACCATATTTGGTGCCGTGAGCGGTCCTGTGTACCGCATGATGTTTATGATCGCTGGGTTGAGTTGTTTGGTGATGGTATCGATGCTTTCTATCCGGTATTGAAGACCGACGACATAGGCAATATTGCAACTATCTGTTGCAGTGACGGTGAATATCCAGAGGCTGTGAGAGCATGTTCGTTTAACGGAGCGGAGGTGGTATATCGTCCTAGTGAGGCAGCGCCGATGACCAACAGCGGCTACCCCGGAGGCGGAACCTGGATGATTCAGAATCGAGCCCATGCCGAGTTTAATTCCGTTTATATGCTTTGCCCCAACGCGGGACCGGTATACCTATCCTCCACATCCAAACATCCGGTTGATATTGCCGGGGGTAACTCGCACCTTGTCGATTATCGAGGCAATGTTATTGCATACAGCGGGTCTAGTAATAACTCTATCATTGCAGCAACCATCGATATAGAGGCGCTGCGCCAATTCCGGGCTATGAACCTGAACAGCAACTGGATGAAGGACTTGCGGGTGGAGTTGTTCAAACGAATGTACGAAGAGCCAATTCACCCGAAAAACCTGTGGATGGATCAGGAGCCGCTGGGGCATGACGAGGTGGATGACATCTATCGGGCTAATATGGAGCGTCTCTATGAGAGAGGCACTTGGACCAAACCTTACTTTAAACACGAAGGCGCACATTTTACACCCGGGCCCGGTGGTGATGGGGAAGGGTCTTCCTGGGAAGAAATTAAGAAGGAAATGTGGGGTAACTGGGATTAGCCAGCGCCCCTGATCAACCTGTCATCGCGAGCGTTTGTGCCAAACCTATTCGATTCCCCCTCGGCTAAGCCGGGGGGGAAAGGCTGAGGCAACCTCGCGAGTGCGCATACAAGCAAAATTTGAAACCTTAGAAGCACTTGTCAATTGCTTTAGCTCCCGAACGAATTCTTTGCTCATATACTTGCGACTCTGGCAATAAGTATTCCATATAGAATTGCGCGTGAGTATATTTCTCCAGTTGCGATGCTCCGTTTTCGGCGGCGGCTGCTATTCGAAATAACATCCATGCGCCTGCCAATTGACCTACCAGTTGTAAATAGGGAGTAGCGGCGGCTTCTGCGTCACGTAACGAGTCCACCTTAATATTGACTAATAAATCGGTACAGGATTTTAACCGATTAAGACCATCTGCTAGCGGCTTGGCAAGCCTTTCCAATTTTGGATGGTTAGCATGTTTTGCTAAATCTACCTCAATCCTTTTAACAAAAAGGGTATAACCCGTACCCTGCTTTAGTAATAGTTTTCGCATGACCAGATCCAAAGCCTGGATTCCATTGGTTCCTTCGTAGATGGATAGAACCCTGCAATCGCGCACATATTGCTCCATTCCCTCATCGGCGATATACCCATGTCCGCCCATCACCTGGATTCCCAGATTTGTCATTTCAAATGCCCGGTCCGAGCACCAAGCTTTACAGACAGGTAGCAAAAACTCTGCCAACGCTCGGCATTCAGCTCTTTCTTGCTCTTTTTCAGCGTGCCGGGACTTGTCCAGATTAAAGGAAGTTTCCAGTACCAGCGCTCGCATCGCTTCAGTATAGGCTTGCATAGTTGCCAGCATTCGACGAACATCGGCATGTTGCATGATGGATGCTTCGGTCTGGCCACCCTGTTTTCGCTCGCGGGCATAGCTCGCGGCACTTTGGCTGGCAGCGCTAGCGATTCCAACGCTCTGAGTGGCTACTTCCAGGCGCATCAGATTCATCATGCTAAACAGGCAATTCAGCCCTTTGCCTTCCTTGCCGATTCGGTAACCAAGTGCCTGATCAAAGTTTAATACACAGGTTGGAGAGGCTTTCAGGCCCATTTTTTTCTCCAACCGGCTAACAGATACATGGTTAATGTCCTCGGGCTTATCAAAGCTTCGCTTTGGTACCAGGAATAGGCTAAGGCCGCGCGTGCCGGGGTCGGCACCCTTTACCCTGGCCAACACCAGGTGAATAATCTGTTCGGTGTAGTTTTGGTCGCCACAGGTGATGAAAATCTTTGTTCCTGTGAGTTTATAAGAGCCATCATTTTGTTTTATAGCATAGGTTTTTATGGCGCCAACATCGGAGCCGGCTTGCGGTTCAGTAATAACGATAGTCGCTCCATAGCCACCAGCGACGATTGCAGGCACAATCCGTTCCTTTAGCTCATTATCGGCATGCTCAGCCAATAACGCGGCCGCCGCACGTAACATGCAGGGCATCATTGAGAAGGCAACACAGGCGCCATTCATCATTTCTGATACGGCGGTGGTGAGGGTGATGGGCAATGCCTGACCGCCAAATCGCAGAGGCAAGTCCAGTCCCGGCCAGCCGCCTTCGGTGAATAATCCATATGCCTTACGGAACTCATCAGGTACCTGGACATTTCCATTTGTTAAATGACACCCCTCGGCATCTCCTGCTTGATTTAGGGGGCTCAATACTTCTGCGCTGAATCGGCAGGCTTCAGAAATAATTGCTGCTCCTAATTCACTGTCTGCGTGGCGATATCCGGGCAACTCGAATAACTCTTGCCAGTTAATGACCTGATTGAGTAAAAATAGGATTTCCTGTTCAGGGGGAGTATAAGTGTTGCCCATAAGCCTGCTCTCGTATAACTGACACCGTTTGTATTAAGGTGCTAATTGCTTTTCAATGTTCTTCATGTCCAAGTAAACATGAGCACTGATTACCTTGCCCTGTTCATTGAATGCTAAAACCGCTACGTTTGGCATACTGACTTTAATGCCCGTGTCTTTGTGAATACCAACGGTACGCAATTCAACAGAGGCATTTCGACCTTCGATGATAGTGCCGGTAATCTCTTGCACCATCGCTTCGTAGCGCTGATTAAGACTGATATAAAGCTGACGAATTTGTGTCTTGCCCTTGGCATTACCCATAGGGGTAATCCGTTCTGCCTGCTGCGCCCAATTTTCCATCCAGGCGTCCATATCTCCCCGCATCAGATCTTCATTAAAGGAATGGAAAAAGGCGGTTACCCAATGGTTCACCTGCGACCGTTCGGTATCCTGAGCGTTCGCTGTCGTCACCACAACGGCAATGTTTATAATCAGAATACCCCTGATTAATTTGAAATATTTATTCATCCAATACTCTCCTGGCCAGATTAATCCGCCAATACAAGGTAGCTCCGGGGCTTGATCTCAGCTCGGCGAAAAGGCTCGCCCTGGATTAACTAGTTTTTTTGAGGTACATAAACAACCCCATAAAGCCACTCATAAAACCACTGATAGAGCCGCTAATTCCGTTATTTACGGCATTTTCGATCGCTCCCTCGGGAAAAGGCACTACAAAGTAATTCACCAAAAAAGATAAGGCTAAACCACCTGTTGCACCTATCAATCCGGCCATTAGCGCTTGTTTACTGTTAGTCGTCATGCTCAACTCCAATCGGTTAATTTGTTCTGTTGCCGGTTACTTGATTACGCAATAATTTACGACTGACTTTGCCGGTATTGCCACGTGGTAGTTCATTCACAAAACAATATTCACGCGGTTTTTTATAACCCGACAGGGAGCTCCGGTTAACATGGCCCGCCAATTCATTCTCTGTCACCTGTTCGCTACAAATCACAAAAGCAGTAACCTGTTCGCCCCATTGTTCGCTCGGCAAGCCAATCACCACACACTCACTTACAGCAGGATGACTCAACACAGCCTCTTCAACCTGGCCCGGCAGCACATTAATGCCCCCGGTAATAATCATATCGTCGATACGGCCCTTTAAATAAAGATAACCCGCTGCGTCCATTGACCCCATATCGCCAGACCGCCACCAACGTCCTTCAAATATTTGTCTGCCAAGAGCGGGTTGCTCCCACAGCTGATTGGCAACTGACGGCCCACTGAAAATGACTTCGCCATCTTCACCGGCAGCAACCACGTCATCGACTGATCCGCTGGGTGTAATAACCCTGATTTCGACACCAGCGCCCGGTTTGCCGACGCTCTCAATCTTGCTGTCGTCCACATAATCTTCGGGCATCATGACCGAACAGCCGCCCCAGGAACCGGTCTCTGTGGTGCCGTAGGTGTTGATGACGCTGGGGCAGATCAGCTCACGAATCTGTGTCATGGTGGCTGTGTCCATGGGCTCTCCAGCGTAGCCAACCCGTTCCAATGAAGATAAGTCATAGTTCTCGGGATGCTCACGTAACAACATGCGCCACATGGTGGGTACCAAAAAACACACGGTGGCCTTTTCATCCTGAATGGTCTTGAGGAAACTTTGAGCATCCCACTGGCTTAAATAAATAATTTTTGAACCACCAAAAAGGAAGGGAAGGGTGCAGTTGTACCAACCAATGAAGGCGGTAGTGAAGATATTGATGCTGCAAGCATTCGGGTGCGCCGCCATATAAGGAGCGCCACAACGTGCGCTTGCCACTAAGGTTCTGTGCGTATGCATCACTCCCTTGGGAATACCGGTTGTGCCGGAAGACAGTGCTATCACCGCCGTATCATCCAGGGCAATTGGCATCGGCTCAAAATCAAGTTCATATTGGTTCAGGTCTGCGGGGATAATTGGATCTGAACCGGAGGTTGCCTGATCCTGTGGCGTGATAGCTGACACCGAGCGAATCGCGGCGGAAATCAGCGTTCCTTTATCCAGCAAAGATCGAGCCTTTTGTGCAAATACACCATCATAAACCAACACACGAGGGCTAAGCCGCTCGATGATTGCAGACAGTGTATCTTCTGTCTCTCTGGCATGCAGCGCGCTCGGAATTGCCCCTAGTTCTATCGTGCCGAATAACGCAATGACGTGACTGACTGAAGGCGGCATTAAGAGCGCAACCCGATCACCTTTGCGCACCCCTAAAGTATGCAAAAGCTTCGCCATACGCTCTATCCGATCCAACAATTCGGCGTAGGTGTAGCGCGCTATGCTATCAACTACCGCCTCGTTATCCGGATGTTTTGCCGCCGCACGACGAATTAAATCCCGCAGGGTCAGCTCTTGATCAGACATGATTGAATACCCGTATAAAGCCATTACTATTTCGAACGAAGGAGTAGATGACGGTTGATCATCTATTCCCTGTTACTGCCAGATAATTAGCGCCGTCTAAATATCGTCCCGCGTTATTTTGTAATCTTGCAGGCCCGGTTTGAACTCACGCTTGTTGAAAGATTTAAGTGCTGTTCGAATCCAGTCATCATTTGTCAGACGTGATAATTCATAGAGCTTGGCAATTTCATAATCAACGGCTTCAGGGAACTCCATGTTGAGGTTAATGATTCTTTCATAGACCTCTTTGGTCTTCTGCAGGACGATACGGCCCTTACTCATGAGTCCATTGACGACTTTATCTGTGTGGGAGTCTAACTCAGCAAGCGGAACTGCCTTTGATGCCCAACCAAGCTTTACCGCCTCTTTACCAGTGAAAGTATCAGCAGTGAGCGAGTAATAGAGCGCCTGCTTGCGCGAAGGCATATTGTTGACCACTGTCCAGGTCGTGCCGCCACCGGGGAAGATGCCAAAGTTGACTTCCGACAGCCCCCAAATGGATTCTTCAGCGACAATGGCAATATCACACAGCCCGACAACCTCCATGCCACCACCGAAACACCAGCCGTTGACCTTAGCGATCGTTACTGCAGGAAATTTTTTGAGATGGCTCATCCATTCAAATGAAGGTTTAACACCGTCGACAAAATCTTCCGGGTTATCCCAGTTATCAAAAAAGCATTTCTCAAGATCCATGCCACCAATGAAAGCATTGCCAGCTCCCGTCAAGACCATCACTTTAACCTTGGCGGCTTCCACCTCTTTCAAGGCGATGCACATTTCGGAATGCAGAGCAGGACTCATGCAATTCTTTTTCTCTGGTCGGTTTAGCGTGATCGTGGCTAATTCACCCTCTATCTCCAGAATGATATTTTCGTAATTGCTCATTTTGTCTATCTCCAGTTCATTACTAATGAATTCAGTACAGAGGAATAATTCGTCTTCTATTGATAGTGGAAATGTTACGGATTCGGGTAACGATGAGTAATACCAATTCCGAAAATGCTATACACATTCCGCATGAAATATTCTTTAACTCCAGATTGAGTGTTAATGACTATTAGCGCTGTTTGAGTCTTGGCTAATAGGTAGGATTATTGGGTGGCTCCGGTGCTATAATTAGCCTATGTCTTATTTGCCACTCGCCAAGCATAGTTTGTTACAGAACGGGGATGTCCGAGATACTGTAGACATAGGTAACTCGCTGTTTTGGCAAAACCGCTGTCTCAATGTTGGGCGGGGCGAGTCTATTGGAGCCCAGTTTAACGGTGTTGCTTTAGGGTCTATGTCCATCGCCTACTTAACTTTTGGCGCTGAAGTTACTATTGAGCCGGCCACGACTGATCAACACCTCATTATTCAAACGACACTGTCAGGTAACAGCTCGACTAAAAATGGAGGCCGTTTAATTAGTACAGGGGTGAGCGATGTCGCAGTCATTGATGCGTCGTTACCTACAAAAATTACATTTCAGCCCGGCTGCGCACACCTGGCGCTAAAGATAGATCGTTTTTTGATAGAAAATATGCTGCAAACTCTACTGCAGCAAACAATCAGGGAGCCTGTTTGCTTTGCGCTAGATTCAGCTCAGGATGAGACAAGCAAAATAGCCTGGAATGAAACGATGAACTTTCTGTGTAGTTTTTATGACAATATTGATTCACCAGTACAGCAAAATAGCCATCTACTGAAAAGCCATATCGAGATGGTGGCCTGTACCCTGGTTCATTCACAAAAACATAATTATACTGACTACCTTAGCAATGATCGTTATACGGCGGCACCCAGACATGTGCGAAGAGCTTGCGAGTATATCGATCAGAATATCCGTAGTTCCATTTCAATGAGTGAGCTCTGTGGCATCACTCACGTGGCAGAGAGAACACTACAAAACGGCTTCAAAAAATATTTGGGGCAAACGCCTAATGAATTTATTCAATCCAGACGATTGCACTATATTCACCTTGCCCTGCAAAATGCGGATGGAAAAACCAATGTCAGCCGAATCATGTGGGAAAATGGTGTTAATAATCCTGGGCGCCTGGCTAAATTTTATTTTGAACGATACGGGTGCTATCCGTCGGATACGCTGAAAGCCAGATTCAATTAGCAATTTGACCATGTGTACCGAACTATTAGAGACCTTTGCATAATGTAGCGAGCGACGGTAAGACAAGGCAAAAATCGGTGAAAAAGCGGACGACTGCATGGATGCAGGAGTTAGAGCGACGCAGGAAGCTAAAGCCGAGTTTATACTTATAAATGAGCATTTTGAGCCGGTTTTTAACACAGTATTACCTAGCGTAGTAGTTATGCAAAGGTCTCTATTAGTTGGTTATGCAAAAAAAACTTCGTGCTGCTCAATCTTGTATTCGCCAAATGTCGATTGACTTCTACTTTTAGTCAGAGCGGATAAAGGAGTTTCGAGACGCTTTATATTAGATGGCTAATAATTAGAAAAAGAAAAAGGATCAAACAAAGCGTTTTCCAGAACCTAATGGGGTTCCGTTCAATGAGTGGTGCTTTTTTGAGTTTTCGCACTTCCGCTTGATTGGGCACTCTCATGTCGTGAATAAACTCCGAAAGAGCGGAATAGCGATTTGTGGGGTGAGGAGAAGTTGCGTTTTTCAGTGCTGCTTCAACCCAGAGCGGGATTTCATTTCTGCGCTGAGATATGGGTATATAACGCCACCGATCGTATTGTTTGGGTAGATCGTTTTTATGGCGCGGCTGTTTGTAAGGAAGCTGACCGCAGAGCATTTCGTAAGCAATAACGCCCAGGGAAAAAATGTCGGAACGAAACATGCCTGACTCGTTCATGAGGTATTCGGGAGCAATATAGTTAATCGACCCTACCGGACATTCCTCGTTTAGTGGCGAAACTATTTCCTGTAGTCCGCTGACTTGAACGGTACCGAAATCAATGAGTTTAATCTGGTCTTCGCTGGTTATCATTATATTTTCAGGCTTGAGGTCGCGGTGGATCATGCTCATCCGCTGAAAGGCTCTTAATGCGGTGGCAATCTGCTCTATGATGATACGAACCTGTTCAACAGGAGGAGAAGGGTTGTCATACATCCATTGGCGTAGATCCCGACCCTCGATATATTCGCTGAGATTATAAAGAAACCTTGTTTCTTCAGGTCGGGAGTATTCAGCCATAACGTTGGGGTGTTTGATACGTTTTCCGATCCATTGTTCACGGATAAAAGCTTCAAGGTATTGTGGGTCGTCGGCGTAATTTTTGGAGGGTGCCTTTAGTACTTTCTCGATGGCTTCGTTATTATGCTTTACACGATATAGATGGCTACGGGTACTCCTGCTAAGTACTTCGATAACGCGATAGCCATCAATCGACATGTCTGGTTCGAGTGCTGGGGGAATAACGTATTGTGAGAGTTGCCGGTGTGTTTCATTTATATCTGCTGCGGGAATTGTTATAACCCTGGCAAGAAGGCAACTCAGATTGTCGTTGCTGCCATGGTTTAGCGCGTGATTGATGATTTGTTGAGCCTGAGCTTCAAGTGAGCTATTGGGCTGTAGCAGCAACTGAGTAAGTTCTTTGTGGCTTAAAAAATCGTGGACGCCGTCCGTGCTGAGTAAGAATAGGTCGTTCTCCTGGATATCCTCACATAAGTAATCTACCTGTAAATGCAAGCTGGTGCCGATCGCGTTGGTTAAAATAGGGCTGCTACCCTCCCTTGCCAGGGAGTGATCCTGTGTTAGTTGTTCCAATACGTGGTTGCGGTAGCGGTAAATACGACTATCACCGACATGAAAAAGATGTGCTGATGTAGATTTAAAAATGGCCGTACTAAAAGTGGTTGAGAAACTATTGGTGCTGTAATGGGGGTTTGACCCGTGATGCGCTAACCAGGTGTTAAGAGCATTCAGTACTCGTGATGCAGAGGTTCTAACCGACCAGCTGTCCGGAGTGCTATAGTAATCCTCGATAAAATTGGTGACGCACATCTGACTGGCCTCGGCGCTGTGCTCGCTGCAACTGAGACCATCTGCAATCGTAACCGCGACACCCTTATGGATTCGGTCGTAAGACTTGGGCTGATGCGCGGCGAACGCATCTTGATTTTTTGGTTTAATGCCCGCAGTGGAGTAACCGCCAAATTTGATGTTTAACTCGCTGCTGCCGGCGCCAATATCGATCATCGCCAAATGTTTTAATTCCTAGATTGAGTCACTAATCTTCAGGGTGGTGGGTTAGGCTACATCAATAAGTTCCACGGTGCCATCGTCCCGGATTTCAGCCATTTGACCGCGCGGCTCCTCCATGAAAAGTAACGTTACAAAGCCAATGATGGCGGTGCCTGCAATAAAATAAAAGAAAGTTTGATATTCAACAACAGATAAAACAGTGAGGTAAACTACTGCGCCAACGTTCCCGTAGGCACCTGTCATGCCAGCAATTTGACCGGTGAGACGGCGTTTGATTAATGGCACGACAGCGAATACAGCGCCTTCCCCCGATTGCACGAAGAAAGAACAAGCCATGGCAGCGAGTACGGCTAATGCTATAGGCCAGGTACTGTCGATCATGCCCATAGCAAAATAACCCAGGGCTAATCCTGCGGTGAGGACGAGTAAAGTAGGTTTGCGTCCGTAGCGGTCGCTAAGCCAGCCGCCACCAGGTCGTGAAACCAGGTTCATAAAGGCGTAGGCGGAAGCCAACAGCCCCGCATAAACCATGTTGAGATCGAATACTTCAGCGAAGAACAGAGGCAACATTGAGATTACAGCTAATTCCGAACCGAAGGTTGCAAAATAAAGTATATTGAGCACTGCGACCTGCTTGAATTTATAGCGATGTAACTCCGGCACGGGGTTCACTAACAATTTCATGTTGACCTGGTAAACATGAAATGAGTCATACAGATAAAGTGCCGCCAGGAATCCATACATAATAATTGCCGTGGTGCTTGAAATCATCGATGCCCCGGCGGGGGATAGCTTCCATGTGAGTAAAGCCAGCGCCGCGTACATGGGAATTTTCATCAACAGTAGCAGGCACAGGTCACCCTTGCTGCTTACCTCCAGGGCGCCCAGATTTTTAGGCTTGAAATAGGTAGATCCTTTCGGCGTATCAGATACGTTTTGATAGTAAATAAAGGAAAAAACAAGGGAAATCAATCCAGTAAGTCCCACTGAGTAACGCCATCCATTTTCACCTCCAAAGAGCAAGGCGATAGTGGGTAAGCTCATCGCAGCAGCGGCCGATCCGAAATTCCCCCACCCTCCGTAAACGCCTTCCGCGATGCCGAGTTCATGGTGAGGGAACCACTCAGAAACCATACGGATTCCAATGACGAATCCGGCCCCGACAAATCCTAATAAAAAGCGTGAAATTGCCAATTGAGCGTAGGAGTCAGCCAGCGCGAATGTGAAGCAGGGAATGGAACAAATTGCCAACAATCCTGAATAAACCAATCGCGGCCCAAATTTATCTGTCAGCATCCCAATGACAATACGCGCGGGGATGGTCAGCGCGACGTTGAGTATCAGCAGTGTTTTGATTTCCGATGTTGTCAGCCCCAAGCTGTTGGCGATTGCTTGCATCATCGGGGCATGGTTAAACCAGACCAGGAAGGTAATAAAGAATGCCATCCAGGAAAAATGTAGAATTTTCATTTTTCCTTTGAATGATAATAAGTTAAAACGCTCGACATTTGGCATGTCTGTTGACCTCTTTGATAAATATGATGGAGCTATACTGCTGTTTGTTTCACAAGCTGTGTTAGCGAGTGATGTTCTCTTCCAGTAGAAGTTGAACCCGCCCGTCGATACGTCTCACTTGATAGGTTTTCAGACAATACTGAGCGTCCTCCATGCACTGGCCAGTCGCCAGGCTAAAGTGTTGTTTATAGAGGGGAGAGGCAATGACCAGGTCATCGCCAAGGGAGCCTAGAATGCCTCGTGATATGACATTAGCGCATCCAAGCGGGTCGTAATTGGATAAGGCGAAGAGGGTATCCGTTTTGCTTTCCCAGAAGATGGCAACCTGTTCATTGTTGATTAACACACAGGCTCCAGTGTCCGGTACTAGGTCATCGGCGTCGCATACAAACGCCCAGTTTTCTTGAGCCATGATTAACCTCTCCCGCTGAGTTCTGTGATCGAGATGGTGTTATTGGATAGCGTCGACTTTCGCTGCTCACGCTCTGCGGCTGTCGCGGGTCGACGTTGTCCTCGCTCGTAGATATAACTCAGCTGATCATCGCCAATTTCTTCATTAACAAAGTGTCGAAAACGCTTCAGTTTTTCGGGATTTTCCAGTGTGGTTTTCCATTCGCATTGGTAGGTGTCGACGAGATAGTTCATCTGCCGTTCAAGCTCTTCACCGATACCCAGCTTATCTTCAATAATCACCGTCTTGAGGTAATCCAGTCCGCCCTCCATATTTTCTAGCCATACCGACGTGCGTTGTAATTTATCGGCAGTACGCACGTAAAACATCATGAAGCGGTCGATGTATTTAATCAGCGTTTCGTCGTCAAGATCGGTGGCGAACAGATCAGCATGGCGGGGGCGCATGCCACCGTTGCCGCAAAGGTAAAGGTTCCATCCGTGCTCGGTTGCAATGATGCCAACATCTTTGCTTTGTGCTTCTGCACATTCACGCGTACAGCCGGATACGGCAAGCTTAATTTTATGGGGGGAGCGCAATCCGCGGTAACGTTCCTCAACGCGAATAGCCATGCCCACGCTATCTTGTACTCCGTAGCGACACCAGCTGCTGCCTACGCACGATTTTACCGTGCGCATCGCCTTGCCATAGGCATGTCCGGTCTCGAATCCGGCATTTACCAAACGCTGCCAAATTGAGGGTAGCTCATGCAGCTGAGCGCCAAAGAGGTCGACACGTTGGCCGCCGGTAATTTTAGTATAAAGATCAAAATCACGAGCCACTTCGCCGAGTACAATCAGTTTTTCCGGGGTGATTTCTCCACCGGGAACGCGCGGAACCACCGAGTAAGTGCCGTCCTTTTGCATATTTCCAAGGTAGATGTCATTAGTGTCCTGCAATCCCACAAGACTATTATCTAGTATGTGATCGTTCCATAAAGAGGCCAGCATGGAGCCAATTGCCGGTTTGCAAACATCGCAGCCGTGTCCTTGGCCATGTTCATCTAATAGCTGATGAAATGTGCGAATTTCTTTGCTTCGCAGAATGTCGAAGAGCTCCTGTCTTGAGTGATTGAAGTGCTCACAGATAGCAGAATTGACCTCCATGCCGCGAGCGCTGAGTTCCCCATCGATGACATTTTTTAGCAGCGCAGCACAACCACCACAACCAGTGCTTGCAGCGGTGGCGGTTTTTACATCACCGAGACTGCAGCAGCCCGCATCGAGAGCGTTAATAATCGCACCTTTGCTCACGTTGTGGCAGGAGCAAATAATTGCGGCATCAGGTAATGCAGAGGCACCTATAAGCGGCGTCGAATTACTGGTGGCCGGTAGAATCAGCGATTCGGGGTTTTCCGGTAGTTCGATTTTATTGAGGTAGTATTGCAGTAGACCATCGTAGTCAGAACAGTCACCTACCAGTACGGCACCCAAAATATATTTGTTATCCTTGCTCACAATAAGGCGCTTATAGACATCCTCGCGTTGGTCGCTAAAGGTATAGGCAATCGACCCAGGAGTTTTACTGATCGCATCGCCTATCGACCCTACGTCAACACCCAGCAGTTTAAGTTTGGTGCTCATATCCGCACCTTGAAAGGGGATTGGTTCATCAGTTAATTGGCTGATGGCCGCTTCGGCCATACGATAACCTGGAGCAACCAAACCGAAAATACGATTGCCAAAAGAAGCACATTCGCCGATGGCAAATATATTGGTGTCACGGGTTCGGCAATTAAAATCAATCTCGAAACCGCCGCGTTCTCCAACTTTTAAATCAGCGTCATGGGCTAATTGATCATAGGGCCGGATGCCTGCTGAGAATACAATGAGATCGGTGTCTAGCGATTCTCCGTCAGCAAAGTTCATGCTAAGCCTGGTTTGCGATCCTTTCTTTATGGTTTTTGTCGCTTTTCCGGTATGTACCTTTACCCCAAGGGCATCGATTTTACGGCGTAGCATTTCGCCACCACCGGAATCGAGTTGTACTCCCATTAGCTGAGGAGCAAACTCCACTACGTGTGTTTCAAGTCCCAGGTTTTTTAGCGCATTGGCAGCTTCCAGCCCTAGCAAACCTCCGCCAACAACAACGCCTATTTTCGAAGACTTGGCCTCCGCCCTGATTTCTCCCAGGTCATCGATGGTGCGATAGGTTAGACAACCGGGTAGATCCGCTCCGGGAATGGGCGGAACAAAAGGATAAGAGCCTGTGGCGAGCACCAGCTTGTCGTAATGGAAAACCTGGCCGGCAACTGTGATCACTTTCCTGTTTTCGCGCTCGATGCGAACGACTGGATCGCCGAAATGTGCCTGTACACCAATATCGCGATAGTAATCGCGCGTGGTCAAAGCCAGTTCTTCGGGTTTACGACCCGCAAAAAAATCCGATAGATGAACCCGGTCGTAGGCAGGGCGAGTCTCGCCTCCTATCACGGTGATTTCAACAGGCAGGTTCTTTGCCGCCAGCTGATCCACATAGTGATGGCCAACCATGCCGTTACCGATCACCAGAATTTTTTGCTTTTTCATATCACTGTTTACCTTAAAGCATGGGGAATTGCTTAGTATCACTTAACTGATACTAGCTAGTGCAAGTGAGATGCCAGTTTTATGAAGCGAGGTTTCTAAGTTTTTCTAAGTTAATGATATATAAATATTTAATAGCTTTAATTTCTGTTTTTCTAAATATTTTTACTGTCTTAATTAGCAATGTATTTATGGCAAAGCGTTTATAACGTGCAGATTCGTAACATTACGCACTATATTGGGGCGGCTTCGTTTGACGTGTAGAATATTTTTCAAAATGACGGTGAACGAGCTGGATTAGGTCTGATACTGGAATATCCCCAGTATGAGTATGAGTATGAGTATGAGTATGAGTATGAGTATGAGTATGAAAATGAGAGTGAGTATGAATCGGGAATTGTTACACCAGGGGCAACGGCTTTTTTAGTACTGATGTGGCTGAGCACTTACGATTGCAGGGGTTGCACTCGTTGGTAGCGACAGGTTTAAACAAACCGTTCAGCGAGCATTCAGCTGGAGTAATATAGCCTGTTGTTAAATCTTCCAGATTGCCCTTCAATCAAAAAGGACTTGATGATGAACTGTACAAAAATTACTGGTTTTGTATTGGTGATACTCTTTCTCCCTTCCATGGTCTTTTCAGCCACCATCGCTTGCAAGGCCCCTACCAAAGATATCCATTCGGTTATTCCATCGGAATGGATCATCCCCGGAGAATACCGTGGATGGAATACTGATTGCGTGCACTATGTGTTCAATTACATCGAGGACCCATCAGACGCTTCCTATTATGTGCCGGAGACGGGTAGGTTTTTCAATTATGGTTTTGCGACCAATACCATTACCGATTTGGAGGGCGACAACAATAATGCAACAGTAGCCGCGCAGATCAATGCCTGGTCGTCGGTCAGATCTGGTGTCCATAAACTCTTTGGTGCGGCGATTCAGACGGTTGATACGGCAGATGGTGATGCGCGAACGACGATTGTAGCAACCGAGAGTCAGGTTAACTCGCGTAATAGTGAAAATACGGCGCCGAAAGTTGGCCTGGATACCGTGTTGTTCACGGCGCATGGTAGTGAGGATGCTGATATCGGATCAGATAGTTACAACGTAAACAGTTGGGCACATTTTATCTCTGCAGCGCCGCCAAAAAAAGGCGAGCATGCCGGTTGGGAGAGAGGCATACACGTGTCTAGATGGGGACTGGGTACTTCTGTGAAAAGAAACTTTAAAACTATGATTGATCTGGAACAGGTGCGTGAGAGCGTATGCTTGATTACCTTCACCCGGCATAATGGCAAAGTGGGGTGTTTACGCTATAACCTGGAAAAGGATCGAATGGAGATAGTTGGTGATGTGCACAACAATAAAGATATTCGAGTGTTTCAGGTGTTCTAACCAGACACCAGGGTTGTGGCATTAAGGAGTTATTCAGAGGTTCCTTAGCTATCGATAACGTTATCCGCTGTTAGCTCGCAGCTAACACGAATGGGTTCTACCCCGCATTCACGGACGGCTTAAAAACGAGCTAAACTTTTGATCCGGCACTGCTAGTCTACGTCGCATTCTGGGATTATGGAATCGCTCGATATAATCGAATCCATCTGAATGCGACCCTCGGGGCGAACCTGTGGTTTAAGTTCGTTTTTTATAAGTGCTATTTTTTGATTCACTATTTGTTCGATAGAATGCCCGTTTTTAAATTCATCGAGATTTACTTCTTGCCGGGGTAATCCCCCCGAAAAATAACGGAGGTCAAAAGTAGAATATTCTCGTAACATTTACGCAGGAGATTCTGCATGAAAAGATCCAGATACAGTGATAGCCAAATTATGGCAATTCTGAAGCAAGCTGAAAGTGGTGTGCCTG
>JAJFKB010000007.1 GCA_021773395.1 Gammaproteobacteria bacterium | reverse complement strand
CAGGCACACCACTTTCAGCTTGCTTCAGAATTGCCATAATTTGGCTATCACTGTATCTGGATCTTTTCATGCAGAATCTCCTGCGTAAATGTTACGAGAATATTCTACTTTTGACCTCCGTTATTTTTCGGGGGGATTACCGAGCCATTCAGGATGTACCTGTTTTTCTCAGGCGCACGCAATAAAAAACCCCAACTGATAATAGTTGGGGTTTCGTATTTGGTGGAGGCGGCGGGATTTGAACCCGCGTCCGTCAGTCCGCTGCTCAAGGATCTACATGCTTAGGTCCGTCAATTAGTTTAGCCGCTATCAGCCCGACGGGCAGGACGATAGTAGCGAGCCTGTGAAGTTTTAACAGCGCTGCGCCAGGCAAGCTTTGCTGCGATCCAGTTCTATATGACGGTTATTAACGCGGTACTGGCACCTTACTAATGACCGCTAACAGGGTTTAAGCTGCTAGAGCGTAGTTTTCGTCGTTTGCGACTATAACTGTTACAGCTTTGGATTAACGAGATTGGCTGTCATCTCGGCATGCACCAGGAGTTTTGTAACCCACGTCGAATCCAGTATCGCCCCCTGAACTTCTCTGAGTACTTTTCTCTGTGTTAAAGCCTGATTTCGCAAATGCTCTCGTATTTGCATACGCTCCGCTTTGCTCGTCAGTTTTTGCCTTGATAAAAGCACTCTGAGAAGTTCAGCTCATATGGCTGAGTGCTTTAGCTTTATGCGGTGTTAAAAGCCAGTTTCGCCAATGCTTACGCATTGGTATGCGCTTCGCTTGTGCGCGCTAACTTTTGCCTTGCCTAAAGTACTCAGAGAAGTCCAGACGAGTGGCATAACAAATAGTGTTAAACCGCTTATGGATGGTTGAGTTTTATTTCCTGTAAAAATCTAAAATGTTAAAGAGCATGTAACACTGCCTATTATAGGCGAGTTACTTGTGGAATTGGATTATATTTTATGTCGCAAGTTCAGTAGAACAGATAAATAAAAATAAAATTGGTTTTTAGCTCTTTGCGTCATGCCTGAGTGTACGCTGTTTTTCGCGGTTCCAGTCTCGTTCTTTTTCCGTGGCACGTTTGTCATGTTGTTTTTTACCGGTTACCAAAGCTATCTCGCATTTCACAAGATTCTTTTTCCAATAGAGTGCCAATGGTACGCAGGTGTGGCCTTTCTGTTCTTTGCTTGAGAACAGCTTTCCTAGCTCTCTTCTATTGAGTAGCAGTTTCCGTGTGCGGGTCGGGTCGGCAACCACATGGGTGGAGGCGGTCTTGAGGGGCGTGATATGAGCGCCTAATAACCAGGCTTCGCCATCCTTAAGTAATACATAGCTTTCGGTGAGCTGTACTTTCCCGGCGCGCAGGCTCTTCACTTCCCAGCCGGACAGAACTAGACCTGCCTCGAATTTTTCTTCGATGTGGTAATCGTGTCGCGCCTTTTTGTTTTGCGCGATAGATCCGGGTGAGGTTTTCTGCTTCTTGGCCATGGCGCGCCATTATATAGACAAGCAGAGGTCTAGCCAATCAAACTAACACCAAAGTATTTGAGTGCGACGGTATTAACGAAAATAAGAAACAGTACAATTGGAATGATGGTGCTTAGTGATAGGTTTACATAGCGTTCCAATAGGGAGCCTTTGTAATGGGGGTCACCCAATTCGAGCTCATTATCAAAATTCGCTTTTTTCCATTTATAGGTGACAAAGAGACAAATGATCAGGCCATTGAGCGGTAATATGGTTTCGTAAAAAACATCAATGGTTACGTCAAAGAAGGATTTGCTTTTTCCTGCGTAGTGTATGAAATCGGTCAAAAACGCTACTTTTCCGAACGATAGAATGCAGAATAAAGTCAGGATTCCGGCACTGACACAGAGTATTAAGAGGCTCTTGCTGCGGTTGTAACCGAGCTCATCCTGCAGGGTTGCCAGTGGTACCTGCATAATGGACACCTGGGAAGTCAGGGCAGCGAAAAAGACCAGCAAGAAGAATACGCCGGCGACCAGGCTGGCGCCGAAATAGCCGATAGAGCCTTGTAGCGCAAGAAATATCTTGGGCAGGAAGCTGAATATAAGAGAGATAGATGAATCTGATAGTTCGGCGGTATTGGTGTCCGGGTTGAATGAGAATATTGCTGGAATAATAAGTAGTCCGGCACAGAAGGCGACCCCTGTATCTACCAGGGCAACCATTTTCCCGGATGAGGCAATACTGTCACCTTGTTTCATGTAGGAGCCATAGGTGATGAGAATCCCCATGCCTAACGACAAGGAGAAAAAAGCCTGGCTTAACGCTCCACTGACGACCGATGGTGTGAGTTTGCTGATGTCAGGAACCAGGTAGAATTTAACTCCAGAAAATGCGTTATCCAGAGTCAGTACAAAAATAACGAGGCCGATTAACATAACGAAAAGTGTGGGCATCATGAGCTTTGCGCCGCGCTCAATACCCTCAGCAACGCCACGGTAAAGAATAAACACAATGAGACCCGCTAGCGCCACGAGGAACAGGTAAACCTTGTTGCTGGTGATGAATGCGCCAAAATAATCTGCTTGCGCTAACTGATCGAGATCACCCATGAGAGTGCCGACAAAATAGCCTAATATCCAGACAGTGATCACCATATAAAATACGGTAATCATAAAAGGGGTGATAACGGATAGCCAACCTCCGGCATTCCAAAACAGGCTGTTTGGAGCCAGCCGTTTGTACGCTCCAATCGGGTTGCGTTTTGTGTGTCGGCCAAGTGAAAGTTCTGCCAGCATAACTGGTAGGCAAATTAATACGACAAAGATTGCGTACAGAATTAAAAATGCAGCGCCGCCGTTTTTTGTTGCATTGACAGGAAATCCAACCAGGTTGCCGATACCTACAGCAGATCCTGCAGCTGCAAGAATAAAACCTAGTTTAGAGCCAAACTGTTCACGATTGACGGACATGATACCCCCATATGTAATTCTTTATTATTGTTGCCTGACAGTATTCAGAGGTTCCTTAGTTACAAGATGATATTATCAATTTTACTGAAGTCTGTCTTTTTTAATAATACAAGGGTGAATTGGTATTTTGGCGGTTGGCTTGATAAAGCCAAGCCACTACAATTCATATACTATTACAATAGTGAATTTTGGAGAGGGTGTGGCAAAGATTCATCGTAGTGCACTGGTCATGCATTCGGCTAAGTCAATGTTTAACATAGTCAATGATGTGAATGCATATCCAAAGTTTTTGCCCTGGTGCAAGAGTGCGAAACTGATCAGTCATAGTTCTTCAGAGATGGTGGCTCGGCTTGATATTGCAAAGGGTAAAATAGGGCACAAATTCACCACTAGAAATTTACTATGTGAAAATGAGCGTATTGAAATGGAGCTGGTTGAGGGGCCTTTCAAGTATTTGAAAGGCATCTGGCAATTTAAACCTTTGCATGATCACGGTTGCAAAATCACGCTGGATTTGGATTTTGAGTTTTCTGGCAGGCTGACTACCATGGCGCTGGGAGCCATTTTTAATGAGGCGGCCAATACAATGGTGGATGCATTTTGTCGCAGAGCGAATGAAATTTATGGATAAGACAAAGCAGATATTGGTAGAGCTGGCTTACGCACTACCTGATAAACAGATGATTATCCCGGTGAAAGTCGATGAGGGCAGCACCGCTTATGATGCCGCAGAACTGTCGGGCATTGCCGAGCACTTCAGTCAAATTAACCTTAATGAAGATAAGATGGGCATTTTTGGAAAGATGCTTAAAGATCCCAAGAAGGAACAGCTGAAGGCCGGTGATCGAGTTGAAATATACCGGCCGCTGCTAATTGACCCAAAAGCGTCTCGTGCAGCCCGTGCAGACAAGGCAAAGCAGGTAAAGAACGCTAAGGCCGAATAGCGTCAGGCCCATGCCTTGTCCAACAGGCTACTTATTATAGTATGGTTTCACTGGGCATGAAGTCGCCTTCGAAATGGCTCAACAAGTCATTTTCAAAATACAGCGTAACGCTTTCCTGCTGGCGCACCTTGCCTCCGGGCTGAAAGCTGTAAACATAATCCCATCGATTCTGTTGAAAACTATCTTTAATCAGCGGCGAGCCCATTACAAACTGCACTTGGCGCTTAGTCATCCCGGGTTTTAATTGGTCAATCATATCCTGAGTGATGACGTTGCCCTGCTGAATGTCTATTTTATAGACACCTGGGAAACGGTCCAGCCGAAGCATACTCAAACTCGGCATTTTAGGTTTTGGCAATTTGGGGATATAGGAGCAAGCTGAGATACTAACCATGGTAAGGGTTAAAATCAGAATAACGAATTTAGCGGGTAATCTCACGATAATGGTTCCATTTAATAGCAACTTAATAGGATAATGCTGGTTTCGACCTAAGCGCGAAGGGAGATAGTTTGAGAGTATGTCAGAAGAAAATCAAGAGTTACGCAATGTAGGACTGAAAGTAACGGTTCCCCGGGTTAAAATTCTACAACTTCTGGAGGAGTCTAAAGTCCATCACCTGACCGCTGAGGATGTTTATAAAATGCTCCTTGAAGCGGGGGATGATGTTGGCTTGGCGACTGTATATCGTGTTTTGACCCAGTTCGAAACCGCGGGGCTGGTTAAACGACACCATTTTGAAGGTGGGCGATCCGTATTTGAGCTAAGCTCCAGTCATCATCACGATCACATGGTCTGCGTGAAATGTAGCAAGGTGCAGGAGTTTTATGATGCGCTTATTGAGGAAAGGCAGCAGGTGATTGCTGATAATGCAGGGTTTCAGGTGACAGATCATAGCCACTATATTTATGGACTATGCTCGAAATGTCAGTAATTTGAGGGTGCGTTTATATTAAGCATCTTCGGTGCAATGCCTTGTAGATCAATCGGGTACTGTGTTTTTAATCATTTCGGTGGCATGAGCGATAGTTTGTTTGGTGAGTTTCAGCCCCCCCAGCATGCGCGCTACTTCAGTAATTTTATCCTCGGCGGATAATGTCACGACACGAGAATCGGTGAAAGCGCTTTCCGTTTGCTTGGTCACTGCGAGGTGGTGGTGTGCCATAGCTGCTACCTGTGGCTGGTGAGTGACGCAGATAACCTGACCTTTTGCTCCCAATTGGCGAAGTAATTGGCCGACCACCTCAGAAGTTCCACCCCCAATGCCCACGTCCACCTCATCGAATATGAGTGTTGCAGCGTTCGTTTTGTTTGCCAGTACAACCTGAATAGCCAGGCTGATTCGAGACAACTCCCCTCCTGAAGCGACTTTCCGCAATGGCTTTGGCGCCTGCCCAGGATTGGCGCTGACAAGAAACTCGACAGTCTCGGCGCCTGAGGCGCTCGGTTTTTCTTCCGCTAACGGTGTAAGTTGCGTGATAAAGGTGCAGCCTTTCATGCCCATAGCCTCAAGATGGCTAATGATAACCTGGTTGAGCTGCTGTGCCGATTTACTGCGAATCTTTGATAGCTGGTGAGATTTATCGCTATACGCTCGCAGGGCGCTCTCTATATCGGTTTCGAGCTGTAGCAGAGCCTCATCGACATTGGCCAACTCCTCAAGATTGCTCTCCAGTTTTAAGCGTAGTTCCGGAAGCTCTGCTGGCTGAATCCTATGCTTGCGGGCCAGCTGATGCGCATCGCTCAGTCTTTGTTCGACGAGTAACAGACGTTCCGGGTTAACCTCCACACTTTCCAGGTAATCCCGCAGATTGTCACAGGCTTCCTCGATCTGTATCTGAGCATTTTGTAATAGTTCGATACTGTTGCGCTGATGATGTTCTGGCAATCTCAGTTGCTGGCTTAGGCTAATTGCATTGCTGAGCTGCGAATGGCAGTCACCACCTGATTCGTCTGCTCCATGGTTGCGACAGATAGTGACGATATTCTGGCCTACGCTTAAAATTTGCTCGGCGTTAGCCAGCTGAGTCTGCTCCTGCTCTAACAGCTCGATTTCACCTTCTACCAGATTTAGGTTGTTGAGCTCTTCCAGTTGGTAACGAATCAACTCCTGCTGGTCTTTTTGTTGTTGGGTGCCGAGGGTTAGCTGGGTGAGCTGCTCCTTAAGCGATATCCATTTTTGATAATTTGACTGGACCTGTAGCATCAAATCTGTCGCACCGGCATACTCATCGAGCAATCTGCGGTGTTCGTTTTTACTCATTAATGACTGGTGTTCGTGTTGGCTGTGAATATCCAGCAAAGTCTCACCCAGTTCCCGTACCTGTGATAGCGTCATCGGTCGATCATTAATGAAAGCCCTTGATCGCCCGTCAGTGGTGAGTGAGCGTCTAATAATACACTCCTCCTCGCCCAGATCCTGATATTCGAGCCATTGGTGTGCCAGGGGATTTTCGCTAATATCAAACACAGCGCAGATCTCGGCTCGATCGGCCCCATCACGAATTACGCCATTGTCTGCGCGATCACCCAAAATCAGGCATAAGGCGTCGACCATAATGGACTTCCCTGCGCCGGTCTCCCCGGTTATAGCGGTCAAACCACCATGCAATTCAACATGGAGTGATTTAACAACCGCAAAATTCTGGATCGACAGATGTGTAAGCACTGGATTCCGTTATTAATAATAAAAAAATGGTTTGAGTGATTAATATGATTTTGGTGTTTTGCTATCAGCCAATTAACTTTATAAGGTAAATGCCCCACAGTTGGCAATAGTAGAAATGGTAATGGGTGGAGAATGAGATCGAGGGAGTAGCCAATCAAGAGACAGGTGAGTTAGCTTGCAAGTGCCGGTTTTTTTATAAAAAAACAGAAAAATAGAGGGGAACTTCCGTGTGATTAACATCCCTGTTAATGTTTCGTCTGTATCCCAAGGCTATCTGTTCTGGGGAGAATAAAAATAGCGCTCGCAACCCTCTACTTTTCTGTAATGACGCAGTTTTAACTATATACATCGATTGGCTGATTCGATATAGCTCTGATGGGTTAAGGGCTGCCCCTTAGTACTAATACTAAAGTTGTAGGAGTTTCGCTGGCTGCTCTGTGAGCACATGATCTTTGCGTAATCTGCTATTTATTTTGAACTATATCTTGAATCAACAGCGACTGGCCCCCATATAGCAATGCGCATCTTAACGTTAACGAAAGGCGTTATATTGGAGGTCAATGAACAATGGCAGATAAAGAAACTATTCCTGGGCAAGAGAATAATTTGGAATCCGAAGCAGCAGCGGCGGATGGCGAGCAGAATCCAGAGATGCTGGAGGAGTCCGGCGGTGATACAACTGTCACTGGTGAGCTGGATTTGCGGGCAAAGCTGGAGCAGGCTGTTGAACAGTTAGCGCAACACAAGGATTTGGCGCTCAGGTCGCAAGCCGATTTGCAGAATGTGAGACGGCGTGCAGAGCGTGATGTAGAGCATGCGCATAAATTTGGTCAGGAAAAATTAGTGCTCGAACTACTGCCGGTAGTAGATAACCTGGAGCGGGCGCTGGATGCTTCCGGTGAAGATAACGATTTTGTAAAAGCGTTACGTGAAGGGGTCGAGTTAACACTGGATATGTTTGTAAAGGCACTGGCGAGATTCAGTGTAGAAATAGTTGACCCGGAGGGTGAACCTTTCGATCCAGCGCTCCATCAAGCGGTATCTATCGTTGAGCAGGATCAGATGGAGCCTAATACGGTGGTGAGTGTGATGCAGAAAGGTTATACCCTGCATGGGCGTATTGTGAGGCCGGCAATGGTGATTGTTTCCAAGGCTGCTGACAAAAATGTTCCAAAAGATACGCCAAAAATAGATGAACAGGCTTGAAAACAATCATTTAGTGCCAATATTAAGTGAATAATCGAGATTGTTAAGAATGTTCGTGCAAATGCCACGCTTAGCAAGCGCGAATCTTAGAGGTTTGAATTGAATGTGGAGTATAGATAATGGGTAAGATTATCGGAATTGACTTGGGTACCACCAACTCGTGTGTGGCGGTTATGGAAAGCGGCAAACCCAAAGTGATAGAAAATGCAGAGGGTGATCGAACTACCCCCTCCATCGTAGCTTTTACTGAAGACGGTGAAATTTTGGTGGGTCAGCCTGCGAAACGACAGGCCGTAACTAATCCGAGTAATACATTATTCGCGATTAAGCGCCTGATTGGTCGTCGTTTTGATGACGATGTGGTGCAGAAGGATATCAAAATGGTGCCGTACAGCATTGTAGCCGCTGAAAATGGGGATGCCTGGGTTGAGATTAAAGGCGATAGTAAAGCACCTCCGCAGATTTCGGCAGAAGTCTTGAAAAAGATGAAAAAAACAGCCGAGGATTATCTTGGGGAGTCTGTCACAGAGGCGGTGATCACGGTTCCTGCTTACTTTAATGATTCACAAAGGCAGGCTACCAAAGATGCTGGGCGCATCGCAGGTCTGGAGGTTAAGCGTATCATTAACGAGCCCACTGCAGCGGCGTTGGCTTATGGTATGGATAAGCAGCGTGGTGATTCGACAATCGCTGTGTATGACTTGGGCGGTGGAACCTTTGATATCTCCATTATCGAGATTGCAGAAGTTGATGGCGAGCATCAGTTTGAAGTGCTTTCGACTAATGGTGATACCTTTCTAGGTGGTGAAGATTTCGATTTACGCCTGATAGACTATCTGGCAGACGAGTTTAAGAAGGAAAGTGGCATCGATCTACATAATGATCCTTTAGCGTTGCAGCGTTTAAAAGATGCGGCGGAGAAGGCCAAGATTGAATTGTCCAGCACTCAGCAGACCGACGTAAATTTGCCCTATGTAACCGCCGATGCGAGTGGTCCGAAGCACTTGAATGTCAAAATCACCAGGTCAAAGTTTGAGTCATTGGTGGAAAGTCTTGTGGAAAGAACGATAGCACCTTTGCAGACTGCGTTAAAAGATGCGGGTCTGAGTGCTTCAGAAATTACGGATGTAATCCTGGTGGGCGGGCAGACTCGTATGCCGCTGGTTCAGGAGAAAGTGAAGAATTTCTTTGGCAAAGAAGCGCGTAAAGATGTAAACCCTGATGAGGCGGTTGCTGTTGGTGCGGCGATTCAGGCGGCGGTATTATCGGGTGATGTGAAAGATGTGCTACTGCTCGACGTGACACCTTTATCTTTGGGTATTGAAACCCTGGGTGGAGTGATGACACCGCTGATCGAGAAAAACACAACCATACCTACCAAGAAAACTCAGGTGTTTTCTACGGCCGATGATAACCAGTCAGCGGTAACCATCCATGTGCTGCAGGGTGAGCGCAAGCAAGCACCGCAGAATAAATCGCTGGGTCGCTTTGATCTTGCAGATATTCCGCCAGCACCTCGTGGCCTGCCACAGATTGAGGTTGCGTTCGATCTGGATGCGAACGGTATTCTGAATGTGAGTGCTAAGGATAAGGCGACCGGTAAAGAACAGTCGATCGTGATCAAGGCGTCCAGTGGACTGTCTGACGATGAGATTAACGCAATGGTGCAGGATGCCGAGGCGAATGCCGAGGAAGATCGCAAGTTTGAAGAGCTGGTGACTGTGCGCAATCAGGCCGATGGTTTGGTTCACGCAACGCGCAAGACTCTGGAAGAGGCTGGAGATAAGGCGACTGCGGAAGAGAAAGAGGCGATAGAGAAAGCCATTAATGATGTAGAGGCCGCGCTGAAAACGGATAACAAGGACGATATCGAGGCGAAAACCAAAGCGTTAACAGAGGCGTCCGGCAACCTTGCACAAAAGCTTTATGCTGAACAGGAGCAAGCGCAAGCTCAGGAAGCGGGCGCGCCAGGTGAAGAAGCTGCTGCGGAAGATGATGTGGTTGATGCAGAGTTTGAGGAAGTTAAAGACGACAAGTAAAGGCTAAGTCCTTAGCCTGAGCGGTTGTCGCTAAGCGCTCAGGTAATACTCATTAAAGCGCGGAATCCGGCAAGCGGGGTTCCGCGCTTTTGCACGAAACAAGGTAAATAAATAACCCGATGTCAAAACGCGATTACTATGAAGTGCTAGGCGTAGAAAGTAACGTCGACGAGAAAGATATAAAAAAAGCCTATCGCCGATTGGCTATGAAGTATCACCCGGATAGAAATCCCGATGACAGCAGCGCTGAAGCCAAGTTTAAGGAGGTCAGCGAAGCCTACGAGGTGCTCTCGAATAGCGAAAAAAGGGCAGCTTATGATCAGTTCGGTCATGCCGGCGTCGATAATAGTGCCGGAGGTGGAGGGTTTCATAGTGGCTCTGGTAATTTTAGTGACATCTTTGGTGATGTTTTTGGGGATATCTTTGGTGGCAGCGGTCGTGGTGGACGAAGTCATGTGCAGCGCGGCGCTGATTTGCGTTACAACCTGGATCTGGAGTTGGAAGATGCTGTAAAAGGCACTTCGGTAAAAATTCGTATTCCGACGCAGGTTGGCTGTAAAGAATGCGGTGGTTCGGGGGCAAAAAAAGGGACGGTACCAACCGACTGTACAACCTGTGGTGGTGTTGGGCAGGTCAGAATGCAGCAGGGATTTTTCTCTGTACAGCAAACCTGTCCTCGCTGTCATGGTCAGGGCAAGATGATCAAAGACCCCTGTCATATCTGTCATGGCGCTGGCAGGACGGAAGAATATAAAAATCTGTCAGTTAAAGTGCCGGCCGGTGTGGATAATGGTGATCGTATACGGTTAACCGGCGAAGGCGAAGCGGGTATGCATGGCGGGCCACCGGGAGATCTTTATGTGCAGATTGCTGTGCGGCCCCATAAAATATTTACTCGTGAAGATGCCAATTTGTATTGTGAGGTACCTATCAGTTTTGCGGACGCCGCTTTAGGTGGGGAGCTTGAAGTGCCCACGCTGGATGGTCGTGTTAAGCTCAAGGTGCCGCCAGAAACTCAGTCGAGCAAGCTTTTTAGGATGCGTGGCAAAGGCGTTGCGCCGGTTCGTGGTGGCGCTGTAGGCGACCTTTTATGTCGCGTCTATGTCGAAACTCCGGTGAAGCTGACCGGTGAGCAGAAAGAGTTGCTGCGTAAGTTTCAGCAAACCCTGGAAAAGGGCGGTAACAAACAGTCCCCAAAAAAGTCGAGTTGGTTTGAGGGCGTGAAGGGTTTTTTTGATGACATGAAGCTTTAACGGGTTATCGGTTAGTAGTCGATTTTTGGCCTTATTATAGAGAAAATTATGAGTATAAGAATTGCAGTTACGGGTGCTGCCGGGCGCATGGGCAAAACCCTTATTGAAGCGGTTGCAAATGCTCCGGAGGCTGAATTGACCGTTGCTATCGAGCGTCCGGATAGCTCGCTGATTGGTGTTGATGCGGGCGAGCTCGCGGGCCTGGGTAAAAACGGAGTGGCTCTGGTTGGGGATATTAATACAGTGCTTGATGATTTCGATGTGCTGATAGATTTTACTGCGCCAGCTGCCACGAAATTGAATGCCCAGGCTTGCGCAAAAGCCGGGAATAAAATGGTGATTGGTACAACCGGGTTTGCAGCAGAGCAAAAAGGTATAGTCATCGACGCGTCAGAGCAGACGGCTGTCTGTATGGCCTCTAATTTTAGTACGGGCGTTAATCTATGTTTTAAATTGCTAGAGCTGGCGGCTCAAGTGTTAGGTGAAGATTCCGATATTGAGATCTACGAAGCGCACCATAGACATAAGGTGGATGCGCCGTCAGGGACTGCGTTGAGTATGGGTGAGGTCGTGGCGAAAGCGCTGGGGCGTGACCTTGAAGGAGTAGCGGTTTATGGAAGAGAAGGTCAAACGGGAGTGCGCGACGATAAGACAATAGGCTTTGCCACGGTGCGAGCCGGAGATATTGTTGGCGATCATACAGTTATATTTGCAGCGCAAGGGGAGCGTGTGGAGATTACACATAAAGCGTCCAGTCGCATGTCCTTCGCCCGGGGAGCCGTGCGTGCGGCCTGCTGGTTAGCGAACAAAGATCGGGGTTTGTTTGATATGCAGGATGTCCTGGGATTAAAGAGTTAGACCCAAATTTTAGCGGTTACACCTCTTCGTTGATGAATATTGGACGGTCGGAAGCAAATTTAGTGTACTGATTCGCCAACAGGAATAGACACCCGGGCTGATCTTCACGTAAAATTGCCATCTCAGTGAATACAGTAAATCACATCTATTTGAAGCGGGATGAGGCTATGTCTTGTCTCGCTTTTTTGCAAGCCTTACACGCGTAGTTTGGGAGTATAAATTGACAAAGCAGGCGATTCTGGCACTTGCCGATGGCAGTGTTTTTGTAGGCGGCGCGATAGGAGCCGATGGCGAAGCTGTCGGAGAGGTCGTGTTTAATACCGCGATGACCGGCTACCAGGAAATTCTCACCGACCCTTCCTATGCCAGCCAAATAGTGACGTTAACTTACCCGCATATTGGTAATACCGGAGTTAATCCAGAGGATGAAGAGTCGGATCGAATTTGGGCTGCAGGACTGGTTATCCGGGATTTGCCGCTGTTGGCCAGCAATTGGCGAAAATCAGCTAGCTTGTCCGATTATCTTCAGGAGCGCAACATTGTTGGGATAGCCAACATTGATACGCGCCGATTAACCCGAATTCTACGGGATAAGGGCGCGCAAAATGGCTGTATAAAAGTGCTTGCTGAAGGTGAGAATCAAGACGCAGCAATACAGCATGCCATTACTCTTGCGCAAAAGTTTACCGGTCTGAAGGGCCTGGATCTGGCAAAAGTGGTTACAACAGAAAAGTCATATCCATGGACCGAAGGGGTATGGCAATGGTCTAAAGGCTATCAGCCCGCAGAGCAACAAACCTATAAGGTTGTCGCCTACGATTTTGGGGTCAAACGCAACATATTAAGAATGTTGGCCACGCGTGGTTGCGAGCTGACAGTAGTGCCGGCGAAAACACCCGCCAGCGAAGTGCTGGCAATGAAACCAGATGGCGTATTTTTATCGAATGGTCCAGGTGATCCAGAGCCCTGTGACTATGCGATTGCTGCTATCAAAGAGATTTTAGAAAGAAATATGCCCTGTTTTGGTATTTGCCTGGGACATCAGTTGTTGGCGTTAGCCAGTGGTGCACTGACCATGAAGATGAAGTGCGGACATCATGGTGCCAACCATCCGGTGCAGGATTTATCGAATGGGGCGGTAATGATAACCAGCCAGAATCACGGTTTTGCTGTCGATGAGACCGGCTTACCTGAAATGTTGCGAGTGACTCATAAGTCCTTGTTTGATGGCACGGTGCAGGGTATCGAACATTCGGATAAACCAGCGTTCGGATTTCAGGGGCATCCTGAAGCCAGCCCAGGGCCGCACGATGTAGCGCCATTATTTGATCAGTTCATCGAGTTGATGAGAGTCGCGCGCGCTAACGCACCTGAAGCACAAACAGAGTAGTAAAAATAAATGCCAAAACGTAGAGACATACAATCGATATTGATTCTGGGCGCCGGGCCAATTGTTATTGGCCAGGCGTGTGAGTTTGATTACTCGGGGGCTCAGGCGTGCAAGGCGCTGCGCGAAGAAGGTTACCGGGTTGTGCTGGTGAACTCAAACCCAGCGACGATCATGACGGATCCGGTGTTGGCGGATGCGACCTATATCGAACCAGTGCGCTGGCAGACCGTAGCCAAGATTATTGAAAAGGAGCGTCCCGATGCGCTGCTACCCACCATGGGTGGTCAAACGGCATTGAACTGTGCGCTTGACCTGGATCGTGAAGGGATCTTAGCCCAATACGGGGTAGAGATGATCGGAGCCACCCAGGATGCGATTGATAAGGCTGAAGATCGTGAGCGTTTTGATCGGGCGATGAAATCCATTGGTTTGGATACACCCAGATCTGCTATTGCACATAGTATTGAAGAGGCTATCCAGGTTCAAGCCAGACTTGGATTTCCCTGTATTATTCGGCCGTCCTTCACAATGGGTGGAAGTGGTGGTGGTATTGCCTATAACAAGGAAGAATTTGCGGAGATTTGTAAGCGCGGTTTAGAGCTGTCGCCGACTAACGAACTTTTGATCGATGAGTCGTTAATTGGTTGGAAAGAATATGAAATGGAGGTGGTGCGCGACAAGAATGATAACTGCATTATTGTGTGCGCGATTGAAAATGTCGACGCGATGGGTGTTCATACTGGTGACTCGATTACCGTTGCGCCGGCACAAACGTTAACTGATAAGGAATATCAGATACTGCGAAATGCCTCGATAGCAGTATTGCGCGAAATTGGCGTTGAAACAGGTGGTTCCAATGTGCAGTTCGGTATGCATCCTGAGACGGGGCGTCTGGTCATCATCGAAATGAACCCGCGGGTATCGCGTTCATCTGCACTGGCGTCGAAGGCAACAGGATTTCCGATTGCCAAAGTGGCGGCCAAACTGGCGGTTGGCTATACCCTCGATGAATTGAAAAATGAAATTACCGGTGGAATTACGCCTGCCTCGTTTGAGCCGAGTATTGACTATGTAGTCACTAAGATACCGCGCTTTACCTTTGAGAAATTTGCGCAGGCTGATCCTCGCTTGACGACACAGATGAAATCGGTCGGTGAGGTGATGGCCATAGGGCGCACTTTCCAGGAGTCAGTGCAGAAAGCATTGCGTGGCATGGAAACGGGCATCAGTGGATTTGAGCCAGTGCTTCAAGCAGATAATGACTCACCTAGATCTACTATTACACATGAACTGCAAACGCCGGGTGCTGATCGTTTACGCTTTGTTGCGGATGCTTATAGAAATGGATTTGATACCGAAACGATCTATGGATTAAGTGGCATTGACCCTTGGTTCCTGGTTCAGGTCGAGGATATTGTTTTTGAAGAGCATTCTTTGAGTGGTGTTGCTTTAACAGAGATAGATCGTGATCGCCTGTATCAATTGAAACGCAAAGGATTCTCCGATTTGCGGCTAGCGCAACTCCTCGATGTGACTGAGCATCAGCTGCGCGAGCGGCGATGGGGGCTCGGTGTCAGGCCCGTGTACAAAAGAGTCGATACCTGTGCGGCGGAATTTGCAGCTTCAACAGCTTACATGTACTCGACCTATGAGGAGGAGTGTGAGTCCAATCCCTCCTCTCGCGACAAAATCATGGTGTTGGGTGGTGGTCCCAACCGGATCGGGCAAGGTATAGAATTTGATTACTGCTGTGTGCATGCAGCCTTGGCTATGCGCGATGACGGCTATGAAACCATTATGGTGAACTGTAATCCGGAAACGGTTTCAACTGATTACGATACTTCTGATCGCTTATATTTCGAGCCGGTTACTCTGGAAGATGTGTTGGAAATTATTGAAAAAGAACAGCCAAAAGGGGTGATTGTGCAATATGGTGGCCAAACCCCGTTAAAGCTGGCGCGCGGGCTTGAAGCGGCCGGTGCACCCATTATAGGCACTACACCGGATGCGATCGATCGCGCTGAAGACAGGGAACGCTTCCAGCAAATGATTGAAAAACTACAGCTGATCCAGCCACCCAATGCCACGGTGCGCAGCCTGGAAGAAGGACTGATCAAAGCGCATGAGATCGGCTATCCACTGGTCGTTCGCCCCTCCTATGTATTGGGTGGCCGTGCCATGGAGATTGTTTATTCGGACGAAGAACTTAAGCGCTACATGAAAGAAGCGGTGGCAGTTTCAAATGAGAGCCCAGTGCTGCTGGATCATTTTTTGAGCGCAGCTATTGAGGTTGATGTGGATGCGGTTAGCGATGGCACAGAAGTAGTCATTGGAGCCGTAATGCAGCATATCGAACAGGCCGGGGTGCATTCCGGTGATTCGGCTTGCTCCCTGCCGCCTTACAATATTGATGAAAAGGCGCTGCAGGCCATTCGTGACCAGGTGAAAATGATGGCCTTGGAAATTGGTGTAGTGGGTCTGATGAATGTGCAGCTGGCTATTCAGGATGATGTCATTTATGTGATAGAGGTTAATCCCCGAGCCTCCAGAACGGTGCCGTTCGTATCCAAGTGTGTTGGCGTGTCGCTGGCACAGGTTGCAGCGCGATGTATGGTAGGTGTTTCGCTACAGGAGCAGGGTTTCACCAAGGAAATTATTCCGCCCTACGTGAGTGTTAAAGAAGCGGTATTTCCCTTTAATAAATTTCAGGGAGTCGACCCAATATTGGGTCCGGAAATGAAGTCGACTGGTGAGGTTATGGGCGTCGGTGACAGCTTTGCTGAGGCCTTTGCTAAAGCACAGGCAGCAGCCGGTGAAACTTTACCGAAATCAGGGCGGGCTTTCCTAAGTGTGCGAGATGCCGATAAGGCTGCACTAGCCGAGGTGGCGAGGCAACTGATTGACATGAAGTTTGAGCTGGTGGCTACCCGTGGTACGGCCAAAGTGCTGGCGGATATTGGAATTGAAGTGGCGATCGTAAATAAAGTCGTTGAAGGGCGCCCGCATATTGTCGATATGCTAAAAAATGATGAAATCAGCTATATATTGAACACTACGGAAGGTAAACAAGCGATTGCTGATTCGGCCAGTATTCGGCGATCCGCACTGCAACATAAGGTTTATTACAGCACCACAATGGCAGCGGCTAATGCCTTTTGTCAGGCACTGGCCTATGGTAGTGAGAAGAAGGTGCGCCGATTACAGGACTTGCACCTTAGGTTGGGTGAACAGTCAGGGGAAGGGAGTAGAGCATGAGCAAAGTGCCAATGACAAAAGAGGGTTCTCAGAAGTTAAGGGCTGAACTGGAGAAGCTGAAAACAGTCAGCAGGCCACGCATTATTGCTGCCATCGCGGAAGCTCGGGAACATGGCGATTTGAAGGAAAATGCAGAGTATCATGCAGCTAGAGAAGAGCAGGGATTTGCGGAAGGACGGATAAAGGAGATTGAATCCAAGCTCTCTAATGCGCAGGTAATTGATGTTATGCAGATTGATAATACCGGCAAGGTCATTTTTGGTGTTACTGTCGAGATAGAAAACGTTAATACCGGTAAGGCAACTACCTATCGTATCGTCGGTGAAGATGAGGCCGATCTTAAGGAGTTGAAAATATCAATTACCTCACCCATTGCGAGGGCGCTAATTGGTAAAATGGAAGGTGATTTGGTACAGGTCCAGGTGCCCGATGGTTTGGTTGAGTATGAAATTATTGAGGTACAGCATATATAGCGGTTTGTCGGGTGGAGCTTCGCTTTACCGTGCTAAAGTCAGGGTAAACCCTTTTAATTGACGCGCAGAATATTGGATAAGCGCGGATTTGGTTTTGCTGTTGCGCGATAAATCAGTATGACGTTGCCAATAGCTTGCACCAGTTCGCAGCGGCAGTCTTCACAGAGCTTGAGCGTCAGCTCTTTCTTTGCATCGCGTTCACCGCAATTTAGCTTAACTTTGATGAGCTCATGATCATTTAGTGCACGTTCCAGTTCCAGGCGCACACCCTCTGACAAGCCCTGCTCAGAAATCATGACAACCGGTTTTAAGTTGTGACCGATGGTGCGATATTTTTTGATTTTTTCATTGCTTAGCGCCATGATGAAATATTTACACTCGTTGCTTTAATTTCGGGTGCGCATTATAACCAATCACTTGGTCGCAGGATAGAGGTTCGCGAAGATATGGCAAGAAGTAAATCCAGCGGCAAATGGCTTGAAGACCATTTTAAAGATTCCTATGTAAAACAGGCGCAGCAGGACGGCTATCGATCGCGAGCCAGTTATAAGTTACTGGAAATACAGAACAAGGATCGCCTGATAAAGACGGGTATGACGGTGCTGGATCTTGGTGCTGCCCCAGGTGGTTGGAGTCAAGTGGCTGCCCAGCTGGTGGGTAAGAAAGGTAGAGTGGTCGCATCGGATATTTTGCCGATGGATGAGATTGAGCATGTGCAGTTTATTCAGGGCGATTTTACCGAAGAAAAGGCCTATGCTGACATTGTTGCTGCGCTTGGTGGGCAAGGGGTAGACCTTGTAATTTCGGATATGGCCCCCAATATGAGTGGTATAAGTGCCGTTGATCAGCCACGATCTATGTATTTGGTAGAGTTGGCTTTGGATATGGCAACCCAGGTATTGGTTCCAGGTGGTTGTTTTTTAACTAAAATATTTCAAGGCACCGGATTTGATGAATTATTGGCGTCAATGCGGTCAAAGTTTAACAAGGTGCAACCCCGTAAGCCGGATGCTTCCAGATCGCGTTCCCGGGAACAATATATAGTAGCAAGAGGCTTTAAGGCCTGATTTAAATTTAACAAAGCTGACCGCATTGAGCTGAAAGCGCGTTTATAACGAGGATATTGCCTTGAATGATATGGCAAAAAATTTAATATTATGGCTGGTTATTGCCGCAGTACTGTTAGTGGTATTTAACAATTTCAATGTGGCTCCCAGTAACCAGCCTCTGAACTACTCAGAGTTTGTGCGTCAGGTGCAGGCTGAGCAGGTAACTCAGGTTACGATTGACGGTTATGTGATTTCCGGGTTACGTACTGACGGCACTCGCTTTGAAACTATCCGCCCGGCACTACAGGACCCCAAGCTAATTGATGATTTGCTGGAGCACCAGGTGACGGTGGTAGGCAAGCAGCCTGAGCAGCAGAGCATTTGGGCGCAGTTGTTAGTGGCGGCGTTCCCGATATTAGTGATCCTTGCGGTTTTTATGTTTTTTATGCGGCAAATGCAAGGTGGCGGAGGTGGCGGCAAAGGTCCGATGGCCTTTGGTAAGAGTAAAGCACGATTGCTGGGTGAAGATCAGGTCAACACGACTTTCGCTGATGTAGCGGGAGTTGAGGAGGCGAAGGAGGATGTGCAGGAGTTGGTCGAATTTCTGCGCGAACCCGGCAGGTTCCAGCGGTTAGGCGGACATATTCCGCGAGGTGTGCTCTTGGTGGGTCCACCCGGAACCGGTAAAACGCTGCTGGCCAAAGCGATCGCCGGAGAGGCAAAGGTACCATTTTTTACCATATCGGGCTCTGACTTTGTTGAGATGTTTGTTGGTGTGGGTGCCTCAAGAGTCAGAGACATGTTTGAACAAGCCAAAAAACATGCGCCCTGTATTATATTTATCGACGAAATTGATGCTGTAGGGCGTCACCGCGGGGCTGGTCTGGGTGGCGGTCATGATGAGCGAGAGCAGACACTAAATCAGTTGTTGGTGGAGATGGATGGTTTTGAAGGTAAGGAAGGTGTGATCGTAATCGCAGCGACCAACAGACCTGATGTGTTGGATCCTGCGCTACTGCGCCCCGGTCGATTTGATCGTCAGGTGGTCGTTGGTTTGCCTGATATTCGCGGTCGTGAACAGATTATTAAAGTGCATATGCGCAAAGTTCCTCTGGATGAAGATGTGAAGGCTGGAGTGATTGCCCGGGGTACACCTGGTTTTTCCGGGGCGGATCTGGCAAACCTGGTAAATGAAGCCGCACTGTTTGCAGCCCGTTCCAGCAGGCGCACGGTCAGTATGCAGGAATTTGAATTGGCCAAAGATAAAATCATGATGGGCGCTGAGCGGCGATCAATGGTGATGTCAGAGGAAGAAAAACGCAATACAGCCTACCATGAGGCTGGCCACGCGATTGTTGGGCGATTGGTGCCAGAACACGACCCTGTCTATAAGGTAAGTATTATTCCCCGAGGGCGAGCGCTGGGCGTGACCATGTTCTTGCCTGAAGAAGATCGCTACAGCCATAGTAAACGGTCACTGATCAGCCAGGTGTGCAGTCTGTTTGGTGGACGCATTGCTGAAGAGATGATTCTCGGTAGTGATGGTGTAACTACCGGGGCCGCCAATGATATCCAGCGTGCAACTTCCATGGTGCGTAACATGGTTACCAAGTGGGGATTGTCGGAAAAAATGGGTCCTTTGATGTATGAAGAGGATGATGGAGAGGTTTTTCTGGGTCGATCTGCAGCTGGCCACCAAAGCCATGTCTCTTCTGAGACTCGGCGCCTGATTGATGAAGAGGTGCGCACTATTATTGATAGTTGCTACGACGACGCACGGGAGATTCTACAGAATAATCTCGATAAGCTGCATGCCATGTCTGATGCGCTAATGCTCTATGAAACACTCGACGCTGATCAGTTAGATGACATCATGGACGGTAAAGCGCCGAGACCACCCGCTGACTGGGATGGCGGTGCCCCGGGTTCTTCAGATTCTTCAGATACCGATGTAACCGATGTGCACAGTGATTCCAGCGCCAAGAAACCTGAAGATCCACCCGGCCGCCCGGCCGGCGAGCATTAATAACCAAGTTTGAAGCATAAGCCATCATTACCATGGCGGAACTGATAGAAACCAGCTGCCCGCGGTTGCTTAAATGCGGCGATCGCGAGCTCGATCTTAGTCGGCCTCACGTTATGGGTGTGTTAAATGTCACGCCCGACTCATTTTCCGATGGCGGACGCTATTTCAGCGGGAATAAGCCAGACCTAACCAAATTGCTAAATAGGGCTGAGGAGATGGCTGCTGAAGGCGCCTCAATTATTGATATTGGTGGGGAGTCGACCAGGCCCGGAGCCGCACCGGTTTCGATACAGCAGGAGTTGGATCGCGTTGTCACCGTAATTGAGGCTGTTGCCGCTCGGTTACCGACCATTATTTCCGTCGATACCAGTACTGCCCAAGTGATGCTTGAGGCGAAATCTGCTGGTGCGGGCTTAATTAATGATGTGAGAGC
Organism: Gammaproteobacteria bacterium; assembly: GCA_021773395.1. Classification (GTDB taxonomy): domain Bacteria; phylum Pseudomonadota; class Gammaproteobacteria; order Pseudomonadales; family IMCC2047; genus JAJFKB01. The sequence goes on along the minus strand of JAJFKB010000007.1, from coordinate 45,137 downwards.
GCTAACGCGTTCTGGAGCTATGCAGGCTGCAATAGGAACCGGTTTGCCTGTTTGTTTGATGCATATGAAGGGTGAACCAGACTCCATGCAGCGTAAACCCGAATACGACAATGTCGTTGCGGAAGTTCTCGCTTACCTGCAAGCGCGCATTGACTGCTGTCAGGCAGCAGGTTTGTCCCAAGAGAAAATTATTATCGATCCAGGCTTTGGATTTGGTAAAACGCTGCAACATAATCTACAGTTACTTAACAATCTGGATGAGTTTAATCGTCTGCGATTTCCCGTTCTGGTGGGTATGTCGAGAAAATCGATGATTGGTCAATTGCTCGACAATCAAGCCGGTGAGCGACTCTATGGTAGTCTTGCTCTGGCAGTACTTGCCGTTGCTAAAGGTGCTCATATTGTCCGTTGTCATGATGTTGCTGCGACTTGGGATGTACTTCGAGTTGCGGCTGCTGTGGCGCGTGAAACTAAAATATAATACGGTTGAGATCTAATGTTTAGCAGGTGTTATTAATTATGGGGAAGAAATATTTTGGTACAGACGGTATTCGTGGGCGAGTAGGCGAGGCACCTATTACGGCTGAATTTATGCTGAGATTAGGGTGGGCTGCGGGACGAGTGTTTGCTGACCAGGGCTACAGTCACATTCTTATCGGTAAGGACACCCGAATATCAGGTTATATGTTCGAGTCGGCATTGGAGGCGGGCATTATATCCGCTGGTGTTAATGTCAGCATGCTGGGGCCTATGCCCACGCCGGCCATCGCCTATTTAACAAGAACCTTTCACGCGCAAGCCGGAATTGTAATCAGTGCTTCGCACAATCCCTACCATGACAACGGCATTAAGTTCTTTTCAGGTGAAGGCAAGAAATTGCCTGATATGTTGGAATATGCCATTGAAGCGGAGTTGGAAAAACCTCTGCATACGGTAGAGTCGAGTTCGTTGGGTAAGGCGAACCGGGTGATCGATGCTGGCGGACGTTATATAGAATTCTGTAAGAGCACTGCTCCCACCGGGATTGATCTTGATGGGCTGCATATTGCGGTGGATTGTGCCAATGGCGCGACCTATCAGGTAGCGCCAGCTGTGTTTGAGGAGTTGGGTGCCAAAGTGACGGCGATTGGTGTAAAGCCGGATGGCCTGAATATTAATGAGAATTGTGGCTCAACCAAGCCGGAGTTACTGCAAAAAACAGTGGTTGAGAATGGCTGTGATTTAGGTATTGCCCTGGACGGTGATGGCGATCGGCTATTGATGGTTGATCACCAGGGTGAAATTCTAGATGGCGATCAACTGGTTTATATTATTGCCCGCCAGCTGCATAGAGATAATGCCATGTGGGGTGGAGTGGTTGGCACGCTGATGAGTAATCTGGGGCTGGAACTGGCGCTCAAGGGTTTGGGGATTCCCTTTGAGAGGGCGCAAGTGGGCGACCGTTATGTGCTGGAGCAGTTAGTTAAATATGGCTGGCTATTAGGTGGCGAATCGTCAGGCCATATTATTTGTCTCGATAAGGCAACCACCGGAGATGGTATTGTCGCGGCGCTGCAGGTATTGGGTGCCGTTACGCGAAGTGGGAAATCGTTGCATGAGTTAAAACAGGGTATGGCGGTCATGCCGCAAACCATGGTGAATGTGCGCATGGCGGAACGCTGTGATCCAACTCAGGATAAGGCTGTGCAGCAGGCGGTTGCGGAAACGGAACAGAAACTCGGAGACCAGGGGCGGGTATTGTTGAGGCTATCAGGTACCGAGCCTCTGGTGAGGGTCATGGTTGAGGGTATCGATGAATCGCTGGTCAACCAATTAGCAAATGAGCTGGCTGGATCGGTCGAACAGGCAATGGGCTAAGCTCGATTCAAAGCGGCGTAAAAGCGAATATAAAATAGTTGTGTAAACACAGGCCCTATCTGGCTTGTAACTTAGCTTCAACTTAGATAGTATTGGCGCCCTTCGCGAAAGGGTGGCATTGCGTATGCGGCGTAAACTGGTAATAGCAAATTGGAAGATGAATGGCCATCGAAGCATGGTTGATCAATTGCTCGCCGGTTTGCAAACCCGTTTGAGCGAGTTAAGCGTGCAGGTGGTTATTTGTCCGCCGGCTGTATATTTAGATCAGGCGCAGGCGTTGCTAAAGGGTTCCCCAATTAGTCTGGGGGCGCAAAATGCAAGTGAGCATGTGACAGGTGCCTATACGGGCGAAATATCGGCGCAGATGCTGCGTGAATTCGGATGTGACTATGTTCTTTTGGGACATTCCGAGCGGCGCAGTCTCTATGGTGAATCAGATGCAGTCGTTGCACAGAAAACGCTTGCCGCTCTTAAGGAACGGCTAACTCCGGTACTTTGCGTGGGAGAAAGCGACGCAGAACGGGCGTCGGGTAAAACTGAGCAGGTGGTAAGTCGCCAGCTTAGCGCGGCGATTGAAGCTGTTGGGGTAGAGGCATTTTCCGATATTGTGGTGGCCTATGAGCCGGTTTGGGCAATAGGTACGGGTAATACAGCAACACCAGAGCAGGCGCAGGCGGTCCATTATCATATAAGACAGCAAATTGCGTCGCTGAGTGAGAAGATAGCAGCGGATTTAACGTTGCTTTATGGCGGCAGTGTCAATGCAGACAATGCCGCTGAATTATTTGCAATGCCGGATATTGACGGCGGTCTGATTGGTGGAGCCTCGCTCGATGAACAGGCATTCACTGCGATATGTAACGCAGCAGGTTAGAAAATGGAAAATATTATATTAATTGTACATGTGCTGTTAGCTCTTGCCGTTGTCGGTCTGGTGCTATTGCAGCAGGGTAAGGGCGCGGACGCTGGTGCTTCTTTTGGAGCGGGAGCTTCTCAAACCGTATTCGGCAGTCAAGGCTCGGGTAATTTTCTAACGCGCACCACTGCAGTATTGGCGACGCTGTTTTTTATTACCAGTTTCGCGTTAGCTGTGTATGCAAAACAAAAGGCAGGGGAGGAATCCAACATAGGCATTCCTGACTCAGCGCTCATTGAGCAACAACAGCAAAATGCCGCGGAACCTGAATTGCCAGTGGAAGAATTGGAACAGGACCTGCCCGCAATCGATTCTGGGGGCACAGATCTGCCTGTAGTTGATTAGCAAAATTATGCCGGAGTGGTGGAATTGGTAGACACGCTATCTTGAGGGGGTAGTGGCCTATGGTCGTGCGGGTTCAAGTCCCGCCTTCGGCACCAATTAACTTTCCGATAACTTCCGAGAAAGTTTAAAAATAAAGCAAAAACAATAAGTTATCGAAATTTTCATTTGTTTCCTTCCAGCAAGATGTGTTGACAGCCTAAAGAAATGACGGTATTTTAGCCGGTATCTACGGTTCAATTAGGGAAGATACCGTCACATGGCTTTGGTGGACACACGCGTTAGGGAAGCAAAACCCCGCAATATAGACTACAAATTATCCGATGGCGGCGGCATGTATTTGTTGGTCAAGACCAACGGCGGCAAATATTGGCGCATGGATTACCGCTATCTTGGTAAACGCAAAACCCTCGCCCTCGGTGTATATCCCCTAGTCAGCCTGAAAGATGCCCGCGAAAAGTTACGCCTCGCTAAAATCCTATTGAGTAACGATCAAGATCCCAGCACGGTTCGTCAAGAAGAAAGGCTATCCAGGTTAACCAATAACTTCGAGGCTGCCGCGCGCCAATGGTGGGAACACTGCCGGGAAACCTGGAGCAAAGATCATGCCACCAGAGTGCTAAAGCGCCTTGAAGATAACGCGTTTGCGGAAATTGGTCATCTACCCATTAATGAAATCACCCCGATGCAGGTCATTGCAACAATTCGCAAGATTGAAGCGCGTGGTGCGCTGGATGTCGCTAACCGGGTCAAACAAGCGATCAATGCAACCTACCGCTTCGCCGTACAAAGAGGTATGGCAATCACCAATCCCGCCGGTGACCTGGATGGAATTGTCAAACAACGAAAAGTCCAACATCGTGCTTCCCTGCCCAGAGAAGAGATGCCCCGGTTTCTGCGAGAGCTGGAAACCTATAGCGACCGTGGCCGACTGCTAACCCAGCGTGCTATCAAACTATTGCTGTTAACCTTTGTTCGTTCCGGAGAGCTGCGCGGAGCCCATTGGACAGAGTTCGATTATGACAACAAAGTATGGCGCATACCGGCAGCACGCATGAAGATGAAAAGCGAACACCTGGTGCCCCTTTCCCGGCAGGCTTTAGAGCTGCTGGAACTATTGAAAGGAATGACCGGCAGATATGAGCTGGTGTTTCCCTCCGAACGTGCTCGCACCAAACCGATGTCCGATAACACCATGCGCCGGGCTATCTTCAAGCTTGGTTATGATGGTGAACATGCCGACAAAAGCAAAGCGGTTCCCCACGGTTTTAGGGCGACCGCTGCCTCCATACTAAACGAGACTGGCTTTAATCCCGATGCTATCGAGCGTCAGTTGGCCCACGCAGAGCGCAATACGGTCAGGGCTGCTTATACGCACCATGCTCACTATTTGGAGGAGCGCCGGAAAATGATGCAATGGTGGGCCGATTATCTGGATGAGATGCGGGTGACCAATAAGGTCGTGCCGTTGTTTTCAAATATGGGGAACGGTGAAGAGGAATCGGAACGCCGAGAAATAGAAAACTGAATTTTAGGGTAACAATATGGAAATCAAAGCCATTAAAACTGAAAAGGATTATGAAGCCGCTTTAGCCCGTATCCTGGAACTGATGGATGCAAAACTGGATACGCCGGAAGGTGATGAGCTGGATGCCTTAGCAACGCTTGTTGAAGCCTATGAAGCTCAGGATGAAGAACTAACGGCTTTTGTCGAAGAAGCTAATGCCATTCCGACAGAGATTGCGTTATTGCGCACCCTGATGCGGCAATATGGTTTAACCGATTCTGACCTGCCGGAAATCGGTGATAAGACGATGGTCTCAGAAGTGCTTAATGGTAAACGTATTCTGCAACGTCACTCAATCGAGAAACTGGCGGAACGCTTTGGCATTCGGCCAGCAATGTTCTTGGGTGGTTAACCAACAAGGAGTTTGAGATAGCCATAAACCTGCCAGGGACAATCCAGAGGTATCGCTGGGATAATATCCTTTGGCTCTATTGGATGGAGATAAGAGTGAACAAGTTAAAAATTGGCATCACATCCCGTGATAGGTTTCAGCGATTCTTGCGATATATAGACACCAAGCGTACAATTAAAAGTACTTTTAATTGTGCCTTGGAGATATGTATGCCGAGATTACGAGTCAATGAAGATATTCGGCCATTGTCAGACTTCCGAGCGGGGATTGCCTCCTTTATTAAGCAAATTAATGATACCGGCCGTCCTATGGTGCTAACACAGCGCGGCCGTGGCGTTGCAGTGTTGGTTGGTGTTCACGAGTATCAGGATATGCAGGAACGCCTGGATCTGCTTGAAGATATATACCGAGCAGAAGCCCAGCTTGAAGCCGGAGAGGGAATCCCCCACGATCAGGCAAAAGAGATGCTATTAAAGGATTTGCGTAAGTGAAATTGGAATGGTCGCCACTTGCTTTGGAGCGGGTGAGGGAAATTGCGACGTACATAGCTCTAGATAAACCGGCTGCGGCGGAAGATTGGATCGAGGCGCTGTTTGAAACGGTCGGCAGGTTACCCCAACATCCACGCAGTGGCCGCAAGGTTCCCGAGCTAAATATAGATCGGGTCAGGGAAGTGATGCATGGCGCTTACCGGGTGATATACGGTATCGATGAGCGCGTGCAAATGATCAAAGTACTGACCGTGCGCCGGGGCAGCGAGCTGCTTAAGGAAGAGGAACTCGATGCAGAAAACGAATAGCGGCAGGCGTTATTCATGCTGCCGGGATTCAACCCACTGCACAATGACACTTTCATGCCAACCGACAGAGCGAGCACCGGTGAGTTTCACCTGCTTGGGAAATTTGCCCTTGGCGATTTCGGCATAAATAGTTGAGCGGGATAATCCCGTCATCTGCTGGACCTCTTTTAACCTTAAGATTCTAAAACTCATATACGTCTCCTTGTTTTTGTTAAGCAGTCTGTTGAAAAGCGTGATGAGCGCCGCTCCGGGTAGGCAGTGTAATAAATGAGCATTTTGAGTCCGTTTTTTAACACCGCCGGAGCTAACGCAATAGCTTTTCAATAGGCTGCAAGCGTCCCTATGCTAAGCAATAACAAGGAGAAAACAACGGCAAAAGCCTACACAGACCGAAGCGGTTTCGAATGACTTTTGCTACCCAACAAAATATACAAAAGTAAACCTATCCTTTTATTGTCCGTTCCCTACGGGATCAATAAACGGATACAGAAGCGACAGCCGGTTGGCTTGACTGTTGTAACTGTCGCTGTGGATACGATTACACAGTGGTTTCAATTGGTGTTTCAGATCTTCTCGTGTGGTTCCTTTCTGGTGAGTGTTTATGACCAACCGCAGGCTCGTAGCCTACTGACCCGCTTTCGCGGAATGGCCTCGGGACACGACTCCCGTTGCAATCTGAATATGCCTGATTTCAGGCGACATCCTCGTGCTCCTGCTGGAGCCGGTAGGATGCAAACCAATTTGACTCATTAAAGAGTCCACTATTATGGTGAGACAATCACCTCCTGTTAAATAATGCGGAACCATCGGCCCGCTAAGTTAAAGAAACCGTTAAAACGGTGATGAGAAAGATGGGCAATCAGCCTTGCGGCTGATGCGTCAATGATGCCCTGTGACGCTGTTCCCGTTTCGCCGGAGCAAGGGCGGGAGCCCCTTGCCACATTTCCGCTGTGGCGTGCGGATAGATTCGATAGATAGTGCCAGTATAAGAACAGAAAACTTACCCGTAACTAGGAAATTCGAGCGGCGCCTGTCGTGGTTTCTGGCACGGGCGCCATCGTCACTACCCCGCTGCGCTCGGCAGTGACGATGGCGTAGATCGGGAATTTCGCAAATTTTACCGAAATCGAACGGATTTAATGCGGCAAAAGCGATCAGGGTCATGCGAAAACCTGACCACAGGGCCCGCAACCACGTGACTTAAACATAACCGTTCGGGCTGCGCGAGCAATGGGGCTCGCTTCGCAATGAGGTAATTGTTGTGGACTTGTGGACAGCTTTTTTCAACATCTCGAAAATTCAAATATTGCATAACGCCGCTAACTCATATGACGTTGCTCAATGCATAAATGATCTTGTACTATAGGCCGTTAATTATCGAGGTGTATAGGGAGGTAACCTGGTGATTGTTCCACGAACCCCCTCCCTTTCCAGTACCTTTATAAAAAGATGAAGCGTTGCTTTTTTGGCTACAAGGGCCGTTTTCGACCCAAAGCGGACATTGTGTGATTAACTAACAATGATGATACTTACTCACACGAAACACGTTGTTGACGCAGAAAGCTGGAGGTAACCGCATGACGGATAAAATTAAAAATGTTTTTGTAAGTCATCACCATAAGGATGATGCGAGTGTTGATGGTCTAACCAATATGCTTTCTGGTAAGGGTTATCAATTGAGAAACAGCTCTATCCGCGTCAAGCCTGAAAACCAAAGCCGTATAGACAATAAACAAGTGAGTGACAATACAATTAAACGTCTCCTACGGATGAAAATGCGTTGGGCCAGTCAGGTTATCGTCGTGATTGGCAAGGAGACTCATCAGAGGGATTGGGTAAACTGGGAGATTGAAACCGCCCATCGGCTTGGTAAACCGATAATTGGGGTCTATGAGAACGGTCTAAAAGATCAAGTCGAAATACCGGACAGCTTAAAGAAGCATGCAACGTCAATTATTGGTTGGAGATCAGATTCTGTAATTGATGCACTTGAAGGAAAAAGTCAGTTCCAGAATCCGGACGGAACCCCATCACCAAAGGTAGAAGGACGCAACATTACATGCTAATAAGGCCAAATTCTCACTTATTCATATATGTGATTGCCAGGGATTATGGCTTTGCTCCAAATCCATTTCACGGTATTTGTACTCTGGCCACGTGCAAGCCTGGAATCAGGAAATCCGCAATGATTGGTGATTGGATTCTTGGTGTGGGTGGAAAAAACCTCGGTTCTGCTCACAGAAAATGCATTCTACTAATGAAAGTAACGGAAAAACTTACCTTTCAAGATTATTGGGAAGACGCTCGTTTTTCATTGAAAAAGCCGTGTCGCAACGGAAGTAACGTGATGATGCTGGGTGACAACATATACCACAAGAATGGGGACGGAAATTGGATTCAGGAAGATTCACATCATAGTAATTCGGATGGTAGTGCAAATCTTTTTAATTTAGACAGAGATACTGGAGAATCAGACCAGGTATTGGTTTCGAATTTTTTTTTCTATTTTGGTGACCAAGCAGTTACGGTTGATTTGGATTCTGTTAACTACTTTTCTGGACCAGGCTATAAGAAGATCGATCTAGCCACTTCCAATGCTGGAAAGGAATTAATTGAATCTACATATAGAAGCTACAAAAGCGAGTTAAACTGTATTATTTCTGACCCATGTCAGTTTATGGAGTCTCATCAGCGAGTGGATCAAGTCACAAATAAAATATCATAAAGGGGCGTTCAATGAGCTTTGAAAAAAGGAAAGTTTTTATATCACACTTCAAGGCTGATAGAGATGAGGTGGATACATTCATTGATACTTTTCGTGACGTATTCATTCCTAAAGTTCTTGGTGCGAATGACAACGATGAATTTTTTGATAGCACCAACACAGATTACGTAATGCAACGTATCCGAGAAAAATATCTTGGAGATAGCACTGTAACTATTGTTCTTCTTGGGTCGTGCACCCATAGCAGAAGATACGTTGATTGGGAAATTAAAAGCTCGTTACAACAGGGAAGCCTATTGCCAAATGGTTTGATGGCAATCGTGCTACCAAGCCGAAACAATTCGGCATGGTTGCCGGAACGATTTAGTGCAAACTGGACAAAAGGCCATGAGAATTGCTATGCGAGATATTGGTCTTATCCTTCGACAAAGCAGCAATTGTGGGATTGGATTGAAGAAGCCTATCAGGCGCGTACTACGCGTGCAAAGCTGATTGACAATTCATTGCCCATGATGAAAAACAACGCGAAATGCAAAATTTGTGAAGTTACGCACTGATGAAAACTCAATACGCACCGCCACTTGCTGTTAACTTTGTCTGGAATTTTGCAGATTCCGAAGCGGTTAATCCAATTATTGACGTCGTAAGAAAGAGCTTTGCAAGAGACAAAGACAAGCCATTTTCCAGAGGGCTGAATATACCGCTATTTTTCTACAGCTCTCTGAATGCCAATGAAATTCCTCATGACAGTCCCAATGCATTGGCGAAGAAGAATGTAATTTTTGTATTCACAAGCGTAAATACAAATGGCAGAGAGAACTGGCGGAAATACGTGGAAGAGCTTCCTGCGTCGCCTTCCACTACCATTGTACCTATTGCTATCGACAAAAATGGGCTGGCACATAAAGGTTCTCTGGCAGGAGCAAATTGCATTCGTGTATATGATTGGCCGACTGATAACGCAGATTTTTACGCAATTGTTTCGCTCGCACACGAAATCTATCGCTATGGATGTTTATCAATTGATCCTAGCGATTCGGGTAAGATGTCCTCCATCACTATTTTCTTAAGCCATGCAAAGGCTGGTGATACGGGAAGGTTACATTCTGAGGAAATCAAAAAGTTTCTAGACAATTCAAATCTCAATCGCTTTTTTGATTCTACAGAAATATCCCCCGGCTTTCAGTTTGATCAGGAAATCGAGAAAAGTGTTAAGAAGTCAACTCTTGTCGCAATTGAAAGTGATGCATATTCATCTCGATATTGGTGCCAGCGAGAAATTTTATGCGCAAAGCAGTATAATCGACCCATTGTCATAGTAAACAGCCTCAATGACTACGAAGATCGTATCTTCCCAGCAGCATCAAACGTTCCGTGTGTGCATGTTTCGTCGGAAACCCCTCTAAGTCAACGGGACATATTGCGCATTTTATCAGCCGCCATACTTGAAACTATTCGTTTCACCCATTCTATTCATTGCCTTAAATTTTATAAAGATATTGGATGGATCGAAAATGATTGTGAATTGTCGGCCCGACCGCCGGAAATCAGGCAGGCATTAAAGGCAAAAAGTAGTGAACAGAAAAAGATATGCTATCCCGAACCACCAATATATTCGAATGAGGCCGACTGGCACAATCATCTTGGTATAGAAGCGTTTACGCCCCTGTGGAACTTGGCTGAACATGATGACTTGCTTCAGCAGCGAATTGGTATTTCCGTTTCTGATGTTCAGGGAGACGGCTTTTCAAGTAATCACGTCCATCCCGACCATTTAATTCGATTGGCTCAGGACATTGCCAGACATTTATTGGCACGTTCGGCCACCCTGATCTATGGCGGTGATTTGCGCCCAGATGGATTTACTGAGTTTATTCTTGATGAAGCTTCCATTTTGAAAAACCGTATCGGAGGAGACTTGCCCAAGGTTGAAAATCATCTGGCATGGCCGCTCTATGTATCAGAGCCCGAAATTGTTGCGTGGAGGGCTAAATACAACGAAGTAATGAAAACAGAGGAACACGAAATAGCTAGCGATGTTTCGACCGGGCTTGCGCGAGATGTCTTTTTGCCACCGACCACACCGGACAATTCATATGTTTGGTCGAGATGTTTGACAGAGATGCGGGAAAAGTCCATAGAACCTTCGACGGCAAGAATTTGTGCTGGTGGAAAGCTTTCCGGTTACAAAGGAAAAATGCCGGGGGTATTGGAAGAGATCGTTTTGGCTTTAAGCTCCCAAAAGCCGACATTTCTACTAGGGGCATTTGGCGGCGTAGTCGGAAGTGTCAGTAATGTTTTGCTGAAGAAAGCTGTTCCAGAAGTGTTAACTGAGGATTGGCAGATTTCTCACAATTCTGGATATGCTGAGCTGCAAGCCATCGCAAAGAGTCATGGGAAGGAATGTGATTACAGCGCAGTGATTGATTTTCTGCAGAAGCAAAGTGTATCTGACATTGCGGCCCTCTGTGGATTATCTGAGGACGAATACATAAGAATAATGCACTCCCCATTCATTGATGAATGTCTTTATTTAATTCTTAAAGGGTTAAATAAGTTGAGTGGCAGCAAAGCGTGAATCATGTTTCAGAGCCTCATGCCTTGTGAGGGCTTAAAGAGACAGATAGAAAGGCAGAAAAATGGACGAAGATAACAGAATCTCTTTTCTTAGACAGTACGAATTGTCCATAGAAAAGACTGATAGATTTTCGAAGGATGAAATCACGCCGATCCTTATGGGGCTATACGGGGAAGTCGGCAGCATTATGGCTACCTCGAAAAAGTTCTATCGGGAAAAAAAGGCATATGCTGGCCATAGAATCGCCGTCGAAGAAGAATTTGGTGATGCTTTCTGGTATTTGTCGGCTTTGTGCCGTCGGTTAGATATCAATATAGAGGATATTTTTCGAGACTTAGCTGATGATAAACTAGGCGATAAAAAAACTTCAAACGCTTTGGAATCCAAATCAACTGTTTCAAAAGAGCTTGATGCCGCCTTAATTGATCTCGGCTGTGCCGTTACTGAGCTGCTTAAGGCGAAAGAAAATGAAGGTCTGCTAAAGAATGAGGTACTAAATGTCGCCTGCTTATACGGTTTTGCTCTTCGATTAACTGGCCTAGAATTTCGCAAAGTAGTTGAAGATAATTTAATTAAGACACTTGGTAGATTTTCTGAGCCTGATCTAAGAAAACTTGAAGATTTTGACGCAGCATTTCCAAAAGATGAACAGCTACCAAGACATTTTGAAATTCACATTACTCAGAGAAAAAGTGGATTGAGCTATCTTAAGTGGAATGGTGTCTTTATCGGCGATCCTTTAACTGACAATATAAGCAAACCTGATGGTTATCGTTTTCATGATGTTTTTCATATGGCTCACGCCGCAGTTCTTCACTGGTCACCCACTTTAAGAGCACTTATCAAGCAAAAAAGAAAAAGTGATCCTACGACAGATAGAGATCAGGATGGTGGGCGTGCAATAGTTGTTGAAGAAGGCTTAACCGCATGGCTATTTTCCTATGCGCAAGGGCTGGATAATTTTGAGGGACATGATGGCGTATCCTTCGATGTTCTAAAGACAATTCAAAAATTTGTTCAAGGCTATGAGGTGGAAAGATGCCCTCTAAAGCTATGGGAAAATGCTATTCTCCAGGGTTATGCAGTATTTAGAGAATTGAAAAAAAACAATGGCGGAATAGTAGTTGGAAATCGAGACCTTAGAACGCTCGAATACCGACCGATAGGAGAGAGTAATGAAAGCTGAAGGCTTTGTAAAAGAGCTGGCTAATCTAAAGTTCGATAATGCATTTAATCCATATTCTGAGCGTTGTGAAATATATGATTATTTTGATGCCCCTAAGAAACGACGAGCGATCTTAAAGAAAATGCTAGAGGCCGCGAGCCAAGTGGAAGTCGATGCAATTTGGATAGGTCGAGATTTGGGGTATAGAGGTGGCAGACGAACTGGATTAGCATTAACAGATGATGTTCATTTTTGTCACCATGTTGGTAGATGGCAGCTTGATTTTGACCGACTTACAAAAGGAGATGCTGTTCCAGAACGAACAGCAGCAGTGATCTGGAGTATTCTTTCTCAAGTTTCTTCTCCCGTCTTTCTATGGAATGTATTTCCTCTTCATCCGTTTGAATCTGGTTCTCCGTTTAGCAACCGTGCTCATAATTCCAGAGAGCGGAAAGCAGGAGAAGAGTTGCTAGATAATCTCATTGGTTTTCTCAGACCAAAAAGGTTAATTGCGATAGGAAATGACGCAGAAAATGCAGCAAAAAAATTCGAGGATCGCTGTAAGGTATTTAAGGTTCGTCATCCGAGTTACGGTGGTCAGAACATCTTTCTAGATCAGATTCAGTCGCTTTACGACGTTGATACAGCTATTTCTGACCCTATTTGAATAAGATCAGAAATAGTTAACGTCCGCTAATGGCCGATTCCAGACAGTGAAAAAAGTCGAAATGTGAATTTTCAACCTGCCAATCCCGCCCCGGTTCAATTCCCAGAAAGCACTTTGAGCTTTGTCGGTACATTTGCCGGTATGTCTTAAAAATTGAATCGGAGAAATTTCGTTAGGGCATAGTAAGATAGGCAGATAATTAAAATCCCGCCTTCGGCACCAAATCTTTCGATAATATTAGAAATCAGTAGAGCTTCCACTTGACCGACTGGTACAAGCTCCCTATAATTCGCTCTCCTTTTCGGGCAAGCCATATATTTGGTTTGTCTCTATAGATAGAAACAGGGTTTACCAGAGCCTGATTGGACAGTTTCTAAGTAATTGTTGCGGGGTGGAGCAGTCTGGTAGCTCGTCGGGCTCATAACCCGAAGGTCGTCAGTTCAAATCTGGCCCCCGCTACCAACAATAAAAAAGGCTTACGTTTCGGCGTAGGCCTTTTTTATTGCACTTTTTTAGCCGCTTTTTGCCAGGGAACCTCTGAATATCTCCTTAATGCCTCGCCCTCCGGGGCTTACAGAGCATTCGTAGCTCTGCGTTGGCTTTGTTTGCAAGGTCTGGACATTACTGCGCAAAGCCGTCTTGATCTACAAACGCTCTGTACGCCAGAGGGATCAAGGAGATATTCAGAGGTTCCCAAATGTGTCTGCTTTGTTACTCGGGTATTAATAACCCTAGCTATTTCTTTTCTCGATGATTGCGCCTGTGTTCTTAGTTTGACGGATTAATCTGCAGTTTATTGTTGGTCGTTACTACGATACTGCAATAAATCGCGTTTTTAAGGGAATATGCCTGGTAGAAAGTTGATTTCCGATAATCCCGTACTAATCTTTATTAATACCGGAATAGATAAGTCCCCAGGGGCTTAAATGTGTGTAATAAATCAGAGACATAATAATGCAGACCATTCTTACAGTAGATGACTCGCCTTCAATGAGATCCATGCTTTCGTTTGCTTTAAACAGGGCAGGTTATAAAACAGTTGAAGCAGATAATGGAGTCGCTGGTTTAGAAGCCGCGAAAAAACAGTTGTTTGATTTGGTGATTACTGACGTCAATATGCCAGAGATGGACGGGCTTTCACTCGTTTCCGAGCTAAGGCGTTTGGAGGATTACAAGTTTACCCCGGTTTTGGTGCTCACTACTGAATCGGGAGATGAGAAAAAAGCGAAGGGAAAAGCCGCCGGTGCGACTGGTTGGATCGTTAAACCCTTTGACCCAGATCAACTATTAAACATAGTTTCTAGAGTATTGGGTTAAACCAGCTATACAGAAGGAGTTGTATGTAAAACGCGAAAGGAAGTTTCAGCCATTTACGAGAGAAGAAGAGTAGCATGTTTGACGACGAAGGTATGGAGGAAATCAAACAGATCTTCCTGGAAGAAAGCGGAGAAGGTCTGGACATAATGGAGGCAGGCTTGCTGAATCTCAATTTAGGAGAGGCAGACCTGGAAGTTGTGAATGATATTTTTCGCGCCGCACACTCGATCAAGGGTGGCGGAGGTACCTTTGGTTTCATGGAAGTATCTGATTTTACTCATGGTGTTGAAACAATCCTTGACCAGATGAGGGAAGGCAAACGCTCCGTAACGCAGGAAGCTGTTCAATTGCTACTTGAGACCGTTGACTGCCTGAGAGCGATGATGGATTCAATCAGAGACAGTTCTCCCTACGATGAGCCGAGAATCAATGCGCTGAAAGAACGCATTGAAATACTACTGTCATCAGACAATGAAGCCGCAGTTGCAGAGGGCGCAGAAACTAGCGAAGAACCCGCCCTGCCAACAAAACAATTGGATAGCGACACGCCGACAGAGAATGGGCAGGCCGATTCGGAATGGGAAATTCAGTTTCAACCACACCCGGGCATGCTGCAAAACGGCAACGAACCGAGCAGAATTTTTCGCGCACTGGCTGGGCTTGGTGAGCTGAAGGTAACCGCCGATACATCAAAGATACCCGTTTTTGAAGAGCTGGATCCCGACTGTTGTTATATTGGTTGGACGCTGCGTCTGATTACGCAGGAGCCTGAGAGCAATATAAGAGAGATTTTTGAGTGGGTAGTTGATGAGTGTGAGCTCATTATTAATAAAGTAGTGGGTGCCCAACTGGAAAATGTTGAGCTGGCAGAACCGAAAGTGGTGCCGATCGGTAACTCGGGTGACCTCCAACCAAAACAGTCAGAAAAACCTGTAGCCGAGCTCGCTCCTGACAGTGAGGTGCCTAAAGTTGCAAAGGTAGCTGTCCCTAAGCAGCCGGTTAAACCGGATGTGGATTCAAGCAAAAAAACGGGTGGTAATAAGGAATCGAGTTCCATCCGGGTTGATATTGAGAAGATTGATAGCCTGCTAAACCTTGTGGGTGAGCTGGTTATTACCCAATCGATGCTGGTGAGATACAGCAAAGACTGTGGCGATAGTATTCTGGGTGAACTGCGAGATGGTTTGGAGCAGTTGGAGCGTAATGCGCGAGAGCTTCAGGAAAGCGCGATGCAAATACGCATGCTACCCATTAAAGTAACCTTCAGTCGTTTTCCTCGCCTGGTTCGTGATCTGGGCTTAAAAATGAACAAAAAAATCGAACTAAAGATCAGCGGTGAACAGACTGAGCTGGATAAAACGGTATTGGAAAAGATAGGTGATCCTTTGGTTCATCTGGTTAGAAATTCACTTGATCATGGCATTGAGACCGTTGAAAAGCGCAGAGCAGCGGGTAAGCCGGATACAGGGGTGCTGCATCTGAGCGCGTCACATGAGGCCGGAAATATTGTCATCCAGGTTGAAGATGATGGGGCTGGTCTGAATCGTGAGCGCATATTGGAAAAAGCAATTGAACGCGGGATTGTGGGCGAAGACGAGCAGCTCAGCAATGATGCCATTGATAACCTGATTTTCCAGGCAGGGTTTTCAACTGCGGAACAGGTGAGCGATGTTTCTGGAAGAGGTGTCGGAATGGACGTGGTCCGGCGGAATATTCAAGATTTGGGCGGGTGCGTCGACGTTCATTCTAACCCGGGTGTTGGTAGTATTTTTACCATTCGCCTGCCGCTAACGTTGGCAATATTGGATGGGCAGTTAGTCAAAGTAGGGGACGATACCTACGTTATTCCTTTGTTATCAATCGTTGAGTCGGTACTCATTAACCCTGAACGTTTGAGTTTTATCGCCAATGACTCAACAGTGTATCGATTACGTGAAGAGTTTATTCCAGTACTGGATTTAAAACAAACCTGGCAACAGTACGTTGAAGTTGATAACCAGGAAGAGAAAGATGAAGAGAAAGATGAAGAGAAAGAGGAGGTGTCAGAATCAAACAGGCTGGCGAACAAGCTCTTGGTGGTCGTAGAGGCTGACCGAAAACGCTATGGCCTGGTTGTGGATGATCTTTGCGATCAGCAGCAGGTGGTTATTAAAGCACTTGAGACGAATTACAAAAACGTAAATGGCCTGTCGGGTTCAACAATTTTAGGTGATGGTGCGGTGGCTCTAATACTTGATATTCCAAGCCTGATGCGCCTGTATTTTAAAAATGAAGCAATTGATCGGATGGCGACAATTGCATCCTAGATTAAAAAGCGAGATATCGGAGTAAGTGATGACGGTAGCCCAAAGAGAAAATTTAGACGCAGAAATCAATCTAAGTGCGGATTGTGAACAGTATCTGACGTTCCTTCTAAATGGAGAGGAATACGGCGTTGAGATTCTCAAAGTTCAGGGTATCCAGGGCTGGACCCGAGTGACACCAATACCTAATACTCCTGATTTTGTGCTGGGTGTGATTAATCTGCGTGGTGCGGTGATGCCCATTATTGATCTAAGGAAAAGGTTTGCTTTGAGTGATGTGTCTTACGGGCCGGCGACGGTGATTGTCGTTGTCAAAGTGGTTGAACACGACAAAGAGCGAGCGGTGGGGCTGGTTGTAGATGCTGTATCCGAGGTTTACAACGTGGATCACCACGAGCTGAAGCCCGCCCCGAATTTCGGGGGTACTATAAGTACAGATTACATCAAGGGTCTGGTTACTGTGCAGGACAAGATGCTGATTCTACTTGAGGTAGATGGCCTGGTTAATGAGGGCGTGCTGGGCCTGGTTTCGGATCAACTTATCCAGTAAAAAATTCGGGTGTATTTAACGCAATATTTGGATTAATGCTTAAGAGTTGTGCAAGAGAAATAGGGGAAAAGAAATGAAGTTCTTACAAAACCTGAAATTAACCTATAAGTTTCTGCTTATATTAGGGCTCATCTCGATCCCGATAGCGGTGCTTGGGACATTGTTTCTCGGTGCAAAACAGGAAGGTATCAATTTTGCCGAGAAGGAAATTTCAGGGACTGAGTATATAGTGCCTTTGCAAATCATGATGGCAAATGTCGCTGAACACAACACACTGGCGGCAGGTTCAAATAGCGATCAGATGTTCTGGAATAACATTCCCGCAAAAGAAAATGAGATAAAGCAGGATATCGCGGCGGTCGACGCCATCGATAAAAAACATGGAGAAATTCTTGGTACCACCAAGTTATGGAATGAGATTAAAACTGAATGGAATGCGATAAAAAGCAGCCATGTTGATCAGGGTCCTGAGGAAAGTTTTTATGGGCACCAGGATGTGATCTTTATCATCCGAGATTTGATTGCAAAAATTGGTGACAGCTCAAAAATGCTGATGGATCCAGATCTGGATAGCTATTACCTGATGGATGCTATCGTGCACAAACTGCCATCAGTTATCGATGATATAGAAAATCTGCGGGCCCAGCTCGTGAGTGTCACCACTTATCGACAGCTGCAAGAGAGTCAAAGGCTGGATTATAAAATTCTACTGGATCGGATAGAAGGTAAGTTGACCGAAACCAAGCGTGTTTATGATGTGGCCGGCTCCTACAATGCTGAGATTAAAAAGCACCTGGGTTCTGATGTGAGCACTTTTATATCGGCGGGTGATGCTTTCGTTGCCATGGTTCGATCAGACGTGCTGGGAGAAAACAGGGGACCAACGACGCCTTCAGATGTGTATAACCGTAGCGCTGAATTGCTTGGTGCCTGGCAGGTGCTGGCTAAGAAGACACCTCCCCTTGCTGTTTCTTTATTGGAAGAGCGTATTAGCGGGTTTTCAAATGCGCTGTATGGGAATTTGGGGATAGTACTTGTCTGCCTGCTGATGGCGCTGGCCTCAGCCTTTTTTATCATCAAGGCTATTACTAATCCACTAGACAAGGCGATTCGAATTTTCGGCAGTATAGAAGAGGGTGACTATAATTCTGAGATTAATGTGCAGTCCAATGATGAAATGGGACAGCTTCTGAGTGCGCTGAAAGTCATGCAGGCGACTTTGCGGCGTCAGCAGGAAGAAAGTGATCTGTTCGAAGAAAATACGCGTATTCGTCAAGGGCTGGATAATGTTGATGCTTCGGTGATGATCTCAAATACTGAGCATGAAGTGGTTTATGTTAATGAGGCGGCTCAGAAACTATTCGAAAACGCGGAAGCTGATATCAAACTGGATATTCCCGGCTTTAGTGCTTCAGCGTTGCTTGGTACTCATATTAGCGAAATTCACAGTGATCCGGAACGCAAGAAAAAGCTTATTGATGAATTATCAGCCTCTCACACAGAAACTGTCGAGTTGGGGGCACGTACATTTAAAGTGACGATGAACCCGGTTAGCGATGAAGAAGGCAACAGACTTGGGTCAGTTGTGGAGTGGATGGATCTAACCCAGGAACTTCAAATTGAAGATGAAGTACAGAGCATTGTCGAAAAATCTCTGTCCGGTGATATTAGCGAACGTATTCATCTGGAAGGTAAAAAAGGGTTCTATTTACGCTTGAGTCAGGGTGTAAACAGGATGTTAGAGATTATCGAAGGCGTGGTTGATGATGTAGGCGAAGTACTGGCAGCGACCGCTTCTGGGGACTTAACCAAGGAAATTACTTCGGAATATAGTGGGCAGTTTGATTTGTTAAAGCAGCACACCAATGAGGTTGTGGTTAGATTGCGTGATGTTGTGGGTAATATTAAGCAAAGTGCTGCTACTGTAAAAAGCGCATCCGATGAGATTTCGCAAGGAAACTCGAATTTGAGTCAGCGAACCGAAGAGCAGGCTGCCGGATTGCAACAGACAGCTTCCAGCATGGAGCAGATGACCAGTACTATTATACAGAATACTGAGAATGCGAGGCAGGCTAACGAGCTTTCAAGTAGTGCGAGTGAAATTGCTGAAACTGGCGGTCATGTACTGAGTAGTGCGATCACGGCGATGGGAGAAATCAATAATGCGAGCAAGAAAATTGCTGACATTATTGGAGTAATCGATGAAATTGCTTTTCAGACCAACCTGCTGGCTCTGAACGCCTCTGTAGAAGCCGCGAGGGCGGGAGAGCAGGGAAGAGGGTTTGCTGTAGTTGCAGGTGAAGTCAGGAATCTTGCGGGGCGCAGCGCCACTGCAGCGAAAGAGATCAAAGAGCTTATCGAGGATAGTGTACATAAGATCGGCGAAGGTTCCCGTTTGGTTAATAAGTCTGGTGAAACCTTGGATGAAATTGTCGAATCTGTGAAAAAGGTTTCGGATATTGTTTCAGAAATCACGGCTGCAAGTGTCGAGCAGTCTGCAGGCGTTGAGGAGGTTAATAAAGCCGTTACACAACTGGATGAGATGACTCAGCAAAACGCTGCATTAGTTGAAGAGATAGCGGCTGCCAGCGAGACCATGGGTGAGCAGGCAACGGAACTGGATCGCCGAGTGGGGTTTTTTACGATGGACCAGAATTTCCTGGAAACCTTTGAGATGGAAAGAAGTGTCTCGGTTGAAGAGGAACGACGTGCTGGTAATCGTCCCTGGGCTGATCCGGGCGCAGCCAAAACCAGTCCCAACCCAGCGGCAGTTCAGAAAACTGTCAACGCACCAGATATTGTTGGCAATGATGATGACTGGGAAGAGTTTTAGTGGCGGCTATCGGGTTTGTTAGCGCCGGGGCAGTGCTGACAATTCGGCATTAGATAATTAGGATACTGAAACAGGAGTAGATCTGGGTATGTCGGACGCTGTTAATAGAGCTAAATCCGGGCATAAAAGCCATATCAGAGTCAAAGATAAGCGGGCGCTGTTACAGCTGGAATCGCCTCTGAGTATCGCGTCGGTGTCGCAGCTTAAAAAGGAGCTTTTACAAAAGCTGTTAAGCAAAGATGTCAGCGAGATCAGAGTCGATGGAGCCGCTGTCAATTCAGCGGATACGGCGTCACTTCAGCTGTTATGCTCGTTGTCGAGTTTTGCAAAATCTAAAAATATAGGATTTACCTGGACGGCGGTATCCAGCGCTATCGTGGACGCAGCGGCAATGCTCGATTTGTCGGGTACTTTGAACCTTGGTACTGCTAATGAAAAAATGGCCGAAGTGAACTAATTGGATCATAGAGAAATTGTTGAGTAAGTGATTAATAATGAGCCCCAATGAACCTGTAAAAGCTAAAAAACTGCCTGATCTGCCATTGCAGTCAGAGGAGCTTGCTGAGGCTTTACGCCTTTTGGCTGCGCAGGTACAGGTGTCCTTAAAGGATACGGAAACACCCTATAACGAATTAGCAGGACTATTTGCTGAGTTGGCCGATTTACAGGGTGACGCATCTATTGGTGATGATGAAAATCAGGCCGCGGACAGTCGAGAGCAGATATATGCTCAGGCAGTGATTGCTTTTCAGTTTTATGACCGGATGTGTCAGCGGCTAATGGCTGTTACAGACGGCTTAAATGGTTTGGCGCAGTACGTTGCGGGTGACACTGCAGAGCTGCTTTACAGTGACAGTATTATAAAAGATCATGCTTCGCTGTATTCGGTGCAGCAGTTAGAGGAGTTAGAAAACCTGATGCAGGGGCGGACCCAACCAAATAATAAAGATAAAAAAAGGCTGTATAAGGGTGTCCCTGTGCAGTCAAAAACTGAATTATTCTAGCGATGATGGCCGATTCTAAGGTTGATCTACCTGAGCGGCATTTCAATCAATTGAGGAGCCTGGTATATGATCATACGGGTATCAGCTTATCCGAATCGAAGAAAGAGTTAGTTCGGCGTCGATTCAGCCCAAGGTTAAGAGAGTTGGGATTGAGAAATTTTGGTGAGTATTGTGAGCTGATTAGTGAAGGGCAAACGCAAGAATTAACCCACTTTGTTAATGCCATCACGACCAACCTAACCTCTTTCTTTCGCGAGCCGCACCATTTCGAATACCTGGAAAATCAGTTGTTGCCGAGATTGATTGAGAGCAAGGGGGCACACAAAAAGCTGCGCATATGGTCGGCAGGCTGTTCCACCGGAGAGGAGCCTTATTCTATAGCGATCAGTTTGCAAAAGGCCATTCCTCAAATTGGCCTGTGGGATATTAAAATTCTGGCAACAGATATTGATACTAATATTCTGGCGCGAGCGAAACAGGGCGTATACTCAGTCGACCGTGTTGAAGGGTTGCCTGGTCACAGGGTGAAAGGTTGGTTTTATAAGGGGCGTGGAGATAACTCTTCCAATGTGAAAGTTAGCCCGAAGCTCCAGGAAATGATCCATTTTAAACGGCTCAACCTGATGAGCCCCTGGCCTTTGAAAAATCACTTCGACATTATTTTTTGTCGCAATGTAATGATTTACTTTGATGATCAAACTCAAAAGCGATTGATAGGAAGATTTTGCGAATTGCAGATGGAAGGGAGTCACCTGTTTCTAGGACACTCGGAAAGTCTATACCGAGTCACAAGCCAGTATGATTTGATAGGGCATACGGTCTACCAACGAGTTAATGGTGCACAGCGGGTAAGTTATGCCTAAGATGATTCGACACAACGAAGAGAATTTGCCGCGATGCTATGATGAATTCAAGCATATCAGGCGCTATCGTGATGCTACCAATAATAATATTGTGGCAGCGAAGATTTTGCCGGGCGAGTACTATGTAACAGCCCATAATGAAATGATTACCACCGTTTTAGGATCCTGTATTTCCGTTTGTGTCTATGACCCGGTTTTCTGTGTCGGCGGGATGAATCATTTTATGTTGCCTGAAGCTGGTGATGATAAGGGGCGCTGGGGGACTGCCGCGCTCAGTGGTGCTACACGCTATGGCAATTTTGCGATGGAAAAATTAATCAATGATATTTTGAATAAGGGCGGTAGGCGTAAGCATTTGAAAATAAAAGTATTCGGCGGTGGTCAAATCGTTTCTAACATGTCTAATGTCGGTGCTAAAAATATTAAATTTGTTGCGGAGTTTTTAGCAAGAGAAGGGTATGCGGTCGTTGCTGAAAATACGGGCGATATTTTTCCTCGTAAAATAAATTTCTTTCCAAAAACAGGGAAAGTCAGAATGAAGAAGCTGAAATCATTGCGTAACAACACCATTGTCGAGCGCGAATTGAACTACCTGCATGAAATTGAAGAAAAGCCAGTAGCAGGTGCGATCGAACTTTTTTAATAGGAAGGAATGAAAAAGAGTGATGCCTTTACTGGGGAAAAGATTGTGAACGCTGCGCGTGTGTTGATCGTGGATGACGACCGGCTGATGCAACGGCTGCTATCCGAGATATTTAACAGCAGCGATAAGTTGGAGGTGGTTGGTACTGCTTCGGATCCCTATGAAGCCAGACAGTTGATCAAACGGCTTGATCCTGATGTCGTGACCCTGGATGTGGTCATGCCAAAAATGGATGGGTTGACATTCCTGGATAAGATTATGCGCCTGAAGCCTACGCCTGTGGTGATGGTTTCATCTTTGGTGGAGGATCGCGCTAGCGTCGCCCTGGAAGCGATGGAGATGGGTGCGATTGATGTTATTGCAAAACCAAAGCTGGACCGAATGCATGACTTGGCGTATGTGGAAGAAATTATTGAAAAAATTGTGAATGCGGCCAGTGCCCGCAGTAAGGTGCAGAGCATTCAGCTGGCTCACAAAAGCCGGTCGATTCAAAATGCGTCAAATGCGCGCGTGGATCTTTCCTATAAACAGCAATTAGGTAGTCAAAGTGGCGTTCAAAGTAAGGGGTTGCAGCCGATTATTGCTATCGGTGCTTCGACTGGAGGGACGGTGGCGATCACGGACGTGTTGAAGCATCTTCCAAGCACTACGCCAGCTATTGTTATCGCGCAGCATATCCCTGAGGCTTTTAGTGGACAGTTTGCGGTAAGGGCAAATAAAATTACTGCAATGGAGGTGTGTGAGGCGCAGCATGGCCAACCGATATTGCCGGGCCATGTTTATGTGGCGCCAGGTGATAAACATTTGCTCATAGAGCGGGATGGTAATGGTTATCGGTGTAAATTGGATGACGGGCCACCCGTCAACAGACACCGGCCCTCGGTAGATGTGTTATTCAGAACTGTGGCAGAAATTGTCGGATCAAAAGCCGTCGGAGTACTGCTGACCGGTATGGGAAAAGATGGAGCGATTGGACTTAAGGAGATGAAAGATGCCGGGGCGAGTACCATTGCACAGGATGAAGAAAGTAGTGTTGTGTGGGGTATGCCCGGGTCAGCAGTAGCGATTGGCGCAGCCATCATGGTTGAGCCATTAAACCAGATATATGCGAGGCTAATGGAACTGGGTTGAAGAATGTTTAGTTAAAGGAATAGGGTGAGGCAATGGATTTAGTTATTTGTTGGTGATTTAAATTTTTAATATGTGGAGTAATTAGGGGAAGTTATGAAAATACTGGTTGTAGATGATAGCGCTGCCATGCGTATGATGGTGAAAAGGATGCTTAGAATGATTGGCATGGATGTAAGCGATATTGTGGAAGCAAGTGATGGGGTGGAGGGGCTGGAAGCGGTTAGGGAGGAAGAGCCTGACCTGGTGCTCAGTGACTGGAATATGCCGAATATGACGGGTATGCAGTTCCTGGAGGCGCTCACTGAAGAGGATATCAAACCAAATTTTGGGTTTATTACGACAGAGGCATCAGCTGAAATGAAAAGTCAGGCTATGGCCGCTGGTGCAGAGTTTCTTATCTCCAAGCCCTTTACCGAGTCTTCGTTTGAAGAGGCGCTTGGGAAATATATCTAGGGACCCTAGACTTTCGGCGGACCATAAATTAATAAAATTTAAATGACTGAGGAATATTATGGCTGAGTTTCATATACCCGATGAAGGGGAGGTGCGCAGTATGATGGGCATGTTGTTCGACGGTTTGACGGTCGAAGAAGGTGCTCCTGTAACAGGCGTAGAAGAGGGCAACATTATTGGTTCATACATTGATGCTGATGATCAGTTGGCTGCCGTATGTGTTTGTGATATTGAATTTGCCGCTTTCGCAGGTTCGTCCCTGACCATGTTGCCAAAGGGCGGCGCCGAGGATGTGATTCTTTGCAAAGAAGCAAGCCCGGCGATTTTGGATAATCTGGGCGAGGTGATGAATATTATTAGTCGCTTGTTTATACGGGAATCAACGCCGCATTTGCGCTATGACCAACTTTACACAAAAGAAACAATAACTGAGGATATTAGAGAGTTATTGGCGACTGCCCCTGGCAGAGTAGACTTAAAAATGCACATTAATAATTACGGTGCAGGAAATTTATCGATGATTTCCCGTTAACCGCCATCGCCTTCACTTTTGATTGAAGCACTCCCATGATGGACTCTTTAAGGCAGCATGGGAGCTCAACCTACCCCGCACTAAGCCGTTTTATCCTTTTCTACCAAAACCTTAACCTTTGGCCCAATGGTGCGATTTTGCCAAAAGTTGATGAGACGTGCTTTTACAGACGGTGACACCTTTTGCCCTTTGCACATTAGAAGTGCTCCGGTGCTGGTGACCACATCCTGTGCAAGAATCATGGAGTCGTCGGCCTGATGCACGGTTACCTCAATTTCTTCAGAATCAGAAGCGTCCGTATAGCAGCTCTTTAAAGCTGCAATAACGTTGGGATCATATTTTTCAGCACGTCGTTCCAGCTTTTCAATGGCTACGGCAGGATGCAAGCCTGCAGACTCCAGTAAGTCAAAATCCAATAGTACTCTCAGTATTCTTGCTCCCGTGGGGATGAGCTCGCCTTTTAAATCGTCCTCCGGAAAACCTGAACCGTCAAAATATTTGTGCTGATATTTAATACTATTGGCAACGGTTTTCATTCGCGGAATTTTTTCGATCAACTGCGCACCCAGTATCGGGTGACGCTCAAACAGGCTGGACTCCTCGTCACTCAAATGAGTCAACGAAGTAACCTTTTTCGTGAGTTCATCAGGCAGCGTCACGCAGCCCATCAGGCTGAGTAAGGCTGCAGACTCCAGTTCCCACTGGTTAGGAAGCCCCATCTTTAAAGCGACCTCAGTCATGTTCCGTTTTAGCCTTGTTGTCCGACCGAAGGCGTGAGGGCTGGTTAAGGAAAGGACTTCAGCCAGTGTTTCTATGCTCCCTTTTAGGGTGTTTTCAAGTAACTCTTTTTCCGCCTGGGTTAGCTGGTATTGCTTGATCGAGGTGTTTAGCGCCTTTGCCATATCCTCGGGCGTGCAGGGTTTGTTTAAGAATTTAAACACATCGCCCTTGTTTACGGCGTCGATGGCAGTTTGTTGGTCTGCGTTGCCGGTCAACATTATACGCACGCTATCGGGTGCAAGTTTTTTTGCACGCGACAGGAATTCTACGCCATCCATTTCCGGCATGCGCATATCGGACACAATTACCGCAAATGGTCCTTCATTTTTTATTGCTTCGAGGCCTTCGGCTCCACCTCCAGCAGTGGTGATTGTAAATTGTTTGCGTAAATTGCGCCGATAGGCGTCAAGGACATTACTTTCGTCATCTACTAATAGTATTTTTTCAGCCATATCGATTTACTCTGCTTCCTCAAGGATTTTACTGGCCAGCGCGCGCCATTGATTCAGTTTATTCTCATCGGCGAAGCGGCTGATATAGCTAACGTTCAGGGTATTATTTTGTATGCCCTGCAGTTTATCTCTATGCTCGATTACTAGCAGGTTAGCGATATGAGTCGCCGACAGAGGCGAAAACCGGTGGTCAACCGCTTTCTCAGGCATATGGTGGTAAGCGACGGCTTCAACTACCGGGTTAGGGAGGTTCCAAACACCTAGCAGGTAGGCACCTATTTGTGCATGAGAAATACCAAAAATATTAGTCTCACTCTGCCATTCCGGCGTGTGGGCCTCATTTTGATAGATCTTTGCCGATTGTTCCGGGTAAGCGGTAGTGAGGATCAGTTTGCCAATATCGTGCATCATGCCGGCCATGAGAGAGAAGTCACAGGCCTTTTTGCTCATACCTTCCTGTGTAGCAATGGCTTTTGCCAGCATGCCCACCTGGTGGCAATGGTCGTTGAGTTTTTTGAGATCCAGTATTTTCGAAGCCTGTTCACAGCTGCTAAAAATCTTAACAGACAGGATCAAACTGCGAACTACATCAAGCCCCAATATGGTGGTGGCTTCTTCAGGAGAAGAAATTTCCCGGGCGAGACCAAAAAAAGCTGAGTTTACCATCTGCAATATTTTGGCGCTCATGCTGATATCTTCTGCGACCACCTGACCGATATCTCTCAGCGTACCTTCCGGAGACGCAGCAATGGCGGTCACGCGGGTATAGAGATCCGGCAGGCTGGGTAACATTTCGATATTGGAAATACAGGCTCGCAACTTGTCATCGTTGAGCATATCTCTTAATGCTAAGGCCTGAGATATAACATTCCTGATATGTTCTGCGTCGGAAGGTTTCGCCAGAAACTGGTGGGTAACCTGCACGCTTTCCAACAGCATTTCCATCTCGGCGTGTCCGGATAGGGCGATTCGAATCGAATCCGGATTAAGTGCTTTCACTTTGGTCAAAAGTTCAACGCCGTCCATGCCTGGCATTTTCATGTCGCTTACGACAACGTCAAAGGGGTTTTCACTAATTAGTTGCAGGGCTTCTGCGCCACTTTCAGCAAATGCCATATCCCATTCCTTTCTATAGGGCCTAAGCATTCTTCTTAATCCACTTAAAATACTGGATTCATCATCCACAAATAAAATACGGTTCATAGGTAACGCTCAAAAATAAACTCATTAATTAACTGCTAAGCGATGCTTGCTGGTCGCTCATTGCCGAGGGTTCAGTCTCAGTTTCTTCAAGATCTGTATTGTCGGCATTTTCGATGGGGATTTTAATGTGAAATGTGGTGCCTTTGCCATGTTCGCTTACAAAATTTATCTGTCCCTGATGTTTCTCAACGATCACTGAAAAGGCAATGGCCAAGCCTTGCCCTGTTCCTTTCCCGACCTCTTTTGTGGTAAAGAAGGGGTCGAAAATCCGATCCCGCATTTTCTCGGGAATGCCATTGCCCGAATCGCTGATGCTAATATGTGCCATATCACCTTCTCGAGCCGTGGCGATTCTGATTGTACCCAGGTGTTGCTCGCTGGATGCCGACTGCTCGGCTATGGCGTGTGCGGCATTTACCAGGATATTCAATATCACCTGATTAAATTCACCCGGAAGCACGGAGACCATGGGGAGGCTGTCATCAAAATCGGTTTCCATTTTTGCGATGTATTTCCATTCATTACGGGCGACCGTAATGGTACTTTTTATGGCATAGTTTAGATCGATTTTTTCTTTGCTAGCCGAGCCTGGATGCGAAAACTCCTTCATGGCCTTTACTATATCCCTGATCCGGTTGGTGCCATCCAGTGATTGCTCTATGGATGCTGGGATATCATCAAATAGAAATGCCAGATCTATATCCTGCTCATAGGCTTTAATTTTTGCCAGATCAGTTTGGGTATCGGCACCTTTTTCTAGCGCATCGATCAGTTGCGCATAAAGCTGGCAAAGCTCTTTCAGCTCGGAAAACGCTTCCTGAAGATAGTGTATATTATCACCGACAAATTGAGTTGGTGTATTAATTTCATGTGCTACACCAGCAGCCAATTGTCCGATAGCCTCCAGTTTCTGTGCCTGCTTTAATTGAATGGAGAGAAAGTCGTGCTCTTCCTGCATCTTCTTTTCTTTAGTCACATCAAGCATCACTCCGCGAAACTTTGATACGGTTCCGTTTTCAATAATCGGGGTATACAGGTTGCGAATATCAATCGCTTTACCCTGATCATTAATCATACGAAACTCAACCGGTCGGCTCTTTGCTCCTTTATTCAGGATCTGCAAAACCTCCTGGTGGACACGTTCTTTGTCTTCAGTAATGATTCGATCCTGAATATAGCTAGGGTTTTGTAGCAGATCCTGCTTGTTACACCCCAGTATATGTGCAACCTGGGCGCTGACATAGGTATATCTGTTTGCCGATTTATCGAATTCCCAGAGTACACCGTCAATGGAGTTGACCAGCGAAGTCAGTTCTTCCTGTGAGCGCACCAGATCATCATGTAGTTTGGCCCTTTCCGCGCCCATTTTTTTGTACTTGGTAACGTCCATGGTGACCCCGCGAAGCTTTGCAGGCTGCCCGTTTTCAAATGCTAGCGTATAGATTAAGCGCACCCAAATGGGATTGTTGTCCTTGTTTCGCGATTGCAACTCAATTTGCTTGGGCCCCTGGTTCTCTTCAGCCCGCCGCATAGCCTCTTCGAATTGCTCGCGAGACTCGGGT
The DNA here is from genome assembly GCA_021773395.1 of Gammaproteobacteria bacterium. Classification (GTDB taxonomy): domain Bacteria; phylum Pseudomonadota; class Gammaproteobacteria; order Pseudomonadales; family IMCC2047; genus JAJFKB01. The sequence goes on along the minus strand of JAJFKB010000007.1, from coordinate 16,543 downwards.
TGCAATAGGGACAGTAGAAGATTCGGATTATTCAGCACATCTTCCACAGAGAATCCAAAAACATCAACAACCTGTTCGCTGACATAGGTAAACCTGTTATGGATGATATCCTTTTCCCAGAACATGCCATCGATGGAGTTGATGAGTCCTATTAATCGGGCTTCGGAGGCACTTAGCTGTTTTAAAAGTTCGTTGCGTTGCAGGGACTCTTTACTAAGAGTGCTGGCGGTTTCTGACAGTTCCTGGGTACGCGTTTCCACCAGTCTGTTAATTACCTGATGCCTTTTAAGCAGCGTGTGCAGGTAAAATCCGGCGATCAGCGTGAAAAGCGTGCCAGCGAGAAGCGTACCCCAGTCGGCTATTCTTGAAAGCTCAAAAAAGCTGTTGTTTATTGGCGCGTATAAAATGGACAGCAAGCTGCGATCGGTTTTCAAAGCGTTTTCCTGGAACATAAAATAGGGGTTGTCCAGGTTCCGGGGATCTTCAGGTATCTTTGTCTTGGGGTTATCTTTTTGCACTGACGTGAAGGAGTAAAAAGGAACCTGTTTACCTGAGGCGGTACTCTCATAAACAAAAATATCCAGCCATTGTGGAGCGATGCCACTCAGGACGCTGGAAAACGCTGAGTCCACGTTAATGTTCAGCACAATATAGGCTATGTTTTGTTCATCTGACTCAGTTGTCAGGGGGCGATAGTCGTAAACTCTTTTTGAGTCGGCCGATGTATGCCTGGATAAGGTGCTTGGGTGCCGATATAGGACAGTATAAGGTTGGTTGGCAAGACCTGCGGCGTTAATAGTGACTTTATCGTTGTTTCCAGTATCATGGGTTTGAATGATTAAAATCTGTTCTATCGCGGGAATATCCTGAATAACCTGTGCGGACAGCTTGTCGAGTAATTGCGAGTGACTCGCAACAGGAGAGTTTTTTAAAACGGTTTCCAGTGTATTCAATATCGCAATGTGGCGGTCTTTTTCGCCCTGAAGTTTGGCTGTAAAGGTTGATGTAAGCGTTTTTAAGGCAGACATTTGCTGCTGGTGGACTTTCGAGGCAATATTTTTTTGTGCGAGTAACGAGAGAGAAAAACCAATAATTAGAACTGCGGCAATTGGTAGGCAGCGTTTGCATAGTCTAGCGAACTTCATTTGATGAGCACCCCGCAAATCATCTCTCTGCTTATCCCCTATACCTCACCACACATTTGGGTCGCAGTTTAATCTGTTGTATATTCAATATCCGGGCGATAATTTTGTCACAGAAGCAACTTTGTAATGTTAAGTATAGGCTGGGCTGTTGAAATAGAAAGAAAATAAACAAGGATTGGGCTCTGCGAGCCCGGAAGGGGTGGGCCTGAAGCTAAGCTAAAACTTCATTGAATTTGTTAGGGAAAGCGTTTACAATCCCGCGCTGTGCTTATTAATTAAAATTGGCCGTCTGCGGGATAGCCATTAAGTTTTGTAAGAAGCCCCTTTTTAGGGGCTTTTTGTTTCTCAGCAGACACGGAATAGGGCTGCTGAGAGCGAATAAACTGGGCGGTTGCGCCCATTTTTTTTTGCTTCATCTGGCGAATATTGAGGTGAGTAAGTCGTGCGTATAGATGCAAAATTGGCGGCATTGGTCGAGCCGGTAGTTGAGGCATTGGACCTGCGGCTGTGGGGTATTGAGCAGCTGTCTCAAAATGACAGGAAAATTGTACGAATCTATATCGACCATGAAAATGGTGTGACGCTGCTGAATTGCGAAGAGGTGAGTCGACAGTTGAGTGGGCTGTTTGATGTAGAAGAACCGGTTGCAGGGAATTATGTACTTGAGGTGTCATCGCCTGGTATGAATCGGCCATTGTTTAAAAGTGATCAGTATCTGGCGTATGTGGGTGAGCGAGCAAAGGTGAGATTGAGGCAGCCATTTGAAGGCAGAAGAAATTTTAAGGGTATTATCAGCGGTGTAGAGGATAATGAGTTAATGCTTCGGGTAGATGAGCATGAGTATGTCTTACCCATAGAGAGTATCGAGAAAGCAAATATAGTACCCCAGTTTAGATGATGGATTTTAGCTGGGTTTCTTAAGAGGCAGATTGAGATGAGTAAAGAGGTTCTATTAGTAGTAGAAGCCGTTTCAAACGAAAAGGGTGTACCTGAGTCGATTATCTTTGAAGCTATTGAGCTGGCTTTGGCGACTGCAACACGCAAGCGTTATGGTGAAGAAGAGCAGGTTGATATACGCGTAGCGATTGATCGGGAAACTGGCGATTATCGAAGCTTCAGACGTTGGACGGTCTGGGATGAGGGTCAGCCGGATGACGAGCTGGAGTATATGTCTTCGATGCACTTGACGCTCGAGCAGGCCCATGAGAAAGATTCTTCAATGCAGGTCGGCGGCGTCTGGGAAGAAGAGATAGAAAATATCGAATTCGGGCGTATCGCCGCACAAACGGCCAAGCAGGTTATAGTACAAAAGGTTCGGGATGCAGAGCGAGCCAAGGTGGTTGATGCATACCGGGATCAAGTTGGCCAGGTGATTAACGGTACAGTAAAGAAAGTTGGGCGCGATCAGATTATTGTTGATCTGGGGAATAACGCAGAAGCACAGTTGCCACGCGAGCAGATGATACCCAAAGAAATTTTTCGTATGAATGATCGGATTCGCGCGCTTTTGTTGACGGTAGATCCTGAGGTGCGTGGACCACAGTTGATTGTAAGTCGAACCGCTCCGGAGTTGCTGCTAGAACTATTCAAAATCGAGGTGCCGGAAGTTTCCGAGCAGGTTGTGGAGATTAGGTCTGCGGCACGTGATGCTGGTGTCAGGGCTAAAATAGCAGTCAAAACCAACGATGGGCGTATTGATCCGGTAGGTGCCTGTGTAGGTATGCGAGGATCCCGAGTTCAAGCGGTTTCCAATGAGCTGGCAGGTGAGCGAATTGATATAGTGTTGTGGGATGATAATCCCGCGCAATTGGTGATTAATGCACTGGCGCCCGCAGAAATCGAATCCATTATCATGGACGAAGAGGCGCATTCAATGGATGTGGCGGTGGCTGAGGACAATCTGGCGGTAGCGATTGGACGCAGTGGTCAAAATGTTCGGTTGGCCAGTGAGTTAACCGGGTGGACAATAAACGTCATGACCGAAGAGGATGCTGGAGCCAAGCAAGAGCAGGAGATGGGGTCTATTATTGAGCGTTTTATGGAACGCCTTGATGTGGATGAAGATTTTGCCGCGGTGCTGGTCGAAGAGGGTTTTACTTCACTCGAAGAAATTGCCTATGTCCCGATTGAGGAAATGATGGCAATTGACGGCTTTGAGGAAGAAGTTGTTAATGAGTTGAGAGCCAGAGCCAAAGACGTATTGTTGACCCAAGCCATTGCTTCTGAAGAAGAGTTAGAGGGTAAAGAGCCGGCTCAGGATTTATTAGAAATGGAAGGCATGGACAAACACCTTGCCTATATTCTGGCGAGCAAGGGAATCGTTACGATGGAAGATCTGGCAGAGCAGTCAGTTGATGAGCTGCTGGATATCGAAGGTATTGACCAAACGCGTGCTGGTGAGCTGATCATGAAGGCGAGAGAGCCTTGGTTTGCCGATCAAAATGAAGAAAACTAGATAAGCCTTTTTATTATGGTACAAGCATTAAAGGTACAGGAGAGCTGAGAATGGCAGAAGTAACGGTAGCAAAGCTAGCCGAAATAGTAGGCGCTCCCGTTGATCGTTTGCTTATGCAAATGAAAGAAGCTGGCCTTGAGCATAGCACGGCGAAAGAATTGGTTTCCGATGATGAAAAGCAGACGTTGTTAGCTTTTTTAAAGCGCAGTCATGGGGAAAATACGGATACGCCGAAAAAGATTACGCTCAAGCGCAAGGTTACAACACAACTTAAATCCTCCGCAGGTCAGGGACGTAACGCGAAAACTGTCAATGTCGAGGTGCGCAAGAAACGTACCTATGTAAAACGCAGTGCGCTGGAAGCTAAAAAAAGTGCTGAGATGTTAGAGGTGGAAGTATCCCGTCAGGAAGAGGAGGCGATCATTGCTGCTCAGGAGGCGGCGAAGCGAGAGGCGGAAGAGACGGAGCAGCTGGCAAAAGAGAAGGGCGAGGCAACTGTAGCTGAAGAGCAACAGATTGAGCAGCCATTAGAGGAAGCTCGGGAAGCACAGGCTGATGAGGTGGAGTCGGAGCCTGAGGTGCAACAGCCTATTCAAGATGAGGTGGAAACAGATTCTGAAGAAGATGAAACTGTTGAAATCAAGGAACTGTCAGAGCACGAACGACGACGCTTGGAACGCGAGGAAATCGAAGCGCTTAAAGCGCCTGACAAGAAGTCGAAAAAGGTAGCCAAATCTAAAGCGCCTAAGAAGAAATGGATAGAAGAGGCTGATGAGGAAGATATAGAGCGTCCCGGCCCTAAGAGATCTTATGTCCAACCAAAACTGGCGAAACCAACCAAGTTCCTGCAGCAGCATAGTTTCTCAAAACCTGCTGCGCCGGTTCTTAAGGAGGTATCTATTCCGGAGACTATTTTAGTATCTGAATTAGCACAGCGTATGTCGGTGAAAGCGACCGATGTCATTAAATGTTTGATGAAAATGGATGTGATGGCGACTATTAATCAGGCCATCGACCAGGAAACTGCAGTATTGGTGGCAGAGGAGATGGGCCGTCAGTATAAGCTGGAGGAGCCTAAGAATTTTGAGCAGGGAATTTTGAGTGAAATCAGCTACGAAGGAAAAGAGGTGGCACGTGCACCCGTAGTAACGGTGATGGGACATGTTGATCATGGCAAGACGTCATTGTTGGATTATATTCGTGAAACGAAAGTAACCGCGCGTGAATCCGGTGGTATTACACAGCACATCGGAGCCTATCATGTGGAAACTGATAAGGGCATGGTGTGTTTTCTTGATACGCCAGGGCACGCAGCTTTTACGGCAATGCGCGCACGTGGTGCTCAGGCGACGGATATTGTAATTCTGGTGGTAGCGGCAGATGATGGCGTGATGCCGCAAACGGAGGAAGCAATCCAGCACGCGCGTTCTGCTGGAGTACCTGTGGTTGTGGCGATCAATAAAATTGATAAAGAAGAGGCAGATGTTGATCGAGTCAAGAACGAGCTTGCCGCAAAAGATGTGATACCTGAAGAGTGGGGTGGCGACGTTCAATTTATGCCTGTTTCTGCGCATACCGGTGAAGGTGTTGATCAGCTGCTGGAGGCGGTGTTGTTACAGGCTGAGATCCTGGAGCTGAAGGCTGTGCCGGAAGCGCCTGCAAAAGGAGTTGTTGTTGAGGCGCGTCTGGATAAAGGACGTGGTGGCATCGCTACACTGCTTGTACAAAATGGAACCCTTAGGCAGGGTGCTATCATTCTTGCAGGCCAGGTGTATGGTCGAGCCAGGGCATTGATGGATGAGAACGGCAAACCGGTAAAAAGTGCCGGGCCTTCTATTCCTGTCGAAGTGCTGGGGTTGACGGGTACACCGAATGCCGGGGATGATTTTTTCGTACTTAAGAACGAGAAACAGGCCCGTGAGATTGCTGAATATCGCAGACAACAGCATAAAGAGGCAACGCAAGCTAAACAGCAGGCAGTGCATCTGGAGAATCTGTTTGCCAATATGGGTGAAGGGCAGGTGCAGGTGCTGAATATCGTACTGAAAACCGATGTGCGAGGAAGCCTGGAGGCACTGAGTACTGCGCTGGAAAACATTGGTAATGAAGAAGTTAAGGTGGCTATTGTTTCCAGTGGTGTTGGTGGAATTTCGGAAACAGATGCAAACCTGGCAGTTTCGACTGGCGCCGTGGTAATCGGATTTAATGTTCGTGCGGATGCATCAGCGAGAAAAGTAATCGAAGAAAATGGTATTGATTTACGCTACTACAGTGTTATCTATGACATTGTTGATGATGTTAAGAACGCTCTTTCGGGTATGCTTTCGCCGGAGTACAAAGAAACTATCGTTGGTGTGGCTGAAGTACGTGACATATTTACGTCACCTAAATTTGGTTCAATTGCAGGTTCGATGGTGATTGAAGGTACGATCTTTCGCAATAAGCCGATACGGGTATTACGAGATGATGTGGTTATCTATGAGGGTGAGTTGGAGTCGCTGCGGCGCTTTAAGGATGATACTAATGAAGTGCGTAATGGCATGGAATGTGGTATCGGTGTTAAAAACTACACGGACGTAAGGGTAGGCGATAAGATAGAGGTCTTTGATCTGATTGTTGTGGAACGAACGCTTTAAATAGCTGGCTTCAAAGGCAAAGGTAGAAATGTCCGAATATAGCCGCACACAAAGAGTAGCTGATCAGATTCAGCGAGAACTTGCAACCTTGATCCAGCTGGAGATGAAAGATCCGCGGCTGGGGATGGTTACTGTGAGTGCTGTGGAGCTAAGTCGGGATATGTCTTATGCTGAGGTCTATGTAACGGTGCTAGAGCAAGCCGACAGTGCTGAGGTTGAGTTAACGCTAAAGATACTGTCTGGGGCTGCAGGCTTTTTGCGCACGCGATTGGCAAAACGGGTGCAGTTACGTGCAGTACCCCATTTAAGGTTTCATTACGATGAAAGTGTTGCTCGTGGGCAGCGGCTTTCTGCCTTGATAGATCAAGCAGTAAGTAAGGATCGGAAACGTCCGGACAATGCGGTTGAGGAAGAGTAGTTGGCTAGAAATTATCGAAGGCGTGATCGTGGTCGGGCTGTAAATGGGGTGTTTTTGCTGGATAAACCAGCAGGTATTACCTCAAATGATGCCTTGCAACGAGTAAAGCGGATTTTTAGTGCAGCTAAAGCGGGTCATACGGGTAGTCTGGACCCTTTGGCAACTGGCATGTTGCCTATATGTTTTGGTGAAGCAACAAAGTTTTCACAGTTTATGCTTGATGCGGATAAAATCTATCGAACCACCGCTAAGCTTGGACAGCGCACGGCAAGCGGGGATTCGGATAGTGATGTGCTGGAAACGAGGCCGGTTCAAAAATTCTCTGCAGATCAGCTGGAGCGAGTGCTGGATGGTTTTCGAGGAGAAATTGAGCAGATCCCTTCGATGTATTCTGCGCTTAAGCACAAGGGGCAGCCGCTCTACAAACTGGCAAGACAAGGCCTGGAGGTTGAGCGAAAGCCGCGGCAGGTTAAGATTTTTAGTTTGCGCTTGCTGGAGTTGCGCCCGGATGAAATGGACCTGGAGGTTCATTGCAGCAAGGGTACCTATGTGCGGACTTTGGTAGAAGATATTGGTGAAGTGCTGGGATGTGGTGCTCATGTGATTGCGTTAAGGCGGACCGCTGTTGGCGGATTGGGGCAATCGACCATGCATCGGATGGAAGGGTTAGAGCAGATTGTTTCGGCAGCTGAATCTATATCTGAACGTAATCAGCAGCTAGATACGCTATTGTTGCCGACCGCAGCGACAGTCGATAATCTACCTGAAATTGCTTTATCTGAGTTAATGACATATTACGTTAAGCAGGGGCAACCTGTTTTTGTACCTAATACCAAGGTGCGGGGGACGGTGGTATTGCTTAACAAAGAAGCCGACGAAGCAGATCGTTTTCTTGGAGTCGGTGAAATACTGGATGATGGGCGTGTAGCGCCGCGACGTCTGGTTACAACGGGGTGAGAACTGATAGTTTCATATCCTGATTTTAATGCTATGCCTCTGTAAATATGCACGGGGGTGATAGTGAATGTAAATATGCATATTAATAGGAGTAATAAAAATGGCTTTATCAGCACAACAGAAAGAAGCAGTAGTTAAAGATTACCAGTTGGCAAAGGGGGACACAGGCTCTCCAGAAGTACAGGTAGCACTGCTGACGGCGAATATAGAAAGTTTGCAGTCACACTTTAAGGATCACAAAAAAGATCACCATTCTCGTAGAGGGTTGATTCGCATGGTGAACCAGCGACGCAAGTTACTGGACTACCTGAAACGCAAAGATGTAGATCGATATACGCAATTAATTGGCCGACTTGGCTTGCGTCGTTAATAAACTAAGAGAACGCCGGCGGCAGTAGAAGACTGCTGTCGGTGCTTTCGATCAAAGATTGAGGTAATACCGTGAACCCGGTAAAGAAAACATTTCAGTACGGCGGTCACACCGTCACTCTCGAAACGGGCCGGATAGCCCGTCAGGCTACAGCGGCAGTACTAGTAACAGTGGGTGATACCGCTGTGTTAGCGACTGTTGTTGGGCGAAAGGACGCTAATGAAGGGGCCAGTTTTTTCCCGTTGACGGTGAACTATCAAGAAAAAACCTACGCGGCCGGGAAAATACCTGGTGGCTTTTTCAAACGCGAAGGGCGTCCCACTGAGAAGGAAACGCTGACTTCTCGTCTGATCGATCGACCGATTCGTCCACTATTTCCAAAAGGATTTATGAATGAGGTGCAGGTTGTCTGTACCGTTATGTCATCTGACAAAAATCAGGATCCTGATATCGCTGCATTGATTGGTGCTTCAGCAGCTTTAGCGATTTCTGGTATTCCATTTAGTGGGCCTATCGGCGCTGCGCGAGTTGGGTACAGTGACGATTCAGGGTATATCCTGAATCCGAGTCAAACCGATCTGGATATCTCGCAATTGAACATGGTTGTCGCCGGCACTAAAGATGCGGTGTTGATGGTCGAGTCAGAGGCGCAGGAATTAAATGAAGATTTGATGCTGGGTGCGGTACTTTATGCGCATCAGGAAATGCAGGTAGTGATTGGTACCATCAACGAGCTAGCGCAAGAAGCAGGCAATCCTGCTTGGGACTGGAAGCCAGTTGCGGAAAATACTGACCTGAAAGAGAGTATTCAATCCGGCTATGGTGCGGCAATCAGTGAAGCTTATCAAATTAGTGACAAGATGGAACGTTACGGCCGTATTGATGAAATTCGTAGTCAGGTGACTGAGCAATTTGCCAATGAAGAGTCGGGTCTGTGTGCCAAAGAGGTTTCCGGTGCTTTTGGTGCTGTGGAGAAAAACCTGGTGCGCGAGCGTGTGCTCAGCGGACAACCGCGCATCGATGGTCGTGACACTCGAACAGTGCGCCCGATTCAGGTGGAAATCGGCGTATTGCCCAGGACTCACGGTTCCGCACTTTTCACCCGTGGTGAAACGCAGGCAATGGTTGTTGCAACATTGGGTACGATGCGTGATGCGCAGTTGATAGAATCACTGCAAGGTACGGCGCACGACAACTTCATGTTGCACTACAACTTCCCTCCTTTCTGCGTGGGTGAAACTGGCTTTATGAGTGGTCCTAAGCGTCGAGAGATCGGGCATGGTCGCTTGGCGCGTCGTGGTCTCGAGGCAGTGTTGCCAGACGTGGAAGAGTTTCCCTATACCATCCGTGTGGTTTCTGAAATTACTGAATCAAACGGTTCTAGCTCAATGGCCAGCGTTTGTGGCAGTAGTTTAGCGCTAATGGAAGCAGGTGTGCCACTAAAATCACCAGTTGCAGGCATTGCGATGGGTTTGGTTAAGGAAGGTGATCGTCACGTGGTTTTGACGGATATTTTGGGTGATGAGGATCATCTGGGCGATATGGATTTCAAAGTTGCCGGAACCGGCAACGGAATAACTGCCCTGCAGATGGATATCAAAATTCAGGGTATCACAGAAGAAATTATGGAAGTGGCGCTGGAGCAGGCGCATGAGGCACGGATACATATTTTAGGTGAAATGGCGAAAGTGATTTCACAGTCTCGCGAAACCTTGTCAGATAACGCGCCGACTATGCTTAATCTGAAAGTTCCCCAGGATAAAATCCGCGATATTATTGGTAAGGGTGGGGCGACTATTCGCTCTATCTGTGAAGAAACCGGTGCTCAGGTAGATATTGAAGATGATGGCTCGGTAAGGATTTACGCGGACGATAAGGATGCGGCAAATGCGGCTCAGGCGCGTATTGAAGAGATTACCGCTGAAGTTGAAGTAGGCATGGTGTATGAGGGTAAAGTTGCCCGCATTGTTGATTTTGGAGCGTTTATTACAGTTTTACCGGGTACCGATGGCTTGCTGCACATTTCGCAGATAGCCAAAGAAAGGGTCGAAAAGGTAACCGACTACTTGCAGGAAGGACAGCAGGTTAAAGTGAAGGTGTTGGACGTAGACGGCCGTGGCCGAATCAAGCTCAGCATGAAGGAACTGGAAGAAGAAGCGGATGGCTCTGGCGAAGAGCAGGAAGTTTCGGAATAGCTGTATGTGAAGAGCGGGTCGATCATTCGGCCTGCTCTGACCTCAAGAAAAATCAAAGTTTTTAGTGTTTGGTAGCCGCTGCGCACCATTAAATTGCGCTGACTCAGGCGCCCTCAGTTGTCGGCCAGTATTTCGTTGCGTCGAAAACAATCCATCAAATGATCATTTACCATCCCGGAAGCCTGCATATGGGCATAACAGATGGTCGGCCCGACAAATTTAAACCCCAAACGTTTTAACTCCATACTCATCTTTTGCGACTCATTAGTCGTAGCTGGGAAATCCTCTAACGAATATCTTTCGCCTACGATAGGTTGACCGTCGACGAATTGCCATAGAAAGTTGGCGAAGCTACCCTCTCTGCTCTGGATCTCGAGAAAGCATCGGGCGTTGTTAATTGCAGCACTAATTTTGAGTCTGTTACGGATAATTCCTGAGTTCTGCATAAGACGGTCAACATCCCTGTCACCATATTCTGCCATCTTTAGAGCATTGAATTGATTAAAGGCGCTGCGGTAATTCTCTCGCTTTTTCAGCACCGTATACCAGCTTAACCCGGCCTGCGCGGACTCAAGAGTAAGAAATTCAAACATTTTTTGATCGTCGTAAACAGGTACACCCCATTCCCGGTCGTGATAATCCACATAGTCTGCTTTTGAAAGATCCAACCAAGGGCAGCGTTGCTTGTGTGGCATCAAGGTTAAGTTCTTTATGAATTTACTTACAGATCGATCTGTAAATTATCGATCAGCCTTGATTTTCCTAACTGGGCGGCAGCAAGAACAATAAGCTGTTTGTCCGCGGAAGTAGGTGTCTCGAGCGTGTTTCGATTCATTACGTGATAATAGTCTGGCTTAAAGCCTGCTTGTTTCAGAGTGGAATTGGCTTGTAGCTCGAGCTGGTAGTAATCGCGTGCCCCCTGCTCTAAGGCTTGCTTGGTTTCCAATAAGCATTGATACAATACCGGTGCCGATTTTCTTTCATTTGCCGAAAGATAGGTGTTGCGTGAGCTTAAGGCAAGTCCGTCTTTCGCCCGGCCAGTCTGAATGCCTACGATTTTTACAGGGATATAAAGGTCATTAACCATGTGGCGAATGATGGTTAACTGTTGAAAATCCTTCTCACCAAACATGGCAACATCTGGCTGAACGATATTAAAAAGCTTGGTGCAGATGGTGGCGACCCCCGTAAAGTGACCGGGTCGGCTGGCGCCACAGAGGATATTGGATAATACGGGGATAATAATCTGTGTGTTTACACCCTCCGGATACATTTCTCTGGCAGTAGGGGCGAACAGAAAGTCTGTGCCCTCCTTAATTAATTTCTCCTGGTCTGCTCCCAGGGTTCTGGGGTAGGCGTCAAGATCCTCATTGGCAGCAAACTGCATCGGATTGATAAAAACACTGGCGACCACTATATCGGCTTGTGCTCTGGCAGCTCTAATAAGCGCCATATGGCCTTCGTGCAGGTTGCCAAGAGTAGGGACAAAGCCGATGGTACGCCCCTGACGTTTTTCGCTAGTGAGCACCTCACGAATTTCATTGATTCGGGTAAAGGTTTGCATTATTAAATAGCTTTTCTTTTATTGAGAAAGTTTAATTTTGGTAGCAGTGCTCCGGCCCAGGGAAAGTCCCGGCTTTAACCGCTTCTGAATAATTCTTAATAGCTTCTTGCACGGAATTGGTTTCTGCCAAAAAGTTTTTTACAAACTTCGGTGCGTAATCAGTAGCGATACCCAGCATATCATGCAACACAAGCACCTGCGCGTCAGTATCTGGCCCCGCCCCAATTCCGATAGTTGGAATCGTAAGTTGCTTTGAAATCTCTGCTGCGAGTGTGCTTGGAATGCACTCCATTAGCAGGATGTCAGCTCCAGCCTGCTGCAAGGCCAGTGCATCTTTCACCAGTTTCGCGGCATCTTCCTGCTGGCGCCCCTGTACATGGTAACCGCCAATTTTATCAACCGATTGAGGAGTCAGCCCTATATGTGCGCACACAGGTATTCCGCGTTCGCTTAATCGATACAGAGTGTCTGTTAGCCATTCCCCACCTTCAAGCTTTACCATATTAGCCCCCGCTTGCATCAGTTTCGCGGAGTTTGATAAGGCAGTTTCGGTGGTTGCGTAAGACATGTAGGGAAGGTCGGCCATCACCATTGAACCCTGGTTGCCCAGGCTTACCGATTGAACGTGATAAACCATATCTGACATGGTGACCGGGACGGTGCTTGCGCGCCCCTGCACGACCATTCCCAGTGAGTCACCCACCAGTAATACTTCTATTCCAGCCTGACTAATCAGTTGTGCAAATGTAGCATCATAAGCTGTTAATACGGCAAATTTTTCGCCATTGGCTTTAAGTTTGGTTAAAGTGGATAACGATACTTTGCTCATGAATAACTCAACTCCTCGCCGGTATCACGATTGTCTACCTAAGGCGCGAAAAATATTGCTGGGAAATGGACTTCACTATAATGGGCGCTCAGCTCTGGGCGGGATAGTAAGGGGCTCATTGTAATGATTCGTTGGATTAACTACAAGAAGCACGTTTAGCAGCAACTGTCAGAGCGGTGGCGAAGCTCATTGATTCTCGAAAAATACGGAAGCTGATTTGTAAAGCTGGATGTTTGTCTGGGGTTTAGCTCTTATGAGATCGGCTAACCTGACGCCACCAGGGAAAACCAGATGAGGACAAATATCTGCAAGGGGTATGAGCACGAAATCGCGTTGGGCAATCTCTGGGTGAGGGACAGTCAGGCGCTTACTTTTAATAATCAGATCGGCATAGAGCAAGATGTCCAGATCGATGGTCCGTGGTCCCCAGTGAATGCTCCTGACTCTATGTTGCTGCTTCTCTATTCTTTGCAGCTGATCCAGTAGCTTTTCTGGTGGCAATGCGGTTGATATCAGCGCCACCGCATTTAAAAATTCTGGTTGCTCTTGAGGGCCCAAGGGACAGCTCTTGTAAATATTTGAGAGCGCTTGAAATTTAGTATCCGGTACCTGTTTGATTGCAGAAACCGCCTGGTGCAATTGCTCCCAAGGGTTTTCGAGATTGCTGCCCAGTCCTATATAAACTGAATGATAACGGGTAGGCATCTTGGACTTTAGTCCCGCTTCTTACGCACGCTGGCTTTCCTGCGTGTATGTTGGCGACCTCCTTTGCCTAACGCGCTAACCATCTGACTACGTGTTGGCGTATCGGCATCCTGAAATTCAGTCCACCATTGGCCCAGCCCTGGCGATAGGTTTTTGGTAGAGGTATCCTGGCTTTGTTCCCGAAGTAGTAAGAAATCGTAGGCCGCACGAAAGCGAGGGTGCGAAAGTAGTTTAAATGCGCGATTTCCGCCTCGCCTATCCAGTCGGTATTGAAGATCCCAGATATCGCGCATGGGTAAACTAAAACGACGCGGAATCGAGGTGTGCTTTATTTGATTTGTGAGTGCCTGGTGTTTGGCCTTATGCAATGCCTCGGATGTCCGCAAACCTTTGTTAACGTATTCTTCCAGGTGTTGTTGCATGGGAGGCCACAGCATGACAGCAAAGAGAAAAGCGGGTGTGATACCTTTGCCTGCAGCAATTCGCTTGTCTGTGTTCGTAAGCGCCAGCTCTATAAGAGCCTGGTTATGATGTGCTTTCAGACAGTGGCTGGTTTCCGGGAATAGGTGGATAAAGAGATGGTGCTGATTTGCCAGCTGATAGGTCTTCTCGCCCGTCCCGGACAGGAAAAGCTTAAGGCATTCATCAAATAACCGGGCGGGAGGAATATTGCGTAATAGTGAAGCCAATTCGGCAATAGGCTTAGCGGAATCTGGATCGATAGTGAATCCCAGTTTGGCTGAAAAACGTATTGCTCTGAGCATACGCACTGGATCTTCGCGATAACGTTCTTCTGGATCACCGATAACCTTTAATGTTTGCGTCTTCAGGTCGTCGAAAGCACCCGTATAGTCAATCAGCTGATTATTATTAAGGTCATAATAGAGTGAGTTTATGGTGAAATCTCGCCGAATGGCATCCTCCTCCAGCGACCCGTAAATATTATCGCGCAGCAGTTGGCCTGCAGTGCTTTTCATTGCGTGCGGATGGTTGTCCAGCTCGTCCGGGTGGCTTCCTCTAAAGGTGGTAACTTCGATGATTTCCTTACCAAAATACACGTGAGCAATTTTGAAGCGGCGACCAATAACGCGGGCTCGTTTAAAAAGCCTGACCACTTCTTCCGGGCGCGCATTGGTAGAGATGTCGAAATCTTTGGGGTGTTCGTCTAATAATAAATCGCGTATACCGCCACCGACCAAAAAGGCTAGAAACCCCTTGTTAGTCAGAGTTCGGATAACATTGATCGCATTTGAGCTGATATCACTCGTGGAGATCTGGTGTTCACGGGAGGTTATATAGTTGGGTGTCATGTGATGCTGGCTATGTCCATTGGCTCGCTGTAGACGTCTCTTTGGAAAATTGAATCAAAATATGCGCTTGTTAGGTGCAGACATTGGTCTTTTGATTATCTCTAATTAAGGGGCGGGTGCCCACTGCGATGAGCAGCAAAAGGGGACATTGTATATAGGTAATGCGTAAATGAATAGCTAGCATGAGGTGAAGGCGTCAGCTGAACCCCTTGAATGTGGGATTCAGCCGTATTTGGAAACTATGAACACGGGTGTGGCAATATCAAATATCCTCGCTTTTGTTGCTTTTTATTATTATGGGTTTCCCCATAGCAATCTTACTTGGATATCCTGCGGGCCACATAAAAAAACCGCGTATTCATAAATTTGCTTGCCGACCCTTTGGTTGTTTTTGTATTGTTGTGGCCAAGGGCGTTCGCCAGTTTTCCTCCCACCTTATTCTGTTTTTGTCGCGGGTTATGTTTTTGTTGTTGCGGCAACAAGCTGGCGACATAATAATCATTGGCGGCCCTGAATGCAACAATAAAGTGCTTAAAATATGTTTATAAACAAGAGCTTAAGCTTTGGTTCCTGTGGTTACAGTTAGTGTAAATAAAAGTAACAAAATGCAGGTATGGCAGGCGTAGTGTGCGAATTGGTAACAAATAAGCTTAGCCGCGAGCGGCCGTTTTTCGTTTTGGAATGCCCAGCCGTTGTCTCCTTTCCCAAAGACATTTGCGGCTAATGCCCAGTTTCTGGGCCAGTTCTGTCTCTGTCATTTGATCCTGATGTTCGAGAACAAAGTGTTTGAAATAGTCTTCCATGGATAAATTCTGGTTGTTCTCGGGTGATATTGGTTCGGCAAGACCGTTGCTGTGCTGGACGCGATCCTGGGAGTGTTCAGCCGGAGAATTAATGTCCTTTTCCAGATTCATTTGCTCTGCTGAGATTATAGAATCATCCGAGAGTAGTACTGCTCGTTCTATAACATTGCTCAACTCGCGGTAATTCCCCGGCCAGCGATAGTTACTTATCTGTTTAATAGCTTCAGGCGCAAATCCATTCACCTGCTTTTTATATTTTTTACAGGCCTGATCAAGTAGTACCTCGGCGATCTTTAATTTGTCGCTGCCTCGGTCTCGTAACGGCGGGATATCAATGGTAAAAACATTAAGGTGATAGAATAGCCGTTTATTAAACTTTCTGTTCTGCACCAGTTCGCGCAGGTCATCCTGAGTGGTTACGATTAACCGAATGTCTATGGCTGGCAAGGTGTCTGAGGAATTTATTTTTTCGACGAGCTCAAGGACTTCTAACAGGTTAGCCTGGGCTTCAGGTGATAGTTCGCTGATTTCATCTATAAGTAATGTCGCGCCGTTGACATCGGAAAGGTGTTCAAGATTTGGTTCGCTGTGTCCGGTCAGTGTTTTCTTGTTATAGCCCAGAATTTCAGCTTCCACTTTGGTTTCAGGTGGGGTGGCGCAGTTGATATAGATAAGCGGTTTGTTTGTTATGTTGCTAAGCTCGAATATGCGCTGCGCAAACAGACTTTTGCCTGTTCCCGTTTCTCCAACGACCAAAACCGTGCAGTTAGTCGGGGCAATCTGCCGGATCTGGCGGCAAATAGTTTTAATCGCATCGCACTCTCCCATAATATCTTTGATTTTGGAGGTGTTCTTTGCGGTTTGTTTTGAACCTTCTTTCAGCATTGATTAGCTACGCATATTTAGTGGCATGATTACGATTTGTAACAAAAAGCGTAAAATATACACAAAAATTCGAAGTCCCTATAATAGATAAGGTATCTATAAAAAGTAAAGGTTAAGGGTGTATTAGATTGGTAATCCCCCCGAAAAATAACGGAGGTCAAAAGTAGAATATTCTCGTAACATTTACGCAGGAGATTCTGCATGAAAAGATCCAGATACAGTGATAGCCAAATTATGGCAATTCTGAAGCAAGCTGAAAGTGGTGTGCCTG
>JAJFKB010000006.1 GCA_021773395.1 Gammaproteobacteria bacterium | reverse complement strand
TCCGTTTAAGGGTAAGGGTCCTTTGCCCCGCTTACAAACCTCCTGGGATTTACGGGCGGCCTGTAACTTTATGGGTGGCGGCACGGGCACCGGTCTGCTGATCGCCACGGCGATTCTGGTATTGACGGGCGCGCCTTATGCCACCGGTCTGGTACTGGGTTTAGGCTTTGTGGCCTTTGGTCTATTGATGGTGTGGTTGGAGATTGGTCGGCCATGGCGTTCGATGAATCTGTTTTTTCATCCTGAGACCTCCTGGATGACCCGTGAAGGGATCCTGGCGATTCCGTTATTTACCCTGGGAGCGCTGGTGTTGTTTTATCCGCCGGCTGCGCAGGGCGCGCTGGTGACCAGTGTTATCGGAGTGATTGCGGCGGGATATTTATACTGTCAGGCACAGATGTTACGGGCGGCGAAGGGGATTCCCTCGTGGGCAAGTCCGGCGTTAACGCCCTATATCCTGAGTACCGGACTGGTGGAAGGATTGGGTCTGGCGCTGTGTATACCGGCGCTGGTCAATGACGGGATGATGGCGGGTTTTGCTTTATTACTGGTGGTGCGTGTGCTCACCTGGATACGTTATAGCCAACAGTTGGTGCAGAGCAAGGCACCACAGGCGAGTCTGGCGGTGATACAGGGTTTACGGGGACCGTTAATGCTGGTGGGTCATTTGCTGCCAATCGTATTATTGGTAGTGGCGACCTGGCAACCGGCCTTGAAGTCTCTGGTCATTCCGGCCGCTGGTTTATTGGCCGCTGCCATGGGCTGGATCTCCAAGGCAGCGATCATTACCAAAGCCGCACAGACGCGGGGATTTGCCATTCCACGCACACCGGTGCGAGGTCAGGGCAATAGCCAGCGGGCCAACCAGGGTTGGTAATGTCCAGATTAAATCAGTACTATGGCGAGAATCAGATCTCGCCATTATAGTTCCTATGAGTTTAAGCGCAGTTTGGCGCAGCAGGATGTAAATTAATGACGCAGCCAAGTAATCGAATGTTATTGAGCGGTAATCATGCCGTTGCCTGGGGTGCCCGTTTAGCACGTCCAGATGTGATACCGGTTTATCCAATCACACCACAAACACCTATCCTGGAAAAAATTACGGATTTTCAAGCGTCTGGAGAATTGGATGCGGAGCTGTTGACACCAGAGTCTGAACACTCTGCCATGTCCGCCTGCATTAGCGCATCGCTCACTGGTGCCCGGGTGTTCACAGCCACCTCTTCCCAAGGGCTACTGTTAATGCACGAACTGCTTCACTGGGCCGCTGGCGCCAGTACGCCAATCGTAATGTTTAATGTCAACCGAACGGTTGCCTCGCCCTGGGGATTTTGGCCGGATCAGACCGATAGCCTTGCGCAACGTGATACCGGATGGATTCAGCTCTATTGTGAGTCCCCGCAAGAATCCATCGATACCACTATACTGGCCTATCGAATTGCCGAATCGGTCAGTCTGCCAACTATGGTTAATCATGAAGCCTTTTATGTGTCTCATGCGATGGAACCCATTGAAGTTCCGTCCCAGGAAGCGGTCGATTCATTTTTGCCCCCTTATAACCCCAAACATTTACTGGATCCCGGAAAGGTAGAATCTTTTGGCTATGTGCTGGATCAGAATACTCATTACCAGTCACGCCGAAATATGGACGACGCTATGCAACAAGTCTACGCAATTACAGAGCAGGCGAACAAGGAGTGGAAGGAGCTCACTGGCAGGGATTACGGCATTATTGAAGGCTACAGAATGGATGATACCAAAGTTGTTATCGTCACCATGGGTAGCATGTGTGGTACCGTTAAAGTGGCCATTGATGAAATGCGTGACCAGGGCGTGTCAGTCGGATTACTAAAAGTACGCTTGTTCCGACCGTTCCCCTACCAACAAATCCGTGACGCGCTTGAAGACATACCCTGTATCATATCCATGGACAGGAATTTTTCTCCAGGGCTCGGAGGAGTGTTACACCAGGAGTTAAAGGCAGCGCTATTTGGTATGCAAAACACCCCCAAATTACATGGTTTGCTAACAGGCGTTAGCGGATTAAACGTAACACCGGAAAAAATTAAAGAGTGGGTCGCAGCCTATTCCAATGCAGAACCAGTCGTACAATCGGTCTGGACGGAGTGATTTTATGAGTTTCCCTGAATATCAAGATGACGGTTTTTTCACTTCAGGACACGTTGCCTGCGCCGGATGCAGTGAAGCACTTGCATTACGCGTTATACTCAACACCATCGGCTCCAACGCTATTGCCGTAGTCCCCCCATCTTGCGGAGCGGTCATATGCGGCATGCATCCGCATAGCGCGATGGGCATACCGGTGTGTCAGACCACACTGGAATCAACAGCTGCTACCGCAAGTGGTGTAAAAAGAGCCCTTAATGCGCGAGGCAAAGAAGACACCACAGTCATTTGTCTGGCGGGCGATGGCGGCACCTATGATATTGGCTTCCAGGCCTTGTCATCGGCGGTCGAACGCAACGAAGACTTGCTGTACATCTGTTTCGATAATGAAGGCTATATGAATACGGGTGGCCAGAAAAGCTCATCAACGCCATTAATGGCAGTCACCGGCTCCACTCCGCAAGGCAAATCTTCGCGTAAAAAGAATATGATTGAAATTCTGGCAGCGCACGACATTCCTTACGTAGCCACCACCTCACCCAGCAATATTAACGATATGGTTGCCAAGGTTAACAAAGCCAAAGAGATTCGAGGTTTTAAATTTATCAGCGTACTGATCCCCTGTATCGCTGGATGGGGACTGTCGGACGATGCGGGAATTCGCCTGGCTCGTCTGGCTGTAGAGTCGGGAGTTTGGCCTTTATACGAGATTGAAGATGGACATCGTTATCGGCTCAATCATGCGAGCAAAACTGCAACCGTCGCCGAATACTTAAAAGGACAGCGCCGTTACCGACATGTCAGCCCGGAGCAGGTCGAGCAAATGCAAGCGAATGTCGATGACGATTGGAACCGCTTACAACAGAAACTCGTCACTTCCGAGCAGCCCATCAGAATGCAAAATTTGTAAGCCTGCCAATTAAAAAGTGAGGCCTAGGTCTTTATATCCAGGTCTTACGCCGCTTTACCCGCAGCATATTGCCTGTATTCCAGGTAGGCATAACAGAGGTTGTACAGCATCATAGAAAAATACCCCATCCAGACTACTCCAGCGGGTATGCTTGACAATGCCGGCCAGATAACCACAAAAGGCGTCACCAGAATAGCAAGATACAGCAGCATTAGCTGACTCTTGATACGTTTTTCAGAGATGACCGCTTTCATATGCGGCACCTTGATTGCTGGCTGCCCCGCCATCATGCGTTCGGTATTCATCCCTTGCAAATGAAACCAGATTAAAAATGCGACGATTTTATAGAGCATACCTGTCACAACCGGTATCACAAAGCAGGCAATAAACAGGGTAACACTTAAGAACAAGCCAAGCTCGGTGTATGAGGGATCGCCGCTCCAGCGCGCAACCCACCAGCAGAGAATAGAAGTGAGCAACCCAAAACAGGCAACTTTCCAGAATTTCTGATGACTGTCCTTGACCTTGCGTAAACGACGCTTTTGCAATTGCAATGTAATTAGGGAAAAGGCTATAAGCCCCGCTGACAGCAATAGATCAATAAATACGAGTACGTAAGTTAGTGCCTGGCCATTGGCCTCTATCTGGGACTGTATCAGCACAGCGAGCATTCTCAACACCAGAAGTGTAAACACTGCTGGCGTAAAAAATCGTGTCATCTTTTTCGGATAAGCATCGGTGATCTGGAATAGCGGCACCACTTGGTAGGCTACTGAGATAATGAGTAGACCGACCCAACCTAAAAGCCCCCACATCAAATGCAGGTTCGTCCCAATTGGGCGCTGTAGTGTCAACTGACCACTATGCCCCAAGCCCAGGACCACCCCCCAGATAATAGTTACCAACAAGGCTATTAACGCAAATTTCATTCCTGGTACGGATGCAATATTGGAGGTTGCGCGATATAACGCTGCTCCTGAGGAACCCGCAAATACCAAAACAGCACCCGCCAGCAATACTGCCGCTAGCTGAAACGCCCAAGCTTCGCCGCGCATAAAAGCAAACTGTAACAGCAGCACACCGGCTATCCATGCCAGCTGAATAATCCAGCTAAGCTGCTTCGGGTTTTTAACGACGGCACCTGCCAATACCGGTAACATCTGCATTTGTGCACCGAACATAATGCTGGTAAGAAAACCCAGCAGCAATCCATGGGTAATCGCCAGAGTTCCCGGTGTCCAGCGAGAAACCAGGGATTCCTCGCCCAGCCCAACTACCAACAAAGCCGAAAAAATACCAAACAGTGGCGCTGCAATAAAAAAGCGAAATGGCACCGAAATCGGTGGTGCCTGCTGTAACGAAAGGCCTTCTAGCTTCATCAGCTTTTCTTTAGAAGTTGGAGATGGTTTTTTGCATTAATGCTGGCGGCCTTGTCGGTTTGCTGCCAGACCAATATATGAAACAGTTGCTGCACATCCTGGCAGGAATCAGATACAAAACCACGCGGTTCAAGCTCCGGAAATAGCATCACCGGTAACCGTGTATGTATCAGATGAAGATATTGCCCCGCCTGTAAATGCTGTAACGCTTCGATCGAACGAACAAAGGGATCGGGAGGCTCCAATCCCCTGAGGTCAAGAAATACTTCGCCTGTTTCGCTATTCACCGGTCAAACAACGCCCTTCATCTGATCCAGAACTTGTGCATTTTCTTCAGATAACTGCTCATCGCTCATGGGATACACAATACCCTCTTCTTTCATATTGTGTTGCTGCATAGTGATCAAGAGCGTTTCACTAGCACCTAAAAATTCATCTTCATCCTGCGAATCCAGTGCATAACGCATTTGGTCAAACAACACCCGCATCTGGTCGTGCTCCTGTCGCATTACCTGGGTAGGCCCCATGGTCATACCCGTTTTATTCTCCAGTGCTGGAAATAAAACCTGTTCCTCCATTCTAAAATGGCCTTCCATGTGATCCAAAAACTCTTTGGTAATTCTTGTTGCTTCTTCCCAATTACCCTGATCTACCTCTGCTTCCGCACTGGCAAAAACCTCATCGCAACGACGATGATCCTGCGTCATATATTCGTTAATTGTTGTCATATACATCTCCTGAAAATATCAATGAGTGCTGCGATACACCCCTAAGATTCGGTCGAATTCACGGGCCGATAGATCTCAACTCTGTCGCCCTCTTTTACCATCTGTTGCTTTGCCTTGCGGGCAATTTTTCCGTACACACCAATGCTCTGAGTCTGTAAATCAATGCCCGGCACTTTCTCAAGAATTCCAGATAGTTTCACTGCATCCCAAACACTGGTGCCTTCAGGTACCTGCACAGGGATAATGACATGTTTTCCAGGCTCAGCGTAGGCAACTTCTATCGCTAGATTACTTGACTCACTCATGGCGCTTACCCCGCTGATTCCGGCGCTTTTTGCGCAATCAAAGCACGTTTGGTCAAACGCCTGGAAATAATATTCTTGCCCGCAATCAACAAGCCGGTTGCCAGAAACGCTCCAGGTGGCAATATCGCCAGCAGAAAACCATTATACTGATCGACCAGATGCCAGGTCCAACTCTCTGCCATCGGGCCAAATAATAAATGCATATTGGCAAACAGAGTACCTGCCCCGAGCATTTCTCTAACTCCCCCTAGCACCAACAGTACTAGCGTAAAACCCAGCCCCATCATCAATCCATCAAATGCCGCTGGCAATAGAGCCACCCTGCTGGCACAAATATCCGCTCTCCCCAGGATAACGCAATTGGTCACAATCAAAGGGATAAAGAGACCCAGTATTTCATATAGTTCGAAGGTAAAGGCGTTCATCAACAGTTCGATACAGGTAGTAAACGAAGCAATGATTATCACAAAAATAGGTAAGCGTATTGCATCGGGAATATAATGTCGTGCCAGTGAAATAGAAACGTTCGCTCCAGTCAGCACGGCGATTGTTGCCAACCCCAATCCCATCGCATTGACCACTGAGCCTGTGACTGCAAGCAATGGGCACAAGCCTAAACCTTGTACCAGAACCGGATTGTTATTCCATAATCCATTGGCCGCAATATCTTTATAGTTTTCATTGGCCATGGACAGTCTCCTTTATACGTTGCTCAACAGGCGGTGTTTCTTTCGGTTCAGGTAAGGCCGCAAGCAAATACTGACGATTAGCTTCAAAGTAAGATAGAGCCCTTGCTACGCCCTTCACAACAGCGCGTGGCGTAATGGTGGCGCCGGTAAATTGATCAAATACACCTCCGTCTTTCTTGACGGTCCACCGTTCGATATTTGGATTCGCCAACGAGCGCCCACTAAACGCTTCTATCCAGTCGCTTTTTCGAATATCAATTTTGTCTCCCAAACCGGGAGTCTCGTTGTGCTTTAAAACTCGCACCCCGGATATGCTGCCGTCCGCCCGCACTCCAACAATCATATTCATGTCACCGCCATAACCATCAATTACAGTGACCGGTAAAATAACCACCACTGCCTCGCGGCCTTGCCGTGCAATGTAGGCCAAAGCTTCATCGACGGGGCCTAATAGATTAACCTGATGCAGAACCAACTGATCATCCAGCAGCTGGTTATTATACTGCCCCTCCTCTACAATTTGTGTCAGGGCTCTTGCTTTGGCCATGCGCTGCTGCTCAACAATAGTATCCTTGGTAGAAATATAAATCCCAACCGTCAGCACTGCTGCTATCACCCCATACAGCCCCAGCACCAGTGCAGAGCCTCCCATAGATCGCGCTATATTAGTCATAGTTCAAGCCTCTACCCTTTATCCCGCTTGGCATAAAGTGCCGCTTTTCCAAATGACCGAGGTTGCGTATAGTAATCGAGGAAAGGCACCGCAAAATTCATTAACAATACAGAAAAAGCAACAGCATCAGGATAGTTGCCCCACGTGCGTATCACGAAGACAAGACTACCAATGGCGAGTCCATAAAGCAGTCTTCCCTTGAGGCTGACCGCTGAAGTCACCGGGTCGGTAATAATGAAGAAGGCCCCTAACATCGTGGCACCACTAAACAGATGCAACAGCGGTGGAGCGGCTACCTGCATACCGAGCAGTCCATTGCATAATAACGAAAGTAAAATAATTGCCCCCAGCATCCCAGCTGGCGCATGCCAGGTAAACACTCGACGGTAAACCAGAAATAATCCACCAACCAAATATCCCAAGTTTACCCACTCGGACCCTTTAGCTCCCCATAGGCCAAAAGCTAACTGCACCTGTTCAGACTGCTGAACAATCTCACCTGGATGCTGCTTATAGAGATCCAGAGCCGTCGCCATGGTATAACCATCTACCGGCTGCCCAAAAAAGGGAAATATTTGTGTCATGGTAGTGCCAAACCCTAGCAGCTCCTGCTGCCCTGCCATCACATCCCGCGGCGCCACCCAGGAGGTCATCTCCACGGGAAAGGAGATCAGTAGCACAACATAGCCGACCATCGCGGGATTAAAAGGATTGTGTCCCAATCCACCGAAAAAATGCTTGGCAATCACAATGGCAAATCCAACGCCAACCAAAGTTACCCACCAAGGCGCCAGTGGCGGCAATGCTAATCCTAGTAAAACACCTGTTAAAACGGCGCTATAGTCTCTTAAATAAAAGGTGATTTTACGCCCGCGTATAACTAACGAAACAGCTTCAAAAAATATTGCCAGCAGCGCCGCCCAAACAACGTTGATCAGACTTCCCCAGCCAAACCAGTATGTGAGCGCTAGAAGACCCGGCAGGGTCGCGAATAGCACTAAGCGCATCATTGATCCCGCATCGCCAGGTTGTGATAAGTGCGGCGAACTGACATTCATTAAACTCATAGCAGCTTCTCGATCAAGACTCTAGGGTTTCAGTTTTGCCTGCATCGGGCGATGCACTTTCTCTTCGAGGCTTGCGCTTGGCATCACGCTCGGCCTTCAATGCCGCCATACGAGCCATACGTTTCTCATGTCGTTTTTTAGCTCCCGCTGCAGCTTGCTGCTGCTGTTGCCGGTTCCGAATATCCCCTTTCGCAGCTCGGTAATAATGTACCAGCGGGATATTGCTGGTGCAGACATAGGCACAACTGCCACACTCAATACAATCAAACAGGTTATAACGCTGTAATTTGTCCTGATCTCTACTTTGCGAGTACCAGTAAAGCTGTTGCGGTAACAATTGCATGGGACAAACCTGCGCACAGCGTCCGCACCGGATACAGGCTTGCGGCGTATCCACTTCACCAAACTCATCCTGTGTCGGCGCGAGCACACAATTACTGGTCTTGATAATAGGGATTTCAGTATCCGTAATGGTAAAGCCCATCATCGGCCCTCCCATAATCAAGCGTGAGGATAACTCAGGTTGATAGCCGGTTTCCTTAAGCACGTGAGATACAGGAGTACCCATCAACACCTTGTAATTACCTGGATTAGCGATGGCCTTACCCGTCACGGTGGTCACTCTGGCCCCCATTGGCTTACCGTGCTTAATCGCTCGGAACACACCAACTGTGGTGGTAATATTCTGCACCATCACGCCGATATCCGAAGGCAATCGCCCAGTTGGAAGCTTTTGTCCTGTAACCAACTGTATCAGTTGTTTTTCGCTACCCGATGGATATTTGGTCGGCAACTCCAACACTTCAACTTCAGAGCCCGACGCCGCTTGGCGAAGCTGCGCGATCGCTTCCGGTTTATTATCTTCAACAGCAATCAAACAGCGTCCTGGGTTATCCAGCAAATGAGCAAGAATTCTGGCTCCGGCAACCACATCATCTGCATGCTCGCGCATCAATCGATCGTCAGCGGTAATGTAAGGCTCGCATTCCATGCCATTGATGATCAATGTCTCAATCGCGCTCCCTGCTCTCGGTTTCAGCTTCGCATCAGTGGGAAATCCCGCCCCCCCCATTCCTGCAATACCACAGGATCTGATGGCTGCCAAGAGCTCTGCTTTTGGCACCTGTTCGAAATCATCGAAACCCTGTTGCTCAACGGCGCGATGATCTCCATCGACCTCAAGCATTATGCAGGGTGCCATTAAGTTTGACGGATGCGGTACCCGACGATCCTCAAAACCAATCACTTTGCCCGAGGTAGGCGAATGCACAGGTAAACTAAAATGCCCGTCGGCCTCCGCCAATAACTGTCCACCCAGTACTTTTTCGCCAATCTTTACTACAGTATGTGCTGGGGTACCTATGTGCTGAGATAGAGGCAATACTAACCGGTCAGCAAAAGGCATCAGGCGAATTGGGTGTTCGGCAGACATCTGCTTACGATCAGGTGGATGAATTCCACCCCGTAACCGTTTAAATAAATTGATCATACTTTTTTACCTGCACGCGCCATGACCACCGGATACTCCGGTAATTCCCATACCCAATTCTTGGTAGTCACCGGTACCGGGTACATTGAAATACAGTTGGTTGAACAGGTATCTACACATAGACCACAGCCGGTACAGTCGGTATCAATAACCGTATGCATCTGCTTGGTTGCACCGATGATGGCATCTACCGGGCAGGTGCGCAGACACTTTGTGCAACCATAACAGTCTGTTTCATCAATGTACGCAATAACAGGACCCGAAGCGGTGCCTTCCTCGTCCGAGGCCGGTGCTTCAACACCCAATAGTTCTGCTATTGCATTAACCGTCGATTGACCACCCGGCGGGCATTTGTTGATCGCCTCATCATTATTTACGATCGCTTCTGCATAATTAACACAACCGGGATAACCACATTGACCACATTGGCTTTGAGGCAACAGCTCATCCACCTGGTTAACAATAGGATTACTCTCAACGCGAAAACGTACCGCAGCAAAACCGAGCACTCCACCAAACAATAACGCCAGGCTGCCAAGTGCAACCAGGGCGGACAACAATGGATAGGAAATCAAAAGTGCGTACATAATGGAAGCCCCTATTTACACCAGGTTTAGACTAACCCGGCGAACCCCATAAAAGCTAAAGAGATCAGACTGGCAGTCACCATACCGATCGCCGTCCCTTGAAGCGAAACGGGAACATCTGCGGCGGCAATACGTTCTCGCATAGAAGAAAACAACACCAAAACCAGTGAGAAGCCCAGCGCACCACCAAACCCCCAAATCAGGGATTGAAGAAAGGTGTGCTCTTTCGCCGTATTCTGCAAAACCACTCCAAGCACAGCACAATTGCTCGTAATCAAGGGTAAAAACACCCCGAGAACCCGATACAGAATGGGACTGGTCTTCTCGATAATCATCTTGGTCAATTGCACAACTGAGGCAATCATCAGGATGAAGAAAATAGTTTTGAGGTACTCCAGGCCGAGGGGAACAAGCAGCAGGTGATATACCAGATAGCCGCAGGCAGAAGCCAACGTCAACACAAATGTGGTCGCCGCCGCCATTCCAATCGCAGTCTCTACCTTATTTGACACCCCCATGAAAGGGCACAATCCGAGAAACTGTGAAAGGACAAAATTATTCACTAAGATCGCGCTAAGCAACAGCGCTGCATCGCTAAACACCGGCCATATTCCTCTCGAGAAATGAATAATTTCCTAATATTATTGGTATCATAATGTCAGTGTTACTTACTAATAGCCTATCATACAATACTGGATGCCAGTCAATATTAATTCATCTTTAAATTGACGCTGCGCAAAATAGCCCAAGCTGGCCATTCGCTATCAACACTTTCTGAAACAGGGCAAAAATTCTAACTCTTCCCAATGGAACAGAGCAAAGGTGGCGCGCACCAGACTGAGCGCAGTATCAACAAAATCATCCCAAACACACACACCCAGATCGCTAACCTGGAGCTCGCGTATCAGACAGGTCATCTTGGCGAGATGGGTTAAAATCAGTTCTCGCTGTTTAAGCAATCGCTGCATCACCAGACCGCTACCACTCTTGTCTAGCAGCGGCAACAGGTGGTCCGTTTCGAAGGCTAAATGTCGGGCGATCAAATTCTCAACCTTACGGAACAAGCTACTGATTTCCTGATTTCCTGCTTGCCATTTATCTTGATAGTTAGCATCCAGGAGGACATCTTCAAACAACTCGAGAATCTCTATCATCTCCAACTGCTGCTCATGAACAACTTTTAAAAAACTATAATCCACCGTCATCAGGTCGAACTCCATCATCCCGTGCATGACTCTCTGAAAATTATCCGCCCCGGTCAAAAGACTTGCTGGCGACTACCCACAACGAGCTGAATGCTATATCTGCCCATAAACAGGAATGATCAAAAAGCGTAATTGTAGTATCTATTTAATGTAAGCATACCTTATTGTAAGGGTTTCTTCAACGTCGTCGTTACGGTATGACTCTATGATGGCCACACAACGAAACGTCACGCGCCAAAAAATACACCACGGATTTGAAGCTCTTTGAAACTCATTAATATTAGATTAGACGCATCATGAAGGGATAGGGAAATTAATGCGCTTTTAAGGTAGTTTTTTCAGCTCGAGTAAAACCGTCACGTTCGAACAAGGAAAAAGGTGTTCCTGAAATCGGATAATCTTAAGCGCAACGGCAACTTAGCGTAGCTTACAATGGGACAACAGCTTTCAAGCAAATATCATGGCTGTTAAATATCTACGGCCGATAGGATAGAAACTTTTCGGCCGATCTGATACACACCTATTTAACTCCCAATTAAGACTCGCTGGCACTCCGATCAGCCAGCATTTTAAGCAGTCTTATCAGTTCTTTCTCTTCACCTGCTGTAAAATTTTCCAGCATCTCGGCATCATTTTCAAAAACCAGAGGGATGACCTCATCAAGAAAGGCAACACCCTCTTCCGTCAAATGCAAAGCGTAGGCCCTTCTATCAACCGCATGCTTGCGGCGCTCTACCAGATGACGCTCTTCAAATCGATCAATAATCTCCCCCAACGTAGATCGTTCAATACCATCCGCTCTGGCCAAGGCAGTCTGACTGATCCCAGGGTTATTTTTAATCTTCACTAACAAACCAAATTGACCAGGCGTTATATTTTTTGACGCTACCTTTCTGGCAAAATTCTGGAACAAAGCGGTCTGCGCTCTGCGCAATTGATAACCAATGATATTTTCCAAAATCCCCAGATTTATCGCACTATCTTTGGATTGTTTTGAAGATGCCTTCACCCTTTTCCGCCCTTAAAGATTGGTTAATCGAAACTATAACCTGCACCCGAATCGCCAGCAAACCTCAATTTAGCCGCCGAAAGCAGGTAGGTATAATGTATGGTTATACGACAATTTGTCAACCGAAACCATTTCTCAATTAGCACAGAGTGCGTGCCCTGAAATACATTCATAATTAAAATTCAGTTCAAACAGATAATGCACCTCACTCAGAAATGATTCGTCTTGGAACAAGCTTTATAATCAGCCCATAGTTATGTGGTTGGCACTGCGCTACAATAGCGCTCCTTTTAATTGAGCTAGAACGCAATATGGCCGATAAAGACACCACGCATTTCGGCTACCAGGATGTCCCGGTAGAGGAAAAAGCAAACAAGGTGGCAGAAGTATTCCACTCTGTAGCAAACAAGTATGATTTTATGAATGACCTGATGTCACTCGGCATCCATCGCGTCTGGAAAAGGTTCACCATCGAGCTAAGCGGCGTGCGTACCGGAAACAAAGTACTGGATGTCGCCGGTGGCACTGGAGATTTGACTCGACATTTTTCTCGGCTGGTCGGCGAGCAGGGACAGGTTATTCTCTCGGATATAAATAGCTCAATGCTCTCTGTCGGGCGCGACCGTTTACTGGACCAGGGCATCAGCAATAATATTGACTTTGTGCAGGCTAATGCTGAATGCCTGCCGTTTGCTGACAACAGTTTTGACTGTATTACCATTGCCTTTGGTTTGCGTAATGTTACCGACAAAGATGCCGCGCTACGCTCACTGACTCGAGTACTAAAACCAGGCGGACGACTGCTGGTGCTAGAATTTTCCAAACCAAACAACCCCCTTTTCAGCAAGATCTACGACGCATATTCATTTACCCTGCTACCGGCTATCGGACAGCTGGTCACGGGCGACAAAGATAGCTACCGATATCTGGCAGAGTCCATCCGTATGCATCCAGACCAGGAAACGCTAAAAGGGATGATGGAGCAAACCGGACTGGAACGGTGTGAATTCTACAATCTGACCGGTGGCGTTGTTGCCATACACAAAGGCATTAAACCCTGACGCCCTTTAGCTAATGTCTGAACAACAACTAAAAAGTAACGTTTTCGCAATCATAGAGTCGGCACTCAACAGTACTTTGCGCCTGGACCCCGCAACACTTAACAGGCTGAGCGAATTAGAAGGTAAAACTTTTCAAATCACCTGTACAGCACCACAAATTTCACTGCTAATTCAGCTGAGAGGGGACGGCATAGGCGTCCAGCCCGATACCGGGTCAATGGCCGACGCACAGATTGAAGGGGATAGCAGCGCGCTTATGCAGCTGTTAATCGAACCGAACAAATCTGACGCCCTATTCAATCGCAAACTAAAAGTCAGCGGTGACACTCAAGCTGCCAGCCAGTTACAATCGATTCTCTCAAATCTGGAGATCGACTGGGAAGATAAACTGGCACAGTGGGTTGGCGATGTAGCCGCACACGAAATCGGTCAGCAGACTCGATCGCTGCTTAACTGGGGCCAGCAGACGGTCAACAGTCTTCTGCAAAATACCGAAGAGTACCTGCATGAAGAGGCACGTTCCATGCCACCCAGGCTTGAGGTCGAAGCCTTTTATAATGACATTGATACCGTAGCCTTGGCAGCCGATCGGATGTCGGCACGTATCAAAAAACTAGGTTTGCTAACTCAACAAACAAATAAGATTCATAGCACAGAGGAAACACAACCGTGACCCGGGTTTTCAGGCTCATCAGAATCGCCTTTATTTTTAGCAAATACAGACTCGATGTGTATTTTGATCTGGCACCACTGCCAGCGCCAATACGCTGGCTGTTCCTTATTGCTCCCTGGCGTCTTTTCCCCGCCTCAAAACTGTCTCGCGCAGAGTGTCTGCGCCTGGCACTCGAAGAGCTAGGGCCGGTATTTATTAAATTTGGGCAGATGCTCTCTACACGACGCGACCTGCTACCCGACGATATCGCTGATGAATTAAAACGGCTGCAGGACCAGGTTCCACCCTTTGCCGGAGAGCAGGCGACGACGATTATCGAAAAAGCCCTGGGACAGAGTGTTAATGAGCTTTTCTCTGAGTTTGAAACCCAGCCACTGGCATCCGCGTCAGTTGCTCAAGTTCATTGTGCAAAATTACATGCGGGTGACGAGGTAGTCGTCAAGGTAATCCGCCCCGGAATACATAAGACTATTCGCGATGACCTCAACCTGCTATTCACCTTAGCCCAGTTGCTACAAAGGTATTCTGAAGACGGCCGCCGACTGCGTCCGGTTGAAGTAGTCACTGATTATGAGCGAACGATTTTTAACGAACTTAATCTACTGATTGAAGCAGGTAACACCTCACAGCTTAGAAGGAACTTTCAGGATTCAGACCTGATCTATCTCCCACAGATATACTGGGATTTCACTCGCAAAAATGTGTTGGTAATGGAGCGCATACACGGCATCCCCATAGCTGATATTGCCGCTTTGCACCGTCAGAATACCGATATGAAAAAGCTGGCAGAAAGAGGCGTAGAGATATTCTTTACACAGGTTTTTCGTGACAGTTTTTTTCATGCCGACATGCATCCCGGCAATATTTTCGTTTCGACAAAGAATCCAGCAGAACCTCAATACATAGCCATTGATTGTGGCATTGTTGGCAGTCTGACACAGGAAGATAAAAATTACCTGGCACGTATTTTATTGGCGTTTTTCAAACGGGATTATCGCCAGGTTGCCGCGCTACATATTGAATCGGGCTGGGTACCCGAAGATACTCCGCTATCAGAATTTGAAACATCTATTCGCAGCGTCTGTGAACCCATTTTTGAAAAGCCGCTCAAGGATATTTCTTTTGGACAAGTGTTATTAAGACTATTCCAGACGGCTAGACAGTTCAATATGGAAGTCCAACCACAATTGGTTTTGTTACAGAAAACCCTGCTCAATATCGAAGGATTGGGACGACAAATCTACCCGGATCTGGATCTCTGGTTTACCGCCAAACCCTTTCTCGAAGATTGGATGAAGGAACGCACCGGCCCTCCCGGATTGCTCAAAGCGATGCGAGAACAAGGTCCGGACTGGCTGGAGCAGACCGCTGAAATGCCACAGTTGGTTCTGGATGTAGTGCAACAGATTAAACGCTTTAAGGATAATAATGATCAGCAACGGCAAACCTTAAAGCTACTCACCGCAGAAATTGAACAGGGCCGCCGTAGACAAAAAAGAGCATGGTGGGGCATTGCAGCAATTGCTCTGGCGACAATTACCGCAACCACCGGACACGAACAGCTTTACCAAATACCTCCTGTGAGCTGGATTGCAGGTCTCGCAGGCCTATATTTATTAGTGGGCAAAGGCACGTAAGAAGTATAATACCAGGGAATTTACAAATACGAACATATGACTATGACAGATAACTGGATAGAACAATTGAAGTGGACTGAAGACGGTTTAATCCCGGCAATTGCGCAGGACCATAAATCAGGACGTGTACTAATGATGGCCTGGATGAATCGCGAAGCATTGGAGAAAACCATTCAGGAAGGCCGCGCCATATACTGGTCCCGATCACGGAAAAAATTATGGCGTAAGGGCGAGGAGTCGGGTCACGTACAAAAGCTTTATGATATCAGGATCGATTGTGACCAGGACGTAGTATTAATGCAGGTCGAACAATTGGGAGGCATAGCCTGTCACACTGGCAGAGAAAGTTGTTTCTATCTGCGCTTTGCTGATCAGCAATGGCAGCCTGCCGACCCGGTGCTTAAGCAGCCGGAAGATATTTACAATCGTTAGAGGCCTGACCATGAACAACCTTTTGTCCGAACTGGCTCAGATTATCGAACAGCGCAAACAGGAGTCTCCAGAGAGCTCCTACGTTGCAAGCCTACATCATAAAGGTCTAAACAAAATCCTTGAGAAAGTCGGTGAGGAAGCAACTGAAACCATTTTGGCCGCCAAGGATGCGGCACAAAACGGCGATAATGGCCCGGTAATCAGCGAAACAGCAGACCTATGGTTTCACACACTCGTCATGCTCAGTCATCTGGGCGAGTCGCCAGAAGCCGTTCTTGAAGAATTGCAGCGTCGTTTTAACATCTCCGGACTCGAGGAGAAGGCCTCTCGCAACTGAATTGAGCACTTTTTATATACCCCTTTCTAAGTTACTATTTGTTTGCATATAACCTGAATAAATCCCCGGAGGATACGCATGGGCTTAGGTGGCATTAGCATTTGGCAATTATTAATTGTGTTGGCGATCGTGATTTTACTTTTCGGTACAAAGCGTTTGCGTAATTTTGGCAGTGATCTGGGAAATGCTGTGAAGGGTTTTCGCAAAGCCATGGATACCAACGACCAGGATACCAGCGACCAGGATAAAGCGGATCCAGCACAGCTCGAAGAGCAGGATAACGATATTATCGAAGGTAAAGCTGAAAAGACCAAACAAAAGGATTCGAAAAAGTAGAGCCTCCCCATGTTTGACATCGGCTTCGCCGAAATTTTGCTGATCGCGCTGGTTAGCTTGATCGTTATCGGACCCAACCGTCTTCCTGAGACCATTCGCACACTGGCGCTCTGGCTGGGGCGAGCACGGCGCACCTATTCTCAGTTCCGCAAAGATCTGGAGCAGGAAATCGGTGCCGATGAAATACGTCAGGATCTGCGCAACGAAGAGATCATGGCGCAGCTGAAAGAAACCCAGCAACAATTGCATAACTCGCTGGATATCAATATTTCTGACACAGGCAAGGTCCTGCCGGACAACAAAAAAGCACCAGGCCCAGAACAAACACCACTGAAGACTAACAACGCGCCTGATCACAGCAATGAATGACTATAATAACTCCGATCAAGAGCAGGAGGACGAGAAGCTACCTCTGGTCGCTCACCTTATCGAATTAAGAACACGCATTCTCAATTCGGTTATTGCGATATTGCTCCTGTTTCTTGGCTCATTCTATTTTGCCAATGATATTTATGCGTTTGTCTCGGAGCCACTCCGGGCACTGCTGCCTGAAGGCGCGACGATGATCGCCACCGAAGTGGCATCGCCCTTTTTTACACCTTTTAAATTAACGCTGGTGCTGTCCGTCTTTCTCGCAATCCCCTATATCCTGCACCAGGCATGGAGCTTTATCGCACCCGGCATGTACAGCCATGAAAAACGCATCGCTTTCCCACTGCTATTTTCCAGCGTGATGCTCTTTTATATCGGCATTGCCTTCGCCTATTACGTTGTATTTCCTCTGGTATTCGGATTTTTCACCAGTGCTGGTCCGGAAGGCGTGAGCATTATGACCGATATCAATAAGTATCTGGACTTCGTGCTTAAGTTGTTTTTCGCTTTCGGTATCGCTTTCGAAATCCCCATCGCCACCTTCCTACTCATCATGTCGGGGGCTGTATCCATATCGAGTCTTACCGGTAAACGTCCCTATATTCTGGTCGGATGCTTCGTATTCGGTATGCTGCTGACACCGCCAGACATCATCTCCCAAACGTTGCTGGCTCTGCCCATGTGGTTGTTATTTGAAACGGGCATCATCTTCGCCCGCCTGGCGCAAGGGCGCAAGAAAGCAAATGAAGATGGGGCGAGTGAAGATCAATTCAGGGGCCCCTAGACCTCCAGCAAAAAAGTCACCGGCCCATCATTGACTAGATGAACCTGCATATCAGCAGCGAATTCGCCCGTCGCCACCTGTGCATAACAGGATTGAGATTGTGTAACAAAATAGTCATACAGTTCTTGTGCTTCTGCCGGTTCCGCTGCTAGGGAAAAACCCGGACGCAAGCCTTTTTTTGTTTCCGCTGCCAGGGTAAATTGCGAAACAATAAGCAGCCCACCTGCTACCTGTTGCACGTTTAAATTCATCTTTCCATCAGCATCAGAAAAAACGCGGTAACAAAGCACCTTTTCCAGCAATCGATCTGCAGACTGCCTATCATCACCTTTTTGCACGCCCAAAAATACCAGCAACCCATGACCAATAGATCCGGTAACCCTACTCTCTACCTGAACATGCGCAGAACCCACTCTTTGAATCAACGCCCGCACGCTAAAGATCACCAATCAAATGCTGAAAGCGATTCGCCATATCGCGCGTCGCACGAATCAGCCCATCTACAATACCTGGCTCTAACGCCGAATGCCCTGCATCTCGCACGATTTCCAAATGAGAATCGAGCCAGGCACGGTGCAAGTCTACCGCATTGTCTAACGGGCAAACCATATCATAGCGCCCATGTACGATCACACCAGGCAGCCCGGCCAATTTCCCGGCATCTCGCAGTAGCTGATTCGGTTCCATAAAAATTTGATTCATAAAATAATGCGCTTCAATACGCGCCAGGGACATGGCCACATGCGGCTCAGCAAAATGTTCTACTACATCGTGATTGGGTCGCAAAGTAGCGCAACGTGCTTCCCAAACCGCCCACGCCTTGGCCGCAGCCATCCGCAAGACATCATCAGCACCTACCAATCTTCGGTGATAAGCAGCTATGTAATTATCCCGTTCGTGCAGTGGAATCAGACGCTGAAAATCCTCCCAATAGTCCGGAAAGATGTGGCTGGCACCATCCTGATAAAACCAGCGTAAATCCTGATCCCGGCACAGAAAAATGCCTCTCAGAATCAGCCCCAGCACGTTACCCGGATACGTCTGAGCATAAGCCAGACTGAGCGTGGAACCCCAGGATCCACCAAACAACACCCAGCGCTCTATACCCAATCGGGTTCGAATTGCCTCCATATCCGCAATCAGCTCAGACGTAGTATTTTGCTCAAGCTCGGCATGCGGTGATGAACGCCCAGCACCTCTTTGATCAAACAAAATGATACGATAATGTGTCGTATCAAAAAAACGTCGCATATTTGCATCACAACCGGCACCCGGTCCACCATGCACCACAACGGCGGGTATACCCTCCTGATTGCCACATTCCTCCACATAAATCTCATGCAGATCGCTCACTTTTAACCGAAATTTATTATAGGGTTTCACTTCCGGGTAGAGCATCAGCATTATCAATCCCCCATTATCTGCATCAATATATCCAAGCCACTAAAGCTTATCCCAAAACGTATGGAATAACACCTTGCCCCTCAAAATCATATCATCATGCCTTGATGAACTGTTCGCAGCGCAACGGGTAGGCTACAATCCGGGCTCATATCGCTGGAAGAATTGATTAACCAAGGTTTACCAAGCATGACTGAAAAAAGCTCTCCCACGCTCGCCAAAGAAATTGCTCAAATCATTCTCGACGGATTCCACAATTATTTTACAGAATTCGAACGATATACACTGGGTGCGAGGCAGCGCTTTATGGATGCCGACTGGAAATCTTGCCAGCAGGCATCTAAAGACCGCATCAACATGTATCTGGATAAAATTCTCGCGGTTAAAGAGCAGGTTCTCGCAGTCGCACATGAGCATGTAATGGAGCCACCTATCTGGGCCGATGCCAAGCTGGAGTACTCGGTATTAATTCAAGATTTAACAAATTTTGAAATTGCCGAGACATTCTTTAATTCCATTTACTGTAAATTCTTCGATCATGAACACATTTCCAATAAATATCTTTTTGTATTCCCTTCTGAGGATCAGTTCTCCAGAACGATTGGCCTGGACACCAATATTTTCAATTACTACCACTCAAAAGGTAACCTTCGCGACTTGCTAGCCAGCATTATTCATGATTTTGATCTTGGATTGCCCTATGAAAATGTCGAGCGTGACATAGAGAATATGCGCAATGTCATTTTAAAAGAACTACCGGCAGATATTATTCGCAACAAGGACGCCTATACCATTATTCACAAATCGGTTTTTTACCGAAGCAAGGCTGCCTACCTGATCGGGAAGGTGATCAGCGAAGAACTTTCCGTGCCTTTTGTATTACCGGTGCTGCAAAATGAACAGAGAAAGCTCTATGTAGACACTCTTATTTTTGATCCCGACGAGTTGAGCATTATCTTCAGTTTCACTCGAGCATACTTTAAGGTGGACGCCCCGGTACCCTCAGAAATTGTGCGTTTCCTGAAAGACCTTATGCCCTGGAAGCCCTATTCAGAACTCTATAACTCGATCGGCTTTAACCGTCACAGTAAAACCGAGTTTAATAGGGAATTTCTCAATCACCTGAAAAAAACCGACGACAAATTTATCGTCGCGCCCGGCATCAAGGGGATGGTTATGAGCGTTTTTACCCTGCCCTCCTATGAGCGGGTATTCAAAATCATCAAAGACCGTTTTACTCCACCAAAAGAGATGACCAAGCAAACCGTTAAGGATAAGTACATGCTGGTTTCGCGTCATGAAAGGGCGGGACGCATGGCGGACACACAGGAATTCAGCAACGCTCTTTTTCCCAAGGATCGTTTTTCTCAGGAGTTAATCGACGAACTATTGAAAGTCGCACCATCGACTGTAGAGATCCGCGGCGACAAAATACTCATCAGGCATCTCTATGTTGAGCGCCGTATGACGCCGCTTAACATTTATCTGGATAATGCCACAGAAAAAGAAGCCAAGGTCGCTATTGATGGCTACGGCAATGCCATCAAGGAACTGGCGGCGGCCAACATCTTCCCGGGCGACATGCTGTTTAAAAATTTCGGCGTTACCCGGCATAATCGAGTCGTCTTTTATGATTACGACGAGATCTGCCCGCTCACCGAATGCAACTTCCGAAAAATCCCGGAGCCGCGCACCCCAGAGCAGGAAATGGCGGCAGAACCCTGGTACTCGGTTAGCCCAAATGACGTATTTCCGGAAGAGTTCCGTACCTTTCTTCTAGCCAACCCTCTGGTACGCAAAATTTTTGATGAGAACCACCGGGAAATTTTTGATGCCGATTATTGGAAAGGACTGCAACAGGGGCTGCTTGAAGGCAAAGTGATGGATGTGCTTCCTTACTCAGCGAAGCGACGCTTCACCTGGCAAGCCGAAATAAACAAATAAATATAATGGAGAGCCAGGGAACCCATGACTAAGTCATCGATTCCCTAAATCGGTGCTATTTTAGCTTACTCCACGGGATGCTTTCTTGCGCTCATGCTCGAGCAACAGTTTTTTACGTAACCTGATGTTGTTAGGAGTCACCTCAACCAACTCATCATCCTCGATAAATTCCAGAGCCTGCTCCAGCGTATGTCGAACGGGTGGAGTAAGAACAATGTTCTCATCCGTACCGGAAGCTCGAACATTGGTCAACTGCTTGGCTTTGGTTGGGTTAACCGTCAAATCGTTGCCCCGTGAATGCAGACCGACGATTTGTCCCTCATACACATCAATACCGTGCCCGACAAACAGACGTCCACGCTCCTGCAGATTAAACAGCGAGTAACCAAGTGTTTTACCTTTCACCATCGAAACCAACACACCATTTTGACGGTACACCACCTCACCCAGCTTCACAGGGCCGTAATGATCAAAGATACTAGTCATGATGCCAGAACCAGAAGTCATGGTTAAAAACTGCGACCGAAAACCAATTAAACCACGGGAAGGCACAACAAACTCCAGTTTTACGCGCCCCTTGCCGTCCGGTTCCATATTGGTCAACTCTGCTTTGCGCAGGCCCAACTCTTCCATGATGGCGCCCTGGTGTTTGTCTTCAATATCTATAACCACTTGCTCAAAGGGTTCGTGAATTTCTCCGTCCACTTCCTTCTGGATCACTTCAGGTCGTGAAACCCCCAATTCATAACCTTCACGACGCATGGTTTCGATCAATACCGAAAGATGCAGTTCACCACGCCCTGAAACCTTGAATTTATCAGGGCTGTCCCCCTGCTTCACACGCAGCGCCACATTATGAATTAATTCTTGTTCCAGACGATCTCTGATATTTCGTGAGGTGACGTATTTACCATCCTGACCCGAGAATGGTGAATCGTTCACCTGAAAAGTCATACTGACCGTCGGCTCGTCGACGGTCAATGGTGGCATCGCCTCCGGATGACTCGGATCACAGAGTGTATCTGAAATTTGGAGCCCATCGATACCCGTTATACAAACGATATCGCCAGCTTCAGCCTGAGCTACGTCGACTCTATCGAGTCCCAAATGTCCCATCACCTGCAACACGCGACCTTTTCTTTTATCGCCCTGTGCATTCACGATCACCACAGGCTCATTTGGCGCTATTTTGCCACGGGTAATTCGGCCAACCCCGATGACCCCAACATAACTGTTATAATCCAGGGCACTGATTTGCATCTGCAGAGGCCCTTCGGCATCTACTTTTGGAGAAGGCACACGATCCACAATCATTTCAAACAGTGGCTGCATATCCTCGGCCAGCTGATCTGCCTCAGAACCCGCAACTCCATTTAACGCAGACGCATAGATGATAGGGAAATCCAGCTGTTCATCATTGGCCCCCAATCGGTCAAATAGATCAAAGACCTGATCAACTACCCAGTCAGGGCGAGCGCCAGGACGATCTACCTTGTTCACCACAAGAATCGGGTTCAAACCACTATCAAACGCCTTCTGAGTAACAAAACGGGTCTGCGGCATCGGCCCATCCACCGCATCCACCAACAATAAGACAGAATCGACCATCGATAAAACACGCTCGACTTCACCACCGAAATCGGCGTGTCCGGGTGTATCCACAATATTGATATGAAACCCGCCCCACTCGATCGCCGTATTCTTTGCCAGAATCGTGATGCCGCGCTCTCTTTCCTGATCATTGGAATCCATGATGCGCTCGGCACCCTGGTCTTTGCGGTCAAGGGTTCCTGACTGCTGCAGCAGTTTATCAACCAGGGTGGTTTTTCCGTGGTCAACGTGCGCTATGATAGCGATATTCCTAAGCTTTTCGATCACTGTTCAATCCAGTTTATTTTGCGAGGCGCGGATTATATACCCGTATCGCCTGCCTTAACACCTAATTTCTTACGCAATGGACACATTCAGAGCAGGTGAAATCCCTTTGCGATGCAGGTATAATCTGCAACCCTTTCAGCCGTTTGCCAGGTCACAACCCAAAAAAAGCCATGCCATCAAGTCAAATAGAACAGCGCAAAGCCGTAGCGCTCATCTCCGGCGGCCTCGATTCAATGCTCGCAGCCAAGGTCATAAAGGATCAGGGCGTACATGTCGAAGGTATCAATTTCTATACTGGCTTCTGTGTTGAGGGGCATACTCACGCAATTCGAAAAAAGGACAAAAGGAAAGAAAAACGTAACAACGCACTATGGACGGCTGAACAGCTGGGCATCAAGCTGCATATAATCGATATCTCTGAACAGTACAAAGATATCGTGATCAACCCAAAACATGGTTATGGGCAAAATCTGAATCCTTGCCTGGATTGCAAGATATTTATGGTTAACCAGGCGCAAGCCTGGGCCTGGATGGAAGAAAACGATTTTGACTTTATTATCACTGGCGAAGTGGTAGGGCAGCGCCCCAAATCACAGCGCGCTGACACCATGCCTATTATTGCCAAAGAATCCGGGGCCGAAGATCGACTGTTGCGGCCACTCTGTGCCAAAAACCTACCCCCCACTTTGCCCGAAAGAGAAGGCTGGGTGGACCGTGAGCGGCTCTATGATTTTCACGGCCGAAACCGTAAACCGCAAATCGAATTGGCCCACCAGCTTGGTTTTGATGATTTTGCTCAACCGGCAGGTGGTTGCTGCTTTCTAACCGACGAGAGTTACTCTCGAAAATTAGCCGATCTGTGGCAGGCAAGAGGCGAACGCCGCTATGAGCTGGACGATATCCTGCTGTTAAAAATCGGCCGACATATTCGCCCTAACGAACGATTCAAGATAATGGTTAGTCGCGAAGAAGGCGAAAACAATTTCCTTGAGGGCTATCGCAAAGAGTTCACCAACATTCGCATACTCAGCCACCCTGGGCCACTGGCGCTAGTGGACGGCACGCCTAATGATGAAGATCTTGCCCTTGCCGCGCGCATTGTTGCTCGTTACAGCCAGGGACGAGCTGAGGATACGGTTGAAGTACAAATAGATAAAATGGATGGCGAAGTTAGGCTGCTACAGATAGCACCACTGCTTGCTGATGACATCCCAAAAGCCTGGTTTATATGAATAGCCCCAGCCAGAAGCAGCAGGTACATCAACTTAATGCACAGCGCCTGCTTTGTCCAATCCCGGTAATCAGGACGCAGGACAAAATCAAAACACTCAACAAAGGTGATTTACTGGAGGTACTCTGCACCGATCCGGGAACGTTACAGGATATCCCTACGTGGTGCCGCATCAATGGGCATCATGTCGTAGACACCCAGCAAGAGGATCGGTTAATTAAGATAATAATCAAAGTAGGGCAAATTGCACCATAAAGGTGCGCAAATAATTCAAATGGTCTTTTTTGGTGCAAACAAGCAGGATGTTTATCTTTTTTTGCTGCGCAAAATCAATAGGTTACACCCGGATAAGGATGGCATATAATTTGCAGAAAATTTGGCACTTGATATTTAGGCCTTGGTTAGTCGCAGCTCTGTGACGCGCTACGCAACCCAAGGGTTTTATAAACTCAATCGAATGACTACATTAACGGAGACATAAACGATGTCAGAAAACACTCTCAAAATGATTGAAGAAAATGACGTAAAGTGGGTAGATCTGCGCTTTACTGATACGCGCGGGAAAGAGCAGCACCTCTCTATGCCCATCTCTGAAATCGATAGCGAATTTTTTGAGATAGGCAAAATGTTCGACGGCTCATCTATAGCTGGCTGGAAAGGTATTAACGAATCTGACATGATCCTGATGCCTGACGATAGCAGCGCCGTTCTCGACCCTTTTACCGAAGAAGTAACGCTCAACCTGCGTTGTAACATCATTGAGCCGACAACCATGCAGGGCTACGAGCGTGATCCTCGTTCGGTTGCTATTCGTGCTGAAGAGTACCTGAAATCTACCGGCATTGGCGACATCGCCTTCTTCGGACCAGAACCCGAATTTTTCGTATTCGACGATGTAAAATGGCATTCGGGCATTCATGGTGCAGGATATAGCGTTAATTCTGAAGAAGCAGCCTGGTCTTCCTCTTCCGAAATTGAAGGTGGCAACATGGGCCATCGACCTGGCATCAAGGGCGGTTACTTTCCCGTGCCTCCCGTCGATTCTCTGCATGACCTGCGTGCAGCCATGTGTAGCGCTATGGAACAAATGGGCGTTGACGTTGAAGTACATCACCACGAAGTGGGTACCGCCGGACAGTGTGAAATTGGCACTCGATTCAGCACACTGGTGCGCAAGGCTGACGAAGTTCAGATATTAAAATACTGCGTCCAGAATGTTGCACACGCCTATGGTAAGACAGCCACCTTTATGCCCAAACCGCTGGTAGGTGACAACGGTAGCGGCATGCACGTGCATCAGTCTATCGGCAAAGACGGGGAAAACACGTTTGCTGGAGACGGCTATGCAGGTCTTTCTGACGACGCCCTCTACTACATCGGCGGTATCATTAAGCACGCACGCGCACTGAATGCCTTTACTAACGCCTCCACCAACTCATACAAACGTCTGGTTCCGGGCTTCGAAGCGCCAGTAATGCTGGCTTATTCAGCTCGCAACCGCTCGGCTTCGATTCGTATCCCCCACGTGAGCAGCCCGAAAGCACGCCGCGTTGAAGTACGTTTCCCTGACCCTACAGCCAACCCTTACCTGGCATTTTCAGCAATGCTGATGGCTGGCCTCGACGGTATTCAGAATAAGATACATCCTGGCGACGCTATGGACAAAGACCTGTACGATCTGCCCGCGGAAGAGGCTGCCGACATTCCGACTGTTGCATCCTCACTTAGCCAGGCACTGGAAGCTTTGGATCAGGATCGCGCCTTCCTAACTAGTGGCGGCGTATTTACTGATGACATGATCGACGGTTTCATTAATCTGAAAGCTGCCGAGGTCGAACAGTTAAACATGACCACTCACCCGGTTGAGTTTGATATGTACTACAGTCTGTAAGGCCGCAAGTCGATCACAATAGATTTGATCAAATCAGTCTATTTGCTGTCAAAAGCCCTGCTTCCACTGGAAGCGGGGCTTTTTTTAACTTGCACAAAAAGGATTGCGTTACTATGGTTACGATAATTCGACTCCAAAACAAGACAGCTATGATTGCCATACGGCATACACTAATTTTTGTTTTATCGATGGTCCTGGCATCAACTACCGCAGTTGCTGACGTTTACCGCGCAGTTGATGGGGATGGCAATGTCATTTTTTCAGACCACCCTTCACCTGATGCGAAAAAGGTCGAGGTCGAACCCACAAACGTTATTCCACCGGTAAAACTCAAGCCAGTCACATCAACAACTACCAGCAAAGAAAGTAAATTCAAGTATGAACTATTACAGATCACAACGCCGGAGCACGATACCACGCTGCGAAACATTTCTAATCTCAGCGTAGCGGCTCAACTGGTTCCCGCTCTACAGGAACAGCACAAAATACAATTTACTGATAACGGGACTCCACTCAAAGATCCCTCTCGCAGCCTCGCGATCAGGCTGTTTGATGTCGCAAGAGGTACTCACCGGTATCAGGTGCAAATACTCGATGAAAAAGGAACTATCCTGATCACAAGTGCACCCGTTAGCGTGCATATCCACAAAACTTCGATCTTGAATAACAGATCTAAAGCCCCCTAACTCATAAAGAACAGCATTTGCTCAGAAACTGACCGAATTGACAGAAAACGCCTGGAGCCGCTCCGGCAATAACAAAATCTTTTGATGTTCGCACTATATTGGTGCACTATTAATGCCTCCATACCTATCCTAAGTGTATTCTCAGCGCTCAGGACAACCGGTCGCCCTGTAAGCCAGGGTATTCGTAGTTTGCTTTAGCTGCAACAACTGGTTAAAAACGTATTGATTTTCAATTAGTTAGATAATAAAAATCCAGAAACGAAGGTATTTAAAAATTCGCAGGAATAGGCAATAACTGCCCGTGTAATTCTGGTTTGTTTATTGCATCCTCTTCTTTGTATATCTAACCATGAGGCTTTACAGGCCAAGCGATATGATAGCGCCCTAATTATGAGCAACTCGCTTTATCAAAAACTCCTGGATAACCAAACCACTGCGGTCATTTTACTGACCCGGGATTTACAGGTGAATTACATGAATAGTGCCGCAGAGGTATTACTGGCGACCAGTGGCACCAGAACCCGTGGGCATCACCTAAACCAATTATTTAACGAAACCGATTCATCTCTGGAGGAACTCAAGGCCGCCACTGAGTCTGGACAATCCTATACAAAACGCGAAACACAACTGCTACTCCACAATAATGACAACCTGATCGTCGACTACACAGTCACGCCTTTCATGGATGGCACATGCTACCTGATCATTGAGATATTTCCGCGTGATCGCTGGCTAAAAATTTCTCGTGAAGAGAGCCTGTTAGGCCAACAGGAGGCATCACGGCTACTCATTAAAGGACTGGCCCATGAGATAAAAAACCCTCTGGGCGGTATCCGCGGAGCCGCCCAGCTACTGGCCAGAGAATTAGATAATGAGCAGCAGCAGGACTATACCGATATCATTATCGCCGAAGCCGATCGATTGCGTAACCTGGTTGACCAAATGCTTGGCCCCAACCGGCAGTTAGCCTTTGTTTCACTGAACATCCACGAAGTACTTGAACACGTCACCCAGCTGGTAGAGCAGGAATGCAACGGTCGTATTGAAATCGTTCGCGACTATGACCCTAGCATCCCGGATATTCCAGGTAACAAAGAGCAACTGATTCAAGCTCTACTAAATATCTTAAAAAATGCAATGCAGGCCATCAACGAAGCGGACAACGGCCTGAAGGGAGTTATCCGCATCAGCTCCCGAACCGCTCGACAGATTACACTGGCCAACATAAGACACCGCATGGTCTGCCGCATCGATATATTGGATAACGGGCCGGGGATTGCTGACGAACTCAAGGATACCATCTTTTACCCGATGATCAGCGGTAGCGCGAGCGGTAGTGGGCTAGGGCTTACCATTGCTCAACATATCATTAACCAGCACCAGGGGTTGATCCAGTATCAGAGCGAACCCGGCGCAACCTGCTTCACCATTT
Organism: Gammaproteobacteria bacterium; assembly: GCA_021773395.1. GTDB lineage: Bacteria > Pseudomonadota > Gammaproteobacteria > Pseudomonadales > IMCC2047 > JAJFKB01. Next base: position 5,732 of record JAJFKB010000006.1, on the reverse strand, counting down.
TTATTCCCCTTGAAACGGATATCGAAACATGACCAACCAGGTTTGGATCGTTGACGACGACAGCTCAATACGCTGGGTTTTAGAGAAGGCCCTGGCGCAAACGGACATCAACACTGAAAGTTTTGAAAATGGCGACTCGGTTCTGAGTCAACTGCAAATAACCCAGCCGGACGCGATGATCTGTGATATCCGCATGCCAGGCATTCAGGGCCTCGACCTTCTAAGCCAGATTCACGGTCAATACCCTGACATACCTGTGATTATCATGACCGCCCATTCAGACCTGGACAGCGCCGTCGCCTCATACCAGGGGGGTGCTTTCGAGTACCTGCCCAAACCCTTTGATATCGACGAAGCAACCAATGTGGTGCAAAGAGCGATCGCGCACGCTCAGGAAAAACTAAATCTTGCACCGCCAACCATGTCAAGTTCAAGCAGTGAAATTATTGGCGAAGCGCCCGCCATGCAAGAGGTATTTCGCGCGATAGGCAGGCTTTCACACTCCAACGTCACCGTGCTAATAAACGGTGCATCCGGTACTGGAAAAGAACTGGTCGCCGCGGCACTGCATCAGCACAGTCCAAGAGCAGGCCAGCCATTTATTGCACTCAATATGGCAGCCATTCCCAAGGATCTGATTGAGTCAGAACTGTTTGGTCACGAAAAAGGGGCATTTACCGGTGCCACAAATCAACGCAAAGGGCGTTTTGAGCAGGCCGATGGCGGCACGCTGTTCCTTGATGAAATTGGCGATATGCCCGCAGACACCCAAACCAGGTTATTGCGCGTATTAGCGGATGGTGAATTTTATCGGGTTGGTGGCCATACCCCAGTAAAAGTAGATGTGCGAATAATCGCTGCCACGCATCAGGATCTAGAGCAAAGGGTGCAGTCCGGACGATTTCGCGAGGATCTATTCCACCGCCTGAACGTTATTAGAATTCATCTACCCAAGCTGAGCGAGCGACGCGAAGATATCGCCAAACTGGCAAAGCATTTCCTCCTTAAATCCGCGCAAGATCTGAGTGTCGAACCAAAATCACTAAAACCGGATACTGAAAACTATCTCAGTCTGCTGGATTGGCCGGGCAACGTCCGGCAACTGGAGAACACCTGCCACTGGCTCACGGTGATGGCTAGCGGACGGGAAATTCACATTGCTGATCTGCCACCAGAACTTCTGCAGCAACCCGTTAGCTCCGAGGGGGTCTATGACAACTGGGAGACGGCGCTACAACAATGGGCAGAACGCAACCTCAGCGCCAACCAATCGGCAATTCTACGCGACGCAGTCCCTAAATTTGAACGCATCATGATTGAAGCGGCACTCAAGCAGACTTCCGGGAGAAAGCGCGATGCCTCATTACTACTGGGCTGGGGGCGCAACACGCTAACACGCAAGATGAAGGAATTGGGGATTTGATAGCTGGCCAATACGTTTAGACGCAATTTTGTGATCCAAACCAGCGCCAATCGCACATCCCCGTATTTTTTAACACTGCCCAATACAGCCCTTATGAAGCATCAGCTGCCTTTGTCATTTTCACCACATTTGGTGGGGTTATGGGTCGAAGGGATGATCGGAATAAGCCGCCACAAATCCCCCGGTCGGATTGATCGCGGACGTCAGGAGTCAACCCACTCCTGGCATAAAGCTCCGGATCACGCCCGGCTTCGCAGACGGGTCCCTGCCAAGGCAGCGAGGCCCAGCAGAAGCGAGAGCAGGAGCAGACCGTAATTTGACAGACCAGGAACCGGGGTGGCCGCTGATGGTTCGGGTTCCAGCGCGCCGCCGACTTCCTCTTCCGCCAGAGGACCATCCCATACCCTGACGGTTTTCACAGTACCGCCGGAAGTCCATTCACCGTCGGTGGTGGTATCATCCATGAACAGGCGGAATTCGTACTCTCCCCCTCCAAGCGAGACGGGAATGGAGGCACCACCCGCGTCAGCCTCTTCGTAGACCTTGGTCAGAGTCCCGTCCTGTTCCACCACGTAGACCATCATGGTGCCGCCGGAGGCTGAACTGCGGGAAAAGATGAAATCGTAGAAGGTATTCGTGGAGAAAGTAATCGCGATATTGGCCCCGAACGGGTAATACTGCAGGTTCGCGTTGTAATAGTAGAGCCCATTATCGTCCCCGGTACCCTTGAAAGAGACGATTTTTCTCCAGCTTGGGCTGACCTGCTGGTAGCTGATGCGGAATCCGAGCGAGTAGTTGGCTGGGTCTGCCAGGCTGGCCACCAGCACCAGACCACCGCCTGGATTGCTCGATGCCGTCCAGCTCCAGCCATCGGCACCGAAGCCACTACTATTGGTATTGAATTCCGTCAGGGGATCTCCGTTGCCGAGGGAATCGGTGAGGTCCCCGGTAAAATCATACTGATGTACCAGCGTTGCCGCGTGCACACCGGACACGCCGGCCATCACCAACCAGAAAGTAACAACGAGCCTGCCGAGTAACCGGTTATGCGAATCGACCATGATGCTCCCCTCCCCGCCTTCATGGACGGACCTTTTTTTGTTATTGGATTTTACTGACACCTTCCTGGAATGGTCAAGTAATTTGTGGCAATCCAGTTAAGCCGCTTTTTTTCGTTCCGCCACAAGTCATTGGGACTGATGTAATCCAATGTCCAATGTTGAATGCAGCCGCTGACTGTTATAAAACATCCGCTAATTTGAGGGAACAAATCAATCGAGTCTGACCCTTTTGTTTTCTTTTTAAGTTGTACAAGCAGCAAATAACGTGAACGAATTTGTCGACACTATTTGACATGAAGTCCATATATTTATGACGCCCGGACATATTTTTGGTTCGAACAAAGAATGATACATTAGAACTCTTTCCAGCTTCTTCTCAAGTTCTTTGCTGTGCTTTTCAAGCTGCTGCATGCCTTGGTCACTCAAGGCTTTGTGCAACCGCTCTTCAAGAACCCGAGCCCTGAAATTTTGGCCATAGTCTTCATGGGCCTTCTCAGCGGAGGCGAATAAATTTGTCCAACAGGGAATCTTCGACGCCCAAGTCCAGCGCTGTATCGCGGACAGGTTCTCCGCCTCTATCTCGTGCAACTGACTGCGGTTTTTGATCAGGTGCTTGAGCTTGTTATACATTTGATCTATATCGCGATCCCTGAGGATATACTGCCGCTGCAATGGACCACAAACCTCGGAAACGATCCCGACATTGGTGCTAACCCAAGCCCGACCGCAAGCCATCGCCTCGAGAATCGGATTGGGCGTGCCCTCATGGCTTGAGGCGCATACTACGACATTAATATCGCGGTAATACTCCACCATCTCTGCTTTGCTCCGATGACGCACATTGCGGTCGGCTATATCCATAACTACCGGATATCCCTCGGCGGCCAACCGTTCGACAACAGGTACCAGAATTGAGTGCAGACCCTTGGGATCATCTCCTAAGCTGGATTTGTTGCCCCATTGTGAATTTCCAACCCAGCCAATCCGAAATAGATCATCGTCTGGTGAGCGCTTTCGTTCGCTTTGTACGAAGAATGCAGTATTGACTCCATCCGGGGTCTCTGCCGCCGGTGGATAAGGAAAATGTTTCTTATAAATCTTAAAAAGTTTTCTTGAAGATGTTGAATAGGCGTCAAAAAAACCATGGCTCTTCTGCCGCTCGGCAATTTCTTCCTCGGTTAGATAAAGGTGGTCATATACCGTCATAGAGATAGCCGGGTGTGCCAATTTTTCAGCCAATTCATTGGGACTGAGATTATGTGCACTCATGAGCCGAACCAGCGCGTGTTCGTGTTTCAGCACATTGGTCCAAAACTCTCTCCACATAAAATGTATATTGTCGAAGCTGTTGCGTAGAAACAGGTCAGCAACCAGCTCCATTCCATCTTCATAATCCTGGATGTAGAAGCAGCTGACATTGTATTTGCCGTCAAGATACGGCGAGATATTCTTGACGATATTGTCAAACGCCCAGTCATGAGCATCAATCACAAAGGCGAGACTGCGAACCTGTCCCATTCCAATATCGGGTGAAACGCTACGAAAAATTGGCAATCGATAGTTTGAAGAGGCAGGAAAACCCACAGAATAAGTCTGCAGGGTTTTGGATCGACTCCAGATGCCAGAATAGAACAAGGCTGTTGATGGTGATGGCTGCTCGGTGGGAGTGTGACTTGGTGGAATCAGTTCGCCATATCCATCCGCACTTTGCTGCATCGCCTGAATATAGTCTTGAGGTACCGGCCCGGCCATGTCGTAAGGGAAAAGAGTAAAACCAGTGCTAGGTCCTCCGAGATACCAGTCCGCGGTGCCCAGATAGTTCTCGGCCATTGACCGAAAATTGTGGAAGGAATAGGCGTGCATATGAAATGGATTCAGGGTTCGCCCATGCCCATAGTAGAAGTGGTCATTGGGGCAGCTAATCATGATATCAGCGCCCTTTTCCTGATGCCGCTTCAGCAATTGCAGAAACCGCTCCGGCTCGATCAGGTGCTCGATCGTTTCCACACTGACTATAATGTCAAATTCCAGGTCGGTGGTTTCCAGAAATTCACAGGCATCTGCTTGAATAAACCGCATATTGTCAGCGTGTTTATTGTAACTTCGGCATGCGCTGATGGCGGCATCAGACAGATCGACTCCGATAATTTCAGCCGCTCCCCAGCGATTCATTAAGGTTGCACCCACCCCCTCTCCGCAGGCGATATCCAATACGCGCCTGTTTTCCACTATTTGGCGAAGCGGCAAATAACGAACACTATGAATTGCAAGCTCTATCGGTGTATATTTTCCGGAAAGGTTTAGTTGTTCCATGCACGGTTTTTTCCTTATTATTATCCGCATATAGCCAAGCTGCTTCAAAGACTATTAGTCTCATTGTACTTGGCGCCTGCGCATAGATAAACCCGTGGTGTATTTGGGCGGATGTTTCAATCCAATTTTATTTTCTGCTATAAAAAAATAATAATTAGTCGATCCTGAAAAAGCCTTAATCAGTAAGTAAAGACATACTCAGAAAAGCGCTATTCTGGGGACACTCGCTTGTTATAAGAATGGGTTCAGGCATCATTCTAGCATTTGTTTTATCGAAGCCGAAATCTCCATAGATACCGTTTAAGTAAATGGTATCTCCCTAGCAACGTATTTGATCAGGTTGCCATAGCTGTTGCCACTAAAGAGTACTGCACGTTCCAGCGACAGCGCATGCGGCTGAATGCCAGCTTGCAAGGCTTCCTTCTGTTGCTAGCGTGATCGACACCGCAAAGAAAGGAGCGCCGCACACAACGGGAAACGACGTGATAGTAAGGTGTGTCCTCGACGGACACCAGCTCCTTCCTTGGGCGAGTTATGGTTATTTCCTTTTAACCGTTGAATTCGGAATATATTAACCAGCAGAGTCCGGGTTATCAATTTTTAGTGCCTGCCCTAATGTCCAATCTAATATCCGGTGCCTGTCCTAATGTCCGAGTTGTCAGTTGGGTCGAGCCTCCCAGTGTCACCCACCCCGAGAGTCGACCGCCCCACGGGGTCCCGAAGGGTGACCCTCCGATGGTCGCGCCCGCTGGGACCGTCAATGGGACGTCGAGCGCTATTGTAGAGCTCACATATACCTGTCCGCCCTGCAGGTATGCCTCCACACGGGAGGCAGTCCCACCAGAGCGCGCGACGATCTCGTCGCCCCAGGCCTGCATCCGTCGAACATGATCGGTCGCCACGCCCATGGACGGGTTGTCCAGCGGCGCGTCCGC
>JAJFKB010000005.1 GCA_021773395.1 Gammaproteobacteria bacterium | reverse complement strand
CAGCTCGCCCGCCGGGCAGGCACTGAGACCAATAAAGTTAGGGCGACCTTCAATTTCCTGACGTTGCCAGCTCTGCGCATCATCGACACTGCGCAGCACCACACCCGAAGAGCCTACCAGCACCAGGGCATCACCACTGCGTGCCATTTTTTGATACTGATCCGTGCGCAGCCGCGTCTTCGACGACTCGTCCGCTACACCGCTTAAATCCAGCGCCGCTTCACAGCCCGTGAGCCCCAACAACAAACAACAAACAAAAACAAATTTAGAAACCGGGTTATCGTTATTAATTATATTTGTATTTATCATTTTCCTCCCTCATTGCAAATGCCACGCAATCTTCGCAAATGCTATGCAATGGCCTCATGCATCCGTACATTAATGCAATTTTTGAGCCGTACCACCACCCCCAAGAAAAAACCAATCATATCACATTGTTTTATATGGATATTAATTAAAAATAAAACCTTAGCCCAGCCTGTACTCAAATACGAATACTCAAAGGTCGCCTAACAATCACGCCGAATTTAACCATATCTGAAAAGATCGGTGGGATATTTCATAATTTAGTAAAATATCTTATTATTTTTCTAACAGAGCCATCCTTTGAGAGCTTTGCATAATGAGCCGCAAAAACTACGGGCTCACATTTTATGCTAAAAAATTTCTTACCTTCTAAATCTACACACAAAATCAAAAATTAACGCCCTTATCGAACCCATTTTGATCGATTATTCGGCAAATCATCACCTGTTTTTGCCTATCTGCGTATTTCAGACGGTATTCCCCTGCGCAGACATCTGACAACTCCGCGCAATGGCCACACCGCGCTTGATATTGTAAGCCAGGCACATCAACCCCAGGCGGGCTTTGTTACGGGCAATGCCCAAATAGCGGGCCTTGGCCATACCATAATGTAGCTTCAAAACACCAAATACGCGCTCAACGGTGCTGCGCGTACTCGAATTGATACGGTTTAACCGTTTCTGCTCTGCCGAAAGCGGTTTGTTGCGATAGGCCCGCTCCAGCACCCGGTTGCGAATCCCCTTTTCCTTGAGTAGCTCATCATGAACCCGACTCTTGTAGGCGCTGTCAGCATAAACCTCCTCCTCTTTATCGGTGAGCAGGGGGGCAAACACCTTTGAGTCGTGGACATTGCCAGCCGTGAGTTCATAGGCTTTAATAAAACCGTCTTCTTCTGCATTCACATGCGCTTTGAAACCATAGGTGGTCTTACGCTTGCCATCCGAACCCTGCTTGACGTTGTAGCCCGCTTCTTCATCCTGCGTATTACGACCATCCTTGCCTTTACCCGGGCGGTTTTGCTTCGCCTCAATGACACTGGCATCGATGATGCTGACCTCACCGCTGCGAATCAACAAGCCTCGACGCGATAATTGCTGATTGATGACCGCCAGTAGGCGTTCACATAATCCGGTTTTTTCCAGCCGATTGCGAAATCGCCATAAGGTCGTATGGTCAGGAACACCTTCACTCAAACCCAGTTGAATAAAACGGCGAAACAATAAATCTCGCGCTAACTGTTTCTCTAACGCCGGGTCGCTGAGTCCGTACCAGCTTTGCAGCAGTAGCGCCTTGAACATCATCAGTGGCGGCCAGGCCTGTACGCCTCGGCTTTTATTGTGTATATCCTTTAACAACCGCTCAATTTCGGACCAGTCAATCAGGGCTTCAACATCATCCAGCTCTTCCAACGCTTCGTGATGTCCGATCAGCCCATCGGCTAAGCTATTTTGTGAGAGATTTTTCCAGGCCATTACTGTTTTCTTCTTTTTACCAAAAGTGCAGCAGCATTATCGCATTGATCAGATTTACTTGTCCGCTTCTACTTCCGCTTTTGTGCAAAGGTCTCCCTTTATTAGAATTATTTATAAAGCCCACTCCTACGAAATTCATCTTTTTGCTAAACACTAGCCTCTCATATTACAATTGACATGTAAATATCATCAAAGAGAGATTCAATGGCGAACGGATCAGAGGATGTGAACAAGGAATTATCACTAAAATCAAACTACGATTCTTCTGAACGCGTGCAGTTTGCACCTTCGATCGAAGACGGAACCAGTTCTTCTACTGATTACATTGACCTCATTAAGCACTTAAGATTTTCCCCAAGTGAGGGCCGTATTTGGTTTGACACACACCCGGTGGTACTGATCCGCCCGGCAAGTCTATCCTTATTGCATTGGGAATTAAATAAGAAACTGGGGCATCAGGAAGCAGGTGCAATTCTCGCACAATTAGGATATGAATCCGGCGCACGAGAAGCCATATTAGCGCAAAAATTATTACCCAATGCGTCCCTGGAAGAGATATTTTTGGTCGGCCCGCAACTTCGGGCGATTAGAGGGTTAGTATCAATGCGCACGTTGCACCAGGAAATAAACCTGGCATCCAACCATTTTTATAATGAAACGTTGTTCTCAGGCGACTTTGAAGTTGATACCCGTGTGGTTGAAGACGGTATGGCTAACAGCCCGGTTTGCTGGAACGAGGTTGCCTACGCCAGCGGCTATGCGAGCACGCTACTTCAGCGCCCCGTCATATACAAAGAGGTAGAATGCAGTGCCACGGGAAGCCATAAATGCCGGATGGTGGGCAAGCTGCTGGAAATGTGGTTTGAAGATGAGATTAAACTTGAGTTAACGCACCTTCCCGGCACCCTCAAAGGTGAATACGCACCCACCAAGCGCAAAACTCACTTTCAAGCCAAACAATACGTCTTCGAAAGGGATCGAAACGAACCCAATATACTCGGAGACCTCATCGGCCAATCTCCAAAGCTGAATGATGTATGTAGTATGATTAAGAAGGTTGCTGGTACCTCTGTACCGGTTCTGCTACTGGGTGAAACGGGCGTCGGCAAAGAGATGATCGCTAAGACACTGCACCAATTCAGCCAGTGTGCCGAGCAACCTTTTATTGCCGTCAATTGTGCCGCTATACCAGATGATTTAATTGAAGCTGAACTGTTTGGAGTTAGCAAAGGCGCTTTTACCGGGGCCACACAGTCTCGGCCAGGTCGATTTGAACGGGCCCACGGCGGTACACTTTTTCTTGATGAAGTCGGAAACCTGACTAAGTCGGCACAAACCAAACTTCTGCGCGCCGTCCAGGAAAAAGAAATAGAACGTGTCGGTGATACCTTCATGCGTAAAGTTGATGTGCGGATTATCGCCGCGACCAACGAAAATCTGGAGGATGCCGTTAAAGCCGGCCGATTCAGGGAAGATCTGCTGTTCAGGCTAAATGTGTTTCCGCTTGAAATACCTGCATTGCGCGAACGCAGAGACGACATCCCCTTGTTGATGGCTCATTTCCTAAAACGTTATAACGAGCGCTATGAGCGAAATATCCCTGGATTTACTGATGTGGCGACAGAAGCGCTTTATCATTATAACTATCCGGGTAACATTAGGGAACTGGAAAACCTGGTAGAGCGGACGGTGATCCTTGCCGATGACCATCAAGCCATTGATCTATGCCACCTGTTTGGCACAGAGGGACTGATCAATTCCGCAGCCTCCTCGCGGGATCACTGTAACCACGCTACCGAACATAGTGGCCAGGACAGCACTGAAGCCATGTGCTCTGAGTTACTGGACATGATGCTCTCCAAGAAAACCCCATTCAAACAAATTGAACACCGTCTGCTGAAAAACGCGCTGGGTAAGGCCAATAATAACATGACAAAAGCCGCCGATTTTGTGGGGCTATCCAGACCACAAATGGCCTACCGCTTGAAAAAACATGGGACAGAATAGGCTGACAATTAATCTGCGAAAACTGCTATTTAAACCTGCTAAAGTTCTTTTTCTATCATCGCGTAAGCAGAATGGTTATGTATTGATTCAAAATTCTCACACTCCACCCGGTAACCCAAGACCTTGGGTTCCTGCTCCAATCTAGTAGCTACATCCCGGATCATATCCTCAACAAACTTTGGATTGTCATAGGCTTTTTCAGTTATAAATTGCTCATCAGCGCGCTTCAATAGCGCATAAAGCTCACAGGATGATTCGGATTCAACCAGAGAAACGACATCCTCTATCCAAAATGGCTTTTCAGCCCTTACCTCAACGGTCACATGTGACCTTTGATTATGCGCTCCATAGCGTGAGATTTTCTTGGAACATGGACAAAGACTGGTCACCGGCACCAAAACTTGTAAGCTTACTTCAGGAGTAGTCTCCCGCAGCTGTGCAGTAATACTAATCTGATAATCCATCAGGCTGATTGCACCGGTAACCGGTGCAGCTTTTCGTATAAAGTAAGGGAAACGTAACTTAATATATCCCTGCTCAGACTCTAGACGCTCGACCATTTTCAGCAGCAGCGCGTCCAATGACGAGTGGTCAACCAGTAAAGTTTCTTCACTTAACAACTCCACAAAACGGGACATGTGGGTGCCTTTTTGGTTAGCGGGCAGATTCACATACATACTGAATTTAGCAATGCTTGTTTGTGTCTCTCCACCAACGGATTGTACAGCGACAGGGTATTGAATATCACGAATACCGACCCTTTGAATCGGTATCTCCCGTGTATCAAGACTTGCTTGTACATCAGCCACCTGACGAGCGCCTTCCTCTTTACCAACAGCCTTTCTATTCATTAACTGTAAGCCAACTCATAAAAACAATCGTAGCCAACCTATCCCTCGTCCTTTGCCAAACGAATTGAAGGATCTTTGCCACAGTCAGAAGTCCAGCGCCTGAACAGATTATGCTCAATGCCCACCTGATCTAACGCCTTACCCACACTCTGGTGCACAATATCCATGATGGTTTTTGGGCCGTGATAGAAAGAGGGCATTGGAGGCAACAGCGTCGCACCAATATCGGCCACCCTCGACATTAATTCCAGGTGCCCCTTATGCAGAGGAGTTTCACGAACCATTAATATCAAAGGGCGTTTTTCTTTCAATGTCACATCAGACGCCCTGACGATCAAATTATCATTGAAAGAATTGGCGACCCCTGAAAGCGTCTTAATGGTGCAGGGTGCGACTATCATTCCGCGGGTTTGAAAAGATCCACTTGCAATAGAGGCACCTATATTTTTATTGTTGTACACCTCTTCCGCCATATCTTTGATCTCATCGACGGCATACTCAGTTTCTATATTTATATTACGGACCGCAGATTCACTAAGCACCAGATGGGTAGGAACGTTCAATTCCTTGAGCACTCTCATTAACTCAACACCGTAAATCACACCAGTAGCGCCAGTAATTGCAACAACAAGTGGCAAACCCATATTGATACCTCTCTTCTCTATTATTGGGTTATTGATCAGTCAAATGATTCACGCAAGCCCCAAGCCAATGAGAACACACTCATAGTGACAAATCGTAAAGCTGAACAAATCCTTCTTAATACTTTGAATTAAATACAGTTACACATTTAAAAAACACCTTCACGTGGGCTTGCAACCTGAGTATAACTTAGCCTGCCCGGCAATACGAAAATGCTGGCGATTACAATCACCATATTTCACCGTATAAAAATCTAAATAGTCGATATGATTAATTAATGCAGGTACTTTAACTAAATGGTACAACAGCCAGTCACTAAGCCGCTTGCGGAAGCACCCCGCAGGGGTGCCCCGCGCACCAGGCTAGGCGGCAACTTCTTTCTTTACATGAAAACGCTTTGCTTTCATATCAAAACGAGGCAGCGCATCACGCGGAACCGTCTTGAGTTTCGGACGAAAACCCAGCATTGCATAGAGTTTTTCATTGATCGCACCCAAAATCTCTTCATTCGTTCCTTCTACCAGTTCAAATTCGATTTCCATTTCATCCATATGCCTAACGGTAGAGACAGTAATACGGAACTCATCGACTTCGTTAAACTGACGGATGATATTCTCAACGGCACCCGGGAATACGTTAACACCGCGTACCGTTACCATATCATCTGCTCGCCCGATCACACCCCCCTCAAAACGCATTGAGGTTCGTCCGCACTGGCACGTTTCAGTGGTCGCGCGCACGACATCTCCTGTGCGATAGCGAATAACGGGGAACCCTACGCGGCCAAGGTTGGTAATTACCAGCTCTCCCTTTTCTCCTGGCGCTACCGGTTGCAAGGTTTCCGGGTCGAGAACCTCTGCAATATATTCGCTTTCGATGAGGTGCGTACCACCCGGCTGCACTTCACACTCAAATGAGTGCGCCCCTACTTCAGACGCACCCGCGTGATCAAAGCACTTGGCTGACCAAGCATCCTCAATACGCTTTTTGGTAGCTGGGATATTGGCACCCGGTTCTCCCGCATGAATGGTCGACTTCATGGGAATTTGAGACATATCGAAGCCGGTTTCACGTGCTACTTCAGCCAGTCTCATCGCATAGGTGGGCGTACAGGCTAAAGAGGTAGCCCCCATTTCACGCATCAACTCTAGGCGCTGAACAGAATCTCGACCACCACCAGGAATCATAATTGCACCTAACTTGCGAGCACCTTCAACTGCGGCCCAAAAGCCTACGAACGGACCGAAAGCAAAGGCCAGAAATACCCGATCGTCCTCTGTTACGCCAGCACCGGCCAATACATAGGCCCAGCAATCACCCCACCAATCCCAACTTTCATCCGTATCCAATACTTTTAAAGGTTTCCCTGTCGTCCCTGAAGTCTGGTGAAAACGAACGTATTTATCTATCGGGTAGGTTAAATTTGTGCCAAAGGGCGCATGATCTGCCTGGTCTTTAACCAGTTCACCCTTGGTTGTAATGGGCAACTTGGCAATATCATCCAACGATTTTATATCGTCTGGTGTCACGCCTGCAGCTTCCCATTTGTGGGTATAAAACATATTTTTTCCCCACATCTCTTTCATCATGGCCCGCAATTTTTCAAGCTGCAACTGTGCAAGCTGGTCTCGCGGCAACGTTTCAATTTTCTCATCAAAATACGGCATATTTCTCTTCCCGTTTACTGATCTATGTTAAATCTTAGGCTCGAAGGTTAGGCGTTACGCATCTCTTCAAAAACAGCCTGTTCTGTTTTCACCATTGATTCGCGCTCATCGCCCGACCACTGAACAGCAAGTGGCAATGGCGCTGCGCCAGGCCAGGATTGATCTCTGGCACCGATTACGTCCATTTCCCATAACCCAATCCCCATCGGCACAGACTCCAACCTGGTTTTTACTGAACGGCAAACCCCTTTAATTAGAAATACGAGGTTGTCTGGACCAATTATTTGCACTGCAGCCAAGCCATCTCGATCCAAATTCCCGAGAGTTTTACTGTTATGATCCACCGAGAACCGCACTCGTTTATCGTCTAGCGCAACAACCCAGGCGAACGCATCTGTTGGATATTTGTCCTCGCCAACGCTGATAACAATACCGAGCGCACCCGCACGGGCATATGAAAGCAGTTGCTTTGGCAGTTCGGGTGTAATTGTGTGTGGTGATGTTGTGGTAATACTACTCATAGTGAGACTCCTCCAATTAATTAACGCTTCTTTGCCGACTGTCGGCCTTAACCTATTTACTTAGGCTGGAATCAACGCAACTTTATCAATTGAGATAGAGTTGCACCTTTACCTGATCCCCATCCTTTAGCTGCAAAACTTGCCTGATTGGTACTGCTGCCACTATTTCAAATTTATGTTCAGGGTAATTGCTCACCGCTGGAAAAATAACTACTGCCTCTACTTGCTTGTGTTCCAGCCGTTGCAGCACAACGCGAAAGCATTTAGCACTGCAAAATCCCTCCGGTGGCTCGATAATGATTCCTTCTGCCGCGCGCAACCGAGCTAACACTCGCTGCCACTTTGCTCCCGCCATTTCCAGATTAAAGGTCCCTACAAAGGGCTTCATGGCGAATTTATCCAAAAACTGCTTTAGCACCCAATTCATCTGAATAAAGTTACTGCCCTCACCCAGACCGGAACAAACACGTCCGTCGAGTTCAACCATTTGATTTTGGGTTGAATTATGCTGCCCTGAATCAGGTACTTTGCTAAATTGAGACATACTCAAAAACTATCCGCCAAAACTGATTTGGCCTTGGCCTGTGCAGCTGCGGGAATGCTGACAGCATCAAATTGCTCACCAGGCCCGCGGGTTGCATCAAAACCAATTTTTGAACCAGTTCCGGATTCAACTGCAGACGGATCAATGACATAACCCGCCATCTTGTCCAATAAAACTGTGTCACGATCAGGCTGATAGCGCGTCGCTAACGCCCAGGACACTTCACGCGGATTGCGGATATCAACTCCAGCATCAACCACCGTGACAATCTTTAATCGTAAGTCCAAACTCAACACTAGCTGGATCAAACGCCGCACATCAGTGGGCTGACAATCCTTTACCGCTATCACTGCGGCAAATCCGCAAGTACCGGTAATCAGCTCCAAATCCACTACTCCGTGAATCTGGTTTTGCAACTGCCCTAATAACTCCGTGCCCGAAGCAAGGGACAACAGATTATCCACGTCCACCGTCCAGGGACATAAAGCCGCATAGATGAAATCTTTACGGTGGGTAATAGCTGTCACTTCCACCACTGGACTGACATTGGAAAAATAGTAGCCCGTACTCTCACCAAAGGGTCCTTCCTGCTCGCGCACCCCCGGCAAGACATGCCCTTCAATAATAATTTCTGCACGCGCTAACACATCAATATCCACCGTCTCCGCTGGCGTTAGCTCCAACGGCAAACCCCTTAGGCCACCAGCAACTTCTAGCTTATCCGGCCCAGTAGAACCAACTTTCACCACCGCAGCTAGCAACGTCGCGGGATCGACCCCTAGCGCAACCGCAATTTCCAGCGCTCTACCTTCCTCTTCTGCTTGCTGGAAATACGATGACAGCGGTGGATTCGCTAGAAATATGCCAAACCGGTTCCCGCCCTTGAACATCATGCGATGGATACCCATTGCTCTGCGCCCAGTTTCCGGATCTTTGGCCATCACCAGACCGCAGGTGATAAAAGGGGCCGCATCTTTTTCATGATAAGTGAGTATTGGCAGTAATGCCGACACATCAGCCGGGGCACGATGAATGACCTCTTTAACCGGCGCTGGACCCGCACAGATTACTGGCTCCAGAGCATGCTTTTTACAGTTCAAATAGGTTTCATTTAGCTTTTTATCTGTTGTTCCAAGCGCACGGGCAATTCGTGCTCTACTCGACAGTAAATTACCCATCACCTTGACACCAGGGTGTCCTTTGACATTGTCAAATAGCACAACACGACCGTCTGACTGCGTCTCGTGTAGTAACGCGGCCATTTCAAATTTAGGATCAAATTCGGTGGCAATGTGGAGTATATCGCCCTCCATCGATGCTAGAAATTCACGTAGGTCTTGATATGCCATATTATTGTCCGATAAGCGGGCGCACGCGCCCGCCTTTATAGGTCTATTGAAGCTTTACTGGTAATTCGGGAAACGATCAATTTCCCCCAGTATGTTAATTGAATATTTTTTATCGCTGAGTTGACCGCGACCAAAACGCACTTGCAAGCTATCCGCATATTGCTCCAAAGAACTGGATACCTCTGCTGTAACACGCTTGTAGGTATACTTATGCATACCGTCATTCAAGGTTCTGATGGTTAATTCCAAACCTTCCCCCTCAGACAGCTCTGATAGATCGTCAACAAAAACTTCCCACTTATTCATTTCGTTTATCCTCTGTTAATACTTATTTAACTGGCGCAAAGCCGTAGGCTTCCCAGTTACTAGTGACCTTATCCTGGATTTCCTGGGTGTATACATTCTTGAACGACACCACTGTCGGCACTTCGTTGATCTTGTCCCAGTCCACCGGCCAGGTGCAGTCAAAGGAAACCTTGGAGCCAATGGAATGCTTACGCTCATGCGGACTGGCGTGGGGGTAAAGTGCCGTTCCTGTCGTGTTTTTATAGATATGGATGTCGCGTTCCGGGTTACAGCGGGTACAGAAGGCGTGATACACCTCATCCCAGTTATAGATATCGATGGTCTCATCCACCACCATCACCATATGGAACCAGGGCCCCAACTTACTGCCGAATGCCAATTGCGCAATCTGCTGAGCTACACCAGCATAAGTGACCTTAACGCCCACAATCATCATGTGGTGCGTGGAGCGCGGATGCATGTATACGCCAGTAATAGGAATACCCTGACTACGCAATAGTTTGTCTAACTCCAGCCCCAGCGAGAAGGAACGTAATAGCTGCCCTTCATCCATGGGCACACCCATGTTGGAAATAGTCAGAGTCGCAGCATTACGGTAAGTGATACAGTTAACGCGGAATGTCACACGCGGCATACGCGGCGAGGTACGATAACCGGTGTATTCACCAAATGGTCCTTCTTCCACCATCACGTCAGGGATAATTTCCCCTTCCAGAATGATTTCTGCATTAGCGGGAACAAGCAGATCATTGGTTTCACACTTAACCAGCTCGACTGGAGCACCAGCCAGCATACCTGTTAACTCTGACTCAGGAATCGGCGATGGTGCGCAAGCGGCCATGGCAGCCAGTGGCGATAAACCAATAGCTGTGGCGAAAGGCATGGTTTCACCACGTGGCGTATAATATTCGCTTAGCGTTTTACCCAGGTCAGAGAAGGGGAAAACCGCACCACACATGGTTCGGGAATCGTACATCATCTGACGATACATACCCCAGTTATAGTCACCCCGAATAGGATGTTTGGTAATAACCGCGTGCCAGGTACCGATATAACGCCCACCATCACCGTCGTGAACCAATGGAACCGGCAACTTGCACAGATCCACATCATCACCCATCAGGATGTTTTCTTTACAGGGTGCTGCCGCACGATCAATTTCAACAGGAGCTATCGGCTCAGCGTTGGTTCGTTTCAAGTACTCTTTTCCAATTTCCGGCAGCGTGGTATCCGGATCCATGCCCAGGGAAATGGCAACCCGTCGATAGGTGGACAGAGCTGCACCGAAGTACTTAAAGCCGGGATAATCTTTGATGTTTTCCATCAGAGGCGCTGGTCCAGCTAACTCACAGACACGACGCACGATTGCGCCGGCTTCATTATCCCAATCCACCTCTTGCTCGATACGGACACAGTCACCTGTTTCCATCAACCGCTCAATGTACTCACGGTTACTTTTGGGGGCATCGATTGCTGCTCCGCCCTCATCTTTAAGAATTGCACTCATTTTTTATCTCCTACTTCATTTTATAAGATGAATTTAATTAATCTTCGTTAATAGCTTTTCCCATTTGCCCTGAGCTTTAAGAATCATTTCCGCTACTTCACGCACCGCACCATAACCACCTCGTGCGCTCGTGACATAAGCGGCATGTTCTAAAATATCAGGCACCGCATCAGCCACCGCAACCGGCAGTCCGACGCGTTTCATCATGCTCAGATCCACCAGATCATCACCGACATAACAGACTTCATCATCGGTGATTCCCATATCTTCGATAATCTCAGCGTAGGCTTCGGTTTTTTTCCTGATGCCTTCATAGAAACGTTTAATCTTCAATTCTTCAGCTCGATGTCTTACAGCGCCGGAACGTTTGGAAGTGATGATCGCCACCTCAACACCCAACATCTGTAACGCCACCACACCCAGGCCATCTTTGATATCGAAGTTGCGCGACTGCACGCCGTTATCATCAATCACGATGCGGCCATCACTCATCACACCATCAACATCAAGAATGACCAGTTTTATATCTTCTGCCTTTCCCATCCTCTTCTCCTATATATTCAGTTCCTTTCGAATTACGCCCCGATTGCAGCAGGCCAGAGCGCAACTCAAAAAAAAATAATCTAGTCGATTCCGTACTCGCTCCAACGCGATTTCACTTTTGCCAGGGTTTCCTCATCGAGAGAAATCGGCACTGGCTTCTCATCCCACTCGTAAGGAATAGTGGCATCGAGAATAATACGTGAAGTAATCAGTTTGCTCTGGTTTGGATCCAGCGCCGGATCGAGCGGCGTAGCACGGCCACGCTTGATCATCTCAGTGCCACGCTCCGGATCGTAACGACAGGCCAGTGCCCAGAATACGCGCTGAATATCATCCGCATCGATATCTTCATCCACTACGATCACACCCTTAATACCGTAGCTTCCAGTAGTGGTCGCGATCACTGCATTACCCACTTGAGAGGAGTGACCCGGATACTGGGTTTTTACTGAGACAACAGCCCAGAACCGGCCTGCAGATTCCGGCATAACGTTCACCGATTGGATGCCAGGGATGCTCATCTTTGCTAAATCGCTCCACAGCATCGCAGTTCGGGTAAATGAGATGAGCATATGCACATCTGTGACCGGACGACCGACAGAGGTAGCCCAAAGGATCGGTTTATCACGGTGTAAAATCTGTTTCACTTCCAGGCAGGGCTTTTTAATTTCCTTGTACAGC
The DNA here is from genome assembly GCA_021773395.1 of Gammaproteobacteria bacterium. Taxonomy (GTDB): domain Bacteria; phylum Pseudomonadota; class Gammaproteobacteria; order Pseudomonadales; family IMCC2047; genus JAJFKB01. Next base: position 91,321 of record JAJFKB010000005.1, on the reverse strand, counting down.
TCGTCTGTGTAGTAACCGGTGTACTCTCCGAATGGGCCTTCCGGCTGGAAGTTATTAGGATCAATCTCTCCTTCCAGAACAATTTCAGCGGCGGCTGGAATCGGCAATCCGGTCAAAGGTGCCAGCATATATTCTGACGGTGCGCCACGAACCGAGCCAATAATGTCGTATTGGTTTTGTGCACCTTCATGTTGCAACGCACCCGCCATCATCATCAATGGATCGCAACCGATTACCGCAGCAGCAGGCATCTTTTGACCCAGTTTCCTATATTTTTCAAGAATACGCATGCCACGCTTACCGGGCAGAATTTGCACACCACAGCGCTTTCCGTCGAGCATTTGCATGCGGTAAGTGCCCAGGTTAACTTTACCGGTCTCAGGATCTTTGATCACCAGGAAAGTCGCAGTACCAATATATCGCCCGCCATCTTGCGGGAAGAAATGCGGCACCGGGAAGATGTTCAGATCAACATCGTCACCGCTCACTATATTTTCTAAAATTGGCCCTTCGGACACTTCCTTCGAGGGGATGAGCTCATCAATCGTTTTTTCCATCCACTCCTTAGCCGAATCACAGAGCGAGTTGCCTGGATTCATTACCATCGACATGGCCAAACGACTTTCCGTCGCGAAAGCCCCAGTAAAAACTGGCGAGTCATAACCTTTGATATTTTCAAATAATAGTGCTGGGCCTTTTCTTTCTTCGGTCAATTTGGAAATATGCGAAAGTTCTAAATTCCAATCTACTTCTGCCGTTATGCGTTTAAGTTCGCCGGCTTCCTCGCATCGGTTGATAAAATCTCGTAAATCCATAGCGTTATTCCTCTTCTGATTTTAAATTTTTGCGCTTAACTGCAACGCCTAGTCAATCTTTGGTATAACTAAGCAGCCTGATCCGCTGCCCCAGTTACCGTTTCTACCACCTTATAGCCGGCTTGTTTAAGCGCCTGCGCCACCACGTCAGGATCTTCACCTAAAAACCTGATTATGATCTTTTTCTCGCTACTGACTTTATAGTCCGGCGGTTCAGCCTTACCTATGGGGTAAATGGCCTGCACATCGGCACCGGTGGCAGAAACAATTTCTGAAATTGCTGCAATCACACCGGGCTCCAGCGTAATAGGTGCCAAGGTAATACCGCTGCGTTTTTCCCATGCGCCCAGAAAATTGGCTGCCATCGCAAAGATTTCATTCGCCGAAATAATGCCGACCACTTCGCCCTTTTCCATCACCGGAAACTGAGCCACACCCAATTTTTTACCCTTCTCCAGGCAGTGCTCCATGGTGTCGTCTACGTCGATAGTAGCCGGGTTTCGCACCATTATGTCTTTCACTTTTAGGCGTTCAGTAAAGAATGCAAACTCGTCAGGGCTTTGCGTATTGCTGACAAAATGCGCGGCACGTAAACAATCTGCTCGGGTAATCAAGCCTCGAAGTTTTTTATGATCCAACACCGGCAACACATGCAGGTTATTCTCTGCGAGTAGACGTTTCGCTTCGGACACCAGCGTGTCGCTCACGACCGTAATGGGGTTAGGTTTCATCCAATTTCTTACAATCATTTCTCTCTCTCCAGACGATTGGGGTAATAGCGTACGACCTGTTCTAACGAGGTCACTTGACCTTCTTACCTGCCATCATGCTGCTTAAAATATGATCCATTGCCGAGGAACCCTCCACAGTCGAAACCACTTCCGCTGCTTTATTACTCCAGACAGTTTCAGGACGTGCCTGTAAAATAAAAATATTACCGCCCTCCGGCATGTCCTTATCGACCGCCCACTCGATATCCATGGGGCAGCCATAGTGCTGCTCGATGAGCTTGCCCAATTTCGCCAGCTCAACCAGCTCTTTGTCAGTCACCGATTGCACCTTGCGGCGCTCTTCCGGCACTTCGGTCTTTATCGAAACTTGGGTTTTCGGATCGACGGTATAGCAAATCTCTTTGTCCGAAATGACGCGATTAAGTACTTCCATGGAAACCTTGTTAATGCGAAATTGATCCGGTGTTACCTCGCCGGAAACCACCGATTCCCCAAAACCGAAATTGGAATCCACGACAATGGAAGAGCGATCGCCGTTACTTGGGTTTAGGGTAAACATCACGCCTGCGGCAAAGGAGTTGGCCATCTTCTGAATCCCTACGCTGATACCCACCTGGCGATGATCGAAACCCATATCAATTCGGTAAGCGATGGCACGACCGGTAAACAGGCTGGAAATACAACGCCTGACGTGAGCTAACACATCATCGATGCCACGCACCCAAAGGAAGGTGTCCTGCTGACCGGCGAAACTGGCGCCAGGCAAATCCTCTGCTGTTGCACTGGAACGTATGGCAACAGCCACGGCTGGCATGCAGGAACGTACCGATAGCTTGCGGTAAAACTCAGCGATCTGATCCTCAAACTCGGTATCAATCGGCATCTGCTCAATCTTGTTTCGTATCTTAAGGCTGATTTCTTCCAAGGTCGCAATATCTTGTGGATCGACGCCTTTGAGCATCACATCAATCTCATCCAAGACCTTATTTTGTGCCATAAAGTGCTCGTACCCTGCTACCGTAATGGCAAAACCTGGCGGCACTCGAATTCCCGCATTGATTAGCTCACCGAGAGACGAACACTTGCCACCCACCTGCTCAACCATCTCTCTTCTACAGTCATCAAACCAGCTGACCCAAGGCTTATCGACATTCATACTTTCTTTCCTCCTACTGCACTGCACTTCGCTGCGCCGGCAATATTGCTTCGCCGGCGCCAAGAGTTTTTAGATAATATTGATCTCGCCAGTCGAACCATTTATACGAATCATCTGACCGCTTTTAACAATCTTGGTCGCTAGCCCAGTACCAACAACCGCAGGCATGCCGTATTCGCGACAAACAATCGCCGCATGGCTCATGACGCCACCAACATCGGTAACACAACCTTTAATTTTGCTGAACACAGGCGCCCAGGATGGCGAGGTGGTCGGAGACACGAGAATTTCTCCCTCTTTTAACCCCGCAATTTCATCAACCGTACGACAGACTCTGGCGACACCCTCAACAATACCGGGACTGCCGGCAAAACCTTTAAAACAGGTCACACTGTCAAGGTCATCCATATCCTGAATTTCCGACCAGGACTGCAACGACTCGCTGGTAACACCCCAAAGCACGACAGTAAACGGTTCTTGAATGACATCGGGCACAGTGCCGACCGCAGCTTCTGGTCGCCATTCACGGAACTTGTCCATTACCCCTTTGCGCCACTCGATCTCCTTTGGCCAGGTTGCGGCACCACGCGGCTTCACGCCAGTGGCCCAAGCGGTGACCATATCCCACAACGCATCCTTAATTTCGCCACGCTTGAGGTACCAGATATCTTCTACATCTTTGATCAGGCCATGATCCTTCATGATCACGCCTACTTCACGCACCTTGTTCCAGAACACCGAATGGAACCAATGCTCTACAAAGAACATGTGATTTTCTACGTAGGGCATTACTGTTTTTGCCGTCTGCAATAGCTGATCAAAAGCCGCCCGATCCTGATCGGTTGCTATCAAAGCTCGATATTCAGTGACAATTTCATCCCGCTCCTTTCGAAGCGCTGCGGTCGGACGATCCAGGCATTCGCCCTTTTCCGCCTTATCGGCGTACATACTGATAGAGGACAGCGGAACGTTGAGGTCATCGTTCCAGGATTTGTCATGGTGATACCAGCCAGTACCCGTTGAAACGTTAAACCAGGGGTGGCGCGCTTCCTCGAAGGCAATCAACCACTCTCTGCCGGGCGCGGTTTCCTGCATAGCTTTTTCGACAACGCTAAAATCAGTGCTGACTCGAAGAGTCGCCTGTACGCCCAACTCCAGTGCTAGACGCGCAAGTTTTTTCAGCTCTTCATCCGGCTGATACATGATGACATCGATACCCCCAACCATCTGGGTAACTCGCTGCACCGGAATATCTGGAAACAGGCGTTGGCAAAAATCCAGAAAGGTCACATAGGCGGCATAACCCAGATTGAGGAATTCAAAGTGGTACTGCCAGCATTGAATGCCCAGATCGATCAACTGATCGTAAGACTTCAGCAAATGGTAGCCTTTGGATTCGCCCAGACCATCTTTCACCACCTGGATATCTTCCAATTCTGGTAGCGGCGCAATCTCAAGCTTCTCCAACTTGTCGATCGTTTCGCGCATCTTGCCTTCCCATTTGGCTTCCAACTCATCCCAATTTTCATAATAGTAGCCAGCACGCTCCATGAAATGGCCGATGCGCTCCTCGACTACGGCAGGATCTTTGACTGCAACTGGTGAGATGTAGGGATAGCCATTAATGATACGGTGATCCACACCAAATACTGGCGGCACCGAAAAAATACGGGTATTAAACTGAGAGAGCGCCAAATACCAGGCCTCATCCCAGATCATATCAAAGGGATAAACCGGCTCCGGGTAATGCAGTCCATCATAGAACCAAAATGACTCTTCCTCATATTTCTGGCGCTCAGGATCGTCGGTTACAAACTGATATTGGTACGGATACATGCGCTCCCATCCTTCAGTACCGGGTATCGTTTCAATATCTTTCGGTTTAGCATACTGGCCTGTCATCGGTGTTCCTCCTGACATTTTCTCGCATTTTAGTGTGGGCAATTTTTCTGCGTGTCTCTGTGCCCTTATTATTTAAGCCACCTAAAAACTGATACACCTGCCCTATTACTAACTCTGGCTACACATATTCGATGTGATCGACGTTTTATTTGATTTGGTGACACTGTTTCATTTATTAATCTAATGGGCCCTTACTTCATCAAATTTCACCCATTTTTTTAACAATGGTGCTTCGCTCCCCTTTTTTTGCGTCGCACGCGATTGCTATCAGTGTATGTAGCAAAGACCAGGCCAACTAATAACCTGCCATTTCCAATGATCAAAAAAAACCCTGCAAAAAACACTTAACCACATGTTATAAAAGTGTTTTTATGATGTTTTATTTTCCACTAAAACCAGTCATAAAATATTCATCAAGCCCTATAGGGACAGGAACGACTTTAACTTCCGCTGTGCATAATTATCATTTTGCACATTCATTTTGGATCAGTTAAAGTAATGTGCAAATTTGATAAAAAATAGATACTTATCTTTCAATCATACGATCAAGGCACCTATGAGCAAACCTGAAAAACCTGCATTAGAGTCTCTAGGCGCGCAGCGATTTACGCTACAGCCCTTAGTGGAAGAGGGCTCAGCCGACGACAATCATGCCTCCTTTCACGATCTAATTAACTCACTAAGATTCTCACCGAAAGAGGGTCGCATTTGGCTGGATAGCGACCGGGTTGCCTTGATTCACATGTCCAGTCTCGCATTTTTACGAGAACAGACCATCAGAAAGCTCGGCATAGAGGAAGCCCGAGGAGTGCTGACACGAATGGGCTATTCAGCCGGAACCAAAGATGCGGTTATTGCCCGCAAGGTAAGAACCCGTTCCACACTGGACTCTTTCCTCGCTGGCCCCCAGCTTCACTCTTTGCATGGCATGCTCTTCGCTCAACCTGTGCGCGTAGAAGGTGACACCGAAACAGGGCAGTACTATGGTGAATTTATCTGGCACGACAGCTTCGACGCAAAACATCACCTTCAGGCATTTGGCCCATCAGATCAGTCTGTTTGCTGGATCCAGCTGGGCTACGCCATTGGTTATACCAGCGCTTTTATGGGCCGCCCTATTCTCTATAAAGAGGTAGAATGCTGTGCTGCAGGAGACAAGCATTGCCGTATTGTCGGAAAATCTCTCGATGAATGGGATGCTAAGGAAATTCAGAATGAGCGAAACGCGCTGCAACCGCACATGTTCATCAGTCGCTCGCCGAACCGCTCTATAAACGGAGATGCTGCTCTTATATCAGGCCTTTCCCCGCAAGATCAGGAGGCATCTTCTCTTCTGGAAGCAATGGTAGGTACTTCGCCCGGATTTACCACCACTTGCCATCTTGTGCAGAAGGTGGCCGACACCTCAGCAACGGTGTTATTACTGGGCGCTACCGGGGTCGGAAAAGGCCGCTTCGCTCGTGCACTGCACCAAATAAGCAATCGTGCTGACCAGCCCTTTATAGCACTTAACTGTTCGGCAATACCCGAGAATCTTATTGAGTCCGAGCTGTTTGGTGTGGAGAAAGGTGCATTTACTGGAGCTACTGAAGCCAGGCCCGGTCGATTCGAACGCGCACACACAGGCACTTTATTCCTGGATGAAGTGGGCACGCTTTCCATGGCGGCGCAGATTAAATTATTACGCGCCATTCAGGAGCGGGAAATCGAACGCGTCGGCGACACTTCAACGCGCAAGGTCGACGTGCGCATCATAGCCGCCACTAATATGGATCTACACGCTGCCGTTAAAGAGGGCATATTTCGAGAGGACCTGCTTTTCCGCCTAAATGTTTTCCCTATCAATATTCCATCGCTAAAAGAACGAAGAGAGGATATTCCATTGCTAATGGATCATTTTCTTCGCCTTTTCAATAATCGTCATCAAAAGAGAATCACAGGGTTTTCCAATCTCGCCGTAGATGCACTGTATCTGCATGATTATCCCGGCAACATTCGCGAACTGGAAAATCTTATCGAACGCGCCGTTATTCTCGCGGAAGACAATAAGCCAATCGAGCTCAACCACCTGTTCCTCAGCGAAGCGGCAATCGATTCCATGCTACTGAAGCTTGATCCAACCGGGTCAATCAAACACAGACAGGCAGCCATCCCGGAAGAAAAACTGCTGGCTTCGGTGCTTGAAGAACAAATCCCTATTGATGATATCGAATTTGGCCTGATTACTGAGGCCATAAAGAGGGCAAATGGTAATCTTTCTGAGGCCGCCAGGATGCTCGGCGTAAAACGCGCCTATATTTCGTATCGAATAAAAAACCGGCCAGCATAGACTGTCAGAACTTGATGCCTAGATGCGTTAACTGCTCAAGTACTAGCTACCCAGGTAAGTTAGCCGCTCGGGAGCGCTAGTGTTCACAGCGGCAAATATCAGAGACTACCCCGAGGAAACCTGCTGCGCCAAGCGAGCTTTAACCTGGCGAATTGCCTTTGCAAAATCATCTCTGACCAATCGCGCGATACCCGCTCCTGTCAGTCGATCACCTTCAATCTGCATCCCCAGAAAATAGTTTTGCCCACCGTCGTTATACAGCACAGGACAGCCTGAAGATCCGGTCACCGACTGACAGGTATGTATACCCAATTTGCCCGCTGGCTGATTCGCGTAATACTTCAACACACCGGTTTCCGATGGATAGATCCGGCATTGCTCTGCATAAAGAGACGGTATTACATCACTTTGACTTTGATGAAAACAAAACAGACTAACGTCTAACCCCTTTTCCGGTATCTGTTGAAGCGGCCACGGCTCAGGGGCCAGAGAATCGAACTGATCAGCGCAACGATTTTTATTTGCTATCAGAATAGTCCAATCTTGGGCCGACGGAATGGAGGACGTCTGCGGAAAAACTTCCGTTATGGATTGCTTGCCGCCCGGCAGGTACAGGTATAGCTGACTAAGTGGCGCTCGCAACTCCCCTTGTCCATCAAGTACATTATGTCCTGCTGTCACCAGTGCTACCTGGCAATGGTTTTGCGCCACCAGCAGCGCTGCTCCCCGCCAGGTGGTAGTTGCTGTCTCTCCCTCAAGAGCAATAATGTACTGCAATACTATGGCGGAAGCTTTTGTTTGGGCCGACACTTTGATTCTTGCATCCAGATCTTCCCTGGCCCTGATCGCCTTGAGCAACCGCTCGGCCTCTAATGAAGGACTGCCAATCAACATTTCGATTAAGGCAAAACTCTTCCCTCCATCCACGACCAGTTCGGCAAAGCTGTGATAAAACGCTGCCTCTTTAAAATAGCTTAATCGCTGTAAAAACTGTGCTGGATGCTTTAATGCCCAACTCAAAAGCAGATTTAAATTGGCAGCATCCAAAAATAGCTGGCTGATCTGTTTCTGGTGCACTGTAGACACAGGGCTTGCTTCCACCTGCCCCCAACGATCAAGCACCTTACTGGCACTCTCAATTTCATCTTTAGCTGTGCCACAGGAAAGCACCAGACAGACAGATAAAAGCGCCAGGCATCGCAAAATATTCCTACCGCATGCACGACAACAGTTGTTCATTGGCCTGACATCGCTCTTTATCATGGTCTGCAATCGCTTCAACTTCCTGGATCCGCTTAACATAAGAGCGTGAGAAGCCGTGATATCTAGCACCAATGTAGACAAGCTCTCGATACCAGTTATAGGGCTTCAGATCCTCATCGAGATAGCTCGGCTGCGCAACATAAGCAAAAGCCGTGCAAATCGTCCCTGACAGATCTAACTCAATTGATTTAGTAATATAACCGGTGCCCTCGATGCCATCCAGTAAAGATTTTTCGGCTGCTTCCATGCTGTAGACGACCCCGGGTAACCGATCCTCTTCAAGACCGGTATAGAAAGCATTACATTTACCTGAAAGGTCAGCACCGCGTTTGTGGAATCTTAGACTGTAGCCTTCAAGGTGCGTAACCGCCAACAACTTGCTGGATTGAATCCGTGCACCCAGCCGAAATGGGTGCAAGTTTGAACCGTATGCGAAATAGTAGACGTGCTCACTCATCGAACTTCTTGATCCAGCTTAGTGCTGACGAATAATCCGGAAACACTGAAATATTCAAACCGGCTCTCACCGCTCTAAAATGAAAACGACGACTTAATCCAATCGCAAGCTCAGTCGAAACCACAAAGGCGTATCGATCAACAAACCTGGCAGCCTGTGTCGCCATTATTGCAATCAATGCATCCATTTCCCGCACAAAAAAAGCGCGCCTTGTCTCTCTTAAATCGATAACTACTGACATGCCATCCGTAGAATCGGGATGCTGCCTGATATCCACAATAACTTGCTCAATATCCTCAATACCGATGACATCAAAGGAGTGTATCGAAACGACCCTCGAATGCTCATCAATATCAAATTCTATTGGCATATAAATCTCATTGGCTTAAAGAGCTGATATAGGCGTTGGAAGCATCAATTGATTTTTGCATCTCCTTCACCAACCGTGAAACATCTGAGCGCACGCTCACCAGCTCACTTTTAAGAGAAGCCACAGCTTTAGCGTTCAAACTATGCTTGAGAAATAACACCTGATCCTTGAACGCGGTCAGTACCGGTGGGATTTTTGATTCCGCCTTTCTCATAGCTTTAATCAAACCTTCATAACGAGTTCGGGCCTCATTCATTTCACGCTTCTTCAAGCGCCTGAATTTACCACTGGAATACTCATCCAGCTCACCTTCCCACTCCTCAAACAGCGCCTCAGCAACATCACTGACAGCCTCAATTCTGTCGCTAACTGCCTGAGCCTTTTCCTCACTCTTTTCGTACTCTTTGTTCAGCGCTTCGTATTGCTCCTGCAGATCCCCACCATCAAAGTTAACCACTTCGGAAAACCGTTCAAGCGCCGATTTAAACTGTTCCTGCGTTTCGACCTGGCTATCCCGCGCTTCTTCTACGCGGTCGACCAGAATATCCCTTTTATGAACCCCAAGCTTCTCCATGGTGTTGTAGTAGGTCTGCTGACAGCCCGCCAGCGTCCACACCATCATAAACAGCATAATCGGCAATCGAATTTTCATGGAATAACTCCCGCATTCAGAGGTCTTCATTAATCTAAAAGCAAGCCGTAAAACTTGCAAGGTCATTCATTTTACCCAGCGCCAGGCCACTGCCTATCATATCCTGAGCCATTACCACGCCTTCCGCCAACGTATTTGTCACACCAGATACGTAGATTGCAGCCCCGGCATTAAGGGCAATCATATCGGCAGCTTTCATTGCATCACTATTTGCATTCTTTGTCAGTGCTGAAACGATAAGTTCCTGCGATTCTGCGGCGCTGTTCACGCAAAGACCGGTTAAATCGGATCGGCTGATACCGAAATCTTCAGGATTGATTTGGTATTCACGAATTTCACCTCCAACCAGCTCAGCGACGTGCGTGGCACCGGCAAGACTGATCTCATCCAGGCCATCATCGGAATGCACTACCATGACATGCTCACTTCCCAAACGCTGCAACACCTGCGCAACTGGTACACAGAGCGCCGCATCAAATACTCCGATCACTTGATTAACCACTCCAGCCGGGTTGGTCATCGGGCCGACCATGTTAAAGAGTGTTCGTATTCCCAGTGCCTTGCGTGGCGCAGCGGCATACTTCATCGCACCATGGTGCGCCGGAGCATACATAAAACCAACACCAACCTCTTTAACGCAAAGTGCCACCTGCTCTGATGTCAGCTTGATATTGATGCCAAACTGCTGCAATAGATCAGCACTTCCGCTGGAACTCGATACCGAATGATTCCCATGTTTGGCGACCTTTGAGCCCGCCGCCGCCGCCACAAAGGCACTGGCGGTTGACACGTTAAACAGATTGGCACCATCACCACCAGTTCCCACGATATCAACCAGATTTGACTCGGACAAGGTAACCGGCACAACCAGTTCACGCATGACCATCACCGTACCTAACAACTCCTCCAGGCTCTCGCCCTTCATACGCAACGCTACCAGAAAGCCTGCGATTTGAGCCTCATTCGCCTGACCAGACATAATCTGTCGCATGACCTCAGCGGTCTGATCGGCGGTTAAGCCTTTTCGCTCGACCAGCCCGGCAATGGCTTCTTGTATATTCATAACCATCAGAACCCTATAACCCTGGGGGGATTCAGCTTAGAGCTCAACATTCAGGAAATTCCTCAGCAAATCATGGCCGTGCTCGGTGAGAATAGATTCCGGATGAAACTGCACACCCTCTATCGCCAGCTCCTTATGCCGCACGCCCATGATTTCATCAATTGACCCGTCTAAACCTCCTGTCCATGCAGTGATTTCCAGACAGTCCGGCAAACTGTGCTGCTCAATCACCAGGGAGTGATAACGGGTTGCCACGAAGGGGTTATTCAGACCGCTAAATACGCCTGTCCCCTTGTGATATATCTTCGATGTCTTACCATGCATCACCTGGCCAGCCCGAACAATTTTACCGCCAAAGGCTTGCGCAATCGACTGATGGCCAAGGCAGATGCCCAGAATTGGCAGTTTGCCGGCAAAGTGCTCGATCGCCGCAACAGATATCCCGGCCTCATTCGGCGTGCAGGGCCCAGGGGAGATCACAATACGCTTCGGGTTTATAGCCTCCATCTCGGCAATGCTTATCTCATCATTTCGATACACCTGCACGTCCGCTCCCAGTTCACCCAGATACTGAACCACGTTATAGGTAAAAGAGTCGTAGTTATCGATCATTAATAGCATGAAAGTGTCCTACCCCTCCCCTTCACCGTCGCAATGAGCCATGGCCACCGCTCGAAACATCGCCCGCGCCTTATTCATAGTTTCCTTCCATTCCAGCCTTGGTACTGAATCCGCCACGACACCTCCGCCGGCCTGCACATAGAGCACCTGGTCTTTAATCACTGCCGTACGGATCGCAATACAGGTATCCATATTATCTTCCCAAGAGATATAACCAACCGCACCACCATAAACACCTCTTTTTACCGGCTCCACCTCATCGATAATCTCCATGGCGCGAATTTTGGGAGCACCACTCAGCGTTCCGGCGGGAATCGTTGCACGCAGCACATCGATTGCCGAAAGTCCCGACTTAAGCTGCCCCACCACATTGGATACAATATGCATCACATGGGAGTAGCGCTCAACCACCATGTTATCGGTCACTTTGACGGTACCCGTTTTCGCTACCCGCCCTACATCATTACGACCCAGGTCGATCAGCATCAGATGTTCGGCTAACTCTTTTGGATCCCCTAACAACTCCTGCTCCATCGCCCGGTCTTCGGCTTCGGTTTTACCCCGGCGACGGGTACCCGCTATCGGTCTGACGGTAATCAGGCCATCTTCAACCCGGGTCAACACCTCCGGTGAAGCGCCTACCACATAGAAGTCATCCAGATTCAGGTAAAACATATAGGGAGAGGGGTTCAAATTGCGCAGCGCCCGATACAGATTGATCGGTTCAGCGGTAAAAGGGATGCTCATCCGCTGTGAAGGCACCACCTGCATAATATCTCCCGCCAGCGCATACTCCTTGATCTTTTCTACCGCTTTCTCATAGTCGGGCTGGGTGAAGTTTGACTTAAACGCACTCTCCTCAATCGGCAGCTGGTCGGCCGCCATATTGACCACATCAAGATTGATTTCCGACAGATTCGGTGAAGGTTCCGGCAGTCTGGAAACCAGATAATCCAACCGTTGCTGCGCCTGCTCAAAACCATCAGGCTCCACCGGATCGACATGGATAATCACACTGAGGGTACCGGCCAGGTTATCGAACACCAGCACTTCATCAGACAGCATCAGAACGATATCCGGATTATCGATTGTATCGGGTCGCATCGATTTTTTAAGGCGAGGCTCGACGTAGCGAACCGTGTCGTAACCGAAATATCCCGCCAGACCACCATTGTAACGGGGACTGTCATCCAGCTTAGCCACACGAAACCGGTTTTGAAACTCCTTGATAAATTCAAAGGGATCGGCATGCTCCAGGGACTCCACCAGCTGCCCATCGGTTTCGACACGAATCTGGTTACCACGTACTTTCAGGATAGTGCGACAGGGTAATCCGATAATCGAGTAGCGCCCCCACTTTTCGCCGCCCTGTACCGATTCAAACATATAGGAATAGGGGCCCGCTGCCAGTTTAAGATAGGAACTCAATGGAGTATCGAGATCAGCCAGCACAGTCCTGATGACTGGAATCCGGTTATAGCCCTCGGCGGCGAGTTGAGCGAATTGTTCGGGCGTCATGGCGGGTACCGCTTCCTTTTCTACTTCGGTATTAACTCGTTACAGTGGCCAGTGATTGGCGCATTTTATCGATGGTTTGCTGATAACTGTCGGAGCAAAATATGGCCGAACCTGCCACAAAGGTATCCGCACCAGCTGAAGCGACCTGTGCGATATTTTCAACACCAATACCGCCGTCGACCTCCAGGCGAATATCCCGTCCACTATCGTCTATCAGTGCTCGCACCTGCTGGATCTTACGATAAGTCTCAGGGATAAACTTTTGCCCTCCAAAACCGGGGTTTACAGACATCAGCAGGATCATATCCAGCTTGTCCATGACGTGCGCCAGGCAATTTATGGGCGTTGCCGGGTTTAACACCAAACCAGCCTGACAACCTCCCTCCCTGATCAGCTGCAGCGAACGGTCAATATGTTCAGACGCTTCCGGGTGAAAGGTAATATAGCTGGCCCCGGCATCTATAAAATCACCTATGATTCTATCCACCGGCTTGACCATCAGGTGCACATCAATCGGAGCGGTCACACCATGTTTGCGCAACGCTTTGCAGACCATCGGGCCGATGGTGAGATTGGGCACATAATGGTTATCCATCACATCAAAGTGCACGATATCTGCACCGGCATTCAACACCGCATCAACCTCTTCGCCCAACCGGGCAAAATCTGCAGACAAAATAGAGGGGGCAATAAAATAATCGGGCATTGTTCTCTGATCTATTCAGTTAGGGCCTGTTACGCCAGTTCAACTGGAAAGCAAACTATTCTACACACAAAAAATCATGCCGTATATTTGCATGGCTGAAATTCAGGCAAAGAAATTTTAGCGGCTATTAGGCCATGAATATCAACTGATCTTAGCTTAAACGCTCTGACACTCTCCGCTTTTAGTTTAGAATGCGCTGAACCCTATTAACAGACGAGACCCTTTTTTGTTTAACTTACTCATCATCGCAGGCGCAACCGCATCTGGCAAAACCCACCTCGGTGTGCAATTAGCGCAACAGCTGCAGGGCGAAATACTTTCAGGAGACTCCCGGCAGGTCTACCGCGGTATGGATCTGGGAACCGGTAAGGATCTGCACGAGTACGGTGCTGTTCCCTACCACCTCATTGATCTGGTCGATCCGGGAACAGAATATAGCGTCTTCGACTACCAAAGGGATTTCTACAAAGCGTTCGATGAGATACAACAACGAAAAATGCTACCCATTCTGGTAGGCGGCTCCAGCCTCTATATCGACGCAGTTGCCAGAGATTACCAGTTTGTAACGGTTGAAGAAGACCCTGAACTGCGCCAGCAACTCGATCAACTCGGCCTGGAGCAACTACGTAGCAAACTGTTGCAATTAAAGCCCGATCAGCACAACACCACCGACCTGATTGACCGGCAACGCCTCTACCGCGCCATTGAAATTGCCCTCGGTGAGCAAAAGGCAAAAGAAGAACAAAAATCAATCATTAAACCGGAGGTCAAACCACTCTACATTGGCATTCGCTGGGACCGACCGGTACTGAGAAAGCGCATCGAACAACGACTCAAACAGCGCTTTGAACTGGGTATGATTGACGAAGTAGAAAATCTGTTGCAGCAGGGTGTGAGTCACGAAAGCCTTGAATTGAAGGGCCTGGAATATCGGTTTATCTCACAACACCTGAGGGGCCAGCTTAACTACAACGACATGTACCAAAAGCTGCGGTCTGCGATCAATCAGTTCGCCAAACGCCAGGACACTGCATTCAGGCGCTGGGAGAGACAGGGCATTGCGATAAATTGGGTTGAGGGTGATGGCGATACACTTTCACAATCGCTGGAAGTGATTAAACAGCACGTATCCTGACCCACTTAATCCGCCGCTTTGAGCCTGCCAGGGCGCCTTCAGTTGCACACAGCATAGTTCGGATCCTGCAACCGCTCAGGGGCGCTTCGCTTTGTCCATTTAGCAAATGCCAGCTTCTCCCCGATATAGAACTGTCGATACGCCTTAACCGCATCACCGGTCACTTTATACTTGCCAGGCATCGCCTGCGCAAATTCAGTCACGCCCTGTTTGCTGTAGGCATAATCTGCGATATCTGCCAACACCCGAATTGATTGATGGTCGCCCTCTTTTGCAAACCGAAACCGATACTCCCTGTTGAGCGCTATCGCGAGATCCTGCAGCCAGATAAAATTATCAAAAGATTGCTCCACCCAAAGTACACAGGGGTGATGAATATGTGTCGACCGATAAGGCGTACTAAAGCCCTTCTTATTGAGCGCCGTGCACAGCATCTGCACACTTTCGAGAATCATTTTTACCACATGCTGATCACAGTGGTACTGCGCACACTGGTTGATATCCTGATCCAGAATAAAAATGTTCATCGGCAAACGCTTCCACACACCTGCTCAGCACATGCCAGTACAAACATTAAGCGGTAGCAGCTAACCATTTTTATACCTTTAAAGATCGGACAACCACCGCTTTTTCACTAAATTTCAGCAGCAATAACCGAAATTTCCACCAGCAGTGCGTCACGAGCCATCTTCGCCTCTACACATGCTCGAGCAGGTGCCTGCCCTCCAGGTACCCATTGGTCCCATACCTCATTCATCTCCGCAAAGTGCTGCATATCTTTAATATAGATAGTCGCAGATAACATATGCTGGCGACTGCTTCCCGCCTGCTCGAGAAGAGCATCAACCTTTGCCAACATGCTGGCTGTCTGCCCCCTGATACCCTGATTGGCATCTTTGCAGACCTGCCCACATAGATAAACTACTCCGTTGTGTTTTACAATCCGGCTCATTCGCTGGCCGGTTTCCTGCCGATCGATCATATTTACAACCTAACGCTATTTAACAAAAAATAATGGGGTTTGGTTCGCTAGCCGCTACCATAACTGAATATCCTCGTGTTGTCTTGCCACCCAATTTTCTATTAAACGAACTGACACCAGAGATACAAGAGACACACCTAAACCAAAAACAGAAAAAATAGCACCAAAAACAATACCAACCACACCCACGAAGTGCTCTCTCGAGATTCCACTCTCCACAGAAGCTAGATTACGAGAAAACTCGAAAAACCATATTGCGCCGATTGCAAAGATAAAAACCCCCAATGCAATACCAATTAACTTGGACAATGCACGACTTAGTTCTGGCTTACCCGGTTTCCGAAGACGTTTTCTCCATAGATAAAAACCAATTCCCGTTAAGAGTAGTAATAAGTAATCCATTTTCTTGCATACCCCTTCGCAAAGGTGGTGGAGGGATTTTTTCCTCGGCTGATTAGGTTTTAATCCCTCCGTCACTTTAATTTTTCCGTCACCTTTATTTTTACTTTTCCGCTACCAACAAAAATGCTGCCCCACCTGCAGCCCCAACAAAACGCATAAGGCCAGCTAACACCAAGTTCACGCCCTCAGTAGATCTAATACTGAACACCCACAAATCAAATTGCGATTTCATGCGATTGAACTATCAACTCTTTAAAGTCACTTTCTTTTAAAATACGTATTTCTTGGCCTTTTGAAATTAATCGTTCTGCCTTAACATGCTTTGAACTTTTTTCCTTGCCTGCAAGCTTAGTAATATCTTGATCACCTACTACGAGTAATGTCGTTTTCTTTGTAACACCTGATCCGACTGCGCATCCAGCACTTGCAGCTAGTTTTGCTGCTTCAGCTCTAGGTATTAAAAGAGCCCCTGTAAATACAAGAGTTTCACCGTAGAACTCCCCGTCAGGGTTTCCTTCTCTTTGGATTGAACCATGATTATTAGGGTCTATAGGCTTGCTAACGCGACCAAGCCACGCGTTGATATCAAGGCCTGTTTTATCAATTGCTGACAATATTACTTGGCCTGCTGCCTTTGCATCCTCTAACGCATCATGATGCTTGAACTCATAACCGATAATTTTGCAAATGTTAGCCAAGCCATAACCACTCCAAGCACATTCTTCCCAAGTTCTGCGTGCTACGCGCGCAGAATCAAGCCAAGTAACATCTAACTGCTTCAACGAGTATTTTTCAAAGGCTCGGTAAACAGATACACGATCAAAATGAGTGTGGCTAACACATACATAATTAGACATGAACGCTGATAGCTGTGATGCAACCTCAGTAAGAGTTGGTGAACCACTCACATCTTTTTCGTCTATTCCATGAATGCCTATATTGATGTCATCAAAATAATCCTCGGGGTCAATTAGGCTTGACCACTCTTTCTCTAGAACACCCTCTTTATATCTAGCCAATCCAATTTGACAGATCGAAGCCATATCAGCATTAGCTGTTTCAACATCTATTGCGACAAATTCCATTTTGCTCCTTATTCGTATAATTGGGATAGGGAGACGCCGTACGACGCATCTCCCTCCACACCACCGGGCATACGGATCACGTACCACGGCGGTTCGGTTGATTGAGTTATCAACATTCCATCAGCTCCGGTATTCCCAAACTCCTGAAATACTTATTCGGGAGTGCTCGGTATACGCCGGGACTGCCACTTAAACGCCTGGGGCCGTGAGCAGACTTGGCAGTGTTCCGGGCCAGCCATCTATCGACTCCCCGTTTACGCATCTGGCGATAACCTGAACGCCCCCACTGTTTAAAGATATAGCAGCGTAGCTTTCGTCGAATCCACTTGTCGAGGTCTCTCAGCGGCGATTTGACTTCAGCATACCCAAAGTAGCCTTTCCAACCAAGCATATAACGGCGTAAATCTTCTGCGATATGTAAGATGGTTCGGCCACGGGTTCTCCGGGTAATCTCTCGCACTCGGTGTTTAAATTGCCTGAGCGATTTCTCACTCACCTTTCTTCGTTTGGGCTTACTACCACGAGTAAACGTGAAACCAAGAAAGCTGCGATTCCAAGGGCGATCGACGGCGCTCTTCTGCGCATTCACTGTTAGCTTGAGTTGGCCAGACAGCCAACGCGTAATATTGGCTAACACGCGCCGACCGGCACGCTCACTCTTGACGTAGATGTTACAGTCATCGGCATAGCGCACAAACTTGTGGCCTCGCTTCTCCAGCTCCTTATCCAAGTCATCCAGTAACAAATTTGCCCGCAGAGGCGACAATGGGCCACCTTGCGGCGTGCCCTCTTCGCTTATTTGCCAGTCCTGCTCGACCAGTGTACCGGCCTTAAGGTATTTGTTAATCAGCTTAAGTACCCGCTTATCCTCCACTCTCTGTTTCACACGATGCATTAGCTTATCGTGATTGACGCGATCGAAGAACTTCTCCAGATCCATATCGACTACCCATGAGTAGCCATCGTTGGCGTAGTTTTGAGACCACGCCAACGCATGATGGACTGAGCGATTGGGACGAAAGCCGAAATTGAAATGGGAGAAGCTTCTGTCCCACTCCGGCTGGAGTACCTGCAACAGGGCTTGCTGGATAAAGCGATCAAGTACCGTTGGTATCCCTAACTTTCTGGAGCCACCATCCGATTTGGGTATCAGCACCTGCCTCACCGGCTTCGGTTGGTAGCTACCATCCAGCAATTGGCTTTTAATCAACGGCCAATGCGCTTTAAGAAAGACTGGCAGGTCGTCTACGGACATGCCGTCTATACCTGCGCTACCTTTGTTGCGTTTAACTTTCTGGAGTGCGCACTGTAAGTTAGATCGTTCTACAACACGCTCCATCAGTGGAATGGTTTTAACCGAAGCGTCTTCTTCTAACAACCCAGCATAGGTTTCATCGCCCATCCCAACATTCTGGGTCAGGCGCAGATTAATCTGCTTGTCTGATGCGCTACCTGTGCTGATTGATAGACAACTACTCTCTTCTTTCAAAGTCCTATTCCAAGGGCTACCGTTCGGGCCTTCCCATAGATATTCACTGCTGAAAAAACCAGCCGAGTCATCACCGGTACTATGCCCTCTGCTGACTTCTCCTGTGCGGTCAGGGCCAATTACTCAGCCCTCAGCGGTTTTCAACTGCACGCAGTTTCCCAGCGCAGCTACAGGAGACCTCCCGGGGTAAGACACTTAACGTTCATCACGTAGACGCTCAATTTATAAAACATATCCCGGATGCAGATGGAGGGCTTAGCGGTCACGTGCCCGCTGGCCCCGAATATGTCACACCTTATATTGAGTTTTTGTCCATCGCCCCGCGACTTTGCGTTGGCTTCCTTCAGACCCTGCCTCGCGACAACGCCCTTGCCCTTTCGCTAACCTTCGGCTCTGCGAATACCTGGTACGAGGACTCTCACCTCGCTAGTTAAGTGCCATGCCCGGCACACACGACCATGCTGTGCGGCGTAAACAAAGCGTAGCGTAGTTTGCGTCCGAACGAGCGCATTGTTAGGCAACTGCATCAAGTAAAAAGGTGTCAGGCATAACCGTCACCGCCAATTTGTGGTCGGCAATGTCGGAAGCCGCACCATAGGTGACTAGAAGCAGGATCAGCAAGCCAACGATGGCGATCATGATGACCGTGTCCAGGATGCCCATCGTGTGATCGTTTTCCAGCAGTGCGGCCAATGTATGTAATGTTGGGAACAGGAAGACCACTAGCAAAATGATTGGAACGGAGAACGCAATCGGAAAATCGGGGTGTGCCGAGTTGATAAATACCTGATAGACGGCAATCGCAATTAGCGTGAACGGCACAATCAAGAATAGCACCTGCGTTATGCCACCGAAAGCATTCGCCAGTGCAATCCCATATTCCTGTTTGCGGTGTGTTGTCCAAAGTATGACATATTCACTCATACCGGCGAACGCGGACAGGATCACAGCTGCCAGGATTTGGTTGATATTGAGGTCTTCGATTGCAAGTTCAGCAAAGTGAGCGACGCGCTCCCCACCCAGAAATGCGCCCATGATGCCAAGCGCCAATAGAAACAAAATCGAGGGTAGCGAGCTTTCCGTCACATTCTTGTAAACAAGCCTCAGGCGTTGTTTTTTCTCTTCTTCGGTTAGTTCCAATACGGCATGAACTTCGTCTTCTTCCCGCCCCAAATCCCGCACGATTTTGTAGAGGTAGACGACAAAAACCACCAGAAGTAGGGCGCTGATCACCGCCATATCAACCGGTGCGAAAGATTGTTTGGGATGAACGCTCGAGCTAAAGACGATCATGATTAGCCCTAGGACCAATCCCAGTGCGCCGCCAGCGATGAGGATTTGCGTCCCCGCGTCAGTGATGGGCTTGGGCATCAGGAACTTGCCACGCTGGTCGCGCGGAAGAAAGTACGAATAAATACTGAACACGAGTGCGTTATTGTAAATCGTGACCATCGCGATCACAAACGCAGTCAGTGGGCTGACCGGTACTACAAAGGCAATCACTACGCACTCCGGCAGCGTAGAGAGAATTTCCGCAAACGTTCCTGCCACATAGTGGCTCCAGCCCATCCGTGCCGCGAAACGCTCTGTTGCGCTCACCAGCACTTGGCAGGCGACTTGCAGAATGACCAAACCAACGATGAGCGAAAAACCAGCGGCTAAAAACACCGGAAGAACGACACCCAAATATTCGAGTAAGTACAAAAGCAGCCAAAGAAAATACGCGATTGTCATTCGCCTTACCCAGGGAGGCATGCGATACTTGAGCAGCTTTGGTGGGCGACCAAGGTGCAGGATCGACAAGCGATCTGGATTGATACCCGCCTCTTGCAGCTCACTATGCGCTTTCTTCGGAGCGCCGGGCAGCCCTGCAGCTGCACGCGACCTTAATGAAATCTGGGATTTTTCCTGAGGCGTATTCATCATGGGTTTACCTAACAGTCTGTTTATGAAGCCTGCGGCAGCATAATAATTATCGTGCCGCGAGTTAATTCCAGATTGCATTTATACATCACTCAGAACCCCCTTTAATATCAATGGTTAAAACTGACGCACTTTAACGACCACTAATTATCGTGCCCTTTGGCACGATAATTAGTTTAACATTTTGGAAAATAATTATACTGTATTCATATACAGTAATAAGAAAAGAGTGTTTCTAATGCCATCTTCGCCATTCCTTCGAGCGTTCCATGATAACGCCACGGGGCTTCTTACAATCCCGCAACGATTGGTGTATAAGTACGGGGGAAATGCTACCTTATCACGCAGAATAAGCAAAATTCAAAAGGCTGGTTGGCTAGCAGCCAAAATGATAGGTCGCCAGCATGTGGTCGCACAAACGGGCGTGTTTTCTTTGAGTCAAACGGCTCCGGGGGAGTATCTAAGCCTCTACGATATCGTCTTTCAGGCTGGACACAAATGCGACCACTTCGTCACACTTCTGCGCGG
This sequence comes from Gammaproteobacteria bacterium, assembly GCA_021773395.1. Classification (GTDB taxonomy): domain Bacteria; phylum Pseudomonadota; class Gammaproteobacteria; order Pseudomonadales; family IMCC2047; genus JAJFKB01. The sequence continues at coordinate 70,194 of JAJFKB010000005.1, read as the reverse complement.
GCACTTTCAAGACCTGCATGGTGTCACCGGCATGACCGAAAAAAATGTCCCAATCACTTTCGCTGATCTTCATTCCGGTATGGGACAACTTCATATCCCGCCCGGTGTAATAGACTGATCCGCCGGCGTTGGCACACAGGTAATCGATCAGCAGTTGCTTCTCTCTGGCGATGCCGTCATCACCGCGATATTTCCAAAAGCGGCCCAGCTGTGAGTCCGCTTAAAGTCTCGGCAACAGGTCGTCGACAATTGCGGTTATGCCATCATACCCGCCCAGACGTTCATAAAGTGATAGTTGACTCATAATACCTTGCCCAACCTTTTAATTCGTATTTACCCCTGTTTACCGGGTGGTGATGACCATAAATAAGTTCCTTCGCAGAACCGCAGGTTCATCGCATGATGAGCCTGATCGATCCCTAAAGCAGGGGGGGGTTCGCAGCAGAAAATAAGCTTTAAAGTCTAAGAGAACCATCCTGCAATTTGCCTGCAACCCTGCGAAGGTTTAAACAGCGGCTTGTGGAGCTACCTGTAGGTGCCGGGTAAACTATCACCAGCTTTGACAAGGACTATAGCTATGTAGGGCAATAGTTATGCCAACTTTTAACACATTGATTTATATAATATTATTAATCGTAGTGTCATTATGCCAACATTTAGTGATACCAATATGACAACCCTAGTTATCTTAATGACAACAAGCGCATCCCCACTACAAGGTGGTTAGCCGCTCAACCAAACCGGGAAACAGGATCGCCAACCCGATCAAAAGCGGCAGCACCATGAAATAAGACAACATCAGCCAACGCACTGCACCTGCGGTGCGCCACAACCCCATCAGCCGCTCGGTCACCAGCGCACCCTTGATGGCAAAGGAGAAGCAGATAAAGATCACCATGATCGCACTGGAGACATTTTGTTCCGCGACTAGCGTACTGACGAGCGTGAGCGCCAACAACAGGACCCAGACAAAGGTGAGCTGCCTGTCGGGCGAATACCTGCCTAACAATCCGCTTAACATCTTATAGCCTCCAACAAAACCCTGCCTCTAGCGCAACACATAGAGCAACGGAAAAATAATAATCCAGACCAGATCAATCATATGCCAGTAACTGGCGGCACACTCCAGCCCCTCACTGTTTTCCTGATTGTAGATATTCATCTGCGCTCGGATCGTGACGAACAAAATGGTGCACATACCTACCAGCACGTGCAGCAGATGATTAAAGGTCAGGTAGTAATAGAGCGAAAAGAAGATATCGGTCTTGGAGTCGATGCCGTGACTATGATTCCAGTAGTATTCCCAGCCCTTAATCAGACAATAACTCGCACCCGCACCCAAGGTCGCCCAAAGCCACTTTACCGCGCGCTTCTGCTGACCCGAGTTGATGCTGGATACCGCGCGTGCTACAAAATAACTGCTACTGATCAGTACCAGAGTATTTAGAGCACCGGCCAGGGTATTCAATCGCTCGGGGGCAACGGCAAACAACTCTTGATTGTGGGAACGCGCCACCAGAAATACGATGAAAAAAAGTGCAAATTCAGTTAGCTCAGCATAGATAAGAATCCAGATTGCTATATTGCCGGGCGCTCGCTTCTCTTTTGGCACCGCTGGACTGACAGGCCGAGCTCCCGCTGGCCACCCCTGAGTAGCCGAGCCATCAATAATGGATTGGGATTGGGATTGCGTTAACGCGCTCATGTTCTGCACCAGCCCGCCCCTAGAAATGCGCGTCGATCAACTGACAGATAGCGCCCAGCGTTTCCGCCTCATCGGTCAGTGGCTCGGCAATACAGCTGATACAAGCATCTTTGGCGGGCAGTCCGGATTTGATCATCATTGCCGCGTAGATCAATAACCGGGTCGATGCGGCCTCCTCCAGATCATGCCCTTTCAGACGACGCAACGCCTGCGCGAGCAATACCAGTTGCTGAGCCAGTTCGACCTCCACACCCGCCTCCTGGCACACAATTTCAGTTTCCAGCTCTTTTGAAGGGTAATCAAAACTCAACGCTACAAAACGCTGACGAGTACTGGGCTTCAATCCCTTCAGCATATTCTGGTAACCCGGGTTGTAGGAGATCACCAACATAAAATCAGAATGCGCTTGCAGCAGCTCTCCGGTGCGCTCCAGCGGCAGAATACGACGATGATCAGCCAATGGATGCAATACTACCGTGGTATCCTTACGCGCTTCGACCACCTCATCCAAATAGCAGATTGCGCCTTCACGCACTGCTCGCGTCAGCGGCCCATCCTGCCAGTAGGTTCCTTCGGCACCGATCAAATGCCGGCCCACCAGGTCCGCTGCTGTTAAATCATCATGGCAGGCGATAGTGTATACAGGACGGTTCAGCCGTTGCGCCATAGCCTCAACGAAACGGGTTTTACCACAGCCAGTTGGCCCTTTTATCAACACGGGTAAAAAATTGGCCGCGGCATGTTTAAAAATTTCAACTTCACCGCCCTGCTCTATATAGTTAATACTGTTTCCCACTTTCACAATCTCCTGCTAACCCGCCACACCGGTCAGGTTTAAATATAATTTGGGCAACATCTCCGGAAGACGCTGCGCATCACTGACCACCTCATAGCCTTGAGAACCAAACAGGTAGGGTAGGTAGTCACTCGCTTTGTCATCGACGGTAACGCAAAAGGGCTGCACACCTTGGGCGCGCGCCTCAAAAATTGCCTGGCGTGTATCCTCGATACCATAGCGGCCCTCATACTGATCAATATCATTCGGCTTACCATCTGAGACGATCAACAGCAGCCGCTGCTGGGTTTTTTGCAGCTTCAGAACCGCTGTCGATTGACGGACAGCCGCCCCCATGCGGGTGTAGAATCCAGGCTTGATCGAGAGTAGGCGACCTCGGGTGTGATCGGAATAGGACTCAGCAAAGTTCTTGAGCAAATGGTAACGCACCTGTTTATTCTTGACCGATGAAAAGCCATACATGGCAAACTGGTCACCCGAACCACTGAGCGCTTCTGCAAACAGCAACAGCGTGTCGCGAATCACGTCGATAACCCGTTGTTCCTGAGTCAATGCCGCGTCCGTAGACATCGACAGATCCGCCAACAGCAAACAGGATAGATCTCTTGCAACCGCCTTCCGTGATTTAAAGGTCTGGTTAAGATCAGTCGCCGCACCGGGATCGGTCAGCGCATCCAGATAGGCCGCCAGATCCAGCTCCTCGCCCGAGGCCTGGCGATGTAACCACTGTCTTTCGGGACGCAGTATTGCAAAGCGATGACGTAATTTGCGGGCAATCCCGCGCAAATGATCCGGCAATGGCGCCGGCTCGGTATTATCGGCCAGCATTGGTTGCAGCAGACAATAATCCTGAACTAACTTTGATTTCCGATAATCCCACTCTGGCAGCCGAATGCCTTCGCCCAAAGGTAGATCGTCATTCTCAGCCGCTGGCAGATCAAGGTCGAACTTCACTTTGGCCGCTCCAGCCCGACGTTGTCGGGACACACTAATAATATCCAGATCCTGCGCAGCCGTGTTCAAATCATCATCCATCTCCTCTTCCTGACAACGATCCAGAGATACCTGCTCACCCCAAGTGAACAAACTCTCCAACTGAAACACCATCAACCCATCGGTTTCCCGACTATCGTCAATCCGTGTTGCCTCCTTCCGCCCCGCTTCACTCAAATCCTGCGTATCCGTTTTGCGATCACTCGCCGCGTTCACCAAATGATCCTCTGCCGCCGCGCAAACCAAGCGAATCGGCTGCGAATAGAGCCATAAGGGCACCGGCAGTGCGCTACCCGGTGCCAGCGGCAACTGCCGCTCCGAGCCCGGCGATAGAATGGCGCGGCGAATCGCCTGCTCTCGCACCAACTGATCACCTTCCAGCTCAAGCGTTTGATCACGCACCACCAAAGTGGCCTCTGCCAACGAGGCATAACGCTTCTTTAACCCGGGGTAATCTTGCAGCAGCTGAAGGCAGGCCTGCTGATTATCTCCAAACCAGTGATTGAGTGTCGGACGCCTGGCCGCCAGCGCCGCCAGCCAGAAATAGAGATATTTATTCAGCTCTGCGTCGGGGAAAAGAGCGATGCTTTTGGGCAAACGCAGGCTTCTCTGATCTTGCCAGCTTACTGAAAAGTACTGATGGCTACCGGCCAACCGTTGCAAAAACCGCCGCTGTATCTTGAAGCGCCGTGGCGTAGCTGCTTCAATCTGTATACCGGTATCGCCACCCAGCGCTCGATAGTAAGGGGCCAGCTGGTCGATACAGTCGTTCAAAGTAACGCGAGCACTATCGAATTCAACTTGGGATTGCCCCCAGACTAAACGATGCCAAATTTTTCCAACTAGCTCTTCCATCTACACCTTGCTCCGATGCTGCCATCAACAAACGATTAGAGATTAGGGTGGCGTAACCCACCACCCTCAGTCTTAAGCGGCCGCAGCGTCCTTCAACTGCAGTTCACTGTCACTGGCCAGCTCTTTACTTCCAACAAAGAAACTACCCAGATAAGCCATCAGACCAACGAAGAAAATCAGACCCAGCACCTCACGCACCCAGAAAACCGGCGCAATCTTGTCCTGTGTCGCCATAAAACCAAGCGCCTCCGAAGCCTCCGGGAGGCGCTGCAAGGCCACTTGCCAGGCTCCCGCCACGGTCAATGCCAGGGTAATGCCAACCATACTGGTACACATCGCCCAGAAGGCGAAGGTTTCCAAACGCTGCGCACTCGGCGGGTTACCATGTGGACGCCCCCTGAGAATAGGCATCGCATAGGAAATAATGGTCATTACGATCATGGCATATGCACCAAAGAAGGCCAGATGTCCATGCGCTGCAGTAATCTGGGAACCGTGCGTGTAATAGTTAACCGGAGCCAGGGTATGAATAAAGCCCCATACGCCGGCACCCAGAAAACCCATGACAGCCGTACCCAAGGCCCACTTGATTGCCACCTTGTTCTGATGCTCATAACGTCGCTCCGCCACCATTTTGAATGCGAACATCACCATCATGAAGAATGGCACCGGCTCCAGCGCAGAGAAAATAGAACCCAGCCACAGCCAGTAAGTACCCGGCCCAATCCAGAAATAGTGGTGACCCATACCGATTAAACCGGAAATCAACGCCAGGGCGATAATCATGTAGAGCCATTTCTCAACCACTTCTCGATCCACGCCAGTCACCTTGATCACCACAAAGGCCAAAATAGCGCCCAGGATCAGCTCCCATACTCCTTCTACCCACAGATGTACTACCCACCACCAGAAGTATTTATCCAGCACCAGGTTTGAAGGGTTATAGAAAGAGAACAGAAAGAACACTGCCAGCCCGATAAGGCCGGTAATCAGTACCATGTTGATCACCGTCTTGCGACCCTTGAGAATGGTCATACCAATGTTAAACACGTAGGACAGGCACACCAGAACAATACCAATTTTGGTAATGGTTGGTTGCTCCAAAAACTCACGCCCCATGGTGGGTAACAGATGGTTATAGGTCAGCTCCGCAAGCCTGGCATAGGGCACCAGCAAATAACCGAGAATGGTGGCCACACCGGCAACAGCGAACACCCAGAATGTCACTTTCGCCAACCAGGGGCTATACAGCTCAGTATCCGCCTCTTCCGGCACCAAATAATAGGAGGCACCCATAAAACCGAACAGTAGCCACACCAATAACAGGTTGGTGTGAACCATACGAGCTACGTTGAAGGGTAGCCATGAGGTCAGGAAATCCCCATCCACATACTGCAAACCCATTATCAATCCGAACAGTATCTGCCCGACAAAGAGCACCAGTGCAAAGATAAAGTAAGGCTGTGCTACCTTTTGCGATTCAAATTTCATTGTCTACATCTCTCGTTAAATATTAAACTTTTACCACTAACCCTCGATATTTGGAGGCCAATCATTGTCATCAATCCTTGAAGTCCAGATCAGAAACTCAGAAAGGTCATCAACCTGCTCCTGTGTTAAATGGAACTGTGGCATTTTTCTTCTCCCTTCAACCTGAAGTGGTTGCGCCGCCATCCAGGCACTCATAAAAGCCCTGAAGGATTGCTCGCTACCCGCACCGCGGCGGTCAAACACATTGGCCAACTCAGGCGCGTAGTAAGCGCCCTCACCCATCAGGCTATGGCAGCCAATGCAGTTGTTGTGCTCCCACACCCCCTTACCTCGAGCGACTGACTCCGTCAGGTTTACACGATGGTCTCGCTCGGGCATTTTCAGCATGGTGTCGAATGTAAGCCCTACCAGCAGAAGAAAGACAAATACGCCTCCTCCGTAGTAGATGTTTCTAGCCATGCCCTTGGTAAATCGTTCAGCCATGGATATCTCCTTTACAAATTAAAACAATAAACCTCTATAAAAGCGCACAAACCGTTCGTTTTTGATACACTTCGGCATAATCGTTTTGTTAAACGATTAATGAGGGCCTTTTTACAGCAAGAAAAATTGGTAGTTAGTGTTAATATAATAGTTAATTTCAACTTTAAATCCTGTATAAACTACCTATTGCAACAGTTATGCCAATTTTTATGTTATTGTTTTGTAAAACAATTAAAACAAAGGTGTCTTATTGACATCTTTTAATAGTATCTTTTTAACAACATAAGTTATTAATATGACAACTTTTGCATTCTCACAAAACCTGATCTCGATTGTCGCCGACTTATCCAGGGATATCCCGGATGAAATGCGCTATAAACGCCTGCTCAATGCGATGCAAAGCATCTTCCCCTGTGACGCAGCTGCACTGCTAGAGCTGGATGGCAGCACCTTGTTACCCCTGGCAATCGACGGGCTCAGCGGTGATACGATGGGACGCCGATTTGCCGTGGAGGAGCACCCCCGACTGGCACGGCTGCTGCACTCACGCGAGCCTGTGCGATTTGCAGCGGACTCCGATCTGCCGGACCCCTATGACGGATTGGTAGAAACTGAAGACCAGCATCTGCATGTACATGACTGCATGGGAGTATCCCTCTATATCGATGACCAGCCCTGGGGCATACTGACGCTGGACGCGATACAACCGGGCACCTTTGATGAAATTGATCCTATCGAACTGAGAACTTTTATTGGACTAACCGAGGCGACAGTTAAAGCCGCACAGCGTATTGGCGCACTGGAAGCCAAGGTTATCCAGGAGCAACAACTGGCCGTTGCCTTAATTGAAGGGGGCGGCCACACTGAGATGATCGGTATCAGTGCGGCGCTAAACCGCCTGAAAGATGAAATCTCTATTGTTTCCCAGTCGGATCTCACGGTACTGATCCACGGTGAAACCGGAGTCGGCAAAGAATTAGTGGCCCGCCAGATTCATGAGCTATCAACACGTATGGATAAGGCAATGATTTACGTAAACTGTGCCGCACTTCCAGAAAGCATTGCTGAAAGCGAGCTGTTTGGCCACGTGAAAGGCTCCTTTACCGGTGCCACCTCAGACCGGCCTGGAAAATTTGAAGTGGCCAACGGTGGCTCACTTTTTCTCGATGAAATCGGCGAATTGCCACTAACCATTCAGGCAAAAATACTGCGCGCCCTGCAAAATGGAGAAATTCAGCGCGTTGGCAGCGACCAATTCACGAAGGTTGATGTGCGAATTGTGTCAGCGACCAATCGGGACCTGCAGCAAGAGGTCGCCAAGGGACGTTTTCGGGCTGACCTGTATCACCGCCTGTCTGTTTACCCGGTTAAAGTACCACCTTTGCGCGAACGAGATAATGATTCTCTATTGCTGGCTGGCTATTTTCTGGAAAAAAACCAAAAACGCTTCGGGGTTCAGGGGCTGCGCCTATCGCTTGAAGCCAAACAGCTGATCAAGCAATACAGCTGGCCAGGAAATGTAAGAGAACTGGAGCATGTATTAAGCCGTGCAGCACTAAAGGCTATCAATGAACAGGGGCGTGATACACGTTCAATTCTCATCTCACAAAAACACCTGGGACTCAGCCCGGAGGAGCTTTTCGAAGAGAGCTCACCAAACGAAATCGTGCCTGAGGCCTACAAAGAACAAATATCTTTAAAAAATGCCACGGAACGATTTCAGAAAGAACTCATCATAGACCGACTAGAGAAAAATCATGGCAACATCGCTGCGGCAGCACGTGAACTAGGCATTAACCGAAGCAACCTGTACCGACTACTAAAACGACTGGGGTTAATCTAACGTCTGTTTAACCACAACTTGCTCCACCCATTCATTCGAACGCTAGACTAAAATAGAGACCTTAGATGAATACTACCAATTTGCCAAAACTATCAGCGCTCATCCTGCTGTCCGTTATTTTTATCAACGGTTGCGCCACCACAGGCGAAAGCAGCCCCGCACAAAAGCGCGAGGCTGTGCTCAAAATGAAAGACCAGGTATTGGAGGACTTGTATCGTATCAAGCCCAGCGTACGCGCCCAGATTGCTGCGGCTCCCGGCTATGCCGTGTTCAGCAACGCTAATATCAATGTCATTCTTGCCAGCTTCGGCGGCGGCTATGGCGTAGTCACTAACAACGGTAGCGGCCAGCAAACCTACATGAATATGGGTGAAGTCGGTATCGGTCTGGGTGCCGGCGTAAAGGATTTTCGAATTGTGTTCGTATTCCATCAACCGGAAACGCTGAACAGGTTTACAGAACATGGCTGGGCCTTTGGCGGACAGGCGGATGCCGCAGCTAAAGCCGGTGACAAAGGCGCAGCTGTCGGTGGAGAGGCGATCTTTGACAATGTTACTGCCTACCAGTTAACCGAAAGTGGACTGGCGTTGCAGGCGACAATCAAGGGCACGAAATACTGGAAGGCGTCAGATTTAAACTAAACCCGCGAAGGAGCTTGATCTGGCTGGACTCAGGCTCGCAACAATTCTAGGAACCACGAGTCTCTTTTATGATCTCGTAAGCCGCTTGAATTTCCTGAGTTTTTTCCTTTGCCATCCGCATCATCTCCTCTGGCAAACCCTTGGCTACCAATTTATCCGGGTGATGCTGACTCATGAGTCGCCGATAAGCCTTTTTAATTTCCGCATCACTGTTTTCCGGGGTTACACCCAACACCTTGTAAGCCTCCGCAAGCTTATCCTGGGCTGAATACTGCCGCTGTGCACCCCCATACTCTTGATATTGCCCACTTGCAAATGCGCGCTCAGCCAGGATGCGCTGATGTATGACTTGAAAACGAAAACTGGAAATACCCAAAATAGAACAGGCTTGCTGAAGTAAAGATAACTCCTGCTGATTCAAATCACCATCCGCATAACCGGCTTGAATCTGAATCTCCAGAAACATCTGAATCAGAGTGGCATGGCGCCCTGCCTTGCTGCGAAAATCTTTCAACTCCGATTCAATATCAGTATCGGTATCTTTACCCTGACTAAACAACTCAATCGCCTGGCGTCGCATTTCCACTGTCAAGTTCATGCGGTTCATGACATGTTCAGCCCATCGTATTTCATCTTGCGACACCCTGCCATCTGCTTTCGCCATGCGACCCATCATCAGAAAAGTCATGCGAAAGAACGCTTTTTGAGTATCCGCCTGTGACGAATAGCCGGCGCCAGAAAAATTCTTTGCCAACCCCTTATCAAACATATGCCCGATATAAATGCCAATCAGCGCGCCAAGAAACCCCAACCAGGAATAACCGAATAAGCCACCCAGCAGTTTTCCAAAAATCATGCGCTGATGCCTGCTTTACTGAAAATAAGATTCGTCATAATCTCCCCAAAAACTCCTCTAATTCTGCTAGACGCTGGTTCGTTCCCACATCGAACCAAGCGCCTTGATAATACTCTCCACTGACCTTGCCTTGCTCGATTGCCCTCTGCAAAATAGGTAACAGTGCAAAGAACCCTGGCTGAGAATCCTCAAAAAGTTCCGGATTAAGCACGCTAATCCCGGAAAACGTAAGCCTTTCAGCCGCACCGCTATCTTTCCTGGATACGACACCTTGCGCCAGATTGAAATCGCCCAGTCTATTGTGTGCCGGGTTATCCACTAATACCAGATGTGTATCTTGGCTGTCTCTTTGCAAAAGCTTCGACAACGGATAATCGCTCCAGACGTCCGCATTTATCACCACAAAAGGTTCTTCCCCTAAAAGTGGCAAAGCCTTCAAAATACCGCCGCCCGTCTCCAGTGCTTCAGGCTCCTGGGAGTATTGAATTGTGACACCGAACTGAGAACCATCACCCAGAAAATCCACTATCTGATAGCCTAGATGCGCATGATTGATTACCAGCTGATCGATACCCGCCGCCACCAGATTTTTCACGTGGTATTGAATCAATGGTTTACCGTCTGCCTTGATCATGGCTTTGGGCACTTGGTCGGTCAATGGCCGCATACGTTCACCCCGCCCTGCCGCCAAAATCATCGCCTTCATGACTGAGTTCCCGCCTCAGCAGCCAACAACAGGTGGCAATTTTGCATCGCGGGAACCACTTTTTTATCAAGCCATTGGTTTAACAAGGAAAACTCCGGATAAGATTCGCAAACCGATTTGAGATAAGAGAAGGTGCGTGGGATATCCTTGAGATAACCCGATTTACCATCTCGCAGATAAAGTCTGGAAAAAATACCAACACACTTAATCTGGCGCTGCATGCCCATCCAATCAAACCAGCGTTTGAATTGCGGGTAGTCAATATCCTGAATTAACTGCGCCTGCTGTGCCAACTGCAAATAAGCCTTGATCCATTGCTCTTCTTTGTCCTGTGGCCAACTGATGTAGCAATCGCGAATCAAAGACACCAGGTCATAGCTGATCGGCCCCAGCACCGCATCCTGAAAATCCAGTACACCAATAGATTGGTCAGGCAGCAGCATGAGATTGCGTGAATGATAATCCCGGTGCACACAAACCTGGGGCTGCTCCAATGCACTTGCAACTAAAATCTGATACGCATCTGACAGCGTTCGGTACTCGGTGTCACTTAACTCCAGACCTAATAATTGAGTAAAAAACCATTCGGGACACAAACGCATCTCAGTGATCAGCCGTGCCTGATCATAGGCGGGCAATCTATAGCCTTCGACTTTCGAGCACTGCTGAATTTTGACCATGGTTTGCAATGCCTGCAGATAGAGCAGATCCGCAGACCCGGAATCCAGCTGATCTAAATACAGAGTATCTCCCATATCGGACAGCAACATAAAACCTTGCTCTAAATCACAGGCGACAATTTCCGGCACTGGCACTCCGGATTGATACCAGGATCTTGCGATGGCCACGAAGGGCGCACTGTCTTCCTTTTCAGGAGGGGCATCCATGCAGATAAAGCTTTGGCCATTGGCACTTATACGAAAATAACGCCTAAAGCTGGCATCCCCCGAAACAGCGATGAATGGTAGCGTTACTTCAGCATCTATCCGCAAGCGGTCTTTTAGGTGGATGGTTGCCCAAGACGCTAGTGACTTTTGTCTTTGATCCAAACAGCACCCCCGACAGGGTTTTAAAAAGGAGGCGCTATTATCTCAATTGTTGTCACCACTACAAGTACTATCTTGTCTGACAAAGTATCAACCGATCCCTGCGATAACAGTGGAAGTTGTCAATAGCTGTTTTTGACAAACGTTTTGCTTCGACTTAAAGCAACTTTTCTTTGATGCGTTTTCTTTTTCTGGACACCCTTTTTTTGGACACCCACATTTTGTTGCCCGTATTAGCAGGATGCCCATTAACATACTTGAAACTATACAGCTTGCTGTCGGATGCTGGCATCAGTTCAATAACGCCAACTGCACTGTGACTAGCCAGGCGCGCCGATTTATCAAAATCCAGCCAGCGTTTAAAGTCCTCCTTTACTATCTCCGTTAGCTGAGCCAAAAATTCGCTAACACCAACTGTTTTAACAATTGCCGATAGTGTAGGAACATCAATAAATCGAGTCATCATAGGGTCTCCGGGAACTGATACACTCTGATTATTGATGGCGCCCCAACCAATTAAAAGATGGCGGATTCGGGTAATAAATACAATTTCCCAGGGAAGGCGGCCGGCCACCAGTCGGCCGCCGAATAACTGAAACTATAAAAATTAGATCTACTCTGCTATTAAAAGCAAATTACTGTAGTCTAAAACCTTTAATAATCGAGCGCTGAAATCTACACTCTCGCTTTTGAAATCCGATCTTTGGCCGCAAAATCAGGAACTAAAGAAAACCCAATAATGTTGAAGGAAGTTATCGCTAGTCTCATCAAGGGCATCGACTACTGTCATGGCAAAAACGCCATCCCCGTATTGCTGGCCATACTGCTCACTAACGTCACTCTACCCATCAAAGCTGATACCTTTATGAGTGTGAGCGGAGCAAACGGAGAGCTAAAAAGCAAAATTTTAAATCACTTAAAAACTCTGGAGCTACCCTGCGCCAAAGGGCTAAGTGAAAACTATGCGATTCAACGTCGACTGGACAAAGAGTTAAAATCTGCGTTACAGGCGCTGGGATACTTTCATGCACAATGGAATAAGCAGTTTGAACCTCATAAAAAATGTGAAAAGCTGAGCATAAGCATAAACCTGGGTACACCCATAACCGTTCGTACAGCAGAGTTACACATTCAGGGCGAGGCCAGCCAGGATCAAACTTTTCAGAAATTGATTCTTGCAGCAAAACTCAATCCGGGAACAGCTTTCAATAGCAGTGCTTACGACCAGCTAAAAGAGAAGATTCAGGCGAGAGGGCGTCGCCTTGGCTTTCTTGATGCGGCCTTTACCCAGCAGCAGGTGGATATTTATCCTTCACTTAATGCTGTCGACATAACACTCATCTGGGATTCTGGACCGCGCTATCGCATAGGTGAGGTTCGAATTGACCAGGCAGTTCTGGAGAATGGGCTGTTCCAGGATTTGCTGTCGATTAAATCGGACGAATTTTATGATTTGAGCAAGATTCAGAGCGACCGGCAGCGTCTCAGTGAATCCAATTACTTTGCAACCCTTGAAATCAAACCAAGAACTGAACAAAGGCAAGATCAATACGTTCCTGTGGAAGTGCTCGCAACCGCAGCAAACCCCGCCACCTACCAGCTTGGAATTGGGTATTCAACCGATACCGGAGCACGTATCCGTGGCGACTACACAAGACAGAGAGTGAATATACGGGGCCACAAAACCGAACTTAAATTTTTACTCTCAGAGGTGATGACAACTTTAAATTTTAATTATGTTGTACCCTGGCGCGACCCGAAAACCGATAGTTTAAGAAGTGACTTATCCTATATCGAGGAAGACAACGACTCGTTTTTCAGTGAGCGCTGGGAAGCATCCATTAGCGGTAACGTTAAAAAATCAAGTGGCTGGCGCCAGTCTCTATCGGCTACGCTCAGCTCTGAGAACGCGGAGGTCGCCAGCGAAAACGATCACAGCCTCCATTTGGTACCTGCAATCAGACTATCCAAAATTTCCACCGATAACCCGATCTACCCGGAAAAAGGCTATAGCCTGTCATTCGTTTTGCTTGGTAGTTTGGAAGGTGTGCTATCTGATTCCAGCTTTCTCCAGTTTAAAACCACGGCAAAATATATCAGCCCGCTGCCTTTTAATCTCAGATTTGTGGCGAGAACTGAATTGGCCTCTACTCTGGTGGATTCCATCACTGATCTGCCGGCCTCCAGACGTTTCTTTACCGGTGGCGACAATAGCATTCGCGGTTACGAGTACCAGTCCCTTGGGCCAAAATCTGGCAACGAAGTAACCGGCGGCAGACACCTGGCCATCGGCAGTTTTGAGCTGGAACACCAGATCTATAAAAAGTGGTCCCTTGCGGTCTTTGCCGATGGTGGTAATGCCTGGGATGAGGCGTCACCTGACCTGGTCTATTCGCTTGGTGTGGGTTTACGTTGGCGCTCACCGATTGGTCCGTTTCGTTTGGATATTGGTTTTCCGATGAAGGAAGATAAAGGCGACTTTCGCATCCATCTGAATCTGGGGCCTGAGTTATGAACCGTAAATTATTGCTCATTCTGGCCGCCTTGATTACTACTCCTCTGCTACTTATAGCGGCCACCGGCGGCTTCCTGCTTTTTACGCAAAGCGGCGCGCAGTGGCTATTCTCGAGATTGCAGGAACGAGAGCTGTTATCCTACCAAAACATCCGTGGATCTATTGGGCAGGGGTTGCAGATTGAGTCCCTTGTGATCGAAACGACCAGCAACCGGATCAGCATTAGGAATATTGACGCAGACATAGCGTTGAGCCATTTGCTTAAAGCGGAATTGCACATCGACCGACTAGCGAGCAGTGAACTCTCAGTTCTGCTTAAACCTCAGCCCGAAGATTCGCCTCCAAACGTTTTCGATATCAAAAAGTTACTGCTTTCAGAGCAGCCCCTCATTCCCGTTCGTCTGTCGTTGGGACAGCTAACGATTAACCAGTTACTTGTCAAAACACAGTCAGAAGAATACCCACTGCAAAACCTCAACCTGACAGGCCAATTCGATCAACATGGCATTCAGCATCTGGCGCTTCAGCTTAACCACCCGTGGGGCCACCTAAAAGCAGACGGCTTTGCTCATCTTGGCCCTGCTTTGCGTACAAACCTCAACGTTGACTGGTCAGTCCGTTTGCCCAATGAAGAAATAATTTCAGGCAATACGCAATTGCAAGGAAACAAAAACCAGCTCTTGGTAAGCCAACAAACATCTGAGGACGTGGCCTCAACTATTCAGCTCAAAGTTGTAGACCTTTTTACCCAACCAAAACTGGATGTTAAAGGTCAGCTGGACTCTCTATATCTGCCATCGGTTTCATCCACACAGCTATCCCATGTCCAATTTAAATTCAAAGGCACCACCGAAAAGCTAGAGACCTCGATGAAAGGTAACATCCGCTTTCAGAACCTGTCCGATATTGGATTCGATCTGCTGGGCACTATCGATCGCCAAAAAATCAAAGTCAGTCAGCTAGCGCTCAACACTGATGCTGGCGTAGCCAGTTTTAACGGCATTATGAGTTGGGATGAGGGTAAAACTAGCTGGCGTGGCACAGCAACTTCAGAGGCTTTTGCCGCTAACCAAATTCACCCCTTGTTGCCGGAAAAGGTCAATGGAGCATTGCAGATTACGGGCAGTCAATCTGATCAATTGCAGCTTGAATTTAGTTCGCAAGGCCTGAGTGGGCAGTTTCGAGAATTCTCCTTTAACAGCGCATTATCGGGTCACTGGCAGGACAATACGCTTTACCTGGAACAGCTGAACGCAACGGTGGGGGAATCTCAGCTTTCCCTTTCCGGAAGCGCGGGAGCAGATAAACTTGATGCGATTATTAGCCTGGACGCGCCAAACATCGGGTTCCTGTCGCCTGGAGCTACCGGATCACTAAGGCTAAATGGCACGCTAAGCGGAACTCCAACGCTGCCCAACCTGCAAGCCCAGGGCGAAGGCGTAGATCTATCCTTTTCTGGACTGTCGGTGGCTGGCTTCTCGTTCATGCTGAATTTAAATCAGGGCTTGTTCAAAGCAGATGGTAATCATATCGATTTTAACGATTTGAAATATCAGTCGATTCAGCTCGATTCGGCGAGCCTGATGGCTGAGGGGAACTGGAAGCAGCCGCAATTATCGGTTAATGCCCAAAACAGCAAAGCCGCATTGGTAATGGTGAGTGACACCCAATTTAGTCCAAATCAGGTTTCCGGAGCAATCAAAGATTTACAGCTTATCATCGACAACTACGGCCGTTGGCAACTCGATAATCCAGCCACCTTTCAATACCATCAAACGCGGGGCTGGTCTTTGACCGATCTATGTCTGACTGAACAAGCCAGTCACCTGTGCACTCAGGCAGCGGCTAACACCAACCACCTGGGATTTACCCTGAAGGGAACTCAATTACCCCTTTCACTGCTGAACATGGTTGCGCCGTTGCCCGTTGTTCTGGAAGGCCGGCTCGATATCGACGCGTTAATCGAAAAAACTGATGGCCATTTGACTGGCTACAGCAAACTTTCGCAGGGCTCTTTCAAAGAGCCGTTGTTGCTGTTTATTGACCCATCATCAAAAACCCCTTTATCGCTAAATGCAGTCGCAGCCGAGGTTGCCATCGATGGACAGCGGTTAACCGGCCAATTAAGCGCCACTATAAACACTAGTGGTTCACTGAATGGTCAGCTGAACATCGACAATCTACTTGCTCCTGACGGACCACTCAATGCTGAGTTTAACTACGATATTCCAGACCTGACTCCCTATACAGATATTAGCCCGACGCTTGGTTTCACTTCCGGAAAACTGAGCGGATCCTTGACTGTAAGTGGCACTCGCAAAAACCCGGTAATCAGTACTGATACGGAACTGAATATTCCAGGCCTACTGATTCACCCGCTGGCCATTGAATGGCATGATGTGGTTGTAAAAATCAAAACCAACCCACATCGCTCAACCGAGATTGCGGCGTCACTGCGCGCCGGTGAAGGGATACTACAAATGAACGGACAACTGACCGGACGTTCATCAAGGGATTGGGCCGCCAAACTAAATTTATCAGGAGACAATATACTGTTGATTGATCAGCCTGATAGAAGGCTGATTGCCAATCCGGATTTACAGGTAGTTGCCACTCAGGACGGTATTCAAGTTGATGGTAAGATGGTTATTCCAGAGGCCCGATTAATCATCAAGCCCACTTCCGGCAAGCTTGCCATCACGGAAGACGCAAGGATTCATGATGAGAACGCCACAGCTCAACAGCCCGCCTTAAGTGTCTCAGCCTCAGCCGAGGTGATTTTTGGTGACCGGGTTCATATTGAAGCCTACGGCCTAAAAACTAACCTGACCGGGAAAATGCTACTGTTTCGAAAAGCGCGCAGCGCGCTCTTGGGGGAGGGTGAACTTGATCTGGTCAATGGCTACTACAAAGCCTACGGCCAAGACTTGAAAATTGATAAGGGCAAGCTGCAGTTTAGCGGGTCAATAGTCAGGCCTACTTTAGATATTAAAGCGCAGCGTGTTGCCGGGGATGTCACCGCAGGATTGCATGTCACAGGATCGATAGATAACCTTCAATCGCGATTATTTTCATCTCCTGCACTAACCGATAGTGAAGCACTCTCTTATATCATCAGAGGTAAACCACTGAGCGAGTCAAGCAGCGCCGATAAGAGTTTATTTTCCAACGCTGCGCTTTCCTATGCGATTGGCCAGAGCACCTCGATTAGCACAAAAATTGCTCAGCTGGCCGGACTGGATGAACTTGGTATCGAGGCCGAACAGGGCATTGAAACGCTTGGCTTCAGCCTTGGAAAACACCTGACACCCAACCTTTATGTTCGCTACGGTATCGGTGTGGTCGATAAGGTCAACAAGCTATTTACTCAATATCAGATTAGTGAGAAATTATTCCTGCAATCAGAAATCGGAGAGGGTCAATCGATCGACCTGATTTATCGTGTGAAATAAAAATGTCTGGCTGCTAGATTAGTGGTAGCGAAGAGTACTATTTCCGGGTAGATTCATCTAATCACAATTTGCTAAAAATGAGGCGCACTCTTCTTCTCCAACGATTAAGAGGAAACATCAACGATGACCGAAAAATTAAAAAAGATATTTGATACCGCAGTCAATGCGGTCTTTGCGCTGATTCTCGCCTTTCTGGTGCTGGGTATGGCGTTGGGCGCAGTGCAACTGACCTTTAATCTGTGGGATCTTTTAAAATTTAAAGGTGTGACCGGCCAATATATCAATATCGTTTCTGATGTACTCACCCTGTTCATTCTGGTGGAGCTGTCACGCTCTTTAATCGACTATTTTTCAACACACCGACTGCGACTCACTTTTATTGTTGATGCCGCCATTGTCTTCGTGATTCGCGAAATCCTCATACTGCTCTTTAAGCAAGAGTTTACCCCCGACTATTTTTACGGATTTTCCTTGCTGCTTTTTGTTTTGGGAGCATTGCGAACCAGTTCGGTATTGCTGTTCCATCGGGAGCAGCAAATTTTTAACACAATTGACGGTTCCAAAAACCGTCGATCGTTGAAGGGCAGCTAACCAGGATTTTAACGCAGGGCTGCGTTGAATTAAGCGTGCTCGCGACCGCAAGCGCAGTTATTCTGCGCTGTAGGGATAGGGGCTTCAGAGCTATTTTAGGCGTACTGCCGAAATATTCGGGTTAAACAAGCTTTAGAGGATCGAGCAGTTTTTCCAGCTCGTGACGAGACAGGTCCGTCAATTCTTCGGCCACATCAACCACTGGCCGACGTTCCGCGTAAGCACGCTTGGCAATTTCTGCGGCTTTTTCATAGCCCAGCAGCGGTGCGAGCGCTGTCGCCAGTATCGGGTTACTCTTTAGCTGACGAGCAATATTTTGATCACAAATCTTAAAGGTAGAGATCGCTTTATCCGCCAGCAAATTGCAGGTGTTTGTCAGCAATTCAACGCTTTGCAGGAGATTCCATGCGATGACCGGCAACATCACATTCAATTGAAAATTACCTGACTGCCCCGCAACGGTTACAACCGTATCATTACCGATAACCTGGGCTGCAACCATCGCCGCAGATTCAGCAATAACCGGGTTCACCTTACCAGGCATAATGCTACTTCCCGGTTGTAATGCCTGCAGCTCAATTTCCGCCAATCCGGCTAAAGGCCCGCTGTTCATCCACCGCAAATCGTTAGCGATTTTCATCAGCGCAACGGCAAGCAGCTTTAATTTACCCGATAGTTCGACACTGCTTCCCTGAAAGCTGAGCGCTTCAAAAAAACTGGGGGTTGGTTCGAAAGGAAAGCCTGTCAGGGAAGACAATTCGATCGCAAAAATACGGGCAAAATCAGGGTCAGTGTTGACGCCCGTACCCACCGCAGTGCCCCCCTGCGCCAGCTGATACAATCTAGGTAATGTCTCTGTAAGAGACTCAAAACAATGACCGATTTGACTGGACCATCCGCTCAATTCCTGTGCCAGAGTCAACGGCATGCCGTCCATCAAATGAGTGCGCCCAATCTTTATCACATCCTGCGTAGCAGATGCCCGCTTGTCGATACTCTCCTGCAAATGCCGCACTGCCGGCAGCAGTCCTTCCTGCAACTGCAACACCAGGCTGATATTAATCGCCGATGGAATTACATCATTACTACTCTGCCCCCGATTTACCTCGTCATTCGGGTGCACCGGCCGCGACAGCTGCTTGCTGCTCAGCGTGGCAATTACCTCGTTGATGTTCATATTAGTGCTGGTACCCGACCCGGTTTGAAAGATATCCACCGGGAAGGCATCATCATATTCACCCGCCGAGACTTGCAAAGCTATCTTACTAATAACCTCAGCGATTTCCGGATCCAGCTGATTTAGCTTGCCGTTAGTAATGGCCGCGCAGGCCTTGATCAAACCCAGCGCCCTGATAAAGGGTCGAGGCATACGCAGCCCGCTTACCGGAAAATTATCGAGTGCCCGTTGTGTCTGAGCGCCATAAAGCGCTTCCTCTGGCACTTCGATTTTGCCGAGGCTGTCCTGCTCTACCCTGTATTTCATGTACCGAACTCAAAGCTGATTAAGTACATCGGGCAAAATACCTCCAGCTAGAAAGTAATCTGTTTCGCTGATGGTATCTAGGCGCAACAACACATCAATTTTCTTGATGACCTGCTGGTCACGTCTAATCACCAGTTGAATCTGTTGCCCGGGTTGCAGCGCTTTATCAAGCCCCAGTATATCGATTTGCTCATCACCGGTTAAGGATAGTGATTGCAAGCTCAACCCAGACGGAAATTGCAACGGCAACACGCCCATACCAATCAGGTTGGATCGATGAATGCGCTCAAAGCTTTCTGCGACAACCGCCTTGACCCCTAGCAATAATGTCCCCTTTGCTGCCCAGTCGCGGCTCGAACCGGTTCCATATTCTTTCCCGGCGAAGATCACCGTTGATATCCCCCGCTCTAAATACTGCATGGCGGCATCATAGATAAACTGCCTCTCATATGTGCCTGAAATACGCGTATAGCCGCCCTCGATATCCGGTACCATTAGATTGCGTATCCTGATATTGCCAAAGGTACCGCGCATCATTACCTCGTGATTACCCCGCCTGGAACCGTAGGAATTAAAATCTATCTCTTTAACACCCATACTTCGCAAGTAATCGGCAGCAGGACTGTCGGCAGGAATGGTTCCGGCGGGTGAAATATGATCAGTAGTAACTGAATCACCAAATAGGGCAAGAATCCTTAAATCCATCAGGTTGGTATTCTTCGCTGCGGTATATTGCTCACCGAAAAATGGTGGCAACCGAATATAGCTGGATTGCGGCTTAAACTCATAGGTTTCACCACTCGCCACTTCAATCGACTGCCAGCTCTCATCACCCGCAAAGACCTGCCCATAACGTCGCTTGAACATATCTTGATCAATACTCAGCATCGCCTGTTGAATCTCTTTACTGGTTGGCCAGAGATCTCTGAGATATACCGCTTTCCCGTTTTTCCCCAACCCTACCGGTTCCACTTCAAGATCTATAGAACATGTGCCAACCAGTGAAAAAATAACCACCAGTGGCGGCGACGCTAACCAGTTAGCCTCCACTAGCGGATGGATGCGACCTTCAAAATTTCGGTTGCCTGACAAAACAGCAGCGACCACCAGGTCATTTTCCTTAACACAGCGGGTCACATTATCAGGCAGAGGCCCGGAATTGCCGATACAGGTGGTGCAACCGTACCCCACAAGATTAAATCCCAGCTGATCAAGAGCATCCTGCAAACCTGCTTTTGCCAAATAGTCGGTGACAACCTTGGAGCCGGGGGCTAACGAGGTTTTGACCCAGGGTTTGCGACTTAATCCGAAAGCAACGGCTTTTTTAGCCACCAAACCTGCCGCCAGCATCACCGCAGGATTGGAGGTGTTGGTACAGGATGTAATGGCCGCAATAACCAGATCACCCTGGTGCATTGGCTCTGCACTACCCTGCAGATCAAAGGCCTGATTTTCCTGCCCTTGTTTGCCCTGCAATTCCAGCACACTTTGCATAGCAGGTTTCAGCCCAGCTAACGTTACCCGATCCTGAGGGCGTTTAGGCCCGGCGAGACTGGCTGTGACCGTATCAAGATCCAGACCGACCACTTCATCAAAGATAGGCACTGCGCTATGCTGATCCAGCCAAAGGCCCTGAAGCTTGCAATAGCTTTCCACCAACTCAAGCTGTTCCTTGTCGCGACCGGTCAGTTCCAGGTATTCAAGTGTCAGGCTATCTACAGGGAATATTCCGCAGGTTGCACCGTATTCGGGTGCCATATTGGCAATCGTTGCTCGATCCGCCAATGTCAGCGTAGACAAGCCTTCACCATGGAACTCCACAAACTTTCCAACCACTCCCTGCTGGCGCAGAATCTCAACCACGCGCAGCACCAAATCCGTTGCCGTAACACCCTCACGTAACCGGCCTTTGAGTTCAAAGCCGACAACTTTGGGAATCAGCATGGATATCGGCTGCCCTAACATCGCAGCTTCAGCTTCAATACCACCCACCCCCCAACCCAGCACGCCTAGACCATTGATCATGGTAGTGTGGCTGTCAGTACCCACCAGGGTATCGGGATAGGCTACCGGCAGATCGCTTTGCTCCGCTGTCCATACCACTTTCGCTAAATATTCCAGATTTACCTGGTGACAAATACCGGTACCGGGAGGCACTACTCTGAAATTTTCCAGAGAAGCTTGACCCCACTTTAAAAATTGATAGCGTTCCAGATTCCTAGACATCTCCTTTTTAACATTTTCAGCAAATGCCGAGGGCGAGGCGAAAGCATCAATACTCACTGAATGATCGATCACTAAATCGACCGGAGTCACTGGATTAACTTTCTGCGGATTCTCACCTCTGTCTACCATCGCCCTCCTCATCGCCGCCAGATCAACAACCGCTGGCACCCCGGTAAAATCCTGCATCAGCACTCGCGCCGGGTAGAACTGTATTTCACGGCTCGGCCGACCGCCATCGCCGCCAATCATTGCCTTGATATCTTGCTCGGCATCAGGATTGGAGGGCGCATTGCGCAACAGATTTTCTAGTAGAATTTTGATGGAGAAAGGCAATCGATTAACATCACCCAAGCGCTGTAACTCGCTGGAACGTAAATCATAGTACCCATAATGGCGGTTATTGACCTTAAATTGCTTAAACGTGTCAAACTTATGCGTAGTAGTCATCATTACACTCTTCCCTAAAACGGGTTTACCGGCAATGCTGTAGCAGAAGAATTATATCACGGCTGGATCCGGATAATCGCCCTGATCAAGCCCCTCAATATGGGTACCCTGAAAGCTTTCGATCGCCTTAACCGCCGTGACAGAGTTATCAAATGTAGCAATATGAAACAGCGCATCACCTTCATTCACCACCGGCAGATTATTCCGCCCAATGATAATGCCGGTCACCGGTGAAATTACGTCGGCTTCATTCTCGCCGATACTATCTGCAATACGCCCAATGACTTGCCCGGACATCACCCGTGCTCCCAGGGGCGCCTCGATTCTCAACAAGCCTGCCTGAGATGCCCTCACCCACTGGGAAGAACGAGCCTCAATGACCCTTTCCTCCTTCACGACTTTACGCTTGGGTAACATTCCCAAAGTACGCAGTACATTCAAAACACCACGAACACCTGCCCTAATAGACAGATTATCAAACCTTAACCCCTCTCCTGCTTCGTACAACAGCATCAACAAACCTTTATCCATTGCATACTGACGCAGAGATCCATCCCGGAGATTCGCGTTGATAATGACTGGCGCACCAAAGGATCTGGCCAGAAGTGCGCACGCTTCGCTATCCAGGTTGGCACGGATATGAGGTAAATTCGAGCGATGATTCGAGCCCGTATGAAGGTCTATACCATGGGTTGACTTATCCACCACTTCCTCGGCAAAGATACGCGCAACCCGGGATGCCAATGACCCATGTTTACTGCCGGGAAAAGATCGATTCAGGTCTCTTCGATCGGGCAGATAACGGGTATGATTAAAAAACCCGTAAACATTGACAATTGGCACACAAATCAGGGTTCCTCGTAGCTTTTCAACCGCCTTGGTATGACGAATTCGTCGAATAATCTCAATCCCATTTATCTCATCACCATGAATGGCCGCCGAAATGAAGACCACTGGTCCTGCTCGCTTGCCGTGAATGACATGTACCGGCATCGATAGTGGCGTATAGGATGACTGGGAGGGCAACCCCAGCGCCAAAGTTGCCCGCTGCCCTGGTTGAATAGTTTCTCCGCAGATACTGAAGGGCGCGCGT
This sequence comes from Gammaproteobacteria bacterium, assembly GCA_021773395.1. Classification (GTDB taxonomy): domain Bacteria; phylum Pseudomonadota; class Gammaproteobacteria; order Pseudomonadales; family IMCC2047; genus JAJFKB01. The sequence goes on along the minus strand of JAJFKB010000005.1, from coordinate 46,972 downwards.
GCCATACTATCCCTTACCTCTGGTTTTGGTTTTATTGGGGCTGGCATTATTCTCAATAAATTCAATAATCAACCCGGCAATATCTTTTTTAGTGGCTCCTTCAATACCCTCCAGACCCGGAGAGGAATTAACCTCCATTACCAGAGGCCCACGCGCAGAACGAAGCAGGTCGACACCGCAGACATTGAGCCCCATTACTTTTGCTGCGTTCACGGCTGTGCGCCTTTCGGCTGCCGACAACTTGACCAATTTTGCAGTGCCTCCCCGGTGAATATTGGAGCGGAATTCGCCCTCCGGTGCGGTACGCTGCATTGCCGCGATCACTTTTCCACCCACCACAAAGCAACGCAGGTCAGAACCTTTGGACTCTTTGATAAACTCCTGGACCAATATATTGGATTTGAGGCCCATAAAGGCCTGAATCACACTTTCTGCGGCCTTCTTCGTTTCCGCGAGTACCACACCAATTCCCTGGGTTCCTTCAAGCAACTTAATCACGCATGGAGCGCCACCAACTTCGCGAATTAAACCATTTATATCATCCGGTGAGTGGGCAAAAGCCGTGGCTGGTATACCCACTTTTTTGCGCGATAACAGTTGTAACGACCTTAACTTATCTCTGGCACGGCTGATTGCCACCGATTCGTTCACTGAATAGACGTTCATCATTTCAAACTGACGCACCACAGCCGTTCCATAAAAAGTGACCGATGCACCGATACGCGGAATTACCGCATCAAAATCTGTGCGATCAAACTCTTCATCTTTAAAGTGAATGCTGGGCTTGTCAGAAGTGATGTCCATAAAACAATGCAGGTGATCCAGGACTCTGACAGTGTGTCCCCTCGCTTCAGCGGCTTCCACCAGTCGGCGGGTTGAGTAAAGTGATTTTTTTCGTGACAGTATTGCGATTTTCATAAAATTATCCCAAGTTTCCGCTTACGCGGATCAATTTGCTAATCCCTGTCGCCCAGAGTAAAGGACAGAGAGGGATCAACTACAAAGCGTTTATTCAAAGATTGCCTGCCTATTAAAAGACGAAAGCCCATATCATCCCGATTTGTCAGTGTTAATTCTGTTTTAAAAGAAGATAAACCCAGCGTCATAGTGGTCAGTACCACTAAACGACTCTCGGCCTTTCCGTTGGAGCTGGTTACCGCACGTTCATCAATGATCGGTGCCTCACAACTAATTTCCGGATAGCGATGTCGCTGTACCGGGTGTACTTTAAAGCGTGCCCAATCCTGACCATCACGTACAAAAACAGCTATTTTAAAAGCGTGTAACGAGGATGTTTTGGCACCTGTATCAATTTTCGCTAACACCTCCGGTAAACCTAATTCTGGAAAAACGCACCACTCTCGCCAGCCGATGATTGATTTCGATTTAAATTTCGCGGGCACCATATTCACAGATAACTCATCAGCAAAGTGGCAATACCGAGAAAAGAAAAGAAACCAGCTACGTCAGTGACAGTAGTCAAAACAATCGAAGATGACTGGGCAGGATCCTGTCCCAAACGCACCAGCGTGATCGGCACCAGAGCACCTGCAAAGCCTGCAGCCGTCATGCCAATTACCATCGACAAACCAATGACCACTACCAAGCCGAGCGATCCACTCCAGATGTAGACACCTAAACCACAGGTTAGTGCAACGCATAAGCCATTGAGCAGACCGACACGAACCTCCTTAAACATCACAATAACCCAATGCCGTATAGATATTTCTCTCAACGCCAGCCCCCTCATAGTCACAGCCAGGGCCTGTGCGCCTGCATTTCCAGACTGCCCCGCAACTACGGGCAGCAAAATAGCTAACGCTGTTACCTGAGCGATAGTTTCCTCAAAAAGGCCAACCACTGCTGCCGCCATAAAGGCGGTCAACAGGTTTACCTGCAACCAGGGCATCCTCTTTTTAACGGCAAATAAAGGACTGGATAGCGCCCGTTCCTCTCTACTTGCACCAACCATGGCCTGTATGTCTGCTGAAGTATCTTCCTGAACTGTCTGCAGCAGACTGGCATGCACAATTACACCAAGGATCACACCATTGATGTCCACTACCGGAAGATCCAATAAAGCATGTTTGGCAAACAGCTCGGCCACCTCCTCTTGAGTGGCAACGGCCTGCACTGTCGCTCTTATTGGTCGCGCCAGCATCTGTAACGTTTGCTGAGCCTCTGCCAGAGCTACATCCTGCAATAATACCCGGCCTGCCGCATGCCCCTCATCATCAACTGTATAGAGCGAACGGGCCGTTTTCATAGTAGTGCCACGTAACGAGTCAAGCACCTCTTGTGCGCACATGGAGCTACGATAAGTGGCGACCCGGGTATCCATTAAACGTCCTGCACTCCCTTCCGGATAGGACATCAGGCGCGACAAATCATTTTGGATGGCGCTATCAAGTCGATCCAGGATTTGCTTGCTCTGCAATTCCGTCATTTGCGATAGTATTCTCACCGCAGTATTTGGCGCTATTTGAGTAAGCAGCTCATCGGCCAACACCACCGGTAACGACAACGTGAGCGCGGCAGCAAAACGAGGCACCAGACAACTCCAAACCGACGCCAGGACTTCTGCGGGCTGCTCGCTCAGTGGGGCGATGATTTTCTCGATGGACATCCTCTCCAACTGTAACGCCGCATCCACAGGAAAATCCTGTAGAAATCGCCGGCTCAACTCCTGACTGATATCCACCGAAGTACTAGTCATTGCCAAAACCCTTCTGTTCGGGCGCCAAGGTTGTGCGCTTGCCCAGATCATAGCCGGAAACCCCTGATATAACTTCCAACAACCCCACCAAAACGACTAGAAAAGATCTTCCCATATGCGCAACCATAGAGAACTTCAAATTCTGATGCGACGAGCCCTGAGGTTTTGCCAACCCTTTTTGCATCGCGCTGTGCGAGAGCACACCCAACAGGATATTATTGCGTCCAACAACGGGCAAGGTTGGAAAACTGATCCAACCATCGTTTTCCTTCACCTCCCACAAGGTCGCCCTTGTCGTTAAGGGTTCAACCTTTGTGTCGATCAATTCGGATAGCAATAGCTGGCCATCGCTTGTAAGCAGTTTTTCTACCTCAACCAGCCCCACCAAATGACGCGCGTAATCCACCACGACCAAGACACTGGCAAGCCGACTTTGCTGGCTCTTGACCAATTCAAGACAATCATCCACAGAATTATCTGGCGTGAAAAAGGGTACATTAGCATCCATCCATGCACCTACTGTGCTGAGGGGATACACCAGTTTGCGGCTAATACTTTTCGCCAACGATGATGGTAACTCCTTAAGTACCGCGTCACGTAACTCCTGCGTCATCAAGCGCAACAGCGTTTCGGAATCAGCATATGGCAGTGCGCGTAGAATCTCTGCAATCAAAGGTTCAGGCAGTAGTGATACCACTCGTGCGGCTGGCCAACTAGCCATTTGATGAATCACCGGTGTCAGATGCTCGACAGGTACCTCAATTAAATAATCGGCACACTGCTGCGGCGAAAAATCGCGAAGCAACTCTGCCGCAGCCTTAGGCTGGCGCTTAAGAAAGGTCAGGCTAATGAGATCCAAATCACTCATTTTTGCTATCCATCAATATCACAGACATTGCCTGCTCATGGAACAATTTCGCCGGAATGGATGTTCTTCCCTCTTCGGTTTCGAGGATTACAACGGTTGCAGATAAATCGAGCACGCGCCCCTCACAATCGCCGATACGTACTCTTTGTCCCGGTTCCACCAAATCTTTCAGATAATGTGCTGCAACAAGATTACTCACTAGCGTCTTGGCGCCAAAACCAAATGCAAGTGCAAACCCTGCCAACAGAGTCGCTGTTGATACCCCTAACATAATCGTAATAAAGCTGGTATCAACACCGGCCTGCCCCATCCCAATTATCAATGCCGTGATAAAGGTAATCGCTTGCGCTAAACGACTGATTAACTCTGCCTCCGCCATCTCTGCAGAATAGGCCGTGGCAAGCGTGACCTCCTTTACCAGAGAACTCAAAATATACCCAGCCAGAATAATTAAGCCACCGGTCAAGATTGAGGGTAAATAATCGACTATCCCTTCCAGCCAGGCAGCGACTCCTTCCAGCCCGGCAATGCGCAGAGCAAAGGTAGAGAAAATAAAGAGCGTAATCCAGAATAAAACGGTGCCCAACAGCCGGTTAATACCACTGGAAAATCGAACCACTGCCCGAGAACGGCCACTCAGCACCCGCTCGAGCAATCCATTGAGCAATTTAAGTCCTTTAATGGTGGCAGTGCGCACCAGTCTTGCCAGCAACCAGCCCACCAAAAGCAAAATCAGTGCACCTAAAATATCTGGCAGCTGGCTAATCAGCCTATTCAGGGTATCGCTAAGGGCAACCTTCACCTGATGTGATAAATCAGTTAAATATGGCATCCCACCACTCCAATTTTTCAACCTGATATAAGCCAGCACTTAACGGGTCGACAGGAATCCAGAACAGATTCCTCCAAGTTTTTTTTCAGCTTACCTGTTCCCAGGCACGCGAACAAATCCGCAGACCAGGCATTTCGCGAGCCCGCCATTTTGCAAGCCAGCATTTTACAGATAGTTTAACCGTAATAATCTGAAACTGTATAGCAATAATTTGATGTTCCTTTCCACCGGTTTTTGGTGGCTAGCAGCATTGCATTGGGCTGTTTAACGGTCTCGCAAGTCAGATTCGATTTCTGCGTTCGACCCCCTATCCAAAGGTTCATCCACCATCAGTCGCACAGGAATCGGCTCAGTTTTTGAGCCGCTATAAAGCGACACGTGGGGAAACGGAATCTCAATACCCTGCTGGTCAAATGCGGCTTTTATTCGCATCATCAACTCACTTTTTAAATCCCTGACTATTTCACGACGAGCCCAAACCGATAACTGAATATCAACCGAAGAACTGTTGAATCCAGTCACTAAACAAAAGGACTGAGGCTCTTCCAGGCAGCGCGGATCGTTATGAACCAACTCCAGCAAAAGTTTAATCACTTCGTCCAGGTTTTCTCGGTACGCAACCCCCACAACCAGATCCATTCGCCTGATCGGAAATTTAGTCAAATTCACAAATTTACTCTTGATCAACAGTTCGTTGGGAATCCTCACATATAGGTTATCAAAAGTACGCAGTTTCACGGAAAGCAGATCAATGCTAATCACTTCTCCGGTATCTCCTTCCACTCGCAACACATCACCGACCTGAAATGGTTTCTCACCCAACAAAAATAATCCGCTGATCAGATTGGAGGCCGATGTTTGTGAGGCAAAGCCAAGCGCTACAGTCAAAATACCTGCAGCCCCTAACAGCACAGAGATTTCAAAGCCGAGCTGGTGAATGGCACTCACCGCAAAAAGCGTAAATATCGAATAAAAAATCAAGCGGCTATAGATTGATAGCAGGTGAATGCCCAGCCGTATAGCTGCGACCCGCTTGAATATACGTGTAACCAGCCTGCCTATAATCAATCCTGCCAGAACAATCGCTAAAGCCTTGATGGCGGCAATCCAGGTTATCGCTCCACCGACCGCTACTTCTGCCGCCAATTCACTCATTTGCTGATATCCTGTGCTTTGCTTTTGGGTTAATACCTGTCATGCGAAAAGTTTCTCCCAGGCGTTCACTAAAATGCCTTTATCTGTTTTTTTGCGCGGTTCCGCCAAACGTACGACACTTTCTGCCGGCCCCATTTCCATGGTACCCAGGTGATTTTCCGGTTCCATAATAAACGTCAGAGATTCTGTCACCAGTTGCTCCTCCCCCTCATAAAGCGATAGATAGGTTGTCGGGATACTCAGTCTCTCCAGAGTAAAGTTTTCAGTACCTTTATTGCGGATTGTGGCAGGCGTTAGCGCCCGAAAGGGTAAACGCAACAATTGCGCTCTCTCCAATCTGGCATGAGTATGTGATCCGTAGCACAACTCTCCGTCACCGGCGAGCGACCCCATCCAGGTTTCGGAAAGCTGCTGCACAGGAAGTTCAATGCCAGCAAATGCAGAAAATTCTAAATGCAGCCATAGCGGTGTACTGATATAGAGCTGAATCATGTTTTGACCGGGAATCGTCAGTGGCGCGTAAGGTCTTACTATTACCGAACGATCCGCAAGTTTAGGTTTCAGGCTGATTGAGGCCGTCATTGACTCCAGTGCGAGTCTTTCTGAAATACCTTCAGTCTCACAGTAGCGATCTATAAACCGACCTGAAAACTGGCCCTCATTACCTTGTTTCACCCATTTATAGGAAATCCGCCATTCTCTACTTAGCCTGCTAACGGTCAGTTCCAGGTCACCCATTGCAATATAAAACGGTTTGTCTTGAATCTCATGGGTAGTCAACCAGAGTGATTTATACCCATTATTATCATTATTTTTCATCCCCAAAACCTTTACTCTGCACCCTGATATAACATTCTTAATACAGGAGGAACCATCAATGTGGTAAGTACACTCATTAGCACTAACACGACATAGAGCGGTTGCTCTATCAAACCAAGATTAAGACCGAGCAGTGCTATGACCATCGCCACCTCTCCCCGTGGAGCCATTCCCAATCCAATTACCAGGGCATCTCTATTTGAGTAGCCCAGCAATTTTGCGGGGACGCCACAGCCGACTACTTTAGTGAGTAGGGCAACCAGTGTAATCACGAACAGAAATCCAAGTAGCTGTCGATCCAATGCAGACAGATCCACCAACACTCCCAGCGACACAAAAAACATTGCCGCAAACAGGATACGCACATACTCTGCACCCTCTTTAAAATCTTTACTGTGCTGGAGTTTGACGCCCTCCAGCGCAACCCCTGCAACAAAGGCCCCCACAATTGCAGACAGCCCAAAAAGCTCAGCAAGAATAGCAAACAAAAAGGCCATCATCATGGCAAAAATGAACGCCAGCTCCCTGTATTTTTTTGCCAGGTTGCTACTATCGATGAGTATCATCAACCGACACACATATTTTTGACCGATATAGGCACCACCGACAAAAAACAGCAGCCCTTTGCCCAGCAATAACAGGCTATCCATCAGCAGTAGATTCCCTTCAATAACCTGATTACCAACCGACAACGCCATTAAAGCGAGCACATCATCGATCACCGCCGCACCGATTATAGCTTTTGCCGTTACCGACCCCAGCTGCCCCATTTCACGCAATGTATCCGCCGTTATGGCAATACTGGTTGCCGTGAGACAAATACCCAGCAGCATCGCTTTATGCGTAGCGAACCCAAAAGCGATAGCGACCAGGTAACCTCCGAGCAGTGGCGCCAATACGCCAAACAGTCCAATCAACACAAATTGCCAGCGCATGATATCTTTCAGGCGAAACTCGAGCCCAACCACGAAAAGCAGTACGATTGCACCAATATGCGCGAGATTGCTGACTAAAGGCGTATAACTAACCCAACCGAGGAGAGACGGGCCAATCACAATGCCCAACAAAATCTGGCCAACGACGGCGGGCTGTCTGACCCGGGACGCCAGCATATATCCTGCCAGCGCGACAAAAAGCAGCAGGCTGACCTGAAGTTCTATCGAATCTGCACTATGCACTTTATCCGCCCTTCAAAACCACAATATTAATTATCAGATTTATGTCATTTACTATGCCATTTTGCTAGATGTAAAGATACTTTAAAAGCGCTCTATCCAGAGTGTATCTGATAAAAATACAGATGACTTTCAGCACAGTTTAACGCTCTCTTTTCAGCGCATAGCAAAAGTAATAAAGCGCCATTCAACGCAGTTATGTGACGACGACAAATCGTATATTTTTAGGCATATCGGGTTAATTCCCCTCACTACTACTCAATCTCTTTTTCCTAACTTCCCGATTCGATACCAATACGGTAGTATTCCTTCAGCAAACGATAATTGGCAAAGGAATAAACCTTCATCATGAAATATGATATTTATGGCATTGGCAACGCATTAGTAGACGTGCAAACCCGGGTTACGGAGGAAGCACTCACACATACTGGTTTCGACAAGGGCATCATGACACTGGTCGATGACGTCCAACAGGAGAAAATTTTACAGAAAGTCGATGGTTTTCCCCGAAACCTTTGTGCTGGCGGCTCTGCCGCTAACACCGTAGTAGGCGTCGCAGACTTTGGCGGCAGCGCTGCTTTTTGCGGTAAAGTCAGTCAGGATGATATGGGCGAGTTCTTTCTTAAACAATTGCAGGATCTGGGCGTCGCCATGAACGTTTCTCCCCGCGGCGAAGGGCAAACCGGCACCAGCGCCGTACTCATCACACCCGATGCTCAGCGTACCATGCTGACCAATTTAGGTGCCGCAGTGACCATCTCACCAGAGGATGTTGAGGAAGATAAACTTCGCCAATCATGCTATCTCTATGTTGAGGGCTATCTGTTAACAGGAGACTCCTCGAAAGCCGCTGCCTACAAAGCGATAGAAATAGCGCAAAAGCACGGAGTTAAGGTTGCCCTGACCGCCTCAGACCCTTTTCTGGTAAATCTGATTCGTGATGAAATCTGGCAGTTGATTGAAGGCCCGGTCGATCTGTTTTTCTGCAATAAAGAGGAAGCCAAAAGCCTGGTTGGCAAAGATGACATTATTCAGTGTGCACAGGAGATACACAAGCACACGGAAAATGTTGCTCTGACCCTGGGAGCGAAAGGCTCCATTATTATGCATGACGGGGATCTATTACCCATTGAAGGTGTTGACGCCGACGCCAACGATACCACCGGGGCCGGGGATATGTATGCCGGCGGCTTGATCTACGGCATTACCAATGGTATGAGCTGGAAGCAGGCGGGGCACCTGGCATCGCATGCCGCCGCGAGAGTTGTGTCTCAACTGGGCGCACGGCTGGAACGCAAATTTACCCGAGCAGAAATAGAAGCCTTTATGCGCTAACCATCAGGCTTGGACGACACCAACGGATAAAGGGTCAACCACAGGACAGCTCTCATTGGTAAGGTAAATTCAGCTCGCAAGCTACATACAGAACGAAGGATTTCCGTTTTTAATGGCTATATTGCGTGGATTTAGTGAGAATTAAAAAATCATAAAAGGGGTTTTTCTTCGCACTTCTGTTGCCTTGGAAAAATTTTCACACAATGAGAGCCCTTCGCACGAAAGAATATTTTGCGTTCAGGCAAGGCAAAAGCACACGGAATGAGGGAGTTTATAGGTTATAAATGACCGATTAAGTACGTTTTTAACGAAGTATGGGAGCGAAATAGCTTTCGAGCAAAGGTCTCTATGACAGATATTATTAAATTGATCTCCCAGGGGAAACTAAAATGACCAGAAAAACCATCAACCCATCGTCTCTGTATGATAGCTCTAAATATGGTTTTTCACATGCAGTCGAAAGTCATGGTGCAAAGATGATTCACTGCGCCGGACAGGTCGCCTGGGATCGGGACGGCGATCTGGTTGGCGGCGATAACATTGTGGATCAGGCCAGACAAGCGCTGCTTAATTTGCAAAAGGTGCTCGCTGAAGCAGGAGCAACTGCGGCAAATATCGTAAGAATGCGCACCTACGTCGTAGGCCATAAGCCCGAATACCTTGAATCCGTGGGACAAGCTATTAGTGAATTTTATGGCGACGTCGAACCCGCCGCCAATACCTGGATCGGTGTGCAATGCCTGGCACTACCGGAGTTTCTAATTGAAATTGAAGCCACCGCTGTCATCTAACCTGACAAGGCCAGTTAAAGGCAAAATGCTATTCCAGATGCTACCTCAGCTGTAAACTGAATAACGACAAGAATCCCCAATTAATGGCTAAATTACTTTGAGATTCGACGGCAGCTGTGCTGCAATACGGCCCGAATACCTTGGGAACAATCATTGGATGAAACTTGCGCTTACTCGGCTTATTGAGATTCACATAGGAAACTTGATTTGCTTCCTTCTGGGTATTCTCACCACGCACCGGGAAAAACCCGAGCACGTCGAGTCACTGCTGGTAGTTCGCGACTGGTCTCTAGGCGAAAGTTTGCTGGCATTACCCATGATCCGATCTTATCGGGATAGTTTTCCTACGGCTAAAATTACCGTATTGGTAAGCGCGACCTCAAAACCGGTTTTTGAGCAGCAGAGTTTTATCGATGAACTGATCGACTTCAACCTGCCCAATGTGCTGAAACTACTCTGCCAACGCAGGTTTGATCTGGCAGTTGATGCCATGCCCTATTTTAGGCACTCGGCCATTATTACCCGAATCTGCTCTAGCTATTGTGTCGGCTTTAGTACAGCGCGTATAAGAAGCCGGCTTTATGATCAAAAGATATCCTTTGATGATTCGATCCACATGGTTCGGATGATGACCCGTCTAAATGTTTTTTCCCAGCCCGAGGTCAATTCGCTGGTGCCTGTTGTTACACAAGTAATCAGCAATTCGAAGATTAATGACTTTTGTGCCCAAGGACAGCCATTGATTGGTGTGCATTTGGGCACTTCCGAAACGGCCCAATGGCGTGCATGGAAACTGGATAACTTCATATCTCTGATTCGACATATTTTAAGCCAATATCCACAAGCGAGGATTTTCTTGTCCGGCAGCCATAGCGAAGCTGAGGTCAACGAATCGGTGATTACCCGGCTGGATACCAACCGCGTGATAAACCTGGCAAAGCAGTGCAACCTGCATGAGTTTGCCGGACTATTAACCCGCACCGATCTGTTTGTCAGTTCAGATACAGGCCCCATGCATGTCGCCGCAAGCATGGGCTGCAAAACGATCGGGTTGTTCGGCCCGGAAACACCCGTGCGATTTGGCCCCTTCCCGCCCAACCAGCATATCGCGTTATGGAACCCTCCTGAAGATTACCAACCCATTATTAATGTTCACAGGGCGGAATTCGGTTCAAAATCACATCCACACAAGGATGTTATCAACCGTATCACGGTGGACATGGTATTTTCGCAGGTATGCAAAATACTGTTAGATAAAACTGTACAGCAGATACATACCCCCGTAGCGCACTCAGACAACCAATGAAAATTCTAGTCAACGCCATCCCACTGCTAAACATATCGACCGGAATCGGGCGATACCTGAAAGAGCTGTACACCGAAATAGCCCGGGTACACCCGGAATTCGAAATCAAGTTCTTTGATGGCACTCGTCTACTTGAGCAAATGCCCACACCCCCCTCCGAGAACAGTTCCTGGTCACTATTGGTTAAAGTAGCCTGGGCGGTGCCGCCAAAACTAACCTATTTCGCACGTACCATCCTGCACCAGAGAAGAGCCAAAAGATTTCTGCAATTGTCAAAGGGGTTCGATATTTATCACGAGGCCGGGTTTTTCCCTTTTCCGGCCGCTCCCGGTGTGAAAACGCTGTTTACCATACATGACCTTTCCTGGCGGGTTTACCCGGAGCACCACCCCAGGGAGCGTATACTGTTTTTTAAAAAGTATTTCGACTTTTCACTAGAGCTGGCTGACGGTATTGTTACTCCCTCCCGCTTTACAAAAACGGAAATCAACCGGCTCTATCCATATTTACGCGCTGAAATTAAGCCCACACTGCTCGGCGTGGATCAGCAGATTTTCCATCCCCGCCCTGACACCGAGGTCAATGCGCTACGATTAAAACTGGGGCTCCCGGAAAAATATCTGTTATTTGTCGGCACCTCAGACCCCCGAAAGAATATCAGCGGTATCATTCAGGCGATTGCCCCCCTGCCAGATGAGATCAAGCTGGTCTGTACCGGCTGGTCAGGCTGGGAAAAGGCGGTCAACCAAGAAATTGAAAAGCGGGTGTGTTATACCGGGTACCTATCGGACCAGGAGCTAGCCACCCTCTATAGCGGCGCCAGAGCATTTGTCTATCCCAGCTTTTATGAAGGATTTGGATTGCCGGTACTGGAAGCAATGGCCTGTGGCTGTCCGGTGATTACTTCTACTCTTTCCAGCCTTCCAGAGGTGGCCGGAAACGCCGGCATTTTGTGCGATCCGCACGATATTCAACAGCTTGCCGATGCCATTCAGTCTATCTATGAATCAGATGAACGCTATCAGCAAATGAGTAAAGCCAGCCGACAACGCGCCGGGCATTTTAGCTGGGAGAAATGTGCCTGGGAAACCTCCAGAGCTTTTACACACCTCTCTTCGGGCAGTTCACACTAACACTAAAGCAACTACCGAATGGATATCAGACTGTAGCAGTATCAAATTATTAAAGAGTTTCAGCCTGCCCTCTGGATAAGCTAAACATATCAAGTCGATGAATGAGGAAGGTATATGTGCTGTGCTAGAGCACGAAGCAGCAAGACTGCTACTCCGTCTACTCTAGTGTGTAACCAGGAAATTCTCTCTTATAACAATAAGATGTCGCAGTGCTAAAGCATAACTGGCATCCAACTCTGTTGCTGTTGTGCTTTGGGCGATTATTTACCTTTACTGCGTCAAACTAACTGACAGGAAAACTAAGCTAAAAGCATCCATATCTGATACTAGAAGATAGTAGATTCAGGGGAGGCCTTAACACCAGCTTTCAGTAATCTTATAAACTTCTATCCAATTCACTATTAGATCTGGAAACCCAGTAACTACAAAGACGTCAATATCCGTTTTGGCGACGGCGAATAAATATCACCATACTGAATATTCCACAGAAAAATAACATAAACACAGAAGGCTCGGCGACTGCACCGGGAGGGTCTATTACATTGAACAATTCAAATGTAAAATCATTAAAGTCCCGGTCACCACCATTAAAAAGATCCTCAAATCCAACTCTTGTTACATATAGATCATTATCCAGCAGACTAGTGGTTGCCATAGCATGAGCAATTCCATCGGGATTTCGGCTTGCTGCGCCAGAGAAATAGTTTTGCTGTGAATTGTGAACACTCAATTTAAACACCAACTCAGTCCCTGCACTATGGTAGCCTAAATCAAATGCGCTGCCCGGTTGGCTGGTAACAGTGAAAATTCCTGTATTTCCCAGATCTCCTGGTGAAACGAGAAACAATGTACTTTCATAATCGGTATCACTTCCCAGAAAACGAGCCTGCACCTTTCCATCGCTGGCTACAAAAAAGTTACCTCCAAGAATAGGTACATCCAAAATCGGGCTGGCTTTGATGATTTGTGGACCCAACAACAGGAAACACACAAGAACCACTCTCAAGATTGGTTTTATCAAAATATTTTCAAACATTGATTTTTTCTTCATACATTTGAGCTCTTTGCTAATCCATTGCAACTTCAGTTAGAGTAAACCTCTATCTATACAAATCGTATTATTTCACCGAGAAACACTAAAAACCTTTGCACCTTTTTATAAGCAAACTATGCGCCATAATTCTCAACCTATTGATAACGCTTATTTTTAAACGAAGGTCAACCTCTTCACACTTTATGATTGTAAAAAAAATTGACACACACCTCTCAAAGCAGACGATACCGCAAAAACAGCCAGAAGACCGTGAAAGCAAATCACCAAACTCTTTTACTTTTGGTATTTTTACTCCGAGATCTTCAATTTACTTTCAAATTATTTGCCCACCTTACTTCACCCCATTTACGCCGCAAAAACCCTCTTAAAACCGATAGCGCCTCTCGAGAAAAACCCTCACAACTCACACCGTGATCGAATAGCCGCTTTAGTCACTCTCTTAAACCAATCATCATAACTACTCATCTGGCGATCACTCCGTGATTATCATACAATAGTCGCTTGATCTATATCGAATTGCTCCTGTTTTACCATTGACAAGCTGCCTAGCATGCCAGAGAATCGACGCGAGCGATGACAAAGTCAAACAATGCCGCCCAAGGGTAATTAACCAGTGTACCCTGATCATGGTTGTTCTTATTAAGAAAAACAGATTAACCCGACATTTTTTCTTGGAAAAAAGCTAAAAGGCAGGACACTATTCAATGGAAGGAAACAGCAAAGTATCCACCGTCAAACTGGTTAGTACTACTCCCGCCATCGCGAAAACCGATTCGATTAAGAACAGCGCGTCTGAGATGTTCTTGCAGGCAGTCCCATCAAACAAAAATAGTTACTGCATCCTGATACCTGCCCGTAACGAACAACAGAGTATTACCGAGGTAATCGACAGTGTGCATGAGTTGTGCACATTCGATGTCATCGTTATCGATGACGCCAGCGAAGATGACACCATTCGTGTTGCAAAACGCGCCGGTGCACATGTGATACCGTTGCCGGTAAGGCTCGGTGCCTGGGGAGCCACTCAGACTGGATTGCGTTACGCCCTCACCAGAGGCTACCAGGTAGCGGTGACCATGGACGCAGATGGTCAGCATGAGGCTTGCTACCTTCCGGAACTGCTTGAAACGCTGCACAAGGATAATACCGATGTGGCGATTGGTGCCTGTCTGAAAAGAGGTTCTTTGCCGAGAAGAGTCGCCTGGGTGATAATGAAAAAGGTATCGGGCCTGGCATTAGAGGACGTCACCTCCGGCTTTCGAGCCTACAATCGTCCGGCGATGACACTACTGACCACAAAAAAAGCCAGCCTGCTGGAGTTCCAGGATGTCGGAGTGCTTGCGCTTCTCAGAGCCTATGGCATGAATTTTTCCGAGCTGCAGATCAACATGCCCAAACGCAAAAACGGCTGTTCACGTATATTCAATTCCTGGTTGGCGGTCGCCTATTATATGAGTCATACCCTGATTCTGGGATTTAGCAAAAGAGGTATGAGCGGTTCAATCAAGGTCAGGTCCGCCAAACAAATGTCCGACCTGAAAAAAATTCACGAAGCCGGGTAAGGAATCTGAAATATGCACTGGACTTCTGGTATTGCCGGCCTGGCAACGGCGCTTTTGATTTTCTACCTGATTCGACGCGACCATCTGCACACCCGTTATGCGTTATGGTGGATTCCGGTCGCCATTGTTATTGCGTTACTGGGGCTATTCCCGCAAATCACTGATTGGATTGCGCCAAAACTGGGCATCAATTATGGCCCGGTTATCGCGCTGCTCGCCGGCTTGATCTCATTAATTATTAAAATATTGTTAATGGATATCGAGCGCTCGCGAAACGAAACAAAACTTAACCGATTGATCCAGAAAATTGCGATCCTGGAGGGCGAAATCGGCCGCCTGCAAGCTGACCGGGAATCCGATCAGGCCCAGGACCGTTAACCTGCTCACCAAGGGATTATGGATCTACTTCGGCTAGCTTGCTCTCTCCTTCTACCCTGGTTTTTGGGTTACCTGATTGTCCGCGGCAGTCAAAGTAGTCTGGCAAATTCAGTATCAAGCAACCATTGCAGGAATCTCGGTTTCGGTTTTTTTATCGGCTATTTTTTACTCTACCTGCTCATCAGATTCAACCTGACAATCTCCGGTGAACTACAGTATGGACTGGTTATAGGCTTACTCTGTCTACTGCTGCTTCCTTCTGCCTGGTTAGCCTTTAACACGCAAAAACGAAAAGCGGCTAACCCTGGTCTCATATCCCTTCATCAAACGTGCTCCCCGAGCAGGTTACAACAATGGGCAATATTCGCGCTATTGCTAATGATCGCCCTGCACTGGGCATTCGCACTCATGGAAACCCTGCTGCGACCGCTGTTTCCCTGGGACGCATTCACTACCTGGAGCTACGCCGCGAAAGCCTGGTTTTACGGGGGCTATTCTGAGTTTATACCACCGGAAGAGTGGCTCAGGAATCCAGACGCCTCACAATTCACCAGCCATGTTCATCAATACCCGATTTTTTCATCGCTGGTTCAACTCTGGACTGCAACCAGCCTTGGCCGCTGGAGTGAGACGCTGATCAACCTGCCCTCCTTTCTGGCCGGCACCGCCATTGGTCTGGCACTTTACGGGGAGAGCCGAGCCCAGGGTCTTTCTACACTACCGGCACTGTTGATCTGCTACCTGTTTTTTTCTATTCCGCTAGTGAATACACACCTGTCACTCGGGGGGTATGCCGACATCTGGCTGGCGGGTTACACCGGATTGGGGTTTGTTGCGTTAATCAGCGGCGTTGCCAAAGGTGAGCGATTTACGATTATGCTGGGTTTAGCGCTTACCGGTTTCGGGGCATTGGTAAAATTTGAAGGTGCCGTGTGGTTCCTGACGGCACTCGCCTTTTTATCATTTCACTGGATGGGCCTCAAAAGGTCTACCCTTCTATTGTTAGTGGCCAGCGCACTTGCCGGGGGAGCATATCTTTTTAACCTGACACTTATTGAACTGCCAATAATCGGTCTGGTTGGGGTGAGCGAAGGTAATCTCTACCTACCCGGCATCGGTCTGATTAAATTGCAATATCATAACGTCTGGGAACCATACCTTCAGAACTTTTTTATGCTGGGCAGCTGGAATCTGCTCTGGTCAGCGCTGCTATTGAGCGTGTTAGGCTGCTTTTTCTTTCAAGGTGAAACGCGCACAAGAAGAGAACACGGAGCGGCATTGCTTTTTCTATTTTTGTTTGTCACCAGCCAGTTTGTTATTTTCTTCCTGACCGATCAGGGCCGATGGGCAGAAAAATTCACGTCGATTAATCGGCTACCGCTGCAATTCACCCCAGCACTGGTGTTCACTCTAGTGATCATATGGAAAAGTAAACTGATCACCCCACAAAGCCAGGGCCGCGAAGATGAATAAGCTCCATGCGCCACTGCGTGACTATCTGATTGCTGCACTTCTGTCTGCCGGATTAGTTGCTGCAGGCCTGACCCTCTACCTGGACAACAGAATAGGAAACACGCCCTCCCCGATCACGCTGGAAAATCAGCCATTTCGGTTCGCAATGGGCGGCGGTAACATCAGCAGCCAACAGATTGACATTAAGCGATTTTCGAATGGTTTGGCTATCATCAGTTCAGGCAACCTGACACTCCACGCCGAGCAGTTATCCATTCTAAAAATTGATATCGATTCTCTCGATAAGCTGGAAGAGATTGTTTTTTTTGCACGCCCCAAACACAACCCAAGCCAGTTTATTAGAATTCCCCTCGCGCCAGGCTCCGCCGTACTGCTGGATCTACGACAATATCCCGACTGGCAAGGCACCATCAGTGAAATTGGTTTCCTGGCAAGAAGCAGGCTGGACGGTGACCACCGAATTAAAGCCTTCTCATTGGAGCCTGCCACCTTGAGCAACGAGTGGCAATCGCTTATCTCCAGCTGGTTACAGTTCGAACCCTGGCAGCAGCGATCGGTCAACTACAGCACGGGCGGCGCCCGCGAACAGTTGCTCTATTTACCCTCCGTCATTATCGGCTGGTTTTTGCTGGCATTTGTTGTTTATGGACTGATAACCCTATTTCAGAAACGGCGCTTTAGCCTGGCCACACCATTGGCATTGGTACTTACGGGCTGGCTGATACTGGACGGACGCTGGTTACTCAATGCGTTTGAACAAGCAAAACATAGCTATTCCAGCTATGCAGGAATGAGCGCGACAGAGCGATTAAAGCAGGGGATTGACCGGGAAATAATGACTTATATTGAACATCTCAAAAAAAATGTTTTGCCGGATACGCCCAGCAAAATACTTCTGTTGACGGATAGCGACTCCAGTCAGTATTTTGAGTTAAAGGCGCGTTATCATCTGCTGCCGCACAGTGCATATGTGAGCTCTGGTTTTCCGCGAAAGGATGAATTGTGGGAAAGAGCATACATCTTAATTTTGAACATCAACAGTTCGTTTGTTTTTAATGAAAACAAACTAATATCAATGCAACCCAACGGTAAAAGTCGAAGAATTAGATTGGTTCATAAAAATAAAACGGGCAACCTGTTACAAATTCAGTAATCTCGGTTTGTGCGAAGCATCCACTGCAAGGTTTTTGGGAAGTTTATGCTATCCCAACTACCAAGTACTTCCATTAATCGACTTTTGTCCCCCTTCAGCACTTTAACCTCATTCTTCCTCACAAGAGACGGGGCTACCTGTACCTCTATTGCGTGCCCAGTGTTTTCTATACATAAATCGATGATCTCACGTATTGAGTGGGTTTCACCCGAACATATATTTAAAGTTCTACCAATGGGAGGGAATTCAATTAAACCGCAGTAAGCATCTGCCACCGACCGGACATCACTGAAATCCCGGTAAACATCAAGATTACCCAACTGAATAGTTTGTTTTTTATGTCTAAAATGATCGACGATTTTGGGAATGAGAAAGTTCTCGCTTTGGCCGACCCCAGTATAGTTAAAAGGCCTAACTATAAATAGAGGAAGCTGATCATGCCATAATCTGGCCATATGCTCCATAGCTAGCTTACTGACCGCATAATCATTTACAGGATCTGGAGTATCTTCTTCTGATAGAACACCTTCGAATCTATTGCCGTATACGTTTGCACTGCTTACTAATAATATGCTTTTTACATCAGGTGCTTTCTTGGCCAAAGCATGTAGTAAGTTGCGACTACCAATCAAATTGACTTCGTAAAAAGCATTAGCATTACCATGACCGACAAATGCAATTGCAGCAAGATGAATCACCGCCTGAGGCTGCACTTGTTCGATTTCTTTCAGCAGATCTCTAGATACTGTCAGGTCACTACTCAAACCTACTACCTGATGACCTTTAGTTTCCAGCGCATTCTTCACATATTGCCCGGTAAAGCCAGAAAGCCCTGTTACGAGAACCCTCATTAAAAAACCTTGTCATTGGCATTTCTATGCATATCCGCCTCAACCATAATGGCACAAAGTTCTTCCAGCATTACTGAGGGCTCCCATCCAAGCTCATCCTTTGCTTTTTGGGGGTTTCCTATCAATAAATCCACTTCAGCTGGACGATAGAATTTTGGATTTACACGGACAATTTGTTTGCCTGATGACGCATCTATCCCTGCCTCTTCCTCCGCATCGCCTTTCCATTCGATTTGAATATCAGCAGCCAGACAGGACATAGTAACAAAATCTCGTACCGTAACCGTGCGATTCGTTGCCAACACGTAAGTATCAGGTACTTCTGCCTGCAGCATCAGGTACATTCCTTCAACATAATCCCTGGCGAATCCCCAGTCGCGCTTAGCGTCCAGATTTCCCAGTTCAAGCACATTCTGCTTGCCAAGTTTAATTTTCGCGAGGCTATCAGTAATTTTACGGGTTACGAATTCCCAGCCCCGCAATGGAGACTCGTGATTAAAGAGAATACCGCTGGTAGCAAAAATATTATAACTTTCCCGATAGTTAATTGTGGTCCAGTGAGCAAAGAGCTTGGACACCCCATAGGGGCTACGAGGATAGAACGGCGTTTTCTCTGTTTGAGGTACCTCCTGCACTTTGCCAAACATTTCCGAGGTTGAGGCCTGGTAAAATCGGATTTGGGGATTCACTATCCGAATCGCTTCCAACAGATTCAGTGCACCGACACCTGTAATCTGCGCTGTAGTATTTGGCTGATCGAACGAAACACCAACAAAGCTCTGTGCGGCCAGATTATAGACTTCGTCAGGTTGGCAGACTTCCAATAGCCTAATGCTTGAGCCGAGGTCGGTAAGGTCATGTTCTACTAAATGAAGCTCAGAATGATTTTTAACATCCAACTCTTCCAGCCGCCAGAAATTAGTGGACGCAGTACGGCGGTATGCCCCATACACCGTATAACCCTTTTCCAATAAAAGCTGCGCCAGATAGGCGCCATCCTGACCGGTAATACCCGTAATAATTGCTCTCTTAGTCATACTTCCTTTCCTTTTTGAAATAACGTCTCAAAGCTGGCCTTTTGTAATCTTTAGTAGCTCTCGCAGCGCAAAGGCTTAACGACAGTCGGTAGCGTTAACTTCGTTATCAGTTTGGGTTTCGGGTGATTATCGGATTCATATAATATCAACCATTCTCGAATGGCACTCACTAGTGCATTGGGTGAGTCATCATTATTAAAGTAAAATGCATGCTCGCCCGCAATGTTTTTATAGAACGGAGTCTCTCTGAAAACTAAAGGTAGCTTATAACACGCCGCATCGACTAGCGGAAGATCAAATCTCTCGCTCTCAGAAGCAACAAGCAAGCAAGTAGAATCTTTATATATCTGAATCAGATACTCTTCAGGAATATCTTCAAACCAAAAAAGTCGCTTGTTGAGTTCTTTATGAGAACGCAGCTTTTCTGTAAACTCTTCAACCATCCAACCTTGCTTACCCAGAATAACCAGATCCACCTTTGAATCTTCTTGCCATAGCTGCTCAAAGGCCTCCAGTGTTTGAGTATGGCCTGTGTGGACCTCTATACTACCAACCATCAAAAAGCTACGATGTTCTTTGGTAAATCGAGGTTTTACAGTCACCACCTTTGATAGCACCTTCTGTTTCTTCAATTTATCAAAATCCAAACCAAAAGGAAGCCAATCAATTCCAAAAAAAGTTTGTTGCCCACTCTCATTTAAAAAGAAATCCATAAGCTCATCGGTCACGATCTTTGAAAAACAAATTGCTCCGTGGCTTTCCGCGACTACTTTCAAGCAATCTTTGTTGCCTTGTGCATTTTGAACAACAGTTAATTCCTGGAGAAATATCAGATCATCCACGATAAACTTTACAACCACACCATACCGAATCAAAGATTGATAAAACTGGCGCTGCGGTAAAATAATCTCTGGCTTTAATGAGAGACCTATAAAGATGTCTCCATTTCTATACTCTATTGGATCATCCTTTAGAATATTTCGCGGAAAATTTAACAATTCTGAAGTGAAATTACGGGCATAATAGTACCCTTTGTTAGGTATGACATACACAGGTTCCACACGAAAACCAAGGGCCGTTCTCATCAATAATTGCCGCAGAGCCTGTTTCCCCGAATACTCGCCTTTTTCGGGGTCAACATTTACCAACTCAGTTACATCAACAAGCACTTGTGGCAACGTGAACTTGGGAAATATCGAATGAGCAATACAATTCGATAATTTCAATAACAGGTCAGTCTCAGTAATAAGAGGTTCTAGTTCAGCTATTTTTCCCGTTAGCGACCCAACACTTGTCTCGGCTCTATCTCTAAACCCCTCAATAGCATTGAAATACTGATAGGCACATTGCCTTGGAGAATGGTTAGAAAATATATACTTCTTCGCATTATTTGCCAGCTTTTCTCGCAAGCACTCATCTCTCCAAAGCTTTTCCAATGCCTCCGTTAATTGTGCATCACTAAATTCGTCTGGTATTTTTAGCACTGCTTTATCCGGTAGATCAGCCATACTTCCATTCATATTAACAATCGTTGGCACCCCATAATTCATGCAATCCAAAACTGCTGCAGAAGTTTCACCACGAGACAATTTGCGAAGCTGTACACCAATATTAGCAATACCCAAATAGCGGCTATAGGTAGAACTATCTGCCCAGCCAGTTATCAAGATGTTTGTGGCACACTTATTTTCTTTAACTACCTTTAAAATTTGTTGCCCATATTGACCCGGATCATTTTCACCGACAAACACCAGAAAACAATTTTTTTCTTTGGCCAAATCGGAATCTAACCAAGCATTTATTAAACGGTGATTTAGCTTTGTGTTTCCTAGTAAACCGAAACTACAAACAACAAAATCACCTTCTTTTAAGTTCAAAGATTGCCACGCACCACCTCGATCCACAGTTACAGCTGGCGCTCTCAATAAGGGAATTAGGTTTAAAGCTTTACTTGCGCTCGCCCCATACCAATGTTCTGTTAAACGTCTGGAATTTTCAGAGTGGACAATAATTCCATCCGCACCGGCTAAGACGCTTCTATTGCACGGGTAATTCCAGATTACATCGACAATATTTCGGGTACTAAATTTGTCACACATAGCATTATAACCATGTGAAAAATAAAGCTCTTCCGACCAACTAGCGGGCTGTACCCCACTATTCTCCATATGCGCCACAACACCCGACAAGAAAAAGTCATGCAGAACAACAACACCCGGTATTTCCTCCAGCAACCCAAACATGTGTTGATGAAAAGTGGAGTTACCAAAATGATAGAGTACGCGTTCATGGCTACGAGCGTTCGATCTAAACCAATTAATATCTCGAACTCTACAGTTAGCGCTAACCCAGGGATCTGATACTAATTTTTGATCTACAACAACGTCGATATCATAATAACGCGACAGCTCAGGTAAAAGCTCAACGCTGTAATAACTTATACCGCTGCGTTCAGGCGGCAACGGTGAAACATAAGCCATCTTCGGCCTACGGGAAAATGAGACAAACGTCTTGGCTTTTTCGTGCTCGGCATACATTTCTTCTAATGCCTTTATCGCTCTCCTAGCGCTGCGCTCCCAAGTGAACTTTTTTGCTTGGTTAATTCCGTGCTCTTCCAATTGAGCCCTAAAAACATCATCTAGTAGGGCGTGCCCCAGTTTTGCAGCGATTGCTTCATCATTAGCAGGGTCAAAAAGGGCGTCATCCCGACCGATCACTTCTGGAATACTCGACGTATTCGATCCAATAACAGCTTTTCCACATTTCATCGCTTCCAGTACTGGCAAACCAAAACCTTCGTGCAATGAAGGAAAAACAAATAGCTTACATAGGTTATAAAGCGAGACCAAATCTTTCTCGGGGACAAATCCAGTTAATATTATCTCACCCTTTTTTAACCCCTTACTTTTTGCTATATTCTCTAACCGTCTTTTTTCTTCAGGCTGCACAGAACAGATGATTGCTAGCTGGTGCTGTTTGCGAAGACTTATCTCAAGACTTGCATAAGCACGGATCAAAGCTTCAATATTTTTACGGTAATCTATGCCACCAGTGTACATAACGAAGGGTTTATAGAGCATATAACGACAGCGTAATTCTGACTCTTCTTTTTCGGCAATCGCTTCAGGAAAAAAATGAGAATCCGCAGCTGTCGATATATTAACCACTAAATTTTTCGGAAACCCCAGGTAGGACAGACACTCCTGCCGAGATGATTCAGAAATTGCGAGCAAAAGATCAGCACGCCTCAGATGCCCAATTTTTTCCTCGTAAAAGGTTTCAGTTACCGGATTTTGCAAATAAACTTCGCGGTTTAGGTAAGGAATCAGATCGTAAACAATACTAGCTGTAAGGACATTGTTAGTGAGTGCGCCAATACTTGTTACCGCGTCATCAACTAAACCTTCAAATAGGCTGGTAATTAAAACAACATCTGGATTTAAGCTTGCAATAAAAGCTTCACGCAATAATTCCGCCGTATTTCTATTCGATTTAAACGCTCCATCTATATGGTTTACCGGCCTAACGGCATCCCATACTAATATCTTTTTCTGCGATATAAGCCCATCAAATTCCTCACGAATGCTCTGTATGGTTTCTGGAAACATTCCATTAAGAGCAAGCATAATCTCGTGTTTACCTTTGTTGCGAATTAGCGCTTTTGATATAGCCTTTACATATCTGCCAATTCCTCTATCACGAGAACCGCTGGACTGAGCGCCTTGTAGATCAATTACGATCCGCATTTATTATCCTCTTTTTTCAGGATTCGTCTGGAAATCGACAAGCAAGAGAAGCCTGGAGTTTCTCATAAACCGCGCGCGCCGTTGCCGTTAGATTCTCAACACTATCGGAGGGAGGTTCTGAGCATGTGGACTCTGCCTCAGATGGATCGCTGGATCGTCCGCTGCTTTCAGGGCTGGTGGAAACTATCCTGATCAACCAAGCATGTAGTCTTGGAAATCTTAATAGCCGATTGTTAACTTTATTACTTAAACCTTGGTGCCGCAACACCAACCGTATAAGTTTAATTAGCATAGCTACGCATAATTTTTTTGCTCTTTCAAACATTTGCACTGTTTTGTAACGAAAAAAATTGCATACTGAAATTAAGTGCGCACCCACCCAGCGAAGTGGCGCCGTAAGGCGCCAGGAAAGACTATTGTAAATAGCGTTTATATGTGTCTCTCGTAATTCCGAAAGATTCCAGTGATGATGGTTCGAAGCATGCACTGTCTCGAGCTCAGCTTTCAAACCTTGGTTCTCTTCTTGCCTTTGCTTTAGTTGAATTTCTTGATCTTTTACAACGGTGTTTATTTCGTTGACTTTAGACTTATAACTGTTTGCGCGAGATTCTGCTTCTTTGGCACGAGTTTCAGCCTCCACTGCCCTGGCCTCTAGTACTTTGATTCGAGACTTTAACTCACCGGCCAATCCTTCTGCGTCACTGAGCTCAGATTGCAACTCGTCGATCTTTTCTTGTAACTGCTCTAATTGAGCACCTTTCTCTTTTGCAATAGCATTTAGTTCACTAATTTGAGATTTATAGCTGTTCTTTTGTGATTCTGCCTCAATGCTAAGGATTTCTGTCTCCCCAGCTCGAATCTCTGCTTCCTTGGCCCGAACCTCAGCCGCAACTGCTCTTTTTTCAGCTTCTGCAACACGCTCGTCCACACCAGAAAAACTTCTTTCACCCTCAAGAATTTTTATCTCGTTTAATTCATTTTGGAGCTTCTGGTTGTGCTTTTCTGCCCAGTCTTCGTTGCACCTTTTGAAATGATCGAAAAAGTTTGGAGGGGCATTAAAAGCAGAATCAATCTCCTTACGCTCATTAGCTATGTAATAACGGTTTAAACCATCAAAATAGACAAAATGATACTCCCTATCTGTGAGTAGCTCCTCCCACCCCTGGTAACTATCAATCTGTGTATTAGGCAAGGTAGACTCAACTAGAATTATCCATGGCCTTATTTTTTTTAAGTCCAATCCTTCTAGGACAGACTGCTCAGCTCCTTCAACATCAATCTTTAAAAAATGAATTTCCTGTGTTTTTTGTTGCAGGCATATTTCTGTCAAAGTAATCAACGGTACCTGATAGCTCTTTACCTCATAACCACCTTCTTTCGCATGTCTCTCAGCAATAGCCTTCTCCATCGTGGAAAGACCGGTATCCACTACTTCATAAAAACCTACCTCACCCTTGTGCGCACCAACTGCCCCCTGAATATTATTATCTTCCGGCCTCTTCTGCTTTAGTTTTGCATACCAACCGGCGACAGGTTCAA
The DNA here is from genome assembly GCA_021773395.1 of Gammaproteobacteria bacterium. GTDB lineage: Bacteria > Pseudomonadota > Gammaproteobacteria > Pseudomonadales > IMCC2047 > JAJFKB01. Next base: position 22,049 of record JAJFKB010000005.1, on the reverse strand, counting down.
TGTTAATTCCACGCCAACCCCTTTCATAGAAAGCTTTTGTAACAGAATCAATAACTGGATCATTTGCCCCTACATCAATATAAAAACCCTTATCGACATTTTTTAAGGCACGATACAGCATCACATCTTCATAATTCTGAGCGAAGGATATAAATGTCATATTTAGGCTTCTTCTACCGTTATCTCTGGCTGGTTCCACAAACATCCTGCAAAAAAAGTTTTATCTGTGTTGATTACGTTAAACACAAGCGCTAGATCTCTCCATTCGTAATTTGCTATGAGGTGGGTATCACGGTCTGTTAAAGCTGTTTGAATTGAATAACTCCCCACACCCAGATTGACGGGAAAAGCAATTCTAAAAAGGTACTTACCCCCCTCATGAGGACCTTCAATTACCTGCTTCGTATGCCATGTATTTGTACCATACATAACTTGCCCCAACCGATCTTTGATGCCATACCCAAATACAAGAGTCTCCAACTTCTTATATATTTTTACTTCTACCTGAAGCTCAATTTGCTCACCAACATTCACAAAATCAACTTCTTCAGCCTGGCTGTTATAGATAGCTATGCGCTCCACCCTCGCTTCCCCTGTGCCTGAACTGGTTTGCATCTTTCCATTATCAGTTGGTGTCAGAGATACCGTCTTATTTTCCTTTTCTGCAATCAATGCATTATAAAAATCAAATATTTCTTCTGGATTACCATCCTTAATAGCCACCCCCTTTTCAAGTAGAATAGCCCGGTCACATAGGCTTTGGATAGCTGCTCGATCATGAGAGACGATCAATAAGGTAGTTCCATCTTCCTGGAACTCTCGGATCCGACTGAAGCTTTTATGCTGAAAATAAGCATCACCGACAGATAATGCCTCATCAATAATTAATATTTCAGGTCGCCAGGCGGTAGCCACTGAAAAAGCCAGACGCACTTGCATACCGCTAGAATAGGTTCGCACTGATTCATCAAAGTACTCTGCTATCTCAGCAAATCCCTCGATTTGAGGTATAACATCCACTATCTGGTCGTAACTAAATCCCATCAGCCCCGCAGCATGAAAAACATTCTGCCTACCAGTTAGCTCAGCATCAAAGCCCATGCCTAGCTCAAGTATCGCAGCAATGCGACCATTAACTATCACTCGCCCTTCAGTTGGCTGCGCTGTCCCAGTGATTAACTTTAGCAATGTACTTTTACCCGCGCCGTTCTGGCCAATGATGCCGATGGCCTCCCCTTTACGGATATCAAAGCTTATATGCCGCAAAACCCAATGCTCTTCTTTGGGCTTTATAGGAAGTCCTAACCAACGGCCTACTCTATGCCATTCAGACTTGTACGATTTGTAGGCTTTACCTAAAGCTTGAACCGACATCAGGCTCATAACACATCTGCCATTTCTTCGCTCGCTTGACGGAAAAGGAAAAAACTAAAAACCAGCATAAGCGTGCCAACAATTAGAATCATGGTAATGCTATGAATATCTGGTTTGACTCCGTATACGAGCACATCTTGGTATCCTTTAACAAGTGGATACATCGGATTAAACTGTAGCAGATAGCGATAAGATTCAGGGATAACTGATAAGGGGTAAACAATGGGAGTAAACCAGAATGCTATTTGCAAAACGATTGGTACTACCTGACTAATATCCCTGACAAAGACGTTTAAAACACCTAAAATGAGCCCGAAACCTATTCCCAAAATCACTGTCGTAGCAATAATAACGGGCAACCATAGCACCTCCCAGGTTGGCAAGTGTCCCAGAAAAGCAAAAACTCCTAAAACTGCCAGAAAGAGCATAAAATTATCAAACACGCTGGTTCCTACAACAACAGCGGGCAGCACGACCTTTGGAAACATGACTTTTTTCATCAGATTGCCGTGGGCAATAAAAAGGTTTAGGCAACGATTGATTATCTCTGAAAACAGACTCCAACCCATGATGCCGGCAGTCAGGTAAATAGCAAAAGAATACTTGTTATCGATGCCCTGAATCTTTGCGGCCAATACATTAGATAGAATAACTGCATATATGGCCACCTGGGCAAGCGGATTAAGAATAATCCAAAGTCCACCTAGCCGACTACGGACAAACCGGGCCCTTATTTCATTTTGAACGGAACTTAAAACGAAGTATCGGTACCGCCAAAGTGCATGAAACATCAGAGGCATCTACCATACCTTCTTTGTTAGTTGGCTCATCAAGTCACCACAGATAAATTATTTAGAGAAACATTTACATTCAAGGCTATGGGATATTGGTCTACCATAGTCATCATCAAACCTAACTATATCATCCTCCCCCAAATAACTCCCACTCTGCACTTCGATTATAGTAACTGCTTCGTTAGTTTCATTCGACAATCTGTGTTTGCAACCTGCCGGAATATAGGTCGACTCATTAAGGTTGAGAACCAGTTCCCGGTCATCGTTTAGCGCTTTGGCCTGCCCTTTTACCACCACCCAGTGTTCGGCACGATGCCGGTGAGACTGCAAGCTTAGCGACGCTCCTGGTTTTACTTCTATTCGCTTGATTTTGTAGTTATCACTTTCCTGCAATACGGTATAGCTACCCCAGGGGCGACAAACAGTCCTGTGTTCCTTGTGCAGTTCATGATCCATACCCTTGAGTGTTGCGTATATACTTTTCACATCCTGCGTATGCTGCTTATCAGCAACCAGAAGTGCATCCGGTGTATCAACAATAACCAGATTATCAATCCCTACCGTACCGATAAATCGGCCTGAGCTTTTAATCGTGCAGTTGGTTGTATTGTGCAGCAGCGCCTCTCCTTCCACTCGATTATTGTTATCATCAGCCGCCGTTAACTCACCCAGGGCTTTCCAGCACCCCACATCACTCCATCCAATATCGCAAGCAACTACCGCCGCATTATCAGTTTTTTCCATTACGGCGTAGTCGATGGAAAGATCAGGCATTTGGGCAAATGCGCTACCAAGCTCGAGCTGCAAATATCCATCACCCTGCGCTAAACGCCCCTCCTCCAGACACCGTCTGGCATTGGCCAATAAATCCGGGCAAAGTCGGTCAAACTCCCTCAGCATTGCACCAACAGAAAAACAGAACATCCCTGAATTCCAACAGAAATTTCCAGACTGAATATAGGATAGTGCTTTCTCAAAATCCGGCTTTTCAACAAAACGAATCACTTCGCTACCAGCGGCCTCAATATACCCATACCCTGTTTCTGGAGATTGTGGCCTTATACCAAAGGTCACCAATTTCCCTGTATTTGCCAACTCGATTGCCTGGGCAACAGCCTGCTGGAACGCCCCATGCTCTTCAATAAGCTGATCTGCTGGAAGCACCAGCATGTGCGCGTTCTCTCCATGCGCTCGAGCTGTTTCGACAGCGGCTATTGCTATTGCAGAAGCGGTATTCCTGCCAACAGGTTCAAGGATGTATTTCTGCAAAATCGGCTGTTTGTCATCGCTGATTAAGGTTTGGTACTCGTCCCGGGTTTTAAATAACAAATCCCGGTTTGTCACCGTCAGAATTTCATCAACATTAGGCAGCGCTGCCGCTCTGATGAAGGCTTTTTGCAGTAGACTTTCTCCGTCCTGGAGTTGCAAAAAAGGCTTGGGGTGTAAAGAACGGGAAACTGGCCATAATCTGGAACCGGCACCGCCACAAAGAATGGTTGGTATGAGAGTGGGTAAATCCATTTTTTATCTCCTTTAAAGCAATCAATGCAACTCCGATAGGTGATTACCTGTTATCGGAATTTTCTCTCTCGTATAAACCTGACATGAACTTTCTTGCCAATTAGGGTGTAATTAATTGGCCAACAACGGCCGCTTAACGTCGGAGTATCTGACTTTTCATTCTCTAAACAGTTGCTTAAAGGAGCCGTCCTACCCATTATTCAATTCTAGACCAGATTATATAGATTCGACGGGTGTGTTCGCAGCCTTTAATTGGCAGCTCAAGCCAATAGTTGATCTTACTCAAGAAAACCCAATGAAAATCTATTTCTAGATCAAAGGCTACTCTTAATTTAGCCTTAACATAAAAACTATGCTGGCCAGCCGCTCCGATTAAATAGGATGGGATAGTTGAAACATAACTGAAGCATAGTTGGAAGAAATTTTAACGAGAATTAAGATGGCCAGATAAACACCATTAACCGGCCATCCTATATTGAAGCTCTGAGCTACCTACCCTTCCTGCGCCTTAGCCAGCTTCCCTTTTAAACGCTTGGCAGTACTTTCCACATCCACTACAAATCGTGAATGTTTACCTTTGGCGACCTGTTCCAGCGCATCACGCGCAGTGATTTCAAAATTCACACCACGTCCATTAATTTCGGTTACTTTAACCGTAATTTCAGCCCACATATCCATCAGAGTTGGCGCCATATGATCAAGCTCGATACGCGTACCTACCGAATCTTCGTTTTCATCGATGTGCTCTTTAAGCAAGTCGCGGCAGGCCATTTCAATATCAAACAATAAAAAGGGTGTGCCATATACACGGCAATCATCGCCCATAAAACTGATGGTTCGCTCTTTATCAATGGTATGTTTTTCTGTTCTTTCGACACCTACAGTCAAAGTATCTTTCATAATATTCACTCCTGAGTCTATAAGTCTATAAATCTCTACTCACCGGACAGCTGCTGGAATCACTCTCAGCCTTTCGTATAACGCAATCAATCTCAAACTTTATATCGGAATGACCGGGTTAAACGAATCGTATTCCCAGCTTTTTAGCCTTGCCGTCAAATAATCGTCAGGGATTTGCAGGTTTAACTGCACCCTAATCCCACAGCGCGCGCATTATGACACAATAATTGTGTGTTTTTTAATATTTTTGTGTTATTTAATTGCTTCCCTTTAGATTGGGCTCTAGCCTATAGGGTTGCTTTACCAAACAGATTCGACCCGCCATCAATCAAGTCCACCAAAAGATCCCGTGCTAGTGCAGACCGTGCAGGTGTGAGATCATAAGGCCGAGTAAATAACTCTACAACGACAAGCATGGATGCGTGGGAAAACAAATTGAGCACAGACCAGGAATCACAGAAATTCATAAGAGACTTATTCCGGGAGCACAACACTGCACTCCTGAAATTTCTCACGCGCAAGCTATCTAGTCCTGACGAAGCAGCCGATGTCGCGCAGTCTGCTTTTCAAAAAATGTTGGCCGTTACGGAACCAGAGCGCCTGGAAAATGCCAAAAGCTATCTCTACCAGACGGCTATGAACCTGGCAATTGACCGCATTCGAAAATCACAGAGGCGCGACGGCCATTTACGCTCACTAGCGAAAGAGTCGACCGATAGAGAGGATCTTCGTTCTCCTTCACCGGAAAATCTTATCATTACCAGACAGGAGTTGGCTCGCGTAAATCAATCCATTGACGAATTGCCGGAGAAGTGTCGACAGGCTTTTCTCATGCACCGTGGCCAGCAGATGACTTACGGTGAAATAGGCAATACTCTGGGGGTGTCAGTAAGCATGGTGGAAAAGTATATCATCCGTGCTTTGAAGCACTTACGAGAAAATTTGAAATAAATTGAGGGAGTCCCGGATTCATTCGTTTAACTGGTAGAAGAACATGGGATTCAACAAATAGAGTTTAATGAACACAACAGATACAAATAACAGCGTTTCAGATACCGCCATTGAGTGGCTGGTTCGCTTGCAATCCGAAGAGCTATCGTCCAACGAAGAACAGCTTTTTTATGCCTGGCTGGAAAAAAGCTCAGCGCACCAGCGAGCCTATATCGAAGCAGAATGGCTTTGGCAAAGAGCTGAGGTTTCGGAAACACCTCTGCGCAAAGCAGACTCTGCTGAAAATATTTCAGCAACCAACAATAATGTGATCGCTTTACCGCTGAGCAAACGCATACTGCCGCGTGCGCTCGCCGCTTCCCTGGCCTTTTTTATGGTCGGGCTACTCAGCCTGATGTTCCTGGACTATAAAAATAACCAATATACTACCGCAGTGGGCGATCAGCTGGATTTTGTACTGGAAGATGGGTCACATCTATATTTGAATACTGACTCGTCTGTGCGGGCAGACATAGACGAAAAACGTCGTCTGATAGTATTGAATAAAGGCGAAGTCTTTTTTGATGTCGCCAAAGATAGTTCTCGCCCTTTTATGGTGAAGACCGAGAGCGGTATCGTGCGAGTGCTGGGCACGCGATTTAATGTCTTGAGCGGTCCACAGGGTAGCACCGTCACCGTATTGGAAGGCTCTGTTGGCGTCACCTCCAACTTGGACGTAAAACAGGTCGCAGAACAGCAGTTCGCAACAGAAGCCAGGTTGTCTCAAGATCAACAAACCACCATTTTAGGCGACCAGGTCGCCCAGATACAAAACATAGCCGATGCTGATAGAGTGGTCGCCTGGCGCGAAGGCAAACTCATATACAACGGAGAATCTTTTGTTCAGGTACTACAGGATATAAGCCGCTATTTTGAAGGGGAAATCAGAGTCGGCGACGCAGTACTGGAAAATTTGAAAGTAGTGGCTGTACTCCAGTTACAAGATAAAGAAAGCACACTGCAAGTGCTTGAGGAAACCTTTAACCTGGCATCCGTTGAAACATCAAAGGAACTTACACTGCTTTACCCCAAAAAATAATTGCAAACCTCCCCATTCCCCCAAGACTCCTATATAATTATTCCCCGTTTACAGCATCTGACTTGTAACGCAACTGCTGTATAGAGGAACCCGGTAGTAGCGAGTAGGAAGATAGCGGGAACTAAACGAAAACCTGTTAAATCAGTGCTCTTCAGTCATGTTGAACTGATGCCTCAGGAGAATTGTTACCCTGCCAACGTAAAATAGGCAGGCAGCAAGCTCACCAAAATAATCATAAAAAGTAGAGTTTGACCAGTACAACTGGGGGGAGGAGAATAGTTTTGATAGGACCGAAATTCGGTCGTCGGTCGCGCAGCTTTTCTTCGATTGCTAACACAAACGGGGGATGCACAATATGGCAATACCGACTATTGCGTATTGCGGCAGCCCTACTGTTTTTGTATGCCAGTATCGCCTTTTCCGCAGACTATACTGATCAGCGAACTTATCAATTCGATATCCCCAAGCAAGAATTATCACAAGCTGTTATTAAACTCGGGCAAACGGCTCGACTCACCATTGTCATGCCCAGCCAATACGGCAACATCCTATCCAAACAACCTATCATCGGAAAAATGACCGTTATAGAGGCCCTCAATGTACTTCTAATAAATACAGATTTGGGCTATCGCTTTCTCGATCGCAACACCGTTTCAGTTTCACCAGATTACCCGAAACCCGTACTAAACTCAGAAACCGATGAAGATACCGGCATTCCACCTTATCCAGAAGATATTAATGGCATTAGCCCCATTGAAGAAGTGATCGTCACCTCGCAACGAAGAAGCGAAAATCTGCAGCGCATCCCTAAAGCAATATCCGTTCTTTCCAGCCTGCAACTTGAACGCGCCAGAATTGATGATCTGGGTGGATTAGGGCCAAAGGTCCCAGGGCTTACTGTGTCCTATTTCAGTCTGGGTCAGCCAACCATCCATATGCGCGGCATTGGCTCCAATGATGATGGCGCTGCACTGGACAATTCCGTGATCGTTTACCTCGATGATATTTTTGTCAGCCGCATTAGCTCAATAGATGTTAGCCTGACCGATGTGGAACGCGTCGAAGTGTTGCGTGGCCCGCAAGGAACCCTCTATGGCAGAAATACCATCGGCGGCGCGATAAACGTCATCAGCAAGCAACCCACGCGAGAGCCTGAAGTCAGCCTAGCTGCGACAGTCGGGAATTATAACCATGCCGCGCTTAGCGTCGCTGCCAGTGGACCGATTAAACGCGATACACTACTGGCGAAAGTGGCATTAGCGGGAAATCGTACTGACGGCTGGCAAAAGAATATTTTCCTGGGAGACGACCAGCACGGGCGAGAGAATCTGAGCGTACGTAGCAAGCTTTCCTATTTACCCAACCAACGCTTTTCATTGAAGCTGGGTGCCGACTATACCTGGGACAACCTGAACTCGTCAGGCAGAATACCAGTCGCCGGACGCACGCCCATTCCTATTCTTGATGCTGAAGGGAAGCTTATCCCTATAGTGAACAGTGCCGGAGAAACGGTTAAAGACAGCTCCGGAAACATGCTATTAGAAAGCAGACTTCCGACAGACATTTTCAAAGCGTTAGGCGGCGATTTCGAACATGCAACTAATGGTCTGAGCGGATACACGGATCGCTCCATATGGGGAACCACTGCGAGAGCCACCTGGGAAAACAACTGGGGAGAGTTTGCATCTATTACTGGCTACCGGGATTCTGAGTTTACCTGGGCGGAAGACTCCTTGGGACTTCCACCAACCATCACCAATCAGCGAATTGGCACAGCTGTCGACGAAACACATCGTCAATTTTCTCAGGAATTTCGCTGGACCTCTAACGAAGATCAAACGTTACGCTACGTTGTTGGGCTCTACTATTTACATGAGCGCACCGAGCGCCAGGAGCAGTTTCCATTTGCAACGGGTACAGCCATTACCATCCAAAAAAATAAAACCAATAGCTACGCACTTTTTGGACAGGCTGACTACGCGCTAACAGAACGTCACAGCATTACCTTTGGTGCACGATATACCCACGACGAAAAGCGATTAAATCAATCTGCCGAAAATGGCGATGCGCCAGCCATTATTCTGGAAAATTTCCAGCTAACCGAGCATGGTTCCTGGGACGATTTTTCACCGTCATTAGCACTCGCCTACCAGGCCAAAGAAGATATTTTAATCTATGGCAGCGTATCAAGAGGCTTCAAAAGTGGAGGCTTTCAGGGTGCTCCTGGTAGCCTGGCGCTGGCCAAACGCCGTATCGACCCGGAAACGGCCTGGAACTACGAGTTCGGCATTAAAAGTGAGTGGCTACGTAACCGCCTTCGACTCAACCTTGCCACCTTCTATACAGATTTTCGCGATTTACAGGTGGTACAATTTAGAACAGTAGACAATTTCGGGGTTTTTGAAACTGCCAATGCCGCCTCGGCCACGCTGCACGGTGCAGAAACCGAGTTTGTTTTTCATCCGATGGAAGGTCTGGAGATTTCAGGCTCCTATGCCTACCTGAGAGCCACATACGATAGTTTTAACGATACCACTGGCCGTGATTTTAACGGCAACCGTCTGCGACAAGCACCCAAACACTCCTTTGATATGAGCTTAAACTACCAATGGCGCATATTTGAAGGCCATGCGATAGCCAACCTGGACTACCGCTACCAGGGCAAGAGTTTTAGAGAGCCGGACAACAGCATCACCGTTCAACCGGCTTTTGATTTACTTGATGCCAGCCTGGGGTACCGTTCCAGCAGCAATAAATGGGAAGTCTCATTCTGGTCAAAAAATTTACTGGATGAAGAGTATATTGCCCACCTATATGTACTGGGCGGAAATGATTATGCATTATTCGGCACACCAAGAACCTACGGCGTTACCGTTAATTGGCGGCAGCTCTAAATAACAGCAGCCGATTGTCTCAGATCAATATTAAAAACTATTGAGGGGTTATGCTCTTCCTTCGTTATAGGTATGTGGCATAAAATTAAGCCCCATTTTACGGGGATGTGACACACCAAAAAAAATGAACACCCATTTGAAGAGGGGGGTACAACATGAAACCTACTTTTATTAAAAAGGCAATTGCCGCATCCATCAGCTCTTTCGCAATTTCCAGCGGAGCAATGGCTGCCGGCATTGCGATTGAAGAGATAGTAGTTACCGCACAAAAACGTGCTGAAAGTCTGCAGGATGTTGCGTTATCAGTCTCTGCATTTAGTGGCGATAGTTTGCGCGAAGATGACATCAGCTCGCTACAAGATATTGGCAACCGTACACCAGGCATGGTCTTTTCGATGTTCAGTAGCGGCCAGCCAGAAATCGCTATTCGTGGTATTGGCACCAAGGAAGATGGGGCGGCGGCCAGTGACGCGACCGTAGTATCCATCGATGGTGTTTATATAGCAGCACGAACCGCACAGGTATTAGATATCTTTGACCTGGAACGGGTCGAAGTACTGCGTGGGCCTCAGGGCACTCTGTACGGTAAAAACTCAATTGGTGGGTCAATCAATTTCATTACCAGCAAACCCACCGAAGATTTTACCCTACGTATCCGAGGTACTACCGGTAATTATGGTCGAAGCGATTTAGGGGGAATGATTAGCGGTGAATTAACAGAAGGTCTCTACGGCAAAGTCTCTTTTAGCAAACGTAGTCACGATGGTTACCTGCGCAACCTGCTGAGCGGCAAACGTACAGGAGATACCGATACTTTGGCATTCCGTGGTCAGCTGCGCTGGACGCCGACCGAAAACCTAGAAATCACCTTCAGCGCAGATGGTGCAGATGATGACAACGGCGACACCAACCGTGAACCAATTGGCCCTACAACCGGGGACGGATTTGTACATAATTGTGGAACATGCATTCTGGATCCTGTAGCCGTAAACGAAGCGCTGGGGGGTGCGGGCGATCCCTGGAGCAGTCTAAACGAAATTGAAGGATTCATGAAACGTAACGTAGAAGGTTACAACGTAACTGTGAATTGGGATTTGGGAGACTTCATCTTTACCTCTATTACAGCCTACCGAGAAAATGATTTTGATTGGCTGGAAGATTCGACCGGGCTGCCCCCCACATCCTATCTGGTTGATTTAACGGCCGGAGGCGGAGCTCTTTTTGCTAACCCGGCCAGCGATGGCTTCGCTTTTGATCTCAATGATGTTGCCCAGGAGAAAAATCGACAGTATACACAGGAGTTTCGATTAACCTCTGATACCGACGGACCAATCGAATGGGTTGCCGGACTGTTTTATAGTAAAGAAAAGTTAAGTCGTAATGAAGAGTTCAGATTTACTTCATTGGCTGGCGGTGGCGAGCTAGAGCACCAAGTATCCAAGCAGCGTAACGACTCTGATAGTTGGGCCATATTCGGGCAGGGTAGCTACCATATAACAGAAGCGCTTTCTGTCACCGCTGGTCTACGCTACTCTTATGAGGAGAAAGATATCGGGGTGGGAGCAACATTAGAATCCGGTGTTATTGGGTTACTGTTAAAACCTTTCCCTTTCACCAATGCATCCGAAGACTGGGATAGCATCGATGGTAAAGTTTCTGTTGACTGGAAAATAAACGATGATGTGATGCTTTATGGTAGCGTTGCAACCGGTTTTAAAAGTGGTGGCTTTACAGGCTCGGCATCTACATTGGCCCAAGCAACTATCCCATTTGATGAGGAAACAGCGCTGAGCTACGAGCTGGGATTCAAATCTATGCTCTTTGACCAGAGGCTCAGACTCAATGGGGCAATATTCTTTACTGAGTATGAAGACTTGCAGGTTACACGATTCTTTCAACCCGCCGGCGCCTCACTTGGTGAGTTCATTACAGAGAATGCAGGTGAAGCTGAAGCACAAGGTGCTGAACTCGAATTCATGTGGTTAGTTAGCGAGAATATCGAGATAGGTGGTAGCTACGCTTATCTAGATACCGAATATACAGACTTCACCGGAACAGAAGCGGTGGGTGGTAGTGATTTCTCAGGCAACCAGCTGCGTCAGGCGCCACGTAATTCAGCCAATCTATATACCAAATATACGATGGACCTGGGAGACGATATTGGCAGCATCTCTGCCAAAGTAGATTACCGTTATCAGGATCTTAGTTTCTATGATCCGGACGAAAATCCCAAGATCACTATTCCTCAATACCGTATTTGGGATGCACGTATAGCTTGGAATTCACCCAACAAAAATTGGGAGGTAGCCGGTTGGATTAAAAATATCGGGGATGAAGAATATCGTACCCATATTTACTCCCAACGTGGGGGTCGTATCGCTTTTGCCAACTTTGGTGCACCACGCACTTCAGGTGTAACAGTAACTTTTAACTACTAAAGCCATGTTATCTTCTCTCCGCTCACTCCCCCCGGTGGGCGGATGAGCGGATGCAGATATACCCGAAAAAGCCAACGCTAAAACGTTGGCTTTTTTATTACTCGCAAACTTTATTGCCTGATAAGCTGCCTACTGGCTTTCGGGGAACTCATCATATATATTGCGCTTTAATCAACTGAACTTAAGCGTTTCGACTGACTCTCAAAGTTGTTTTCAACCAGTTCAAAAACAAATGGGAAGTCTCACTCTGGTCAAAAAATTTACTGGATGAAGAGTATATTGCCCACCTATATGTACTGGGCGGAAATGATTATGCATTATTCGGCACACCAAGAACCTACGGCGTTACCGTTAATTAGCGACACCTCTAGCTAACAAATAGCTAACAACTCCTGATTGTCCTAAATCAATTTAAAAACTATTGAGGGGTTCAGTTCTTCCATCGTTATAGGTATGTGGCATAAAATTAAGCCCCATTTTACGGGGATGTGACACACCAAAAAAAAATGAACACCCATTTGAAGAGGGGGGTACAACATGAAACCTACTTTTATTAAAAAGGCAATTGCCGCATCCATCGGCTCTTTCGCAATCGCGAGCGGAGCCATGGCAGCTGGAGTTGCTATTGAAGAGGTCGTAGTAACAGCACAAAAAAGGGCTGAAAGCCTGCAAGATATTCCGCTCGCGGTAACCGCTTTTAGTGGCGACCAATTGCGTGAAGACTCTATTAATTCACTTGAAGATATAGGCAGCAGAACACCGGGTCTGGTCTTTGCATCCTTCAGCAGTGGTCAACCTGAGATCGCAATCCGCGGTATCGGCACCAAAGAAGATGGTGCTTCAGCGAGTGACTCGACTGTTGTATCGGTGGATGACGTATACATCGCTGCACGTACTGCACAGGTTTTTGATATTTTCGACCTGGAGCGTGTTGAAGTACTGCGTGGTCCGCAGGGAACACTGTACGGTAAAAACTCAATTGGCGGTTCAATTAACTTTGTGACCAGCAAACCCACTGAAGATCTGACTGGACGAGCACGTGTTACTGTAGGTAATTACGGGCGCCAGGATTTCGGCGGCATGATCAGCGGCGGCTTGACCGACAACCTGCTCGGCAAAGTCTCGTTCAGCAAACGCGATTATGACGGCCACCTGCGCAACCTGCTGGATGGCAAGCGTGCAGGCGAAATCGACACCCTAGCCTGGAGAGCACAGTTGCTGTGGAATGCCAGCGATAATGTCAGCGTATTGTTTAGTGCCGATGGTGCTGATGACGATAATGGCGACACCAACCGCGAACCTGTCGGTGGCACCGGTGTTTCAGGAAACGGTGATAGCTGGGATCCGATAGCTGTTAACGCAGCCTTTGGTGATAATGGTGACCCGCATGACGCCCTGAATGATGAAAGAAGTCATACCGACCGTGAAGTATTCGGTTTCAGCGTGAAGCTGGACTGGGACTTGGGCGATATGACCTTCACCTCCATCACGGCATGGCGTGAAAGTGAATTTGACTGGGCAGAAGATTCTGAAGGCCTGCCAGGTCTGAGTACTACAGGGATCGGCCCTGCAAACGAAGGTTAACGCCATGATGTGACTGACTCTGCCATTGAAGACACCGAACAGCTAACTCAGGAATTCCGATTAACCTCAAACGGTTCCGATGGACTGCAGTGGGTAGTGGGTGCATTCTACAGTCTGGAGGACGTTGAGCGTGCAGAGACCTTCTGTATCCCCAACTGTGGTGAAGATGTCCGTGCAGTCAATTACGCCCGTCTCCCGGATCGACTGATTGTGAATACGTCACTACAGGAAAACGAAAGCACCAGCTGGGCAGTATACGGCCAGGCAACTTATCAGTTCACTGACACATTGTCACTGACGGGCGGCTTACGTTATTCTTATGAAGAAAAAGACATGAAGGCTGCTGCAGTTATTGACCAAGGTATTGCACCTGTCGGCGTATTCCTACAGGAAAACTTTGCCGTATCTAATGATGACGATTGGGGCAACGTTTCCGGAAAACTGGCTTTGGACTGGCAAGCAACCGATGCTGCATTAGTCTACGCAAGCGTGGGCACTGGCTTCAAGAGTGGTGGCTTTAGTGGATCTGCATCAACTGAAAACCGGGCTGATGAACCCTTTGATGAAGAAACCGCAATCACCTACGAGATTGGCTTAAAATCTATGTGGTTTGACGACAGCCTGCGTCTCAACGTTGCAGCCTTCTTCACCGACTATGAAGACCTGCAGGTCACGCGATTCTTCCGCCCTGCGGATAATCCCGGCAACTCATTCGGTGAGTTTGTCACCAACAATGCAGGTGAAGCGGAAATTTCAGGTCTTGAAATTGAATTTACCTGGCGCGCAACCGAAAACTTGGAACTGGGAGGCAGTTATGCCTATCTGGATTCGGAGTTCACCGACTTTACTCCAAACGTAGCGGATTTGGCACCGGGCAATGGCACACTGCCTTGTGGCCCAGAAAGCACTGCAGTCAGTGCAGATCCGGCAGATGGATGTATTCCTGACTACAGTGGTAAACAGCTGCGTCAGGCACCTCGCACCTCAGCCAACCTCTATGGTAAATACATCATGGAACTGGGTGATGGGCACGGTAATCTGTCCGCTAAGCTGAGCTATCGTTACCAGGATAACAGCTTCTATGATCCTGACAATAACGACATTACCCGTATTCCAGCGTATCGAATCTGGGACGGACGTGTCGCATGGAACTCAGCAGATGATAAGTGGGAAGTTGCTGGCTGGATTAAAAACATCGGTGACGAAGAATACCGCACTCACGTTTATTCACAACGTGGTGGTACGATTGCCTTCGCAACCTTTGGTGCACCTCGTACTTCTGGTGTAACAGTAACTTTTAACTACTAAAACCATCTTATCTTCTCTCCGCTCACTCCCCCCGGTGGGCGGTTGAGCGGATGTAGATATTTCCAATAAAAGCCAACGTTTTAGCGTTGGCTTTTTTAATGCGCAGCAAATTCTTCTGCCTGTTAATCTACCCGCTGGCTTTCAGGCAACTCATCATATATATTGCGCTTTAAGCAGCTGGACTTCAGCGTTTCGACTGATACCCAGATTTATTTCAGTAAGCTCAAACCTAATTTAAATCGACTCTAAGGGAACAATGTCAACGCCACTTACTCTTTCTGTTATTCGCGCTTTCGAGATACTCTCTGCCTTTAATGGCCGACGTCCAGTTCTTACCACAACCGAAATCGCTAAAAAGACAGGCATGAACAATAAAACCGTGCACAGATTTCTGTTAACGCTAGAGAAAGTGGGTGCGATTTCCCGTGTCGGCAGAGGGCAGTTTAGCCTGGGAATGACGCTGGCCGATTTAGGCAGCCAGGTGGCGGTTCATCGGGTTTTGGCGGAAGCTGTCATACAGCATCTCGAACCTCTCTCTGAGGCTTTGAATGAATCGGTTCAGGCGGCGGTTTTGGAGGACTTCAATATTGTCAGTATTGCTCATATTCCGTCTCGCCACTCGTTGACCATAGGTATTCGAGTGGGTCGACGCTGGCCCGCTTACTGCACCTCTCTGGGCAAAGTGCTTATTGCCGATATGGACGAGGGCACGCTTGATAAATATCTTGAGAAATTTGGCCTGGAGAGAAGAACTTCGAACACCATTACCAGCCCCGCAAAATTAAAACAGCACCTCAAGGAAGTAAGAACGCAGGGCTATGCGATCAACGACCAGGAAAGTGAAAGAGGTATGCGTGGCGTGGCGGTACCGCTTAAAAGCGTTAGCGGCAGGACCATAGCTGCTATATCCGTATCAGGGCCCACTGCTCGCATGCCCATGAATACCTTGATGAAAACCAAGAATGATTTGAAAGATTGTGCCTCACAGGTCGTCAATACCCTCTACGGCGGGCAAGGTTAGCGACCTTTCAGGCCTTTTACTGGACTGCAGCCTGCTCAATGGTTCTCACTAGCCGATACAGGGTTTGGGTAACTGGTATTTCCATTCCCAGTTTTCGTGCCGCTTCAAGTACTGCACCATTGATGCCACCCACTTCTGTAGCACGCCCGGCATTTAAATCCTGTAACATCGAAGGCATGTGATCGCGATGGTCATCAAAAGCTTCAAGGATGGTATCGCGTATCGACTGTTCATCAATTCCGATACCTGATGCTCGAGCTACGGAACACACTTCAGAGATAATATCCAACACCAAATCCCGCCCCTCTGCACTATCTCCGACATTGCCAACCGGCAATCTGGATACGGCGGTTACCGAATTGATCGCACTATTAAGTGCCACTTTTTCCCAAATGGCACGTTCAATATCGGGATCCTGCTGGCAGTTGAAGCCCGCCTGATTCAACCGCTCTACCACCCAACTTAGCATAGGCCCCACGCGCCCATCCGCCGAATACAAACGTACGACTCCTGCGCCTAAAGATGAGACATGCCCCGGCCCTTCCAGGTCACAGGGGTAATTGGTAACCCCCAGCAAAATCCGTTCTCGTGGCACAAACTTCTCTATCTTTTCTACATTTCCCAGACCATTCTGCAAGGTCAAGACAACAGTCTGGTCAGTGATAAGATGCGCTACCGACTGCAGCGCTTGAGTAGAGTGAAGCGTTTTGGTAAAGACAATCAGCAAATCTACGGCACCATCAATTTCCGAAGCTTCCCTTGCTTTAACTGGAATAGAATAATTGCCGGAATTGGTATGCAGCCTTAAACCCCGACTATTAATGGCATCTCTATGCTCACGCCAAATATCTACCAGCGTAACCGGAATCCCAAGTCTGCTAAGTTGACCACCAAACAGACACCCCATGGCACCCGCTCCCAGAACCAATGTATGTATTACTGAGTCTTTATCTATCATGGACAATAAGTATTTTTACGCCATTAATCTTCTGCGGCCTGCAGTTCCTGGGAAATCCTGGTTTTCATTTTCAAACGCTTCCATTCCCTGTCCACACCCGCCTGTATCTCTGCAACGGTTTCCTCAGTGAGATGACGGTAACGTTTTTGTTCCGCCAGATAAGCATCCACTGTGCGCGTTTTCCCGGTATGATTCAGCGTGTATTTGATACCGTCCTCAACTTCATAAAGAGGAAAAACAGCCGACTCTACTGCCAGTCGCGACACCTTGATGCCTGCGTTATCCGCCACACCCCAGCCAGCCAGGCAAGGAATGAGAACCACGATCACTTTGGTACCACGAATCTCTTTGGCCTTTTTCACTTTTGCCACGAAGTCCTCCGAATGCGCAGCACTGACTGTCGCCACATAGGGAATATTGTGGGCCGCCAAAATCTCCACCAGGTTCTTTTTAGGAGATATTTTTCCTGCCGGGGTTGATCCGGTTACGGCCTGCAGTGGCGTCGACGAACTTTTTTGGCCGCCCGTATTCATGTAGCCTTCGTTATCAAAACAGATATACAGAATATCTTCATTGCGCTCTACCGCAGAGGATAATGCCTGAAAACCAATGTCATAGGTTCCACCATCACCGGCCAGACAAATCACCGTAGTATCCGGTTTGCCCTGAGCAACCAGGGATCGTTTGACCCCGCTTGCTGAAGCGGCGGCTGACTCCAGAGTGGTATGAAACGCAGGAATACTCACTGAACTGTTCGGATAGCCACCACATATCACCGCACCGCAGGAGGGCGGCACCACGGCAACCGCATCGGAACCAATAGTATTGACAATAATCCGTATCGACAATGACTCAATACAGCCTGAGCAGGCGACATGTCCTGCACTAAACAAATCCAGATCTTTATATTCAATATAGTTCATAACATCATTCCACCCAGAGCGAAGCGATATTTGGTTCAGCATCGGTATACTGCTTCACTAATTCTTCAATTTTTTCCGGCACCACATTAACGCCTCCAACACCGGCCAGTAGGCCATGGATTTTTGGCATATCATCCATACCACTTAATGCGGCCTTTAATTCCTGATGCAAAATGCCGCCCATTCCAGGCGAGAAATTTCGATCCAGGACAATCACACAGGGTACGCCTGACAGTGCCTCGCGCAGTTGCCGATAAGGGAATGGACGAAACAACCGAACTTTCAAAAGCCCTACTGCTTGCCCCTGGTCTCGCAAATTATCGACTGCATCACGCGCCGTTCCACACATGCTGCCCATGGTTACTACAACCACGTCCGCGCCGTCGGTTCGGTATTGCTCGATAATGCCATACCCACGACCGGTCAGTTGCTGCCAAGTGCTATTAGCGGCCTCAAATGCCTCATAGGTACTGTTGATAGCCACATCCATTTCACGGCGAGTACGGTTATAGGTAGCTGCATCAACCGGGCTACCGAATGATTGTCCAATCAATGGATCCAGCTTATGGGTCGCCTTGTAGGTTGGCAAGAAATCATCAACCAGCGCCTGTGAAGGCACTTCTACTGGCTCCATCGCATGAGACACATAAAAAGCTTCATGGCTGATCATCACCGGCAAACCGATAGTTTCGGCAATATGAAACGCCTGAATGACCGAGTCGATAGATTCCTGGGCCGATTCGCTATAGAACTGTACCCAGCCGGTATCGCGCTGCGCCAGACTATCCGTCTGATCCGGCCAGAAAGCCCAGGGAGAGGCGACCGTTCGGTTCACATTGAACATCACAATAGGCGCACGCGCCCCAGCAGCATAATGAAGCAATTCATGCATCAGCAGCAGGCCCTGCGAGGAGGTCGCCGTAAAAACTCTGGAACCTGAAATAGAAGCGGTGATACAGGCAGACATCGCGGAATGCTCAGATTCCGGCGTCAGCATTTCCGCCTGCACCTCTCCTGCCGCGTGAAAATCGGTAATTTTCTCCAGAATCGGTGTTTGCGGAGTAATCGGATATACAGGAATCACATCCGGCCTTGCCAGCCTGGCGCCCCAGGCTACGGCATGATTACCACTTAATAGCATGCGTGTACTTTCACCAGACATTAGAGCTCTTCCCGCATAATAATGGTTCCGGTCGGACACTCCGCTGCACAAAGCCCACAACCCTTACAATAATCCGTCTTAACCTGATAACCTTTTTCCAGCTTGGTAATCGCCATATCTGGACAATAATAAAAACAGTTGTCACAGAAGATACAGTTCCCGCAGCTAAAACAACGATCTGCCTCTGTCAACGCCTGCTCGATAGTCAAGCCGCGCTGCACTTCCATAAAGCTTTTGAGCCGCTCATCAAGCTCCGCAACATCCTGTATCTGACGTTTTGCCTCTGAATGATAATGCACATTTATTGATTTGAAGGGTACTTCCTGCCCTTTTTCTGCCTGCTTCTTCTGTCCCGCGTCAAGATATCCGATAATATCCTGAGCCGCTCTTTTACCCATGCCAACCGCTTGAGTAACGAATCGGTCCAGGCTGGCAAAGTCACCACCGGCGAAAACGCCATCGATAGCGGTATGGTGCAAACTGTCGGTATTGATAATGGGGCTACTGTCAGAAGAGAGCTCGCCCCAACGATCCAACTCGACCTCCTGTCCAATTGCAGGAACTATCGTATCCGCGTTAAGCGTAAATTCGCTGCCCTCAACGGGCTTGATTGTAAACTGACCCCTGGCCGCTCCCTGCTCGAACTCGACCTTGATACAATTCAACTCCAGCCCGTTTGAACCGTTGCTGTTTACCGATTGCAGCATCGCTCCGCCAATAAAGTGAACCGACTCTTCCTGGGCTTCCTCGACCTCTTCGCGCTGTGCTGGCAATAATTCTTCTGGCTCTAGGGAAAGCACTGTCACATCTTTACCCAGACGGCGCGCTGTTCGGGCAACGTCCATCGCCGCACTACCGCCTCCAATAACCAGGATACTATCGCCAAACTCCATCGCATCGCCACGATTGGTGGCCGCCAGAAATTTCGCACTGTCGATCACCCAGGATTGTTCATAGTCCAGATTAGGCACTCGTTTTGAACGACTCGCTCCTATTGCCAGATAGACCGCATCAAATTCCTCGCGTAGCTCCTTGACTGCTGTTGCGTCGGCAATTTCTACACCTGTTCTGACCTCTACGCCGAGATTGACAATTCGTTGAACCTCTCCATCGAGCACATCTTTAGCCAGTCGGTAAGAGGGTATACCGTAACGCATTAGCCCACCGAGCTGATCGCCCGCTTCCATCAAAGTGACCGCATAGCCGCGACGACGCAACTGATAAGCGGCAGACAATCCAGAGGGACCTGCGCCAATCACTGCAATTTTTTCCTCATGAGTAATATCCGCTGCTGGAATCTCCCACTTTTTATCCAACGCAATATCACCGACAAAGTGTTCGAGACTGCAGATGGCAATCGACTCGTCCTGATACTTGCGGTTACAGGGGTTTTCACAAGGGTGGTGACAGATACGACCAGCTATCGCGGGAAATGGATTGTTATCCATAAGCGTCAACCAGGCACCGTAGTAGTCCTTTGCCTTGATCTCCTGTATCCAGGTCGCAATATCGCCATTAACCGGACAGGCATTATGACAGGGCGAAGGCGAATCCTGGTAATTAGGTAACGCGCTGCGCCAGGTGCCTGTTTTATTAACTGCTGTAGAACTATTGGTCCACAGCGGAGAAGGTACTTCATTCATGTTCTTTTCCTCGGTTCAGGCGTGCACGCCCTGCGTCAAATGGAAAGCCTCTTCACAGGCAGCTACATTTTCCTGTTTTTTGACCGGTGCTGATTCTTCCACCACTTGACTTAACATCTCAATCGAAGGCTGATGCAAAACTCCGGCGAACGATCCCAATAAGGCTGAATTTACAATCCTCCCCATGTTGTTTTTCTGGGCAATTCCAATGCCGTCAATGGGGATAATGTTGTAATCCCCTAATGACGCATAGTGCTCTGCATCGCGCCGCGAGTTAACAACAATTACCGTATCCTTGCTGGCAAATTGCAACAACTGCCCCTGTAGCAGACTGTCATCAAAACAAAGTATCGCCGCAGGATGCTCAATACTGCAGCGCAACCGAATGGGTTTGTCATCCACTCGAAGAAAGGAGTTCACTGGCGTACCGCGACGGGCTCCACCATAGGAAGCGAAGGATTGAACATACTTACCTTCTGCAAAAAAAGTACGCGCCAGGAGGTTGCCGGCTGTTTGAGCACCCTGCCCACCTCGGCCCTGAATGAGTATTTCCAGCATAGTCAAATAATCTCTGTTAGTTCTATGAACGGTTTAAACTATTATTCTTTCCTTCAATTTTGCCATTACCAACCCTGATTGGCCCGTTGGCTATTGCCCTGACCTCGCACCGGTGTGCGTGGAATGGCAAATCCCCGCGTCTGTGCGGCTTTGGTAATGATCGCTGCCTTGGAGATCCAGCCCATAACGGCGGCCAGTATACCCGCGGCCGGAATGACCAGAAACTTCAAGGCCGGTTGCCAGGTCGCCACCACCAATAATACGATCGGCAGTAGATGACCCATCAGCATTAACGGTCCCCGTAAACCCTGTATCACCGCCAAACTCGCCTGCGGTGCCTTGCTCTGCACCAACTGTTGGCTATAACGTAGCCAGCTGAGCACACGCACTACCAACAACAAGGCAAAACCCGCCATCATCCCGTCATTGACCAGCGCCGGTATACACAACGCCAGACCCAATCCTTCCACCAATCCGGTACTCAGGATATAGGGCGTTAACGCCGGGTTCGCCCAGGAGGGAATCCCCTTCGCCGCCCGTAACATCTGTGCCTGACAGTATAAGTAACCCGCCGCAATCACTCCGATAACACTGGTCACCAGCGCGCCCTGCGCAGCCGGCGGATAAAACAACACCAGCGCACCCAGGGTAAATAACGGAATCGCCAGGATCCCTTCACGGGTCATCCAGGAGGTCTCAGGATGAAAAAACAGATTCATCGAGCGCCATGGCCGACCAATCTCCAACCACACCATCAATAAACCAAAGGCCACAAAACCTAAACCCAACACCAACCCGGTCGCATAAGGCGCGCCCGTCAATACCAGAATCGCCGTGGCGATCAGCAGACCGGTGCCCGTGCCGCCACCCATAAAGTTACAGGCCGCCCGTAAATCCCAGGAGGTTTGTAAGCGGGGCAAAGGACCCTTACCCTTAAACGGA
>JAJFKB010000004.1 GCA_021773395.1 Gammaproteobacteria bacterium | reverse complement strand
AAAGTGACGGTTTCCTGATTGATTACTAAGCCGGAACCAAAAAAATAGGGGTAACTCGCAAACTGAAATTCAGAAAATGGTCCGTTCCAAACTCCTTCAACGATACCGTTATTACTAACCTCAACCCTATTGCCATGAAGTACCATACAACTGCTTTTCTCCGTATTAACTTCGGCAAGCCAAGCTTGGGGATATAACGATTCCTTTAGGGTGAATTGTTTTTTCACATGGTTCCCTTATGATTTATGCGTTTGAAGACGGAATACCACGGGTTTACCCGGGGGAATCCATCAATTTATTAATGATAGAGCATATTTTTGAATATATTTGCTAAAAATCTATTTCTAGACTTATTCCATGGTGTGAAACGAGGTAATTGATACAAATCTGTATTATCGAACGAGAATCCCCATTTGGTAGATACCGCTGCAAGATAATTGGCTTTCTCAACTAATTTGGAGTGTTGAATAGAATAGTCAATATTCGGTTGTCCATTTGGATAGGCAAATAACTCCACCGCTGCTCCTGTTATTTCCTCCAGAATAGCTTTGTTTTTTTGAATCTCCGTTTGAGCCTGGGTTGCAGAAATCCTTGCCAAAATCGGGTGGCTGTGGGTATGTCCTCCGATGTCCATTCCGGCCTGGTGCAGCGACTTTATCTCCGACGCATTCATCATCAGGCGGGGAGGGTTTGCCGTTTTTTTAATCATTTTTTCTGCAACAGCATTTCTTTGTTCATGGTTCAGGTATTTAAGCTTAGGCAATAATATTTCGATAGCTGAATTTTTGTCGGATTCAGTCGCGACCGGTAGCGGTTCTAGACCCAGCTCCTCAAGGACTAATTCAGTATCCGGCCAGCACCGCACAGACTCGATAACCTGATCGTTCCACATTAAACCACCGTTTAGCCAGGCGCTTGTACAAAAAAAAGTAGCGGGGTAATTAAATGCTTTCAGAATCGGCACTGCTACCGTTAAATTGTCCAGATAGCCATCATCAAAGGTAATTGCGAGTGTGCGGGGCTCTAACCTGTTTTCTTTGATCTGTTCTACGGCCTGTGATAACGGAATTACATTGAATACTCCGTTAATCCATGTCATTTGTCGCTTAAACTGTGCCTGATCAATTTCCCATGGGCGCAAGGAGTCAGGTTCGGGCATGACCCGGTGATAAATGAGGATGTTGAGTTTGGCTTCTCTCCAGGAAATGATATTGAACAACTGGCGAAATAAGAAAGACGTAAGTTTTTGCATGAGTTATTTATTGGCTCATTTGCTATTGATGAGATTGCAGCCAAAGTTCCAGCATCATGAGAAGCCAAACAAGCTCGCCGTAGTATTTAGCGTGTACATTCTCATGCATATCCAGTGTTTCATCGATAAAGGTCGGGTTAAAGTAGTCTCTGGTTTTAAGTGCCTCGAGACTGTCGTAGGCCAGTTCCCGAAGAGGTTTGTAATCCTTTAACCAGACTCCAAAGGGAAGGCCGAAACCGTGTTTGGATTTTGTTAGTGTCTGTTTGGGCAGGTAATTGCGTAGTGCGTATTTGTAAAAATAGCGTAATTTATTGCCTTTAAGCTTCAGATGAGAAGGGACGGTAGTGGAAAACGACAGTAATTCATCGCTGAGTAGCGGGTATCTGACCTTCACACCTGCCAACTCGCACATGGTACTAACTTTCCTAAGGTCATTATCTGCAAGGGTAAATTTCCAATCCATATAAAGCATACGGTTAAGGTCAGTTGCATGTTCTGGTGTGTTGTATTTTTCTCGCAACAGCTCAAGTGGGTAGGAGGTGTTTACGCTTTGGATAAAATCAGTATTAAAAATCTCATTGATGTCATGGCGATGCAGGTAGTTATACTCCTGCAAGCGCTCAGGGAGTGGGATATTCGCTTGCCTGATATAGCTTTTTGCCTTAGCCGCTAATGGCATTGCGTTGGGCAAGCAATTGATAACAGGATCGAAAACGGCATTGCGCAAACCTTTGGGGATCGCAAGGTAATAGTTGAAAACGCGTTGCTCCGCATATCGCTCATTTCCGGCGAATAGTTCATCTCCACCGTCACCTGCCAGCATTAGCTCAATTCCATCCTGTACCGCTAATTTTGCGCAATAATAGGTAGGCACGGCTGATGAATTGCCAAAGGGTTCGTCGTATACCTCGGCTATTCTGGGCACTATTTTCAGTACATCTTCGGGGGTAACGAAGTATTCCCTATAATCGCTGTTAAAGTGCTTTGCGGTTATTCGGGCAAAAGGGGTTTCATCGTACTCTTTGGCATTGAAGCCGATCGAATAAGAGCGTGCTTGCTGGTCTGATATATTGGATAACATGCCAACTACAGTTGAACTGTCCAGCCCGCCGCTGAGAAACGCTCCAACCTGTCTGGCGTTGCCTATCGCACTGCTGGTCGAGCTCAACAAGCTTGAACTAAGTTGCTCTGATAATGCTTGGACCGATAATGATGACTCTTCGGTAAAATGAGGACGCCAGTACTGCTCGGTTTGTACAGTAGTACCGGAATATCGAAGAAAGTGTGCCGGTTTTAATTTATAGACATCGGGGTAGATCGATAGAGGGGAGGGCACCATATGAAAATACAGGTAACTGTACAGTGCATCCGGTGAAATATGATTTGATAAACCCGCAGCGGATTTCAGCTCCGCCAGGGAAGCCGCGACCGTCAATTCCCCATTCTTAGAAAGGTGCCAAAACAAAGGGAAAACAGCAAATTTATCGGTTACGCATACGCATTCAAGGGTATCTGAACGAATAATGATCAGTGCAAAATGCCCGCTTAGTTTACTGATGGCGACTGTGCCATCCTTTAGGTAGGAATCAGCGAAATGGGCCAGTGATTCACTGTCTGAGAGCAGTCTTGGCTTGCTGTTTAATTGAGCCTTGGGGTCACCGCAATACGCAAGAAACAATGGACCATGTTGAGCAATTTTAAAACCACTGTTTTTATAGACGATATGTGGGTTAATGCGGATGAAGTGTTCCGGTAGAGATCCTCCCAATGCCTGTTCACAGGTACTAGAGTGAGCCAGGGATGAATCGACCGCGAACTCTGTAAGCCGGGCGGTGAAGCTGACCAAGAGATAATTCCTTTTTTAACAGTTAATTATAAACGATTATTGGACAGGCCAGCGGCCCAGTTTCTCTAATTGACGAGAAAGCTTTGTTTTTTTAATTCCTCGATCATAAGCAATTTTAGCCTGCGCTACGGCGTTGTCGTAATCTTTTAATTCCAGATAAAGCAGACCAAAGCTGTAATTTATCTCCGCAGGTGCATTTTTAATCAATAAAGCGCGTTGATATATCTGCGATGCCATTTTTAATTGGTCTTTTTTCTTTAAATAATTGGCATAGAGTTGATATACACGAAAATCATTTGGCTTAAATTTGATGGCTCTCTGAAAATAACATTCTACCGGGGGATAGCGGGCATCCACCGGGCGAGACGTTTTCAATTGATAGCGCATCATGGAATAGAGGGCTCGGTGATGGTTTGGAAAGGCCATTATTGTATAGTTTAAATCGCCGTATGGTTCTGCTCCGCTTTCACCACCTACGAGAGTTTCGACTTTCTTCGTAAAATGGGCTATTTCTACTATCTCCAAATTGAATCCCCGGTGGTTGGGGTTGGTATAATCAAAAGGCCCATAACCCTGCCCGGTACCTTTGTGACTTTGGCAGGGCATTCCGTTAAGGTCATATCCAGGATACCCGGGAACAGGTAGTGGCTGATCTTTTCCATATTGGTAGTCTGCTGCGCACAAATTAGTGGTTAAGAAATAGGCAGCTAATAATGTTACAAATCTTAAAGTGACAAGCTGTTTCATAATCTTCCTAATCATGCTTCTTTAGCTGGCAATATGACGCCAAGAATTTCAAATTTATAACCACTATTATAGTAGATTGAAACTGGTCGGAAAGACAGAAGTCCTTTATCGGATGATTCTCTTAATGCTTTATCAGCTTTATAAGGCCAATCGAATAGTAGTTAATATGATACAAATCTCTAATTTCGCTGCTCCACTTCCTGTGCCAGTCCATCACCCGCCCGTAAAACTCTATAGTTTTGTATTTTTTTTCTTGAAATAAGTGTTCAAACATCTCTGTATGCATAAGAAGTGCGGGTGAATATTCTCCGAATTCTTCGTCATAGGCGGTTTTGAGTATCACAATTGACTCGTCGTTTGCTATACATAGATCCATAGCGGCAATCTGATCACCTATCAAGTATTTGAAAATAACGCCATTTCCTGTATGGCAGTAACTTTCCAGAATGTTCCGATAATAAGCGCCCTGCAAATTGTCAGCATGTATTGCTGTATCTGTTTCAGATTTCCATCCCATCGATTCTAACATACCATATTGGGCTATCGCTTCAACAACTTCTTCTTGTGCGACTATCCTCTCTAATCTTGATGTTAGCCCCTTCTCCTTTAACCTATTGTACTGTTTTCTAATACTTTTCTTAGTGTTTTTGCTGCGACCTTGCCAATAGCTTTCGAAGTCTGTGTCAAGCGTGATACGGGCTGTTTCAATATATTTCAGCGTTCCTGTTTTCAATGTGGTAGTGGGCTTAGGAAGAAGTTCGCAATCCTGTTGCAATATACCGATAAGTACGCAGAGTCCTGGCAGCGCCTTGGCCAGGGATTGAACCAAAGGTTCAAAATCTATATTTGAATGGCATAGCCACAAGCCGACCGGAGCTTGAGAGGGTTGGAGCGTTGACCAGCAACCGAATCTGTATTTTTTGAAAATGCCGATTGCAACAAGGTCATTGTTATGAGTGCATTTAGCGATAGTTTCATTGCTATTCCCAAAAAACTCGATAGCTGGTTGAATGAAGCGAGATTCCAGGATCGGAGAATTGAAAGTACTGTTATTAAATTTATCCCATTCATTTGCAATATCACCGAATTTTGTTGAGGGCAGAAAGCTCCATTTGTAAGCCATTAATCTGTATATCCTTTAGTTAGTTCCAGAGCAGATTTAATTTGATCGATAATCCAGGATAGTTCTCCATTCTTTAACTCTTGGTGGCAGGGAAACTGAAGCAGATTTGCTGAGTACTCAAGGCTTCGGGGACAAACATCAGAAGTGATTTGGCTATCCAAAAATTCACCAAATCGCCATATTGGAACTCCATTTGACTTTAGTACGTTAAAAACATGGCTGGCATTGTCGAACAATATGGGCACAACGAGTGGTACGACCATTTTTGGGAGTGTTGGGTGTAGGAAATGAAGACCTTTTATCCCAACCAATTCATTTAAGTAATGTTGATAATTAGCCTGCCTTAACTCAACGACCCGCTGCCTATTTGTATGGCTAACCACTGCAAGACTACTTCTCGATGCTTTAGTATCTATCCACTTCACATCAAATGAAAATCCTCCGTCAGCTGCTGGAGGAGCACTTGACAATATTTCTGCCTGTAGGAAAGTTCTTTTTATTGCTTGCCATAATTTATCTTTGGCGTTAGCTAGTAAAACTATCATTTTACCCATCAAAGAAAATCGCCCCATTCGGGCTGACCGTTCGATGATAGTTAAGAAAGATTTTATTTCGAAGCCTAAGCTGCACGGTGTAAGTTCAATGTCATCGAGATGGTGTTTGCTGGATGCCAGTATCCCACCATCATAAACTGGAAAGAATTTCATTGTGCTAGCTATTGCATAGTCACCTATGGATCCCAAGGTATTCCCTTGGTATGAGCCGAATATACTGTGTGCGCAATCTTCGATTAATACAAGGTTGTTAACTTTGCAATAAGCCTGAATCGCTTTCAGATCTTGCGGAAAGCCAAAATAATGTGTGACGATAATTGCTTTAGTTTCACTAGTAATCAAAGATGTACATTTTTCTAAATCGATTCGAGTTTCGCTGCGGATTGGATAGAAAATAGGATGCGCACCGACATGGCGAATTGGCTCTATCATAGATTCGCAATGGAATGCTGGCGCTAGCACTTCGTCCCCAGCCCCAATTTTACTGTGGATTAAGGCAAGAGCGATAGCCGCTCTGCCACTTGTAATGTCTATTTTGTATTTAATATCCAAAAGTGTTGGAAAATTATAATGGTTATCTTTTCCTAATGTGTGGCTGGATAGTATTGGTGCAATGGGGGCTAATGATTCAGGAAAATCCGGCTGTTCTATAGATCGATCTTCCGCTGAAATGTTTGATGGCAAGAAATTATTACCCTAAGTACATTTTCGAACTAATGGTTGTGGTATACGCTAATAATTATAATCGATTTTTAATTTTATGCGTTGTTTGTTTCAGAAAATTGTCAAATCTGGTGTTCAGATGGTTGATCAAGCAGCGATCTGATTATCTGCTGTCACCTCGATTCCATCCTTGAGTTTCACTCCTGTTATGACCTTGGCAAGGTAGTCAAAACCACGTTGCTTTCGCCAATTCTTTTGCGCACATTCCGATAGCTTGAACATCATGTGCAGCATACCATCTTTTGTGAGACAGCTCTTCGACCTTTTCGTCCGATGACGTATCGTGCCAAAGGTCGACTCAATCGGATTCGTTGTCCTCAGACTCTGCCAGTGCACGGCCGGGAAATCATAAAACGCCAGTAACTCTTCTCGGTCTTTCTGCAAGGTCAGCGTGGCCTTGGGGTACTTGTCTTCGTATGTTTTGATGAACCAATCAAAGGCCTTGTACGCATCCTCACGCGTTTCTGCCTGCCAGATTTCATGCAAAGCCTGCTTCACCTTGGGCTGGAGGGACTTCGGCATGCAAATTCAATACATTGCCTGTCTTGTGCATCCAGCAACGCTGATGCCGGGTTTGCGGATACACTTCATCCAGTGCCGCCCAAAATCCCATGGCATCATCTCCAATGGCAAGCTTAGCGGCATTCATACCCCGCGCTTTGAGACCCAGCAGAACCTCACGCCAGCTTTGCGTTGACTCGCGAACCCCGTCTTCAATCGCCAGAAAATGCTTCTCACCACGCTCATTGACGCCAATGATCACCAAGGCGCAGAGCTTTGCTTCTTCAGCTCTCAGACCATTGTATACGCCATCAGCCCCAGGTATAAACCCAGCGATCTTTTTCCAGTCGGTGATTCATTCAGGCTTTGTATTCCTCTCCCCAGCTCTGCTTTAGCCTGACCACCGTACTAGCTGATAGCCCCTTGGCTTCTGATCCAACCAGCACTTCCAGGGCTCCTGCCATCTCTCCACTGGAAACCCCCCTCAGGTATAACCACAATACGGCCGCTTCCAGTGAAGCTGGTTTGCGTACATACGACGGCACCAGGGCCGATAACTCACGGGACGACCATCTTTGGCTCGCTCCTTGGGTATCTGGCCCCTCACCGGACCAATGCCGGTCTGTATCTCTCGCTCTGGCAGATAACCATTGCGTACGACGGCTGCCTTACCATTCGATAACGTTCTGACAGAAAACTGTTACATAAACTCAGCCAATTCGGCTGCGACAGCCTGCCGGATCAAGTTCCTGGCTCCTATTCTCAACAATTCAGTCAGAGCATCTGTAAACTGTTCTCGACCTGCAAATGCAACAACGGTATCCTCTTTATTCATAGCGGTGTGTCCCTTTCGGTTAATTCATAGTTGTGGTGACTACAAATCAACCAGATACACCGCTATTTTTCAACTCTCCCAAACACCAGATTCAGTTGTAACTCATATTATTTTCATCAGCCCTAAATCCTCGACTATAATTTAGCTAAAAAAAGTGCGAGTATCTTATCTGTTTGGCGTTTAAATATCTGGCTGTACAATAAGCGCCTCACTTAATCTTATTCGAGTTTAGTATAGGTTATAGGTTAATAAGATGAATTTTATTCCTTGGCGAGTTAGTCATTTTTTTAATGTGCATTTTCACTCTTTATACATGCTAATCAAATTCGGTACTACTAATTTGAATACCTCAAAACACTGGGATCGGCGCTTTGCTGATGAAGATTATGAGGAGTCACATTCGACGAAAAACGTATTTAATGCCATGTTTGATGCGATAACTCCGGGTGCTTCCGTATGCGATGTGGGTGTGGGTTCGGGACTGTTTTTAAAAAAAATACGCGAAGACAAACAAGCTGAGGTTTTTGCCATAGATATCTCTCCAGTGATCATCAATAAACTGAGGAGTGAAGGTATTGATGGGATCGTATGCGAGTTGCCGAACGAGCCCAATATTAATTATGAGTTTGATTTTATAGCAGCTAAAGCCGTTTTAGAGCACCTCCAATATTCTGGACAGAGTGTAGAAACTTTAGCCAAGTTACTAAAAAAAGGGGGTAGGATGATGGTGAGTGTTCCGAATGACTGTTTGGGGCCGGATGAAGAACCGGAGCATTTTCGTAAATACAATGTTGATTCGTTGCGCGAGGAGCTACAAGATTATCTATTGGTTGAAGAAATTAAAGTTATTGATAATTGCTTAGTGGCATTCTGCGTAAAATAGATACTGATTACCTAAGTACAATTTATTTTATCCCCCCTTATAACCGGAGAAAACTGAGTAAATGTTAACATCGGAATTAATCAATTTACTGACGGAGGTCTTACAGCTCGGCGAGGACCACGCGTTAACTAAGGATTCGCAGTTGCTGGGCGTCATTCCTGAGTTTGATTCAATGGCGGTTGTTACGGTGCTAACCTATATTGAAGAGCAATATGGAATTATCATTGATGATGATGAAGTGGATGCCTCGATTTTTGAAACGGTAAGCAGACTTGTCGATTTTGTCGCTGAGAGAATTTAAAATTGCTGTCGCCAGTTCCACAACCTTTTTTTCTCGATAAGTCCGGTACTCCTGTCTACGCCATCTATTTTCCCCCTATGAATGAAAAGGCTTGCCGCGGCGCAATCCTCCATGTTCCGGCTTTTGGCGAGGAGATGAACAGATCCCGCCACATGATAGCAAAGCAGGCGAGGGCCTTTGCGTCAGAGGGGTTTGGGGTGCTCATTATTGACTACTGTGGCACCGGAGATAGCTTTGGTGCGTTTGCCGAAGCGACTTTGGAAAAATGGCTATGTAATATTAGAGCCGGCATTGATTGGTTAACGAATAAAACCGGCGCCGAAGTCAGCCTTTGGGGGCTTAGATTCGGTTGTCTCATGGCTGCAGTAGTTGCGCATAGCGGGCAGCACCGGTTGGACAATCTTATTTTCTGGAATCCGGTATTAAATGGCAAACTACTAATGGCGCAGTTTTTGAGGTTACGGCTTGCCGCCAGCCTGGTCGGAAATTCCGGAAAGGAAACGGTTGCGCAATTGCAAGAGCAACTGGCCACCGAGGGTATGTTAGAGGTAGCAGGGTATGAGTTGCCGAAAAAATTATACAATGATATTTGCAGTCTGACATTGGCGGAGCTAATGGCCGGTTCCGTTAAAAGCATATTCTGGTTTGAACTCTCGAACTCTGAAAGGATCATACCGTTGCCGGCACAGCGAATCATCGATGACTGGAGCGCTGCGGGAAAGGAAGTGAAAGTTATTAGAGCAGAAGGCGCACAATTCTGGTCTACACAGGAAATTAGCCATGCTGACCGGCTAATTCAGGTAACTTCAGACTGTTTTCAGATCATGGATTGAAGGATACTCAGATACATGGATCAACACACAGAAAAGCCGGTAGTATTTTCATGTGCTGGAGAAAGTCTTGCTGGGATAGTTCATTGCGCCGCAGACCAGTACAAAACGGAGGACAAGATCGGTGTTGTGATCGTCGTTGGCGGGCCCCAATATCGTGCGGGAAGTCACCGGCAGTTTGTGCTGTTGGCTAGGGGGTTGGCGCGGAATGGTTTGCCGGTGTTTCGCTTCGATTGCAGGGGAATGGGCGACAGTAGCGGTGAATTTCCTGGTTTTGAAGCGATCAACGATGATATCGAGGCAGCGATTAGCATTTTTATGATTGAACAGCCGCAACTGGAAAGAATTATTTTATGGGGACTTTGCGATGGCGCATCGGCTGCCTGTTTCTATGCGCACCAAGATAAACGGGTAAGCGGTTTGGTTCTGGCCAATCCGTGGGTGAGAACCGAGCAGAGTGAGGCGCAGGCATACATTAAACATTATTATCTGAAGCACCTGAGGAAATGGCAATTGTGGCATAAGCTGTTCTCCGGGCAATTTGATTTTCGCGCCTCGTTAGCCTCTTTAAAAAATAACCTTATGAAGGCCAAAAATAATAAAAGTCCTGTTTCAGAGCCATTACCTGAACGGGTTTTTAACGGGTTAAGTGCCTTTACCGGAAAAGCGTTACTTATTCTAAGCGGCAATGATCTCACAGCCGCTGAATTTATGGATACCGTAAATACTTCTTCAAAGTGGAGGAAACTACTTGGCTCCGATCAAATTGAACGTGTTGATTTGAAACGCGCAGATCATACTTTCTCATGTAAGCAGGATATGGAAATGTCGATAAAAATTACCGCTGATTGGCTGGTTGCAGAATGAAAAAAGCCCTGCTCATTGCCTTTCATTTTCCCCCATTCAAGATCAGCAGCGGAATTCAGCGGACTTTATCTATGGCCCGCTACCTCGAGGAAAATGACTGGCAACCGACGATTCTGACCATTTCTCCAAAAGCCTATGAAATAACCAGTGATGATCAGCTCAAGGGTATTCCTCCCGGCGTAAAAGTGATTAGAGCCTTTGGAAGAGATACAGCCAGGCATTTTTCAGTAAAGGGAAGTTATCCTAGTTTCATGGCGTTGCCGGACCGTTGGGTCTCCTGGTTACCTGGGGCAGTTGTTTCGGGATTGAGTTTTATTCGAAAGGAAAAGCCGGATCTTATTTGGTCAACATTTCCTATTGCTACTGCACATTTGATCGGTTGGGTGCTTAGTAAGCTTACAGGGGTGCCTTGGATTGCGGATTGTCGGGATTCCATGACTGAGGATTATTATCCGACTGATCCAGTCCGTAGGAGAGCTTTTCGCTGGGTCGAACGCAGAGCTGTTCAAGATGCTGCATTGCTTGTATTTACAACGTCAGGGACACAGAGTATGTACTGTGCTAGATATCCTTCGGTGGAGGCAGAAAAGTTTGCAGTAATTCCCAATGGCTATGATGAGGGGATTTTCGTTCAGGCAGAGAAAAACCTTATACCGTACAATGCGAAAAATTCTGGGCGAGTTACGCTTATTCACAGTGGTATTTTATATCCTTCTGAACGAGACCCTACACAATTTTTTGATGCCCTCAGTGAACTAAAGTCGACAAACAAGATTAGTGCTGAAGAATTAGCGATCGTTTTACGCTCTACGGCAAATGATGATATTTATCGGCCGATGTTGGAGAGTAGGGGAATTGCGGATATTGTTTCTCTGGAGCCCGGTATCAATTATCAGGAAGCGCTCAGTGAAATGCTCTTAGCCGATGGACTGTTATTGTTTCAGGCGGCAAACTGTAATCACCAGATTCCTGCCAAGCTCTATGAATATTTTCGCGCGCACAAACCTGTTCTTGCATTAACGGCTTCAGAAGGCGATACGGCGCAGGTATTGCGGGAGGCGGATATCGATACTGTTTCGGAGCTATCTGATAAAGAGGGGATTAAGGAAAAACTGGTTGACTTTATACGGGCAGTTAGAGGAGGAACCGCTCCAATTGCTAACCCGGACTCCGTACAAAGATATTCCAGACGATCGCTGACGGGCGAGTATGCTAGATTGTTTGAAAAAGTGGTTAGTTAGATTAAGAGAGGTGCTCTTAATCTATAAGTGTCCTGAAAATGGGGGGGATTGTTCTCTATTTGTAGGTGAATTTCTGTAATGTTTGCAAGATATGAACTAAGCTGATTTTATGTCCAACAACCAGGTTTTTTAGTGTGAATGAGTCTAAAGTTAAGCCGTCAGATGAGCAGGTATCGCCCACATGGAGTACTTCAACTGACCCGAATTTTTATGAATATTATTCTAGGGAAAGCACGAAGCCGGAAACAATAGCCAGGTTTGAGCGCTTAGCAGATGCGGTTCTTGCTGCACTTCCGGACAACAAAACCGAAGAAAGTTTAAAGGTTGCAGATATTGGCGGTGGTGCGGGAACACTTTCTATTGTTATGGCTCGCAAAGGGCATCTTCCCTGTTCTATCGATCTCAGCAGTGATCTGCAACAGCTGGGAGCGAGACGGGCAAAAGAAGAAGAATTGGAAATCGAGTTTAAAAACTGTAGCGCGACTGATTTGCCGTTCCCGAATGATTCGTTTGATATATGCTTTGTGCCGGAATTACTCGAGCACGTCAAGGATTGGCAAAGTTGTGTTAATGAAGCGGTAAGAGTCTTAAAACCTGGAGGCGCACTTTATTTGAGCACGACTAATAAACTTTGCCCACGCCAAATGGAGTTTAATCTCCCCGCGTACAGCTGGTATCCTGGATGGTTAAAGCGGTACTTTCTGCGAAGAGCGATGACTGACAAGCCTGAAATTTCAAATTTTGCTCAATATCCAGCGTTCCATTGGTTTACAGTATACGGCTTGATTAAATACATGAGAAAGCTAGGGATGGATAGATTTCTATTGCGCCCCGATATGATGTTATTGCGTCATAACACTGGGTTAAAGAGGATCGTTGTGCGAACAATTTGCTTTTTTCCTCCGTTGCGCTTGGCAATACAATTTATTACCGCTGGCAGTGTGTTAGTGTGCTTTAAATCTATAGGCGAACTTGATAAAAGAAGTAGTTTATAGGAGTTTAGTAAATTAGCATGGAAAGGATTCTAAACTAGCAAAATCACCCCTCTCGTATATTTGAGCCGCTAATGGGGATTTCAATATTGCTGTTCTGAGTTAATGCTGAATTGTTGAAACGAATAGTTTTTCAAAGGATTAATTTGGGGGCAATCAGTCGCCCTATATATAGAGTTACCGCATATTAGCCGTCGTAGACTTGCTTGCGCAACATCAATGCATCGACAAAGTATTTAGTCGCCCAGTTGGGATACCCGTAACTCATATACTCTCCTGATAAAGGGTAGGAGCCCGCTATCGCTCCCCTCATACCTTCATTTTCGATATCGAGTAATTGAGTGGCCATGACAAAATCAACCAGTTTATTGGCTAGAGGTATAAAATCGGTTTTGCCATAGAGTAACGCCAGTCGGTAGCAGGAAATTGATAGCTGAACTGAGCCGGTTAAACAGGCATATTCACTAACGGGTTTCCAGTTGTTGTCTAGCCTGCCGGCAAGAAAACCCGTAGAAGTTTGTTGGTTAACTGTTGCCAATAGAGCTGTTTCAGCGGCGCAAACAAGATCCATACGCTCCGCCAAAACACCTACCTCTAAAATGCCCTGAATAGCGTAACCGATAGTATGGGTTAGAGGCTTTTCCGAATGGGTGAGGCAGTTGTGCGCAAACCAACCGTTTTTCTGCTGCTGCCGCATAGCCGCTTCCACCGATTTAATTGCAGCTCCTTTAATCTGCTCCGAATCCAGCAGTAGCCCAGCGCGATACATAGCCCAGGCACAGAGGCAGGTGTAGGTTTTGATTTTTTCCTGACTCACAAAATTACCGTTGGTCTGGAAATAGCCTTCACTGTCCAGGTCGTTGCAGAGAAACAGAGCGGCTTGCTCCAAGGAGCTTAAATAACGATTTTTCTTTGTTGCCTCGTAAGCCGAACATAACCCATCTAATACCATGCCGGTATTAAAGGCGGCGGCTGTTTGTTTTTCTGATGCACATACCGGACCACCTTGCGCTGCGCCTGTAGACATCTGCACCTGGGTTTCCCAGTCGGCCATAGCCAGCGCTGCATCAGTAACATCCCGCCTGTTGTATTGTTGAGCAAATTTGAGCAAAGTAGTAATAATGTAGCCTGTTGTTTCGGGATAGGAAGACTTCCATCCTCCTTCTATATCAAGTGGGAAATATCCAAGAGCTACTCCGTCATCAGCTGTTGCTCTCTGTGCCGATAGCAGCCATTCAATTGCAGCGTTGAGGTGATTCTGGATGTCTTTCCTACCATATTCAGGAACCGCTAATAGATGTGCTCTCTTTTCGTCAGCCACGCGTTTGGCAAAGATACTGTTTTCCGGTAGTTTCAGTTTTTGCCTTTTTGCGCGATCATTAGAGTAATCCCAGTATTTTTTACGATAAAAGCTTATGTCTAGCCAATTCACTTTCCATCTCGCTGTTTTTAGTTCCTGGTTCAAGGGTGGAAACCCGCTTTGCAATTTTAGTAGTTAATAACGCTCGTGACGATGAATTTTCTGGTCACCATCTCTATATGCTCCCCAAGGAGAGTAAGCTCAAAGAACGGTTATTTGTGGCACCCCCAGAGAGAATCACTTCGAGCTTAATAGATGCTTCAAGGCATATCCTGGCCACCGGTAAGATAAAGGTTTGTCCCGGAGATGAAATTCGCGTTATCGCTCACCAAGTATGCAATGCTTTCCGCAATTTCTTCCATTTCAACCAATCTGCCTAAAGGCGTTTTAATCTCTTCCATGCGGAAAATTTTTTCGTTGTAGTGTTGCGTTAGTTCAGTTCTTGCGAGCCCTGGAGAAACCATATTTATTCTTATATTATCTTTAGCCCACTCAGAAGCTAATGCTTTGGATAGTCCGAGAAGGGCGTATTTGGCCGTCACGTAATGGGCCATTCCCGGAGGCGGTGTATTATTAACCACTTGCGAAAGTATATTTACGATGGCACCTTTTCCGTTTGCGCACATTAATGGATGCAATTTCTGACTTAAACTCATAACACCTTTCAATTGGGTATCGAAGTAATAGATAAAATTATCCCAGGTAAGTTCTATTGCCGGAATCTGATCAAGATCGCCGATCGCAGCATTCACTAAAACGGCTACCTGGCCGAAATCCCTTTCTAGGGTATTACATAGTTCGTTTATCTCTGCATTGTTGCTTATGTCAACTTTGATAGCAGAGGCCGATCCCCCTTTTTTTTCTATATCCTGAAGTGTTAAGCGCGCCTGGTTGGCGTTGGAATGATACAGGATGACACAATGGTAATTTGCGTCAGCGAGCTTTCTTGATATTGCACCGCCGATACCACGGGACCCGCCTGAAATTACCGCGACGCGCTTACCTTTCTGAGTTGCTGGACCAATTGCCTCTTCAGTAATGTTTTCTGATACCGGTACAGAATCCCGAATTTTTACTTTTGCCGTTCCGCTGACAACGACTTTGCCTTCACTATTACGTATTTCTGTGGCTAGTACTATGGTAGAGGTCACCGATTTTTTAGCGGTTACTTTAGCTTTTACGCTTAGCTCTTCATCAATAAATACCGGTTTACGAAATGCAAGTTCCTGAGCCAGATATAAAGCTGATTTGCCGGGTATTTTCATACCCACTAGGTTTGAGAAAAGACTGGCTAACAGCATGCCATGGACAATGCATTCGCCGAACTCTGTACCTTTAGCGTATTCAGGGTCCACATGCAATGGACTGAAATCACCGCTTATCGCAGCAAAATTATCAACATCCTCTTTAGTAAATGTCCTGTTGATGGCGAAGGTGTCACCGATGGCAATATCTTCGATATTTAGGCTGTTGACCTCGTCTCTTTTTGATCCCACGATTTTTGATCCCACGATATTTTCCAGTTGTTCGATTAGGATTTTTGTTCGATTATAGAAACTATATCGTAAACAGAAATCATTTCCTCGATTTCCGATATATCGAACGCTAAGTTTAGTTCCTCCTCCAGTGCTAAGATTAGAGAGATATGGTTTGCTGAATCCCAGCCATCAACGCTATCCATTGAGGTTTCATCATCGATGTTTGAAGTGTCCATACTGAGAATGTCCGCTAACGTCTGTTTGACTATATCTTGGAGTGACTCTGGCATTTGTTTTATTCCTTCTGACTAAGAGTTGACCTTGTCATTTATCTGAAACCAATCCGGGAAATCAGTTTTTGCCTTATTGACCTCCAGTCGCCACTGTGTTTCCTCTGGAGTGCTATGAATCTCTTCAAACCCAAAATCTTTATATACGTCACGGACCGGCATGTTCTTTGGCGTAAAATGAATCTTTCCCACTAGAAAAGATAGTCTATTTAACCTGGCTTGTGTACAAAGAAACGCGAGCATTGCCCTCTCAACGGTTCGCCCTATAACTCGGCAGCTTAACAGGAAAGTATCTATGATAAAGATATCATCCTTAATTTGAGCGAATAAAACTCCGACAATGCCATTGTCTCCGAATTTATCTTTAACGGACAAGTTATATAAGCACCAATTGTCATCAGCCATCATTACTTCAAGATTTGCCTCGGAGTAGCGTTGTGTCGTCGCATTGAATTGATTCGTTTTTTGAGTTAGCTGTGCGGTGCGGGTGACGCTTTTATCATCTACCTTTGCAAACTGGATTTCCATTTGCAGCCCTCGGTAGAAATCTTTCATATTGGATGCTTGTTTGCGGAAAGCTTCCGCATCTGACCTTTGTTTATAGAGGGATGCTCTTTGCATGTCTTCCCTTGATTCCTGGAGTGTATCAAAAAACCCCTCTTCAAATAAGCACGCTGCATAGTTTTCTGGTTGCTTTGGGAAGTTTATAACCTCAACCATTGGTAGGCTCTGTTTTATTTGTTCACATTCAACAGGGTTATCATCGACAAACACCATATGCTCCAGCCCGATATTCAGGTTTGTAGCTATTTCCATCAAGGAGAGTGATTTTTCCTGCCAATGGATCTGTTTATCTGAGAAATCATCTAGCTTTAATGCCATATGAGTGTTAGTTGTGAAGGCTTCTTTAACGTCACTCAAATTATTTTTGCTGGCGATAGCCAATATGACCCCTCTGCTCTTGAGGCTAAGCAGTGCCTCTTGAAATGCTTTAAATGCATTTCCCGGATAAACGGGGCCAATTTGTATATTATCTGGGCCGTCTTCTCCCAGTATTCCTCCCCAAAGAGTGTTGTCTAAATCCACGACTAAACACTTTTTTGCACCTCCAAAAAGTATGCGTACGATTTTGGCAAACTCTTTGGCGAGTAATATAAACACATTTTTATTAATCGGCACCTGTGCGTAAAAGTTCATCCTTTCATCGCGCCAGTTTAATCCACCATATTTAGCAACTAATGCATCATAATCGAGTATATAGATGCCTCTGTTTTCTGAGGCCAATTGTGTGAGCTGATGGTTTATTTGATGCACTAACTGCCGGGTGCTATAGAGTGAATTTGAATCGCCTACCCCTAGACCGGGGTAAATTTGCGGTGATAGGTTTTGAACTATAATTGCCGAAGTGCTTCTTTCTCGGAAAGTAGTGATTAGTTGGTGGACCTCTTTGATGGTGTCTTCCAACAAATCTGAATTTTTGACCGATGAGTGTTGATAGAGCAGAGGGCACAAATGCGCACCCTCAACGGATAGTATTAGGATGTCGGGGTTGAATGCGTACAGGGAGCTATCTGGATCCAGAATTTCCTGACGGAATTGATTAAAGCCCGGTTGGTAGATATCTAATAGCAGACCATTCCGAAAGAAACTCAGGTAGAGGGCATCCCTTATGAACTCAATCGAGTAGGAAGAGAGAAGGGCCAGCCTAATATTTTTAATATTTTCAAAATTTGCGGCGTTTTGCTTAATTGTACCTACTAGGTAACGGATTGATGCCCCGGAACTGTTCTGTTTAAGTATTGCATCTGCCGCCGCTTTGCTTTTCCAGTAATCCCCTGATTCGCATGCGGAGGAAAACTCTGGCCTTAGCTGATCATCGGCAATTGAGTTTGATTTATTCGTCATAACAAAAAATATTCTTTTCAATTAGTTGCTGGTAGGCCTTAACGATATCGCCAACACTAAGTACTACAATTTCGAGGGCACCTAGTTTTGAACGTTGCCATTGGCCGTTGGTTTTGAGTTGTTGCTCTAATGGTACAAGGTTCCTGCTTCTGGAAATATTTTGATCATAAAGGCGAGTTTGTACAGTTATCTCTTTGGCGTTCTCATCAAAGAAAGTAACTATAAATTGGTCCTCGGTAAACGGGGATCGAGGAATGGCTTCCTCGAAGCGCTCCTCGAGATAGTGGAAAAAAGTGAGTACCTGGATGCCTGTACCTAACAGCAATATTTTACCATCAAGTTCGGCCAGTTTATCAAAAGGGCTGTATTTACCGCAGGGAGTTGTTGCTTGCTCATGGTTGGCAACGAAAACATCGGTCATGGGGCCATTTGCAAGTATCGGGTGAGTCGGGTGAGCACTTCGTATGGTATCTGGATCTCTGCGAAAAAGTTCCGTTAGCAGTCCCATCGCCGAGGGTGTTTTACGTACATCAAACTTTTTTCCCGAACTTATATAGCGGTACGCTGAATCTCCAAAAGGCATAGATGGCATCAATAAAGTGCCTGTTTCCCCGATGATTTTTTGGATCGATTTTATAACGTCGTACGGTTTTCCGTTGAAACCCAGAAACTTGTCATAGGAGGAGTGCACAAAAACATTATCTGATTTCTTTAGCCCTAGCTTTAAGAAGCATTCGGCCAGATCATCGTTACCATATGGTGCAAATATGCGATAGTAATTTACTCCTATTTTTTTTAGAGTGTTTTTCAAAAACTTTTTCAAACTGGTTATTTTAGGCATTTCTTCTAGGTGATATTTAATTGAGAGATTTTTTATTACATCTTTAAACCAATATTTCTCTGGCGCAAGGATGACTCAAAAACCCATGCGGGCTGGCGCTGTACCCATAAGCGCCCGACTGATAAACAGCAATTAAATCGCCCGGTTCTGCCACAGGTAGTTCTACCTTATCCGCCAGCAGATCAAGCGGTGTGCAGAGTGGCCCTACTACTGAAACCAGCTCTTTTTCCTCACTTCTTTCCATTCGGTTGGCCACAGCTACCGGGTAGTTTTTGCGTATCACCTGTCCGAAATTCCCGGAGGCGGAGAGGTGATGGTGTAAGCCACCATCCACAATTAAAAATGTATGACCTCGGGACACTTTTTTATCAATGATTTTACAGATATAAACGCCGGCTTCACCGACCAGGTATCTGCCGAGTTCGGTAACGATTTCTGTTTCGGGTAGCGCTCTGAGAACTTCGGGCAACAGGCGGTTCAGGTTGGCGACAATGGGTTCCAGATTCAGACGGCTTTCTCCGGGGAAATAGGGGATGCCGAACCCGCCGCCAATATTGAGCAATTCCACTGGTGTCGATGCGTATTCGGAGAGGCGAATCGCCAGTTCAAAGGTTTTGTCATGAGCTTCAATGATTGCTTCGGGTTTGAGGTTCTGCGATCCGCTGAATATATGGAAACCTCTGAAATGGCAATCCAGATTTGCGAGGTGTTTTAATACAGCGGGCACCCGTTCGGCATCGATACCGAATTGCTTGGGGCCGCCTCCCATTTTCATACCGGAGCTTTTCAACTCAAAATCAGGGTTCACACGAATGGCAATATTGGGTTTGCTTCCCAATCGGGTAGCAATTTTGTCGATGCGAGCCAGTTCGCCTTCCGACTCAACGTTGATGGTGATTTTCGCCTCAATTGCGGCCAGAAGCTCTTCGTCTCTTTTTCCGGGGCCAGCAAAACTGATATTGCCAGGTGCGGTTCCTGTCTGCAGCGCCACTTCGAGTTCGCCTTTTGAGGCTACGTCCAGACCGTCGACCAGATCGGCCATGTGCTTGACAACTTCGAGCATGGGGTTGGCTTTCATAGCGTAATGGAGGTGGATCTCTTTCGGTAGAGCTTCGCGCAGCTGCTTGACTCGAGCTGTCATCAGGTTGCTGTCGTAGGCGTAGAATGGTGTGCGGCCCAGTTTTTGGGCGATTTCCAGCACAGATTGGCCATTGACTAGTAAACAGTTGTCGGCTGTTTTAAATTGATCCATCGGTACGTGTTGTGGTTTTGGTTTGTTCATTGGTGCTCTTTGGTTAGTTTATGTGTTGAGCCGTTAAGGCCCTCACCCTAACCCTCTCCCAGAGGGAGAGGGGATGATAGTTTGGTGCTCTCTCAGAGGGAGAGGGGATAACCGATGTGTCGGCAAATTGTAAATGCCTCTCCCAATAGAGGACTCCTTCTCCCTTTGGGAGAAGGTTGGGATGAGGGCGCTTAGGTCGATTTGCCTAAAATCCATCAGTCTTGCTCATCAAATATCGAGTTAAACTCATTTTTCAACAGATTACGATCAATTTTACCATTTGGGTTACGCGGTAATTCCTGATAAATAACCAGTTTCTGGGGCACCATGTAGTTGGCCAGGTTTTGCTGGCAGTATCGCAGGATATCCTTCTCGGCGAATCCCTCGTTGGCCTGCACAACGGCGACGATGGCTTGTCCCAGCATGGGGTGTGCCACTCCGAATGCAACTGCTTCAACCACCATAGTGCTGGCGTACAACTCCTCTTCGATCTCTGTGGGGCTGACCCGATAGCCTGATGTCTTTATCATTTCATCTTTGCGCGTGATGAAATAGAGGTAACCTTCGCTATCTTTCTTGACTTGATCACCCGACCAGACCGCAAGCTCCGGATTGGGCAGTTCTTTAGGTTGTCCGGGGGCGGGTTTGAATCGCTCTGCGGTCTTGATCGGGTCATTCCAGTAGCCCTGGGCAACTAATGCTCCCCGATGTACCAGTTCACCAGGCTCTTCAGGATCACATTCGCTGCCATCTTCACGAACTACCAGGATCTGGGCGCTGGGAATGGCTTTGCCCATTGAGCCTGGTCTGGCATCCAGCTGGCTGGGATCGAGGTAGGTGGAGCGAAACGCTTCGGTCAATCCGTACATTAGAAATATCTGCGTTTCCGGCAGTGCTTTTCTCAAACGATCCAGTGTGGCGCGCGGCATGGCACCTCCGGTATTGGTAATATAGCGTAATGATTTGGCTGTCTGCTCGGGCCACTCAAGGGTTGCTAGTTGGTTCCAGAGTGGTGGTACGGCTGCCAGCCCGGTTGCTTGATAGCGATCAATGGCTTTAATGACGTCCCGTGGTAGCAGGTAGTCCATGGAGACCACACATGCGCCAACCTGGAAGGCGGTGGTGAGTTGGCTGAGACCTGCGTCAAAGCTAAAGGGTAACACCGCCAGCACCACATCCTGCGCGGTGTTTTTCAGATAGCTGCTGACACTTTTGGCGCCGGTCACCATATTGCGGTGGGAAAGCACAACGCCTTTGGGCCTTCCGGTACTCCCTGAGGTGTACAGAATAGCCGCCAGATCAGCATCAATTCGTTCTGGCAAGGTGATATTTTGATTGTCTATGGGTTGGGTGAGCGGTTGGGTGAACTGTTCCCATTCGTGCATGGATACATTGCCGTTGGCTTCCTGGCTGGCGAACGTGTCGACCGATATAACGTGTTCCAGTGAGGGGCATTGCGGAAAAACCTCTGCAAGACGCTGAATCCTGTCTTTAGCGCTGACCAGAAATCGCGCGCCGCTGTCTCTGAGAATATGTTCAACCTGATGGGGTTTCAGTCCGGGATTGAGTGGTACAAAGATACCACCCGCCAACGAGGTGGCGTACATACTGATCACGTTTTCAAGCTGTTTTGGCAGGTAGATCGCGACGCGGTCATTTGCCGCTAAACCGGCTTCAATCAGCTGGTGCGCGCAGTTGGAGATTTCCTGGTGCAGCGCCTGATAGTTGCGTTTCTGATCCTTATAGCACAGTGCTGTCGAATCAGGTGTTAGGCTCGCGTGATGGATAATGCTGTCGTGGAGAAGTGAAATCATAGGTGCAATTTTAATGATGACTGCCGGTTTATAAGTATAGGATGATATTAGCCTAAAAGGGGTAGTTTTAAAGGGTTGAGCGCAGAATTTATTACAACGAGGGGGCCGCAACACCACACTCATGTTCAGAACCACTGGTCTGGCGGTAGAGATCATACCCGCAGGGCCCTGCCTCATAGCAATAGGAAACAATTCCGCCGTTCGAACTGACATCCTTCAACAGATTCGGCATTGCTGCGGACGTATTCGCTGTCTCACCATAAATCCGTTGCAGCATCAGCGATGGCAGCGGTAATTGTATCTTTGTGTGTATCCAGCCAGGCATACTTGC
Source organism: Gammaproteobacteria bacterium (assembly GCA_021773395.1). Taxonomy (GTDB): domain Bacteria; phylum Pseudomonadota; class Gammaproteobacteria; order Pseudomonadales; family IMCC2047; genus JAJFKB01. The sequence continues at coordinate 76,735 of JAJFKB010000004.1, read as the reverse complement.
TAGACTTATTCATGACCTATCCTCCTCGATTATGGCTCTTGGCCTAAGATGTTTCATTCATAGCTTAATCCGCGGTTTTGAGGACGGGTAGGTCACTACATTATGTCTAGAAAGAATAGGTGAATTATAGTTGCATATGCCACAGCCAGCCAGCTTCTCTCAAAAGATAACCGACCGGCTTCATCTGTTGGTGCTGGCGTACCTATTTTTTATTGTGTACGGCAGCCTCATACCCTTTGAACTTCGCGACTATAGCTTCCCTGAAGCGATTAGTGCTTTTAAAAATATTCGTTACCTACAGTTGGGCATAGCATCTCGGGGTGATTGGGTTGCCAATATTCTGCTTTATATACCTCTAGCGTTTATGATGATGGCTAGTTTCGATCGAGGTCGGCGTATTCAGTTGGGAAAAATTATTGGTGCGTTGGTCGTAATTGGATTTTGTTTGATCCTCGCTACTTTGATTGAATTTGTACAGATCTTCTTTGCGCCGCGCACAGTTTCGTTAAATGACTTGCTAGCCGAGGTCATTGGCAGTGTGTTAGGCGTTGCCGTTTGGATGATACTGGGCAGAAGTTTGAGTGGGTGGTCTGCGGGTGGTCGCAAAGCATTTCGTAATGTTTTTTATGGATACTTTGTAATATTGTTTCTGTTTAGCTTTTTCCCTTTCGATGTGCTGGTTTCATTCGATGAATTGATGCAGAAATTAAGAAGCGATCAGGTTGCTTTGTTTTTTATTGACTATGGAAATAAATTATCTTTGCGCATTTCCGCCAGTAGAGCAGGCTTTTGTATCGTATTCATACCTTTTGGTGCACTCCTATCTTCTGTATGGAATTTTCAAAATCGAGGTTTAAAGCGGGCAATAGCTGCAGGGGCATTAATGGCTTTGTTTATCGAAGGCATCCAGATATTTGTAGCTTCAGCAGTGACAGAAGGTGGCTCGATTATACTTGGCGCTATTGGCACGGGGGTGGGGTATTGGGGTGCTCAATGGCTACGAGCTAATCGTGTCCAGCCGGTGATTGATTTGATGTACCGTTTTTGGTTTTGGTTGGCTCTTGCCTATCTGTTATTTTTAATGCTTTTTAATGGCTGGTTTAGCCATTCATGGCAACGTCCTCTGGATGGCTTTGAATATAAAGCGTTGATACCCTTTTATTATCATTACTTCTCAACTGAAGCTAGTGCCGTACGCAGCCTTTTGTTTAACTTTGCAATGTATGCGCCTTTAGGAGTGGGGTTGTTGTTATCGGGTTTAGGTTCTCAGTCTAGGCTGCAGGTGATGCGCAGTTTCGCTCCTGTTGTGGGTGCGTTGTTGGCACTAGTTCTAGAAACAGGAAAGCTTTTTCTTTCTGCGAAACATCCGGATTATACCAATGTGTTGGTTGCCATGGTTTCAACATGGGTCTTTTTTTTAATTGGAATGTGGTTACTCAATCAATTATCGGGATCTAAGCAGGAAACATTAGCGGATGATCGATATCTATCTGATTCTGAGCCTGTTTTGTCTGTTGCTAATAAGCCGATAAATACTCGACTAATTAGGGTGATTTTGGGTGGTGCTATTCTCGTTCCCTTATTTTTAGTTATGGGGATGTATCCGGTTGGCAGAATTTGGTTGTTTCTCGGAATAATTGTATACATTGGATGCTTGTTTAAATACCCCCACTGTTGGCTCTTGGTTTTGCCGGTATTAATGCCGTTACTGGATTTCGCTTCTCACACAGGGTGGTTTTTTATTACAGAATTTGATTTTTTTGTGTTAGCGACTGTTGTTGGCACTTTACTATCCAGATCCTCATCAAAGCTGGAGTTCACAAAAGGTACCCGAGTGTTGATTACGCTCTATAGTCTCTCGGTTTTGATCAGTTTGATTGTCGGCATTTGGCCTCTGCCAGAATTTGAATCAAGTACTTTTAGTAGTTATTTAAGTAATTATAATGCGTTACGGGTTGTAAAGGGTTTTGTATTAATGTTGCTACTTCTACCAGCCCTGCAATCAGTATATAGCGATCAGGGGCAGGTGAAACGCTATTTGATAACCGGGATGTTATTGGGCTTTTTAGCGACAGTTGGGTTAATAATTTGGGAAAGAGCCCTTTTTCCAGGGGTGTTGAATTTCTCACAGGCTTATCGTGCCACTGGACTATTTTCATCTTTACATACTGGTGGGGGCATGATCGATGGATATTTGGCAGTTACCATTCCCTTCCTTATGGGTGCTGGCTACCTTTTGCCAAAACGATGGGCCCTTCCAGTTGGGCTCATTCTGTTGGCATTAGCTTGCTACGCGCTACTTGTGACCTACTCAAGGATCGCGCTATTAACCATAACGTTTATAGGGTTTGTAGCATTGGTGATATATGCTAGACAGGTAAGGTCGGCAATGGCTTTTTGCAAGGTGGCTATTCCCGTATTTATTGTTATTGCGTTTGTAGCTATTCCGATTTATCAGTCGCCATTTTTCAAGTCACGAATTGATGCGACAGAAAGGGATATGCAAACTCGCTTGAATCATTGGGCAGATACGATTGACAACAAACCCAAAGGATTTATATATAACTTTTTTGGTGCGGGGCTGGGCTCTTTCCCAAGAGAGTATTATGCGGCTAACCTGATCCCAAAACCTCTTCCTATTCATGATTTCCGCTCTGAGGGAGAAAATAGCTATTTACACATCGCGGCGGGGGGTGCCTATTATATAGTACAACGCATCAGACCTGAAGCAGAGCTGTATTATGATGTGTCAATCGCTTTGCGTCCGGAAACGGGTAAGGAAAGGTTGGCTGTCTCGCTGTGTGAGCAAGTACTACTTTATTCCGATCGTTGTGTATCTAGAATGGTGCGGCCTAATAAGGTTGGTGAGTGGGCGACGTACACTCACCAAATCCAGTATTTGAACCACCAAAACTGGGCTCAGTTTCTCCGACCAGTATTTTTCTCGCTATATGTGCATGGAGGTAAAGGCTTAAGTATCGACGATATTAGCATACATGTCAGTGATGGTGAGGAGTTAATGGCTAATGGTAATTTTTCCTCGACTTACGAGCGCTGGTTTTTCATCAGCGACGATCATTTACGCTGGCATATTGAGAATCTGCCTCTGCAGGTCTGGTTTGAGCAGGGTTGGGCGGGGCTGCTTTTGTTTTTCTTTATGGTGGCTATTGTTTTGATCAGGTTAGCTACCATGGCTGCAAGAAATGATTTGCTTGCAGCGATATATGCGGTATCGATTGTAAGCTTTCTAATCGTTGGTTTGACGTCCAGTCTGTTTGATTTCCCTAAGCTGACTTTTCTCTTTTACCTGGTGTTTTTTGCTGGATGGTTGCACACTCGGGTACCAGTAGTTGCTAATAACAATGAAGATGCATAATAGAAAGGATGGCTAGTTGTGCCTAAACCTTGTAAAAATGGTCTGAGTCGTATTGATTAGGCGACGGGATATTCCATGCATGGAATCGCTGTTGCTTGGAAAAAGGAAGCGGCGTTTCGGCAGGAATTTTTTTTAGCGCTGATACTGGTGCCATTGGCATTTTGGCTTGGTCAAACTGTTTTGGAATCTGTACTGTTAATTTCTGCTGTTTTGTTAGTGCTTGTGGTTGAGTTACTTAATTCTGCTATTGAGGCAGTCGTCGATTTGGTTACAGAGGAATATGCAGAGTTGGCCGGCCGAGCTAAAGACCTGGGATCAGCAGCTGTGTTTATTGCGTTACTTTTGTTTTTTTTGTCTGGATTAATGATGGTTATAGAGCGCTTGTCTGGTTAGTTGAGAGATTCAGAGGAAAAAATAGGGATGATGGGGAATAGAATGCTTGCAGCTAAATCTATAGTCACCCATAAATGGCATCGTTGCGTGGCATGTTATTGCCTGTGTCTTTTCTTTCTGAGTTTGCCATTTTTATTAAAGGCAGAAACATCTTCTCTACCGGAAACTATCGTCAAAATTAAGCCCTCTATTGTCGGCGTAGGAACCTATCTGCCAATCAGGCAGCCGCGTTCAAATTTAACAGGTACCGGATTTGTCGTGGCCGATGGACGCTATGTGATTACCAATGCTCATGTGGTGGCAGAGGAGTTGAAAGAGCTTAAGAAGGAGCGGCGGGTGGTTTTTGTGGGTACAGGGAGATCGCCAAAGGTACTTAAAGTTGAGATTGTAAAACGCGATGATGAGCATGACCTGGCTCTGTTGCGAATACTGGAGGGGCCGGTGCTGCCGGCGCTGCGTATCGGTTCTTCCGCGTCCGTTAAAGAAGGGCAGCTCTACGCTTTTACTGGTTTCCCTATTGGTGCTGTACTGGGGTTATATCCTGTAACCCACCAGGGAATTGTGTCGAGTATTACGCCGATCGCGATTCCTGCGTTTCACTCGGGTCAGCTTAACCCCAAACTGATACGGCGTTTAAAGGAGCCTTATCGGGTGTTTCAGCTGGATGCCACCGCTTATCCGGGTAACAGCGGCAGCCCACTTTATGATACTGATTCCGGTGAGGTAATTGGTGTGATTAATAAAGTGTTTGTAAAGGGCACAAAGGAAGCGGCTTTGGCAAACCCCAGTGGCATCGCCTATGCCGTTCCAGCGAAACACATTAAAGCGTTATTAAACGAGATTAAATAAAGGAATTGTTGAGCCTGTCAGGTTATTTTACAGTTTTTCAGGGTTTTATGGTTTGGTTACGCAATGCGGAGTGTAAGTCATTGATTTTTATGAGAGCGTAATTGTTGGAATAAATATTGCAAAAAAGCTATTACAGAGAGTTTGTGAGAAGTTGCTTCTAAGTGGCTGTTGGCGAATAATTGACAAAATATATGCTCATGTTTAATTCTGGGCTAGAATTAGCTGTTACAAGTCGGCTGGTTTAAAGTCACTGGGTATGAGGACTATTATGGTTGGCAAAGTGGATAATAAAGATCAATCAAGTGAAACGCAGGGAGCTTTGATCCCAAGTAAAGGGGAAGCTGACAAAGCACCTGTTCAAGCGCGAAGGAAACTGGTTTTTGGTGGGACCGCCGTGCTGGCTACTTTGGCGAGCAGCTCCGTCCTTGGGGACGGCAGGCTAGGCTATATCTGTTCTCCATCGGGCTTTATGTCGGGTAATATGTCTGGCAACCATGATCTGGCTTTTCGTTGTGGAGGTTTCTCGCCCGGTGGTTGGCGCGAAAATGCAAGAAAAGGTGGAAATCAAGATGGCAGCGTACATGACTGGGTAGCTGCTGGGTGTTACCCATATCCGCGCGACCATACTATTGACATTGTAGTTAACGATAGAGGTGATAAAACAACGCTTGAAATAAATTTCTATGAACATCACGGAGTCGATCTGCCAACTAGTGGCGTACCGAGTACCTTTTATGCTAAGTTCGGCGTTCTTCCAGGTAATGGTGATTCAGCGACCACTTTGCTGCAGGTAATGGAGGATAGTAATTCTGTTGAACGACATTTCGTGGCAGGTTATCTCAATGCTAATTTATTTGCCAACGGCAACCCGAAGAATTTTGCTTTTTATATTAGTCCGGCGCTAGTAGTTGATATGTATCGTGAATATGCCCTTAGTGGATATGATTATTATCAAACCAGTGGTGGTAACAAACTGTATGCCGGTGATTTAAAGGACTTCTTTAATCGTACCTATCATTAATCCAGCTTGATTTGGGTTGGGCAAATTAAGTTGAGTGTAGGGAATTGGCAGTTGGTGCCAGTCGAATTTGATTTGTGTGAGATGGAAGATGGCTATCTCGTTTATCACCCTGGTACAGGCAATACACACCTTTTAGATAATAATGCGGCTAACGTGCTGTTTCTTTTGCTAGAACATAAGAGTTTGCCTGAAGGAGATTTGCGGTGGCCGATAAGCGATACATCAGCGTCAGAATCGCCGCAGAGCTTAACCGATACTCTGGAATCGCTTAAGGAAATTTTCCTTATAGAAGAAAGGGAATAAGGAAGATAAGTAAACTTAATAATTTTAAACAACTTCTTCACGCCGGCGAGTTCGTTGTAGAAATAGGCCCCGTTAGAGTTCGAGTACAGTCCGATATCCCCAGTGTCCTGGCTGGTGTTGAGTTTTTTTATACTGATTACCCTCAGCAAGAATCATCTGCATTCGCAGATTTTTTTGTGTGTTTAAGGCAATCCAAAGGTATTCATCGTTATTTTAGAAAGCAGGTGAATTTCTATGCGGATCAACTGGCACCCTTCAAACCACTCCCTTTAGATCAGGCATTCCCTTTTTTTGAATGGGGGTTGAATTGGTGTGTCGCGCAGAATTGCCACCAATTTTTAATTATTCACGCTGGAGTTTTAGAAAAAAATGGTGTCGCAATTATTATGCCTGGATTTCCCGGAGCGGGTAAAAGTACATTGACCGCAGCACTGATGTTAAGGGGTTGGCGGCTACTATCTGATGAGTTGACGCTCTATGACTGGAAGACCAATAGTTTAGTGCCAATACCCAGGCCAGTGAGTCTTAAAAATGATTCGATCGATATTATCCGGCAATTTGATTCCAATGCCCAAATCGGTGATGTGGTGAAAGACACACAAAAAGGGACTGTCGCTCATCTTAAAGTTCCAGGACATAGTATCCAGAAGGCCCAGCAATCAGTATCTCCCCGGTTTATTGTGATTCCCCGGTACGATAGAGAAGCTGACAATGAGGTGCGCAAAGTTCCTGATGGGACGACTTTTATGCGGATGGCTGAGCTATCCTTTAATTATGGAATTCTTGGTGTCGACGGTTTTAATGCGATGAAGCACTTAATGCGGGAGTCAAGCTGTTACGAACTTTCATATAATGGTGACCTGGATATCGGCGTAGGAATGATTGATGGCCTTGCCTGAACAAACCAGTTTGCTGTTATCACTGCTTCGCAATGCTAAGATTCAGGATCAGTTTAATGACTCTGACTGGGAGCTGCTAATAAGGCAGTGCAAGTCCTCTTTATTGATGGGGAGTGTTGGCAATCGTCTTATTTACCAAATACCAAAAGCAGATTTCTCTGACAGAGTAAAAGCACATTTTCAAGCTGCACTCACCTTTTGGGAACGCCAGAAAGTGGAAGTAGATTGGCAAGTCAAAGGACTGGCTAAAATATTTTTAAGGCAGGATCAGCCGCTTGTATTATTGAAAGGTGCGGCTTACATGATCTCTGGGATGGGCCATTCCGTTGGCAGATCTTTTAATGATATTGATTGTCTGGTAGCGCATGCCGAGTTAGATCACGTAGCAGACGCGTTAAACTGGAAAGGCTGGTTTACTGTAAATTTAACGAATTATGACAAGTTCTATTACAGAAAATGGATGCATGAATTGCCGCCGATGAGGAATTTAAAAAACGGTACAACACTTGATATTCATCATGCCATCCTGCCGCTAACGGCTAAATATCATCCAAACACGAGTCTGTTGTTTGAGCGGCTTCGTAAAACACAGATAGACAATGTTTACACCCTCTGCCCCGAAGATATGGTGATCCACAGCGCCACGCATCTGTTCCACGAAGGTGAGTTTGATCACGGCCTCAGGGATCTGGTTGATATCAAAGAGCTGCTGCGTTACTTTTCAGAAAATGAGTCTGGGTTCTGGGATCGCCTGGTTCCGCGAGCAATAGAACTGGACTTAATTCGGCCCCTCTATTACGGGCTGCATTATGCACAGCAGATTTTAGCGGCTGAGATACCGGATACGGTCATGCAGGATGCGGCAGCCGGTGCTCCCAACTTTGTTATGAAAAAAGTAATGGACGGACTGTTTTTAAGAGCATTGCGCCCAGATCATCCCAGTTGTGATCTGCCGGGTACGGGTTTTGCGCGTTGGTTGCTGTATATCCGCTCGCACTACCTCAGGATGCCTCTTTATTTGCTGATACCACATCTGGTACGCAAATCCTGGAAGCGACGTTTTGATAAGTCCGATGCAGAAACTGCAGCAGTCTAACTACATAAACCTGCCAGGGTGCGGAGGCATTGCTGACTTCGACCTCTTCTTAAGGCGGCGCTTACAAAAGTAGTTTCTCCAGGTGGGGCCAAACATTTTCCATAATCAGGGGTTGTGCGCTTTCATTTGGATGCAGCCCGTCTGCTTGTATAAACTGATCTTTCCCGGCAACCCTGGCCAGGATAAAAGGCACGAGTCTGATTTTGTGCTCCTCGTCCAGTTCGCTATATATTCGACGGAACTTTTGGTTATAAGCTGGGCCATAGTTAGGTGGCAGTTCCATTCCGGCAAGAATAACTTCGGCGCCTGACAGTTGGGACAGACGTATCATGCTGGCCAGATTGTTTTTCATTTGTTGCAGCGGTAGCCCTCGAAGCCCATCATTTGCGCCCAGTTCCAGAATGACAATGTCGGGTTTGTGCTGTTTCAATGAGTGACCTATACGGGATAATCCGCCAGCCGAAGTGTCTCCGCTAATGCTGGCGTTGACGACTATATGTGCTGGCTGGATGCGTTGGTGTAGCAGTTGCACCCAGCCTGCATCCAATGGCATGTTGTAGGCAGCGCTTAAGCTGTCACCTACCACCAAAACAGTTTTTGCAGATACAATAGTTGAAAAAACAAAGATCAATAAGGTACTCAGGATACGTTGCATGGAAATGTCTTTACCTCCGACGGTGTTAATAGCACGTAATCTCACTCAGCGAGTTGCAATTGCTAATACGGGTTTGACCATTTTGTCTGAGGTAAGTTTGGAGATCAAGTCTGGACAATCTGTCGCGGTCATCGGTGTATCAGGATCCGGTAAATCTACTTTGCTGGGCTTGTTGGCGGGATTGGATGTGCCGACCAGCGGGGAGGTTGTCTTATTCGGTCATCATCTTAATCAACTTGATGAAGACGGGCGGGCTCAGGTAAGAGGCCAACATGTAGGCTTTGTTTTTCAGTCCTTTCAATTGTTACCCAGTCTGACAGCGCTGGAAAACGTGCTGTTACCTCTGGAGATTCGGGGAGATGATGATCCTGCCGGGAAAGCCCGGGCTTACCTGGAACGTGTCGGTTTAGAAAATCGCGAAACACATTATCCCAATCAGTTGTCTGGTGGAGAACAGCAGCGGGTGGCTATTGCACGGGCTTTTGTGACCAATCCTTCAATTCTGTTTGCGGATGAGCCAACGGGTAATCTGGATAACGCGACCGGCGAAAAGATTATCGATTTGCTTTTCGAATTGAATCGTGAACAGGCAACCACGCTGGTAATGGTTACCCATGATGAGCACCTGGCCAGTCGCTGTGAACGTGCTATTAAACTGGAGGCAGGACGAATCACAGATGATTATCTTGTGGATTAAGCCTCTCTTCCCATGACAAGCGTATCCTGGCGTCACGTCACAGCCGGATCAACGGCGTTAAGATGAATAGAGTTCAATGAGCCCAATGATGAAACTGATCAGACTTGCTGGATTATTTGCGCGACGCGAAGCGCGATCGGGCGAATTTCGTATACTGGCGTTTGCACTGGTGCTTGCGGTGGCGACTACGACAACCATCAGTCTATTTTCGGATCGACTCGGCAGAGCGTTGCTGGCCCAATCGGCGGAGCTGATCGGTGGCGATCTGGTGTTGCGGAGTTCACGACCACCTGACCGTGAATGGCTTGATTTTGCATTGGAATTCGGGTTGCAGACCACGCAGCTGGCGGAGTTCGGCACGGTATTAATGAGTAACGATAAGATTCTGCTGGCCAGTGTCAAGGCTGCTGGTGCGGGATACCCTCTGAGAGGGCAACCGCGTGTTGCTGATACCCGCTATGGTAATGATTATGCGGTTTCAAAGCGTCCAGATAAAGGGGAAGTTTGGGCCGATCGGCGGGTGATCGACCGGCTGGGGATCACCCTTGGTGAGACTATTAGCATTGGCGTGAAAACCTTCACAGTGACCAGGGTATTAACCTTTGAGCCGGATCGCGGCAGCAATTTTTTTAATCTCTCGCCACGGGTGCTAATGAATCATGATGACCTGGATGAAACAAAGGTGGTGCAGCCAGGTAGCAGGGTTCGCTACAGCTATTTATATGCTGGAGAAAATGTTAAATCGTTTGCTGACTGGTTAGCTCCGCAACTTGGGCCTGGACAAAAGCTGATCGATATTCGCTCCGATAAGGGCGGCACTAGCAAAGCGCTGAATAACGCGGATCGTTATCTTAGACTCATTGCTTTGATGGCAGTTTTATTGGCGTCTGTTGCGATAGCGGTCACAGCACAAGGCTATAGTGAACGCCAGTTTGATGTCAGCGCTATGTTGCGCTGCCTGGGAGCAACACAAAAAACGATCATGCATCTCTATTTGATTCAGATGCTATTGCTGGCATTGCTGGCAGGGGTGGTGGGTTGTTTGCTGGGCTGGTATGTGCACCTGGTGCTATTGTCTCTGTTAGAGGAACTGATCCCTTCCAGGCTGCCAGTCGCCGGCGTTAAGCCTCTGCTAACCGGGTTTGTTACGGGATTTATTATTCTTTGGGGAATGGTATTGCCGCCGATTTTAAAGCTCAAACAGGTGCCCCCCTTACGGGTAATACGTCGCAATCTCCTTCCTCTGACACTGAGCGCCTGGACTGTCTATTCTGTCGCGCTATCAGCGCTGTTGCTTTTAGTGGTGCTTTTATCCAGGGAGATCTGGCTGACACTGCTGATTTTCAGCGCGGTCGGTGTACTGATACTGCTTTTAGCGGCATTAGTTTACGGTCTGCTGCGGCTCAGGGTTAATATTTCTGGATTCAGGCACTCATTGGCGGGTCGTGGAATGGCGACTCTAGCCAGACGTGCTCGTAGCAATAGCGGACAAATCATAGCTTTTGCTGTCACGATGATGCTAATGCTGGTTATTGCCCAGTTAAGAACGGAATTGCTGGGTAATTGGCAAAATCAGCTGCCGGAAGACGCACCCAATAACTTTGCGTTCAACATTTTGCCGCAGGAAGTCGAGCAGTTTGAGCAGTTTCTGGATCAACGGTCCATCAGTAGAGAACCTGTTTATCCGATGGTTCGTGGTCGGTTAATGGCCATAAATGATCGATTGCTAAAACCTGGTGGGGTTGATCCGGTTGGTAATGATGAATCGATAAACAGAGAACTGAATCTGACCTGGAGCCCTACCATACCCGACGATAACAGAATTATTGATGGCGCCTGGTGGGAGAGTCAAAATGCCCAAAAAGATGTTGTTTCCGTAGAGGCCGAGCTGGCGAAAAGGCTGAATATCAAACTTGGAGATCGTTTGGTTTTTAATATAGCGGGTGTGCAGAGACAATTTAGCGTCCGGAGTTTGCGTACCGTGCAGTGGGAAAACTTTTCGCCGAATTTTTATATGATTTTACCGCCGGGCGCGCTGGATGGCTTGCCTGTTACTTACATCACCAGTTTTCGATTAGAGGAGATGCAGCGGAGTTTGTTGATTGACCTCGTCAGTCAGTTTCCGTCGGTCACAGTTCTGGAAGTGGATGTGATTATTCAGCAAATTCGTACTATTTTGCGGCAGGTGACATCAGCCGTAGAGCTCATGCTGGTATTTGTGCTGCTAACCGGTTTTTTGGTATTGATGGCCGCCGTTCAAAGTAGTTTGGGGGAGCGACTCAGAGAGGGCGCGTTAATGCGTGCACTGGGGGCGCGGCGTCGATTTATCGCGCTCAACAATTTGATGGAGTTTGGTATGCTGGGGCTTCTCAGCGGTGTGCTGGCTGTACTGGGTGCCGAAATGATTAATACCTATATTTATGGACGCCTGTTTCGCATGGATCGAGAGCTGGTTATCTGGATATGGTTTGCTTTGCCGTTTGCGGCTGCAATAGTGATTGCTGGCGTGGGGTATCTGGTGACTCGAAAGGCCGTCACACAAAGTCCTAAATCGATATTAGCGCAATACAGCGGATGACTAGGTTGGCCGTTGCAGGCGTTTTCTGAGGTTGCTCCCGTTTTCAAAGGGCGGCAGACTTTAGTTTGGTTTTTAATGAGCCAAACAGGTAAGATATGAATGGCATTTGCTTATGCCGAAAAGCAAGACAGAAATACCTCCTCTCCCTTTGGGAGAGGATTGAGGTGAGGGAGAATCTTGTACCATATAGATAGACGTGTATGACCTTTATTTTTCCCTCACCCTAGCCCTTGAAATGCCCTTGAGGTACTCCCGGAGGGAGAGGGGACAGTGCGCGGCAACCTCTATGGGAGAGGGAAAATAGTGATTATGCTTTCGTGAGAGCCTCCTGTTTTAGAGGGGGTAAAACCACTTAAGTAAATGCCAAACAGGTAAGATATTGTTTCCATTGCGATCATTCGTTATCTCATTAATAGGTCCATGAAATGCATGGTCTGCAATAAAAAAAGGAGAGACTCATGTCTGAAGTGCATATTCATCCGGTTAAACCTGAAGTTGCTGCAAAAGCATGGGCAGATAAAGCGACCTACGAAGAGATGTATAGCGCCTCCATCATCAATCCGGAAGCGTTTTGGGAAGAGCATGGCCAGCGATTGGAATGGATCAAGCCTTACAGCAAGATAAAGGATACCTCTTTTGAGAAAGGGCAGGTACATATCCACTGGTTCGAGGATGGAACGCTGAACGCCAGTGCCAATTGCCTGGACAGACATCTGGCTGAACGGGGCGATCAGGTGGCGATTATCTGGGAAGGGGATGACCCTCAGATTGATAAAAAAATAACCTATCGGGAGTTGCATCAGCAGGTCTGTAAGTTTGCTAATGGGTTGAAGGATCAGGGCGTTAAAAAGGGCGATGTGGTGACCATTTATATGCCAATGATTCCCGAAGCCGCTGTGGCTATTTTAGCTTGTGCACGCATTGGCGCCATCCACTCGGTTATCTTTGGTGGATTTTCTCCAGATGCGATCGCTACGCGCATCAAAACCTGTCACAGCAATACTGTCATTACTGCCGATCAAGGGGTTCGTGGTGGCCGAGTCATTCCGCTTAAAGAAAATGTCAATGAAGCCCTGACGCGCGAGGGTACCGGCTGTGTCGAAAGGGTGGTGACCGTTCAATATACCGGTGCAGAAGTAGCCTGGCAGGCGGGCAGGGACATCTGGTATGAAGATATTGTCGTATCGGCGTCGGCGGACTGTCCTCCAGAAGAGATGAATGCGGAGGATCCGCTCTTTATTCTTTATACCTCAGGATCCACGGGTGCACCAAAAGGTTTAATGCACACCACCGGTGGTTATATGGTTTATGCCGCAATGACCCACCAATATGTTTTTGATTATCATGATGGGGATATCTATTGGTGCACAGCCGATGTCGGCTGGGTGACTGGCCACAGTTATATCATCTACGGGCCACTGGCTAATGGTGCGACCACACTCATGTTCGAGGGTGTGCCTAACTATCCGGGCGTGAATCGCATGAGCCAGGTGGTGGATAAACATCAGGTTAATATTCTGTACACCGCACCAACGGCGATACGAGCGTTGATGGCGGATGGTGACCTGGCGGCACAGGACACTCATCGCAGAAGCCTGAAAATTCTTGGGTCGGTGGGTGAGCCTATTAATCCTGCGGCATGGGAATGGTATTACGAAACGATCGGTAACGGTGAATGTCCGATCGTTGATACTTGGTGGCAAACAGAAACCGGCGGAATTCTGATTTCGCCTTTGCCGGGCGCAACGGATTTAAAACCTGGCTCAGCTACCAAGCCCTTCTTTGGTGTGCAGCCAGCGCTGGTAGATGCGGATGGTCATTTGCTGGAAGGGCCTGGTGAAGGGAATCTCGTGATGCTGGACAGCTGGCCGGGGCAGAGTCGTTCGGTCTATGGTGATCACGACCGCTTTGAAAAAACCTATTTTTCCGATTTTCCAGGCAAATATTTTTCAGGTGATGGCGCAAGGCGTGATCAGGATGGTGATTACTGGATTACCGGGCGTGTTGATGATGTGTTGAATGTCTCAGGACACCGTTTGGGGACAGCCGAAATTGAAAGTGCGATGGTACTGCACGATAAAGTTTCGGAGGCTGCTGTTGTCGGCTACGAGCATGCCATTAAAGGGCAAGGCATCTATGTCTATGTCACCTTAAATCATGGTGAAACACCCAGCGATGAGTTGGCAAATGAACTCAAACAGTGGGTACGAAAGGAAATTGGTCCGATAGCCTCACCGGATCATATTCAATGGGCGCCGGGGTTACCAAAAACCCGCTCTGGCAAGATTATGAGGCGGATCTTGCGAAAGATTGCGGCCAACGAGTATCAGCAATTGGGGGACACCTCTACACTGGCTGATCCTTCGGTGGTTCAGGACCTAATTGATAACCGTCTAAATAGGTAGCTTGAGACCTTTGCATAACTACTACGCTAGGTAATACTGTGTTAAAAACCGGCTCAAAATGCTCATTTATAAGTATAAACTCCGCTTTTTCGCCGATTTTTGCCTTGTCTTACCGTCGCTCGCTACATTATGCAAAGATCTCAGCTTATTACTTGAAACTGCGTGTTTTTTGATCTGAGTTCACTAATTTTTTGTCAGATTTGCGCCGAATAGGTATTTCAGTGTAAATTATGCACTGCAAAAATTGTTAATGAATACATACAAAATAAAATAGGGTAGAGCTTTATGCATAATGTCGTAATCGTCGGCGCGGGTCGCACCGCCATCGGTAGTTTTAATGGCACGTTGGCGTCTTTAAGCGCGGATCAGCTGGGTAGCGCAGTCATCAAAGGGCTGCTTGAGCAGACCGGCGTAGATCCTGCGGAAGTTGATGAGGTGCTGATGGGGCAGGTGTTGATGGCCGGTTGCGGTCAGAACCCGGCACGTCAGTCAGCGATTAATGCGGGATTGCCTGCCACTACACCAGCCATGACGATAAACAAGGTATGTGGTTCTGGCTTGAAAGCCGTACATCTTGGTGCTCAGGCAATCGCCTTGGGTGATGCGGATGTCGTAATAGCCGGTGGCCAGGAAAACATGAGCCAGTCTGCGCATATTCTACCTAACTCCCGCAATGGTCAGCGAATGGGTAACTGGGAGTTGGTTGATACGATGGTCAAGGATGGACTTTGGGATGCTTTCAACGATTACCATATGGGAGTGACTGCCGAGAATATTCAAGAGCGGTTTGATATTTCGCGAAATCAGCAGGATCAGTTTTCTGCGTTATCCCAGCAAAAAGCGGAGGCTGCTCAGAACAGCGACAGGTTTGCCGAAGAAATTATTCCGGTTAGTATCCCGAAGCGCAAGAAAGACCCGATTATTTTTGATCGTGATGAATATCCTAAGCACGGTACAACAGCCGAGTCTTTGGGTAAGTTGCGTCCTGCATTTAAAAAAGACGGTACAGTGACTGCAGGTAACGCTTCAGGTATCAATGATGGTGCAGCTGCAGTCATTTTGATGAGTGAAGAGAAGGCGGCTCAGCTGGGCTTGACCCCGTTAGCCAGGATTAAGGCCTATGCCAATGGCGGTGTCAATCCGGAAGTCATGGGTACCGGTCCGATTCCAGCCAGTAAAGCCTGCTTAAAAAAGGCGGGTTGGGAAGTGAGTGACCTGGATCTGATTGAAGCAAACGAAGCATTTGCTGTGCAGGCTATCGCAGTAAACAGCGAGATGGGTTGGGATACCGATAAGGTTAACGTTAACGGCGGTGCTATCGCTCTAGGGCACCCGATTGGTGCTTCAGGCTGTCGTGTGCTGGTCACTTTAATTCATGAAATGATCAAGCGTGATGCACATAAAGGCCTTGCGACTCTCTGCATAGGCGGTGGCATGGGAGTGGCGCTGGCGGTGGAGCGTTAATTCGCTCTGGTTCAAACTCCTGGTATGGTTTGCAGGGTCTATCGAGCGATTATCGCAGTTAGGCCCTCAACCAACAGTTTTATTCCCACAATCAATAATAATCCATAACATATTGAATAAAATGTATTTTTAGAAATCCGGGTGTGCATCCAGATGCCCAGCTTCACGCCGATAGGTGCGAGTGGGAGTAGCAACAGGGAGATGCCCAGATTGGTCAAATTTAGTTGGCCGAGCCAGACACAAGGAATCAGCTTAAGATAGTTGACGCTGATAAAAAACATCACCGAGGTGCCGACCAGTAAAGTTTTATCCATTTTTTGTGGGAACAGATAGATAGAAAGTGGTGGTCCACCGGCGTGGGCGATAAAACTGGAAAATCCACTCACGGCACCCCAAAACCTACCCTTCATTCTGTTCGGTAAAGTTTTTCCTGTATTCTGAGGCGCACGCGTTGAATACCAATAGTGCGCTACAAAGTAGATAGAAAGCGTACCCACCATTATTCTAATAAGATCCGCATTCATCAGGTGAAAAGTCAGCGCACCGCACACAATTCCAAATATCGCACCGGGTAATAATAACTTGAGGTTGGTTGCATCCCATTGATGACGATATGCCCAGGCGCCGAATAGATCCATCAGGCATAGAATAGGAAGCATGATCGCTGCGGCTTGCCTGGGATCAATCAGTAGAGCGAGCAGTGGTACGGCTAGAGTACCCAGACCTCCGGCAAATCCTCCTTTTGATATTCCGGTGAGTAAAACCACCGGTATGGCCAGCAAAAAAAAAGAGAGTTCCAAATTGTATTATCCCTATAGGTAGCAGACGAATTCTCGTTACCCTAATCCTGGACAAAGGTGGAGTATTGCACTAGCTCGACTAATGCAGCGGAGGAAATCCGCCTTCGATCGGCCCGGGCATAACTTCAGCAAAGGATGAGTGGTGAATCACCATTTTCCAAACGTCGTCATTTTTTTGGTATACGTTGGTGCAGATCGTTTTAATGGCATGGGGATTGGTTTCCGGTGCCGCAATATTTTCGATGCAATTTACCCAGGCCATTTGCTCGCACCAGCTAACACGAAGATTGCCAGGAATGACTGGCACTTTGTTGGAATTCTCAAATATCATTCTCCAGCTCTTTTCAATATTGATCCAGCCCTGCAGCCGGTTCCAGCCCGGGTGGACACATTGTGCATCGTCGCTATGCAACCAAAGGCTAATCATTGAGTCCAAGTCTGCGTGTGAGAGCGCCTGATAAAATTGAAGGTTAGCGGCTAGAACTCTGGCTTTTATGTCGTTACCGGTCATTTGGCGGCCTTTTCTGAGTAGGTTTGGCTCAGCGCGAGAAGTGTGGTGGCTGATTGGTTAGGAGACCTCTGAATAACTCCTTCATGCCTCGCCCTACGGGGATTACAGAGTATTCGTAGCTCTGCGTTGGCTTTGTTTGCAAGGTCTGGACTTTCCTGCACAAAGCCGCCTTGATCTACAAATGCTCTGTGAGCCAGAGATATCAAGGAGTTATTCAGAGGTTCCTTAGTATAGAAAGAATGCAAAGTGAATACCATTAGTGAGTTGTCATTAATATATAAAACAAATCATATGTATAGATTAAATTAAATATAATTATTGATTGGATCTTGGCAATATAGAGATGTAATCAATTAACAACGGAGTACCAAATGATGCACAAGATTGATATTGGCATAAATGAACAGGATCGAATTGAAATTGCCGCCGGTTTAAAGCGATTACTCGCGGATTCATACACGCTTTATTTGCAGACACATAATTTTCATTGGAATGTGACTGGACCACAGTTTCGCGAATTACACCTGATGTTTGAGGAGCATTACCTGGAACTGGCACTTGCTGTGGATGAGATTGCGGAAAGGATACGCACGCTTGATGTGGTTGCTCCAGGAACCTACAAAGCTTTTTTTGAGTTGAGTTCTATCAAAGAAGTGGAGGGAGTTCCTGCAGCGGCAGAAATGGTCGGCCTGCTGACACAGGGACACGAGCAGGTTGTGAGGACCTGTCGAGAAGTGTTGGTAAGAGCGCAGCAGGCAGATGACGAATCTACTGCTGCACTGGTCTCTGATCGCATGAGAGTTCATGAGAAAACCGCCTGGATGCTGCGGGCCACGCAGTCTTAAAAAGAAGCTGCACAAACGCTAGATGCTATGTGTATCCCAGTTTTGGGATACGCGCATTGACAGGACACTCTCCATCATTTCCTCAGCGTGCAGCTGGCTGGTATAAGGGCCTTTGATCGCACCGCCTCTGAGAGCAATATACCAGCCACCGTTCATTTGAAAGAATCGTTTCGAGCGAAAGGGAGGTGATTTTTTCTCACCTTCGCGCAATCTGGAATGTCGAGCACCGCCACCCATAGTAAATTCGCTGTTGGCCAATTTGCTACCTCGATTACAATTGTTTTACACCCTGATAAACATATGCAAAAAACGCGCCTTATCAATTAAAACAACAGGTTAGGTGGATTTTGTTTGTGAAATGCAGCGCTAGTGTAAAACTATCTGACAGTCTTTTATGGCTTGATATCGATATTTATTGGACGTTGGTTCACATATCCTGGTGTTCAAGATATGATTCAAAATTCGTTTTAGAATGGAAATTGTAAATTGGATAAAGATCTCAATATAAATTACTCCTTCAGCTTATCCGATCTGGAGCAAAAGCCCGTTGCTGAAAAGAAGCCGGACCTGATTGCTTTCGCAGCCAGCGAACATCATTATTTGCCGAATAATTCGGTTTTGGTTTTTAATGAATATAACCAGAAGCAGACAGCGCTGAGTCGCGATGTTTACATCGCACTGGACCACTGTCGTGAATTTCGGACCCTGGATGGCCATGTGGATTTTCTGTTAAAGAAAATGCCTGAGTTGCAGGGAAAAGCATCCGATATTACTACAGTGATCAAGACGACTTTAGACGCCGGACTGATGCTGTCCGCGAAGCAGGTTTGCGAAACACTACCGGTAGCAGCGGGTAAGGTTGAGCTTGTTGACCAGCCAATTATATGGATTACCACCTGTGATCGTCCGGAGCTGGCTGAGCGACTAATTGATTCCATGGTTAACAATAGCGACCCTGCTAAAATTAGGTGTTGCTATCTCGTTGATGATTCAAGGGATGCCGGGAATATTGAGTTAAACCAAAGGCTGGTTTCCGCTTTTCAGGACAAGTCGGGATTTCCTCTGGTTTACGTAGGCCGTAGCGAACAAAAATCCATACTTGAAAGGTTGATTGATCGACTGCCACACTATGAGCGGCAGATTCGGTTTCTGATAGATCCTGAACGCTGGCAGTCAGCGCATTCATGTGGTTGTGCGCGTAACTTCGGCCTGCTCTTATCGATTGGTTATCGCACGGTATTAATTGATGACGATGTAGTTTGCAAGTTGTATCAACCGAAGCGATTTGAGGGGGGCGTAGAGATTTCGGAGCAGATCAGGGAAGCCGATTTTTTCCAGACTCGCGATGCCTGTTTTGAAAATGCTACCCCCCTGGATCTCGATCCTCTGGCTGAGTTCTGTCGATGTTTGGGAGTGGAGTTTGATCAGGCATTGGCGAACCTTGGGGTTGATGACATCGCACCGGAGGACGTGAAGGGCGTGTCGGTGGATTACCTTAAAAAGATCCGTACAAATTCGAAAGTGATGATGACAGCATGCGGGACTTTGGGAGATCCAGGCGCTAGTACAATTAACTGGTTACCTTCGCTCAGCGAGGCCTCTCGTCAACGGTTGTTGAGTGAAGAGGGGAAGTTGGAACAGGCCTTTGAACTGAGAAACCTCTGGTTAGGTAGAAGCAAGGCTTACTTTGCCAATAATTTTAATATGTCACCCATGACAGGTATGGATAACCGGGAGCTATTGCCGCCTTATTTTCCCATATTTCGTGGCGAAGACCTGATTTTCGGCTGTATGGTTGATTTTCTCTACCCCACATCACTGGCGCTTGATTATCCCTGGGCCGTTCCCCATCTGCCAATGCCCGAACGGTCGGGTTACATTAATGGCGATAGCTTAAAGGTTCAAAGTGGCAGCGCAATGGTGGCACAGTGTATTCATAACTGGAAGCAGGAGGTTTCTGCGGTTTCCGTTTCCTGCCGCCTTGAATCGTTGGCCAGCAAATTAAATGAGCTTTGTGACCGGAATGAGGAGGAGCTGTTGCAGCTTCATCTGAAACTGCTTACAGAAAGAAGAGTTGGCCTTTTGTTTAGATTGGAAGAGTTGCTGAAAGAATCCTCATCCGATAATGAGAGGTGGCTGAGCTATCTAAATAAAGGTCTGGCGGACAATTATCAGGCGATTCAGGAGCAGGACAATAGCTTGCTGGATTTGGGGGTTCATGCAGGTGCTACCAATAAAGAAAAACTGGCCTATCTCTGCGAACTGGGCAGGAATTATGCGAGTGCGCTGGTCGCTTGGCCGGAAATTCGGGAACAGGCCGCAGAAGTAATCGGCGAGCTGTTCCATTCATGATTGATATCAATAGAGTAGTGACGGATCAGAGCTGATCAGGGGTTTCGAAGAAAATCCAGGGCCAGGGTTGATAGTGTTCGTACGCCATTTTTAAGTGCGTTATCGTTGACATAGAAAAAGGGGCTGTGATTACTCGCGGCCTCGCCTGCGGCAATACCTTCCTTTCTGACTCCGAGGAACACATAGAGTCCGGGTATTTTTTCTTGAAAGTAAGAAAAGTCTTCGGCTCCCATTACCAGAGATCCCTGCTTTACGTTCTCTTTTCCAACCGCTTTTTGTAACGACGGAAGCATTCTTGTGGTGAGTTCAGGTTGGTTATAGGTTACTGGCGCGTAGGGAGTTATGACCACTTCTGCAGTGGCGCCAGCCGCATCCGCAATGGCTACAGCGGTTTTGTTCAGGCGTTCCAGCAACTCCTGACGAATACTTTTATCGAAAGTCCGTATAGTGCCAGTCATTTTGACTTCATCCGGAATTATATTGCCTCGAATGCCGCCATGGATGCTGCCTATTGTGATAACAGAAGGGGCCCGAGTGATGTCCAGTTGACGACTGGGGATCAGCTGCAGCGCATTCATGATTTGCGCAGAAACGATGATAGGGTCGACCCCGGCCCAAGGTGAAGACCCATGTGTTTGTTTACCGCGCACGGTGATTTCAAGGCCATCTGCGGCAGCCATAGCGCCTCCTGAACGGTAGGTAATATCGCCGGCTCTGTCTGGCCAGACATGCAGGGCAAAAATGGCTTCGGGTTTTACTGGACCATCGAGCACACCCTCTTTAATCATCAATTTGGCGCCACCTTCCTCTCCAGCGGGTGGCCCCTCTTCAGCCGGTTGAAAGATGAATTTTACGGTACCGGGTATTGTGGGCTTCATTTCTGAAAGAACGCTCGCTACGCCTAGTAAGATGGCGATATGGGCATCGTGTCCGCAGGCATGCATCACCCCCACCTCCTGACCGACATAGGTGGTTTTCACCTTGGACGCATAGGGCAGGCCGGTTTTTTCTTCGACAGGTAAGGCATCAATGTCTGCCCGGAGTGCCACCACTGGGCCGGGTTTGTCCCCTTTGAGAATGCCTACAACACCGGTGTGAGCGATACCGGTTTGCACCTCAAGCCCCATTTTTTTCAGGTGGCGGGCTATCTGTCTGGCTGTTTTATACTCACGATTCGATAGTTCAGGGTTTTGGTGGAAATGATGACGCCATTGAATAACCTGTTTTTCCACCCGGTTGCTGCCGGATTCGACTCCCGGATCAAGAGGTGCGGCAAAAGAAGTACTTGCTCCAATACAGCTGAAACAGAAGATAATGGAAACTATACGGTTTGTTTTGAAGGTGATTGGCATTTTACAAAAGTCCCTATTGGCTTACCTTAGTGCAATAGTATCTCAATTTGTTGCGGCGCGAGACAATTGGAGTCGCTGCAAGCCTGCAATTGCATCAAAATAAGCAGTGGCACATTGGTTAAATGTCGCTCCAGATCCAGCTGAATCCTTAAGTGACCCTGATAGCCCATGCCCAGACGAGGGCTTGATGGCAGATACTGGGAGTTAACTAACGTCCATGCGGCATCGCTATTGCCCAGCCCAACCTGGGTGGCAATCAAATTTTTATCCGCTGCCTTCTGGTCATTGATATGCCAGCCACTGCTTATATTAAGATCCAGCGTTGCGAAAAATCGATTGTCTAGTGTTGCAGTTAATTCAGCGTCCACTTTTATCGCACCCTGAGCTGCATATTGCACACAGCTAGGATTTGAGCTCAGCCGCTGTGCAATACCCGTTAGCATATAGCACATCGCCATAGGGGCTTTTTCCAACATTGCGGAAAAACGTGCAATTAGCTGGTTAATTTGTTGTTCCAGCCCAGCCTCACAACAACGCTCGTTAAGAGCACACAGTGCAGCCAAAGCCACCGCGTTGCCGGATGGGGTCGCACCATCAAAATAGGGCTGTGCACGAACGATTAATGGCCCCTCGGTGTTTGTTTGACTGGTATAGAACCCGCCGCCATCGGGCTCCCAAAAAAGAGAACTCATTTGCCTCCAGAGTTGTCGGGCTTTATCCAGCCAGTCTCTATTTGCTGTGGCGTCGTACAGTTTGATCAGTGCCTGCAGATAATGGCTATAGTCCTCCAGATTGGCGGCACCGGAAGCAATTCCGTTATAGTAAATACGCAATAATAGCCCATTTGTGTCGCGGCTATTGTCCCAGATTGACAGTGCCGCTTGTTCGGCGGCTTCGGTATATCGGGTTTGGTTGAGTATTAAACCGGCCTCAGCGAAGGCCTTAATCATCATAGCGTTCCATTCGGTGATCACTTTTTCGTCACGCAGCGGGGCAGGGCGTTTTTGACGAACGGGGTAAAGTAGCTGCTTTACTTTATCGATTTCATCCAGTAATTGATGGTATGAAATTTTCATTCGTTCAGCGACTTTGATGAGTGGCTTAGGAAGAAACAGAATATTGTTACCTTCAAAATTCCCGCCTTTGCTGGTGCCATATACCACTTTCAATAAGTCTATCTGGGGTTCCGAGAGTAGCTGCTTAAGCTCATGCCAGGACCATACGAAAAATTTGCCCTCATGACCCTCACTGTCGGCATCAGTTGCCGAATAAAAAGTGCCTTTTTCAGTACGCATCTCACGTAAGACGTAATCCAGAGTTTCTTCGCAAATTCGTCGATATTCTGCATTGCCGTTAATTTCAGCGCCACTCAGTCGCCACGTACGCGCGAAGAGTTGAGCTAGTTGTGCCTGGTTATAGAGCATTTTTTCAAAATGAGGTACTAGCCAATGGCGGTCCGTTGCATAACGGTGAAAACCACCGGCCAACTGGTCATAAATGCCACCCTGAAGCATTGCCATGAGGGCTCGGTTCAAGGTATTCCAAAGCGGGTTTTCGTCTAGAGGCCCTTTATCCCGTTCCAGTTGATCCAGCAGCAATAGCAGGTTACTTTCGTTCGGAAATTTTGGTGTGTTGCCAAATCCGCCGCACTGCGTATCCTCATTCTCTTTCAATGCGGATAAGGCCTGGTTGATTTGCAGTTGCCCTATTTCCAGAGCTTTTTCACGGTGCGTCAGTTGTTGGTGGATTTTATTTGAAATGGATAGCGCATCACTCTCGATAGCTTCCCGCTTTAGTGACCAAAATTGCTGAATGCGCTGTAGCAGCGACATAAACTGTTGAGGCGGGAAATAGGTGGCGCCGTAAAATGGCTTGCCTTCGCTCGTTAGAAAACTGCTCATTGGCCAGCCGCCCTGCCCACTGATCAGTTGTACGCCAGTCATATATATTTCATCCAGATCTGGGCGTTGCTCTCGATCAACCTTGATACTGATGAAATGGGTATTTAATAACTCGGCGACTTGCTCATTATCAAAACTTTCCTCCTCCATTACATGACACCAATGGCAGGTTGAATAGCCGATGGAGAGAAAAATGGGTTTGTTTTCAGCAGATGCAGTAACGAATGCCTCATCGCCCCAGGGATACCAGTTCACGGGGTTATGCGCATGCTGCAGTAAATAGGGGGAGTCCTCGAAAATCAGGCGATTAGTGTAAACTGGCTCACCATTGTGCATGAGATTGGTGCGGACTTCGTATTGACCTTGCTTGGCCAGTCTTGCTTGCTGAAACTGCTCTTCAATAGACATTGGCTTTGGGTGTAGGAGGTTGATTTATATCAAGTGTAAACCAGATAAACAGATTGCGTATAGCGGCTTTGGCAGCCGCAGATATTTATGCAGGCTCACTGACGCTGGATTACTTGAGGATATCCTGTAGTGCAACCATGGAGATCTCGGCACGAAACAGGACTCGGTTTCCTGAAAGCACGCCAAAACATCGGCAAAGCTGTTGTTTGACGCCTGTACCTCTCAAGCCCGCTTCAGCCTCCAGGATCTCAACAGGTGCCAGCAGGATGTTTAATTGGTCATTACTTTTTAGTTCGAGGCTTAAGCGTCGATCAATGGAAAATCTATGGGAGTGATAGACCATTGGCTCCTTTTTAAAATTATGCGACTCTTTGGTGGCTCGCTCCAAAAGCGCGCATGAAATTAGTGAAACTGGAAAGGTCTCAGGGAAAATAAACTTGTCTTCAATTTCATTGAAATAGTCAGACTGTTCGGCCAGTGAGCCTGCGATAAAGTTTTTGGCATTGCCCACACTCATATATTTCCGTTTGAGAAAATATTGATTATCGCTGAAAAAAGAGCGATCCGGAATCCGGGTCAAATCAGGTAGCGTACCTAAATCGATTTCTGCTAGAAATAGAGGTTTCGGTGTTTCTTTTTTAAACCCAAATAGAATCGGCTTATTGAGGTGTTTCAGCGAAATGCGATTCGATAGTGACGGGTTTTCACCAGAATTGAGTAATGATTTACGGATTTCCAGGGAAACAGGCTGATTCGGTCTCACTACGTCTGCAAAAGTAAATTGATAGTTACTGAATTGCAGGTCATAGTCCGATATGAAAGTGTTTTCGCTAGTCTGCCTGCGCGACAGGAGGAGTTGATATTCGATCAGGCATTCAAGCTGGAAACCTAATGCGATTGGTCCGTTAAATGGGTTGCCTAAAATTTGCTGCCAGTATTTCTTGTCGTGAAACAGGTTGAAATCATCCGTTGAATTGCGAGCTACTTCTATATGCAATTGAGAAAACTGAAAATCGGCAACGGTGATACTTTTGGACATGATGCTGACCTTTACTTGTTTGAAGTGACCAACTTGACCGAGCATTTGTATTTACATAATAACATGCATGCCTTGTGCAGTGGAAAGCCTCAAATAGGAGGTGGCAGACTGAGAAGATAGTTGGCTGGGACGAAACCAAAGCAGTGAATAAAATAGTACTGCAGCGGATCTCTCTGAGTCCTGGGCCTCAGGATATGCAGCATCCGAAAATTGTTTTATTTTACAGTTACAATACTCCTTGCTATTTGCGATGAATACACTTATATAATTGCTTAATAGCATGGCACTTTCTTTGGAAACTGAATCGAGACAATGTTTCTTGAAATTCAGTTCCATGTCTTTGCGAAGGCCGTAATAAGGCCTTATTATTACCGTATATTCATGATGGTGGTGGGTTTTTGGGCTGCTGTTTTTTCTTAGGTTTTAGATTGTACGAGTTGGTATGAAAAACGTTATTCAACAGCTATCCCATATTGTTCAGGAAGTTTCTCTGGCTTCTACTTATGAGCAGAAGGTTGCGCTGATGGTTGAGTCGATCAGCGAAGCGATGTTGGTTGATGTTTGTAGCCTGTATCTGCTCAATAAAGAAGGCGAAATGCTGTTGCTGGCCACTCATGGGTTGGCAGCATCTGCGGTGCGAACGGTTAAATTGCCTGCAGGTGCAGGCCTTGTGGGGCTTGTTGCCAGTACGCGTCACCCGGTAAATATAGCAGATGCTGAAAAACACCCGGCCTATCTTTATATTGCCGAAACCCAGGAAGAGCGATATCACGGTTTTTGTGCCATACCTCTGGTATTTGGTGGGCGCGTAATCGGTGTCCTTGTTGTACAGAGCAGTGAAAAACGCCAGTTCTCGAAAAATGAAGAGGGATTCCTGGTTACCCTCGGGGCGCAGCTTGCAGTATTACTGGCAAATTATCCCATATCGGCAGAGGACATGGAGCTCAGCGCGCGCGTGGCTGGAGTGAAAGGCTCTCCGGGAGTGGCGATTGGGTATAGTTATCTGTGCGATCATGGTGAACTTTATGAGGTCTCAGACTCTCCCTGCCTGGATATAGAGTCGACGATTAGCGAATGGCATGCGTTGGTCAAGTGGGTCAGCAATCAGATTGATGATGAAAAACGGTCGTTAGGAAAGGACGTTGGCGAGGGTGTCAGTGGGATTTTTAATGCCTATAAAATGTTGCTCAATGATCCGGCATTTGTCGCAGAAGTTGAGCATAACATCAGGGATAATAATTGGTTGCCGGGGGCATTAAAGCTCGCAATTCTGCATTTTTCAGAAGTCTTTCTGGCGATGGAAGATCCCTATCTTCAGGCCAGACATGAGGATATTCACCATCTGGGAAATAAACTCTTTAATGCCTGGAAAGGTACCCGAGCTTCCACTCATGAGGTTGACGTGGATATCGTTCTGGTGGGCCAGCAGGTCAGTATATCGGATATTGCATCGGTTGCTGCGAATCGCCTGAAGGGTATTCTGTGTTTCGGCGGTTCCGGTTTGTCCCACACAGCGGTTCTGGCGAATTCGCTTGGTGTGCCGGCGGTGATGGGTACCGGTCGTATTGGTGGGCTTATTGATGGGCAACTGTTAATCGTCGATGGTGATCAGGCTCAAGTACATATCAGCCCCAACAAAGTACTGCTGAACGAATACAGGAAGATAATTCGAGAGTCGAAAGCCCTGACCCGGCAACTGCGAAATTTGCGGCAGGAACCAGCTGAGACAACGGACAAACAAGAGATACGCTTATACACCAATACCGGATTGTTGACGGACATATCTCCCGGCCTAAACAATGGTGCCCAGGGCGTCGGGCTGTATCGAACCGAAATACCCTTTTTAATACGCGACAGTTTTCCCTCGGAAGATGAGCAGGTGAATGTATATCGGCAAGTGCTTGAAGCCTATGACGGAAAGCCTGTTTTCATGAGAACACTGGATATTGGTGGTGACAAACAACTGCCCTATTTTCCGATTCAAAATGAGGAGAACCCAGCATTGGGGTGGCGTGGTATTCGGTTTTCACTGGATAATAACCAACTGCTCATGACCCAGGTAAGGGCCATGTTGAGAGCCTCGGAGCGTAGCAATAACCTGCAAATACTGCTGCCCATGGTGACGTCAATCCAGGAGATTGAGCAATTTAAAGAAATACTGGATGACGCTTGTGTCCAGCTTGGATCGGAAGGCTATGTAATAGTTAAACCACGTCTGGGTATTATGATTGAGGTGCCTGCACTGATTGCGCAGATCCCTTTTCTGGCCGGTAAAGTTGACTTCATATCAATTGGATCAAATGATTTAAGCCAGTATCTTTTGGCGTTGGACAGAAATAACGCCAGAGTGGCTTCGCGCTATGACCATGTTCACCCGGGTGTGCTTCTTGAAATCAAACGCATACTGGAGTCTGCAAAAGTACAAAATATACCGGTCAGCTTGTGTGGGGAAATGGCGGCGGACCCGGTAGCGGTAGTTATTTTGCTTGGCATGGGGATGCGTACTTTAAGTATGAGCGCAGCCAAGCTGCTCTATATTAAAAAGTTGATTCGGAGTATCTCAATCGCACAGGCCGAGGAGATTGCCGACCGCGCGTTGCAATTAAATCATCCAGATCAGATTCGCAAACTGGTGGGCGATGAGCTCAAGAAACTGGGTCTTGCTGAACTTATACGTTGATAATTTAGGAGAAACTTGGATTGAATTTGGATGCGCTGTTTTCCATTGCACCTTACGATTGGCCCTCAATCGGGACAGCCGTATTTTGTGGGGCGATTATTGGTCTGGAGCGACAGATAAGAGGAAAGCCGGTAGGTATTCGGACCTCTTCGCTAATCACTTTGGGAACCTATGTCTTTTTACATTCAGCCTTGCTGCTCAATAGCGAAATCACTGATCCTTCAAGGGTGATCGGGCAGATCATTACCGGTATTGGGTTTCTTGGCGCAGGCGTGATGCTGGCAAAAGATGGGGCGGTTGTCGGGGTGACCTCCGCCGCCACTATCTGGGTGCTGGCGGCTATCGGTGTGGCTATTTCTCTGGGACACCTGCTGGTTGCGGCTAAACTTTCAGTGGTCACGGTACTGATACTTTACGGGGTTGATATGTTGGAGAGTCATACCAAGACATTCAGTCACGGAGTACATTCAAAATATGTAAAACGCAGGAAGGGAGACTGATTGAGTTTGGGTTGGACCTTCCGTTAAACGTAATCAGCTGGAACAAATAGCGTTCTGGTTAATCTAACTATTGCTATTTCGCAAACAAACCATCCGGTGTGGTGAATAGATTCTGTGCTGGGATTATCGCTACCCGGTCGAGGAGGTTATCATGAAACGCCTCTACTATATTACTTCACACCTAGATAGTGCGGAGCACATTGCTAACGATATACACAAAGAGGGGATTACCGACTGGAATTTCCATGTACTGAGCAAGGACCGAGAGGGTCTTTACCGGCATCATGTGCATTCGGCGAACTATCTACAGGAATATGATGTGATCCATAGCGCCTTTCGCGGTGGAATAATCGGGTTGATTATAGGTTTCGCCATTTGTATCACAATCAATTTTGTGTCCGGATATAGCGCGCTATCTCTGCCGTTGTTGCTATTGATAGGTGCATTATTTGGTAGTTGGCTGGGCGCCCTAATTGGCTTAACCCATGAAAACTATAAAGTTGCCCGCTTCCACAATGAAATTGAGGCGGGCAGGTATCTGGTTATGGTGGACGTGCACAAGGATGAGGAAGCTAAAATTAAAACGCTCATGGAGCGTTATCATCCTGAGGCTTTAATGTCCGGCGAAGATTCGACGCTGATTAATCCATTAAAGGGGCACATGGGCGTAGCCAGGATATAGTAAACGGCTTAAAAGAGCGCTATATCAGCTGCTTTTTACAAAGGGACTTTTTTTAACTGCGTTATGGGTACTTTTCGCGTTAGAGCGAAGGGTTGTTCGGCTGCGCAGGATTTAGAATCAAACAAGCCAGCTATCAGCAGGAGGAGCGATTATGGATACACAATTCCACCCGATGACAGAGCTGTTTACCCAGCTAGGATTGCGCAGTAGCAGTGATGAAATCGAGGCGTTTTTTTTACAAAATAAACTGCAAAGAACCGACTCGATGCTTGAAGCTTCATTTTTTAGCGATGAACAAAAACAGTTCTTGAGAGAGGCTTTGGCGGAGGACTCCGATTGGGCTGAAATTGTAGACCAGATGGATGTCCGGTTGCGCGATTAGAAAGAGGTTGGAGTGGGTTTGCCGATGACTATTTTGCCGATGCCTATAGAGAACATCGTATTCCTGAAAAGGCAGGTCACATGCCGGTGACAAACCGTCACCGCGGCGATGTTAGATCAAAGCCAATATGCATAGGGTTTTCAGAGCTATTTTAGGCGTATTGGCGAAATATTTGGGCTATAGGCCAGTTTTTTTACAAGCCCCTAACACAGCTAGTGAATTTTCCGGTAACTCTGGTGAAAAATGATATTCGCCTGGCAATAATGCCTTTACTCCCTGGTAAAGTATTGCCATCAGCCCCCAGGCCAAACCAATTATCACGCCTGTATCGATAATTCCTCTCCAGGGTTGCTGAAAATGACTGACGAGAATAATCAGCGAGACAATGGCCAGAGTCAAAATATAACGGGCAATCAGTCTGGGCCGTTTCGTATGGAAGTAACTGCTACAGAAAAAAGGGCTGAATATGACGTGCAGCACCCTGGGATTTTGATAGAGGTACCGAACTCTGGCGCCTAATCGTGGAGCGGCAGCTTGCTGAAAACCTTTATAGCCCTCCGAATATGCCATAAAGGCAATATTAAAAAGCAGTAAAACCCAATGATACCAGCTCAATTCCAAATGGAATAATTCCAGCGTATAGGGCGTCAAGCGAATCACGGCCCAGACAAGGAAGGCAGATACACCGAAAATACCCCAGATCGCACCGACAAAACCTAATACCTTGTTATTAATTCTATTTGTCATTCATCACTCTTATTTTGCTTTTGCGCGTAATACATTGAGATTTCTTCTTATATATAAGCTCTGTTATATCAAATGCCTTAGTTGCCCTGAACCTGTTGTTGCATAACGCTGTCTTGGAAAGGATTCCAGAGAGGCTTTGCTGCAACTTTTAGTTGTAGCTGCATATAGGGAACTTTGCGGTAACTGTTAATCTATTAGAATATGGCGGGAGGAGACCGGATATGATATTGATTAGATATGTTGTTCTTTACAGAAATGTATGAGAGTGCGGGCGCATGGGCGCAAAAAAGGTTTTGAGTTGATGTGCAGAATGTATTGCGAGTAAATTTTTCATCGCCGTCTGAGCCACTGATTTCGGTGTCGTCATCCGCATCCTCATCTTGATCAAGGGCGAAAGATATATCTGGGCTGATCTCTACACAGTAGTCAACAGATGCCGCAAAATTATGGCAGCTGAAAAGTACAATTATGCAATAGAGAAAAAGACGAATCATTTTAATTTACTATTAACTTCTTTTGTATACGGAGTCACTTTTTGACTGGTTAGGCGAGATTAAGTTTCGAATATATGACTCAAAAGTCACGCTATTCTTCGCCTGGTAAAATAGCTTAATTGCACTTTACCATAAACCGTTCTAAGAGGCCCTCCTTTGAAGTTTTGAAATCATAATAAGCGCAATAGACATTAGTAAAATCAAGCCTTGCGCCAGTATCCCTTGCCAGGTTGAGTATATGCCAAGCCATTCGATTTGAACCTGAACCGGGAAGGGTGAAATGCTCACAACGGCTGCCTCTTGTAGAGCGGATATCGCTTTGCCCATTAAGACGAATGCAAGCGCCAATAGTAAATATGTGGTTGCGGAAAAGAAGCGGGTTATAGGCAACTTGATTGAATAGCGGATAAGCAACCAGGCCAGGATTGACAATAACCCAACGCCCGTGATGAATCCTGCTATTACCGATGAATAGGTTGAGGCATCTGATTGTGTCAGTAATGATTGGTAAAACAAGACGGTTTCAAATATCTCTCGATAGACAGCGACAAAAGAAAGTGCCGCAAGCCCCCATAGCGTTCCGGTTGTTAAATGTGTGTCTACTTGCCTTTGAATGTAGGCCTGCCATTGGGCTGCATGGGATTTATTATGCATCCAAAAGCCTACATAGAATAAAACTATCGCGGCGAGTAGAGCGCCCACCCCTTCCATGATTTCTCTGCTGGCGCCACTGATGGAAATGAGAGATTGGGCGGCGGCCCAAGTGGCCACGCCGGCAAAGAGTGCTGAAATCCAGCCGAAATGCAGATATTTCAGAGCATCTTTTCGATTGGTGCGCAGCAGTACCGTTGTAAGCGCGATCACTACCAATAGGGCTTCTAAACCTTCTCTCAATAGAATGATTAAGCTGGCACTGAACAATTCTCCGCTTGAGAGGGAGGTTTCAGTGAGTATTTTTTCAGCCTGAGTCAGTTTCTGTAACGTCAATGGCAGAACGCTGTTTAATTCCTTGTCGTTTTCGCCATGTTTGAATATTTTCCGAAGAGAAATCAAAAGGGACTCAAGTTCTTTTTTGAGTGCTGCATCTTTTGCCGACAAGCTAACTTCAACCTGCTCAAAACCATCCAGATAGGCGCTCACTGCAAAATTATGGGCTATGTTGTAGTCGCCGTTGCGGTATGCATCAACAGCGGCTTCGAGTTGATGTCGGGTGATAGAGAGCGGGTTAGCTTCTGTTTTAAATAAAGACTGTGGGTTAGCGCGTAGTAGCTCAATCTGATTTTTTTGGTTTGCAGGCAAATTTCTGGCTAGAAGGTAGGGACTGTCAGTGATCATCTGTTGCAGAGAAATCACTGGTTTGGTTTGTTCTTGCGCGCTTGTTGAGGACTGAAAGGCAAGACTACCGGCATAAAAGGCGAGGGACCATCTTTGCATCTCTGTTAAGTGGCTGAAAGCTGTCATCGATGTGCCGTCAATTCCATTGGAAATGGCATCGTACAAACCAAGAATAGACCGGTTATTAGCGCGTCCTTTATCCGTAAAATTGGTAGGGGGTGGCGCAAGATCAACAGCCATGGGGCCATTTCCCTGCCCTGTTTCGCCATGACAACCAGCACAACTTTCCTGATACAACGCCTGGCTTTGCGCTTTGGTCATCAGGCTATCTGGGACAGAAGCTTGCGGCGCCAATGCTAATAATGATTGCCTTAATACAGTCGCTAGCGCCTGAACTGCTTCAACCTCCTGCTTGCCGATAATGGCCATTTGAAGGGATTTTGCTTTATCCGAAATGGAAGCCTTTCCATCCGATAGCTCTGCTAAAAGTAGGCTTTTATCAAGAATCATGCCTGAAAACTCAATCATTTCCTGGTGTTCTTCAGCGTTAATTATCTGGCCGTTTTGCACAGCGGCAGGGTAATCAACACTAATATATTCCGCCAATTGAACAAGTTGGCGCAGATCAGCAATTTGGTTGGGGTTTATGGCAAAAGCAGTACTTGCCCCTAAAATGATCAGGAGTGACAATAAGTATTTACTGACTTGCTTCATAGACAATTTCTGTAGTTGGTTAAAGAAGGCAGATAGACAGGCTATTATCTCTTTTATGGTAATGAGAATCATTCTCGATTATAAAAGTATTCGTAGTGGAGTCAAGTGCATTTTAATTATATTTAGTGAATTCATAAGTTATTGCAAGTAAATTATATTAGTCTGGCTAACATGACTGACCGGGGCGGCCTTAATCTTATTAAGGCGTTATTTTAATTCCGATTCACTAGAGTGATGCTTTTTCTGAATTAAACTTTTATAGAGAGTTTGACCTACTTATGAGTGACCATATTGATACCGATGATTCTGAGCATAAGCTGAATCTAAGAAGCTTGAAGCTGGATGATTATCCAGACCTAAAGAAAATTATGGACTTGGTGTATCCAAGTTTGGGAGGCGCTTGGCCGGAGAAAAAATTTCGTGCGCAATTAGCAGCCTTTCCTGAGGGGCAAATTTGTATTGAAGATCACGGAAAAGTGGTAGCCGCAGCATTTTCGTTGGTTGTCGATTATGACAAGTTCGGAGATCATCATACGTATGATCAAATTACTGGCGATGCTTACCTGACGACCCATGATCCAATGGGCGATGTTTTGTATGGCGTTGATGTTTTCGTAGGCCCTGATTACCGTGGCATGCGTCTGGGAAGACGACTGTACGAGGCTCGGAAAGAGCTTTGTCAGAGTTTAAACCTTAAATCTATTGTTGCGGGTGGGCGAATACCTAACTATCAGGATTATGCCAAAGAAATATCACCTCAAAAATATATTGAGCTCGTCAAAAAGAAAGAGATATTTGATCCCATCCTCACCTTTCAGCTGTCAAATGACTTCGAAGTTAAGCGTGTACTCAAGGGCTATCTGCCGGAAGACAATGAATCCAAAGGTTACGCCACACTCCTGGAATGGACCAATTTATATTACGATAAGCAAAAATCCCCTTTAATTGGGGCGCCAAGAACCTCTGCGAGAATTGGCTGTGTGCAGTGGCAGATGCGACCACTTAAATCCATTGATGAGCTAATTCAACAGGTGGAGTTTTTTGTCGATGCATTGTCCGACTATCAATGCGATCTGGCGCTTTTCCCGGAATTGTTTAATGCGCCTTTAATGGGCTTGGAAGCGCACCAAAGTTCTATTGATGCGATTAGGGCACTGGCTGAATTTTCAGAAGAAATTATCGAAGCAATATCAAAGCTGGCTATTAGTTATAACATCAATATTATAGCTGGTTCTATCCCGGTTATAGAAAATAACGAGTTGTATAACATAGCCTATTTCTGTCGCCGTGATGGCACCGTGGAGTCGCAATATAAGCTTCACCCAACACCTCATGAAAAGCGTGCCTGGATTATGCAAGGCGGCAGTGATCTCAGTGTTTTCGATACGGATTTTGGGAAGATCGGTATTTTAATCTGTTACGATGTCGAATTCCCAGAGCTTGCACGATTGCAGTCTGAAGAAGGGATGCAAGTGTTGTTCGTGCCGTTTTGGACGGATACTAAAAACGCTTACCTCAGAGTACGCTGCTGTGCTCATGCACGTGCGATAGAGAATGAGTGTTATGTTGTTATAGCAGGTAGTGTCGGTAATTTGCCAAAAGTGGATGGGGCAGATATTCAATATGCACAATCTGCGGTGTTTTCGCCCTCTGACTTTGCGTTCCCCCATGATGCGATAATGGCCGAAACTACGCCGAACACAGAGATGACTTTGATTGTCGATCTTGATATAGAAAAGCTGAGCAAGTTCCGAAATGAGGGTTCAGTAAGGAATTATCTGGATAGGCGCCGTGATCTATACCGAATCAGCTGGCTAGGAGACTAAATCACAGATATTGGAGCGTTTTGAGTGATGATAGGTAGAGTAGGAATCGTATGACACGCCTTTGGTCGAACGGCTGAAACCGTAACCGTTCGTGTTGCCAGTTTCACGCAACAGATAGCGAGCCTGTATAAATTTCAATTTAATATCCCAATAGGACTTCCTATGGATAACAAACAATATTTTTATCGTACCATCGTATTTACCCGTAATAATAACCAGGTAGCCCTGGCGGACATCAATCAAACAGAGAATGTCACGCCATTGGATGAATGGTTGGGTATCGTGGTATCGCTTGCGGACGGCCAACATACGATCCAGGAGTTGATGGACTACTTGAGCAGTAAGTACCATCAGCCGCCATCTAATTTAGAGCAAACCCTGTATTCCGCGATCGAACGACTGGAGGATGGCAGTCTTATCAAGCTGAGTGAAAATGCTGTAACGTTGCCCTATTACCTGGCCTCACCAATTGAAGAGCTTGATCTTGAAAAAGCCAGAAAATTGATTCAAGAGGATGGCTACAGCAATACCAGTGAATTACATTAAGAGACCTTTGCATAGCAACTACGCGAGCCCGAATATTTCACCAGTGCGCCTAAAATGGCTCTTAAGCCCTTATGCAAATTGGCTTTGATCTAACATCGCCTCAGTGACAGATTGTCACCGAGATGTGGTTGGCCATTTTTTCCTTGCCTTACCGTCACTCGCTACATTATGCAAAGATCTCTAAGTAAAAAATAAAAACCCCTAAAAAGTGGTAGAATCGCTCGCCTTTATTGGACATCCACTGTGGATGCCTTAATTCGTTACCTGAAAGGTTGTCATGAAAGTACCAAAGCGACTTCAGCCATTGGTGGCTGATGGTCTGATAGACAGCGTCACTAGCCGACTGATGAGCGGTAAAGAGGCTGATATTTATATCGTCATATGTGCCGGAGAGATACGTTGTGCCAAAGTCTACAAAGACGCGGTAAAACGTAGTTTTAAAAAAGCTGCACAATACCGGGAGGGTCGCAAAGTGCGCAGCGGTCGCCGGACTCGCGCCATGGAAAAACGCTCATCCTATGGCCGTAAGCAGCAAGAGGAGATTTGGCAAAACGCAGAAGTCGACGCCTTGTCCCGTTTATTTCATGCCGGGGTGCGGGTACCTGAAACTTTTGGTTGTATCGATGGCGTACTATTGATGAAACTCATCACCGATGGTGCCGGCGAGGTTGCGCCAAGGCTTGATGACGTCATGTTATCGCCGCAGCAGGCACTTGAAGATCACGCCGTAATGATGCACTACATTAAATTGATGCTTTGTGCCGGGCTAATACATGGCGATCTATCGGAATTTAACGTCCTGCTTGATGAATATGGTCCCGTCATTATCGACTTGCCGCAGGCTGTAGACGCCGCAGCCAATAACAACGCCCATGCCATGTTGGCTAGGGACGTAAACAATATGACTCGCTACTATGCAGAATTTGCACCGGAGCTGACAGAAACAAACTACGCCGGAGAGATGTGGGCACTTTATGAAGAGGGCGAATTAACCCCTGAAACTGTATTGAGCGGACAATTTGCAGGCAATTCGGATAGCGCCGATGTCGAAGCCGTATTAGAGGAGATCAAAGCTGTGATGCAAGAAGAGCAGGCAAAGCAAGAGCGTCTTAAAGAGGCCCGGGAAGAACATTAGCAGCAGGCCGGGCAGGGCGGGTTTTGTAGGATTCGCTAATGCCTCATCAAAATATCGACATAAGCTCTCAACGCTTTGATAAAGCAGAAAATTATAAATGTATGAGCTGCTACCCCGAAAAGCAGTATAACGACCTCTCGCTATTACCACTGACGATACATTGCTGAAACTGCTCGCAGGGCATAACGCCCATTTTTAGCCTGTTCATTTTGCATGTCCCAGGCCTTACCTTTGGTCTATTTGAGTTATCCTCATTTGTCATTTTTGTATATTATGGTAATATACAAAAATGATTGATTGGACGCAGGTGACTGGTTTTGACTGGGATCAGGGAAATTCCCGTAAGAATGCGGAGAAGCATGATGTCACCCAGTCTGAAACAGAGCAGGTTTTCTTCAATCAACCGCTTCTGGTTGTGAATGATGAGAAACATAGCAAAAAAGAATCGCGTTACCACGCCCTCGGTCGAACTGATGATATTCGGCTGCTGCATATCACGTTTACCCTGAGGGCTGCCGATACGCTGATTCGAGTAATTTCTGCTCGTGATATGCATCGCAAAGAGAGAGTTGTTTATGAGCAAGGTTAAAAAGATCCCCAAATTCAAAACCGAAGCACAAGAGCGTGCTTTTTGGGAGAGCCATGATTCCAGTGAATATCTAGATTGGAAACAGGCCCAGCAAGTTTCTTTACCAAATCTGAAGCCTTCTACCAAGACGATCTCACTCAGATTGCCAGAATCGTTGTTAGACCGCATCAAGATCGAAGCGAATAAACGAGACATACCTTATCAGTCTTTGATCAAGGCTTGGCTTGCCAAAGACATCGAGCAAAACCGCCACCCCTGATAATTCAATTGGCTTATTCGGAGCTCGGCACAATGTGAGCTCCTTTGCTTAATACCTCCTGTATATTTAAAATAGTTGCGTCCCGAATGGCGCTGCTTTAAGCACTAGCTCCCTCTCCCGCTGGAGGGAGAGGGTTGGGGTGAGGGTGGAAATAGCCCGGTACAGAGCCTTTAAGCCGCGCCCTAATCCAAGCCTTTTATTATGCTCTTGGGTGTTCCCCATGTAGAAGAGATTTGGTAGTTGAATTAGCTTAAGGCAGTGTCATTCGCTACGCCCCTTTTTTCTTGGTTAATCGTTAAAATAAAGCAATCGGATTCTGTTAGCGCGAAGGAGAGTGAATTAATGTTTAATCAAATAAATGTACCTCGCAACTGCTATAACGATGATTGAACATCACGATACAAGGATGTCTCTTGCATATAGTGACCAGAAAGCTGAGCTGGTAAGATAGCCTTCCAACATTCAAGAGGTCGGAAATCTGTACTATGAAATATATCGGAGCGCATGTGTCTGCGGGTGGCGGTGTCGAAAACGCCCCGCTAAATGCCGCCAAAATAGGAGCGCGGGCCTTTGCGCTGTTTACCAAAAACCAGCGCCGCTGGGACGCTAAACCCCTGAGTGAAGAAAGCATAGTCAGTTTTAAAAGCAATTGTAAGGACGTAGGTATCGCTCTTGAGCATATACTGCCACACGACAGCTACCTGATTAATCTGGGGCACCCGGAGCAGGAAGGGTTGGAGAAATCCCGCGCGGCTTTTCTCGATGAGATGCAGCGTTGCGAACAGTTGGGGCTGCAACTTCTGAATTTTCATCCCGGTAGTCATCTTAAAAAGATCAGTGAAGCGGACTGCCTGTCGCTGATCGCCGAGTCAATTAATATTGCCCTTCAGCAAACCGACAGCGTCACGGCGGTGATCGAAAACACAGCGGGGCAAGGTACCAATCTGGGCTACCGTTTTGAACAGTTGGCCGCGATTATCGAAGAAGTGGAGGACAAGAATCGAGTTGGCGTTTGTCTGGATACCTGCCACACCTTCGCCGCCGGATACGATC
This sequence comes from Gammaproteobacteria bacterium, assembly GCA_021773395.1. Taxonomy (GTDB): domain Bacteria; phylum Pseudomonadota; class Gammaproteobacteria; order Pseudomonadales; family IMCC2047; genus JAJFKB01. The sequence goes on along the minus strand of JAJFKB010000004.1, from coordinate 38,849 downwards.
TGCGTAGTGAAGCGAGTAGTCGTGCTACCTTTGAAGAGTTTGATCAGGTGGTCGGTTTTCAATACCTGAAGGGTATGCACCTAAATGGCAGCAAATCTCAATTTGGTAGCCGCGTGGACCGACATCATAGTCTCGACATGGGTGAATTGGGACAGAGTGTATTTATCCACATAATGGGTGATCCGCGCTTCGATAATATGCCCCTGGTGTTGGAAACGATCGACAGCAGCCGCTGGGAGGAGGAGATTGAGTGGCTTTATTCGTTGACTGGGGGTTCTGAATCCAGTGGTTGTGGATAGGGTTGATATGGTGCCCGGGGCCGGAATCGAACCGGCACGGTATCAAATACCGAGGGATTTTAAGTCCCTTGCGTCTACCAATTTCGCCACCCGGGCATTTGGGGGCTTTTTAGGGTTGGAAGTTGACTCCCAAGTTCCAGAAAATGGAGGCGCGGGTCGGAATCGAACCGGCGTAGACTGAGTTGCAGTCAGCTGCATAACCACTTTGCTACCGCGCCTTTTACCTGTTTAACCAGAGGTAAATCTGGTACAAATTTGGAGCGGGAAACGAGATTCGAACTCGCGACCCCAACCTTGGCAAGGTTGTGCTCTACCAACTGAGCTATTCCCGCGCTTAATCTTATTGAATCGTTTTAGATGGTTTCAAAAACATCCTGGGTTGTTAGAGCCCGTTTTTTTATAGGTACTCTTCCCAGTTGGCAATCACTGCTTCTGCCGTTTGTGCTGTGTCAACAGCGCGCTCTTTGGGTTACTCGAATACTAACCGGAGCAACAAAAGAGGATCGCTATTGTATCTGGATGCTGATCGCTGTCAAGGCGCTTTTCGCTCCTTATCCGGGTTTTGGCTGATTTGCTTGAGCTGGGTTCCGGTTGGTGATTCTGCCGTGGTATTCGAGGACGTGAGATACCGGGTTTTCTGTTAGTCGTTTTTAAGGAATTCAGATACAAGACGATTGAATATGGCCGGTTTCTCGGCGTGAAGCCAGTGACCGGTCCCGGCAATAATCTTCAGCTGGGTGTTCGGAAATAACCTAAGTGTAATGTCGCGATGCTTCTCCTGAATATAGGGAGATTCGGCGCCTTTGATAAACAGCGTCGGGCCATCAAAAGGTGTACCATCAGGCCCTTGAATAAGCTGTTCGTAGTTGTTCGCAATTGAGACCAGATTGAATTTTAGCTGAAAATATCCAGTTTCATTCCGAGTAAGGCTTTTCAGCAGAAAGGCACGCACTTCCGGTTCGAGTAAATATTGGGATAGCAGTTGGTCGGCGTCACGCCTGGATGTGAGTCGAGCGTTGTTTACTTTAGTCAGGCCGTCGATGACCGGGTCATGCCGTCGGGTGTAGCTCACCGGGGCGATATCGGCGACTACAAGTCGGTTTACCCGGTTTGCATGGTTGAGGGCGATCTGCATGGCAGTTTTTCCGCCCATGGAGTGACCTAGCAGATGTGCTCTGGCGATATTTTGCGAATCCATAAAGTGAAGTACATCTTCGGCCATATGCCTGAAATTCATCTGGTCACTGTGCGGGGAGGCACCATGATTGCGCTGATCCAAGAGGTAAACCGAAAACTCATCTGCCAGACTTTTGCTCACCTGGCTGAGGTTTCGCAGGGAGCCAAACAGGCCATGGAGCAGGATTACCGGATGGCCCTCACCCTGGTGTATAAAATTCAGTTTCATACTCATTGCTGATATGATCCGCCTCTTGCTTAACTTGAGATCGACTTTATTTGAGGCTGGCCCGGAAATCCAGCTGTTCGTTAGTTTAGGAATGAAAAACCATGGATCCGATCCTATATTATCTGCTACTGGTGTTCACCGGACTACTGGCCGGATTTGTTAATACGCTTGCAGGTGGAGGATCGAGCCTGACGATTCCGGCGCTGATGATTATGGGTATGCCTGCGGACATTGCCAACGGGACTAATCGGGTGGGGGTGGCACTGCACTCCGTGGTCGCTACGTTCGGTTTTCGTCGCGAGGGTGTGGAGGTGGCGTCACCAGACTCACTATCAATTGTCGCTATCACAGTGATCGGAGGGTTAATCGGGGCCCTTATTGCATCTTTTCTGCCCAACCTCTACCTGAAACCGGTGCTGCTTGGCGTTATGGTCAGTATGGCTTTGATTATTCTGGTGCGGCCATCTGTGGTTGTGCCGCCGCCGGGAACTCCCGTTGCAAAACTTAAGGATAAGCCTTCGGCCTGGTTCGGGTTGTTTGCCGCCGGGCTTTACGGTGGATTTGTGCATGCTGGGGTGGGGTTTTTGCTGATCGGAGCGATAGCAGGGACGTTACGCTACGATCTGGTAAGAACCAATGCATTTAAGATGCTCTGTGTCCTGGCATTTACTATGGCTGCGTTAGTAGTGTTTATTTGGCGCGGGCAGATTAGCTGGTTGCCGGGGCTGGTGTTGGCTGTGGGCATGATGGTGGGGGCACACTACAGCGTAAAGGTGGCCGTCAATGTGAGTCCAATGGCATTAAAATGGTTTTTGTTTCTGATGACGCTTGTGGTTAGCTTGATTGCGCTGTTTGCCTAACCTGCGATGGCTAGTATTGAAGTTGTATGTTGATACAGTGCCTTGGGAAATGTAGCGAAGCCTTCTTGCCAGAAGACTCCGCCACATTCACGCTTCAAGATGAAAAATCCGGTATGTGTATAGTTTTTTAGTTGTCTAGCCGTTTAGTTGTTGCAATTTTTGTCTCACTGACGCTAACTTAACGCAGACCACAAATGCCTGCATGGTTGCATCAACCTCTTCGACGCTGGGAAAGGAGGGGGCGAGGCGAATATTCTGATCGTCCGGGTCTTTGCCATAGGGAAATGTGGCGCCTGCCGGTGTCAGTTTTACCCCTAAATCTCCTGCCAATTTAACCACTTCCTGCGCTAAACCGGGCAGGGTGTTGAATGAAACAAAATACCCACCTTCAGGACGCTGCCACTGTCCAAGATTGCTGTTAGCAAAGTGTTGATCCAAGTGATTTAACACCGATGCAAAGCGTGGCTTTAGCAATTCCGCATGTTTTTCCATATGTACACGTAATGCGTCACCGTCTGGAATCAGGCGCATGTGTCGTAACTGATTGACCTTGTCCGGACCAATGGTGGCAGTGCCCAGGCGTTTTTTAAACGCGTTCAAATTGTTTTCGGAGGCTGCCAAAAATGCAATTCCAGAGCCAGCGTGTGTAATCTTTGAGGTCGATGCAAATTGCAGCACGCTATCTTCTGTGCCTTCGTTCCGGCATGCGTCCATAATATTGGCCAGAGGTTTTGGAGTGTCGACCAGGTCATGCACGGCATAGGCATTATCCCAGAAGATACGGAAATTTTTGGCGGCTATTTTTCCTAGCTTGGCCATACGGTTCACAGTGTTATTGCTGTAAATGACGCCGGTGGGGTTAGAGTATTTAGGTACACACCAGATGCCTTTGATCGAACTATCCGATTTGATCAGCGATTCGACCTGATCCATATTTGGACCCTGGTCGGTCATTGTCACAGGGATCATCTCGATATCCAGATCTTCACAGATTGTGAAATGGCGGTCATATCCGGGCACAGGGCAGAGGAATTTAATGTCATTCTCGTCTTTCCATGCAGACCCTGCGGCACACGGGCCATAGAGATAAGCAAAAGTTACCGCCTGGTGCATCAGTGTGAGACTGCTATTACCTCCCGCCAGAACTTCATTGGCGCTGACGCCTAAAATGGCGGCTCCCAAATCCCTGGCTTCTGCGATACCCTCAAGGCCACCATAATTGCGTGTATCGGTACCGTCCTTAGATTGGTAGTTCCCGCCAAGCATGCCATCCAGAGCATCGGACAAATCCAGTTGTTGTGCCGAGGGTTTTCCCCTTGTCAGGTCAAGTTTCAGGTTTTGTCCAAGAAATCCCTGGTACTGTTCAGCGAGTTCGGTTTCCCATTGCTCGAGCTGTTCTGTGCTGGCGTTTTCGAGTTGCAAGGTTATGATCCTTTGGGGGCTAGGCCCAAAAAATAATGGTATTAAAGCGGGCGCTATTATATAGCTTCCATTGTCTGGGTAAAGTAGTTCTGAGTCTGCTTACGAGCTATTTTTGATGACACCGGCAACTTGCCAATGCACTCTGAATACTCTGGCTTGGTGTTCTGTACGAATTCTGTCGGGCAGAATCGCGAACAGGATGCTGGGCCTAATAAGCAGAACGATGGCAGCAGAACGATGGCTCGTTATTACTTGAAACTGCGCTGTACTATTTTTGCAAATAAAGCAGTAATCCGAGTGTTTCCGCAGTGTGAACCGCTTGGCACAGCACCCCTTATCTAATTTGATCGCCTTTAGTGAGCGGAGCTGCCCTCATGAGGATGTCCGTGGGATACTTCTTCCTCTGTCGCTTCGCGTACTTGTTCTACCGAAACTTCGAAGTTAAGCTCTTGTCCGGCAAGTGGATGATTGCCATCAACGGTGACGGTATCTTCAGTTACCTCAGTGACTACAACGTGCATTGGGCCGCCTTCGGTTTGCGCTTCAAACTGCATACCTGGAGCAATATGATCCACGCCGTCAAAAGCAGTACGGGGGACTTCCTGCACTAGCTGTTCCTGACGCTCTCCATAACCGTCGGTGGGTGACACCACAACGTTTAGCTGATCACCGGTGCTCTTGCCTGCCAGCTCTTTTTCCAGGCCAGGGATGATGTTTGATGCTCCGTGCAGATAATGTAATGGTTCCTTTCCTTCTGAAGAATCCAGTACATCACCTTCTTTGTCGGTCAGTGTATAGTGGATGCTGACAATACATTTTTCGCTTACTTGCATAGTTTTTTCCTGTGGTTAAATCGCTTCAATATTTTCTACTTGAGGGCCTTTTCCCCTCACCTAGAGTGCAAGAAGCCTTTTGATTCGTTGAACCTTAACGGTACCGGTTTGTTTTTCAGATATATCTAAAGCCCTACTCTACGCAACAATATTAGCTGTAGTCAAATTGTTGCTTTTGGTGCTGATTGAACCAAGATGAATTTTAAGAGAACAGGAGCAAGACGAGAGGATTAACTGACGGATTGCCGAAGTTTCTGGTAAAAATGTTGGTCCGCGCTCCATTATATGGCTAGAAAAATACGAATAGAAGATATCTCCGGTAGAAATTAGAGTGGTGTTCAAGGATTTTTCCTTACGTGGATTGTTCAGGTTTTTCGGCAGTAATTGTTTTGACGATGTCCATATAAATATTTTCCACTGCTAATATTCTAAAGCCGGCCAAAGAGACATTTTCGGTGGTATTACGGTTCATTTCAGGCCCCAGTTTCCCACTGATAGGTGTCATAATATCCATCATGAATTTGAACGGCTGGAAATGGCTTCCGGTATGTTCAAACATGCGCAGTTTCCCCCCAGGCTTGAGCACACGATACAGAGTTTTAAGCCCCTCCACAGGCTGCGGGACTGAGCAAAAAGTGCAGGAAGTGTATATCTGATCAAAGTGGTTGTCAGGGAAGTCCAAATCGTGGACGTCCATTTCCAGCGCATTAATGGTGCCCGCGTAATCAGCAATACGGGGTTTTGCCACTTCGAGCATTCTGGCACTTATATCAATGGCAGTGATGGTTTTGTGTTCAGGAAAGAACTCAATATCCAGGCCAGTGCCCAGTGCCAGAAAGAGGATTTCTCCATCCATATGGCTGAATAGCGCCCGTTTTCTCGGAGCCCAGCGTTTCTCCGCACCGATACCGGCCATATAGTCAAAGGATTTGGCTGCTTTATCCCACTTTCGTTTGGTTATCTGGTCCATGGCTATACTCCATTCTCTGATTTACTGGCTTTACCACGGATAAGCGAGTCACAATAATTACAAAAGCCCAGGCAAATCAGGCCAATGGCAGCGCCAAGGCCGGTGGATAGTAAAACGCTGACAGGCTGCATTGCCACCAGCATCGAGATGAGCATACCCGACAGCATGCCGGTTAACATCGTCGGCACCATGACTTCATTGACACCAAAATGGCGATAAAAAACCAATAGTCCCAGCACCAGTGCGAGAAACATTCCCACCGGCATGCCGATCAGCATGGCCAGGATCATATTCCATCCGAGGCTCACCATCAGGTGACATACCAGCGCAGCCAGGGCGCCGGTGACCAAGTTGGAAACAATATCACCGAAAAGAAAATACAGTCTGTCTGACATGGAGTTTGCTCCTTTTTATTATTGGTTGAGTGCTAAAGGCAATTAGTGGGCTTTGGTAAGCCGGCTATTTTACAGGCTTTGCGCATGGGAGTTTCGGGAAACAGGCGCATCAAGTATATGCTGCGCCCTTTTTCCTTGCCCAGCTTTTCGGCCATAATTTTCACGAAAACGCGGGTGATGGGTGTGTGCTGAAACTCGTCGTAAACATCACGCAATAGATGGATAACTGGCCAGTGATCCGCGGTTAACTCGATGCCTTCGTTAAGCGCAATACTTTGGGCTGCTGATTCGCTCCAGTCCTCGAGATGGAGTAAATAACCTTCCTTGTCGACCACAAGATTCTCCATTGTCATATCAATATGATTCAATTTTCAGAACCAGCTTTGAACGCTGTCATACTGTGCTGTCAACGCCACGAACCCTTGATAATCGACTGTCTCGATGCCAGGCAGCACTTTATCGCTCAAGCCACGGGCTTTAATATCAGCTTCAAGTGCATAGATTTTCAGATCACAGAGTTGATTATGGAAAGGGGAGGGACTAATGGCTGCGTAGACTCCGTCCTCAATCAGCAGAATGGCGCTGCCTTTTCCTATGATTCTCAGACATGCAGAGATTGCTGAATGCTGCGGGCTTTTGTTTATCGTATGTAGAATCATGTGTGTTAAAAGTTAAGGATTATGGTTTGGTTTTCAATTAACTCTCTTAGGCTTTCAGAGTCGATTACTTGTACCGGCATTAACAGATCCTGCTCGTTAAGGTTGCGCGCCTCGAGAGATGCCTGTTCCACATAAACGGCATCTACATCGTACATTTCCAGCATGGGGAAGGTCGCCGCGCTATTTTTTTGTGTAATATCTGTCGGGTCCTGTTTTTTTAACAGCTGGTAGATCCCATCGTCCATAAAAAGTACGCTGGTTTTCTGGTTAAATACAGCAGTCATTAGCGCTACATCCAGTGCTTCCTTGGCCGAGTTTGTCTGGTAGGGGCTGTGCCGATTGATAATCAGGAAGGATTTTGGGTTCATCATAGCGGCGCCTTAATAGCCAAAGGTAACGAGTCGGTCAGACTCGATTCCCGCTTCGACAAGCTGGCCAAGACCGGACAGCGTAAAACCTTCCGCCAGATTACTGGATGGCTTGTCGTATCGGTTGGCCTCTTCTTCGTTGATAACACCACGTCTTAATGCGGCGGCAATACAGACCACCGCGTCAATCTGATGATCCAAAATAAACCGGCTCCACCTGGCCGGGATATCGGCTTCATCCTGCGGCGGGGATGCCAGTTTTGTAGCATTTTGCACACCGTCCATGTAGAAGAAAATACGATGAATCTTATGTCCCGATGCTATGACGGCATTCGCAAACTGATAGGCGGTGTCAGGAGCCTGAGAAGCGTAAGGTGCGCCATAAATCGCTAGAGAAAATATCATGGGAGCGGTTCGACAGAGTTGTTAGAGAGTTGTTTGTGATATTAGTGTAGCGAAAAAAAGCCCCGTGGCGATCGCCAGCGGGGCTCCCTTTAATTCAGTGATGATTAATCGTCGCCACCCAAAGCGCCCATAAGATGGAGCAGGCTGACAAACAGGTTGTAGATGTCCAGATAAAGCGCAACAGTTGCCATAATATAATTACGCTCGCCACCGTTAACAATGCGGCTGGTATCGAAAAGAATAAAGCCCGACATGATTAGCGCAATAACTGCACTCAGAGCTAAATGTGCTCCCGCAATGTGTACGCCAAAGAATCCAGCAATTATGAGTGCAAACATGGCGACAACAGCAATGATCAGGCCGGTCATCAAAAAACCACCCATGAAAGAAAAATCCTTACGGGTAGTCAGCACATAACCGGACAGGCCAAAAAATACCACCGCCGTTGTACCCAGCGCCTGCATAATCAAAGCGCCACCATTGGTCATCTGCATGTAATGGTTCAAGGTTGGCCCAAGCGCCGCGCCGAGCAGACCGGTAAAGGCAAAGACGACCCATAAACCATTAATTGAGTTTGCTGTTCGTGGTAGAACAAACCAGACCAGACCAATTGCGACCAGATTCATAATCATTGCCGCGCCAAAACCAATGTTGACCGCCATAGAAATTCCAGCAGTTACTGCGCTTAATAGCAATGTGACTGCCAGAAGGGCGTATGTGTTTCGCAGAACCTTGTTAATCTCAACACTCGATTGCTGAGTGGCCGAAATCGTATAGGGATTGCTTGGCATAGTTGTTACTCCACTTCGTATTAATTAATACATTATAAGATTATAAATTCTAGATAGAGTTCAGTCTAACAGATTTCAAGGGGTGTGACTTTAAATACCCTCTTTTCGTGGTGCAAGGATCATACTAACAAATGGTGTAAAATCAAGCGTCATTGATAGTAAACGATAGCCAATTAATATCTATACAAAATTATCAAAATTCTCAAATCGGGATTGACACTTTGACTCGATAGGGTAATATGCTGGCCTCTCTGGTGGGCTGGCAGAGTGGTCGAATGCGGCGGTCTTGAAAACCGTTGAGGGGCAACCCTCCCGGGGTTCGAATCCCTGGCCCACCGCCATATAAATCAAGGGGTTAGAGATTTTTACGATTTCTGCCCCTTTTTTCTTGTCCAGTATTTGTCCAGTTTTTTTCAAAACTGAGTAATTTGTCCAATTCTGCGTTGTCACTTTGCGATTGCATATACCGAGCGTAGGTTTTGAAGAACGTCTCCAACGTGTCCCTGGCGAATTCCAAAAATTACAATTAAGAGGCAACTGGAAGCTGAAATAGACCGCGTCAATGCGTTTGCCAACGATACGGGGAAATCAGGGCGTTGCGAATATATGAAGGTACCAGTGAAATCCAGAAACTGGTGATTGCTGGACAGTTGCTAAATGCCCGATAGATAATTGTAGTAAGCGTGCCTGGCTAATTCGCCATGCAGTGAAAGGTTTGCCCGGGAGTTATCAGAAGCTTCACAGCGACCATTTGTTGGTGTTGTTCTAACAGAGTGGTACCGAGTGACACCCCGTCAGCATGCTACGGGGTAGTTTATTCTTTCAATCTATATGCTACCTGCATTCGGGTAAGACCTACTGATTTAGCGGCTTGTGTCATATTGCCGTTGTTTTTTTCTACGGCTTGGCCGAGAAATTCTTTCCCGATATCGGTTAAGGTTTTATCATTTCCTACAAGTTCGTTGAACAGGTTATCATAGGTGCTTTCTTCTTCAGGTGGTGGACCAAGTTCCAGACTCATCGCCTTGTCCTCAACGTATGGCAGGTGCCCGAGGTCTATGTTCGTATAATCTTCAGTTAGAATTAGCGCGCGCTCGATAATGTTTTCCAGCTCGCGTATATTGCCTGGAAAACGATATGTCAATAATCTTTGCAGCGCAATTTGGGTAATTCCGGTTATATTTCGGCGATGCTCGGTATTAAAGCGATTGATAAAATGATCGACCAATAGCGGAATATCATCCTTACGGTCGCGTAGCGGAGGAATAGTAAGTGGGAAGATATTCAACCGGTAATACAGATCGCTTCGAAAATATCCCTCACTTATCGCAGATTCAAGATTACTGTTGGTCGCAGCTACAATGCGAACATCGACGTTGATTGAGCCAACTCCCCCGACTCTTTCAATTTCCTGTTCCTGGAGGACCCGCAGTAATTTCGTTTGGGTTTCCCATGGCAGGTCACCCACTTCATCTAAAAATAAAGTGCCGTTATTGGCTCTTTCGAAACGTCCCGGACGAGAATGATCAGCACCCGTAAAAGCGCCTTTTTCCACACCAAAAAGTTCTGATTCAACCAGCTCGCTGGGAATGGCCGCACAGTTTATTGGAATAAATGGCTGGTTGGCCCTGTTGCTCATTTCGTGAACAAGCCGCGCGAAACGTTCTTTGCCAACCCCCGTTTCACCCAGGAATAGAATTGGCGATTTTGCTTTTGCTACTTTGGCTACTTTTTCGAAGACTCTGGTTATAGCTGAAGAAACACCGATAATACCGCCTGGATTATCGGGGGGACTTTTCTCCCTGCGATCTGTACGACGGGTTTTACGACTTTGGTTTATTAAAACCGGGTGCGACAGATTTCCGAAGATTTTATTTATGGGTAGACATTCCAGCTCGGTTGCTATTTCCTCCGGTCGCCAGTCGTCAGCAAGTTTTCCAATCATCTTGCATTGGGAGTTCCCCGTCGAGCCACATTCCACCTCCTTATAGATGGCCGGCCTGTTTAGCAGGGCGGTTGCGTAACCGGTAGCGTACCCCACTTGTCCCCAGCAGGAAGGGCTTTTAGATAAGCCCTCATTTTGCAAGACGGTATCAACCTCAAAATTTCCGGAAAATACTACTTCATGGAGAAAATGATGTTGCTTTAAATTCACTTTTAATTCGCAGGTTTTCATTTTTATAAATCCACGAACTACTCTCAGGTGAATAATAGAATCGAAAATCTTATCTAATTTCTGGTTGCTGAATTGGTCGGTAATAAATTTTGCGTCCCGTTGCCCTGACTCGAATCCAAGTAACGCGAAAAAGCGCGCAGTCTCCCTGGATCCCAAATGTTCGAGGACTTCTCTATGTAATCCGACCAATCCAGATTTATGCATAATGGATATTGGATCCGGGCCAAACATGATTCTCCCATGTTGAGGCGAAAATTCGATTTTGTCGATCAGGCCCTGCAGGTCTTCTTTATCCGAAAGTAAGCTGTTTAGAGGGGTGTCGTTCATTTCTGAATTGGAGGTCATAATGATATTCCGCTGGTGCAGTTGGCTGTTGTGTTGTTTCGGGCGGTTCTGAAAAAAGCTGGATTAAAAATTCTTGAGTCAAAGTAACTGTGGGGGTAATTTTGATTTTCCATGGACGCTTTACCCCTTTTAATATGGGGACTTATTTAATCTGTAGTTGAGATAGCCTCGCTTTACTTTCAGCATTCTGGCTGCTTTTGAAATGTTGCCCTCCGTTTTTCGCAATGCGGCGTTAATAAGTCCAATTTCAAACTCAGAGAAGTCAACGTCGTCCTCTAATAGCGAATCAAGCGAAGATTCTGCAGTAGAATACAATGTTTTGTTTCTAAGGCCTCCAGAAGGATCGAGCTCCATTAGCGTCGAAGACAACTGTTCAGAAGAGACAAATAAGTGTTCGGTATCGATAAACTTATTGTCCTCTGTGAGCACAACTGCTCTCTCCACGAGGTTTTCCAGCTCTCTGATATTCCCTGGATAATCATATTGGTACAACACATCAGTAGCGAGATCGGTAAAGCCGGGGATATTCTTGTTATTCGACGAGTTTGATACTTGTAAAAAATAATCCAGCAATAAAGGAATATCTTCCTTGCGGTCTTTCAGAGATGGAATATTGATTGGGAAAACATTAATTCGGTATAATAAATCTGCTCTGAAATCACCGCGCGAAACTGCTTTTTGTAGATCCATATTGGTTGCAGCAATGATGCGCACATTGACTTTTTTAATACTGGTTCCTCCAATCGGTTCAATTTCCTTTTCCTGGATGGCCCTGAGTAATTTGATTTGTGCGGAGTCAGAGAGTGTGCCGACTTCGTCTAAAAATAAAGTCCCTCCATCGGCTTGTTCGAATTTACCTATGCGTGATTTGTTCGCGCCGGTATATGCTCCGGCCTCAACCCCAAACAATTCGGCTTCAACCAGATTTTCCGGTATTGCAGAGCAATTGATTGCGACGAATGCATGGTCTTTGCGTTCACTCATTTCATGTATCATGTTGGTAAACATGCCTTTCCCCACCCCTGTTTCACCCAGCAATAAAACACTTGCCGAAGTCTTGGCGATCCGCTTTGCAAGATAATAGGCCGCCATAAAGGATGAAGATGCCCCTATCATATTTCTGAGGCTTCCCGTGGGCGCCTGGGCTTTGGATTTGTTATCTACAGAAGATCGATTAATTCGCAGTTCGGTTTTTGGGGGCATGACAACTATTGTTTTCAGAGATTCTTGCTCCTCAAGAATTTCGTGTTCGTCCCACTGCTCCAGTAGCTTGCCTTCCATGCGGCATTGTGGATGTCCCATGGCGACACATTGATGCTCTTTGTAAACAATTGCCCTGCCGTAAAAAGTTGATGAGTAACCGGCCGCGTAACCTGTTTGAATCCAGCACACGGGTTTTGCTGAAATGCCGTAATTGTTAAGGTTATTTTGTGAATCAAAAGTATGGTGCAGTATGACATCTGCATGAAATTTACCATCTTTGATGTTTACCTTTATTTTTGCTGGGTCCGAGTAAACCATTCCATGGAGGGTGTGCAGTTGAGGGCCGAGCAGAAAAGCATTTAATTCCGGGTTGCCAACCCGTAATCTCTTAGCGGCCAACGCGCCCCTTGCCCCCAGATGGTATCCAAACCGGGTTAGAATACCCTTTGCTTTACCGACACCTAACACATCAATTAGCTGTTTGCGTATTTGCCCGAGAGTGTTCAAGTGGAGTAATGCGACGCTATCGTTTGCTAACCATATCAGCCCTTCTTCAGGAAAGAAGCGCAACTCTTTTGTGAGAATTTTGAAATAGGGGAACCGCTCTTCGATATCTTTGTTGAGGTAGGTGAATTTGAGTTCTATGTTCTTTACCTGATCCGTGTTTGGCGTGGTTAGATGCTTTTGCATTGAAAATCACCTCATTAGTAGGGCAGGGCTTATGCTATGGGAAAGGTGTCGGTGGAGTCGTATTTAGCCGAACCAAATATTTTCATGCACAGTAGCACTCAAAGTGAGCTTTGTTTGGATAAGGGTTTCATTGCCATGGGCGATGCTTCTTCCTCACGTCGTAATTCGTACTTCTGTTTTAGGCCGTTTGGTGAATGCGTCTGGCTCTGCGGATTTTGGAATGGCCTAAACCGCGCTATGCGCATTTTTCATCGAACAAGCCACAGGTTAAACGTTAGCTGGAACCTCTTTCGTGCCCGGTCAGAGAGAACCGGGCCTTGCCATTAGGCTTCTAATGAAACCAATTCCTCCTTTGTTGGAAGACAGTTTGTTTGAACTGTAGGTTAATTCATCACCCCCCTAAATCAGGAAAATCGTAGTCCAAGGGCTAATTTAATATTATTGGCCAACAATATTCAAAGGATGAATACTTGTCAAATATTATCGATTAAACATTTGTTAACAAGCGTACATCGTTGCCTGTTTTGAGCTGATATTTACAATAATTAAATAAAAACATTATATAAAACAATATGCTGGGCCAACGTTGAAGGTTTTTTTAAAAGTTGGTATAGAGTTTGCCCTTATTGTTGAAAAAGACAAACAGAAATTATTAGTTCAACTTTGAGGCCCTATATTGTGCGAATCCCGTTGGTAACGGAAATACAGCGATTCTGTTTGCAGGATGGTCCTGGCATTCGGAGTACGGTTTTTTTCAAGGGTTGCCCATTGCACTGTCCGTGGTGTCACAACCCCGAGACCCAGGATTCGGGTCGGGAATACTACTATGACGAGCGCAAGTGCAGCAAGTGCGGCCATTGCGCTGAGATTTGTCCGCAGCAGGCGTCTCGGCTGATTACGGATACCAAGAAAGGCCGGGTACTTGAAATTGATCGTGATCTCTGTATTCGTTGCATGCGCTGTGTTGCTGAATGTCCTTCCTTGGCTAGGGAAGTTGTTGGGCAGCAGCTGAGTCTGGAGGAGATCAAGGCGGAGGTGCTTTCAGATCAACTTTTTTATCAGAACAGTGGTGGCGGGGTAACGATCAGTGGTGGCGAGCCGCTGTTTTTTCCGGAGTTCAGCTATGCGCTGGCGAAGGCGATCAAGGAAGCGGGGGTTCATGTAGCGATAGAGACCTGCTGTTTTCAGAAGTGGGAGCAGGTGGCGCCGCTGCTCGAAGTGATAGATCTGTTTATTGTCGATATTAAGACGCTCAATGGTGAGCGGCACAAGGAAGTTGTAGGAGGTTCACTGGAGCCGGTGCTGGCCAATATAGAGCGGTTGTTGGCGTCAGGGGCGACGTTGCGCATTCATCTGCCGTTGATTCCGGGCTTTAATGACAGCGAAGAGGATTTTGCGGCTTACCTGGCTTATCTTGAGCCGCGGGTGTCGCAACTGGCAGGTGTTGATTTATTGCCGTTCCACAGTTATGGCGATGGTAAATATAAGCAGTTGGGTTTGGCGCGTGTTCCTGGATTTGAGGAGCTGGAGGACATGGCGCTGGAAACGATATTGCCTTTTGCCCGGTCAGTAAAGGAGTTGGGAATCAGGAGTGTGACCATTGGTGGGATGACCGGTGTGGGTAAAAGAGACGTGGTAAATGCCTGAAGTAAGGGTGATTTGAAGCGATAAAGCAGAGACAGTAGCGGGAGTGTTTAGCTACCGAACTTAAGCATCCATTAATTTATCTAGGAGGAGCAGTGATGACAACTTGTAAAGAGTGTGAATTCTTTTTTTCCGTACCTGAAGACGCGGATGATTACAAGCCCGCTAAAGGGGATTGCGTGGTCGAAAAGCAGGACGAAAAAGGAAAGTACTGGCTTGCGAAGCCTGTTTCAGAAAAAGACGGCTGTTGTGAACAATACCGACCTGGTAGCCGGTAGTCGAAATAATTTGAGGAGATAGATATGACCACAGTGACATCAATAGATCACAAGGGCAAAAAGATTGAGTTTTTCCCGGAGAATGAGGCGGAGCAGGATATTCCCGATGATGAATTGCATGAGCACCTCGCTCGGCCATCGACGGAACGCACTCGAAGACTGAAGGCACGTTGTCGCTGGAAGCACGCATCGGCAGGCGAGTTTGTTGAAAAGGGTGTCAGTGCAGGTATCGAGCGGATGCGTTTGATTACGGAGGCGCACAAAGCCAATGATGGCAAACCGGAGGTCATTCGCCGAGCGCTGGGTCTTAAGCATATTCTGGATAACATGACGCTGGTGATCCAGGAGGATGAATTTATCGTGGGTTACCATGCGGAAGATCCCAATAAGTTTCCACTTTATCCGGAACTCTCCTACATGGCAGTGCAGGACTATCTGATCAGCGACTACGCACCACAACCGGTCAAGGAGGCATCTGAAATAAACGACTACTGGAAGCCGCACAGCCTGCAGTCCAAGTGTCAGGAATATTTCGATCCGGTGGACCTGACGAGAATGTACCAGGTAAGTACCATGGAGGGGCCTTCATTTGCCTCTGGGTATAATAGTCTCATCCCCCCCTACGAAACAGTGTTGGAAGATGGGCTGTTAACGCGTATCAAACTGGCGGAAGAGAATGTTAGTAACGCTTATAAACAGATGGAGAAACTCCCTTGGGACGGCACCACTGGACTGGAGTGGCTGGACAAGATCGATAATTGGAAGGCGATGATTATCACCTGCAAGGCGGTGATCAGTTGGGCCAGAAGGTACTCTAGATTGTGTCATATAGTGGCAGAGCACTATGAAACTGATCTGAAGCGGCGCGAAGAGTTGATGGAAATTGCTGATATCTGTTACCGCGTTCCAGCTGAGCCTTGTCGGGGTCTGAAGGATGCTTTTCAGGCGAAATGGTTTACATTTCTGGTCTGTCACGCCATTGACCGTTATGCCAGTGGGTTTGCTCAGTTGGAGGATCGGCTGCTTTGGCCTTATTATCACAAAAGCGTGGTAGAAAAGAGCTTTCAGCCGATGGAATTCGAAGAGGTGGTAGAACTGGTCGAAATGGAGCGTCTGAAGATTTCAGAGCACGGCGCCGGCAAATCGCGGGCTTATCGCGAGATCTTTCCTGGCTCCAACGACCTCTTTATTCTCACTCTTGGTGGCACCAACGGGGATGGTTCGGATGCCTGCACCGATATGACCGATGCCATCTTGGAAGCGGCACGCAATATACGGACCACTGAACCCTCCATCGTATTCCGTTATTCGAGCGTCAACAGAAACAAGACCCTGCGTCTGGTGTTCGAATGTATCCGTGATGGCTTGGGCTACCCCTCTATCAAACATGACGAAAGGGGAGTCAAACAGATGTTGGACTACGGGAAGTTTAGCCTGAATGGTAATGGCGCTACGCAAGAGGAGGCCCACTCCTGGGCGAATGTGCTCTGTATGTCTCCGGGACTCACCGGGCGGCGCAAGTCCCAGAAGACCCGCTCGGAAGGGGGCGGCGCGCTATTTCCAGCAAAGTTGCTAGAAATCGCCCTGAATAATGGCTACGACTGGTCCTATTCAGATATGCAACTGGGGCCGGAAACCGGTGATCCGCGTAATTTTGATAAATTTGAAGATCTGTGGGAGGCGTTTCGCAAGCAGTATGCCTATGCGATCAGCCTTTGTATCCGCTGCAAGGATGTGAGCCGGCATATGGAAGGGAAATTTCTGCAGCAGCCCTTTGTCTCAGCTATTGATGATGGCTGTATGGAACTGGGCGTAGATGCTGTGGTGCTCTCTGAGCAGCCTAATGGCTGGCACAATCCCATTACCAGTATCGTTGCTGCAAACTCTTTAGTCGCGCTCAAGAAACTGGTGTTTGAGGAGAAAAAATACACTATGGACCAGGTGTGTGGAGCGCTGCGCGCTAATTGGGAAGGCTACGAAGAGATGCGCATGGATTTCAAAAACGCACCCAAATGGGGTAACGATGATGATTATGCCGATACCCTGATCAAGGATTTCTATGAAGACATCCTAGGTGGGGAAATGGTCAAGATCCGTAACTATTCAGGCGGGCCGGTACTGCCGGTCGGGCAGGCCGTTGGGCTGTATATGGAAGTTGGAACCCGTACAGGGCCCACTCCGGATGGCCGATTTGGTGGTGAAGTCGCCGATGATGGTGGAATCTCGCCCTATATGGGTACTGATAAAAAGGGGCCCACTGCGGTGCTTAAATCGGTCGCTAAGGTCCAGGATAATCAGAAAGCCAATCTACTTAATCAACGGCTGTCGGTGTCCATGATTCGCAGTGGTTACGGATTTGATATATGGAAATCATACATGCAGACCTGGCATGATTTGAATATTGACCACGTGCAGTTCAATGTAGTGAGTACGGATGAGATGAAGGCTGCGCAAAAAGAACCAGAAAAACATCAGGATCTGATCGTCCGTGTATCCGGTTACAGCGCTCGCTTCGTGGATATCCCGACCTACGGGCAAAATACCATCATCGCGCGCAATGAACAGGAGTTTAGCAGCGAAGATCTGGATTTTCTGAACGTTGAACTCTAAACCCTCTAACTGGCCGGCAATGGGAATTGTCGGCCAAGTTTTTTCACTAATACAGGAGAATATCGTATGAGTGTAGTAGCCAGTCAATTACACCGTGAAGACAGTACTTGCAAGCCCTGTCGGTCTTGCAAATGGCAGATTCCAGATCCGACCGACCCGAATAGTGGTCAGTGCACCGCGAACCGAACAGAAGCGGGTGCGGTGTGGAAGCGCTGGATCAGGGATGTTATGAACATGACCTGCACCCGTCACGAAGAGGGCAAACTCTCTTTTCGCGAACACGTATAGTTTCGCAACTCTAATCACCCTCCAGCTAGTAAAGTCTGGAGGGTGATTTTTGACCTGGCGGGAACTCCTTGGAAGTGACCTCTGGGGAATCTATCACTAAAAAGAGCAGAACACTATGCAACAACCTGTTGAGAATTTTAAATCACTCCACGTACCTGAGATAGATCCATACTATTACGCCAGCACTGAAATTCTCAGCGTGCTGGACAAAGTACAGAAAATCTCGCGTAAGCACCCGGTTAATGTGCTGGTGGCCGGTCGTCAGGGGTGTGGTAAATCCTCTCTCGTTCGCCAATATGCAGCGACCTATGGATTGCCACTGGCGACATTTCAGGTGGGTATTCTTTCCGAGCCAGGGCAGCTTTTCGGAGAGTATGCGCTGGAGAACGGTGAGACCAAATACCGTCAGTTCCTTTTCCCCGAAGCATTGCAGACACCCAACTGCGTGATTCACCTTGAGGAGATCAATCGGCCAGAACATCCCAAAGCCCTTAATATGCTTTTTTCTCTGCTCTCAGATGATCGTCAAGTCTGGCTGGATGAACTGGGGCTGATCAAAGTGGCCGAGGGTGTGGTGTTTTTTGCAACCTTGAACGAGGGGGATGAGTTTGTCGGAACAGAGCTGCTAGACCCTGCGCTACGTGATCGTTTTTATGTCACGCTAATGGACTATCTTCCCAACGAGGTGGAAAAAGAGGTGTTGCAGAAAAAGACAAGTATCGGTGACGAGAGTGCCTTGGAAATCATTGATGCGATCAATCAATTGCGCGGTAACGGCGAGTTCGAGGTCGAAGTCTCGACCAGAACAACCTTGATGATAGGGGAGATGGTCGCGGCGGGCGCCACCATTAAAGAAGCTCTGGTGACTAGCCTGCAGACCGACAAGAGTACCCTGGAATCGCTGCTGCTCTCACTGCATTTGAAGGATGGCAGCAAGGAAAAGGAGCAGCTCGAATATGTTGTATTTGGGTAAAAGTAGGTGCCAATGGCCGCTAATTGATAAATTTGTTGCACATCATGAATAAAAATCCAGATAACGTGGTTGCTCTTGACCTACCCACAGGTAAACGCTTTCTTATTAAAGGGGAGCAAGGCTATTCCGAAAATTGGCGCCGGGACAAGTCACCCGTCGAGGCGGTTGAGTTGGCGAAATTGCTGTTGGCTTTGCGAGAGATAACGTCTTATGTGGGTCGTAATGCAGGCAACCTAGTGTGGGCGGGCATGGAGGTGGAAAACAGCATTCCCCTAAATCCAAGACCTGCGATGGGCAAGTACCCTATCCCCGCGGCTAAAACCGATATTATGGCCGGGCTGGCAATTCAGCAAGCGTATTGGCACAAGGAGTGGAGTCAGAGATACAAGGATATGGCGCTGGAAGCGTTGAATTTGCCGCCGCAGTACGAATACAAGTTCAATCTGTTTTTTGATATTTGTGAGCAGGTTTATCTGGATTCATTGAGCCGGGATAAGGTATTGGGGCTGTATACGGAGGTAGCCCGGGGCTGGAAGTTCAAGCAAATGGCGAAGCAACTGATTTCGCCGCCGACGGTGGCAGAGGCTCTGCTGCACTGGTGGATGCTGGCGACGGATAAAGACCCGGAAAAGTATCGGGAAGGGTATCGGGACCGGTCTGTGGGCGGTCTGACCGAGCGGGGCTCCCTTGAGAAGTTTTATCGACCACCGGTTGAAGTGCTCAATCGTATTGTGGAGGCATTGCGGCACGGGTGTAAAGCAATCCGTGGAATTGATGAGCGGGGCCGAGCCCGGCTGGATCTTTATCTGTCGGTGTGGCCGGAGTTTCTTGATCTGGTGAAGTTCTGGCCGACAGACCGGGGCGACAAGTTTTTGCTCAGTGATAAGTTTGAAGAGGAGATGGCGCGGGAAGAGGCAGACCAGGAAGCGGTCAAGGCGACGATTCTGAGCTATCAGGACCAGATTAATCGGATGTTGCCGAACAAGGCGAGGGATTATACCGAGCAAGTTAGAAATAATGTTGCCAACTCGGGGGCAGTGGTGCCTATCGAAGGCAATGATATTCTGATGGTTGCCAAAAATAAGGTCGATCAAAAGATGTATCATAAATTAAAACGTGAAGTGATGATGCTGGCTCGCAGGCGCACTCATTTCAACCGGGGTTTAACCTCCGGAAAAATTGATCGCAGACGCCTTTATCGTGCTTGCACTAACAGCCAGGCCTTCCAACAGAAAAAACATTATTACGAGTTGGAGCGCAATGTTGTGCTGCTGGTGGATGCAACGGGTTCGATGGCAGACCCGGTGAAGTGGGACAAAACCGAAGTGGTGTTTCAGACGCTGTTCAGTGCCTTGCATGACTACAATAAGAATACCAAGTTGTTTGCCTATAATGAGGTAAACGGAAGCTGCAGAATCTCCGAGTTATATCGAAGTGGCACTATGTACACCATTCACCCCAATGGTAAGACAGCTTCGGGTGAAGCGATTATCGCTACCGCTATCAAGTTAAAAAATCTTGCCAGAAAAAGCCTTGTTATCCATGTAACCGACGGTGCTTCGAACTGGGGTTGCGGAGTAAAGGAGGCGATCGAATACTGCCGCAAAAAACGTATTAGTTTACTGACGGTGGGTATTGAATGCAGCAGCTCGATCCGTCAAACCCTGAGGGCCGATTATGGCCGTCATGTGCAGTTCCTTCAAGACACCAAGGAGTTAACCAAAGCCAGTGCGGCGATGCTCAGATATGAAGCCTGGTCAAACGTTTGATAAGAAGGCGCTGATACAAGCGGTTGTCAAAGCTGAATGGCAGATGTTTCAGCGGGTTAAGAGTGCGAAGCCGGTTGCCTGCCAGCAATCTCCGGAACAGTTCAAACGCATTCGTGTGAGCCTATTTTCAACCTGGAGTGAAGCGTTGCTAGCCTCCTATCTGAATGATCTGGAACAGGCGCGTGATCAGGGCCGGAATCTGTTAATGGAAAAGTATGCACGTATGGATGACATGCTGGGTGCGCAGAATCCGCACCCAATGGTTGCACCCATTGTAACCATTGAACACCAATGGCAAGGTGAAATTGAATCGTGTTATCCCGCACTCTACCGGCGCGTTTGCCGAAAAAGTACCGAAAGAGATGACGGCAGCGATTTTTCAAAATACCTGAAGTCTGAATTGGAGACTTACAGTCCGCAAACAATAAAGCTTTATTTTTCTCATATCAATGAGGCACATCGGGACAATAATAACCTGGCTTTACAGGCGTTGGATTACCTGGTGCGAAGCAACGGTTTTACGGACATTAAGCACGCCGAGGAAACCTTAAGTGAAAATTAACATTCGAATTAATCAGGATGCGAACACTAGCATTAGTGGTGAGTATACCTACGCGATACCTGATAGCGATGCCCAGACCCTGATGGAGCTTTTCCAGATGATTGAGCAGGAGCATGCCGGGTTTTGTGAATCCCTGATTGAGGATGGTGCTGTGCGGCAGACCATGATAGTGCTTATCAATGGTGAAAATGTGCTTTACTTAGACGGGTTGGCAAGCCGGATTAGGGAAGCAGACGAGGTTTATATTATTCCATCAGTGGCTGGTGGCTAGGGTCCCATCAACATACCCTGAGAAGAGGCACGATAATGATTGTGGATCGCCCTGAATCGCATTTTATATTCATATTCCCCTGGGAGCATGTTTACCGCAATTATAACTACATTCAATTTCAGGGTAACCCGCTAACTAATAGCCAATATCTGGAATCCTGGGGAAAATGGATACTCTTTGCTGACCGTAATGAGATGGATGAGTTTGCGAAAACGCTGGATCCCTACGTAGAAAACAAAACCGTTCCGGCGGCTAAATATGATCGAAAAAAGATTGACGAATTTGGGCTATCGAGCTGCGTCATGTGTGTTTATTGCCACAAGGAGGAGCGAGATAACGTATGGCAAGTTCTGGCTAAGCTGGGTGCCGTTAATAAAGCCTGGATATACGAGCGTGAAACGGTAGAAAAATGGCGCCCTGGTGGAGTGAACCTGGAGACCTGGATTAAACAGCGGGGAATGAGCGAAGCGGATGCCGAGCTTGCCCGCTACGATGCCAATAAACGATTAGGCCGTCTGTATGAAAAGGGAGAAGAGATTTTTACCGGTGTTGAGCAATAATGGCTGGAGATAAAAAATCAGGTTGCAGCGCGGAGTACCAGCTTACGGAACAGGTCTTTCGCCAGATAGCGGCGGGGGAGACTAGTACCGTCGAAATTGAAAAAACCCTTAGCCAGGGCTATTTGATCGAAGAACATAAAAATGAGCACAGGGGTGATTCACAGCTGCTGTGTGTCGTGTGGAGTTCTGAGAATGGCAAGCGTGCGCGTCATCTGATGCGGTCAGCGGCCGATTCCCCTCAGCAACTCATACTTTGGACTTATCAACCCAATCGGCCGCAATGGTCAACGCCCGTGAAGCGCGCGGGCCAGGAGGAACAAACTGTGAATGCAGATCTTGGTAGCTGCTATTTCTGTGGTGGCGATCTTAAATCGATCCTGGCCGGTAACTATGATTTTAGGCTGGACGGTGAACTTTATGTAATAAAGAAAGTACCGGCTACACTCTGTGAACAGTGCGGTGAGAAATACCTGAGTGCGGAGGTGGCGAAAAACCTTGAGGAAAGCGTTGCTGCGGGTGCCTTTACCGGGGTTATCCAAGCGTATGTGATGGAATACAAGGTGAAGGGGGACTAAAGCAAATGCAGGGGCTTGCGCTAGCGGAGCAGTTTTATCTGGAACATGGTGCGTCATTAATTGCTGATCGGTTTGGTGAATATGCCGGGAAAATTGCTGTGGGGCTGATGGGTGATGGCTCGGAATGTTACGGCTTCGATGATAAGTTCTCGCAGGACCATGATTGGGGGCCGGGGTTTTGCCTTTGGTTAACGGCGGAGGACTTTGCTGCCATCGGTAATGCGCTGAGCCGGGCCTATGAAACGCTGCCGCAGGAATACAGGGGCTATCGACGGATGGAAAGCGAATGGGGTTCCGGTCGGGTAGGGGTATTCGAAATTGGACAGTTCTATTGTCGTTACATAGGTTTGCCAGATGCTCCCGATAATCTGGCGCAATGGATGCGTATTCCCGAAAATTATCTTGCGGCCGCTACTGCCGGACGTATTTTCAGGGATGACCTAGGGCAGTTTTCCATGATTCAAGCCAAATTGAAGGCCTTTTATCCGGAGGATGTACGGCGCGCCAAGATAGGAGCCAGATGCATGCACTTGGGTCAGTCCGGACAGTACAACTACGCGCGTGCGATACAAAGATCGGAGTTCTACGCCGCTCGTTATGCGGCGACCAAGTTTTGCAATGACGCTATGTCTCTGGTATTTCTTCTCAATAAAGCCTATGCGCCTTTCTACAAATGGATTCATTGTGCAGTTAAGGTGTTGCCGCTGTTGGGCGAGGCTACCTACGAACATGTCAAAGGGATAATCATGTCCACGGACTGTGACAAAATTCAGTCATTAATGCAGCAGCTTTGCGGGATATTAATCGATGAGTGTCGCCGTCAGGGGTTGAGTAGCCTGGACAGCAAATTTATGCTCGATCATGGTCAGGAAATACATAATTCGATTGTGGATGAAGCGCTTAGACAGGTTGATGTTTGGCATGGCTAACAATGTGGATGTGAAAAATATTCTGATCATCGGCGGCAGTTATTTTTGCGGCAGAGTGCTGGTTGAAGAACTAAGTGCACTCAAACAATACCAAACCTATGTGTTTAACCGCGGCCGGGTACCGTTAGGCATGGACGGCGTGACCGAACTTGTCGGCGATCGGGGGGACGCGCAAGCCGTTGCGGAAAATATTCCAGCGTTGGTTTGGGATGCCGTGATCGATTTTTGCGCCTACGAACCCGAGCATATTGATAATCTGGTTTGCCACTTAAAGGGAGAGATCAGGCACTATATTCTTATCAGCACCACGAGCGTGTATCGTTCCGCCAATGCTCATGGGCTGGACGAAAGCGCCGCTGTGCTGGAGGGGCGACAGGAAGCGTTGGGACAGTTTGCTGATTACGGCTTTCTCAAGCTCCAGGCGGAGCAGGCCCTAAAGAATGCCGCGGTTAGTTATGGTTTCGATTACAGTATTATCAGGCCGGCGATTATCTACGGGTTTTATAATTACGCGCCGAGAGAAAGTTATTTTTTTGATAAAATCATCGCTAAGTGTGCGGTTGAGGTGCCGGAAAAACAGGATGCTCTATACAGTTTTATTTGGGTGGTTGATATGGCGCATGCCATTATCAAGTGCATCGGTAACGATAGCGTGCTTAACCAGATATTCAATCTTGCTTCCGACGAGACTATTTCCTACGAGCATATCCTGAATTGTCTGGATCGGGCGGTAAAGGGCGGAATCGAAACTATTAAATTAAGTGATCGGGAAGCCCAAGGGAAAGGCATAACCTGGCCATTCCCTCCGGATACCAGCCTGCTCTATTCCGGGGTCATGCTGAAGGATTGTCTGGGGCTGGAATATACGCCTTTCGATAAAGGGCTAATTGAAGCACTCAAACATTATTACCGGGCCCACCGGTCTGCAGGCAGGCTTTGATGGGTGCCGAAACAGCAGAAATAATCCTGGTCAATGCAAGTACGGTTTTTATCGAGGGTAAATTTAAACCGGATACCTATGTAGTTATTAGTCATGATCGAATTACTCAGGTAGGCGTTGGCTCGCAATGGCGATCTCATGTGTCAAAAAATACTGAGGTCGTCGATTGCGATGGCGGGACATTACTGCCGGGATTTATTGATACGCATTGCCATCCGATGGCGATGGCGTTGATGCATAGCTACATCGATTGCAAGGAACGGCAAATTGTCTCTCTGGAAGATCTAGCTAGCGCTGTAACCCCAATGTCAGGGGCTAGCGAATGGATCCGGGTGGCGAATTACCCAAGCGATTCGCTTCATAGTATGCATCTTGATTGTCATCGTCTGGATAGCGTCACGCAATCGGCCCCGCTGCTGTTGATCGATGATACCGGACAAACCTGCATCATGAATAGCGAAGCGTTAAAACGGACTGGGATTAACCACGGGCCGGATGCATTGGCAGCCGCCAATTACGGCCTGAATCTAAGAGGCATTTTTACCGGCAACGATAAACGCGTTAGCGATTGTGTGCCGCCATTAAGTGAAACTGAAATTGAGGCAGGCGTCAGAGCGCTTAACCGGAAATTACTGTCATTCGGAATTACCAGTGTACATGACACGAGCTGGACCAATGGGCTCGATTCCTGGCGTCGTTATAACGCATATAAACAGGCCGGAATACTAACGCCAAGGGTACAAATGATGGCAGGTGCGCAGTTGCTGGATCAGTTTGTGGCGGAGGGGCTCAGTTCTGGATATGGTAAAGACGGGTTATGTTTGGGTGCGGCAAAAATCGCAGTAGACGAACTGTTAGGAACTGAACAGCCTGATGCGGCAATAGTAGAGTTTTATATCCGTAAAGCGCTGGATCATAGGTTCCAGTTATCTCTGCATACGGGCAGTTCCTATTTGTTGAAAATGGCTTTGGAGGTATTGGATAGCCTCGCCTCTGACGGCCACCCACTTTTATGGCCTATCAGGTTCGAACACTGTCCTGTTTGTCCGCCATCGCTCTGGAATAAACTGCATGGGAATGGAAAGGTTCTGGTTATGCAACCAGCGCTATTTTACGAATTCTCCATTCCTGAGGCTGAACTCACTCAGCAGGGGGCTGCTGAAAGTTGGTATCCGATAAAAAGTTTGCTTGAGGCGGGTATTTCTGTTGCCTTTAGTTCGGATGCACCGCTAGGCATCCTAAATCCATTAACAGGTATCTACGTAGCTTGGACGCGCAATACGTGTCACGCGGGTTCGGTCTACAAGTCGGAAAGTATCGGGCTAGAATGTGCAATAGATTTATATACGAGAGCCGGGGGATACCTGGATCTGAGCAATAGCCAAAAAACCGGTCAAATTGCGTCTGGTATGAAAGCCGATCTGGTATTAATGGACAGGGATTTCAGCTGCATCGACCCAAAGGGATTGCTGGATTCGCGGGTAAATTTAACACTGGTTGACGGTAAGTTGGTGGCTTTCTAGTCGGTAAGGTTTAATCAAAGGTCTCAAAACCATCCTCTTCCGTATTAATAAGCGCTTTAAAACCATAGGTTGTCTTGCGTTGACCGTCCGAAACCTAGCTTGACGCTGGGGCCCGCTTCTTCATCCGGCATGTTACGGTCAACCTTGTCCTTGCCCGGGTGGTTTTACTTCGCCTTAATCACACTGGCACCGATGATGCTCACCTCACCGCTGCGAATCAATAGGCCTCGGCGCGATAATTGCTAATTGATGGTCTCCTAGAATTAAAAACGATACATCAGGGAGTTCGTATGGATGATCGAGCATTATTACAATATAGCCGACAGATTATGCTTTCAGATTTGGATGTGGCTGGCCAGGAAAAACTGCTTGCGTCAAAGGTGCTTATCGTAGGGCTTGGTGGACTTGGATGCCCCGTAGCGCTGTATCTGGCGGCATCTGGAATCGGCCATTTGGTTATCGCAGATTTCGACGAAGTTGATATAACGAATCTCCAGCGCCAGATCGCTCATACGTATATAGATATCGGGTCGCCAAAGTCCGATTCTGCGGAGGCAGCAATAAGAGCTATTAATCCGCATATTGAAGTAACTGCAATTAATCAAAAACTTGAGGGCGTCGCATTAGAGAAACAAGTGGCTGAAGTAGATGTGGTTCTAGACTGTTGCGATAATTTTCATACCCGTTTTGAAATCAACAATGCCTGTTTAAAGTATAAAAAGCCCTTAGTATCTGGAGCAGCAATAGGAATTCAAGGTCAAGTTATCATCTTCGATGCGAGTAGAGCGCAAAGTCCCTGCTTCCAATGCCTGTATCCAGCGGCTAACGATGAATTGCTTGGTTGCTCACAAAATGGCGTAATGGCTCCACTCACTGGAGTAATAGGCGCCCTTCAGGCGATGCAGGCAATTAAACTAATCGCCGGAATAGGGGACATTACTCCGGGTAAATTACTACTGATTGATTTAAAGCAGATGTTTTTTAGTCAGGTACTGATAAGAAAACAGCATAGTTGTAAAGCTTGCGGAGGGTAGTGACAAATCTAAGTTATAATTGCATTGCAGATACTACTCTCAAACCCCATCACTACACCTTTGCACAAAAGTGGAAGTGGACAAGTATATTTGGGATCTGTCGTTTAACTCAAAAACAAGCAATAAAGCGCATGAGGTTATGTGGGCTGAACTTAGGCCTGCCCCGTCTTCACCCGCCTGAATCGGCATTTCCGCCATCAATGAGCCCATTAGGTAAAATGCAGCCGGATTTATCCTATGCGGGCAGCAATGCAATTCGATCAACATCCTGCACCAGTAAACGTTTTAGATTGAAAGCCAGCGCACCTATGTCTAGTTCAAACTGCATTTTCTTCAATCCTCGATAGAGGGCTCGTTTATTCCGGTGTGTAAAGATGCATCTAAGAATATTCATTTCAGATTACTGTTCCGGTGAAGAGTTCTGATTCTGAAGTTGAGCAACGTTATTCTAATTCCTGGTATTGATAATATTGGGCAATGAGTTCTAACCCCCTTTTAAGTTGACAAATATTATTTATTCTATCAGGGGTATGGGGTGGGTAAGAAAAATTTTAGTTTTGACTTAACCCCAGTTTATTTTAAAAAATACATTTATAAATCAGAGAGATATTTTTTTTGGGTATTAATTTGCTTGTCTTTTACTGATTGGCCTCCCGTTTGCATTGTAAGAGTGACATGGAATTGAATTGTGCTCACTTTTATAAATAAAAATAGTTACATTTACTTCCGCGGATTTAATTTTGATCGTTTTCAGATGATGTCATAGGAGATTTGAATGTCCGACGAAAAAAAGCCTGCGAAGCAGCCAAAGGAAGATGCAGATATCACCTTTTACCATCCTGAACTTTTAGAGGTACCGGAAGACGGATCGCCGCCTTTTCTGAAGGGGTACCGTTGTATGGGTTGTGGTCAGTTGGATTTCCCGAAACTGAGTACCTGTCCAACGTGCTGGGGCGAGCAGTTTGATATGGTGCCGCTGAGTCGGCGAGGCAAGCTTTACAGTGTCACTGATATTTATATTGGTCAGGCGGGTATGGAGACACCCTACATATTCGGCTATATCGATCTGCCCGAGGATCTGCGAATTTTTGCGCAGTTGGAAGGCGAGCCGCAGAGCTATCAGTGCGATGAAGAAGTGGAGCTCACAGTAGGCACCATCCGTATCAACCGTGACGGATTGCCAATTACCAGTTATAAATTTTCTAAATTGGTTCCTGCTTAAATCCAGGAAACCTGATTTCAGCAGTTGATATAGGAGAGTATTAATGAAATTGCTTCGTGATGTCTTTATCGCGGGTGTTGGAGAGACGCCTTTCAGGAGGCATAAAGCCGACTTTGATGTGCTGGGCCGGATGGCGGCGCTGGAAGCGCTACGCCAGTCCAATATCGACCGTCCACAGATGATTCAGTCGGCCTATGTAGGCAATGCCACAAACGGCACCGTCGTTGGCCAGACGATACTGAAGCAATTGGGCATGTGCGGCCACATGCCGATCATTAACGTAGAGAGTGCCTGTTCTGCGGGTGGTATGGCGGTGCACTGTGCGGTGAAGGATGTATCTACGGGCTTGGTGGATCTGGCGTTGGCGGTTGGTGCAGAAAATCACTCGCTGTACATGCAGCGTGGCACGGCATTTGCGCCGGCGATGTCGGATATTGAGACCATGCATGGCGCGGTGATGACGGGCAAATATGCATTGCGGGCGAAGCGCTATATGCATGAGACCGGTGCCACGGTAGAAGATTTGGCGATGATTACGGTGAAGAACCGGCGTCATGCCAAGCACAATCCCAATGCCTGGTTCAAGGGGGACATATCGATAGAGGAAGTGGTTAATTCGCGCCTGGTGGCGGATCCGCTGACGTTGCAACAGTGTTGTGGTATTGCGGACGGAGCGGGAGCGGTGGTGGTTGGTTCGCGTGAGATGATGGACAAGTTGGGCATTGCTCAACCGATTCGGGTTCGGGGGTCGGTGGTTCAATCTGGTCCCTATCACAACCAACCCAGGGATATTACTGGAGATGATATTACTGAGAGCTGTTCAGCAGCGCTGTATGAGTTATCGGGTATCGGTCCGAAGGAAGTGGATATTATTGAGCTGCATGATGCCTTTACGATAGCGGAACTGCTCTATTACGAGTGCATGGGGCTTTGTGGTAAGGGCGAAGGGCTACAGTTTTTGCGGGATGGACAGAGCACCTATGGTGGGCAGTGTGTGGTTAGTCCGCGGGGTGGAATGCTGTCCTATGGGCACCCGATAGGTGCATCTGGGGTGGCGCAGGTAGCGGCATGTGTAAAACAGCTTAGAAACCAGTGTGACGGATATCAGGTAGAACCGGTGCCGCGGGTTGCGATGACCCATGTTACGGGAGGTGGGCTTTCGGGGACGGAACATGCGGCATGCAGCATGCACATGCTCAGCCGGGATTAGGGTAGTGCTAGCACAAGTGGAGGAGAGAGGCGCATATGAGTGGATTTGATCAGAAAATAGTATTAATTGTGGGCGAGCCGGACGAAGTGGCGATAGCGACTGGCAGGAAACTGGCGGGCGCAGGGACAGTGATTACGCTCTGTGGAGATAACGGGCACAGTCAGCTGGAGGCCGCCAGTGCGAGTATCCGATTGTATGGCAATGACACGGGCTGGATGCATTCGGAGTTATCGGGAGCGGAAGATGCGCGGAATGTGGTAGGGCAGATGACGGAGAAATATGGTCGTCTGGATATCGTGGTGGTCAATTTAGCTGCTGAGGCCCGGATGCAGAGTCGGAACAGTGTTGGTTTGGACCAGACTCCCTATGGCAGTGTGTCGTACGCGATGCATCTGATTGAGGCGGCGTTACCGGTATTGCGTGCCAACGGCCAGGGCCGGATTGTGGTGATTGGTTCGATTGATTATCTGGGTGCGCCGGAGCATGCGGGATTATCATCGGCTTATGCAAGTCTATTTGGCCTAACGCGGTCCCTGGCGTTGCAGATTGCCTGTGATGGCGTGACGGTGAACACGGTTGTGAAGGGAGATATTGAAGACCCGGCGATGGTGGAAGAAGAAAAGGCCAAAGTGCTGCAATCGATACCGGTTAAGCGCCTGGGTCAGGCGGAGGATGTGGCGAACGCGATTGGATATTTTGCGGCAGATGCGGCCAGGTATGTCACGGGGCAGACCTTATTCGTTTGTGGTGGACGGAGTATGCATTACTCCATGTCCATATGATGAAATGAAAGCGGGTGGAAAGAAATATGATTGAGAACAGAGTGGTGCTGATTACGGGCTCAGCGAGTGGAATGGGCCGTGACACTGCTTTTGCGATGGCGGCGGCCGGTGCGAAGGTGGTGATAAACGACATTAATGAAGAGAAGGTGGTGCAGACAGTTGAGGAACTGAAAGCGCAGGGATATGAGGCGCTGGGTGTTGTAGCCAATATCTGCGACCGTGCGTCGGTGGAAGACATGGTGGGGACGGTTACCAGTGAGTTTAGTGGCATTGACATTCTAGTGAACAACGCGGGAATGGAGCGAGCGGGCCCGATACGCAATCTAAGCGAAGAGGACTGGGATATCACTATCAATGTGAACCTCAAGGGAGCTTTTCTTTGTACCAAGGCGGTACACAGTCAAATGGTGAAAAAGGGATTTGGCCGGATCATCAATATTGCGTCCCGGGCGTGGTTGGGCGGTTCGGGTCAGGCGCCGTATTCATCCGCCAAGGCGGGTATGGTTGGATTGACGCGCAGTATTGCTTTGGAGCTGGGTAAGTACGGAGTGACCTCGAACTGTATTGCACCCGGGCTGATTCACACCCCCATGTGGGATGAGCTAGAGGAAAAGACCAGGAAATACCTGCTGTCCAAGCAGCCGACGGGTAAGTTGGGCGAGACGAGAGATATTGCGAATGCAGTCTGTTTTCTGGCGACAGAGGAGTCCAGTTTTATCACCGGACAGGTGCTCTACGTCTGTGGTGGCCGCAGCCTGTGTGCTAGCTGATTTTCGATCTGGGAATTAAGATGACACAAAATTATCTGGGCCTGAAAATCGTTGAGTTCACCGGAGAGTTGGGGCCGTACACGACGAAGCTGTTTGCGGATCTTGGTGCTGATGTGATTCAGCTGGAGCCGATTGGGGGGAATCCACTGCGCCGGGTGGGGCCTTTTTACCGGAACGAGGAGAGTATGGAATCGAGTTTGCAGCATCTTTACTATAATGCGGGCAAACGGAGTCTGGTGTTGGATCTTGAGCAGAGCGAGGGTCGAGCGCTTTTAAAACGGTTGTGTACGGAAGCGGATCTGATGGTAGAGAGTTTTGCGCCGGGGTATCTGGAATCTCTGGGATTGTCGTACGGTGAGTTATCGGGGTTAAACCCTCAGTTGGTGCAGGCATCGGTAACGCCCTATGGCCAGTTTGGGCCGTTGTCCGGGAAGGAGGGTAGTGATATTACCTGTGCGGCGATTGGTGGGTTTCTGCATTTGGCGGGGGTAGGTGATGACAAACCGGTGCGTACGCCGGACAACCAAGCCTACCGCATGGCGGAGGCCTATGCGGCTGTGGGGAGTGCCATTGCACTTTACCACGCACGACGCACGGGGCAGGGTCAACTGGTTGATGTTGCTGCTGTGGAAGCGGTAGGCATGGCGCTAGAGAATTCGGCCCAGTACTGGGATCTGGAGAAAATAATCAGGCGTGGGCGTGGCAAGGAGGCGGGTTCGTGTACTGTCCATCCCTGTAAAGATGGCTATATCGTTATTGTTGCGATACTTGGCAAAAACAAGAGCATGTGGGAGCCCTTTCTGAACTGGATGCAGGGTGAGCAGGTTGAGGAAGCGGATTTGTTTGAGGACGAGCGCTGGATTGATCCGGCCTATCGAGTCTCTTCTGAAGCCTATGAAAATTTTTGTCGGGTATTTGAAAGGTACACCCGTGAACATAATAAGGAATACCTCTATGAGATTGGTCAGCACTATAAGGTATCGGTTACTCCGGTAAGTAACGGCAAGGATCTGCTGGAGAATCCGCAACTTAAGTATCGCAATTATTGGCAGGAGAGGGATAACGCGGTTCTGGGTGGCAAGGTGGTTTATCCGGGAGCGCCTTATGAGTTTGGTGAGATGAAATGGGAGGTGGGTGGTAATGCGCCGTGTTATGGGGAGCATACCCGGGAGGTTTTGGTGCAGCTGGGATATTCCGATGCACAGATTGAAGAGTTGAACAAAGCCGGGGTGGTCTATGCGAGTTGAGATAAAGGAGGCGCTTTCGGGGATAAGGGTATGTGATTTTTCCTGGGTGGGTGCGGGTCCTATAGCGACCAATGTGCTGGGGCAGTGTGGTGCTGATGTGATCAAGATCGAAAGCGCCAAGCGGCCGGATTTACTGCGCAAAGGTGACCCGTTCAAGGATGGCATCAGTGATGGTTTGGAGCGGAGTGGATATTTTGCGAACCGCAACCCTAACAAGATGAGCATAGCGTTGAATATGAGTGAGCCGAAGGCGATAGAAGTGGCGACCCGGTTGATTCGGGAGAGCGATATTGTGATCAACAATTTTCGGGTGGGTCAGATGGAAAAATGGGGATTGGGATGGGATGAAGTCAGGCGTCTCAATCCGCGAGCGATTTATGTGACGATGAGTCTGCAGGGGGTCACGGGGCCGCACCGGAGCTACATGGGCTTTGGCGTGAATCTGAATTCGTTGTGTGGGCTGACGGCGCAGGCGGCGAAAGAAGGAGAGAAGCCGTTTGGGACGGGGACGAATTATACCGATCATGTAATGGTGCCCAGTCACACGATATTCGCAATCATGGCGGCGTTGTTGCATCGAGAGCTCAGTGGGGAAGGACAGACGATATCGGTTTCGCAGCTGGAGTCGGCGATTGCGATGAAGCCGCTGGATGCGATGGTGTGGGCGTCGAATCGGGAGATATTGGGACCCCTGGGTTGTTGTGATCGGGAATTGGCACCGCACGGAGTTTATGAGAGCACAGAGCCTGGGCGGTGGATAGCGCTGGCGGTGCGAGATGATGTTGAGTGGGAACGGCTGAAGCGAGTGATGGGAGAGCCGGAGTGGGCGCTTAACCGGGCGTACGATTCGGCTGCGGGGCGGCGAGCGAATCAGCGGAATTTGGATGCAGAGATTGAGCGCTGGACGGTAACGCATCGAGTGGAGGAGTTGGTGGTGAAGCTGCAGGGAGCGGGGCTGTGTGCGGCGCCGGTGAAGGATGCGCGCGAAGCAGTGGAAGATGAGCATCTGAACGCGAGGGGATTTCACGTATATCTGGATCACCCGGTGGTAGGGAAAACGCTTTATAACCGGGCGCCG
Organism: Gammaproteobacteria bacterium; assembly: GCA_021773395.1. Lineage (GTDB taxonomy): Bacteria > Pseudomonadota > Gammaproteobacteria > Pseudomonadales > IMCC2047 > JAJFKB01. The sequence continues at coordinate 5,763 of JAJFKB010000004.1, read as the reverse complement.
ATAGTGTTTTCAGAGACGCCGCTGCGGATGGAGAAATCGGCGCCGTTATTGGGGCAGGACACGGAAGAGATTCTGACGGGGTTGCTGGGATACAGCGAAGATGAACTGGCAAAACTCAGGGCGGAAAAAGTGCTGATCTGAGCTTATCCAGGACGATTAACGAGTAAGAGTGGAAGAGGAAAGAAGTATGGATTTTGCGTTATCAGAAGAATTTGCCCTGATTAAGGAGATGGCAGAGCGGTTTACGAATCGGGAGCTGAAGCCACTGGAGCACGAGATGTTGCAGCGGGAGATGCGGATGTGGACGGATGGTATGCACCTGTTGTCGGATGAGGCTCATAAGCGGTTGCTGAAGATCTCCCAGGAGATGGGTTTCTGGGGGATAGATGTATCGGAGGAACTGGGTGGACAGGGTCTGGGAATGCTGGCGAAGACGCTGGTGGTTGAGGAATTATCGAAGTCATTTGTGGGTTTTTCTCATCATGGATTCACATTGCCGCCAGACTCTCCGAATTTGCAGTATCTGCATGATTACTGCAAGCCGGTACAAAAGGAGAAGTATCTGCGGCCTTACTGTGAAGGAGAGCTGGAGTCGGCGATGGCCGTCACAGAGCCAGGAGCGGGTTCAGATGTAGCGGGGCTAAAGACGCGAGCGGTGAGGACAGGGGATCATTGGGTGATCAACGGGACCAAGACGTTTATCAGCAAGTGTGACATGGATAATATTTTCTTTATTTTGATAGCGGTGACGGAACCGGAGGCGCAGGTGAAGCAGCGGTTCACAGCCTTTCTGATCGACAAGGATACCCCTGGGGTTGAGATTGGCGGGGTGATCCCAGTGATTGGTGCGATGCCGACGTGGGAAGTGGTTCTGGACGATGTGAAGGTGAGTAATGATGCGGTGCTGGGAGAAGTGGGTGGAGCCTTTATCCCGCTGCAGAATCGATTTGGCGTTCGGCGGATCGAGTTGGCAGCGCGCTGTACGGGGATGGCGGAGCGGCTGATTCAGATGATGCTGGAGCAGGCGGATCTGAGGAGTACCTTTGGACAGAAGCTGGGAGAGAGGCAGAGTATTCAAAACTGGATAGCGGACTCGACGATAGAACTGGAGAGTTTGCGGTGGTTTTTATATTACACGGCGTGGAAAGCGGACCAGGGTGTGAAAGATCTGCGCATGGAGGCGGCGGCGCTGAAGGTGGCGGCGACCGAGATGCTGACGAAGATAGCGGATCGGGCGATTCAGATGCACGGTGGATTGGGGCTGTCGAAGGAATTGGGTGTTGAGTATGTCGCGCGGATGGTTCGGATCTGGCGGATTGTAGAGGGCGCATCAGAGATACATCGAAGCAGTATGGCGAGAAATCTGATCCGCGCGGGCAGGCCGTATTCGCCGTTTATGTTATCGAAATAGACAGGTTCCCCGAGAGGGGGATGTTAAGTAAGTTATAGGGAGTGCAGAAAATGGCGGTTGAATTTGAGTTGGAGAATCATGTAGCGAAGATTACGCTGAATAGGCAGGAGGCGATGAATGCGTTGGATCCGGAGTCTATGGAGCAACTGACGGAGTGCTGGGCGGAAGTGCGTCGGAATCCTGAGATCCGAGTAGCGGTATTGACGGGGGCAGGAGAGAAATCCTTTTGTACAGGAACGGACTTGAAGAAGGCCAAGCCGCCGGAGGAGTGCATGATTGCGCACTATTTGAAGGAGGGGCAGCCGATACTGCCGGAGATGAAAATGTGGAAGCCGATCATAGCGGCGATCAATGGATATGCTGTGGGAGGTGGTCTGGAGATCGCGCTGGCGTGTGATTTGAGGATTGCCAGCAGCAATGCGAAATTTGGATTAACGGAAGTGAAGGTAGCAAGTTTGGCGGGGTTGAATGGGACGCAGTTGTTGCCGCGGGTGATACCTCAGGCAGTTGCGATGAAGATGCTGCTGACGGGGGAGATGATTGATGCGGAACAGGCCTGTCAGTATGGATTAATCAGTGATGTGGTGGCGCCGGAGGCGTTGCTGGAGACGGCGATGAGGTATGCACAGAAGATTGCGCAGGCGGCGCCGCTGAGTGTGCAAGCGACGAAACAGGCGGTGGTAATGGGCAAGGATATGCCGCTGGATCATGGTATTAATTTTGCCCACATGCTCTGGGGGTTGTTGAGGGATACGGAGGATCGCAAGGAAGGGTTTGCAGCGTTCGCTGAAAAACGACAACCTTCCTACCGCGGCAGGTAAGTCCTAAAACGTACCGAAGGTTTGTTACTGGAATCGTCAGGAACACTAGTTCAATACCGACAACCTGTTTAGTTTTGACTCGGAAGGCTGGTGGTACTGCCACGGTAAGGCCGACGATGCGGTGGTGATTTTGGTTCGTCATGGTGATGATTAGAAACTACCCTTTCTATTTGTGGTGCCTGCGGAGAAATCTGGGAGCCTGGGTGGGTTACTGGTGCGTGTAAAGCGAATGTTGGCCGATAGCCTGCCCGATCGCGAGTGTCCATACACAGTTCTCTGTATCGATAAGGTACCCCGCCCCGCAAGGGTACAGGCAATGTCCAACAAAAGTATAAATTAAGGGATATGGTAGAGGGTTAGCATGGGTAAAACCGAAAAGTCGCTTAAGAGACCAGCGGTTGCAGCAAAAATGCTGGCCGTCGTGGGAGGCCTGTTACTCGCAGGCTGTGAAGCGGCGCTGGATTTAAGCGGTGTAGCGGATGAGTCGTCGAAGACGCGGCTGCGCACGGATCAGTATCAAAAAATGGCACGCAGTGGTGATGTCCTGGTGCTGGTAGGCTCTTCGGGTGTGGTGCTGCGCAGTGTCGATGATGCGCAGAGCTGGCAACGTCAGGAAATTGAAGGTCGCCCTAACTTTATTGGTCTCAGTGCCTGCCCGGCGGGCGAGCTGTTGGCGTTGAGCTTTGATCGTCAGGTCTGGTCGAGTAGCGATCAGGGGGCGTCCTGGCAAGCGCATGCGCTGCCGACCCAGGAGGACATGGTGGGTCTGAACTGTGCCCCCGATGGACGCTGGTGGGTCACCGGCAGTTTCAGCACGATGTTAAGCAGCACGGACCAGGGCCAAAGCTGGGATGAGCGTTCGCTGGATGAAGATGCGTTGCTCACCCATATTGAGTTCTTTTCAGCCGCCGTCGGAGTCGCTGCCGCCGAGTTTGGTCTGTTTTTCAAAACCACGGACGCTGGTGAGCGCTGGGACATGATTGGTACCATCGGTCAGGAGCTGTATCCACTGGCCGTGCATTTTAGCGATGAGCAAACCGGCTGGGTGGGTGGCTTAAAAGGCATTATCATGCAGACCCGCGATGGGGGTCAGAGCTGGCAGGAACAGTCTTCGGGGATTGAGTCACCGATCTATAGTTTTTTTGGCACAGGTGATGACCTGTATGCCTCAGGCGATCATGGCAAGGTACTGAGCTATCGGGGCGGTCAGTGGTCCTCGGTCGAAACCCCGAATATACCGATCTATTTGAGTACCGGTCAGGTGCTTCAGGATCATCAATTACTGGTCGCCGGTGGCTGGGGCACATTGCTCAAGCTGTCCCCGACCCTTGCGCAGCGATAAGGTGGAATTGCAATTATGAATAAAGTCACCCACTGGCTGCACAATATTGATAACCTGGTGTTCCGTCATCCGCGTACTTTGCTGTCGCTGATCGCCTTGATCACGGTGTTTTTTGCCTTTCAGATTCCCGGTTTAAAGATGTACTCGGACTTTGCGGATCTGCTGCCGCAAACCCACCCCTATATCGAACTGCACAACGAGATCAAGGACACCTTTGGTGGTGCCAACGTGATCGTGGTGGGCATAGAGATGGAACAGGGGGATCTGTTTAATAATGAATCGCTGGCGCTGATCCATCGCCTGACCCTGGCGGTGGATAACCTGCCGGGCGTAAACCACAACCTGGTGTCCAGTCTGACGCACCGTAATTCGCGCAAGATCTGGCTGACCGAGCTGGGCAACATCAACTCTGAACCCTATTACAAGCCGCTAGACGGGGATATGTCGGATGAACAGCTGACGCAGTTGCGCCAGGATGTGATAGCCAACCCGCGCATCTATGGTCCCCTGGTGTCCCCGGACATGAAGGTGGCCTTAATCAAGGCCCAGCTCAACGAAGGACAACTGGACTACGAGCAGACCTTTGCCCAACTGCAGGCAGTGCGTGAAGCCGAAGCCCATTCCGGGGTTAAGATTTATGCCACCGGACAACCGGTGCTGGTCGGCTGGGTCTATACCTACAAGGAACAGATCATCGAGATCTTCCTGTTCACCGCACTGATCATGATCTCTCTGCTGGTGTTTCACTTCCGCAAGCCCTACGGGGTGTTGATTCCGCTAGGCGGGGTGATTGTCTCCTCGATCTGGGGGATGGGTATTATCAGTCTGTTCGGCTATAACCTGGATCCGCTGGGTCTGGTCATACCCTTTTTGATCTCCGCCCGGGCGATGTCCCATGGGATTCAGCTGGTGGAACGCTATTACAGCGAACTGGCGCAGTGCGAAGATGGGCCGGAAGCGGCGCAGCGCACCTTTGAGAGCCTGTTCCGTCCCGGCACCCTGGGGGTGGTCTCTGACGCCATCGGTCTGTTGCTGATTGCCATCGGCTCGATCCCACTCAATACCAAGCTGGCGCACTATGCTTCGCTGTGGGCATTATCGATCGTCATTACTGTGTTGATCGCCGTACCTTTGTTGCTGTCCATTCTGCCACGGCCCAGGAACACCGAACTCAAGACCAATGTGCTGCGCGCCATCGGCACCGGCTGCGCCCATATCATGGGTAATAAAAGCGCCCCGCCAACGATTCTGGGGATTGCCGCGGTACTGCTGATCGGGGGTCTGTATCTCTCTTCGCATGTCACCATTGGCGAAGCCGAACCGGGTTCGCCCATTCTGTACCAGGATCATGACTATAACATCTCCTCGAAGCTGATCAACGACCGCTTTCCGGGTTCTGAAGAGCTGTATATTGTCGCCGAGCATGACGAGATCGGTGGTTTAAAACGCCCGGAAGTGCTGACCGCGCTGGCGGATCTGGAGCGGCACATGATGCTCGATCCCGAAGTGGGTGGTGCCAAGGGGTTACCGGATCTGATCAAGCAGGTGAACCGCTTGCTGCATAACGACGATCCGCGTTACTACCAGATTCCGGCGGATCCGGCCTATACCGGTGGTTTAATGTTTACCTATATGGCGTCCAGTCCGATACCGGGCGCGCTGAAGGAGTTTAGCGATACCGATGAGCGGGTAGCCAACCTGGTGTTCTTCTACAAGGATCACCAGGGCGAGACCATTCGTCGCGCCATTCATATGGCCAAGCAATGGATCACGGAGAACGACGGCAAGGTGGACGGTCTGACGATCCGCCTGGCGGGCGGCACCATTGGTGTGACGGCGGCGATGAATGAAGCAGCGTTTGATACCAACAAGCTGGTGTTACCTTTGGTGTTCTTACTGATTTTCCTGTTTGTAACCCTTTTTTACTCCTCGTTGCAGGCAGGTTTTTTAATGTTCCTGGCGATGCTGTTCGCGACCACCATGACCTACGCCTATATGGGGCTGCAGGAGGTGGGGATCAATATCAACACGGTGCCGATCATTGCGGTGGGTGTGGGAGTGGGGATTGATTATTCGATCTACATGATGGATCGGATTCGCGAAGAGATGATGAAACAGGGTAATCTACGTCAGGCGGTGGAGCGGGCGATCAGCACCACGGGGCTGGCGATCAGTTTCACGGCGATCAC
>JAJFKB010000026.1 GCA_021773395.1 Gammaproteobacteria bacterium | reverse complement strand
GCTCCAGAACCAGGGCTACCGCCTCAGCTTTAAATTCCTTCGGGTATTGCTTATAACTACGTTTCATTCCCATAATGACACCTTAATGTTTGACGATTATTGTCTCTCATTAATGTGTCCGGTTCTATTAGGCCAGAACAGAGTGCTTTGTAGACAACATATTCCTCCATGGTTTCACTATGGCGAGCTATGTCCAACACCTCATATCGGTTGCCTTTAAAATGCTGATAAACGCCTTTCTTAATAGACACTCTGATTGCCTTGATTATTGGTTGTCGAGTTCATTCCAGCGATGATACGCCTGCTCAAGCTGCTGGTGAATATCAGCCAGATTTTTTAATGTGGCATCAACCTGCTCTCGGTCACCTTGATAAAAATCCGAACTGGATATCTGTTGCTCTAATTGTGACTGTTTTCCTTCCAATTCCTCGATCAGAGCTGGAAGACTATCCAGCTCTCGCTGATCCTTAAATGACAGTTTCTTCCTGGCCTCCGGCTTAGTGGCTAGGACAGGTGCTGCCGTAGTTTCACTTGTCTGATTGGGGATTTTGGAGGCTGTCGTTTGAGTGCTCCCTCTCTCCCCCAGGCTGTGTAGCCGCCCACCTTTTTCTGTCCAATTGCTATACCCGCCAACGTACTCATTTATAACGCCATCGCCCTCAAGCACCATAATATTAGTAACGACCATATCCATGAAATCCCGGTCATGGCTTACCAGCAGGACGGTTCCCTGGAACTCCAGTAAAATTTCTTCCAGGAGCTCCAGTGTTTCGATATCCAGGTCATTGGTCGGTTCATCAAGAACCAGCATATTGGCGGGTTTGCTGAAAAGTTTAGCCAAAATCGCCCGGTTCTGCTCTCCGCCGGAAAGGGCTTTTACTGGTGTTCTGACGCGATCCGGGCTAAACAAAAAATCGCCCAGATAACTAATAGCGTGTCGTCGTTTGCCATTAATTTCAATAAAATCGCGTCCCCCGCAAATATTTTCAATCAGGTTCTTTTCCGGGTCCAAGTGGTCGCGCAACTGGTCGAAATAAGCCACTTCAAGTTTGGATCCGAGATTAACCTGCCCTTGGTCGGGCTGTAATTCGCCAAGTAAAATCTTGAGTAGAGTTGATTTCCCGGCGCCGTTAGCACCGACAATACCAATACGATCGCCGCGCAAAATAACGCTGGAGAAATTATTAATAATGGTTTTGTTATCGTAACTATGGGAAATGTCGGTTAGTTCAGCGACCATTTTGCCGGAACGATCGGCATCCTCCATACCAAAGCTGGCTTTACCTGTTTGGTTGCGCCTCTCACTACGTTCATTGCGCATCTCCTTTAATGCTCTGACACGCCCCTCATTGCGGGTGCGGCGGGCTTTGATACCCTGCCTTATCCACTGCTCTTCTTGGGCGAGTTTTTTATCAAACAGACTATTGGCCCTTTCCTCGGCAGCTAATTCCTGGGCTCGGTAACGCAGAAAACTCTGGTAGTCGCCTTCCCAGGAATAAAGTTGGCCGCGATCTAATTCAATGATCTGATTGGCGATTTTTTGCAGGAATGCCCGGTCGTGTGTAATACAAATAATCGCACCCTTGAAATCGATCATCTGTTTTTCCAGCCATTCAATCGCAGGGATATCCAGGTGATTAGTCGGTTCATCGAGTAGTAAAATATCAGGATCACTGACTAGTGCTTTTGCTAATGCTACTCGCCGTCGCCAGCCACCGGACAGCTCTTTCATTTTCGCTTCACCACACAACTGTAACTGACTTAATACGGTATCTACGCGTAGCTGCAGACTCCAGCCATCTTTGGCCTCAAGTTGCTGCTGTATACGCTCTAACATTTTTAAATCCGTTTCCCCTTCGCCCAGAATCAGGTGATGGTATTGACTGAGTAATACGCCAACTTCTGCCAGGCCGCTGGCAACCACGTCATATACTTCCTGCTCATCGGCTGGAGGTAGAGACTGGTCCAGCCATGCGAGTTTAATCCCCGGTCGCAACCAGCGTTCGCCGCTATCTGGTTTAATTGAGTCCGCAATCAGCTTGAGTAGAGTGGTTTTCCCTTCCCCGTTGCGTCCTAAAAGGCCAATTTTTTGGCCCTTGCGCAGACTGAGGTTGACCTGATCAAGCAGAACGTGGGTTCCGTAGTTTAGCGAAACATTATCCAGTTTTAACAAAGGCATAGATGCAACTTATTGATTAGTGTTTATTTTGAAGTGAGAGCAGGTCCTGCGGGCCAGCAACTTTTCATGGGTTTCTTAGCGGTTATCGTTTTCCAGTCTTGCCACCAGCTCGCTGAGGAGCTTGTGACCATTCCTGAAAACGGGCCAGCCATCGCCGGTGAGAACCGCTTCAATCAGCGGTAGTTGCTGCAGTCGTGTTACCGAAGCAACAGCGGCATTTCTGTCGCAAAGCTTTTCGTCGGGAAGAATACATAGCTCTCCTGCCTGGTGAGCACGCACCAAATCGCCTGTTACCAAGGTTCGCTCGTCAATCAGTAGTGCCAGTTCGCCCGGTGATTTGGAGCCTTGCATTTCGAATACCTTTAAACCGGGAACCAGTTCATCGTTCTCTGCTAACCAGCGGTTGCAGTCGATTGGAAACTGTTTGGACTCCGCCAGCGGGCCGGCGATCAGCGCGCCTGTTTTCTTTGAAATTGTGACGGCATCCCTGATATGGTCTGAGTTTGTGATGACAATCCACATGGCCCCGCCTAACTCTTGCAGGTGGTTCTGGTCATGCTCTGATAAGGGAACCGGATCCACCAGAATATTACCTTCAGGTCGAACCCAAAGCAGCCCGTGGAAATCTATATTTCTGGCTTCATTAAACTCGGACCAGCCAAAGAGATTACTGCGATGTAATTGCTTCATTCTTTCTCTTCTCTACTAGTCGCCCAGGTATTCGATGACAACCTGTGTGCTACCATCTTCCTGGAAGGAGATGACCTTAAAGGCTTCTTTTCGATCACCCATTTCCATTCCGGGAGATCCAATTGGCATGCCAGGGACGGCAAGCCCGCGAACTGAGGATGACTGGTTGACCATGTTTTTGATATCTGCAGCGGGTACGTGACCTTCTACCAAGTATCCGTGAACAGTCGCAGTATGACAGGATTGCAGCTCTATGGGGACGCCTAATTGTCGTTTTATAAGTGACATATTGCTCTGATTAATACTGGTAACCTCAAATCCCTGTTGTTCCAGGTGTTCTGCCCAGTCGGCACAACAGCCACAACTGGGGCTCTTGTATATCGTTATCGACAAGGAGCGTATCGATTCATCCGCATTATTGTCAATATTGCTTGTTTCGGCTAACAGTGGTGCGCTGTAAACGGTAGCTGCAATCAGCGCAAAAGCTATTTTGAAAGTCTTAATAAGAGAAAGCCGTTTCATAACGGGCCTGTATTCCTTATGTGATCTGTTGTTAAGTTCAATATTGTCGTGCCGCGCATCAGCAATAGTCTTTAATTGCATTGTCTGGCAGATACCATCGAGGTTACTTTATTCACGATTCGGGCGGTTTCATCCTGGTCAATTAACTCTCCAGCCATCAATTCCCCGAGATCCTCACTGACCTCCTTGCCTAGTATTTCCTCCAGGTATTCAAAGCTTATGTGGCGCGTAAACCAGTCCGAAAAAAGCCGGTTTCCCGCTTCATGCGCGTATATGATTTCGCAGTTTGAGTGTCTTGGATCTTTAGCAATATGTTCGTAAAGGTCGTTTATGACCTGCTCGTTGCCCTCTAAAAACTGGAAAAATGAACCGTTATGGTATAGCAGCATACCCGTAACATTAATGGTTTGATTTCTTGTTCCTGCGTCGTTACTCAGGTCGGTCAGCTCGTCCGGGCTAATCGATACTTTTGCTTTACTGATATAGGCCAATTGAAACATAAGTGAATCTCCGGGAGTTATCCCAAGCTGGTTGCCTTTTAGATCGACTGACAATGCGTCTGAGACCGATTGCCAGTTTCTATACCCTTTTTTCGGGGCAGGTGTTGTCCTGCTTGTCCATCCACTCTATCTGTTCTAGCACATTTGCCTTGCCGGTCAGTTTATTTTTTTGTAGGCGATTAATTCAGGTAAGGCGTTGCCTATAAGTATCTCTTTTTCAGGTGCGCTGAGCAAGCCCCAACGGCGAGGGGTTCCCGGTGCGTTTGGCTTCCTATCTATTTCCATAATCAGAGCACTATCATTTTGATTGACAAGCCACCTTATCCCCCCATACTAGCCCGCGATGCCCGCTACTCTGAAGTAAATATAGAATTATTCGGAATGACACCTTTTAGATCTGAAATTAGCAAGTTGGTTCCTCTGGCGCTACCGGTACTGGTTGCTCAATTGCTCATGGCATCTACCAGCTTTGTCGATACTCTGATGGCCGGGCAGGCCAGTACCGTGGATCTGGCGGGCGTCGGTGTCGGTAGTTCTCTGTGGTCGGTTGGTGCTATGTTTCTGGTGGGAACCTTCATGTCTATAAATCCAACGGTCGCTAGATATTGCAGCCTTGGTGACTATAAAGCCGTCGCGAATTATCTTCAGCAGGGTTTTTGGTTGGCAATACCCATAGCAATTCTGCTATTTATACTACTTAACCTTAATCAGCTTTATCTGCCGGGGATGATCCAGGATCAGCACGTACTAAGGGTAGCCTCTGGTTACTTGCATGGCTTGTCCTGGGGGATGCCTGCGGTGATAGGTTTTTTTGTGCTCAAGCCCTTCAGTGAAGGGATGGCCTATACCCAGGCCCAGATGGTGAGTGCAGCGGTCGGACTTGCGGTTAATATACCGGCTAATTACATTCTCATATTCGGTAAGTTAGGATTCCCTGAGCTAGGCGGGGCTGGCTGTGGTTGGGCTACCAGTATTTCATTTTGGACCATGTTCGCCACACTATTCATCTATACCTGGGTGCATCCTGCTTTGCGTCTGGTACCCCTGTTCGAGCGATTATATGCAGTGGAGTGGTGCAAAATTGCTTTTTTATTAAAAACAGGGCTGCCGATTGGGTTGGCTATTACGATTGAGGGCAGTGCCTTTGCACTGGTGACTTTGTTTATAGCCAGCTTGCCTGCAACGGAAATTGCGGGTCATCAAATTGCCATGAATATCTCTTATCTAGCCTATATGGTTCCATTGAGCATTAGTACGGCAATCACTGTGCGTGTCGCCTCCTGTCTGGCGAAACAGGGCTCCCCTGCGGCGGATGTTGCGCTTAAAGCCGGTCTGGTGTTGGCGGTGGCTGCAGGGTTTATACTCGCATTGGGTATATTCCTGTTTCGGGTAGAACTGGCGGATCTATATTCGAATGACCAGAATGTGATCGACATGGCAGCTATATTGCTGCTGTTTTCCATAGGGTTTAAGATCTGTGATTCCGTTGCGGCCCCGTTACAAGGTGCGTTGCGAGGTTACCATGACGTCAGTATTATTCTGGTAGCATCTATCGTTGCCTATTGGGTGGTCTGTTTGCCTTTGGGTTATGTGCTTGGGTTGACAGATTGGTTGACCCCGGCGATGGGCGCCAAAGGCTATTGGATTGCCTTAATAGCAGGGGTTTCTGTCAGTGCTTTGTTGCTAATGCTGCGATTTTTGCAAGTGCACCGGCGTCATTGATGCCGGTAGATTTGAAACCTGCTCCACCAGAACTCAATCTCCTTTTCGTATGAGGCGCCCAGCGAGAGTGCCAGGTTAATAGACGCCTGGTTTTCTGGATGAATCATGCTAATGAAGTGAATATCCGGTAGCCGCTGCCTGGCTGTTGCCAGTGCTGCGCTGGCTGCTTCCTTGGCATAACCCTTGCCCCAGTATTGCTGCAACAACCCCCATTTGATCTCGGGTTCAGGCCACTCGCCAGGGTACCAGTACCCGCAGATTCCGATGAGGACACCATTATTTTTTTGTTCGAGTGCGTAGGGGCCGTAACCATGAATTTGCCAATGGCCGATCATGCAGGCAATTGACCGCCAGGTTTCGGCCCGGTTCAAGGGTCGGCCGGTTGTGTATCTGGTGGCGATTTCACTGGAGAAATAGGGCAGTAAAACATCCCAATCCTGAATGGTTAGCTGCCGCATGAGTAACCGTTCTGTTTCAATCTGTTCAGGTACTCTAAAGCTCATTCGGCTCGTCCTTTGTTGGGTTAGATGATCTAATCGGTATGGTCGAGCGCGCTAAGATAGCCTTCATTGGCGAGGCGTTCACCGATAAAATCACGATACTGGGGTGCCGATTTGACACCGTATCCCTCAATGAGTCGATTATAGTAGTTAAACAGCCCGCAGATTGACACGGTATGATAAAAGGCGTCCTCATCCCAACCCGCAGCAAAGATGGCATCGACATCCTCCTGTGTCACCTGGGTCGGTCGTTCAGTCAGTTTTTTAGCGTACTTGAGCAAAGGCTTCATTTTGTCATCAATATCAGCGTCGTCGATATCTTCGATCAGACTGTCGATTAAGCCCTTTTCCACCCCCAGAGCCTCGGCCGTCGCGGAGTGTGTATCACAGCAAAATTGGCAACGGTTGATGCCAGAGGTAAAGGCACCGATCAGCTCTCGCTCTGCAATGCTCAACGAGCAGGGGCCTCGGATAAGCTGTTCAGTGAAAGCCATTATTAGGCGGCCGCTTTCGGGGTGTTTTTGTAAAATGGTTGAGGGTCGTGCATTGTCAGCAATAGATGGAATAAAAGGCATTATTACCTCCTGTGATTGCGAGCAAAAGGCTTTGGTTTTCTATTCTAACCCTGTTTTTGGGTGGTGGCACTTCTAAATTGAAAGGTTATTTTACGCACACTTGATTTGGCTAACGATGCTGCTGGTCGCAGGCGAATTATCGTTTGGACTCAAAATGAACTGCTGGATTGCTGCAGTCTAAGTCTTGCGACAGGTCGCTCATCAATAAACACATGGATAATCGAGGTGATAGCAGCAATAATTGCAGCTGCCCACCACACCTGGTCATAGGATCCGACTTTGTCATAAAAGTAACCGCCAAGCCACACTCCGGCGAATGAACCCAGTTGGTGATTCAGAAAAACAATACCATAGAGTGTGCCCATATAACGCACACCGAACATTTGCGCGACCAGCCCGGAGGTTGGTGGTACGGTTGCTAACCACAAAAAACCCGAAGCGATGGAGAACGCATAGATACTGAAAGTGCTGATGGGAAATGTCAGAAATAGCACTAACACGATCGCACGACCCGCATAGATGATGGCCAATAACCTTTTTTTGGAGTATCGGCCTGATAGCGGCCCAACAATCAGCGAGCCAAAAATATTGAACAGACCGATCAAAGCCAGGCTGATTGCGGCGACCGATGTCTCAAAGCCTTTATCCGAGATGTATGACGGCATGTGTACGGTGACAAACGCAAGTTGAAATCCACACACAAAAAAACCAGCTACCAGTAGCCAATAATGCAGATGAGTGGAAGCTTCTTTGAGCGCTTCTCCCAGAGATTGTTGCTGCAATGACGTGGAATCAGTTGCTCGAGTCGCATCGCCTTTAAAGGGGGGCGTAAAAAGTATCATGCTTAAGGCGCCCAATGATAGAATCAGCAGCGTTGTGTGCCACCCGTAGAATTGAATAAATTCCTGAGCGACCGGGACAAGTATCAATTGCCCTGCAGAACCTGCTGCGGTACCCAAGCCCAGCGCAATGCCGCGCTTTTCAAGTGATACAAGGCGTACCATTGCGGGTAAAACGATACCAAAACCACTTCCTGCGATCCCCATGCCGATGAACAGTCCCGCTCCGGTATGCAACAGCAGTGGGCTATCGGCGATTGATGTAATGTATAACCCCAGGGCATAAAATAGAGCGCCTGCTACAATGGTCTTCACGCTGCCAAATTTATCCGCAACGGCGCCGGCAATTGGTTGAAATAAACCCCAACACAGATTTTGCAGTGCCAGCGAAAATGCAAACACCTCTCGACCATAGCCGAATTCCTCGGAGATGGGTTTCATGAAAAAACCCATCGATGCGCGTAGACCGAAATTTATTAGCAATAGCGTGCAGGCGCAGATTACCGCGATACTCAGAAGGTTTTTGTACTTAGTCATGAGTAATCTGATCCGGGTATCTATTTGATAGGACAGCAGATAGGGGCTGAGATCAATCCTGACTCAGCCCCCTGTAAACCCTGTTCAACCTAATCCAACTTAGACAAATCTCTAACCGCACCTTTGTCCGCACTAGTGGCCAGCAACGCATAGGCTTTAAGTGCGGCAGAGACTTTGCGTGGTCTAGGCTTGTCAGGCTTCCAGCCTTTTTGATCTTGCTCGGCGCGGCGCTTTGCCAGCTCCTCATCGCTGATCAGTACGTTTATTGTACGGTTTGGAATATCAATCTTTATCGGGTCGCCGCTACGTACTAGGCCAATGGCACCGCCAGCGCCCGCCTCGGGGGAAACGTGGCCAATGGAAAGACCTGATGTACCACCCGAAAAGCGGCCGTCGGTGAGCAGCGCACAGGCTTTGCCGAGGCCTTTGGATTTGATGTAGGAGGTGGGATAAAGCATCTCCTGCATGCCGGGGCCACCGCGCGGACCTTCGTAGCGCACGACTACCACGTCGCCGGCTTTCACTTTATCGTTCAGGATATTCTCGACAGCCTCGTCCTGGCTTTCAACCACATGGGCGGGGCCTTCAAAAACTAGAATAGAATCGTCGACTCCGGCGGTTTTTACCACGCAGCCGTCTTCGGCAATATTGCCGTGAAGTACGGCAAGGCCACCATCCAGGCTGTAGGCATTTTCGAGTGAGCGAATACAACCCTTGGCGCGATCATTATCCAGGCTTGACCAGCGGGTCGCCTGGCTAAAGGCGACCTGGGTGGGAATGCCCGCCGGGCCTGCGCAGTAGAATTTCTCCACTTCGGCGGAGGGGTTACGCATAATATCCCACTCATCCAGGCCTTCTTTTAGCGTATTGCTATGCACGGTTGGTAAGTCGGAGTGAAGTAATCCGGCACGATCCAGTTCGCCGAGAATCCCGAAGATTCCGCCGGCGCGATGCACATCTTCAATGTGATATTCGGGCGTATTCGGGGCGACCTTGCAGAGCTGGGGGATTTTGCGTGATAAGGCGTCGATGTCCTTCATGGTGAAATCGAGCTCGGCCTCTTGCGCGATTGCCAGCAGGTGCAAAATGGTATTGGTGGAGCCGCCCATGGTGATGTCCAGGGTCATAGCGTTTTGGAATGCCCTAAAGTCGCCAATTGAGCGCGGCAGTACGGATTCATCATCCTGTTCGTAGTAGCGCTGACAGAGTCCGACTATGCGGCGTCCGGCTTCTTCGAAAAGTGCTTTTCTATCGGCATGGGTGGCGACCACAGTGCCGTTGCCCGGTAATGACAAGCCCAATGCTTCGGTCAGACAGTTCATGCTATTGGCAGTAAACATGCCGGAACAGGAGCCGCAGGTAGGGCAGGCGCTGCGTTCAATCTCGTCGACATCCGCATCCGAGGCTTGATCATTAACGGCCATAACCATGGCGTCGATCAGGTCAATTTTATGGTCTGCCAATTTGGTTTTACCCGCTTCCATCGGGCCGCCGGAGACAAATATTGCCGGGATGTTGAGGCGCATAGCAGCCATCAGCATACCGGGGGTGATCTTGTCGCAATTGGAGATGCAGATCAGAGCGTCAGCACAGTGGGCGTTGGCCATATACTCCACCGAGTCGGCAATGATATCCCGACTTGGCAAGCTATAGAGCATACCGTCGTGTCCCATTGCGATACCGTCATCAACTGCAATGGTGTTAAATTCCTTGGCGACACCGCCTGCTTTTTCAACTTCTCTAGCGACTAACTGCCCCATATCCTTGAGATGCACGTGACCGGGAACGAACTGAGTAAATGAGTTGACGATTGCCACAATCGGTTTGTGAAAATCGTCATCTTTCATCCCAGTGGCGCGCCAAAGCGCTCGTGCTCCGGCCATATTGCGCCCGGCGGTGGATGTCTTGGAACGATATGCGGGCATAAATTAAACCTCATTTTTCTGTTGCTAAATAGGGCGATCATATTATCATCAAACGGCGGGCTATTGAAAAACTAACTGCATGTCAGGCAGGCTGATGGACAGTAATCGGTGCAGTAAAACGCTACAAAAGAGAGTTTTTACGATATTGCCTTTGCCAGGTGATATTCATGTGAAAATTTTTAGTAATAACGATTAAACGAACAACCACATCTCTCGAACCCATAAATATTCCAATAAGGGGGCAGGATGGAATATGACTTTAAATATAAGGTAGTCGTGGTTACAGGCGCCACTGGCGGTATCGGGCGGGCATTATCCTGGCGCTTTGCTAAAGCAGGTGCGCGGATAGTGCTCATTGATCTCGATCAGGAGCAGTTAATGGCGTTGCAGAACCAGGTTGAGCGTTCCGGCGTTGAGGTCATGAGCATTGTTTGTGATATCGTGAATAAAGAGCGTTGTCAGGAAGCGGTGCGAGAGATTGAGGAGCGTTTTGGCGGTATAGACGTGTTAATTAATAATGCGGGAATTGGACACCACAGCCTATTCAGCGAAACTAAAACGGACATTATCCGCCGGGTCATGGAGGTGAACTTTTTTGGCACCTTGAATTGTACCAAAGCTGCGCTGTCTTCCCTGGTACAGCGAAAGGGAATGATTATCACCATGAGCAGTGTGTTTGGTTATTCGCCGATGATTTGTCTGAGTGGCTACGCAGCGAGTAAACACGCGTTGCACGGATTATTCAATTCGCTTCGGGCAGAGCTGCTAAATGACGGTGTGCATGTGATGATAGCCTGTCCTGGCAAAACTGAAACCGATTTGCGCAAGCACATGCTGTCAGGAGATGGCGAAACGATAGAAGTAGAGCGAAGCAAATTACTAGCATCACCCAATGACGTGGCAGAGGCTATTTTTAACGGTGCCCGTAAAAAGAAACGTCTTATCGTGCATTCCAAGGTCAGCAAGCTCACTCAATTTCTATATCGCTATTTTCCAGCCTATTATGAATATAAGCAGTTAAAGCCGTTGCTGAAAAAACTGAAAACCTGATCGGAATAATTCTAAGCATTCACTCTAAGAGAGAATAAAATGTCAAACCCAATTGTTGCATCTAAAACACCTTTTGCGGTTGAAGTGGAGCCTGATAAGACTTATTTCTGGTGTCAGTGTGGTTTAAGCAAAAGCCAACCCTTCTGTGACGGCGCACACAAAAACACTAACTTCGAACCGGTCAAATACAAGGCAAACAAAAGCGAAACGCTTTATTTCTGTGGTTGCAAACAATCGGATACGCCACCCTTCTGCGATGGTTCACACAAGCACTTAGAGACCCTCTGATTGAATTGATTTTGAGCGGTCGCGCGCAGAAATATTTCAATTAGTTGAGGCAGGGTCTCATCATTAGCAAAATCCTTTTATCCATGTTTGTCGCTTCGTTAAACAGAGTAGCTGTATCAGGACTATTTGTTTGATTCCCTTCCGCTGCCTGCAAGTGTAGGGCTGCCACTAGGGGGCGCATAATCGCGGGAGGTGACTGACGCTATAGGCTCTTTAAAATTTCTATAATCTGTTGCAACTTATCTTTCTGTGCGGTGTTGATGCAATGGGTATGGTTAAGTTCAGCTTCGCTGAGCGGATCTGCACTTTTGAGTTGTGCTTCGTATACCTCAGTATCGGCATCTGACGGATCGGTTCCTATGGCTTGACGATGTTCAAGGCGTCTTCGGATCTTCTTATCTGCCAGTTCACAGGAGATGATCTGCACTGTTATGTTCAGGTTTTCAGCGAGCTGAAAAAAGCGATCTCTATAGGGTTTGTGCAAAAAGGTCGCGTCAACTATTACGCGATAGCCCGCCCTGAGGATGGTATGGGCGGTTGCTGCCAAATGGTCGAACGTCCGATCGCTGGCGCTATGACTGTAAATCCCGCCATCAATCGCCGAAGCTTTTTGTTGCTTAAACTGGAATATTCGCTTTCGTTCTACGTCCGATCGAAGACGAATGGCGCCAAGCTGGTCGACCAATTCAGTGCTGACCGTAGTTTTCCCAGTGCCGGAAAAACCGTGCATTAAAAGCAGTTGGCGTTTGGGGGCGATCATGTAGCGCTCTGCCAGCTGGATGTAACGGTTATATTGGTCAAAAATAGCCTTCGAGCGGGTGCTGGTGATTGGTTTAGACGACAGGCTCAGTAAAGCGACTTTGGCGCGCACCATCGCGCGGTAGCATTGGTAGAAATTCAACACCTTTAGCCCTTCATAATCGCCCGTAATCTCCAGGTAAGCGTTTAAAAAGTGATTAGCCAGAGAGGGAGCGTCACGGGCTTGTAGATCCATAGTCAGAAAGGCGACGTCACTCATTACGTCTATCCAGCGCAGGCTTGGATTAAATTCGATACAGTCGAACAGGGTGATCTCGTCCTTAAAGAGAGTAATGTTACCCAAGTGTAAATCACCATGACATTCCCTGATATTACCTTGCTGTTTGCGCTGCTCAAAAATCGGCTCCAGCCTCTTTGCCTGATCTTGCACCCAATGCTCAATACGTCGCAGCTGAGCAATGTCGGATGGTGCCTGCAAAAAGGCGATTATCTGCTTGAAATTCTCCAGAACCGGCTGAATGAGTTGTTGGGGGGCACCATACTTTTCCTGCTTTTCTGCGCTCGGTATCTGCTGATGAAAGGTGGCAACTGTGTGGGCTAATTCCTCGATTCGAGCGTTGCTCAATTTACCACATAACAGCAGTTGGTCGAGTAATTGATCCTGTGGGAACTGTAGCATTTTTACCGCATATTCAAAGGGCGCTCCTTTTGGCCTAAAGGAGGGTGCTTTTTCACTGCCGTAAATAGGTACTACTTCGAGGTATATTTTCGGAGCAAAGCGGCGGTTGAGACGCAGCTCTTCCTGGCAGTAATGATGACGCTTTTCCAGGGTGGAGAAATCGAGGAAACCAAAATTTTCCGGTTTTTTAATTTTATAAGCAAAGCTGCCGGTGAGTAATACCCAGGAGATATGTGTTTCGATCAGTTCAAATTGATTGGCCGGATGAGGGTAAAGGGCTTGATCCTGTAATGCTTGTAACAGCGTCAGGCTCACTTATTTCTCCACTTTTCAAGCGCATTATTGCGTGCGCAGTCTAACATTTGCTGGGTATAATTGCCGATCATTTTTAAATTGGGCCAATCTCTCTAACACTAATGGCAAAGCCAAAATCCAAGACAAAAAAAACAACGACAAAAGCTCACCAGGTAACTCGAGGCAAGCATAAAATAATAAAGGGGGAAGGTTTTAAACTTTGGCGTTTTCTCCTTAAGTTGCTGCTGGCTGGACTCGTATTGCTAGCGATACTCATGGCTTACCTTGATGCCCAGGTGAAGGCCAAGTTTGAGGGAAAGCGTTGGTCTTTACCCGCTAAAGTCTATGCTCGTGCGCTGGATCTGTATCCAGGGAAGCCTCTGGAAATAGAGGAGCTGCGCTATGAGCTGGAGCTGCTGGGCTATAGGTCTCAGCAGGCACTGAGCCGTCCAGGAAGCTTCTGGCAGTCCGCCAATCAGCTACAATTTTTCAGTCGGGGGTTCAAGCTCTGGAATGAGACTGTTCTGTCTCGGCGATTGATCGTTACCTTCAATAATCGTCAAATAGTCAGCCTAAAGGGTGAGGATGGTCAGCACTTATCTCTGGTTAGCGTTGAGCCTTTTTTGATGGGCGGTATTTACCCGGCTCATGGAGAAGACCGTTCGTTGGTGCGCATTGAGCAGGTACCAAAATTTGTTCAGGCTGCTTTGCTGGCTGTTGAGGACAAAGATTTCTATAGCCATCATGGCGTTTCTTTGAAAGCGATTTCACGAGCCCTATGGGCTAATGTCCGGGCTGGACGCTATCAGCAGGGCGGTAGTACATTGACTCAGCAGTTGGTGAAAAATTTTTATCTAACCAGTGATCGTACGCTAATACGTAAAGCGACAGAGGCACTGATGGCTGTGCTGTTGGATCTGCATTATGAGAAGCAGGAGATCCTGGAAGCGTACCTGAATGAGGTTTATCTGGGGCAGGCAGGGCAGCGGGCAATTCATGGCTTTGGTCTGGCCAGTCAATACTATTTTGGGCGGGAGATTAACGAACTCAAGTTACACCAGGCGGCCTTGCTGGTATCACTGGTCAAGGGGCCTTCCTATTATAATCCTAGACGACACCCTGAAAGAGCACTGGCGAGGCGAGATCTGGTGCTTAGTATATTGGACAAAGAGGGTGTGGCGACTGCGGAGCAGATAAATTGGGCAAAACGTCAACCTCTGGACGTGATTAATAAGTCTGCCTATACCCAGGTGAGCTATCCGGCTTATATGGATCTGGTGAAAAGGCAGTTGCGCCGGGATTATCGGGCCGAGGATTTGGTTAGCGAGGGGCTCCGTATTTTTACCAGTCTGGATCCGGTTATGCAGCGCCAGGCGGAAGCCAGTCTCGTAAAGCGGATCAATCAATTTCGACGCCAGGATGTCAGTCGGATGCGCTCTCTGGAAGGCGCGGTGGTGGTTACCAGTACTGATACCGCAGAGGTGCTGGCATTGGTCGGTGGTCAGGATACCCGATACTCTGGATTCAATCGGGCATTGGATGCGGCAAGGCCGGTAGGTTCGCTGTTAAAACCTGCCGTTTATCTGGCAGCATTGGAAAATCCACAACAGTATACGCTAGTGACTAAAATCAGTGACGAGCCGGTAGTGATTCCGGATACGCAGGGCAAGATTTGGTCACCTAAGAATTCAGACAAAAAGAGTCATGGCATGGTGCCTCTGCATCGGGCGCTAGCGCAATCCTATAACCAGGCGACCGCGCGGCTTGGGATGGATCTGGGTTTGGATAAGGTGCTCAATACCATTCGTCAACTTGGTGTGCGTCGGCAACTTCCCAACTACCCTTCGGTGATGCTGGGCGCGGGTGGCTTAGCCCCAATTGAAGTGGCGGATATGTATCAGACCATTGCAGCGGGTGGTTTTGATGCGCCGTTAAGGGCAATACGAAATGTCACCAATTCACAGGGGGATCCCTTGAACCGCTATCCGCTTCGGCTTGAGCAGCGGTTTGATGCGGCGACGATTCACCTGCTTTATTACGCATTACAGGAAACCATGCGCGAAGGTACCGGGCGTTCCGTTTATAATTATGTATCGAGCGACCTGAATGTGGCGGGTAAAACCGGAACCACAGATGATTTGCGCGACAGCTGGTTTGCTGGCTTTACCGGCGATCGTCTGGCGGTAGTTTGGCTAGGTAACGATGATAATACGCCAACCGGATTAACCGGTAGCCGGGGTGCGCTGAGTGTATGGGGTGGCTTGATGAGTCGTATTAAACCTGTATCGCTAACCGGTTCAGTGCCGAGTGATATCCGCTATCTATGGGTTGATGAGGTGACTGGCACGCTCAGCGCGGAAAATTGTCAGGGAGCACGTTATATGCCTTTTATTAAGGGTTCCGAGCCTACGGAAAAAAGTGACTGCATTGCAACCAATAGGCGTTTGGGTGATTGGATTAAATCCTGGTTTGAATAGGCGAATACGATGGGTCGAGTATTAGTTGTTTTAACGTTACTTAGTATTTTGTTTGGCTGTGCTGCGAGCCCCCCTGTCTCTCAAGTGCCGGAAATTGAGGGGGCTATTGATGAGTCATCAGAGCCCATGGTCTTGCCCAATGAGCCGGAGTCAGCGGGTGTGGCGCAGCCTCCGGCTAAAGACGCCGTCCGGGCTGAGAGTTCAGCTGTTCTGGCGTTGCTAGAAACAGCAGACAGGCAAACACAGGAGAAACAATATGGTGCGGCTGCCGCCTCGTTGGAGCGAGCAATTCGTATATCACCAAGAGACCCCAGTTTATATTTGGCATTAGCGGGGGTGCGTTTACAGCAGGGGGACAGGCAGCAGGCCAGTCAACTGTGCAATAAAGCGATCGCTTTGGCCGATGACGGTGGCTACATAAGCTACCATTGTCTTCAGCTACTGAACGATTAGCCAGGGTTTTATCAACGGCCTTTCTATTTTCCCCAGGGATAAAGCTTCGGAATACAGATGGTGAAAGCGGTGGCTGTCAGTACAGCAGCAATCAGGCCGACGAAAAACAGTGCCCAGCTATCGGGCCTGATCGCCCCGAGCGCAATTATAAGAAAGAGAATAGGAAGGTCTAGAAAATGGGTGAAGGTAGGAAGCATCTCACCGCGGGCCTGGTTCAGATCAGGACTAAATTGTCCTGCAGTCAGCGCCTTTTCTGTCAAGCGCCGCAGTTTTAAAAAATACAGTCGGGTGATGGTATTCCCCTCAATAAATTCAAAAGCGAAAAGAAAAACCATTCCGGCAAGCCAGGGTGTTTTTAGAAATTCCCAGCCGCCAAAGTGAGTCACTATTAGCCAACTGCCCGAGATGAGCAGTAGTATGGCCCCGGGAACGACGACGCCATCGTAGAAAATAGCTACATATCGCACTGCTTCGGAAAATGCTCTCAATTCGTGTATTTGTCGGGAGCGTAGATCACAAAGCCATACACTGATAAGGCCTCCTCCAATCAGGACGGCGCCGAGCAGGTGGCCAAACTTCAGTAGTGAATAAGACAAGGAGGGTTACTCGTTATCCTCAGAGCCTGCATCAAATGCAGCGCGCAATTCAGCCAGTAAATCGACGGATTCTGTCAGCCTGTCCACCCCAATGGAATCGCCTATCTCCTTTTCCATTAATTCGATTTCCTGATAGAGCGATTGTACCCCGGTCTTACCGGTGGCGGTCATGGACAGGGCAAAAGTGTTACGCCGTTCGGCTGGTTTGCGCTCAATTAAACCCTTCTTTTCGAGGAAATTGATAACCGGACTCATAGATGCGCGCGTAATACCAATTCGCTTGGCCAGTGCGGACTGTGAGCAGCCCGGGTTGTTATAGATCAGGTGCAGTGTTCTCCATTGCGTCAGGCTTAGTTTATGAATCGGTGTGTCGGAGCGGGCGTCCATAAAGCGCAGGAACGAAGAATAAGTTTCCCACAGGTGGTACATCAGGTTTCGGGATAGATCACCCGCCTGCATGATCTCTGTTTTTTTCTGGTCATTGCTATTCTTGTCAGAACTTTTCTTTGTTGTTGTCATTATCGTTAGCTTATTTGCGCTTCCGGTTACGAGTCTGTGTCAGGTTGCGAATAAGAGTGGCGTCCAGTATTAAGCAATCCTGTGCTGCTGCATTTTAGTTCCCCTTACCCCACCTGTGTCAAACGAAACTGTCAGGGCATGATCGGTTAAACCTTTGTTTCTAGCGGCTGGCAAAGGATCTGTCGACCAATAATGGTTAAGGTCTGCCAGCAATGCGAACAATAATAATGTTACGCCAGGTATTGCCCGAAGGCAGAGTGTTTATTGTTTGGTGTTCGTTGTTTGGCTCAAAAACTGACACAAAAAGCACCCAGGAGATCAGTCATCCTGTTGTAATTATCAAAACACTGTAGTATGTTAGGCAAACATACAACAATAATTATCAGTTCTTATTATAAAAAGTAGGGGAAGTTAATCTTGAGGAATTACCTATGCTAAAAATCAAGTTTAAAAATTTAGCGGGTGTATCAGCTATTTCAGTTTTAATGATTAGTCTGGCCACCTTTGAAGATGTTTTTGCCAAGGATGTACAAGCCGGGGAACAACAAGCCTCTGGAACGAATGAACTAGAGGAAGTGGTTGTAACCGCGCGAAAACGTGAGGAACGGTTACAGGATGTGCCGATCGCCATGACGTCACTTTCCGCCGATGCCATTTCCGATGCGGGTATTAATGATGTGATGGACGTGATTGACATTATTCCCAGCACGACTTTCGAGCCGGGTGATGATCGGGTCAGTGCGAACGTGACGTTGCGGGGAGTAAATCGATCTTTACGTTCAGACGAACCTGCATTTGGGCTATACCGGGACGGAGTTTATGTGGGCGGTCAGATCTCTGCACTTCCAGATTTTATGGATCTGGCGAACATAGAAGTGTTACGTGGTCCACAGGGTGGTTTATATGGGCGTAATGCAGCAGCAGGCGCGATTAGTTTTACCAGTGCCGCACCGGAATTAGAATCAAAGGCCAATCTGCAAATACAGGCTGCCAATAAAGAGCGTACCGAGATTCAGGGGATGATTAATACGCCGCTGGTTGAGGATACCCTGTTGTTGCGTGCGGCATTCCTCTACGAAGACCAGGACAGCGGGTTTAACTACAACCCGGTGTTAAGGCAGGAGCTGGATGCAGAGGAAAATATGGCTGCGCGTATTCGCCTGAAATGGCAGGCAAGCGAAGCGCTGGATCTCCTATTTACCTACGAAAACACTGATAGAGAATGTGCTTCCTGTGGTTTGGCATCATTGATCACTTCGGCGGAGGCGGGTGGAGCGGCCTTTGCCATTGCGTCCATTCCGGGGCTGGGTCCTGTCGATATTACTGAGTCTATAACCGGGCTGGATGAAGGTGATTTGCGCAATAACCGTCGCGATTTTAAGGATTCTCTGGAAGTCGATCAGGATATCTGGATTCTGGAAGGCAATTACGCGACCGACTTGGGCACTTACACGGGTATTGTCAGTTACCGTAGTGTTGACCTGACAGGCCAGCGCGATAACGACCATACCATTTTGGGTGATAAAACCGATCGGCGTGATATCGAACAGGATAGCCTGTTTGTTGAGTTGCGCTTTGCTTCCGATTTTGAGGGCCCTTTTAATTTTGTGACTGGAGTGAACTTCTTTCAGGAAGACCGTGTTTACGATACAGACCAACTGGTACGGATTTTTCCCGGAATCGTTGGTGGTAATTTCACCACGGGTGATAACGCGTTTAATGTGTTCCTAAGGGACTATGCAGGGCTACCGGATGTTGTCCGTCAAAACCTGATTGGTGCAGGCTTCGGTATTGAAGGCGCGATGCTTGAAGATGGCAGCCCGCTGCCCATAGTAACCGATGGTAATGGCTTTTCCGGTGAATCTGGTGCTTCTTTTCTGGCGGATACCAATAATGACCAGGAACTGGATTCCTTTGCCTGGTTTATTGAGGCGGATTACGACCTAAGTGAACGACTCAATGTTTGGGCCAGCTTACGGTATACGCGCGATGAAAAGAGCATCGATTTCGAACAGCTGGTCACTAATTGTGATTTTGCGTGCCATGCGTTTCTGCGTAATGTGCTGGCTTTGAATCGGGTGTTTCTTGCCGATGGCACCACCATTGATACTTCAACTTCTCAGTTGATCGCCGTGTTCGATGATACGGTTACCTTTTCACAATGGTCACCGGGGGCCGGTGTGACGTTTAGGCCCCGCGATGATTTGACCCTCTACGCCAAGGTAGTAACCGGATTCAAAGCGGGTGGCTTTAATGAAAATGCGGGCCGTGTCGAAGATCTGCCTCTGGAAGAGGAAGAGTCGATCGGTTATGAAGTGGGTACCAACATCAATCTGTTTGGTGGTAGCACAGCGTTACGCGTAGCCGCGTTTTACCATGAGCGCAGCGATACGGTAATAGCGATTGATGATCCTTCCCTGCCGCCTGGAACGAATCTGATTGGCGCTTCCAATGCCGATGTGGATACCTGGGGTTTTGAGGTTGAACTGGCTTCACGACCGATCGATGGTCTGGAGATCAATGCTTCGCTGGGTTATCTCGATGCAGAATTTGCCGAGTTTAATGCCTTGAGAAACGGTGTGGCGACGGATCTTTCTGGCAATCAAGTGCCGCTGGTTTACGACTGGACCGCCAGTTTACAAGCTTCCTACCGACACGATATCACCGATACAGGCCTGCAGATGTTCTACTACGGACTGTTTACCGCGAAAAAAGATGGCTGGTTAGATGAAGGCAATAGCTTTGAGGCAGACGATGTTAATCGACTGAACTTCAAAATCGGTGTTGAAAGCGAAAGCTGGCGACTGGTTGCCTTCGTTGATAACGCCTTTGATGATGTGGATATTGCGTACCAGAACCCGCGTAATCAATTTCGCACCTATACGCCTGGACGCACCTATGGTGTCCAGTTCAGTAAAGATTTTGATTTTTAATTCTTAGCAGAATTATTACCGAGTCAAATCCCCGCGCTAAAACGGGTGTCGCAAAAGACAAAATGCCTCCTCTCCCTCTGGGAGAGGACTGAGGTGAGGGTTAGGCTTTTGCGACAATCTCGAAAGCGCGGGATAATCTCTAACCATGAAGAGGGAGTAGCCAGTGCTGGTAATTAGTGATAGACACGTAAAGCAGCTGTTAAGTACAGAGATGTGTATGGAGTCACTTCGTGAGTGCCTAAAAGCGGTCTCCAGTGGTCGGGCGATACAGCCGATGCGGCAAATGTTCAGGCTGCCAAATGTGCGGGGAATACTGGGCTGGATGCCAGGTTGTGTTGATCAAGCCGAAGGTGACGGCGCTTTGGGTTTTAAACTCATGACAGTGGTACCAGTTGCGCAGCAAAGAACGGTTCACAATGGTGTGGTGGTGTTATTCGAAGAAACCAGCGGCCATGTGATAGCCGTGATTGAAGCCGGTTCAATAACGGCTATCCGAACGCCGGCGGCGAGTGCGGTAGCCACTGAGTTGTTGGCGCGCCCCGAATCCAGTCGTCTTGCTATTCTGGGTGCCGGTCACCAGGCACAGGGTCATTTGGAAGCGATTTCCAGGATTAGGGATATTGGGGAAGTCAAAATTTGGAGTTTAAGCTCGCAGAGCGCCCAAGCGTTTGCGGCACAAGCCTCTAGTCAGTATGGCATTCGCGTCACTGCCTGCGAAACTGTGGAGCAAGCTGTGCAAGATATGGATATCGTCTGTACCTGCACGTCGGCTAGTGAGCCAATTCTGAAATATGAGTGGCTTGCTCCGGGAACGCATGTGAATGCTATCGGTTCGAGTATTCCGATGACTGCTGAAATAGATAATAACTGCGTCGCTAATACGGCTTTTTTTGTTGATCACGTGGAAACGATTAAAATTCAGGGCGGTGAATTTCGCCGGGCACTGGAAGCGGGTGTTATTAAAGAAGATCATATTCAGGCTGAGGTGGGGGAAATCCTCTTGGGCCGACATCCTGGCCGAAAATCTGACGAAGAGATCACTGTATACAAATCGGTTGGAATCGTTGCCTATGATCTAGTGGCGGCCAATGCGGCCTATCAGGCTGCATTGGAATCGGGATTAAGAGTTGATGTCGAGCTACTTAGAGATGCTTAAGAGTTACTAATTTTATGGAAAACTTTGATGTAATTGTTGTTGGTGCGGGCATGGCTGGTTTGTCCGCAGCTTACGAGCTTGCAAAATCTTCTCGGGTTCTGGTACTGGAGCGAGAGGATCAGCCGGGTTATCACTCTACCGGCCGCTCTGCCGCCGTTTATGCATCTTCTTATGGCAGCGAAAAACCGGCCATTAATGCATTAACCAAGGGTAGCGGTGATTTTTTTCTCAATCCACCTGAGGGTTTCTCGGAGCACGCGTTGCACCACCAACGGGGTGCGCTATTTGTGGTGCACCAGGATAGAGTGGCAGTTTTGGAGGATTTTTATCAAAAAATTGAAAGCCAGAATCAGCAGCTGAAGTTTATGAGTGCCGAGGAAGTGAATACTATGGTTCCTATATTGAAGCCGGAATTTAGCTGCAAAGGCATCTATGATAAGGACGTGTTTGAGATTGATGTGCATGCATTGCAGGAGGGATACCTGAGAGGGTTGCGTGGCCGCAATGGAGTTTTGGTAACCAATTTTGAAGTGACTGAAATGGATCATCAGGACTCGGGTTGGCAGATTTCTAATGGCAACGAAAGTTATTGTGCGGCAGTTGTCGTCAATGCAGCGGGCGCCTGGGTCGACGAGATTGCGAAAATTGCACAGGTGCAGCCGGTGGGTATACAGCCGCTGCGGCGCAGTGCGATTTTAGTGGATCCGCCGGAGGATCAAGTGGTGGATAATTGGCCCATGGTGATTGATGTTGAGGAAAATTTCTACTTCAAGCCAGACGCCGGGAAAATCATGGTGTCCTCTGCCAATGAGGACCTCTCGCCACCCTGCGATGTGCAGCCGGAGGAACTGGATATCGCTTATGCCGCGCACTATGCCGGAGAGGCTACCCGTTTAAATATCAAGCGGATTGAGCACTCCTGGGCCGGGCTGCGTAACTTTGTCGAGGACCGGAACCCGGTAGTTGGCTTTGATGCACAAGTGCAAGGTTTCTTCTGGTTAGCGGGGCAGGGAGGTTATGGAATTCAAACCGCTCCGGCGGCAGGACGTTTGGTCGCATCCCTCATTCTCGCTAACAAAATCCCTCAGGAACTGGAGGATTTTGGATTGGATATGGCATTGATCTCTCCTGCTCGCCTGGAACTGCGGCATGAGTAAATTGGCTTTTATTCGGGCGGTTGTACTGCCGGGCTTAATATTTCAATCGGTCATTATCGCCGGGGGCTATGCCACCGGACGTGAACTGGTGCAATTCTTTTTGTCGCACGGTCCGCGCGGTGGTTTTTTTGGAATGTTAATTGCGGCCCTTGTCTGGGGGGCGGTGCTTGCACTGTCTTTTGAATTTTCGCGTTGTTATCAAAGCTACAACTACAAACACTTTTTTCAAAACCTGCTGGGCCGCGCCTGGTTTCTGTATGAAATTGCTTATTTAGTCACGCTAGTGTTAATACTGTCGGTTATCGGCTCAGCGGCAGGTGTGTTGGCGGCAGAAACCTTCGGTGTTCCCTCTATTGTGGGTACCGTATTTCTAATTGTGAGTATCGGAGTACTCACCTTTTACGGCACTGGATTGATTGAAAAAGTGTTGGCCAGTTGGTCGGTCGTTCTCTATTTGGTTTACGCTGCGTTTTTAATTATCGGCTTCACCAAGTTCGGTGAGAATATCACACAGGGCTTTGCACTAAAGACAGAGGAATCCTACTGGGCGCTGGGGGGTGTCCAATATGCGTCCTACAACTTGGCGATCGTGCCGACCATACTTTTTTGCATCAGACATTTAGTCAGTCGTAAGGAAACCTTGTGCGCTGGATTTTTGGCCGGACTGTTGGCGATTATTCCGGGAATCTTGTTTTACTGTGTGATGGTGGGTTTTTATCCGATGATTCTCGATTCGCCGGTGCCGGTTAATGTGATTCTTGGCGCCATGGATATTCCGCTATTCCAGCTGCTGTTTCAGATTGTTATTTTAGGTACCTTCATTGAAACGGGTACAGCGTTGCTGCATGCGTTAAACGAACGCCTGGCCTCTAGTTTTGAGGATCAGCAACAAACAATGCCAATCTATCTGCGCCCTGCAGTTGCTTTGCTGGCGATGGGTCTGGCGATTTTTGTGGGCGAAGGAGTAGGGCTTGTTAATTTAATTGCGCAAGGCTACGTCGCCTTGACCTACGTATTTCTTGCGGTGTTTATCCTGCCGCTGTTTAGTATCGGGCTCTATAAAATAATGGCAACGCGTAATATGGACAGTTGATCATGAGAAGTGCTATCCGGCGTTTCGCTCCAGGCCCTCTCAATTTTAGTGTTTAAGGATTTTTGGGACTGTCTGTATAGGAGCACCAATCGCTCCAGCTACCCGGATAGAGTTTTGCATTTTCAAATCCTGCCAGTTTGAGCGATAGCAGGTTTACGCAAGCCGTTACGCCAGAACCACAGTAAACCAGTGTTTCTTTTGCACGGTCTAAATCCCGCCAGCGTTGCTGTTGTAAGTTGTCAGCTAATACGAAGCCCTGGTCATTGGTGACGCCATGCCAGGGAAAATTCAACGCGCCTGGAATATGCCCAGCTACCGGGTCTATTGGCTCTTCCAAACCGTTATAGCGCGGTGCTTCTCTGGAGTCGATGAGTTGTAAATTGGTATCGCCTAAACGCTCAGATAGCCACAGATAGTCTTGCGTTTTCCGTGCAGATGGGCTGGCTTGAAACTTTCCGCGAGTGAAGTTTTCATTCTGCTGAGATATAGCAAACCCTTGCGCTTTCCAAGCCTTAAAGCCGCCGTCTAATATCTGTATCTGCGGGTGTCCGAAATACTGTAATAACCACCAAAGTCTTGCGGCTCCGGCCAGCCGGTTATCGTCATAGGCAATCACCTTAGTTGAAGAATTGACGCCCATTTGTTGCATGACTTTGGTGAACTGCTCGGCAGATGGCAGAGGGTGTCGTCCACCGTGGGGCGCCTTCATGCCAGCCATATGCAGTTCCATGTCCAGATGTTGAGCGTCGGGAATGTGCCCCTCCATGAATTGACTTCGGCCAAGCTCAAAATCGGCGAGAGAAAAACGGCAGTCGAAAATGACGATTTCTGTATCTCTGGAGCCTGAAGATAGCTGTTGATGGAGTTCTTCTGCACCGATCATTATGCTCATATCTAGTGATTTCCTTTACAAAGAGGCAATACAATTTTTACCGTGACGCCGTGCTGGTCGGCCAGGTTTTCAATACTGATGTGGCCGTTATGATAATCGATGATGAGCTTGGAGATATATAATCCCAACCCCAAATGTGGCCTTTGTGAGTCTAGCGTAGGGCGCGAACTCGACATTTGATTAAAAATAAGCGGCATTTGATTTTCTTCTATTTTGGTGCCGTAATTGCTGATTTTTATTTCGCAGTGCTTTTCTTGCTGCATGAGTTGAATAGTGATCGGCTGATTTTTCAGGTTGAAATCGACGGCATTGTCCAGCAGCTTATCCAGCATTTGCTCGATGCGAAAGTCCGCGCCTTCAATCCAGATTGGCTCATCGGGTAATTCTCTGTCGATTTCGATCTGATGGCTTTGCTGATAATTATTCAGGTATTGCTCGAGCAGCCCGCGCAGGTCAAAAGGTTCCATTTCGTCGTTGCCTAATGCCTGTTCAAGGCTGGCCGACTCGGCCAACTGTTGTACCAGGATGCTGATCTGATGCAACCCACGTTTGGCCCTTTGCAGGTATAGTTGCCGCTTTGTTTCGTCGGTTTCGCTCGAAAGGTTCTCCAGTGAGGTACTAATAGTATTCAGTGGATTATTAATCTCGTGCCTCAGCGTTCTTGGAATATTTGCGACAAAGGATTGATACTGGTGCAACCGGGATAGCATTTGAGAAACACTGCGGGCGAGGTCGCCGATCTCATCGCCCGCCTTTATTTCGTGCCGCAATTCATCGACCATCAACCGTCCGTGCGGGTCTATCGCATACTGAGTTTCCTTGCGCATACGCTGTACCCGCCAGGTTAAGCGAAAAGCAAAAACGGCTATGGCCAGCACGATAGCCAGCAAGCTGAATCCCGTCAGCATCACTATCTTTTCCAGGGATTGACGTTGTAGTGCCAGTATGGAAGAGGTGCTCTGTTCCAATAATACAGCTCCCATTACTTTCTTCCCCTCGTATATCGGGTACGCAGAGGAAACAATTTCAGCTCGCTGGTCCAATGAAAGGCGACGGTTTGAGCTTCCGTTACCTTTGAGCGCCCGGGAAATAACCTGATCATCCCTTTGGCTGGTAGTTTGTGTATCAAAGTCCCTGAATTCAGCAGATGCCGGGCTTACCAGATTCTGGAAAACCAGGTCAGCCAGCGTTGACCAAACAGACAGGCCGTTATCCTGTTCTTCTTGAATTGAATTGGTACTATCATTGATCTGCTTACCATCGCCCAGATTGCCCGCAGTGGCTCGTACCCGCTGTTGTCGGTCGATGATCCAGATGCGAGCATCCATTTGGTTTAGTTCACGAATAACCTTTTCAATGCGGGGCGAGCGCAGCAACACCAGATTAGCCTCGTTTTCGTCGATTTGAGGGAGTGTGCTGGTCAGTGATCTGACCTGACGTTGTTCGGGATCCACGACATCGGCATAGCTTAAACCGAGCCGTTTTTTCGATCCTAGCAAGGATAGCGGCATACGTATTTCAATGTTATAACCGCTGTTCGTGTCGCGGGCGACGGCGGTGATTTCATATACCGGCTGACCTATCAGTGCATAGAGCCAGTGGTTATCCACGTAGTAGCCAGTCATGTTGCCAGGACCTTCCATCGTTAATATCAGTCGCTTGGTGGAATCGTCAGATGGTAAAAAGTTAAGGCGCAGGTGATCACTGTTATCGAGTCGACGATAGCCGGGGTGACGGTAAAGTGGAGTGCTGTCCTTTACGCGGACAAAAATATATAAATGCAAGGGCGTTACACCGAGTACCAACCCTAGTTTCCCTGATTCTGTTGTGTTACCAAAATACTGAGTGTGGTTAACGATATCGCGCCAGTCATCCGCGTAACCGTCGACCCGAATCGGGTAGTCCAGCGGATAGGTTGTGAGTGTTTCATAGTCCGAAAGATCGACGGGTAGGTCGTTAAACAGATTTTCATTGCTTTGCAACGTGAGAGCGATACCTTTGGCCGTCAGCAATTGTGCCTGGGCCTGACCTTGTAATAGAAAGTTTTTGGTTTCGAGCAGGTATTGGTATCCCAGCCAGGGGATACTAAGCAGCACCAGGGCTAACAGCGCCAGTTTAGTGCCGAGGCGCGGCCCTGCATATTTTTCTGCGTTGCTCACTCGGTTTTCCAGCGATACCCAAAACCATATTCGTTTTGGATCAGGTCGAATTGCGGATCAATTTCCCTTATTTTTTTCCGGATATTACGCATATGGGTATTAATTGTATTGTGGGTTACGTAGCTCTGCATGGTCGCATTCATCAGCTGGTCATAGGAGATAGCGTTGCCCGGCCTATTGGTCAGTCTTTCCAGCATGCGGAATTCGGTCATGGTTAACTGTAGCGGAGAATCCTGCCAGCTGGCGCGCATGGCCGTCTGATTAATGCTCAGTGCCTTAATTCGCTTGTCTTCCTGCGAAACTGGGCCATCGGGTTGTGTGTTTAATTCAGCCAGTCGCAGCAGGGAGGTGACGCGTTCTGCCAAATAATCCAGACTGATGGGTTTTGGCTGGTAATCCCAGGCACCTAACCTCAAACCCGAAATTTTATCTATTTCGTCAATACGTTCGGTCAGAAACAGGATTGGCAGGGTCGCGTTGCTGACTAGCAGGTCGCGGCAAAGATAGAAGCCACCATCGACTTCATTGCCAAGAATAATATCGATAATGGCCAATTGAGGCGGGTCTGACTGAATACCGGTCAGTGCTTCACTGCGGTTGGCGTATGCATTGATACGATAGCCTTTGCGCGCAATGGCATCACAATAATTTTTCCGCTGATCCGGATCATCCTCGACAATGGCAATGAGCTTCGATGCTGTATTCATAAGGCTATTATAGGTAATTGCGCTCAACCGGCTACTGGCAATCTGCGGATTTCCACTATTCCTCCATTATTTCTCAAGCGCCGCTCCATTCTTTATCGCTTTAATCATCCCTGAGATTGATTTTTTAGTTTGATTCTTGACCTAGTCTGGAGAGGCGATTATGAAAATAATACCTGAACATTTGCTTGAATTTGTACCGGTCAGTGACGAGCAGCTCTATCAAAATCCGCTACTGCTCTTTAAGTTGATCCCCTATAGCCGGAAATACCGCTGCCTGCGTCAGCGTGCTGATAAATCGACGGCAGCGCTCGGTCGACAGTTTGATGGTGCCAGGCAGGCAGCCTATTCAACGGCTGATAAAACAACCGGAGATTAGCAGATGAACTGTACTAATCCAATGAGGTTCTGGATATGGGCATGGGCACTCAGTTTGTTCGTTAGTGCCCATGCCGTTAGCGACCCGGAGGTAGCGGGGAATCGAGATTTTAGCCAAATCAAAAGCGGGACGCTTTTCATTCGTAACGCACAGCAGGCATCTTTAGCGCCATTGTTGAATACAGATGTGCAATTACAGGTTAGCGGAGTGATTGTACGGGCCAAAGTTATTCAGCATTTCCAAAACCCTGGTTCCGATTGGGTAGAGGGCACTTATCTTTTTCCGTTACCTGAAAATGCGGCCGTTGACCACATGAGACTGCGTGTCGGAAAGCGCACTATCGAAGGGGTAATTAAGGAAAAAGAGCAGGCCAAACGCGTTTACAGTAAGGCTAAACGAGAGGGGAAAAGGGCAACCCTGTTAACTCAGGAACGGCCTAATATGTTTACCGTTGTGGTAGCTAATATTGGCCCAAATGAGACAGTGCGGGTAGAGATTGAATACCAGCAGCCGGTTCACCTCGATAATGCTGAATTCAGTGTGCGCTTTCCCATGACCATTACTCCTCGCTATATTCCTGGTGCAAGTCTCATTGACGCGGCGGGGCAGGCACGGTTTACCGGCCCCGGCACAACACCCAACACCGATCAGGTTCCAGATGCATCGCAAATTACGCCGATGATGAGCGGAATTGGAGAGAATACCAATCCGATCAATATAGAAGTAGACCTACTGCCAGGGTTTGATATCGAAGGTCTGGAAAGTCTTAATCACAGGGTGAAACAACAGTCAGGGGAAATGCGTGAGGAGCATCGTTATCGAATTGTTCTGGATAGCACCGGACATGACTCTGACAGTGATTTTGTGTTGCGCTGGCGCGCCGCATCGACAACCGAACCTTATGTCGCGTTGTATACGCAGGAGTGGCAGGGCAACTATTACTCGATGTTGATGTTGACGCCGCAAATGCAGCCATCTGCTGTGTCGGATGACACGGACTTGCCGCGCGATCTGGTATTCGTCATAGATGTCTCGGGTTCTATGGGGGGTGAATCGATTCGTCAGGCCAAGCAGGCTTTGGAGATGGCGATTAAGCGCCTGCAGCCGAGGGATCGATTTAACCTGATAGCGTTTAGCTCTCATACCCGGACACTGTTCCATTCGGTACAACCGGCCTCAAAGGCTATGCGTGCTCGAGCGATCAGTTTTGTCAGGGCTCTCAGTGCCGGTGGTGGCACGGAGATGTATCCGGCTTTAGATGCGGCGTTAACGCAAAGATTTGCAGGGATGAGCGGAGGCCAGCTAAACCGCCTTCGCCAGATTGTTTTTCTGACTGATGGCGCTGTCGGCAATGAGGATCAGCTGTTTGAATTGATTGAGCGTAAACTGGACAACAGTCGCTTGTTCACGATTGGCATTGGCTCTTCACCTAATTCCTATTTTATGAGTAAGGCCGCGGATTCTGGGCGTGGCAGCTTTACCCATATCGGCAGTATGAATATCGTGGCGGAGCGTATGACAGAGCTATTCAGCAAGCTTGAATCTCCCATTTTGACCGATTTGAAGTTATCTATCCCCGAACAGTTTGATGCCGAATTTTATCCACGCCAGATTCCAGATCTATATCAGGGCGAGCCAGTTGTGCTGGCGTTTAAAACCAAAGGGCTGCCTGAAAAACTGCAATTGTCTGGT
Organism: Gammaproteobacteria bacterium; assembly: GCA_021773395.1. Classification (GTDB taxonomy): domain Bacteria; phylum Pseudomonadota; class Gammaproteobacteria; order Pseudomonadales; family IMCC2047; genus JAJFKB01. The sequence continues at coordinate 15,583 of JAJFKB010000026.1, read as the reverse complement.
ATCAGTGAAACCGCAGATTTTTCACAAACCCTCAAATTCGAGGACGTTGAGCAGCGAAAAGGGATCAATGTGTTGTGGGCGCGTCGCAAAACTGATGCGCTGATGGGCCGATATCGAGCCAGCTATGAACAGCAGCAAAAGATAACACTTAAACAGGCGGTGGTAGACCTGTCCCTTGAGCATCATCTGGTGAGTCGCTTTACCAGTTTGGTGGCAGTGGATAAAACACCCGTACGACGACCCTCTGAACCCCAGTCCAGTAACGCCTTAAAAAACAACCTGCCTAAAGGTGGAAAAATTGGTTTGCCGCAGACGGCCACAGCGGCACAGCTGAGTTTTATTAAAGGGTTGTTTGTTTGGGTTGTGGCGCTATTGGTCTATCTATACTGTCGCTGGCATGGAAGGCACCGGGTGCGCTATGGCTCTTAGATGGCGAAATTGGATCATTGGCGTATTGCTTCTGTTGGGTGCCACGCAAGTGGCCCAGGGGAGCTGGATTCACGTTAAAGCGCTAGTGGCACAGCAGCTTTTGCAGCAGGCCTGGTTGCGCGGTCAGCAATCCGGTCTAATAGAAAAGCCTTGGCCCTGGGCCGATACTCATCCTGTTGCACGATTACAGGTGCCACGCTTGGGTATCGATCAAATTGTGCTGGAGGGTAATCACGGGCAGGCGCTTGCCTTTGGACCGGGGCTTGCCAGCGAAAGTGTTATGCCTGGCACAGAGGGAGTCATGTTAATCAGCGGTCACAGGGATACGCATTTTCGATTTATGCGCAATCTGCGGGTAGGCGACCAGGTGCGGGTCGACTCAATATCCGGTGAGCATTTAGCTTATAGAGTCACCGACACCCGGGTCGTGAATGCGCATGATTTATACCTGCAATCCGATAACACTCATAAACTGTTGCTCGCAACCTGCTGGCCCTTTAACAGCGCCGTTTTAGGCGGCCAATGGCGCTTTGTGGTGATCGCGGAGCCTGTTCTGCCCGTTACAGTTGCTAGAGTGGCATTCGTTGCGAAAAGAGGGGGGTTGTATGGTGGGTATTAGGTAATTTAATTTGTGGGTGTCCAGAATTGGGCTCTTCTCGCACATTTGGCAGGGCGCGGGCAAATAGCTGGCGATCTAGTGCCTCGAATGGTACTCCGGGAGTTTTGACCTATCGTCTTCGAGAACTGAGTACCCCTGTGGTTAGTAAAAGCAACATAAGTATTAATAATGCGTAGGTGCCCAACGCGGGAATGCCAGCGGAAGATCCACCGCTCGAGCCCGGTGGCGGAGGACTGGATCCAACAATGTCATCGAGTGAGTTGCAGCCCGTCATGTTACCACTAATGGATACATCATCGGCCACATCAGGTATTCCGTCAGCGTTGGGACCAGGGCCTGCGTCGAAGTCATCTACCTGATCAAGTAGGCGCTCAAGAATAGAGCAATCGCTGAGCGCTGTATTACCCGTTACGTCCAAGCGAAAGCCAACACCCTCGACATTGGCCAGGCCGGTGATGTCCGTCAACCCGGTATTATATAATATTGCTAGTGACGTTATATTACCGACGTTGGTCAGAGCTGAGAGGCCATCGAGATCAGTGAGTGATCCATTACTGTGGATGACGATGCCGCCAACACTGGACATGCCGGACAGGCCCTGCAAACTGGCCAAGTTGGGGTTGCTCCGAATGTTGACGGAACCAGTTGTAGGTCCCAGATTTGAAAGGCCATTAATACTGGTCAGAGCATCGTTGTCCATAATTGTCATGCCATTTACCGAGGCCAGACTGGAAAGGTCATCCAAGGTCGTCAGTGCGTCGTTATCCCAGAGCACCAAACTGCCACCGGTGCTGGTTACGCCGGAGACGCCGCTCAAGTCGGTTAAACTGGCATTGTTCTGTATCCAGAGCGCACCGCCAACGCTAGATAGACCAGACAAGCCATCCACATTAGTTAGTATGGCGTTACCCTGAATAAAAATCGGGCCACTGGCGTTGGTGATCGACGAAAGGCCATCAATACTGGTTAACACTGGGTTGTTGTTGACTTCAAGCCAGGAAACACTGGTCAGCCCCAAGCCATCAAGATTAGCCAACGCGGTATTACTCTCAATTTTCAGCGTTGTATTGACTGCCGCCGTGGTCAGCCCGAGTGGGCTGAGGTCGGTCACGTCGGCACCGGAAATGGTCAGGTCATCTGCCAACGCGTGACAGGGGCCGTAATCGGTCTGGAAAGTGTTAACCTGTGCCTGGGTGGACAGCGTCACCAACGCTCCGCCGGTACTGCACGTCTGTGCATGTAGGGCAGAGGAATACAGCGCGATGCAAGTCGAAACAACAAGTCCGACAATGCGAGTTACCGAAAAAGTTTTTAGCACATCCATAAGTAGTGACTCCTACAGTGGCTCCCGCTAACCTAGTTACTACCACGACGTACCGGAAAACGCAAGCTTTCATGACGGGAGTAAAGGAAAAACAACAAAAATAATGGGACTGCCCTAGATGGGGGGACATCAACAGGAAGAATAAGAAAATAGACACCCACAAATCGAAAACTAAAACCCGGCATTTCACAGGTATTGGGTGGTATTTGATTTTGAGCCTTGGTTTACCTGGCATAGTTGGAGTGAAAGACCGAAAACACCAGAAATAGCGTTGAAATTTCAATCCCAAGTAGAGAGGTATCCTGCACCAGGTCATGCATTCGAATATTGGGTTGTGTAGGATTAGTGTTATAGCTACCCGCTGGAAAACAACCGCTCAGGGTTTCAACACTCTGAGCCTAGTGCTGCCCAGATGTTCAGAGCCGACTCGGATATCCATCAATCCTAAACAAAATTGATTAAAATCAAGTGATTGTTCGCCCATAAGAATCTTTTGCTAGATATTTGTCCTGGATATACATATTCTTCGTTGAGTAATCAGGCTTCCATGGCGTTTTCAGACTATGTGCATTTGATAGGGGTGTGCAGAGGGTATTTTGGTCTGTCTATCGGTAAGCTGAATATCAATAACTATAACGAATCATTTGCGGGAGATTATATTAATGCATCAAATTAACGTCGTCCTTTTAGCTCTAACGAGCATTTATCTGGTGTGTGGGATCTTTATCGGTTTGTCATTGAAAATGCTCCCGCCAAGAATTGGTGGGCTGTTGCTACTGCTGGTCGGTGCGCTGCCGCACTGTATCTGTTTAGTGCTGGCGATTCAGGCCGGACACACAACGTCTGCCTGCGTGTTAGCCATCTTCTCATTTTTCTGGTTGTACCTTGGGATTTCCTATGCTTTTCTTACACCCAACCCCAACGACACAGGTTTGCTTTCTGATATCGATAAAGGGTTGTTGTTCCTGGAACCCCCCATGGCAGTGATGATTTTTGTGTATCAGCAGGATTACTGGGCGAAAGATGTGGTTCTCGCATGGCTGTTAAATGGATTGGGCGCTACCGTTGTTTACCTGTGGTTAACAAAGTTTGCCGCAGCACTGCATACTTCCAGCGAATACACTAAAGCAAACCCGCCCGCGCTGGTGGCAACGCTCAACAAGTTTGTTCCCCTGGTAGTATTTCTCCTCAGTATCGATGTTATTTATGCGATCAACGACCAGTTGATGAAATAGACAGGATATTTGTCAGGGGCTGTAGCCACTTGCGCTATGGCCCCAGCGACAATCTAGCCTATTCAGGGCAATAAATAACTTTCATGAGCTTTATTGAGGGTAATTCTCACGTACAGGTAAAACCCTATAAATTGTCAGGTTTTTTTGCAGGATAGATGCCGTTATATGTGTAAGTGGTTGATTTTATTTGGTGGTATAAATATTGCTTATATAACGATCAGTCTCTACAAATGTTAATCTATCAAAGCGAGATAATAAAATGGCAAAGAAAACCGCAACCATAATATCAGCAATGACTTTTGCAATGATCACAAGCGTGTCAAATGCTACGCTTATCAATTTCGGTGATGGACTTGGGCTAGCTGCCAATGGCTACATTGAAGCAGGAATGACAATAGCCACTACAAGTACAGGCTTCGATAGAATTGCAGATTGGCAGTCGGGTGATGGCGCGGTATCTGGGGAGCGAGAGATTTTAGACAATGATGGCGCTTCATACACCTTCTCCCTAGTTTCCGCTGGAACATTTGATTTGGCAAGCATTGATGTTGAAGATCCTGTGGGCACTGGTCCAACTTGGAGCAAATTTGGTAGCGTGGATATCATTGGTTCAAATGGGGCAATAGTCAATTTGCTGGCAACTGTGTTTGGTACGCAGGCTTTCGGATCTACTTTTACTTCAATCACTTCTTTTACTATCCAGTATGCGGATTCATCACAGTTAACATTTGATAATATCAATTTTGAAGCAAATGAAGAGTGCATTCCCGGTCAGACTTGCCCACCTACTGTACCTGCACCTACTACAATTGCTTTGCTGGGACTTGGTCTTGCCAGTTTGGGTTTTCTAAGAAGGAAGAAAACATCTTAATATGCTCAAGTAAGGTTTTTTAAACCCGCTTCTGAGCGGGTTATTGTTCTAGGATTTCGGGTGCCGGAGCCGCTCATAATTGCGGCTCGAAATGCATCTTCAGCTCAAAGTCATCATCACCTTTTTTGCCGCATCAACTGTCTCTTGAATATCTTCATCGGTATGCGCCGCTGACATAAATCCTGCCTCGTAGGACGCTGGGGCCAGATAGACGCCCGCATCTAGCATGCCGTGGAAAAATTTGTTAAAGCGTTCGGTGTCGCAGGCCATCACTTGCTGGTAGTTACTGATACGTGATTCTTCGGTGAAGAAACCGCCAAACATGGTGCCGACATGGTTGGTTGTGAAGGGGATACCTGTTTCGCGGGCGGCCTTTTCCATGCCTTCCATCAGAGCGGTTGTCTTGGCAAACAGAGGTTCGTAAAAGCCGGGTTTGCTGATTTCACTCATCGCTGCCAATCCGGCGGCCATTGCGATGGGGTTGCCGGACAGCGTACCGGCCTGGTATACCGGTCCAAGCGGCGCGATCTTTTCCATAATTTCCCGTTTACCACCGAAAGCGCCGACTGGCATGCCGCCACCAATCACTTTGCCGAGAGTGGTGAGGTCAGCGTCGATGCCGTAATAACCCTGTGCACCCTGCAGGCCCAAACGGAAACCGGTCATCACTTCGTCGAGAATCAGCACCGTGCCGTATTGATTGCAAACGGAGCGTAATCCTTCCAGAAAGCCGGGAACTGGTGGAATGCAGTTCATGTTACCTGCGACCGGTTCGACGATGATGCAGGCGATCTGTTCGCCGACTTCTTTAAAGGCTTGCTCGACATTTTCGATGTCGTTGTAGGTCAGGGTGATAGTGTGTTCTGCCAGAGCGGCGGGTACTCCGGGAGAGGTGGGGATGCCCAGTGTAAGAGCACCGGAACCTGCTTTCACCAGCAATGAGTCAGAGTGGCCGTGATAGCAGCCTTCGAACTTAACAATTTTGTCGCGGCCAGTGTGACCCCGTGCCAGGCGTATCGCGCTCATGGTGGCTTCTGTGCCGGAGTTCACGAAACGCACCAGATCCATATTGGGCATAATGTCGCAAATACGATCGGCCAGTTCGGTTTCGATGGCGGTGGGTGCACCAAAGCTGAGGCCCTGGCTTGCCTTGTCGATGACGGCCTGACGAATGGCGGGGTGGTTGTGGCCCAGAATCATGGGTCCCCAGGAAAGCACATAATCAATATAGCGTTTGCCGTCCGGATCATAAAAATAGGCGCCATCTGCATGGTCGATGAAGATCGGGGTGCCGCCTACGGCTTTAAATGCACGAACGGGTGAGTTAACACCACCTGGAATATGTTGTTGGGCCTGTTGGAAAAGCTGTTCTGATAGAGTCATGTTGTGTCTTCAATGGGAAATAATTTGAAAAGTGAGGAATGCTAAAGCGGTCGCACCACTACTAATATCACTACGGCGAACAATATTAACACGGGGATTTCATTAAACCAGCGAAAGAAGATATGAGTTTTGCTGTTCAGGTCATTCTGGAACTGGCGCATGAAGTAACCGCAGGCCATGTGATAAGCGATTAATGGCAGAACGAGTAATAGCTTAATATGGAACCAGGCTTCTGTTTTATAGAAGTCCCAATTCAGATAGCTGAGCCAGATTCCAAAAGCGACAGCGAGCCAGGCTAGTGGGCTAATGAAGCGGTATAGTTTGTATTCCATAAGTGCCAGCTGCTTTTTGGTCTCCAGGTGATCGGTCATGGCATGGTTAACAAAAAGTCGCGGCAGATAAAAAATACCGGCAAACCAGCAGATGACAAAGATAATATGAAAAGCCTTAACCCAGAGCATAGCGGTTCCAGTTATTGGTGTAGATAGAATTTTTCGATATCACGACGTGTGACAATGCCCATCACGGAGCTGATCATCGGAGCATGAATCTTTTTCACGTAGAGTGCCTCGATGTTGTGTTTATGTAAAGTGTCCAGTGCTTCCTGGAGAGTTGCTCGACGCGGTATAGGCATTATTTCACGTCTTTTCGCCGGTATGGTTAACAGATCCAGCTCTTGTTGTTCTTTTTTTACTGCTGCCGGGCCTGACTGTTCTTCCAGGTAGCGTGCGAGATCGGCGGCGGGCAGCAGCGATTGTATTTCTCTTTGATCGGTGATGACGATCCATTCCGGTTTAGCTTCCAGTAAGGATCTTGCTTGCTCGAAGCTGAGTTTTCGTTCCTGGCTGACCAGATTGCTGTTGAGCAGCTTGGTGACGCCGGTTCTACTCAGTGCTTGCAATACTGGCGCGTCTTTCAGGTTGATGCCCTGACTCTTCAGCAGCGTGGTAAATATCGATTTTTGATTAAAACCTGCTCGTGCGGTCAGGTTAGCAACGACGATAACTAGCATCCCAGGAAGAATAATGTTCGGGTTGCCGGTGAGTTCCAGTAGCGCCATCAGTGCGGCTAGCGGCGCATTTAATACCGCACCCATCATGGCGCCCATGCCCAGCATGCTGTATATGCCGATGGGGGAGGTGTGCTGCGGAAAAAACAGGATGCAGGTGAGTCCAAGCGTTGCGCCGGCGCTGGCGCCTAACACAAGGGTTGGGCCGATTAAGCTGTAGGGCATGCCCAGACCAATGGGTACGGCGGTGGCAAACAGTTTGCCAAAGGTCAGGGCGAGAATGATGCCGATGCTGATGTTGCCGGTCAGGGCCTGATTGACTGAATCATAACCAATGCCCATGACAGATGGGATAAAAATGGCGATGGAGCCAGTAAAGACACCGGCGACCAGTGCGCGGGGTAGAATATGATAATGCTGAAAGCGGGTACAGAATTCAGTGGTTTTCACAAACAAGGCTGCAACTGAGCCGAGAATGACGCCCATGAAAACTGTGATGGGTATATCCCAAAGTGATTGAATGCTTAATGCGGGGACTTCAAAGGCTGCGTCATGGCCATAAACCAGCCTGCTCATTACTGCCGCGGTTACAGAGGCGAGAATTACCGGTGTAAACCCTGCGATGGTGTACTCCATCATAACGACTTCCATGGCAAATATTACGCCAGCAATGGGTGTGTTAAATGATGCGGAAATTGCCGCTGCGGTGCCGCAGCCGACCAGCACACGGATGCTGTTGTTCGGTAGGTGGAATCGCCGCCCCAATGCGCTGTTGCAGGCCGCGCCCATATGAATCGCGGGCCCCTCCCGGCCTGCGGATTGGCCGCTCACCAAGCTGATTACTCCCATTAGAAATTGTACGCCGGCATTTCTGAGTCTGAGGTGCCCTTCATGATAATTGAGTCGTTCGAGCACCAACGGCACGCCAACCTTACGGTTTTCCTCGCTCAGGCAGGATAGGATCAATCCGACCACTAAACCCCCTGTAACGGGGGCGATAAAGCGCAGGTAAAGTGAGAGCGCTTCAAAATTTTCCGGGTCGTCCTCTGATAGCCAGTATTTGAGGGGGATTTCGATGGCTAGCCGGAATACTATAATGACAGCTCCAGTGATTACCCCGGATATAATCCCGAGTAATGCGAACTGTGGCAGCGCATCGAGGTGTGCCAAGCGGTCCCGAAAGTGGTCCATATTGAAAATTCTATTTTTCATTAGACAGATTATCTTTCTCTTTAGGAACGGACTTTATTATACTGGTCGGCTTAGTAAAAGCGTTTTAACTCAGTAATATAGAATGAGGGTCATGTGATTAAAGTTGGAGTTGTAGGCGGGACGGGGTATACCGGAGTAGAGTTATTAAGGTTGCTGGCGGGTCATCCGCTGGTTGAACTATCCCTGATAACCTCGCGTTCCGAACTGGGTAAATCAGTAGCGGATATCTATCCCAATTTACGGAATGTCGTTGATTTGCAGTTTTCCCTGCCAGATACCGAGGCATTGGCTGAATGCGATCTGGTTTTTTTCGCGACTCCGAATGCGGTTGCTATGAAGCAGGTGCCAGAGTTGCTTGAAAAAGGTGTTCGGGTCATCGACCTGTCAGCAGATTTTCGCTTGCATGATGCGCAGGAGTGGGCTCAGTGGTATGGCGAACAGCATGCCTGCCCGGAATTGTTGGAGCAGGCGGTTTATGGATTGCCTGAAGTGAACAGAGCAACCATTAAAGAGGCGAATATCCTTGCCAATCCTGGCTGCTACCCGACAGCGGTACAACTGGGTTTCCTGCCTTTGTTGCAAAATGGTTTGGTGAGTTGTGACTCACTGGTTGCAGACGCCAAATCTGGCGTGAGTGGTGCTGGTCGGCAGGCCAGTGTTGGGTCACTCCTGTGTGAGGCGAGTGAAAGCCTGAAAGCCTACGCAGTACCAGGACACAGACATTTGCCGGAGATCAGGCAAGGGCTGAAGCAGATCGTGGGGGCGGAGGTAGGGCTAACCTTTGTGCCGCACCTGATCCCGATGATCAGGGGTATACATGCGACACTCTATGCGGAATTGAATGTGGAGCCTGAAGATTTGCAGTCGCTCTACGAAAACTGTTATGCAGATGAGCCGTTTGTTGATGTAATGCCGCAGGGATCACATCCGGAGACGAGGAGTGTGAGAGGTAGCAATCATTGTCGCATTGCGGTGCATCGCCCACAGCAGGGCAATCGGGTGGTGGTGCTTTCGGTCATCGATAATCTGGTAAAAGGTGCGGCCGGTCAGGCGCTGCAAAATATGAATATTATGTTCGGCTTTCCTGAAGAGATGGGTATTGGTGCGATTGCACTTATGCCCTGAATCCAGAGGCGCTACGGATAGTATATGGCCAAAGTAAAGGGCAGCAGGCAGGACAGGTTGGTGCTTAAGCCGTATCGCCCGTTACGTGGTCGATTGGTGTGGGTTCTGTGGTTTGCGGTTGCTGTTGTGCTGCTTTTCGTTGCAGTGTATTTTGGTCGCTACCAGGAACGTCAAACTCAGATTCTGGATCCGGCGGGGCGACAGCAATTATCGGCAGCAGTGGGTAAGATTACGGCAATGGAGCGTGACCAGATGGTGGATCGGCTGACGCTTGAGGAATCGCGTCAGGCCATCAAGAATCTGGAAGAGAAAGTTTACGAGCTGAATAAAGCGGTTTCGTTTTATCGCAGCATCATGGAGCCTGAAGATGGCAAGATAGGGTTGCGGATCAGGAATCTTGAGCTGCAATCGCTACCGGGTAATCGTGTTCGCTTGAGTTGGATGCTTGCGCAGGTAGGTAAAAAGAGATCTGTAGTAGAAGGTAATGTTGAGGTTCGGCTTTTTGGGGCCAGCGAGTCGCAGCAAACAATGCTATCCTTGACGGACCTGGTGGGAGAGGAGCTAAATTCAAAGTTTAAGTTTCGCTATTTCCAAAACTACAGTATTGATTTTGAAATCCCGGCTGATTATTCGATGCATGAAGTCGAAATTCATGCTCAGACCGAAGGTAAAAAAGTGCAAACAGTATCCAGCAAGATAGACTGGATAATGCCAGAGAGGGTTGCCGATGTTGCGGAGTAAAAAACAGAATTCCCGTCACAACTATGACACGCTGATTTCCAGTAATACGGAAATATTGGGTGACATAAAGTTCTCGGGCGGCCTGCACATTGATGGCAAGGTAAAAGGCTGCGTGATAGCGCAGGATAATACCAATGCCGTAGTGCGCATTAGTGATCATGGCGTTATCGAAGGAGAGGTTCGGGCCCCTCATGTGATTATTAATGGCCAGGTGCTGGGCGATGTCTACTCGAGCGAGCATGCGGAGCTTGCGGCCAATGCTTCCGTTACCGGGACGGTGTACTACAATTTGCTGGAGATGGTGATGGGTGCGCAGGTCAATGGCAGCCTGGAACACCAGGTGGATGCAAAACCTGCTGATGTAAAAACTGTGGCTCAGGGTCAAAGTGTTGAATCGGAAGTGACCCGTTCTAAACCTCAGACAACTTAAATACTTGACTAAAATACTCGGGAAAGGCAATATTGGTGGACTGTAGTAGAGTCGGTTGGCTCTGCGATAAAGAATGATTTGTTGGAGGTACCCGCCCTATGTCTGAAGTAGCTGTTCAGACACCTATAGTTTTTTGCGATTCTGCTGCCCTTAAGGTGAAATCACTGATCGAGCAGGAAGGTAACGAGAATTTGATGTTGCGCGTCTTTGTGACCGGTGGTGGTTGCTCAGGTTTTCAATATGGATTTACCTTTGATGATGATGTCGCCGAAGACGATTCAAAAATTGATAAAGAAGGTGTCACGATGGTTGTGGATCCGATGAGTTACCAGTACCTGGTCGGCGCTGAAGTCGATTATGAAGAAGGTCTGGACGGATCTCGGTTTGTGGTGCGTAACCCGGCAGCCAAAACCACCTGTGGCTGTGGTTCCTCTTTTTCCATATAAAACTGAAGGAAGCTAACGGCTTTCGTTTGCGTTTTGCCGGGCAGCGAGTTGGCTTTTTAAAGTTGATTTAGTGAATCTTGGCTATGAAAAACCTACTAGGTTATTTTTCAGTCTGCTGTCTTTTAGCTTTCGCGTCCTGCGTGCTTGCCGAGTCGGATCAAAATACACCATTAAAGAATGCTATCCCTGAAGAATCGGTGACAGGTTATATTGCCCGAATACACCTGCATACGCCGGAGGAACTTAAAGCCGTTTTTGAAAAAGCAGAAATATTAGTGGCCGGTGGTGATAAATTCCCGGATTTTGATCCGATTACCGTGATACTACATGGCCCGGAATTGCAGGTTTTTGCACGGAAAAACTATTCTATGTACAAGCATATTGTCGAGTTGGCCGCCCGGCTTGAGGCTTTTAAGGTAATTGATGTACGCGTTTGTGAAGTACAGATGGAGCGTGATGGTATCAAGTCCGGTGACTTGCCCGCCTTTATCGATACCGTTCCCTATGGTCCTGCTGAAGAGCAGCGTTTGCTCAACAAGGGTTACCAGTATTTTTAGGGGAGACTAATTAACTGTCCGGTTAAGCGTAATATATACCGCCCAGCACGCAGTCCTGTGAAGCTCCGGTTACCGAAGCCAGCTTAACCGGTATTCTCTCCAAAGTTTGTTTTGCCAGCCAAGCAAAGCCTATGGCTTCTACCCAATCGGGATCGATACCTAGTGCCTGGGTGGTGTTAACCTTGAAATCTGGAAGGTGTGAGGCAATTCGTCTCAGCAGGAATTGGTTGTGCGCGCCGCCACCGCAGATAAACAGCTCTTTGCAGTCAGAGAAGTTTAACGTGATGGACTGGTAGATTGTGATAGCGGTCAGTTCCACCAGCGTCGTACATACATCGTTAGCGCGATAGTTCGCGTCAAAGGATCTCAGGTGCTGTTGAAGCCATTCAAGATTAAATAGTTCGCGCCCGGTGCTCTTTGGGTGAGGGAGCTGAAAGTAGGGTTCGGTGAGTAGCTGATCCAGTAATGGCTCTATGACTGTGCCCGTTGCAGCCCATGCGCCACCGGCATCGTAGGAGCCGTGGCTCTGGAATTGGCACCAGGCGTCAATTAATACGTTGCCAGGGCCAGTATCAAAGCCAAGTATTGGTACGGAGGGGGTGCCGGGTAAATAGGTTAAATTGGCGATGCCGCCGATATTGAGAATGATTCTATCCTTTGCGGTGCTAAAAAAAGCCTGATGAAATGCCGGAGCGAAGGGAGCCCCCTGACCTCCAGCGGCAACGTCTCTTCGTCGAAAGTCTGCAATAGTAGTGATCCGTGTTCGTTGCGAAATTACATTAGGATCACCAATTTGCAGTGTAAAGGGAGGGTTTTCCTCGGGGCAGTGGCGGATGGTCTGGCCGTGGCTACCAATAGCGACAACCTCGCGATTTTCAATCTGTGCTTTATTGAGAAGCTGAATGGCGCTCTCTGCTAGGAGGTCCCCCAGCCTGCTGTCGAGTTTTCCGGTGCGCTGGATTTCATTAGGGCCCGGTTCGCAAAGGGCTAGAATATTGTTTCGCAAATCTTCAGGAAGCGGGTTTTGGATCTGTTCGATCAGTTTTGGTGCTGTTTCCGAGAAATCAACGAGTACGGCGTCAACCGCATCCAGGCTGGTGCCTGACATTAAGCCGATAAAATAGTACGGCTCATTTCTGCTCATCAAACTACTCGTTGAAAGCGAGGATGTGCTGGTGAGCTTCCACCTTGGCGAGCATCAGCTCGGCATGCTCGGTAAAGCGTTGCTTTTCATCATGAGGAATCGATTTTGCTTTTGGCAGCTTGTCGAGTATGGTTCGCGGATTGCGGTGAACCCCATTAACCAGAAATTCATAATGCAGGTGCGGCCCGGTAGCGTAGCCGGTTGAGCCCACTTGACCAATGATTTGTCCCTGTTTGACCCGCTGGCCTTTTTTAACTGCACGCATATGAAGGTGCAGATACTTTGTGGTGTATTGCTCCCCGTGATTAATGAATACAAATTTACCGTTGGCCTTTGAGTAGCCGGAAGCGACAATGCGGCCATCACCTGCTGCAAATACGGGGGTGCCTCTTGGGGCTGCGTAGTCGATACCCCGGTGAGCTCTGATCTTCTTGTGAATAGGGTGTTTGCGTCGCGGGTTAAAGCCGGAACTGATTCGCGTAAAATCAAGCGGCGCCCTGAGGAAGGCTTTACGCATACTTACACCTTCTCGGGAATAATGGCCGACATCACCATGACTATCTACATAGCGAATCGCCGTATGTGTGCTGCCTCGATTCACAAACTGCGCTGAGAGTATTTCTCCGGTGCCGATTTTTTTACCGTCGAGAAACTTTTCTTCAAATAATATGTTGAAGCTATCCCCTTTCCTTGGGTCGTAGATAAAATCGATAACCCCGCCGAACACATTGGCAAGCTCCATGATCAGTTTTTGAGACAAGCCTGCTTTCTGGCCAGCGAGGAACAGAGAGCTTTCCAGAGTTGCAGATACAAACCGGGTATGGATTTCTGGCGCTCTTGTTAGTTTGGTGAATTTGTAGCCAGATTCGCTGCGCACGAACTCTATACTTTCCAGCGGATTTTTCACCCGTCTGAGTTTGCTAAGCTGGTCATTTTCGATCAAAAAGGCAATTTTCTCGCCTGGAAAAAGCTTTTTAAGGCTGTCCTGCTTATCAAGACGCATTCCCGCGCTGGAAATTTCGTGAACATCACGTGCAGTTAGGCCCGCCCGTTTGAATAGGGTGGTCAGGTTGTCGCCGGGTTTTACTTCAACGGTTTTCCAGTCGGTTAAATCAAAAGATTTATCTGTTTCGTTTTCTTTAGCGACTTTTGCAGTAGGGGCTTCTGGCGCTGTGCTGATAGAGTCAGCCTGCTCAGGAAGGGCTAACTGCAGTGGTAGCGAATCCCGTTTCGCGGAAACTTCCTCCGACGGCGCGACCAGCAATACCAAGCCTATTAGGCAAGCAAAAGTGCTGGCAATGATGATATGGTTTCTAGGGTAGAGTGTGATCATTCTTTTTAAAAATTGCATTTAGTCTGAGTTCTTTATGGAATAATTTATCCAGTGTCTCTCTTTTAGTACCGCTCGGCCATTTCTTAAGTATGGACCAAATCGGCTGGATTATAGCAATTTTTTTTGATTAAAGCAGGCTTCAACGTAGGGTGTCGATAAACGGGGTGCTATAATCGGCCGCTTGCTGCGGTCGACGAGTTGGCCGCGATGATTGTTGTGTTATTTTAACGGATATGGGTAGGCATTTTTATTATGACGTCAGTCGCTGATGCGTTAGCAATTATTAAACGTGGTGCAGAAGAGATATTACTTGAAGATGAGTTAGTGAAGCGCCTTGAAAGTGGGAAAAAATTGCGGGTTAAGGCCGGCTTTGATCCCACTGCACCTGATTTGCATCTGGGGCATACGGTACTCATTAACAAACTCAAACAGTTTCAGGATCTCGGGCATGAAGTGATATTCCTGATTGGTGACTTTACCGGCATGATAGGTGATCCCACGGGGAAGAATATAACCCGTAAACCGCTCAGCGTTGAACAAATAGAGGAAAACGCGACGACTTATAAGGAGCAGGTGTTCAAAATCCTGGATCCTGATCTCACTACCGTTGACTTTAATTCCAGGTGGATGAACAAAATGAGTTCCGTTGATATGATTAATCTGGCAGCACAACAAACGGTGGCGCGCATGCTGGAGCGGGATGATTTCAGTAAACGTTACAAAAACGGCCAGTCTATCAGGATTCACGAGTTTCTCTATCCGCTTGTTCAAGGCTACGACTCGGTGGCGCTGGAGGCGGATGTCGAGCTGGGTGGGACGGATCAGAAGTTTAATTTATTGGTGGGCCGAGAGTTGCAGCGGCACTTCGGTCAGGAGCCTCAGATAGTACTAACCATGCCTTTGCTGGAAGGGCTGGATGGTGTGCAGAAGATGTCAAAATCTCTAGGAAATTATATCGGTGTGGATGATTTGCCTGGAGAAATGTATCGAAAGGTATTGGCGGTTCCTGATGAGCTGTTGTGGCGATACTTCGAGTTATTGAGTTTTCGCCCCATTAGTGAAATTGAGCAATTTAAAAGCGAAGTGGAAGCTGGTTTGAATCCCCAGGAAATAAAAAAACGCTTTGCCGAAGAGATGGTAGAGCGTTTTCATGGAGCGGAAGCGGCACAAACTGCGCATAAAGGGGCTGGCAACCAATTGCAGGCTGGTGAGATTCCTGAAGATGTACCAGACGTTGAAATAAGCGCCGACGGGCAGCGGGAAATTCCAATCGCAGCGGTTTTGCGTATGGCGAATTTAGTGCAAAACAGTAATGCTGCAAGAGATGTATTGAAGCGAGGCGCAGTTTTTGTCGATGGTGAACAAAAAGATTCGTCCTTTATGCTGGCTGCGGGAGAAAGTCGGATTATTCAGGCCGGTAAAAAGAAGATTGCTCGCGTTTCCCTGCGCTGATAGCCTATTTAAGGTTTTTGTAGGGCCGGGTTGGTATTATTATTTACAGTTCGCCTTTATGTCTTAGGGTGGAAAATTTAGCGGTCAGGATTATTTTTATAAAACTTTCATATTAGGTCTTGTGCTGTCCATGGTGGCGTGTATAATGCGCGCTCTCTTGAGGGAGACGAAGCGTTTCCCTGGCGGGTTAAAGTGATCTAACCGGCGACTGTTCTTTAAGAATTTGGAAGATAGAAGCAATACGTGTGGGTACTTGTTGAAGAGAGTTTGGTG
>JAJFKB010000025.1 GCA_021773395.1 Gammaproteobacteria bacterium | reverse complement strand
ATGATGCTCAAACACGGTATGCAAACCGATGACTTGGACATCTTGTTGCTGATACAGCTCGTGAATAGCGCTTGCCTGCGGTATGCCATGCAGGACGCAACCCGGGCATAACATCTGAAAGGCATGAATCACCACAACCTTGCCTTTCAGATCCGCCAAAGTGATCGGCTTGGCGGAATTGAGCCAGGCCACAGTATCCAAAGGTGGTGCCAAAGAATAGCTTTTTTGATTATCCACGCTTTCAACTCCGATTTTATTGGTCGCATCTTCTAATGCCCTTGTCAGCGCACCTATTGGTTTACTTTGCCGGGCAAGCTTAAGTCACCGGAAGCGATGTCCATCACATTAACAACACAAAGCAAGGGCGCATGAACGCTTTGATTAACTCGTAAGCCGGCAGTAACGCCATCGTAATTGGTGTCAGCAATATCTATTGCATGATCAAAAGCAACTTTTACTTCAACGGTGTCGGCATCGAATGTTGGGGGCCACCCTGGACTGTCCAGTAGAATTGGCAAACCTGGCCAGGTTATCGGCAGCCTAGGGGTGCTGCCATCGGGTATATCAATAACACCCAATGCTCCTTTACCACACTGCTCATTTGGTTCCAGAACAACCCAGTGGCTGTGCCAAACATTACCATCGTTACCAAGATCATTGTCGGCGTTTTCATCATATAAAGGGGTATCGTCAAAATCAGGGTGAGCGGTCACGGCTAGCGCCAGTATTCCAGCACTATCTTCAAATCCAACCACACTGCTATTCAAGCTTGTTGGCCATACATAGGAAAACACATCGCTTCCAGCTAGCTTACCCGTCGGTACAGGCTTACTGTCTCCAGCATGCCCAGCAACGCTCATATGGAAAGTGGCAATATTGTTTTGAGTAGTGACTTTTGCATGGACAATATCGAAAGAGGGCTTTATCGCTCCCGTTTGATCTGGCTTGGTGCGAATGCCACCTGAATGGTCACCCCCAGCAAAGGCCTCGGGGCTTGTTGCGGCAATGGCTAATGTGGCTACTACAATAAGATGATTTGTATTCATGATACGCTCCAATTTAGTTTTGAGGCATTATAGTATTGACTCGAAACTATATTTTACGCAAAAAAACTTCGTTGTCAACAAAGTATCGATTCGATACTATTTGGTTATGGATATACTGGAAACGCGACAACTACTGGAACGCTTGGCAAGCCTACTGCGCACAGAGGCGCGTAATCTGCTGTTTCAACATGGCCTACAGCCGATACAATTCGAAGCTCTGCATTATTTATCAATCTGCAACCGGTATTCAGATACCCTTATGGGTGTTACGGACTACCTTGGACAAACAAAAGGTTCTGTGTCACAAACACTTAAAGTTCTTGAGAAAAAAGGGCTTATCGAGAAAACCCCTGACAAGACCGATAAACGAGTGGCTCACATGTTGGTAACAAAAGCCGGGTACAACTTGGTGGAAAACATACTGCCCTCTTCATTACTGGAGCGGGCAAACAAGCAATTAAGCAAGAAGGACGCTGCATCTATTGAAACATCGCTTCGTAGCCTGCTTAAAAGTATGCAGCATGCAAACAATTTTAAAACATTCGGTCAATGCGCCACCTGTATCCACAACATTAAGCTTTCTTCTGGCGGGCATGTATGCGGCTTAACAAAAGAAGCGTTAAGCGGTGAAGACATTGAATTGATTTGTCGCGAGCATGAGCCGAACAATTCATGTTAGGAAAAGTAGCGACCAGGTCTTAGGTTTACGACTCCTGGTGCGTTAATGAATATGTTGTCACAGAAGAAAAGTATTAAAATCCAAAGACCTAACGCTTCAAATTACACACTGGCATTCAATTCGGGATTAAAGTTTGAGAAAAGTTTTGATATTTGGAAATTCAGGTTCGGGCAAGTCAACGCTGGCAAAAGAAATTTGTGAGGCAGAAAACCTGTCACACCTTGATCTGGATACACTCGCCTGGCAGCCGATATCACCACCTGAGCGAAAACCTATCGTTGAATCGGAAGTAGAAATTTTAACATTCATTGGTGCACATCGAGGATGGGTTATCGAAGGCTGTTACTCCGACCTGGTAGAAATTGCATTGTCATTTGCAAGCGAAATCATATTCATGAATCTTTCCGTTGAAGATTGTATTAAGAATGCACAAAAGCGCCCGTGGGAGCCACACAAATACGAATCCAAAGAAGCCCAGGACAGTAATCTGGAAATGTTGATTCAGTGGATTACACAGTATCCAGAAAGAGATGATACTTTTTCAGCGCTTGCACATACTCGGTTATACAACCAGTATGAAGGAGAGAAGCGGATGTACACCAGCAATGAGAGACAAATATAGCGAGATTTCTGCTGCTAATTTTATTATGGCCCTTGGGTGCTCCCCTAGGAGAAGAAACTTGGCTAGAGTATTTGATAACGCAGTGCCATTCGTAACGAAACGCCAGTCGGCTCAAGCAGAGAAAAGGCGCGAATACCATGCCGCGCCCTACCAGCAATTGAAACGTTAAAACTCTACCGCCAGCTGTGCGGTAAAGGTATCGGTGTCCTCTCCGGTACCACCATCCGACAGATCATAGTCTTTGTCGTTGGCCCATTCCAGTGAGAGTGAGGTATTGGTGAAGATCTCCATCGACAGCGCTGCCACCAATCGTCTCTCAGGAAGTTCTAGCGCTAACGCCTCATCAGTTTTCTGCCAGGCGATAGCAAAAGTGGTATCCCAATCTCCCATGGCAAAGTGATAACCAAGCTCCAGGTTCCAGCTTTCCGGTTCGGCACCCCGCCCCCTGAAATCCAGATCTCCGTCCTCAAAGTTCTCTGATGCGCCCAGATACTCGCCGATCAGTGTGAAATCACCTGCATTAACGATCAGGTGCGCGCCCACGCCCGCCACCTGATCGGACAGGTTATCGGCATCCAAGACTGCATCCTGAAGGGAATCAGAGTCGGCAATATTGTTGATGTACGACAGCCCCATATCATAGCTCAGGTCGCCATTTTCGGATTCCTGTGCGAAACCGATATTCAACCCGAACTGATCAATCTCATCATCGCCGTGCTCTTTAGTATCACCATTGAAGATAAACAGCGATCCATAAAAACCGGCGGATTCAAAGCCGACCTGCACCGCTGATTCCCTGATCTCTCCGATCTCCAGTGTCAGTGGATCGGAAACCATGTTTGATTCGTAGCTACCAAAGGGCAAGTACATGCGCCCGGCATTCAGGTAAAAAGGTGTAACAGCTGCGTTGGCGATACTGACAATACCTTCATCAATTTCCGGGTGATCGGTTGCGTCCTCTTCAAACAACACCAGCACATGTGCACTGACCCAATCGTTAATCTGCGCATCGATGCCCAGCTCGACAGTTGCCAAAACCACATCACTTTCATCACCATCAGGGCTATCCACCGCGGACGCTTCTACCTCCACCAGACCGCTCAGACCGATGCGATCTATCCAGGATGAAGCCACCGCCATCTTCTCACTGTTATGATGGCTGCTATGCATACGGTGATTCTCTTGCAATTGCTTTTCCAACGATTCTATCCTGGCTTTTAGCTGCGCCAATTCATTCTTAAGCTGCACATCGTCAGACATCGCAGGCGCACTATGCATACCCATAGAAGCCACAGCGAATGCGATGGCCAATTTACTTCCCTTAAAAAATTTATCCACTTCAGGTTCCCCAAAATAAGGCGCGCAGCAAACTGGCCAGCCGACATGCGCGACATCCCAATCATCAAAAAAAGCCTGGGCCGTTAATCGATACTCAAACAACCCTGTTTGGTTTTAGGCAAACTTAAGGAGGGTCGTTCTAAAAACAATTACAAATGATAATGATTATCATTTGTAATTGCAAGATTAACGAGAAAATAAAATGAGGGCTCACAACTATTAAGCGTTGCGAGCGTCGTTCGAATAACAAATGTAAATTGACGGCGCCCTTAGTTTGGCTGGATTTCCAATTGACTAAAAAATGCGCGCAACTGCTCTGCGCCTCCCTCTTCCCAGGCTTTAAGCGCTGCGGTCCCGATAATCGCAATATCACCATGAGCACCAATGAACTCGATATCCTCTTTAGAACTCACACCGAAACCCACACCCAGGGGAAGATCTGTAAACTTTCGACAGCGGGACAGAAATTGTGCCACATCATCTGACATCTGCGTTTTTCCTCCGGTCACCCCTTTTCTCGCCACGACATAAACCAAGCCATGAGCTGCTCTCGCCAATTGTTCAAGCCGCTGATCGGTGTTTGTCGGGGTCATCAAAATAACAGGGGTCAGCCCCGCGTCTAGTGAAAGCTGATGTAGTTCCTGTGCTTCCTCAATGGGCAAGTCAGGTAAAATATAGCCACTTCCACCGGCTTCCTTGAGACGATTCACAAAGCGCTCATGTCCCATCTTAAACACGGTGTTGTAATAACCCATCATCAGTACTTTGAAACTGAACCGATCCGTGACGCGTTTCATAAAATCAAAACAATCACCCACCCGGACGCCCTGTTCTATAGCCACCTGGTTAGCCTTTACAAAAAGCGGTCCATCGGCAGCAGGTTCGGTGAAAGGGAACTGTAATTCGACAAAATCCACCCCGAATTCATCCATAATCTCAAGCTCTTTGAGATTGTCCTCAAAGGAAGGGTAGCCACAAACCACATGCGTCATGACCAGCGGTGATTTGGATTTTTTTCGCGTTTCAATAAACTGTTTAAGCTCCATATTCAACCGCCTTGTTACGAATAAAGCACTTCCAGTGATCATCGTCCAGCGCATCGGCCACGGTAAAAATATCCTTGTCTCCACGGCCCGATTGATTCACCAATATAATCTCATCTTTGGACATTTCAGGTGCTTCGACGATAGCGCGCGCAAAAGCGTGGGTGCTCTCCAGCGCCGGAATAAGTCCCTCCGTGGCCATCACCAGGCGCAATGCCTCTGTTACTTCGTCATTAGTTGCTGCGGCAAAACGCACCCTTCCCTGTTCCTGCAGATAAGGAAAGATCGGACTGATGCCTATATAATCCAGACCCGCCGCGACGGATTCTGTATCCAGCATATTACCGTCATCATCCTGCAGGAAAAAGGTCTTGTAACCCTGCGCCACCCCGACTGAAGCGTCTGGATAAGCCAGTCTCGCGGCGTGATGCCCAATACCGGTGCCGCTACCACCTGCCTCACAACCGATCAACTCAACAGAGTCATCATCCAGAAAACCCTGAAAAATCCCCATCGCGTTGGAGCCACCTCCGACACAGGCGTATACCCGGTCGGGCAGTCGACCCGCCAACTCCTGTATCTGACGATTTGCCTCCTTGCCAATAATCGATTGGAAATAACTGACGATCTCGGGAAAAGGGTGTGGACCACAAGCGGTACCCAGCACATAGTGAGTGGTGTCCATATTAGCCACCCAATCGCGCATACATTCATTAATCGCATCTTTTAAGGTACGTTGCCCATCCTTGACCGCAATGACCTCGGCTCCAAGATTCTCCATCCAGAATACGTTCGGGCGTTGCCGCAGGACATCCACTTCGCCCATATAAATCTTACATTCAAAACCAAATTTTGCCGCCATGGTCGCGGTCGCAAAGCCATGCTGACCAGCGCCAGTTTCGGCAATCACTCGGGGCTTACCCAGTCTTTTGGCCAGCAATCCCTGGCCCATCACATTATTAATTTTATGCGAACCGGTATGATTCAGATCCTCACGTTTGACATAGATCTGAGCACCACCCAGTTTTTTGGACAGGTTAGGCAGGTAGGTAACCGGCGTCGGACGCCCCGAATATTGCTGCATTAATTGCTCAAACTCGTCCCAAAAACCGGGATCTTCCTTGCAGGCTTTAAAACAGCTCTTTAACTCCTCAATGGTCGAGGTAAGAATCTCCGGGACGAAAGCTCCGCCATATTGGCCATAGTAACCTTCGCGCCCTTCTTCAAAATCAAACAAATCCATAGCGCGCCTTTCAGGATCATGGGGGGATAAAATTAAAGTGGATGGATAGCTTAACGGATAACATTAAAAATACAAGCTTGGGAGCACGGATCTATTGGGGTGCCACCCCTAACACAACTGGTATTGTTTCCGGCGACTTTTTGAGTGACCTATGTTGGTCCAGTCTATCGCCTGTTAAGAGAGCACCCTCTGTGCGAATACGACAATGATAGCGATAGGACAAAAATAACGGATATAGGACGGCCAGATCTTCCAGAAAAAACCGCTTTCGACTTCAGCATAACCCTGCTTGATCTCCTCAAGCATTTTATTTCTATGCCAGATCCAGCCAGCAAATACGCAGAGCATTAGACCCAACACGGGTTGAGAGAATCTAGTGGTTGCACGAATAGTTAAACCAAACAGCGCCTCAAAATTAAATGCAATGATAACGCTGATGGTTGCGATCACCAGACCGATGACCTGAGCTGCACGCTTGCGATCTATACCATGGTTTTCCACCGCATAGGCCACTGGCACTTCTAACATGGAGATAGAGGATGTCAGCGCGGCGATACCCATCAGCACAAAAAAAGCAAAAGAGATAAAAATACCGACTGTTCCCATAGTGTCGAACAAAGCCGGTAACACCGTAAAAATAAGCGTATCTTCTGAAATCAGCTGGCCCGCAGCATCAAAAATCTGTACACCATTGGCCTGGGCAACATACATGGCAGGAATGATCAACATACCCGCCATCACGGCAATTCCGATATCCACCAAGGTCACCATCTTCCCAAGATAGGAGAGATTCTCTTTTTGACTGATATAGGATCCGTAAACCAGCATCGTACCCACCCCTAAAGACAGTGAGAAAAAAGCCTGGCCGAGTGCGCTGACAATTAATTTGGTATCCACGACACGACTAAAGTCAGGTAACAGATATGCCTTGACCCCCTCCATTGCACCATCCTGAAACAACACATAAACAATCAACAATAACAACAGACCCAGTAGCGCCGGCATTAATCGGGTCGACCACTTTTCAATACCGTCTTTCACACCACCACTGATAATCGTAACGGTTAATGTCATGAAAATTAACAGGAAAATAATATTGCGGTACAAACCGAAATCCGTCAGCCAGTCGGCTGCCCATTGTTGACCCAGCAGTTCTGCAATAGGCGCAAGGATGTATGAGAGCATCCAACCTGCTACCAGCGCATAAAAACTCAATATCAAGCTGGCGGTTATAATGCCGACAAAACCTGTAATGGAACCAATCAGGTAGGAAACTTTGCTATTTGAAATCAATCGCAGCGCATTTACCGCGTTGGATTTGGCGTGTCGCCCGATTATCAACTCTGCCATCAATACGGGGTACGCCAAGGCAAACGCTAAAATCAAGTACACCAGCAGAAATGCGGCGCCACCGTTACTGGCCGCCTGTGTTGGAAACCCCCATATATTACCCAGACCAACCGCTGACCCGGATGCCGCTAATATAAAGCCGAATTTGGAACTAAATTCACCTCTGACTGCTGCCATTGTTATTATTCTCCGGTCGTCGAGCAGGAATGGTGGCTTGCCTGAAGGAATAAATAATAGCTGGCTACCCCTAAAAAAAGCAACCGCTGCTTTTTATTAAATCAATGGTCGTCTTATCAAATCCAATGGTCGTTTTATTAAATCAAGGGATCTGCGTAGAATTCACCCTGAATAAATGCGCGTAATGTTAGCATTTTAATCAAGTGAAAACTTTTCATTATTTCCAATTTACCCTCGATTCCGCTAAAATTATTCTCAAATATCGGCTTTATAAAGAAAAAATTGACGCCCAACAGCCGATTTCTGAAACCTTGGGGAGATTGCCTTATGAAGTTTGACAGGTACGAATGGCGAATCATGCAGGCGTTGCAGGAAAACGGTCGCCTCACTAACCAGGAACTGTCAGATCGAGTTGGACTGTCATCTACTCCCTGTTGGCGCAGACTTAATGACCTCAACCAAAGCGGCGTTATTCAGCGCTGCGTGGTTTTGCTGGATCCGCAATTGGTGGGTATCAGGGAAACCGCTTTTGCCCATGTCACGATAGACCAGCGCCATGAGGGCGGCCTGATTGAATTTGAAAATGCCGTCAAAAAGTGTCCAGAAGTTCTTGAATGCTACGCCAGTATGGGCGATGCAGATTACCTATTAAAGGTGGTGGTACCGGATGTATCCTCTTACGACCACTTTCTCAACAACTTTTTATTCAAACTGCCAGGTGTCGTTCAGGTGCGTTCCAACCTGGCCTTAAGAACGATTAAAAGAGAAACCGCCCTGCCTTTGGAAACGTTCACACAGGCTTGTCCCGACCTAAATAACCAGATCGACTAAAAAAAGATCTTTTGGTCAAACACTTTCACCTCTCTATTGATAGGAATATACTAGGCAACAGTGACTTAGATCACTAAGATGTACTAAAAAAGTAGATCTTTTCTCAATAGCTATCGATAAGAGATTATTTTTCTCTTTTCAAAAGGATTCAAGGAGGAATAAAGAATAATAAATTCTTTTTTGTGGGTATCATTTCAACTGTTTATATACTGGTTTTTTCCTTCCGCTATATGAAATCTAATATCAACGAAGCTAAAAGCTAATATCAACAAACCTAATATCAAAAAAAGTAGTACCTAAACCTATAAAAAGCACTTGTTTGACAAGAGAGGACGTAAATAATGAATAGGAAACAGACAAAACCCAAGCTACTGCGCTACTCAATTGCAGCTATTTCTGGAACGCTGATCGGCGGAATGCTATCAGCACCAGGATTTGCGGCAACGGCGGCAAACCCCACTCTCGAAGAAGTTATTGTCACCGGTACTCGTAAAGAGGGCGTATCACCCACTGAAACATTATCCCCAGTAGACGTTATCGGTGGCAGCAGCATTACTAACCAGGCTGCTTTTGACATGACCGATTCGTTGAGCAAGCTGACTCCGTCACTTAACACCCAGCGTTTCCCTATTGCTGACGGTACTGCCTTTATTCGACCTGTCACCTTGCGTAACCTTTCACCTGACCAGACACTGGTGCTGGTGAATGGCACTCGCCGACATCGTTCGTCACTGGTCAACCTGCAGCTGGCACCTTTAGGTACCATTAACCAGGGTTCTCAGGCAGTCGATTTCTCGGCTCTCCCATCTGCGGCTATTAAACGTATCGAAGTGTTGCGAGATGGTGCATCAGCACAGTACGGTTCGGATGCTATCGCCGGTGTCATCAACGTTATTCTCAACGACGCCAGTGAAGGTGGCTCTGTTTCAGCCCAGTATGGTGAGTATTCAGAAGGTGACGGCGAGCGCTTTACCATTAGCGGCAATGCCGGATTACCTTTGGGCGAAGATGGCTTCCTTAACTTGACCCTGGAACACTCAACCTCAGATATTACCAGCCGCGGCAATGCCCGGCCGGATGCAGCAGCAGTTGCCGCTATCGTCGGTTCTGATAAAGTAGCCTATAACGGTTTTGGACAACGCTGGGGTGATCCGGACATCGAAGCGACCAAATTTGTGGCCAACTTTGGTATTGACTTGACTGACGACATCGAACTTTACGGCAATACAACTTATATGGAAAACGAGACGCTGTCTGGCTTTTTCTACCGTGGCCCGGTTCTGGATCCAGCATTTATGACAGGAGCACGGGAGACACTGCAAACAGATGCCAATGGTGATTTCTTACCTGATCCCGCACCCGCCAGCCTGGTTAACCAGATAGTTGCTGACGGACTCGATCCTAACGACTACTTGATGCCAGACGCAGGCAGCGCCAGCGGTTACGTTCTCAGAAACCCCATCTACACCCAATTCCCTGGCGGCTACAGCCCGCTGTTCGGCGCCGATATTACCGACTATGCCATCGTTCTGGGTATTCGTGGTGAAAATGACAATGGTTTCAGCTGGGACGTGCGCGGACGCATCGCCGAAAACGAGGTGGAATACGTTCTTGAGCAAACCATCAACCCCAGCCTGGGACGATTGTCTCCCACTTCCTTCACTCCAGGCACACTAACCCAGGAAGAAAGCAGCTTTAACGCGGACTTTGTTAAATCCTTTGATAACTCACCACTTAATATTGGCTTTGGTTTTGAGTGGCGCAATGAAACTTATGTCATCGATGCGGGTGATATGGCTTCAACGGCAGTAGGACCCACCGCTGCCCAGTTTGGTGTCGGATCCGATGGCTTTCAGGGTTTTGCGCCTGAATCAGCGGGCGAGTTCGAAAGCGATAGCTACGCGGCTTATGTTGATATTGAAACTGATATAACCGATAAGTTCTCAGCTGCATTTGCACTGCGTTTTGAAGACTTTGAGGAGTTTGATTCAACCCTGGACTGGAAAATTTCCGGTCGCTACGACTTTACCGAGACTTTTGCTCTCCGCGGAACGGTAAGTACAGGGTTCCGAGCACCTACTCCCGGGCAGGTAAACACACTGAACGTTACCACCACCGCAGACATTAACGGTAACCTGATTCCCAGTGGCACCTACCCAGTCGACAGCATTATCGCCCAAACGTTGGGCGCTACCAGCTTGGATACTGAGGAATCTACCAGCTTTACATTGGGTCTAATCTTCCAGCCGTTTGACAACACCAGTGTAACTTTGGACTACTACGATATCACGGTTGAAGATCGAATTGGCCTTCTGGCCAAAACTGTTAGCGCGGCAGATGTAACGGCCTTAACAGCTTCGGGGGTCGCCAACGCCAACCTGTTGCTTGGTAGTAACGCCAACTACTTCACCAACGGTTTCGACTCCGATATCAGCGGTGTCGACTTGGCCATTAGCAGTGACTTTGAGCTAGGCGCAGGCAATCTGAACATGGACTTGCGTCACAGCTACAACAAGCAAGAAGTTGACAGCATCAAGGCAGGAACCATTAACGCCAGCAGAGCCTACGACCTGGAAAACCAGGTGCCCAATCACAGCACCGTGCTGACCTTCAGCTATACCACCGACATGTTTGATGCGATGGTGCGATTCAACCGATATGGCGACTGGGATACCACAGGCGGTTTGTTCGGACCGGACGATGCTTCTGACGCAACCTCGTACGATGGCGCCACTTTGGTCGATATCGAAGCAACAGTTAGACTGAACGACACCTTTAGCATCGCCGTAGGTGGGGAAAACGTGTTTGATGAACTACCTGATGACGAAGTAAACGGTACACTGCAATTTCTTGGTGTAGAGGATTCTGTAACCTCTCCCTGGGGCTTTAATGGCGCATTCTGGTATGTGAGAGCCAGAGCACAGTTCTAATCTTAGTACCCTCTCTAGACTGCGCCCCGATATATTCGGGGCGCAGTTTTTTAGGCCTGGTCGCTAATTGAGAATCTCCCAGATTTAGGCTATCAACTCAACGCTTCATAACCTGTGCATCAACTTACCTACCCCTGCTCATCCATAGGCCAGGCCTTAATCAAGGCATACTTCGTTGCCAATGGCCCAATCAGTTCAAATATAACGGTCGTACCTACGATTACTGTCAGTATCAAACTACTGAAATCAGGGAATCGCTCGGAAGCAATCAATGCCATACCCATTGCCACACCCGCCTGCGGCGTCAAAGCTAAACCTGTCCAATTTCTGATGTTCTCGGGTGCATTGATTAACGTTGCCCCCGCGTAGCAACCCGAGAGTTTCCCCGCTACGCGACACAGCATGTAAATCAGCCCTACCACGCCAATTTGCCATAGACCCTCTATATGCAGACTTGCCCCGCCCAATACAAAGAAGAGAATTAAAAAGGGGCGTTCAATATTTTCAATCTCATGAAACGGCTGATCATGATGTTTGGCCAGATTAGCTACCACTGCACCCATAACCAGCGCTGACAACAAGAAGGAAACCTCCAAAATTTCTGCCAGTCCTCCACAGATCAATACCAGCGCCAAAGCTTCCACCATAGTTGGCGTTCCCGGCCTGATTCTGCCCGTAAGAAATGCCATGGGAACACCGATGGACATGCCCAGCAACAGGCTACCGCCTACCTCCCACAAACCAGCAGCTATGACACCATTTTGCGATGTCAGTCCCATCGCCAGCTGTACAATGGTCAATGCAAAGCTAAACAGAACCAACCCCCATACATCGTCGACGGCGACCACGCCTTCCAGTGTATCTACAAATTTCCCCTTGGCACCTAGCTCTGAAATAACATCAATGGTCGCGGCCGGAGCGGAGGCAGCGGCAATCGAACCCAGCAACACAGCAATACCAATAGGCAGGCCACACAACGCCATGCCCAATGAGACCAAAATACAGGTCGTCAGCACCTCGCTGACTGAGATAATGAACACATAATGACCATTTTCACTCAAGCGACTGAATGAGAGCCGCTCCCCAAGCAGAAAACCTACCATTAATAACGCCATATCGGTGACCAGTGGTAACCATTGGTTGCTCACCTGCGGCAACAGATCTGCTGCGGAGGGACCAATGAGAATACCGAAAACCAATAACAAGGTAACCCGGGGAAGGCGAGTTCGGCGCCCCAGCTCATCGGTCGCAAATCCAAGTAACAAGATAGCCCCGATAGTGAGTAAAATAGTGCCTGTCGATTGCATCTTTTCGTTATATCCTTTTATCCGTTGGCGAACGCATACCGCATCCCAGTGTCCCATAAATGAGCAGGCGCATGTGCTCCAATTGGCTGGCATTTCACCTGCCAAATAATCAGTCGGCATATAATAATGTGCTTTGCCCTATTATGTTGATACTGTCAGAATAAACAAATAGAGAGCTTTGCGTAACTGCGACGCTTGGCAATAGGGCGATCAAACTGTCCATGGGGTTAGTAAACCGGCTCAAATTGCCCGTTTATGACTATGAACTCCGATTTTGCCTTGTCTTGCCTCCGCTCGCGACAGTAATCAAAGCTCTGAATAAAAAAGGATAGCCCGACTTTGATCAAAAAACATGAGTTCTGGCACCCCAGACTCTTTGAAGCCCCTTACTACCTCTATCTTGGGTTGCAGTGTTTGTTCAACGGAATTGGTATACGTTCATTGGCAAAAGCCAACTACGCCCTGGATCATGGTGAGATTGGTATTGGCTCAAAACTAGCTACGCAATTGGTATTTGATCAATCCTTTTTTTTACCCACTATCTTAATTCCTGACCGACTCAGCATAGCCGAGAAAACTTGCCAGCTCAGGGCCTTCGTAACTGCCCATCAGTACCCTATTATTCTCAAATCGAATGTCGGATGCGTCGGCAAAGGCGTTTGCAAACTCAGCACCGATAGTGAATTAGAGGAAAAAATCCCCCTGTTGTTGGGCGACTATATTGCGCAGAAATTTACGCCTCTAGAGGAGGAATATGGCGTTTTTTATGTCCGCCAGGCAGGTAAACCGAAAATAACCGGGGTCAACAAAAAACACTTTCCGGAGGTAGTGGGAAATGGCATAGACCGCCTGATTGATCTAGCCAAATCCCATCCGCGCTTCACCGATCACTGGCATAGTTTTTTACAGTATTTTGATACCAACAGAGTCCCCGCTGCTGGAGAAAAGATTCAGCTCTCCTTTATAGGGTCGCATACATTGGGTTGCATGTTTACTGATGCTTCCCACCTGATTACCCCATCCCTGGAGAGCACCATTTACCATCTTTTCGAATCTCAGCCTGGATATAATTTTGGCAGGCTCGATATTAAAACAGCTAATTCAAATGCTTTTCAACAGGGCGAATTCGTGGTCATCGAAGTGAATGGTGTTGCCTCACTACCCACCCATATGTTCGATCCGAAATATAGCCTTTTTCAGGCCTACCGAATATTTTTTGAACACGCTAAATATCTGGCTAACATCGCCAGAGAACATAGAAACAAAAATATGGCGCTGTTATCCGCACCACAGATAATTAAGCGTGCACAGGCAAATCAGCAACTGCTCAACAGAGCACATCAACGACTGATGGGGCGCATCGAAAGTTAAAATCAAAAACCCAGATAGCCCAAAATACCCAAAGCAGCGGCGCGGCCATCTGCAATCGCCGTCACCACCAGATCTGATCCACGTACCATATCCCCGGCGGCGAACACCTGGTGATGGCTGGTCTGAAAAGGAAACTGTTTATCTGATCCGGCGAGCACCCTGCCCCGAGCATCCATCTCAATACCATAATCACAAAACCAGTCGGCGGGGCTGGGCTGAAATCCAAAAGCCACGAGCACAGCATCTGCCCGAATATCTTGTGCTGATCCGGCGACGACTTCCAATGTCTGGCGCCCCGTGGCACCGCCTTCCACCGGCAAAGTACCCGCGACCAGCACCTTCTCAACCTGATCAATTCCGTCAATCTGCAAGGGTTGCCGGTTAAATAGAAACCGCACACCCTCTTCGCGGGCATTGGCAATCTCACGTCTTGATCCAGGCATCGATTCTTCATCGCGCCGATAAATGCAGGTAACGCTCCTGGCTCCCTGACGAATTGCGGTGCGATTGCAGTCCATGGCCGTATCCCCGCCACCAAGCACAACGACCCGCTGACCCTGCAGGTTAATTTCCGGCCAGTTCCTGTGCTGCTCCCCTAAGGTCTCAAAGGCATTGGCTACCAGGTAGCTCAGCGCCTGATGCACGCCGCCTAATTGCTCTCCTGGCATGTTGCCTTTGACCGACCCGTAGGTACCCATGCCCAGGAACACCGCATCGAACTTTTCGATAAGATCTTCAAACCTTACCTCTCGCCCAACCTCCTGATTTAACCGAAACTCAATCCCCATGCTTTCAAAGATGGCTCTTCTGCGATGCATCACCGATTTTTCCAGCTTAAAAGGTGGAATCCCGAAGGTCAGCAACCCACCAATCTCCGGATAACGATCATAAACTACCGGTTTTACACCATTACGAACCAGCACATCCGCACAGGACAACCCGGCGGGGCCCGCCCCTACTACCGCCACTTTTTTTCCAGTACTGACGATTCCGGTGATATCGGGACGCCACCCTCTGTCAAATGCGGTATCCGTAATAAATTTCTCTATGGCGCCGATGGTTACGGCACCAAAATCCTCATTGAGGGTACAGGCATCCTCGCAAAGCCTGTCCTGAGGACAAACTCTCCCGCAAACTTCAGGAAGACTATTCGTTTGATGGCATAACTCAGCCGCTTCAATAATTTTGTTCTCAGCGACCATTTTAAGCCAATTGGGAATATAATTGTGCACCGGACAATGCCATTCACAGTAAGGATTTCCGCAATCAATACATCTTTCAGCCTGGAGCCCCGCCTGTTTTTCCTCATAGAGATCATAGATTTCAATAAACTCCGCCTTACGCGTAGCATCAGGCTTTTTGCCCGGATCGTTCCTCGACAAATCAACATAACGAAAGTGTTGCCTGCGCCTATCCATTACCTGTTACTCCGGCCTCATTCGCGTCTGCATTAGCAATTTATCAAGGGTGCTTGCCTTGGGTCGAACCAACCAGAACTGACCTGTATAGTCATAAAAATTAGCCAGCAACTCCTGCCCCCAGCTACTGGATGTCAATCCCACATAATCTTTCAGAATCTCACGTAACAGGTTCCGGTATCCCTCCATATCTCCGCGCAGTAACCTTTGTATTTCGACAAGGTCATGATTGCAACGATCAACAAATCGTTGATTCATATCCAGTACGAAAGCAAAGCCTCCAGTCATACCCGCTCCAAAGTTATAGCCAGTCTCTCCCAGAATGGTCACAATGCCTCCTGTCATATACTCGCAGCAATGATCACCCACTGACTCTGCCACCGCCTTGGCACCGGAATTCCTTACCGCAAATCGCTCCCCCGCGCCACCGGCAGCATACAGGACACCTCCTGTCGCGCCATACAGGCAGGTATTACCCACGATGGTTGCTTCTCTGGAGAGAAACCTTGAAGCACCGGGCGGCTTAATAATCAGCGAACCGCCAGCCATACCCTTACCGACATAATCATTGGCATCACCAGTTAAATGCAGATGTAATCCGCCACAGTTCCAAACGCCAAAGCTCTGTCCCGCACTGCCCTCAAAGTCGATATGTATCGGGTTCTCTGACATACCCAGGTCGCCATAACGTTTGGCAATTTCTCCCGATAGCTGGGCACCAATTGCGCGATCGCTATTGGTAATGGCATAACGGAACCGTCCACCTGTTAGCTGATCAATCGCAGGGAGAATATCATCGAACATCTGACTCGCCAGACCCGCTTTGCCCGGTGGATTATTGCGTTCGACCTGGCAGCTGCAAGGCTGATTCATAAGCTGTGGATCTTTAGCCAGTATCAGACTTAAATCGAGGCTTTGCTGTTTATCCGTAATACCGGGAACACGCCGCAAACAATCGGTAGCCCCTATTATCTCTTCGAGACTCTGGTAGCCCAGCTTTGCCAGCCATTGCCGTGTTTCCTTTGCCACAAAGAGGAAATAATGCTTAACCCTGTCCACCGTCCCATGAAAATGATGACTGCGTAAATATTGATCCTGTGTTGCGATACCCGTAGCACAGTTGTTCAGATGGCAAATTCGTAGATATTTACATCCCAGCGCCACCATCGGTGCGGTTCCAAACCCAAAACTCTCAGCACCCAGCATCGCCGCTTTCACGACATCCAACCCGGTTTTCAGCCCCCCATCCGCTTGCAGTACAACCCGTCCACGCAATTGATTATGCCGCAAGGCCTGGTGTACTTCGCTTAAACCTAACTCCCAAGCGGATCCCGCATATCTAATGGACGATAGCGGGCTAGCACCGGTGCCGCCATCACAGCCGGAGATAGTAATAAAATCTGCATAGGCCTTGGCAACTCCCGCAGCAATGGTTCCGACACCAGGCTCTGCAACCAGTTTCACTGATACCATTGCTTCAGGGTTAATCTGTTTCAGGTCAAAAATCAGTTGAGCCAAATCCTCAATCGAATAGAT
Source organism: Gammaproteobacteria bacterium (assembly GCA_021773395.1). Classification (GTDB taxonomy): domain Bacteria; phylum Pseudomonadota; class Gammaproteobacteria; order Pseudomonadales; family IMCC2047; genus JAJFKB01. The sequence goes on along the minus strand of JAJFKB010000025.1, from coordinate 104,528 downwards.
ATCGTGGTGCGGAGGAGGTGAAATCAGGGTGACTCCCGGTGCGGAATAGCGCAACTTTGCTATCATCCCGTTCACTTTACCACCCGGTAACTGGCCGCCTTCACCCGGTTTTGCTCCCTGCGCAATCTTTATCTGAATGACCTCGGCACTCATCAGGTAGCTGGGTGTCACACCGAAGCGTCCAGAAGCAACCTGCTTAATTTTTGAGCGTCGCATCGTCCCGTGGCGCGCCGGATCTTCCCCCCCCTCCCCTGAATTGGATCGCCCACCCAACTCATTCATAGCCATTGCAAGCGCCTCATGTGCTTCGGGCGACAAGGCACCCAGAGACATGCCGGCTGTTTCAAATCGTTTTAGAATTGATTCAATAGGCTCAACGAGGTCAATCGCTATTGGTAATCGATCAGACACAGGCTCCAGCAGATCACGCAACATCGCTGGATCACGCTCATTCACCTGAGCGATGTAGTCCTGATAAAGACCATCATCTCCGGTTTGAACTGCGCGCTGCAGCAACGTCACCACATCCGGATTGAAGGCATGATATTCACCTCCATGCATATATTTAAACAACCCTCCCACTTCCTGCTTAAACTGCAGCCGCCACGCATCACAGTGCACAGACTCCTGCTCCTGTTGCAACTGTTTAAAGGTCATTCCTTGTATCCGACTGGCAACACCTTTAAAGCAGAGTTGTATCATTTCATCATGCAAACCCAGCGCCTCAAACAATTGCGCCCCTCTATAAGAACTAATGGTCGAAATACCCATTTTTGATAAGATTTTCTGCAATCCCTTGTTAATTCCCCGTCGATAATTCACTCTCGCCTGCCGTTCCTCTACCACTAGCCCGCCCTTTCTTGCCATTTCATTTAACACTTGATAGCTCAGATAGGGGAAAACTGCAGAGGCGCCAAAACCAATTAACAGGGCAAATTGATGTGCATCTCTGGCCAAAGCTGTTTCAACAATAATACTCACCTTGCAACGTAGCCCTTTTTCAATCAACCGATGGTGAATCGCACCAACGGCTAACATTGCATTCATCGGCAATAGTGTTTTATCAATATTTCGGTCAGACAGGTGTAGTATCAAAAACCCTTTTTCCGCCAAAGCTTGCGCGTGGTCAGCCAATCGAATAATCGCCTGTTCCAGACCAATGGATGGGTGATAATTTAGCTCGAGTTTTTCGATACGAAATCCGGTTACCCGATCCTCGATAATCTGGTTAAATTTGTTGATCGATAACACAGGAGAATTTAACAGGGCACGCTGGGCATGAAGTTCGGTTTCGCAAAACAAATTTCTCTTTTCACCAAGATGTGTATCCAGAGACATAACCAAAGATTCACGCAAAGGATCAATCGCCGGGTTCGTGACCTGCGCAAACTGTTGTCTGAAATAGTCACTGAGCAATCGGCTTCTTTTGGACATCACCGCAAGAGGCGTATCATCCCCCATTGAGCCAACCGGCTCCTGCGCAGTCTCCGCCAAAACCTTGAGTACCTGTTCTGTTTCCTCCTGTGTCAGCTGAAATAGTTTTGCATAGATAGCGGCCTCAGCAGCAGGCAAACTTGCCTCAACTTGATTGCTGTCCGTTAGCGAAGACTCAATTCGGCAGACACCCTGTTGCAACCATTCTTTATAAGGGTTGGCACACTTCAACAGAGTATCGATATCCGGAGTATGCAGGATTTGTCCGGTCTCGGTATCAACGGATAAAATCTGTCCCGGCCCGATACGCCCCTTGGCCACCACCTTTTCAGGATCACAGGGGTAGACCCCTGTTTCCGAAGCCAGCACGATATAGTCGTTGTCTGCAAGCAACCATCGTGCAGGCCTCAGTCCGTTGCGATCAAGCAGACATACCGCATGCCGACCGTCCGTCAGAACCACACCCGCCGGCCCATCCCACGGTTCCATATGCATGGCGCTATACTCATAAAAAGCACGCAAATCCGGATCCATTGTTTCCGCATGCGGCTGCCAGGCCGAAGGTATCATCAATCGCAGCGCCCTGTAGAGATTTATACCGCCTGCCAGGAGCAGCTCCAGCATATTATCCATACTGGCCGAATCCGACCCCCGGGGCTCAATAATCGGCTGTAGTTGTGCCATATCCGGTAATTGCTCAGACTCTAAAATCGCTGCCCTGGCTTGGGCCCAGTTGCGATTACCCTGAATTGTGTTGATCTCTCCGTTATGCGCCAACAGTCGAAAGGGCTGCGCCAAAGGCCATCTAGGCTGGGTATTAGTGGAGTAGCGCTGATGAAATACGCAGATAGACGCCACCATCTTTTCGTTCGCCAAATCCGGGTAGAACCGTTTTAAGTCGCAGGGCAGAACCAACCCTTTATAGGCAATAAGCCGACTGGAAAGACTACAGAAATAGAAGCTCCTATGTTCCTGCAGCACCCGCTCAACTTCTTTACGTACAATGAAGAGTTTTACTTCCGCTTGGGCAACTGAGCCGTTCCCGACATCCACAAACACCTGCTCGATTTGCGGCCGATTCTGTTGAGCCATAGGACCACAGACCTGGTCATTAACCGGCACCTCCCGCCAGCCGAGCACCGCTAATCCGTGCTCCTTTAGACAGATATTGACCTGACAGCGCTCGGTTTCCGCCTGCTTTTTATCGGCTGATAAAAACAGCATCCCCACCGCGAGCTTTTTTGGGTTGCTGGATTGAAACAAGTTGCCGGCGATATCAGCAAAAAATTTTTCAGATAAGGTAAACAACAGACCACAGCCATCACCGGTTTTATTATCGGCTGCAATACCGCCCCGGTGGGTCATACTGGTCAAGGAATCGATTGCCGTCTTAAGCAGATCGTGACTGGCCTTCCCATGCAAATGCGCGATAAGCCCAAAACCGCAGCTGTCCCTTTGCTCATCACAGGAATAGAGTGCGCGGTTCATAAGATTACTTTCGAGAAGACTTGGCGGACGCCGCTCTCTGGCTTCTGGCAGACTTTGGCAACCGGGCTCGGAATAAGCGGCTGACAGCGCCAAACCTCAAAATAAATCATTCAATGAGTACCTGATTAAAGGTACTTTAGGGAACCTCTGAAAAACTCCTTAATGCCTCTGCGAGACCTGCAAGTTTTAGCTGCAAGGCAGGAACTGCCGTTAATGCTTATTGCCTTAGCAAAGTTACTAACGCCGCAGATGAAGCTTTCAGGCATCGCCCTCCGGAGCTTACAGGACATTCGTAGCTCTGCGTTGGCTTTGCTTGCAAGGTCTGGACATTACTGCACAAAGCCGCCTTGATCTACAAACGCTCTGTACGCCAGAAGGATCAAGGAGTTTTTCAGAGGTTCCCTAACCAATTAGACTCCTACAGAGCACATTTTGCAACCTGGCAATCGATCCAGGATGTGAGGCTCTCCTCTCTGTTTCTTTGATGATTAAACTGGATACTGTTTAGAAAAACTGCCTAAACAATCCATCTTATTAGCGAGATAACGGCAGCAATCACCAAGAGTAGAGCGATGGTACGCGGCCAAATGAAAAGGACAGCAGTGGCCAGACCAGCTGCGCCAATATTCTCCAACAGCAGAAAGGCAGGACTGTTTTCCGATAACCCGAATGGTTCGCCAAGTTCCTGTTGAACGCCGACAAAGACCAGTACCCCGAATATAATCAGCGTCACGGCCACACCCAGCAATAACCCGATCACGCGCCAGCGCACCCAGCCGTTAAAAGGGTCAACAATAAGTAACCAGGCCAGCAGTACTGGTAACATTATAAAAAACCAAATACCCCCGATATCAAACTTCGGCTTGGGCAACCCAATTCTCGCCAGAGCGCCATAGTTCCCCTGCGCTACTTCTGTCATATCCTGGTTATAGTCCTGGAGCGTATATTGTTCATGCGTTTCAGGGTTGGGATTCAAAATGTCGGAAGGTTTGACTGGCTTATCATTGATATCTTTCATTGCATTCCTGCCTATACAAATAATTTGTATTACGGCGAGCGCTCACTGAAAATCACGGGTAGCGAATCAATGCCGGCAAATTGGCATTTTATAGCTATTTCTCAGCACTGACTATTCTTCCAAATATCATGGGAATCATCCCTTTCTGCTATTTCCCGGCTTAGGTTCCGGTCAGCCAATATATCCCACAGGCGCTTTCACTTAATTAAGTAAACTGTCACCGGAATACCCACCGGAATACCCAATCTATTTATTTACATTAGAAAGAAGCGACTAGGCCGGGCTTGTTCAACAATGGGATAAGTCGCGGCACGCGCGACTTATCCTTATTCGTTATAAATTTTTCTCGTTTTCTTTATTGTGCCAAACTCTTAAAATGTAAATGGTGTATTCATTTATTAGGTACCGCACGGTGTAATCACCGACATATAGATCTCGGATTTTTTCTGGATCAGGAGCTTTAATAACTGGGAGGCCAATATGTGGAAACTGTTTGAGCCTAGACACTCCCTCTTGAAGATCAATAGCAATTCTTCGTGCAGCGAATGGATTTTTAACTTCGACGAATTCCACTACTCGCTGGAGGTCTTCAATCGATTCTGGGGAATACTTAACCTCGATCATTTAGGCGGATCTTCGCGCTCACCAGTGCCCCAGCTGTTCAACCAAGCATTCACATCCGCTTCATCAATTGATTTACCTGACTGAATAGACTCTAAGGCCTCCATTGTGTCTGCCCACCGCAACTCCTCAAGCGATTGCCTAATCAAAAATTCCTTTATTGCCTGATTTATAAGGTAATTTTTGCTTCTATCGAGTTTGTTAGCTAAGGATTCAAGGGGCTTATCGATATCATCTGCTAGTCTGATACTTGTAATACTCATTTGAACTCACCGTTGTATTCATATGTATTACATCTTAGTACATATAGAAACTCAGGGCTAGGGCAATTTATAACGACTTGCATCAGCGGCTGGCAGAAGCTGCATAGCGAGGTACGAGCGGCGCAGCTTTTGCCAGTCCGCTGGATGCTTTTGTTAGCTTTAAATTCTTTGCTATCACACTTCCAGCAAGTAATAATTTAGAACCTTCTACACTAAGGTGGTCGTCATCAAAGTAGAGTGCTGTTTTATTTCTTACGGCTGGACAATATTCTTCGTCGCATAAGATATCAAAGGGTTTTATGGCATAAAGTTTATCGCTATATGGTAGAGTGTTAAGTTTATTTAGTATGAAACCATTTCTTGAAAAATAATACTTTTTACTTGTTGATTTCTCTAAATTGAGCATTGTTCGATATCCAAAAACAGAGAACGGTGTTACAGCCTTCGATATGTGTGTTGGCAGTTCAGGTATCGGATAAAACACATAAACTTTCTTACCTGATTGCAATAATCTGCGAACGATTTCATTAAAGCTATGCCAATATACTTCTCTAGAATCGCCATGTAGGTTCTTACGAGATGTTTCAGAAAAAGTGTCAATTGGGTCTATATTGGGAGTCTCTGGGTATGAGTCCAATTGATCGCCAAAAAGAAAAGAGCTATATCTAAAACCAAGTAGAATGTTTGTTATAGAATCGTTATTTTCTAGAAAAGATAGCGCCTCATGAATCCACTTAGTACAACCAGGCTGTTTCACCTCAAATAATAAGGAAGGAGGGCACCCACTAAAACTGAGATGCAACAATCCGTTACCGTCTTTTTCAAGCAGTTTTGCTAGTGCGTAGGCGGGCTCTACGGTATGACTATCACCAAAGCTCGCCCAAGTAACATTATTAGCAAAATATCTACAAGCGTTTTCAGGTTTGAGGTAACTTTCACCTTTTGTATGGCATTCTTTTCTTTTCGGACTGAATTGCGCAGTTTCTAAATAATGTGATTCTTTCAACCGGCCCTCATATCCTTTAAAAATATGACCTGACAGCCCAATTGATAAAAACACAGCAATGGACGCAACTGAAAATTGAAAGATTCTCTTTCTTGGGATGAATTTTTTATTTCTAAACGGCGTTTCTATAAATTTATAACTCAATATCGACAAGGTAAATGTGACTATTATAGCGCCAACAAACATGTGTTCATTAGGCTCGCCAATTGTCTTCATCCGTAAAAATGCGAATAACGGCTGATGCCATAAGTACAACGAATATGAAATAAGACCAATACCAACAAATAATCTATGTTTCAGTAATTTTCCAACAAATGTTGTGCTGTCTCCAAAAGCAATAATTAGCAAGGTCCCGATTACAGGAACCAGTGTGTAAATGCTGGGGAACGGTGTTTGTTTGTCGAAAAACACAATAGAATAAATAATGAGAGCTAACCCAATGCCTCCAAGAATGTCTTTACTACTTTTTGGTATAGATAAATATTTTCTACCAATAATCGCTATTAGTGAACCAGCAAACAATTCCCAGGCACGGCTAAAGATAAGATAAAAGTTAGCATCTACAGCTTGCTTATAAGACAAGTATTGCGATAGAAGTAAGGATGATATTGATAATGATAATATGAATAAGACAAGTCGTTTTTTGCCAATAAACCAAAGCACAGAAAGCAAAACAGGGAAAAATATATAATATTGTTCCTCGACAGCTAAGCTCCATGTATGCAATAGAGGCTTTTCATCGGATGCAGTTGAAAAATATCCACTAGTTAAATAGAAAAAAACATTTGAAGAAAATGCGGCTACCGATACCAAGCTTTGAGAATAGGATTTGAGAAAATCGGCAGGCATCAGAATAAATGCTGCTATAGTGGTAAATATCAATACGACACTAAGCGCCGGTAAAATGCGTCTCGCTCTTCGCTCGTAAAAATTTAATATTGAAAATCGATTTCCTTCAATTTCTTCGGATATAATTGAAGTTATTAAATATCCACTTATTACGAAAAATATGTCAACTCCGACATAACCACCCGTCACGCCAAACAAGTTGCCGTGAAATAATATTACGGGCAAGACTGCTAACGCTCTCAGTCCGTCAATTTCTTTCCTATACTGCAAGTTCTGTTTCCTCTCGACCTTTTGAAAGCTAACATTTGTATACTGCGCATGCGCGTTTTGCCGCTAACGCATTTTTCAGCGATATCGGTAATTGACTGAATCGAAAGGGATTTTCAGGATTTTCCCGGATTCCCTTCCGAACAAAGCGAGCCAGTCGAGTATGTACTCCTAAGGGGGTCCGCGTATCTACCCACCGAACATCGCTAACACATTGATTCTGCATCATATTAGGAAATAAAGCCAGTGCAAAGCGAGCCATTTTGCAGGCGCAAAACGAGCATGTTTTGTTGACTTCCTCTTGTTATACTGCATATTTACACAGTATTAGTTAACGAAAGGATCTCGTGTAGCCAGCCCATTTTTAGCACCGCTCCAAAGACAGTTTACCTAACTCCCAATTTAACTCTCCTCTCCCCCCTGCCCTAATCGACGACCTGTTGGTCACTCTACAGCCTGCATGATTACTTCCACCGAATTCAGTAAACTATCATCGGTGTTTACAGGCAGATTAATAGATTAATTGGGTTGGCGGCTATTTAATGGTATATTACTCGCCCATTTTGGTTACCGGATTACCGTTCTTTTTCTGAAGCTGTACCCATTTCATCTTTTTCATTATCACGCAACAAAGGAAACAATCGATGGCAGCCATGCTGGAATTAACTGCGCTTGACGGCTTCCCACTCATCGAACCGGGTGAACCGCTGCTACCAGCAGTTTTACAGGCGTTGGAGCAGAACGGTATCGAATTACAATCCGATGATATTCTGGTGTTAGCCCAGAAAATTGTATCCAAATCGGAAAACAGATTTGCCCGTCTGTCAGACACGGTGCCTTCACAACAAGCCAAGGAGTTAGCCCTCACATGTGACAAGGATCCTCGTATGGTTCAGTTGGTTCTGAACGAGTCCAGCCAGGTAATTCGCGCGTCTCGTGGCGTGCTGATTGTGCGACACAAACTGGGACACGTGATGGCGAATGCTGGACTGGATCAATCAAATATTGGTAACGATGAAGACCTTTTCCTGCTGTTACCTGAGAATCCCGACCGAAGTGCTCAGCAGTTACGCAACGCAATTCGTGAAGAAACCGGCGTGACAATCGGTATTGTTATCTGTGACAGCTTTGGGCGCCCCTGGAGAATGGGGACTACCGGTGTATGCATTGGTTGCGCAGGTATTCATGCGGTACAGGATCAGCGAGGAGAAACAGACCTGTTCGGCAAGATACTTCAGGTTACCATGCCTGCAAATGGTGACGAAATAGCCGCCGCTGCATCACTGATAATGGGAGAGGCCTCGGAAGGAACACCGATTGTGCACATTCGCGGGATGAACATCAGTGGTGAAGGCAACAGCAGCGCGCTGATTCGCCCACTGGAAGAAGATCTTTTTACTTAAATATTCAAAATCATATTCAACCGGAAGGTTATATTTGTAATGAATTGGCCTAAAAACAAAAGAGTACTGGCACTGTGTGGCGGTGTCGGAGGTGCCAAGCTGGCGCTGGGATTAACCCAGGTACTTGGCCCGGATCAGCTATCGATCGTTGTCAACACTGCCGACGACTTCGATCATATGGGCCTGAGGATCTGCCCGGATCTGGATACGGTCACCTATACCCTGTCAGGGCTGAGTAATCAGGAAACCGGATGGGGTCGCGCCAATGAGTCCTGGCGCTGCATGGAGGCTCTGCGCGCGTTGCAGGGAGAAACCTGGTTTAAGCTGGGCGATCTGGACTTGGCGACTCATCTGTATCGCCGCACGCAATTAGATAAAGGTTTGAGCATCAGCGAAGTGACCGCAGACCTGTGTAGCAAAGTCGGTATCGAACATTCGGTGATTCCCATGACGGATGAACGCATCGAAACTGAGGTTAAAACTGCGAGCGGCTGGATTCCCTTTCAACGCTACTTTGTGGAACAGCAATGCCAACCCGTGATCAGTGCGATTCGCTTCGTTGGTTCAGAGCAGGCAAAACCTAGCCCTGGATTTACACAGGAACTCGCCAATCACGATCTGGGCTGCGTTATCATTTGTCCTTCCAATCCCTTTCTCAGCATCGACCCGCTACTTTCGCTGTTGGGTGTCCGGGAGCAACTGGCAAAATTGCAGGTGCCCGTGCTGGCAGTATCGCCCGTAATCGGCGGTAAAGCGGTAAAAGGACCGACGGCAAAAATCATGCAGGAGCTTTCGCTCGAAGTAACCGGGAATACAGTGGCCGCACATTATTCAGATTTCCTTTCAGGCTTTATCATCGATTCAACGGATGCTGCGGAAGCGGTTGCACTGCCCTCTTCACTCAGCGTTCACACCTGTAATACCCTGATGAAGACGCTTGAAGACAGAGTAATGTTGGCCAACGAGTGTCTGCAACTGGCAACGAGGATGCAGTAGCGGTGTCTATTTGGGCCATTGTGCCGTTAAAAATTATTACCTCCAGCAAGCAACGCTTATCGGGGGTACTGAGCAGCGACGAACGTATACAGCTAACGCTGGCTATGGCCAGGGACGTGCTGGCAGTATTGCAACAATGCAAAAATATAGATCACGTACTTTTGGTTTCTGGTGATCAAGTCGCACAGGCGCTGTGCGCTGCCGTTAACGCCGAATGGTTAAAACCTGCCGAGCAAAAGGGCTTAAACAATGACTTAGCTTTTGCTTGTAACTACGCGAATGCAAATGGTGCCAGCCACTGTTTAATCCTGCATGCCGACCTGCCATTACTGAATAGCCATCATATCGACCAGTTAATCAATCAGGCGCAACACCTGGTTTCAAGCTCAAAGGAAAAAGCCATCGCTATCGTGCCTTGCAAACAGGGCACCGGGAGTAATCTGGTATTCGCACCACTGCCCTTTCCCCTGCCTCTGGTTTATGGCCAGGGAAGTTATCTGCGTTTTCAGCAAGAAGCGAAAACCCATGGCATCGCATGCCACGATCTGTCTCTTCAAAATGGCGATTTAGATGTAGATATACCGGCTGATCTGGAAGCACTGCGACGGCGTATCAGCGCGGCTGATAAGAATTCTGCAAAATTGACTCGCCTGGCACTCGCTTCAATTCATCAGAAGAAAAACGACTAACCAGCGATTGCAACTCAACAACTTTTGGATCCGGTAAATCCGGTTCAGATTCGCGCACAATATTGGTCACCCATTGTGGGTAAATTCTGTAGAGCAATCGCGTTTTAACATCTATCGGAAACTGAACATCTTTGGACAATTGATAAATCTCATCCCGATAGCCATCTGCCGGAATCCTTGTGTCACTTAATAACTTGGCATAACGCCAAAACAATAGCCCGACCGGTTTGCCCTGCATATCCCCGAACTCCTTCATAAAAACTCGCGCTTTGGGATCCAGATTGCCCCCTTTATCCAGAGCCCCGGAACGATAGACCTCATTGCCCGTGCTATCTGTCACCCTGACCTCCAGCCAGAACTGACGAAAATCGGCGACACCGGTTGGCAGCGCGTGTCCCGCTCCCTTATTGGTAACCCTGACTCTAAGCTGTCCGTCTGTCATCAGTTGCTGCTGCAACTCTCCAGCGGAACGCAAAAGCTCAATACTCATGCGCTCCAGCTCTTTGTTACGCAGGCCAACCAGGTGATGATTCGCACCGGTAAACTGATGCGTGACGACATTTTTCTTAAGCGGGCCACGCAACGTCGATCGACCCTCAATATCTTCACCAATCCTTGCGACATCCGCATGCATATGACAATCAATACAGCTGCGATGCTTACTTGGATCAGCAGGATTATTGAATGAAGATAGCAGCCATTCGTTGTAGGTATCCACAATCAATGCACCACTACCGGGTGCAAATTCATTGTGACAGGTTTTACAAAGCTGCGGATCGGTATAAAAGGGTTGTGAGTAGGAACGTTTATGGACTTCAGGCTTGGCGTTAATCAAACGACTGGAGACCCACTGCATCAGATCAGACTTCAGATCATCTTCGCCCACATAGCGCTCCCGATCTTTCAGATTTACGCGGAAAGACCCATTACCTCCAGCATCCTCTATCCCGGTGATACGATGACAAAACAGACAGCCGGTTCCCTCGTCCAGATCCGGCTCTTTGCGATCTAGCGCAGCGTAAAGCGAGGCACCATTTTTCTCAAACATATGCCCATTTTCGCCAAGATCCAGTTTACCACTCATCAGATTTTGCGGCGCATGACAGCCAAGGCACCAGCTTTTAAAAGCCTCACCTTCGGTCTCCCCAGCCAAATTCAACAAGACTTTAAAATAGGGGTTGGATTCTCCCATGAGGCGGTGATTGGAATCCGCCCATTGATCATACATCTCTTGATGGCATTCAGCACAGGAAGCAGAGTTACGCCATTGCTCAGGGTGCGTCAACGATTGATCTTCCAAGCGCAGCCAGGTGCCGGTATAGGGTAAATTATGCGGTAACGTCACTAGCGCCAGCAGATCCGTCATCGCATCATGCACGGACTGTGGTGGTTTCGCCGGATCCACCGGCAAGGCGCCGTCCCTATCATCCTCTCCCAGTCCACCCTGGGTTTTTTGAATAATGGTTATAAAATCCGATATCGGATTACCACTGACCATATGTTGAAGCCCCGGGTGACCAGAACGTGCATCCTGTTTCTTATCCTGCGCATGCTCCTCAACCAGATAACGGTTATTAAAGTTGAAGCCGTCCAGATGACAACTGTTACAGCTCATCCAGAAATCTCCCGCAACAGGATATTTCGGGTCAGTATCGGTGCGTGCGGAATGGAACAAGGCTCGTCCGCGCTGAATGGCACTGTCGATGACCGCTGATGTAGTGGCCCACTCAGCCTGCTCCAGTTTCACCCTATCAAAGGGATGATCGCCCCCTCTATCCAGCAGGCTAATAGTCTGATCAACAGCATTTTGCACCCACAACTGATTATTCTCTATCAACAGCCCTCTTGGATTTCGACCCGGTACATGCCGATAAATCTGTATTGCTTTCGCGCCGCCCTGTTGCTTACGACGACGATGTCTTTTTTTATTGCTCTTCCCGGAACGCGAACGATCAAAAACCAGCAGGTCATCGGAACCGGCCAGGGTTAGGTAGACTTTCGCTCCGGATTCGGAAAATTCAGCGTCATGCGGATTCGATACAATGCGCGTACGACTGTTATTGTCGATAACATTAATCGTTTGAAACAATTGTTTCCGTTGTTCCACCAATTCATGCTCATTACCCGGTGTCAGATCCAACAAAGAAACAGCGGGAAATACCGTCGACTGGAACTGGAATTCATGATCAAAATTCCATAGCACATGGGGTAACCATGCTTCTGACCCATCAGGGCTAATGGCAATATCATCCAATAGCCTCGGCCGACCCTGAGATGCAAACTCATCCGGGAGCTGCACTTCATGTAATTTTATCCGTTTTATCAGGCGGGTTGGGGAACCGCTCTGCGCCACATCGAACAGGGATACTTCTCCCGTCATGGCATGACTGACGAGCAATCGCCCATCTTCAGTCAACGCCAATCCTCTGGGAGTTTCTGCCGTAACCACCCGCTCAACGATCTCCCCCTTTTCAATGGCGATAAGCTGAGCATCCTCAGACAGCGTGATCCAAAACCGATTACGTGCGGGCTGATAAACCACTGCGAATGGACGCCTACCAACCGCTAACGTCCTTTCAATTTTCCATTTTTCGATATCTACAATGACAATTGAATCACCCAGATAATCTGTCGCCAGCAGCACATGACCCTCTGAATCAAGCGCCAGCCTTCGAATATCCTGACCTACTTTCAATTCGCGCTGGGCCTGCGCAATGTTTGAAGTGCTGCGATCTATACGGGTAATCGAACCCTGCCACAGGTTAGCACTGAAAATAGTACGTTGATCGGCAGACCATTGCATACTCGCGCTTTCCTGGGAAGCCCGGGAAAAAGTCGATAACAGCAACAAAAGAATCACCAGACAACAAATGATAGGTGGAAATCCAGTCCGCTTTTTCCGCAGATTCGGATAAGCCAGGCAACGGAGGGGAATGCTACTCTGCCAAAAAACTGATTTACAGGTGAGTGTCACCGGCGAGCAATATCTCATGATTTGTTTAACGATTCCCCGTAAAGCGTCCAAAATACGTCGCACATTTGAACACTTGGCCAGCCCTATTTCAACCAGGACGGAGACTAACCCCGCTTAAAAAAGCGTAATACGGAAAATCGCCAGGCATGCCTGACCATCATTGGCCCCATCAGTAAACCACTGACCCAGTGAATATCGCTCACCCAGGTGCTCAGCGTATTACCAGTAGCCCCCCAAAAGGCAAGTATCAGACCACTCAAAAAACAAACGCTTAGCAACCAATCAAGTAACTGCCCGGTAATGCGTAAAAACGGCTTTTTACTGGATTTCAGTAATCTGCGGTGGCTCACCCAAAATAAGCCTGTGGTGAGAGGGAAAATAATTAATCCCGCCGCGACGTGAATAATCAATGACCACCGAAAAACCGGCCACACCATGGGGATACGATCCCAAAGTACTAACCCGGTAAAGAAAAGTAGCAGCAACATCCATTCGGCCATGCGGTGATGATAAGTCAGCCAGTCCAAATAACGAGTCACCAATCCACCCATTGGTAAACGGTTATCAAAAGCTATGTTGGCCTGCCGTACTGACATTTAAAAACCCATTAGGAGTGGATAGTTAATGAGAATTATAAAGCTAATGAGAATCGCTATCAATCGCAATACCGGCCTCAGTTTATTTTATATGATTTAGATCAAGTCCAATCCCCCCACCGGACAGGCAAGCCAAAATATCCTCAAATCAGCTGTTCAAAAAATTGGCAACCCCATAGACGCAGTGAAATGTGGTGAGTTAAAGCAAAGCGAGGTGACGCAAAGTAAAGCAAGGCAAGGCAAAGCAAAGCAAAGCAAAGTAGCGTGAGATGAAGCGAGAGAACATAAACAAGGTAAGCGAACCCAAGTAAAGTCAATCGCTGCCCCCGCTTCAAGTGAGGGCAGTGCTACACCGAGGTATGCAACAGGTCTATTCGAGACTCAAACGAACTCTGTTGGCCATTACAGGTGCATAACCTGCACCGGTTATTGATAAAACGCCATCTGCATCAGAATCATTTTCATTCAAGTCTTCAAGCCTGTTCTCACCAGTATCTCCATCCGGCTCCGCTAATTGTAATGCGCCATTAACCGTGATCTTGAACCAGTCCGAGTAGCGCTTGGCTAGATGTCGCAGTTCCAGCGCCGGCTCATGTTCGCCCTCCTGATTAGCCAGATGCAACATCACTTTTCGCAGCCCGCCGGAAATCGCAGCAGCCGTCCAGGGTGTGAACTCAGCCGCCATACCCGGATGATCAGACCAGGTTCCCAGTTGCGCATCGTAGAGATGCTCTTCGACGGCTAGATAAATCTTTTTTGCCGCATCGAGATAGGCTGGTGATTGAGTCGCCGACCCGGCAGCAATCAACCCTCGTATCACTGCAAATTGCGTGGCCAGAGACTGGCTTCCAATCGCTTTCTTACCCAGCTCAGTTGCATCAAATACCAGCCCTCTGCTATCGATAGCATTCGTTAACAGGTAATCCGCCTGCGCTGTGATCATGGCAAACGCTCTTTTCCCAGCATCTGTGCGCAAATTAAGGTCGCCCGTATCGCCAGCGGCATAACCTACCGGTAGCGCATCCTGGGCACGTTGAAAAATCGATAGTGCTGCCAAACTGTACGCCGCATCAAAACTGCTAACACGACTCCCCTGTTTACCGTCCATAAAGGTATCAACGAAAGTGCCAGCCTGTTGATTGAAATGCAGGGTATCGATATTCTGAAACAGCATATTGCTTAAATTTGCGGACAACGAGAAGGCGTCTACTCCCGGCACATCATTATTTGCCTGGGAATCTTTATTCACTTCCGGAGCGGCAGCAAAGGGTGCTCCATCAAACACCGCGTTAAATGCCGGGTTCTGTGCAGTATTTTCGATTCGCTGATCACTAAAGGCAAAAAATTCGCTGGCAGGCCAGAGCAGCATCCAGGTATCTCGCAAAGTTGAGCGACCGTCGATCACTGATAGTTGGCCCAGAGCGTTAACACCATTGCGCTTTTTCTCTAAAACTGCAACCTGATGTGCAAACCATACCGGTTTTCTTTTCGCATCATAATCGGGTGCTATCTTTACCCCGAGCCGATTTCCGTCATAGCCCAGCATGTCCTGAAGCATCAACATCTTGTCCAGAGAAATCTCTGTGAGCAGCATCCCCTGAAACCCATCTGCCGCCGATACGCCCAATCGATACTTACCACTGTGATCCATCGTTGAAGATTGCGCTTCAAGTTCTTCGTCTGTTTTTGCGTCATGCATTCCGCCCAGGAAATCCTGAGACCACATCACCTCTTTCAGGAGTATGCCTCCCACCGCGGCCGGGTTAATCACCTTGGAAAAACTGTCTCGATCCCAATGCATATTTTTATAATCACTAACGTAATTATTGACTCGCGTTTTCTGAGTCAATGCTTGTCCCCTGGCATTGAGCACCTTGATCTCCTCACCTTCAATAGTCACTGCATCCACCAGACTCAGTTTTGGCATACCCCTTTGATAGGGCAGTGAAATCGGGTACAGATTTGAAGGAATTTCCTCCGCCGGAAAGCCCACAGCATGAGCCAATTCGTTCAATCGCTGATCCAGCGCTTTAATACCAGCTCCGGAACCATGCTGTGGACCATTAACCAGATGCGGGCCCATCTGCGATTGGTAATTCAGCGCGTACATAGCTTCCTCAGAGTACTCGTAGCTTTCAATACCTGCGGTGTAATCAAATACACTTGGCTGATTCACAGTATTAGGATCCAATACATCAAGGTCCAGCCCCAATGACTCCGCTAACGGCTCCCCGGACAATTCAAATTCGGTGTAGGCCAGAAAATTACCCGCAGGATCATGTGTAGCGTCCAGAATAGTCACCTGAGCAGCGCCAGCCACGGATAAACCAGGAATAAGAATTATTGTGGCGCAAAGGCTCTTGATAAAAGGCTTCATGAAATCTCCATTTTTTCAATTATTCAGTATTAGAATTCCCCCAACTCGCAATGTCATATTAGCTACAACAGGATGCGAGCCCAAGTACTGACTGGAGTACTGACTGGTTAAATCCAGTTCCGGGGAAAGCTCTCATTTAAATGAACTTAGAGGTTAACTACTTATGCCAGAAAAACCTGGCAATTCAACTCCCGCAAATGATAATGATTATCATTTGTAACATCAAGCAGTTTTTAAACTCTTTCTTTATGTCTGAGAAAATGCTCTGCTGCAGTAATAGTTTTGCTGCACTGCTTGATAGGGCCGCTTCAGCAGCCGCTTGTTTGTGATTACCAGGTTTCATCCTCATTAATTAGATGAATGATATTTGACGGGCTACTTACCCAGAATGCATTGGTAGATTCAGCAAGCGGCTCTATTCCGGCTCTAAGAGAACAACCCTGTCTCAGCATGTATTCGGCCGCAGCCTGCGAGTCGTCTGTGTTAATTTCCAGCCAAATTTCAGCCTGACTGAGACCATCCGCTTTATCTATCCATAATCTCATATCGCCAAATCGGAAGGTGACATTCGAACCGCTCACGCCACCTTCCGATAACTGCTCGAAGCCCAGCACATCTTTATAAAACGTAACAGTTGCCATAAACTCGTGCTCTGGAACCTTAATGGCGATGTTTTTCCCGGCACTAAATGAAGGTTTCATCTCATCGCTACCCGATCTGCTTTCCATGGAATTATTCCATGGAACCTCTTCTATGGACACCGCCCGTTTGCCAAGTCATAAACAACATATGGGTTCGATTGCACTCTTACATCCGGCCTATTAACACTAATATTTTACTTCGAGCGAAAACCCCAAAGTCTGCGCATCCAGGCCATCCGTGTTTGCATCGGCCCACTGCAGCCTGAACGCAAATCGATCACTAAGCGCATACCGCGCGCCAAAGCCATAGAGTATTCCATCCTCGTGGTCAGAATCGGACAGGCTCAATCCACCGGAGGATGGACTAAAGCCACCCGACTGTTTGCGTTCAATATCAAAATACGCATAACCAACCATCACATAGAGACTCAAGTTATCCGTCGCCGGATACTGCAATAACGTGCTGATCGACAATCTCTTCGCATCCACCTCTTCCGTGTCATTGGGTGACACAATAAATACGACATCGGGATTAAGACGGTAGGTTTCCTCGACTTCACCGAAATCAGCATATCCCAACTCGAGCGCCAGGTGCTTGCTCACTTGAAACCCTAAATAAATTTCGGCAAATTGCGCGTTGTCCTCCAGTTTCTGACCAGACTCAAACGCTATATTCCCAATCGTTTTGCCTTCATAATCTGCCTGACCATAGCCCACACCCAGATACAGATTTGAATCTGCGGCTAAGACAGATTCGGAAAAAACCGCAACCAAAAACAACTGAACAATTAATCGCTTCATCATGAGTTCCCTCTTCAACTATGATTCTCAACTACTCTTGTCAGACCAAAGCTAACTTATTATCCCAACGCTTCTTCAGTTTTCCTCAATCGATTTTTCAGCCACCTTTGCTCTTAATTCGCTTGGCGAGATACCAAACCGTTCCCTGAACACTCTGCTGAAATGAGCAGAATCATTAAAACCTCGACGGAAGGATATTTCACTGACCCTCTGCGTTGTCATTGACGGATCAAGCAGATCTTCGCGTGTCGCTTTTAAACGGCGCTCTCGAATCCATTTGCCAACGGTGGTTCCTGAATTTTGAAACAGACTATGCAAATAACGCGTGGAAATACCATTTGCATCGGCGATTTTTTCGGGTGTTACAGTACAGTCACAATACTGCTCTTCCATATGGGCAAGAATTCGGCGGAACAGTGCTGATTGTTGTGATACTTGAGGATTATTGCCCTGAAGATTGGACCGAATAACAGCCGCCGCCAGCTCCAAAAAACTTTCAGCCAGGGTGTGCTGCTCGGTTTCGCTTAGCTCCCCAGCGCCCAATATCAAGGCCTTCAGCATATCAGTAACGATAGAAACCAGGCCACCACCTTGCAGCAATTGTGCATGAAAGTCACACTCATCCTTGCTCAGGATGCGCTCATGAAATACCCGGTGTGGAATACGCAGAATTAAACGGCGTGCGTGTTCAGGGTATTCGATGGAATAGGGTAATCCCCCCGCCATCACTGCAAGATCTCCAGGCCCCTGACTGAACTCAGTATCCCCCTGGCTGACCAGTGCCGTCCCTTCCAACTGGGTGGTGAGGAAATAGTCATCGACCGAATCCTGGATAATATCTTCAGGTAAACGGTGGACTGTTAAAGCCTCAGTGACGATATCACAAACGCTCAGTTTACCAAGCGGTAGCTGCTTATAGCTGCCACCGTCTGCGTTCGACATGTGGGGCCGAGTATCATCAGCGACGAAGGTAGCGTGATAGACCTCTGCCTGACGCTGTTGTACCGCGTTCGATTCTTTTTGAGCTGTAGAAGGTTTCTTGACTGCCGCCATAAATTCCTTAACGCCAAACGGTGCGAAGAGTCCTGGCCAACTGCGCAAGGCTCTCCAGATTATGTACTGGAAGAAAATAATCTAAATATGGCAGGGCTGTTTGCATACCCCTGCAAATTGGCTGGTAATCAGCAGCACCCAACAAGGGATTTAGCCAGAGCAATTTGTGTACCCGACTATGCAGATGTTCCATTTCCTCCCTCATCAAATAGGCATCTCCACGATCCCAACCGTCACTCAGAATAATCACCACAGAGCGAGAGTGCAACATCTCCCGTGCAAATCTGTCATTAAATTCGCGCAAACAGCCACCGATATTGGTACCGCCGGCCCAATCATGCACCTGCTCCGAAACCTGGGCTAACGACTCCTCAACACTTTTAGCTTGCAGCTGCTCCGATATCATTGTCATTCGGGTTGAAAACACCCCCACTTCGGTATCCGGCAGCTCCGCCCTTAACGCATAGATAAATTCGATAAAAAAACTGCTATAGCGCTCCATGGAACCGCTGACATCACAGAGCAACACCAGTTTGGTTTTCTTAATGCGGCGCGACTTATAAGCCATAAATATTCCAGACTGCTCAAACATCGCATTGCGCCGCATCATCCTGCGAAAATCCAGTCGCGCCCGCTTTTTATTGGCGACATATCGACGGCTTTTATAATTGGCAATGATGGAAATAAATTCCTTGATGAGCTCCCTTGCACGCTCAACCTCTACCGCAGACATTTCACTCAAATCCTTTTGCATCAGAAACTCATCGGCACTATAGGCCAGCTCAGAAAGCGTATCGTGGGCCGCCACGTCATCACCCTCATCATCGTCCGCCTGCTGCTCCTGTTTTACCTTAGCCTTATCATCCTCCTCTTCATTACCTTCCACTGAATCGGATTCATCTCCCTCGCTGGCATTGAGCAACACTTTTTCCGGCTGCTGCCAAAATTGTTCAAAGATCTCATCAAATCGCGCAATATCTGACTGATGGGAAACAATGGTAGTACGCGCCGCCGCATAAAATTCGTTACGATTACTGATATCGATATATTCAAAGCAACGACACAGGTCGATCAAATTGGCTGAATTGACCGCCAGACCAGCATGGTGCAAGGCTCTAAAAAAAAGCACCATTTGATCAATCAGCAATTTACGATGCTGCACCTGTTGCTGCGTGGCTAGATTGCTCACCCGTTTGCCTCTTAGTTTCCAGGCCCGGAACTGTACCCGGCATTGCCATCGGACATGAGTGCGCGATCGACCAGTTGCTTCAAGTTAGCCTCCTGCACCTTCTCTATATCCCCCTTGAACTTCAGAATACAGCCCAGGGTTGCATAGACTACGTCGGGATCCAACTCATCCGCACTCAGGGAAAGCAGAGCCTGCGCCCAATCAATGGTTTCAGCCACGCCGGGGCGTTTGTACAGATCTTCCTGCCGGATCAGCTCCATAAATCGACAGATTTGTCCTGACAGTCGATCCTGAATGCCCGGCACACGCGCCTCTACAATGCGCATTTCCTTTTGGAAGGTTGGATAATCAATCCAATGATAGAGGCATCGCCGCTTAAGTGCGTCATGCAACTCGCGTGTTCTGTTAGAGGTTAAAATAACCACGGGGCGCTGCTTCGATTTAATCGTGCCAATTTCCGGAATAGTAATCTGAAAGTCCGATAATACCTCTAACAGAAATGCTTCAAATTCTTCATCGGAGCGGTCAATTTCGTCAATCAGAAGTACCGGTGGAACGTCACCTTCAGCCTGTATCGCGCTCAATAGAGGCCTTTTCAGCAAAAACTCCTCACTAAAAATATTACGTCCAATCTGATCTTTTTCTACTCCCCTGGCTTCCTGCAGCCTGACTTCCAACATCTGCCTCGGATAGTTCCATTCATACAGCGCAGTATGGGTATCCAATCCCTCGTAACACTGCAGGCGAATCAGCTCTGATCCCAGTACTTTCGCCATCACTTTGGCAATTTCTGTTTTACCAACCCCTGGTTCACCCTCGAGGAAGACTGGTTTTCCCAGGACGATGGAAAGATAGACAGTGGTAGCCAACATCCGATCAGTGATATATCCCTGGTCAGCAAATTTATGTTCTATGTCCTCGATAGAGTCAAATAACGGGCTACCACTACGCATTCCAATTACCTCTTTTAGTTTCAGCAAATTCAAAAAATCGTTCTTGTTAACGATAATTATACGTATTTCAGAGGCCGTTTGTTACCAAACCAGGCCACTAAATTTACACAAAAAAAGGGCAGCTCAAGCCGCCCTTTATTAAATAGAAGGTCTTACTTTATTATTGTTATCTCGATGTTACCTCAACAAAAGTTGCCTTGTTGGGGTTCTGTCTGGCTTCCAAAAGAATAGTCGGCGAATTATGAGACTCATTCAGAATAACGCCCTCTTCATAGAGTGCGTCCTGAATCGCTGCCGACATGGTATGCAGCGGAGCGCCACCACCCTCTCCACACCCTTTGGCACCGTTATAACTGAACGGCGAAGGTGTTTCGATGGAAGTACAACGAATCTCCGGCATATTCATGGAAGTCATTGGGGCGTAGTCGGTAAAGGTGCCAGTGATCATGTTGCCGCCGTCATCGAACTGGAAGGCTTCCTGCATTGCCGCACCAATACCGTGACAGGCTGCACCATGCACCTGGCCCTCAACAATTTTCGGATTAATCGCCACACCACAATCATCAACAACGACATAATCCAAAATCTTCGGCTGACTGGTGACTCGATCCACCTCAACCACCGCCATATGAATTTGCGCGGAATAGGTCAAGGTCTGGTTGCCATAACGCTTCTTGGCATCCGGCACCTCGAAGGGAGGACGATAGACGTGCTGTACGTTAAGATCAATATCACGCAACTCCTCTGGCAATCTGGCATTGTTAGAGTTAACCAGGTTCGATAGCATCCAGAAGTTGATCGACTGACTGGGTGAACCTTTGACCCGAACTTCCGGCCCCATTTCACCGACGCCCAACTCTAAATCGTCTTCGTTGGCTTCCAGCGCAAAGGCCGCCAGACGCACCAGCTCACCTCTCAACTTCTCCGCCGCTCCATGAACAGCTGACAGGCCAGTAACCACAAATTGGCTGGCGATAGTTCCAGACAATCCAGAGAAGGTATTCCAGCTGGAATCAAATCCCGGTTTAACCGTCACCATATCAGGGCTGATACCTAAATCATCGGCGGCCACTTGGGCAGCAACAGTCTCATGTCCTTGCCCCTGCGGCACAGATCCCATCATCACGACAACGGAACCATCCAGGCCTATTTTTATACGTGCCGCTTCGGCATTTCCGGAGAACACAGAATCCGGATTAACGTAGACCGATTGGCCGAAGTTATTCGTTCCCGAATCCACCGTAGAACCAATACCGATACCAATCAAGCGTCCCTCTTTACGCCATTCCGCCTGCTTTTGCTTCCATTGGTCATAACCGATCAACTCCTTCGCTTTACTGAGCATTTGCGGATAATCACCGGAATCGTAGATATTGCCATTCGGTGTGGTGTAGGGGAACTGCTCTGGCTGGATGTAGTTACGCATGCGCATCTCATCCGCAGGAATATTTAGCTCATGGGCACAGATATCGATTACCCGCTCCATAAACCAGAGATGCTGTAATCTCGAATAACCTCGGTTCGGTGTACAGGGCGGCTTGTTGGCCGTGACCTGGGTAAAGTCGATATTGAGGTTACGAATCTTATACATGGCACAATAAACCTGTGACCAGATCGACGCACCCAAGGGCTCGTAGCGCGTATAGGCGCCGCAATCATCGATATGCTTGGAACGTAATCCGATAATTACCCCATCCTTATCAAGCGCTACTTCCGTATCCAGGAAAGTACGCTCACCACCGTGGAATGACTGCAGATTTTCGCTGCGGGTTTCAACCCATTTAACAGCGCGACCACCCACATTACGGGAAGCTACTGCGGTCAGTCCAACAAAGGGGAAGGTAACCGTTTTGGTACCGAAATTTCCACCAACATCAATACTGCGTGAACGAATCTGCTCGGTACTAATACCGAGATACGGGGCTACCATTTGCGACGCAATTGCCGGTAATCCAGTATTTGACAGAACATCGACTGCGCCCTGTCGCGACCAGCTTACTACTGCTCCCGCGGTTTCAATCGGTGTGCTTGAGAATCGATGAAAATGCAATCTGCCAATTTTGATCACGTGAGCAGCGTCAGTAAACGCCTGATCCACATCTCCATGGTCCCAGATGCCATTGAAGATGACATTGGTACCGACTTCCTCGTGCAAGATGGTTTCGTCTTTTAGCGCATCTTCTGATTCTACAATCGCTGGTAAAGCCTCGTAAGCTACTTCAATCAGTTCCGCTGCATCCTCCACTTCACGCGCTGACTTCGCAACAATCATCACCACCGGCTCACCCTGATAGCGCACACGTTCAACGGCAATACCGTAGTCAATTAATTGATTGCCGGGCGCCGCACCAACCTGCATAAACGGCTCTGTTTGCTCCGCCACCTGCTTACCGGTCATTATCAGCACTACACCCGGTAACTCTTCGGCGGCCGATACGTCAATATCTCCAACCTTGGCGTGGGAATAGGGCGAGCGAACGAAGCCCATATGCAGCATATCAGCGGACTGATCGTCATCGACAAAGAAGCCACGACCACGGATCAAACGCGCATCTTCTTTTCGTCGTAACGCCTGTCCAACCCAATTCTTTTCATCCGTACCGTCCACATTGATGCTATCAGACATCGCCGTCAGCGGTATTTGAGTATCCTTCAGCGGTTTAAAATCCTGCTTGGGTTTTGCTACTTCAGCTTCAGACTCAGCACCTGCCTGTGAAGCCTCGTCAGCGGCACCACCACCAAACAAGCCCTTAAAGAAGTTAATAATGCCGGTGAAGATATTTTCCGGTGGTTTGGCATGTTTCTCAGCCACTACCTGCTCGAAATGTTCACGGCTGCTTAAAGCGTCCTGCAGGCTTTGGATGACCTTGTTAATTTCCTTTTCTGCATAGCCACGCATACCGCCGCCTGCCAGAGAAAGGATCTTGCCAAATATTTGTGAAGTCCCCTGCCACTTAATCAAAGTGCCGCCACCGGGCGTGTCTTCCAGATCGAAAGAAGCGATGGTGTTATAAGCACCACCCATCACATTGCCTTTAGCCACATAGCTGGCTCGCTGTCCTGCTACACATTCGTCGAGTACCATTTCGGTAGTCGCAATGCCATGCACTTTCCCAATGCCAACTTTCACTTTAACGATCGAGGTGTTTTCTTCACCCTCTTTCATCTTCATGCTATGAAAAGTGGGAAAAATAGGTGCAAATTTACGCACGTCGCTAAGTAGTTCGAACGTTTCTTCTCTAGGAATGGCAACTTCGAATTCGCCATCAAATGACATTTCCATGCGTTAGCCCTCCTGAACCTGTTTCGCCGCAGCATCCACGGCTTTAACTATATTTTGATAGCCAGTACAACGACACACATTACCCGCGATCCCCTTGCAGATCTCATCGCGACTCGGCGATGCATTTTCCTGCAACAGACTGTAACTGGACATCAACATTCCAGGTGTACAGTAGCCACATTGTAGCCCGTGATGCTCGGAAAATGCCGACTGCAAAGGATGCAGCTGACCGTCTTTTTCCAGCCCTTCTACTGTCATGATTTCGCAGCCATCGGCCTGTACTGCCAGCGCAGTGCAGGATTTGATCGGCTTGCCATCAAGCAAAAGCGTACAGGCTCCACAGTAGCTGGTATCGCAGCCAATATGGGTACCGGTTAAACCCAGTTCCTCACGCACAAACTCGACCAGCAGCATACGCGGTTCGATTTCACGGCGGTACTTATTACCATTCACGGTTACTTCGACGGTAACCGGTTGCACAGAACTAGGCATAACGATGTCCTCCCTTAATTTCTTCACCCTTACTGCGGGCCAGCGCCCTTTCTGCCGCCTCTATCACAATGGACAGCAACATGGCACGCTTGAATGCCTCAGAACCGCGCGCATCTGCAGGTGGTTCCGATGCCGCTACAATTAATGCCGCGGCTTTCTCCAGATTTTCACGTGTCAGTGCCTGACCACGCAGAGCATTTTCAGCTTCTTCGCAAACAACCGCCTTGGATGCCGAGGCACCCAGTGCCATACGGATATCCTTACAGATATCTCCATCCATTGTGAGCTGGACGGCTGCGGTGCTTGTTGGATAGGCCGGCGCGGCGCGTTTAAACGCCAAATAAGCGCCACCACTGTTCGCGGGCGGCACTTTGATCTGAACTTCAGTGACCAACTCGCCGTCCTGCAGATCAGCCGTATAGGAATCAATAATAAAATCGGCAATGGCCACCTTACGCTCTCCGGCAGGCCCCACGCATACCACGGTTGTGTCCAAGGTATGCAATCCGGTCGGCCAGTCACCACTGGGATCGGCGACACTCAAGCCACCGCCAATGGTGCCTCTATTACGCACTTGCTTATCGGCAATACCGCCACCGCAATCACTCAACAGAGGTATCGTTTTTGCCACATCCGATGCCGCTATATCTGCATGAGTCGCCAAGGCGCCAATATGAATGGTATCGCCCTTTTGCTCAATATGGGAAAGACCTGGCAGACGGCCAATATCAATCAGGTGGGACATATCGCCTAAGCGCATTTTGAGCATGGGAAGCAAGGTTTGCCCCCCTGCTAAGACTTTGGCCTCATCGCCAAACTTTGTCAGGAGCCTAATCGCCTCCTGCAAAGAATCGGGCCGGTAATATTGAAAAGGTGCAGGGTACATGCTTTTTCCTCGTTTTTTACGCTAGTTTACCGCTGTTACGAAAAAGGTTGCTTTAAACATAAAGATGCAATCTACGATTCTATGCTTACCTGTGTCAATCGCTATGCATATCGCGAACTCACTGGCAAAATCACGCAATAGTTTTGTGGGCTTTATATGGATATGTCGATTTGAAACCTTTGCACAGCCTGGCAAGCGACAAATGACTTAGCGCAGCAGTTTTGTAAAAGTCTCGTTTTATTAGTCTACAACTAAAGCGTTACTGGTCAGATACAACTCGCTTCAGTGTTTCAGAAGGTGTTTCCCCATATTTTTCCCGGTACTGACTGGCAAACCAGCCGAGCTGTTTAAAACCGCAAGCCATGGCAATTGGAGTGACCGACGTTTGCGGACGGCCTCTGAGCAGCTCATCTCTGACTCGCTCTAAACGCACCTCTTTTAAATACTGCATTGGAGTAATACCCCGAGCCTTTTTGAATCCGTACTGCAGACTTCGAGAGCTAACCCCGGCTATCTGCGCCAGCGTGTCCATAGTGACGGACTCGCTGTAATATTCCCGAAGATAATCCTCCGCCCTTTTGATATACCAGGGCGCCAGTTGAAAATGCTTCGGCGCAGCCAGCAGCTCCGTATAATTATGTCTCTGACAACGTAAAATATTCTGAATCAAAAGTTGCTCAAGCGGCTCGTAAATCAGCTGCTGTGGTGTATTAGGATCTGCGTTGCGCAGCTCCTCCATTACGTAATTGACAGTTCGCCACCAGGATGCCCCCATACTACTACTGATATCCATCACCGAATCAAAATGGATAGGATTCGTCGGCATCACGCCCTTTAGCTTAGCCACATGTTCCAGCAGCACTTGCGGATCGAATTTCACCACCAGTTGCCGATAGCGATTGCGCATAATCTTCTGAAACCCAACACCGGCATTCTGAACGACAGCACAGCCCGGTTCGCAACTTATCCTGGTGGTTCCGCTATTCACTTCCAGCTGCCCGGACACCGGCATTAGAACATAAATAGCAGAGCCTTCTCCCACCGTTGCCACCACATCGGAACCGTACTCAACCAGACTGAAGTTAACCGAATTCAATGAGGCAACATGCAAACTGATGTCGACTTCGCTTTGCGCCCCGATCGGCTCCAGTTGATGCGAATCATAAGCGCTGGAAATGGAAGTACGTGCTTCATCAAGATTACGACTGCGGAACCAAAGATATTGGTCCGGGAAAAATTGCTGTATCTGTCTTTCTGGAAGCTGCTGCATAAGCGCTATTTAAAACCGGAGTTTGAATATGGCCGTCAGGTATCGGAACGCATCAGGAAAAACCTGCACCAAGACTATAACGAAACGACAATTCTAGCAAATAACTACCGCTCCTAGAATCACTTAACCAGCATTAACTCAGACCGGCCAGCACAAGCCCCTCAAAAATTAGCCTGAAAATAGCGACTCAACGCCTACAACTTGTTGAACCAAACGCCATTCGTGCGCTTTTATCGCCTGCACATAACACCCTGGTATTTTAGTTTCATATGATGCAGAATCGATGTGTTAGCGATGTTAGGTGGATCGGTACGCAGACCACCTCAAGGAGTACAGATGAGGCACGCTCACTTTGTTCAGAAGGGACTCTGGAAAAATCCTTCAAATTCCTTTCTATTCAATCAATTAGAGTCGCTGCGAAGATGTGTGCTGGCGGCAAAAACCGCATGCGCGGTATACAGCTGTTATGCATTTGGAGAAATAGTATCGTATGAAATATAAGAAGTATGCGTTACCAGCATATGCAATCTATATCCTCAGCTACTTAGTTATCGTTGCAGTCTCAATTAGTATCGAAGGTTTGAGTTTTAGCTCAGAAGCAATATTTGAAATTGCCAAGTTTATTCTTTTGCCATTGCCAATTTGCTTGGTCATAGGTCTATTTATCTGGCTATTTAAACGGGCAAATGTTCTCGCATATTCCATAGCCTCTATGGTTTTTGTATCTCCTATAGGAGTATTCATAAATTTACTAGCGGCATATCTACTTTGGTGGTCTGCAGGTAATGCATAACAAAATGCCAAAGTTCAATCTGGGCCTTCGGCCATCCACGGGGCTACAAAAGAAAAGGGAACGCTTTTATTTAAAAGAATACTGACTGGATAATTATATAAACAATAGTTGCGCTCTCTTTTCATCTCAATGTTGTCATGAAAAATAGATTGGTGTCTAGCGGCAGAAACGCACCATAACAAGGAGATTTCAGTGCTAAGCAATCATCACAAGAAACTTTACGATGCGTTTTATGAGTCCACACATCAGAACGAATACTTGGATCAAAAGACCGAAGTGCTGGTCGGGCTGGCCGCTGCTATGGGCATGAACTGCCAACCCTGTACTCACTACTATCTTCAACAAGCAAAAAATGCAGGCATAAAGAAAGGCGAGATATCGGAAGTGCTGGCCAAAGTCATGGCTGTCGCAGCAGGTCAAAAACGACTTCAGGCACAGCAAGTTCTCGAAGAGTACAAAATTGACATCAACACCTTTGAGTAAGACCGAAAACAAAAAGAGAAGCCGCTATCTTAAGCGGGGAGGCAATTACAGATGGAATCCGAGGGCATGAAAAGAAAGCAGATCGAATTTTTCTTTGATCTAGGCAGCCCCTATAGTTATTTGGCATCCACTCAGCTTGAAAGCTTTGAAAGGAAAAATAACGTAGCATTTGAATGGCGACCCATATTGCTGGGCGGGCTGTTTAAAACAGTCGACAATCAGTCGCCATTTTACGTGGTATCAAAAGATAAAAAGAACTATTTGTTAAACGATTTGCAGGCTTGGGCTTCCCTGTATGGGGTTCCGTATCAGCTGCCGTCCCAATTCCCTCCCAATACACTCAAGGCAATGCGCGGTGCGATAGCGGCCCGCCGTGCCGGGCAATTAAAGCCATATACAAAGGCTATGTTCCAGGCATTTTTCGTCGATGATCGCAATATTTCAGATCTCGACACAATTCTGGAAATTGTAAACGAAATTGGGATGGATGTTGCGGAATTTTCCTTAGCCATCGATGATGTGGATGTAAAACAGGAATTAATATCAACCACTGAAGAGGCGGCTGATCGGGGTGCGTTTGGGGTACCTACTTTTTTCTATCAAGGCCAGATGTTTTTTGGCAATGATCGATTGTGTCTTCTTGAGCATTCAATGGATTAGACGACAGAAAAAGGGAGGCGACGAATGGCACTGTTTTAAGCAAATTCAACCAAAAAATCCCTTCTCCTTGGGGGGCACCCGGGGAGCATAAAAAAGCCAGGATGAAGGGGCTATTTAAAGCTGTTTCCACCCTCACCCTCACCCCAACCCTCTCCCTCCAGTGGGAGAGGGAGCTGTAACTTTAAGGCAATGCCATTCGGGAAGCGACTGTTTTAACATAGACCTCTTTTTAGCGGAGAGCTCGCCAAACCCTTCCAAAAAACCATTGCGCCTCATGAGGCGTCAAACCTTTTGTACCAAAATATGCGTTTTCAATGCAGCACGGCCCGCAGCGTGCAGGTAGCAGGTTTGCTCGCCCATTTTTAGCATTTTCAATGTATTCTTCGTCTCCTCTTCGGTGCACAGATAAACTTTCGTTGCGGTGGATGATGCGGTCGATGGCGCCGGTTCGGCGTTCAATGTCCAGGGTAAATCAAAGCTGGTATGCTGTACGATTTGATAGCTATTTAAACGCTGCTTTGCTACCTGGGCATATCTTCCCAGCTGCGTCATAAAACAGAATGACAATCCGGCCGACAAATACGCCAATCCGGAAGGTGCTCGCCCTGTCCCTCCCCACGCAACAGAATCATCACTCAACACCCTGAACACGCTGCCTACCGGTGAAAAGCAGGCGACCTGTATGCTTTTCATGCCGTCAGCGCGAATTTCGCCCACCCCGCGCACATGCAATTCGCGTTTCTGGTTATCGGACAGCCCGACATCTGAGCTGCTTTTAACGGTACCCAGTTCCTCGCCACCCAAATGAATGACACCCTCCAGCTTGTGGAGAATATCCTCTTGCCCAGTGGCTGTGATAATTGGTCGGGCTTGGTCAAACAGCGCATCTAACTCATCCTGAGACTGAATTTCAATGCCTGTGCCTGTGTTTATGCCTGTGTCATCCGCAAACAACACCGGCTCGTCGTTTGTCACCAGATCAAAAATGCTTGGATGTGCTTCTCGCAAAAAAGCATCCGCCGGTGAGGTAGCAACGGCCAACCAGGCTAATTCTCTTATCACATCTTCGCTTGCCTCAGCCTGAACTATAAAGGTGGCTTGCACGGGCAAGGCACTACCCTGCATAGTCCCCTTTAGCAGCGAACCTTCCATCCGATATCGGGTATCCACCATTACTTCCAGACCATTAATCACGACGCCCCTTTGCCGTGCATGTTCCCGATATTCAGACAGGTAAGATGCCACCAACCCTGCATTAAAAAACCCCAGGGGAAAGGGCGCTAAATCTGTACCGTTGAGCCAGGGCCCCTCATCACAGATAATGCGCCAAAGGGGACCATTGTAGCCATAACGGATAATCGCTTCCTTCTGCATTCCCTGCAACGCTCTTGTTGCGGTGCACAGTCCAAGTCGCCCACTCAGACTGGGTGAAGTTAATGGGAAAGCACTAGTCTGGTCGATTTCAAAAACAAAAGGGTCGTCATTGGTTGTTGGTAAATTCATGAGATCACCCTATTCAAAACTGTTGAATTCAAGCGTTACACTTGACGACCCTAAAGTCGTATAAAGGTTCGTTTGGTATAGCTTGCGGCTCAAGACACTGATCCTTAGCCAGCAAAGCAATTGCCTCATTTGTCACTTCGAATTCTGTATAACCGGTCTTGC
This sequence comes from Gammaproteobacteria bacterium, assembly GCA_021773395.1. Lineage (GTDB taxonomy): Bacteria > Pseudomonadota > Gammaproteobacteria > Pseudomonadales > IMCC2047 > JAJFKB01. The sequence goes on along the minus strand of JAJFKB010000025.1, from coordinate 74,378 downwards.
TGAATTGGCGTTGAATCAAGTGACAGGTTTTATCCAGGTAGGCTTTTTCAATCTGAAAGCATTTTAATAGTACCTGTTTTAGCAACTGCTCGTCTGTATGAATCAGTCTTAGGCTGGCGAGAAAAATATCCGTCATCGCGTGCATCAACTCAGGTTTAGATTCCAGTAGCTCGCTGCTCGCAGCAAGACCCGTGGTCGGTACCCGCATACAATCCCCGAAAAAGAGTAATGGTTTGTATCCCATGCCTTCCAGCGCCGCGGGAGGCATGGCTGAACTGATTACCGCCCCAGCTACGTTGCCGGATCGCAATAGGCCCAGTCGCGCGGTATCATCGCGTACTGCTTCAATCCTGATCCTGTCCGGCGTTACTCCAGCACTGCTCAGTGCCACACGCAACAAAGTTGCAGGCGGTGCAAAATCTGGAAAACTCGCGATACCTGCTCCCTCTAGCTGCGCTACTGTCGTTATTTCTTCCCGACCATATAACCAAAACAGGGGACGATCGGTACTGACAAAAATTACCTTTAATGAAGCCCCCCTCATCCATTCCAACAGTGCTGAGCCACAGGCGACCTGGAGCAGGTTCTCCGGCAATCGACTTGGCGAAATAAAGGTCGTGTCCAGCAATTGAATATCGATATCACGCGCTTGATAAAGCCCCGCCTCGGTGGCGATAAAATGGCACAGCAGTTCGTGTATATCAAAAGCTTTGAACCCCAGGTATAGCTGATTCATTAGTTCGGCCCGATTAGTATTCAGCAAATTTCGGTATCACTTGTTCAGCAAAGCTCTTCATATAGGGATACGGGTCAGCCATGCCAAAGGGCATGACAAAGCCATCAACGCCCATCTCCACAATCTCCTTGAAACGCGGTATGGCTTCTTCGGCGGTCCCCGCGATGGCAATCGAGTCGATAATATCATCGGTCAACAACGCCTTGTGCCTCGCCTCATTACTGCCATGTTCGGCATAGTCATAGGCTGCTTTAAAGCGATCCAGCTGACCCCAGAGAGACTCATCAAAATATTCTTTGGGAACAGTCTTAAAGGTCGTACCCGCAGCGACGGAAGCATATCCTTTAACCTCATCACGCGCCTGTTCACGATTTTCTGAAATGGCGCAGGCGACACGCATGTATAGCTTCAAGTCGTTTATATCACGACCCGCCTGTTCAGCACCCAACCTGATATTATCCAAAGCATACCTGACAAAATCCGGGCTCGACCCGACCTGAAACAAAACACCATCTGCCAAGCGCCCACCCAACTGCAACGACCGCGGGCCTGAACAGGCCATTACAATCGGTATATCCATTTGCGACCAGGCCATCTGTATATCGGTTCCCTGGTAACACACCGACTGACCTTTGATCAGTGCTTTTATAACCCGCACTTTTTCTTCGAAATCAGCCAGTTTTTCTGGCTTCAGGCCCAAATTGTAAACAGCACTTTCGCCAACACCAATCCCTAGAATGCCACGACCACCCGAAAGCTCTTGCAGACTCGCCCAGCTATTTGCCAGCACTGCTGGATGGCGTGTGACGGTTTGCGTAACCCCGGTGGCCAGCTTAATTCGGTCAGTCGTCATTGCCAATGCCGCCAATAATCCATAAGCATCACGCATTACTGAATGTGAATCCGCCACCCAAATGCCACTATAACCAAGCTTTTCAGCGGCCTGACCTATTTGAAGACAATCCAGAATTGGCTTGTTTGGTAATATCGCAGCATCAAACGAAATTGGCATAACTCCTCCTCACCTGGCACGAAGACAGGTAGTAATTTTAGTTGTATATTGCAACTATATTACCAATATATCAAGATTACCGCTTAATCCACTGTCGGCTCGGAATTTGACCGACCCGGAATCTGATAAACCGAAACAACAAAAACCAAAGCGCTATTGCTCCCGGATAAAGTACAGGACATAGTTTCTGAGAACCGTTACCATAGGCGATTAAGCGACATTCATAAAGCTGGCTATGCTATTTACGGGAACACTATTAGGGTTTCCAGCCAAGCTAAAACATGGGGTCGAAGTCACACAGGCTCGAACATAATGGACAATAACAATTTGCAGAAAAGCGGCATTCAAGATTTTATTTCCTTCGATGATTACGATAAAGTTCCTGGATTTGTTATCAGCCAGGCAGCCTACGCAATCAGCAAAACGCTGACCCGGCGGATTAAAGAAGCCGGAATTAATGTCACACCACATGAATTTGCCATTCTCAATCGCCTGACTGAGCATAAAACACTCAATCAAAAAGAGATCGCCCTGCTTACCTATAAAGATCGACCGGCTGTTACACGGATGCTCGAACGCATGATCGCCAAAGGTTTCGTGATCAAGCGTGTCAGCCAAGATGACCGCCGCGCTTATCAGGTTGAGCTGACACAACAGGGACGCGTAATGCGGGACAAAATCGTACCTATTGCGACGGGCGTAATGACGCAGGCGCTCAATGGCTCAGCCCATGAGCAGTTGGGAACCACCATTAAAACGCTGCAGCAGATAACGGATAACCTGGATCTACAGGGAGGTTAGTCCCTCATCGTCTGAGTCAGTCTGAGACTTCTTAGGTAATAGAACACGAGGTTCTGGTATCGTTATTGCGAAGGAAAATTGACCAATCTTTACTAAAATAGGTAACAACGACGAGATTCTAGCATGACGATAAAAAACCACTTTCAGTTTTTAATTCTGACTATGGTTCTAATGATAAGCTCTGTGGCTAAAGCCGAGCCGATAGATCCAGAGTTACGTCAATTATTGATTGAAACGATCGAAGGAGCTGATAGTTTCATTGATCGCTTCGATGCTGAGGTATGGCTGGTTGATATGTCCGCCAGGCTTAAACCATTTATTAAAAAAGACAAGGCACGGCTCAAGCTGCTTCGAATGGTTCACCGGGAAGCAAAGCGAGCCCAACTCAAACCGGAATTGGTGCTTTCTGTCATACAGATAGAAAGCCATTTTGATCCCTACGCACTTTCAATATCCGGCGCTCAGGGATTAATGCAGATCATGCCGTTCTGGAAGAGCGAGATTGGCCGAGCAGAAGACAACCTAATGAACCCATCTACAAACCTGCGATATGGCTGCACCATTCTCAGTTATTATCTGGAAAAAGAGAAAGGCGATTTGATTCGAGCACTGGCTCGCTATAATGGAAGTCTTGGAAAAACCATCTACCCCGAAAAGGTATTAGTTGCCTGGGAAGACCGCTGGTTCACCAATAACTGACCATTCACTATAGCTGGTCAGGAACTGTAATTTTCTTTTTGCGCCCACTTCCCATTTTCCTGCTTACAGGAATACAAACCAGCGAATCCCACACATATATATCTTTTCTGTAGTAATTTCTCTGTACTGATCAATTTGATCTCGCTAGGATGCGCTTTTCGCGGTGTATTTCATCGGGGATTCTCTAGGGAATCTCTGAATAACTCCTTGATATCTCTGGCTAAAAGAGCATTTGTAGATCAAGGCGGCTTTGTGCAGGAATGTCTAGACCTTGCAATCAAAGCCAACGCAGAGCTACGAATACTCTGTAACCCCCGCAGGGCGAGGGCTGAAAGCTTCATCTGCGGCGTTAGAAACTTTGCTACGGCAATAAGCATTAGCGGCAGTTCCTGCCTTGTAGCTAAAGCTTTCAGGTCTCGCAGAGACATTAATGAGTTATTCAGAGGTTGCCTAGGTAGTTATTGGTCATGAATTAATGCCAGTGGAAACGTACTGGTAAAACCCTGTATACCGCTATAATGTTACTAAGTTAATTTACAAGGGAAACCGAACCCAAATGGAAGCCAATTTTTTTGAAGATCTATTAGCCATCATGGGCACCTCCCTGGTGGTGACCGTGCTGCTACAGAGATTGCGCTTTCCAAATATTATCGGCTATCTGATCGCTGGTTGTCTGGTAGGTCCACAGGTAATGGGATGGGTTGCCGAGCCCACCGATTTCACTTTTCTCGCTGAATTTGGGATCGTTTTTTTGCTCTTCTCTCTGGGTCTTGAATTCTCACTACCCAAACTGATGTCGCTGCGTGCGTCGGTATTCGGCCTGGGAGGTATACAGGTCGCCTTTTGCACGCTGGTTTTTGGTGCAGCAGTCTGGTTATGGGGTACTTCGATCGAAACGGCGATAATTATCGCTGGCGCACTCGCCCTGTCATCGACCGCTATTGTCACCAAAGAACTCAGTTCACTCAGGCTGGTGCACAGTCGCCACGGCCAGCTGTCTATTGGGGTGTTGCTTTTTCAGGATCTGGCAGCTGTAGTATTCCTGATCATTGTACCTGTACTTGGCGGCGCTGAATCAGGTAGCCTCGGGATATCTTTGCTATGGGCTCTGGGTAAAGGTGTACTGCTGTTGGTTATCTTACTCAGCATTGGCAAGTGGTTGCTTCCCTCGCTCTACAAAGAGGTCGCACGTGCGCAGTCAGAGGAGATTTTTGTCCTTAGTACTTTGGTTATTGTCATGCTGGCCTCATGGATGACACACAGTTTGCATCTGTCGATGGCGCTCGGCGGATTTGTGATCGGTATGATGCTCGGAGAAAGTCCTTTCAGGCACCAGATAAACAATGATATCCGGGCTTTTAAAGACATTTTACTCGGACTCTTTTTCGTAACCATTGGCATGAGTGTTCAGGTAGATCTGCTGCTAGAGTACTGGCCACGCCTGCTATTGTTCGCCATCGCCCTGATGATGATCAAAGCACTGCTAATTGGTGTGCTGGTTCGAGTCCTGGGAGATAGCAATAACACCGCATTGCATACTGGTATTAATTTAGCCCAAGCTGGGGAGTTTGGCCTGGCGTTGCTCGCCTTGGGCCAAATGCATGGCGTGGTACCCCATGAACAAGCCTCCTTCATTATGCTGCTGGCTATTATCAGTATGGCCAGCAGTCCTCTTATCATCAGACACAGCAACCAACTGGGCAGGCTCCTGGAACCGCTGTTGCAAAGAAAACTTTCAGCTTCGAAACGCGAAGACCCCGTGGATCTCCCAAGGAATCAGCATGTTATTCTTGGTGGGTTTGGGCGAGTGGGCAAGACTATCGCTCGTATGCTGGATGCTAATGGCTCTGACTATATCGCTATAGAACAGGATATCGCTATTTTTAACCAGGAAAAATCCTCAAATCAAAACCTTATCTACGGTGATTGCACCAAGCTAGAGATGCTAAAAAGCTGTAATATCAGCGATGCTAAATTGGCTATCCTGACCTTTCGCTCCATCGATATGGCAAAAAATACTATTGAGCATATTCGCGCCGCAGGTGTCAGGATCCCAATTATTGTCCGATGCTGTGAACACGGTGACTTTGAAGAACTCATTTCCCTTGGAGCTGACTATGTAGTCCCTGAAATGCTTGAGGCAAGTCTTTCGATAAGCATTCAGGTGCTGAATTTGTTAGGGATAGCCGAGTCCGATATTACACGTCAAATAGAGCTGGAAAGATCCGAGCAGCTAAGACATCTGAATTAGGCTTACCACTAAACCTGGCAATGAATGGTAGATCAGGGTAATAGCTTATTTTCAACTCGAGACAACATTTCCATAAACTGCTTTTGCTCAGTCTTATCAAGTGCTGACAACAGCTCCGATTCTACTTTTTGAGCCTTGGGCGCTATCTGCTGGTAGATATCCAGGCCTTTTTTCGTCAATCGCAAAACGATTCGACGCCTATCCGACTTATCCATGCGCCTGCTAATCAAACCATTATCGATCAAATTGGTGAGCGCTCGAGTCATCTGTACCTGACTAAGATCCAGCACTTTTGCTAAACCTTTTGCAGAGATAGGCGCATAGGTGGCCACCGCCGCTATTAATCGCCAATCAAAACCACTCAGACCAAATTTTTTCGAATAAAACTCTTCCAGGTTAAAGCCGGCTTCCTGCGACAAGCGCCACAGGCGGTAAACCAACCACTCTTCTATATTAAATTTCTGTTGATTATTCGGCATTGTTATTAAGATTATCCTGCACGATTATTCTAAGGAACCGCAAATTCCAGGGAACCACTTAGAAAAGTGGCCATCGATTTCGCACCCAAAACCGAATCGATGCCGAGCATACTAACATGAATTTATTTCAGTATGAATCTTTCAATTTGGCAAGCAAATAATCTGGCAGCTAAGAACCTGAATAATAAACTGCGGGTGAGCCCCGGCGCCGGAAAACTAAATTGGCAATCACCGCTAAAGAAGAAACAATAAAGGGGCGCAATCATAAATGGTTGCGCCCCCTTGGAACCGTCTTAAGAATACAGTCCCCTCTCCCTGGGGATTTTGTAGTTGAATTAGCTTAAGGCCGTGACAGTCGCAGTGACACCACTGGCGCCTGTCGAAAAATCCGGGCTAGCCCTTGCGTATACCCTCAATGTTCAGATCAAATTCCACCTCCGTAGAGGCGGGACCCAAATCGAAATCAATCCCAAAGTCTTTTAACAGAATCTTGGTTGTCCCAGTAAACCCCTGACGATAACCACCCCAGGGATCCGGGCCGCCGCCAACCGCCGTCACCTGTATCTGTATCTCCCGTGTGATCCCATGTAGCGTCAGGTCGCCATAGAGCGTGGCTGTCCCCGCCCCCGTCGACTCAACCCGAGTACTGACAAACCTGGCATCCGGATACTTCTTAACATGCAAAAAGTCCGAATCACGAAGATGCTTATCGCGCTCAGCATGATTACTATCGATGCTGGCAGGATCAATTTCAATGCTGATTTTAGTCGCTTCAACATTGTTTTCGTCATAACTAAAAGTTCCTTCAATGTGATTAAAACGCCCAGTCAGCCAGCTGTAACCCAAGTGCTTAATACGAAAATTTATCGAAGCATGCATACCCTTTGAATCGACCACATAATCTGCGGCAAAAATCGGGCTACTCATTGCCACGACAAACAACATTAAAAATCCAATCAATCGATTTACGTTCATTCTAATCTCCTGTTTTAATCTCATTCCTGTTAACAACAATTTAGTTCTTTTTGCGCAAACCCAACATGCGTACCAATGTCACATCCTTATCAACAAAATGGTGTTTTAACGATGCCAGAGTATGCAGAAGCACCAGGCCCATCATAACCCAGGCAACAATTTCATGGATTTCGCCAGCTATATCTTCCTGCTTCTCAATCGCCGAGAAAGCTGCAGGCAGGGAAAAAACCCCAAAAAAAGATACGCTTTTATCGTCGGCGGTCGAAATCAAATAGCCACTTAAAATGACAATCAGAGTCAGCAAGTACAGCCAAGTGTGCGCTATTCTCGAGCTAGTTTTTTCCCAATTCGATAGTTTCAAGGAGGGCTGTGGCATCTCATTACCCATACGCCAAAGATAGCGCAACACCAACAGCAAAAAAGTTAATAACCCCAGGCTTTTATGAAGATCGGGGGCACGATTATACCAGGTGTCGTAGTAGCCCAGACTGCGCATCCATATCCCCATGGCGAACAGGCCGATAATCAGGAGGGCTAAAACCCAGTGCAGCACAATGGCAACCCAGCCATAATCCTCTTTCGTATTTCTTAACATTTTTATTTTATCGTTCAACCAAACCAAAGAATATCTGATGCTTGTTAAAACACAAAGTTGTGTAAAAGTTCAAAAAATTGGATAGACAATTCGGATCAAGATTATTTGTTCGGGCATTTCTATTGGGGTAGTGCTGATGACAGATCATGATGGCAGGGCGGAAAAGACTTTTTCGTTTAATGCTTATTATCATCTCCAGCCCTTTCGATAGAAGAAGGCTGGACCTCTTGTTCGATACCTGCTTCTTTCTCTATTAATTCCTCCTCCCCCAATTGATTCCCTATCGACTCCTCTGCTGAATCAGTACTTTGCTCATTTACCTGCTTATCCTGTTGCGGCTCCGCTGGTGTCATTTTATCTTCAGCGTCTATTTCTTGCTGTTTCTGTTGTTGATAAGGGTCATCCGCTGACTGCTCAACATCTACCTTTTCTTCTATGGGAAGATCCTTTGGCACATCCGTTACCGAGTCAGGATCATCTGCAGGCCGCTCTGCTTCCGACGCTGAGTAGACGTCATCTGGAGTGACATCCGGCTCCATAATCGTCTCAATCATCGGTGGTGATTTTTTATGCAGTAGCAGCACCAGCTCTGCTTCGGAGCGAGACAATCCACAGTTTTCTACCAACTGATCGACATCGGCCCCCGTGGTGACCATTCGCATCGCCTGATTATAGGGTAATTCGCCCTGATCGCTCGTCTCCAGTCGCTGCTGCCTTTCCTTAATATCCCGCAAATCCTTCGCCAATTCCTGCACCTGTTTGCCAACACCAAAGGTACCATCCAGAATCGCCGACAACTCATTTTGCTGCTCCTTGATCTGAGCCGTAAAATCGCTTTCCAGCCTAAACATACTTCGCCTTGTCAGCCATACCATCGCTAGCGCTATCAGGCTAACAATGGCCAGGCAAGCTATCATTATCCATACAATTAATGACATAACTATTTTTTCTTATCGTCTTGAGTGAATAGCATACCACCTCCTTCAAGCTCTACGGCTTTAACACGGTTCTTCTCTTTCAGGAATGTACTTTCCTTAAGTTCACTCTGCTCTAACCCGAGTTCGCGTTCCTGTTCGCCATCAATTCCATCGATACCCGTCACAGAGCGACGCACTCCCAAATCTTTCGACACAACAATCACCACTCGTCTGTTTTCGCTGCGCCCCTCTACAGATTCATTCGTCGCCACCGGCTGAAACTCTGCGTAGCCCACGGCAGCCAAACGTTCGGGGTCGACGCCCTCCGACGCCAGCAAGCGCACCACGGTTGCCGATCGAGCCGCTGATAACTCCCAATTGGAACGAAAAAGCTCTGAATTAATGGGCACGTTATCTGTAAAACCCTCAACATGTACCGGATTTTCATAGCCACCCAGTATACCTGCAATCTCCTGCAGGATAGGTACCGCTCTGCTACTGGGCTGCGCACTACCACTGCTAAACAACAAACTCGAATTCAGTGAAATTTCAACCCAGGTTTCATTACCATTAATCGAAATTTGTTTATCTTCAATCAGGTCTGCAAAAGCGGATTCTACCTGATCTGACAATTGGTTCAGCTGACTTTGTTGGGTTCCACCCTCGCTGTCACTGCTATCCACCCTCTCTCCATCTTTGTCAGACTGCTTCGTTAAATCGATAAAACTATTATTTACGTAGTCCCTTAAATTAACTGGATCGGCACTCGAGGAAGGCGTTTCCAGAACATCAAACGCACCAATTAATGTCTTTGACAACACTTTATACTTACCTTCGTTGACCGAAGAAATCGAATACATAACAACAAAGAAGGCAAACAGCAGGGTAATAAAATCCGAATAGGATATCAGCCAACGCTCATGGTTTTCCTGATCATGGCTTGCATGGTTATCACGACGCGGCATACCAGCTATCTCTCTATGTAACCCTGGAGTTTCATTTCTATCGCCCTCGGGTTCTCACCTTCCGCGATAGCTATTACACCTTCCACAATCATCTCCCGATAGCGATACTGATCCTGCACAACACTTTTCAGTTTGTTGCCAATCGGCAGAAACAGCAGGTTAGCAAAGCCCACTCCATAGATGGTCGCCACAAATGCAGTCGCAATTCCTGATCCAAGCTGGCTCGGATCGGCGAGATTACGCATCACATGAATCAACCCCATCACCGCCCCTATAATACCAATGGTCGGTGAATAACCTCCCATGCACTCGAAGAATCTTGCTCCCTGCAAATCCCTTTGTTCCTGGACAAAAAGATCTACTTCCATGGTGCGCCGAATGACATCAGGCTCGGTACCGTCGATCAGTAACCGTAAACCCTTATTCGCAAAATATTCATGTTCTGTGTCTACTAAGGTTTCCAGACCAAGCAGACCCTCTTTACGAGCAGTCATACTCCAGTTAATCACTTTTCCGACTGTACCCGAGATATCGAATGAGGGAGGAACAAACACCCAGGAAAAGATCGATAATGCTCGCTTTAGATTGACATAGGAGGTCTGTAAAGTTGCAGCTCCCAGTGTGCCACCCACCACAATCAGCCCCGCCGGCAAGTTAAACAATGCCGCCAGGCTGCCCCCTTCAATAAAATTACCGCCGAGAACTGCAGCGAATGCTAGAATGACACCTACTATACTCAAAACATCCATCTAATTGCCCCGTTCCGGCATTACTGGGTTATGGGTCATGGTCTTCTCCCCACTCCGCCAGGCGTGCACGCAACCGCAAAGCCGCCTGACTATGAATCTGACTGACCCGCGACTCGCTCACACCGATTACTTCACCAATTTCTTTCAAATTGAGTTCTTCACGATAATAGAGCGCCAGCACCAGCCTTTCTCTTTCCGGCAACGTCAAAATTGCCTCTGCCAGGCTTGCACGAAAGGCATCACGCTGTACGTTCGCCATTGGTCCTATATCCGCAAAACCACTCTGCTTTTCAGACTGATCTTCACCGCTTTCAGGCACATCATCAAAACTGAACAGACGAGTACCCGCGCTATCCATTAGGTGGCTGTAATACTCATCCAGTGAAATACCCAGCTCCTGCGCCACTTCACTATCCTGCGCATCTCTTCCGGTAAGGGCCTCAACGGCTTTTATCGCCTCAGCAATGCGTCGCGCATTACGGTGCACGGAACGTGGTGCCCAGTCCTCTTTGCGTACGTCATCCAGCATAGCTCCACGGATACGAATACCTGCATAGGTTTCAAAACTGGCTCCTTTTGTCGCGTCATACTTGCGCGCAGACTCCAGCAAACCCACCATGCCTGACTGTATCAAGTCATTCAACTGTACATTTGCCGGCAAACGCGCCATAAGGTGATGCGCCATACGTTTTACCATCGGCGCATACTGGGCAACGGTTGCCTCGGCATCAACCCGGGGTTCTGCGGTGCCGGACTGTTTGTACATAGTTAACTTTTGCATGGGTAACATAAGCTATAAATCGGCTTCCAAATAATCGGGCTCAGTTACTGCGGGCTACACACCCACTTCACTTTGAATAAGCCGCTCGATAAAAAATTCCAGATGTCCCTTCGGTGATTTTGGCAAAGGCCACTTATCAATTTCATTCGCCAGATCCCTGAATGCCAGTGATGATACTGCTCGAGGATAAGCCGCATATACTGGCTGGCGCTTTTTGACCGATTTTATTAACAGATCATCAAAGGGAATTGCACCGACAAATTTCAACGCCACATTGAGAAATCGATCAGAAACGGTGTTGAGTTTTTGAAATATCTCTTGAGAATCTTTTGGCGATTGCACCATATTCGCCAATATATTGAACTTAAAGATACCATGGTCCCTGTTAAGTACCTTGATTAATGCGTATGCATCCGTAATTGAAGTAGGTTCGTTGCACACCACCACCAGAACCTCTTGAGCCGCGTGCACAAAACTGGTAACAGAATCTGAAATACCTGCGGCGGTATCGATAATCAGCACATCCAGCTTATCATCGATCTCGCTGAATGCCTGAATCAATCCGGAATGCTGAGCAGGTGTTAAAGAAGCCATGGAGCGAACACCAGAGGACGCGGGCACAACTCTAATACCCATCGGCCCGTCAACCATGACATCCAGCAGTGAGCATTCTCCTTCCAGGACATCAGCAATATTTCTGTCGGCCTGAATTCCCAACAATACATCCACATTAGCCAGTCCCAGATCAGCATCCAGCAAAACGACTCTTCGCCCAAGCTTCGCCAGTGCCATGCTTAAGTTGACCGACACATTGGTTTTGCCTATTCCACCTTTACCGCCAGTAACCGCGATGACACGTACTGGATTCACACGACTCATCGACTGACCACTCTGTTTAGTGCTAATAAGCTCATATCTACTCTCAAAAGTGCACTCTTGATGCCAACTCTGGCGGTGCAGTATTAAATATACCCAACACCGGGGTAGCATCTGTTTCGCCGGACTCACAAAAATAGTCCACCAAGGCATCGGCCTTCGCTAATTCGATATCATTTGGAATTGTCTGTCCATTTGTAATATAGGCCACCGGGAGCCGTTTTTCTACCAATAGACTTAATAGTTCACCAATTCTTCCCCTCTCATCGAGTTTACTCAGGACACAGGCGTCAATATGGCTCTTCTCTACCAGTTTATAAGCCGCATTCAACACCGCTCCCTGACTGGTGCAGGGTAACACCAAAAGCTTTTTCACATTCGCCTTAACCTGATCAATTTCATCCAATTGATTTCGACGATCTTCTGATAAAGTATTGAAACCGGCGGTATCTATAAAAACCATTGGTTTATGGCGTAACGAGCGCAGCACTTTATTCAAACTGGTATGCTCATCCACCAGACGCACCGGTACATCAATGATACGACCCAGTGTTTTGAGCTGTTCATAGGCGGCCAGCCGATAGCAATCCGTGGTCACCAATGCCAGGTTGTCTCTACCATGGCGCAGCGCATATCGCACCGCCAGCTTTGCCATCGTGGTAGTTTTACCCGCACCCGTAGGACCCAGCAACGCGACCACTCCCTGATTAAAACATCTTTCATCAACCACCTTAAGCTGATGATTTAGCTCCTCAAGTGCGCCGCTCCAACTCTCGTCAATTGTTGCATAGGCTGGCATTCTTCGAATAATGGACAGGGCCACCGCCGAACTGAGCCCATGCTGCTCCAACCTTTTCAAAATAGACGCTTCGGTGGGATTTCTGGCACTCCAGCTTTCCTGTTTGATATGCTCCATCTGATCCTTTAGCAACAATCTGAGATTTTCTATTTCCGAGCGCATGGCCGCCATGAGCTCATGATCGACCGTATCAACAGCCCGGTGTTGCGTATGTTGATTCAACAATTGCTGGAACACCGAATCCAACTGATCCTGTGGTTTCTCATCCTCTGACACAGAATTTTCTTGCGTCTCTGCCTCGGCTTGCAGATCCTGGATCTGCGCCTGTGCAGCAATCGCTGACAAGGCTTCAGTCTCGTCATACTCCAGTGTGGATAATATCTCTATACCCTCGGGAATCCGCTTACTGGATAAAATCACCGCATCGGGCCCCAGATCATCACGCACCAACTTCAAGCCTTGGCGCATATCTTCAGCAACATAGCGTTTTACCTTCATAGGGTTACTCTCCGTTCTCATGATCTACTCCTAATTCCGACCGACAGTCGCCACAATCGTAACTTGACGGTTATCGGGAATCTCTTGGTAAGACAGTACTTGTACATTCTGCAGCCCAAAGCGCACAAAACGCGCCATTAGCGGGCGGATAGGTGCCGCCACCAACAACACCGGTGGCTTACCTAATAATTCCTGTTTTTCGGCCGCCTGGGTTAGCGAGGTCTGCAGGCGTTCCGCCATGCTTGGTTCCAGCACGGCGGACTCTTCGCTGACATCACCCAATTGCTGAGCCTGCTGAACCGACTTCATCAGTAACTGTTCGAGTGCGGGATCAAGCGTAATCACCTCCAGCATCGGCTGGTTGCCAACAATGCCATGCACGATAGAGCGGGCCAGGGAAATTCGCACTACCGCAGTCAACATACCGGTATCCTGGCTCTTCGGTGCTACTTCCGCGATCGCTTCCGCAATGGTTCGAATATCCCGAATCGCTACCTGCTCCATTAACAGATTCTGTAATACTTTCAGAAATACACTATGGGGAATCATGCCTGGCACCAGGTCTTCGGCCAATTTGGGAGAACTCTTGCTCAACACATCCATCAAACGCTGAACTTCTTCGTGGCCCAGGAGTTCGTGAGCATGCTTCTGCATTATCTGATTAAGGTGTGTGGCAATGACAGTACTTGCATCGACCACGGTATACCCCAAAGTCTGTGCCTGATCCTTCTGCCCTTCTTCAATCCATACTGCCTCCAGGCCAAACGCAGGATCCTTACCCGCCACTCCCTGCAAAGTGCCAAAAACCTGACCCGGATTAATAGCCAGTTCACGGTCGGGATATATATCTGCTTCTGCCAGCGCAACGCCCATCAGGGTGATACGATAGCAGTTTGGAGCCAAATCAAGGTTATCTCTGATATGCACCGTTGGCATGAGAAAACCAAGATCTTGTGACAGCTTGCGACGGATGCCTTTAATACGGCCCAGCAGCTGACCACCCTGAGTTTTGTCGACCAAGGGTATCAACCGATAACCCACCTCTAAGCCAATCATATCCACCGGCATCACATCATCCCAGCTCAGCTCCTGAGTCTCCGTCGCAGGTTGTGCTAACTGAGCTATCTGACTCTGCTCCTCCTCTACCTGCACTTTCTTCTGCTGCTGGATGCGAACGATCCAGTAGGCTCCTGCTCCCGCCATCGCCGCAAGCCCTAAAAATGCGACATGAGGCATACCTGGAATCAGGCCCATGGTTGCCAGTATCACAGCCGCCACCGTCAGGGCTTTTGGTGATGTGAACATCTGACTGGTAATTTGCTTCGACATTTCATGCTCGGTATTGACCCGAGTCACTATGATTGCAGCCGCTGTAGATAACAGCAGCGCCGGAATTTGCGCAACCAGGCCGTCGCCAATGGTTAGCAGCGAGTAATAGCGCATAGCGGTGCCAAAATCCAAACCATGCTGAGCCATGCCTATACTAAGTCCACCAATAATATTGATGACCAAAATCAATAGACCCGCCACCGCATCACCACGAACAAATTTACTGGCACCGTCCATCGCCCCGTAAAAATCAGCTTCCCGGGCAACTTCCACACGACGCTCCTTGGCCTCATCCTGGTTGATCAGACCAGCATTCAAATCCGCATCGATCGCCATCTGTTTACCCGGCATAGAATCCAGAGTAAAGCGAGCGGTAACCTCTGATATGCGGCCGGCACCTTTGGTGACAACCACGAAGTTGATAATGATCAGAATCAGGAATACCACCAAACCCACAACGTAGCTCCCGCCGATCACTACGGAACCAAAGGCTTCAATGACCTTACCCGCCGCATCACCGCCTTCATGTCCGCGCAACAAAACCACGCGAGTAGAGGCGACGTTAAGAGCCAAGCGCAGCAAAGTGGAAACAAGCAGCACCGTGGGAAATACCGCAAAGTCCAGAGGTCTTAATGAATAAACACCTACCAGCAAGACCACCAGTGCCAGTGTAATGTTAAAGGAAAATGCAACATCCAGCAGAAAGGGAGGCACCGGTAACGTCATCATGCCCAGCACTACCAACAGCAGCAACGGAATCAGAAAATTGCCCTGTGCGACAATTCTTATATTATGGAAAACAGCCGTCTGGTTCATGCAACTCCAATTGAAAAGCTCTGCCAAAAAGATGAATATCCCGGGCATCAAAAAATTGACGCTTTTATATCCAATCTTAATCCTTGCAAAATTCCGTCCACTTTCCCGATTTCCCAAACAATTTATTGGTTATTGGTTGCTACTGGCATGCTCATAAGGGTTAATATAAGCTTGCGTCTGATACGATAAATTTGATGGCCGTTTGCTGGCGCGCTCGACACGGAAACCAATTAACTTTGACCACACTAGCGTCCACAATAGAATTAAAACCAAATACGGTACAGGTGTGGCATATTCCGCTAGCGCACGACCGGCCCTCCATCTCCGCGCTTTATAAACAGCTTGATCAGGAGGAAAAGGCGAGGGCCGACAAATTTCACCATGCGAACTCGAAGCAGCGCTATATAGCGGCCCACTATGCTGTGCGCAGCATTCTCGCCGACCATCTTCAAGTGGCCCCGGCGAATTTAAAGCTGACAACTACCGGCTTTAACAAACCAGTTTTAAAACCCGGCGAATACAGCTCTGACATTCGGTTTAATCTAACCCACTGCGCAAAATTAGCGTTATTAGCGATAACTCTAGATCATGAGGTGGGGATTGATTTAGAGCACATGAGCATCCATAGAAAAATTGCCCCTTTAACTCGGCGCTATTTTTCTGACACTACGGTAGCAGCTATCGAAAAATTGAGCGGAACAAACCAAAAAGCAGCTTTTCTGCGTGCCTGGACGCAGTTTGAGGCATTCAAGAAAGCACAGGGAACAGGGCTGCGCGGTGGGGATGACAAATTGGAGTTTGCGTTGGAAGATTTTGCAGCGGACCAATTCAGGCCACTGTTGTTAAACAGCAAACCCGATAACTGGGTGGTAGCTAATTTGGCAGCAGGCCCGGAATGGATCGCTGCGCTGGTGCTCGATAGTAATGACCTGAGTGTTCAAATAGAAAACTGCGACTATCAACCAATCATATCGAGATGAGCACCTTTCTACATAACCTTCACCCTCTCTTCCTGCCAATTGGCCGGCTCATTTGCAGCAATCTGTTCATGACATTTGCCTGGTATGCCCACCTAAAAGAGCTTAACCACAAACCATAGATAATTGCCGCTATCGTGAGCTGGGTAATCGCGTTATCCGAATATTTATTGCAAGTCCCCGCCAATCGCATTGGCTATACCGTACTTAATATTGGGCAGCTCAAAATTCTTCAGGAGGTCATAACGCTGACAGTGTTTGTGCCCTTTTCCGTTATGTACATGAAAGAACCACTAAAGCTCGATTATTTGTGGGCCGGCCTTTGCCTGGTCGGTGCAGTTTACTTTATGCTCAGAAAGGAACTGTTCTAGGGCCTGCTACTCTAATCTCTTTTTAGCGATTCCGGTATTTCAAGGTCTGGCATCGTTCCGGGTCGCTGACCTTTACCGTCATGAAAACGTTTCAGCTGAAATACGTAAGCGAGCACTTGCGCCACTGCCACATAGAGGCCTGCAGGAATCTCATGATCGATTTCCGTGCTGTAGAAAACGGCTCGGGCAAGAGGTGGCGCCGCTAGCATCGGCACCTGATTGGCCTTGGCTATCTCTCTTATTTTTAGCGCCACCAGATCTGCACCTTTAGCTACGACAATAGGCGCCCCCATTTGGTTTGAGTTGTAGCATAAAGCGACAGCATAGTGTTCCGGGTTGGTAATCACCACATCGGCTTCCGGCACCGCCGACATCATGCGACGTTGCGAAATATCATGCTGTAATTGGCGAATACGACTTTTCACTTCGGGTTTACCCTCAGTGTTTTTCATCTCATCTTTGACTTCCTGTCTTGTCATTTTAAGTTTGCGCGAGTGGTCGAAAAGCTGGAAAGGAATATCGATGCTGGCGATAACGATCATCGTAAGACTCAACCCAAGTATTGACCACGCGACAACGTTAAGCGACGTCACCATCGCGGGGATGACATCCTGCTTACCAATACTAATGATATCGGGTTTCATGGCATATAGGATCAGTACAGCCAGGGCCACCACCAACACTACTTTTGCAATACTTTTAACGAGCTCCACTAATGCCCGAGCGGCAAACATACGCTTAATGCCTTTAATGAAGCTTAAGCGACTCCATTGTGGCGCTAATGCCTTGCCACTGAGCACCCAGCCACCTAGTGCCAAGGGACCAATGATGGCCGCTAACAACAACACAATAAATATTGGCAGCAAGGAAACAAGGCTTTCTATCAGAGAAGCACTAAGATGTAACGCCATGAAATCTACTTCAAAAATATCACGACGAGAAAGGTCAAAGTTATAACGCATCATCCTTGAAAGACCAGCAACAATGGTACCACCAAAGGCCAACATACCGGCTGCACCACCAATTAGAATCGCCGCTGTATTCAACTCCTTGGAGCGCGCAATATCCCCTTTCTCCTTGGCATCCTGGCGACGTTTCGGGGTCGCCTCCTCGGTGCGTTCCTGGCTGCTGTCCTGCTCGGCCATTAGGGTATGCCTATCAGCTGACGCGTCATGATCAGCCCCTGTTCAGCAAGACCCTGATATTGCGGTAGAAACCCGGACAAACTGATAAATACAATCAGCAAACCAAGTAGCATAGTAAAAGGAAATCCGAGTGAGAATATGTTTAGTTGAGGCGCTGCCCGATTCATAATGCCAAATGAAAAATTCACTATCAGCAAGGCGGTAACGGCCGGTAACGCAATGATCACAGCACTGGAAAACATCCAGCTGCCCCAGGAAACCAGTCGCCATAGCCAGCCAAATTCAAACCCGTTAAGCGTTACTGGCATCACACGAAAACTCTCCATCAACACTTCGATTACGACCAGGTGCCCATTCATAGCCAAAAACAGCAGCATGACCAACATTAGATAAAACTGGCTCAAAACGGCCACAGACACGCCGTTAACCGGATCAGCAATCGAGGCAAAACCCAAGCCCATCTGGTAGGAAATCATCTGCCCAGCCACAACAAAAATCTGGAATAAGAGCTGCAATACGAAGGCCATTGCGACCCCAACCAGCACTTGCTCGGCAATTAGTAGATAGGCCGCTAACGACAGCCCATCAATCCGCGGCATAACTGGCAACACTGGAACCACCGCCAAAGTGACTACCAACGACAAACCCAGGCGTATACGCATTGAAACCAGCTGTGTACCTATCACCGGCATAGCCATAAAAAATGCACTAATACGGAAAAATGGCCATAAATAACGCCCGATCCAGGCGGTAATCTCAGCTGCGGGAAGTTCAAACACTAGATTTCTATCCGATCAGCATTGGAATATTGGTGAACAAGCGGCTCGCAAAATCCAATAGGCGGCCAATCAACCAGGGCCCGGTTACCATAATGGTAAGTAGCGTCACCAATAACCGGGGCAGGAAACTCAAAGTCTGCTCATTGATCTGCGTTGCCGCCTGGAACATACTGATCACCAGTCCGACCAGCAAACTGGGCACAACAATAACCGCCACCATCAGCACCGCTAAAAACAGAGCTTCGCCAAACAGGGACGCCACTACTTCAGGTGTCATATTGATACCTCTCTGCTAACGCCAACAAATATCTGTTGAGTCATTTAGACCCCATAACTCGCCGCCAGCGAACCAATAATCATCGCCCACCCATCAACCAGCACAAACAGCATAATTTTAAAGGGTAAAGAAATAATGATCGGCGACATCATCATCATTCCCATCGCCATGAGCACACTGGCCACCACCAGATCGATAACCAGGAAGGGTATAAAAATCATAAAGCCAATTTGAAAAGCTGTTTTTAGCTCACTGGTCACAAAGGCCGGCACCAGAATCCTAAAGGGTATCTCCTGCGGATCGTTAAATTGCCCGGCATCGGCTATCCTGGCAAACAACGCCAGATCCGTTTCCCGAGTTTGCCCCAGCATAAATTCCCGAAACGGAGCCGCTGCCTGCTGTACCGCCTCCAGCGGTTGCAGTTCGGAGGCGAGATATGGCTGCAGCGCCACCTGATTGACCGTTTCAAACACTGGAGACATGATAAAGATAGTAAGAAACAGCGCCAGCCCTAATAATATCTGATTGGAAGGGGTCTGCTGCAATCCCAGCGCCTGCCTGAGAATTGAAAAAACAATGATGATACGGGTAAAGGAGGTCATCATCATTAGTAGCGCGGGCAACAGCGTAATCGCTGTCATCAGGAACAGGATTTGAATGGTTACCGTATACTGCTGGCTGCCATCCTCCGCTGTAGTCAGCGTGAGCGCGGGGATTCCAATAGGATCTGCCGCCTGTGTAAAAGGCGATGATAGTAGCAAAAACAAGAGTACCGGCACATGCCAGCGCGAAACCAAACAATTCATAGTCACCAACAAAAAAATGTCACATTACTTACGTGACATTAACTGATGCAATTTTTGTGCAAACTCTGAATTATTTGTTGTTTGAGACGCATCTAACACCGGCTCATCGAAGGTATGAAGGGTTGTAATCTGGGTCGCTGTGACACCCAGCAGTAACTGTTTTCCGCCGACTTCCACCAGGGTTACACGCTCTCTTGCGCCTAACGGCAATACTGCCAGCACCTTGATTGCACCGCTACCAGCCGCTGGCATAGCGCCCATGCGCTTAATTAGCCAGGCACAACCAAAAATCAGTCCCATGACAATTGCCAGCCCCAGTACAACGGTCAGCAGATCAGCACCCGACACACCCGGCACCTTTTCCGGCTGCGCCTCGGCGGCCGCAACAGAAAAGCAGAGTGCCAGCAGGATGAACCCACTATAAATTTTTGCTTTCATTTGCATAAAGTGTCGGATAATTGACGTTTTAACGCAGCTTGCTAATTCGTTCGGACGGACTTACGACATCGGTTAAACGAATACCAAATTTATCATTAACAATCACCACCTCACCGTGCGCAATTAATGTTCCATTTACCCGGACATCCAACGGCTCTCCCGCCAGCCTGTCCAGCTCAATCACCGAACCCTGGTTCAATTGAAGCAAATTCCTGATGGTAATTTCCGTATTACCTACTTCCATGGAAATATTAACCGGAATATCAAGAATCACCTCCAGCTCGGGTGACAAATTTGGCCTTCCTTCATCCTGCAGTTCCTCAAAACCGGCAGGCTCGGCTACCACTGCCTCTTCAGCCTGCTGCCAATCCTGTTGCACGGCATTTTCTTCCGCTGCTGTATCCTGATTAGCACCTTCTTGGTCAGTAACTTCTTGGGCAGCAACTTCCTGATCGACCGCTTCCTGACCTTCTCCGTTTTCCGTATCCACTTCTTGATCCGCCATTTATCCTCCTCGCACACCGCGCTTTAGGCCGCTAAACTTATCTTGTCTGCTTTATCTGGCGCACAATCTTAAGCGCCAAATGGTCATTTGATGTTCCCAACCGGGTCTCAAATATGGGTATACCATTAACGACCAGCGGGCTGGTGTCGGGCATCTCTATTGGGATTACATCACCCACTTTAAAATTCAAAATTTCACGCAGGGTGATTTTACGTTGCGCCACCCGGCAATTAAGCGGCACGGACGCATACATGATATCTTCACGCAGCGACTGCAACCAATGCTCGTCAGTTTCGTCAACATCGGCCTGCACACCTGAATCCAGGCTCTCTCGTACCGGCTCCAGCGTGGAGTACGGAATCACCAGTTGCAGCTTACAAAACTCATCACTCAGCTCAAATTCGTAGGTGCTGACCACTACCACCTCGCTTGAGCTGATCATATTGACCATTGCGGGGTTGGCTTCGCTGCCGGTATATTGAAAATCGACTTGCATCACCGTTTTCCAGGCTTCTTTCATGTCGATAAACACCTGCTCGATCATCTTCTGGATCATTCGCTGCTCGGTACCAGTAAACTCACGCTCCCCAACATTAATCTCTCTTTTACCACCACCGAAAAATTTGTCTACTAACCTAACCACCAACTGAGAATCCATCACCAACAACGCAGTACCCCGCAAAGGCGACATCTTTATCATATTAATGCTGGTGGGCATGCTGAGCGTTTGCAGGTACTCCGAAAATTTTATACTTTCGATTCCAATCGCATTAACTTCCGTGGTTTCGCGTAACAGATTAAACATACTGGCGCAACTATACCGCGAGAATCGCTCGTTTATCATTTCCAGCGTCGGCATGCGACCACGCACAATATGATCCTGAGCGGCAAAATCATAATAGTGCGCAGTGGTCGGCATGGGTGCCGACGGTGCTTGAGTTTCGACCTGACCCTCATCAACGCCATTGAGAAGTACATCAATTTCGTCTTGAGATAGCAGTTCTTCTACCGACATGATTGAATTTTCATTCTGTTTCCAACATCTGAAACTAATCTACACCAAATGGCTCACTGCATCACAAAATCAACAAAGAGCAATCGCTCTAATCCGGGTGAGCCTGTTTCTTTCTCAAGAAACGCCTGCACAGCTTCAGTCGCTTCTTTATTTAACTGTTGTAACCCTTCATAGGTCTGCAACACCGCTAGCTCCTTACTACCAAAAACCTGATTGAGGCTGTTTTTAACCACAGGCAGATGTTTCAGAATCGTATCTATCGCCACTTGGTCACGTGTCATAAATGCCACTTTAATTTGCATATAATGCTGCTTCCCCTTCGCCTTAAAACTGACGATAAAGGGCTTTGGCAATTGGTAATAAATTGCTTGCACCTGTTTCTGAGCATCTTCGCCCTCGGCCACCTGCTCATCAGCTGACTCGCCGCCCATCATGAAATACATTCCGATGGCTCCCAGTCCGATACAGAGCAGCGCTGCTGCCGCAATAATAATTAACTTGGTGCTGCCTCCTTTTTTATCCTCATCAACTTCCAGCTCGTCTTTGCCTTTTTCCTTGTCTTTGCCTTTACCCTTGTTCTTATCTGCTTTAGCCATGTTTAGTTCACTTCGTTATCCTATTGCCATAAAGGGACAGGAGCATTTAGTTACCTCCTACCCAGTTCAAGTTAACTAACCACCACCCCTCATAACGGGAGCCGTTGTGGATATCATTAACTATAGCAATATTATCGGCCTTTAGAGAACATCTGTTACCTATCAAAACTATTTGATTTTAGACATTCCAGGCTTATCACCAAAAAACGACAACCTGCATCCCTGTTTGTCAGGCATAAAAATCGACCAGCGAAGAACTTTCGGTGACAATGGTCGCTTGGCTTTCGCTTTCTTCACTCCCTTCATGCGCTGCTACATTTACCTGCTCTGCAGAATCTGTATCCGTTTTGTTATCACGCGCCAGCGATTGGTCTGACACATTAACATCCGCCAGATTTAATCCGTTTGACTCCAGCATTTCCCTCAAACGATGCACTGAAAGTTCCAGTGCTTCACGAATGGATGCATGCTGACTACTAAAATTAATATTCGTTTGGTCACTGCTCACGCTTATCTTAACCTCGACGGGCCCCAGTTCGGGTGGATTTAGCTTTAATTCTGCTGACTGAATTCCATTACTGGCAAGCCAGGCAATACGCTGCGCAACGGCCTGCCCCCAATTGGGTGAATTGACAGTGACTGGCACGCTCAAGGTTACGCCAGCAGAACGGGTTGAAGCCAATCCCTGAACTGCTTGCGCTAACCCATCAACTCGCTGAGCTGTGGTATTGACCGTCGGGTTACTGTTATTAACCACTGAAGCGGCCGGCGGTCGATTCACTTCCGGGCCAACTTTGCTCTCACTTAGCCACTGTTTCAGCTCCTGCCCCAGCGAAAACTGCTTTCCCTGAGACATTTCAGATAGATCCATTTTGGCGTCACCACGCAAATTCAGCTCAATACCGGACTTCAATTTATCACCATTGGGCATATTTCCCGGCTTGAACTGGATCTCGCTTTCCCGAGCGTTAAAAACACCCGACAATGACTCCGGAGCAGCCTGCTTTACTGAACTCACATCTAAACCGTTAATCGTTAACTGCGGGGCTGCCGGCTGCTCCTCCCCCGCATCATCCAAAGCCAGCAAAGTGCTATCTGCCTGCTCAGATGCTTCTACATTCGCCTCATCACTTACCACAGCCAGATCGGTTTCAATAGTGATTGTCTCCGACCACAGCGCGGCCCCTTCAGCGTTTTCAAGGTTTTGCTGGAGAACCGACACATCCGTTTTAACTTCGTCAGGCTCTTTTCCTTCCTTATCGGCAACTTTCTCCGGCGGCAATCCTTTGCCGTTATCCGTCTCAGTTTTACCGCTCTGTTCAGTTTCGCTGCGCTTTTCCGGGCGGTCATTGTTAGGAGAATCAACCTTGGATTCCCTTTCCGGCGACCTCTTTTCGTGTACTTCAGATTTCGCATTGCGCACTTCCCTTTGCTTAACTGAAAGCACAGAATCAAATGAATTTTCTCTTTTATTTGAACCAGTTAGATAATCACTCCTATCCTGAGGACGTGCTTTGGCGACCTCTGTATTGAGCAAAACATCTATCGGCCTGTTGATTGAATTCATACTAGTCTCCAGCAAAAACGATTATCCACGAATCCACTATGATTCTGGTTCAGCAACAGCTGCTGACTAGAAATTTGCAATTGCCAGGCCAACTCTGCTAATTTGGTATTAATCGCTATACCCAGGGGACGGAATACTCTACCTTAAAGATAACTACTAAAGGTTTGCTGCGCCTGCTCATCGAACTCCTTTTGCTCCTTTTTATCGGTTTCGACACGTTCCATATTGGCATGACGAGCGATCAGCTTTTCCATATTTTTCGCCGCACCCCGTTGCCGGAACCAATGTTTTTCCATCTGTTGTGCCTCTTCCTCGGCCAGCAACAGCTGCTTTTGTTGCTGCGCAATGGCTCCACTGAGCTTATGTAAAAACTGGTGCAAAGAGTGCAGCTGCGTAGCACTGATTCCTTCTCGCCCTTTAAGCTCAATCATCGTCTGATACTCTCGGCTGTAATCAATCAGCTGCTGCAGCTTGCTTTGCTCAGCAATCAACCTTGAGCGCGCATTAACATAGCTCTTGATCGCATCCTGCTCTCTCATGGATTCCAGTTTTAATACGGGTGCTAATCTTTCTGATTTTTTCACTGCGTGATCAACCCTGTGTTTTGTATACCTGGCTGAACTTCAATAGCCTTCGCCAGCCCGGCAAAGCTCGCCGGTAGATCAACCGCTTCATTGAGTGACTGCTGTAGAAATCTTTTCATAACCGGCATTCTTTCGATGGCAAAATCGGTGTCGCGATCGCTACCGGCACTATAGGCACCGACACTGATCAGATCCCGATTCTGCTGATATCGCGAATAGACCTGTCTGAAACGCTGCGCCTGCTGCAGTTGGCCTGCAGCTATCACCTGAGGCATAACTCGACTGATCGAAGCTTCAATATCCACCGCTGGATAATGCCCCTCTTCTGCCAGGCTTCTTGACAGCACAATGTGCCCATCAAGAATCGCCCGCGCAGCATCCGCAATCGGATCTTGCTGATCATCACCCTCTGTAAGGACCGTATAGAAACCAGTAATTGAACCTTTACCCTCAGCCGCATTACCAGCTCTTTCTACTAACTGTGGTAGTTTTGCGAAAACTGAAGGTGGATATCCCTTGGTTGCCGGTGGCTCCCCAACCGCCAGTGCCAGTTCACGCTGTGCCTGCGCATACCGGGTCAACGAGTCCATCAGCAACAGCACGTTTTTCCCCTGATCACGAAAATACTCGGCAATTGCCGTGGTCAGCATTGCCGAGCGCAAACGCATTAGTGGCGATTCATCAGCCGGAGACGCTACCACCACTGAACGTGACAGTCCCTCCACACCGAGAATTTGCTCAATAAATTCCTTAACCTCACGGCCCCGTTCACCTACCAGTCCCACGACTGTAATATCTGCTTCGGTATACCGGGTCATCATACCCAACAGCACACTCTTACCTACGCCACTACCGGCAAACAGTCCAAGGCGCTGCCCTCGACCAACCGTCAGAAGTGCGTTAATAGCTCTGACACCCACATCCAAGGGTTCTGAAATAGGGTGTCGCTGCAATGGATTAATCGGTTTACCCGTTAGCTTGGTGGTGGACTCGGTGTGCAGCGGCCCTTTTCCATCGATCGGCTCACCCACGCCATTCAGAACCCGGCCCAACAGACCAAAGCCTACCGGCACTTCCTTGACCTTGTCCAATGCCCTGATCCGCGCTCCGGGCCGCAATCCTTCCACTCGGGTGATCGGCATTAGGAATATTCGATTATCCGAGAAGCCGACTACCTCCGCTTCGATAGGTTCGTCACTTCCCATTTCGATCAGACAATGTCCGCCCATCGGCACGTCACAACCAACTGCCTCTATGGTCATACCGATAATGCGCGTCAAACGTCCCTCAACAACCGGCCCTACTCGACTAGAAAGGTGTGGCATATAGGCCTGCAAACGCTTGGCTAAATCACTCTCTGTCATTGATCATCCGCCTTATCCGGTTCCGGGCTTTCATCCCGGCCGACCGCTAACAAACGCTTCTTTACCATCTCCTCGACTGTTAGCTGAAATTGTTTGTCGAGGGTAAAATCAACATAGCTATGATCTGTTTTGACGATGCAACCACCACTTACCAGACTGGCGTCAGCAATTATTTTCCACTCGGTCACCTGCTCAGGCATTAATCTAAGCAGTTCCGCGTCTCGGGGGTGGACTATCACTCTGATATGTTCGCTTGCATCAGGCAGTTGCGCCAACACTTGGTTAATCACCCCCATAAGTCGCTGTTCATCGACCTCCACAGAGCAGTTCACTACCGATTTCGCAATGACCATAGCCAGATTGACCAACGCCCCTTCAAGCTCCTTTTGCTGGCCCGCCAGAGGATGCATCAACTGGCCCAACATGCGATTCAACTGCATCAGGGTTGCATCTACTTCCGCTTTTGCCTGTTGCATTCCCGCCTGATACCCCTCACGCTTACCCAGATCCAACCCCTCCTGGTATGCCTGCTCACGGAGATTTTCTATTTTAGACGCCGTCAGTGGCTCTACCTTTGTCGAAGAGCTGACGGGTTTCACGTCGTGACCGGATCGCCGCTTCGAAAATGCCGTAACCACCATTGCCGCATCATCCAACGCAGGCATTTGCCAGGCTTCACATCCTCCGGCCTGATCAGCCGGTATTCGTTGCGGATAATCTTTTGATTCAACCATGATACATGCCGCCCACGCGCGCCAGAGTCATACTGACACCCTTAAACCATCTGGTCACCACCACTTCCTCCCAAATTGATTTCGCCGGCCTCAGCCATTCTACGCGCCACCAGGAGTATTGCTTTTTGCGCCACTTCCACTTCACTGAGACGTACCGGCCCTTTTGCTTCCAGGTCGTCTTTGAGCAACTCAGCAGCCCGTTTTGACATGTTATTAAAGATTTTATCCTGAACCGCCTCATCCGCCCCTTTGAGCGCAATAATCAGTTCATCCGAAGAAACTTCTCTCAATAGGGCCTGAACACCCCGGTCATCCATCTCTCCAAGATTTTCGAATACAAACATCAAATCCTGGATCGTATTGCTCAACTCTTCGTCAACCTCAGACAATTGCTCCAACAGTTTGGTTTCAATGCTCATATCAATGGCATTAACAATATTTGCGGCCACTTTAGTGCCGCCCAAGCTGGTGGTTTGGGTAATCTTACCCGTGCTCACCTGACGTTCAATAATATCATTCAGCTCTTCTAAAGCACTGGGCTGCACCGATTCAAGATTGGAAATCCGTATCACAATCTCCAGCCTTTGATCTTCTTCAAACAGCTCAAGTATCGCTGCCGCCTGATCTGAATCGAGATAGGCCAGCACGATCGCCTGCACCTGTGGATGTTCAAACCGAATAATATCTGCAACAGCTAAAGGATCCATCCATTTGAGCGTATCCAGGCCAGTAGTGTTTCCGCCCATCAAAATTCGCTCAATCACACTATTGCCTTTTTCCGGCCCCAGTGCCTTAACCAGCAGTGCCTTAATATACCTGTCCGCATCCATGGTTAGGCCGGTTTCATCCTGAGAGCTTTCCAGAAACCCCTCAAGCACCAGCTTCACCTGCTCCTTATTTATGTTCTCTAATTGCGACATAGCTGCACCGATGCGCTGCACCTCCTTCGGCTCCATATGTCTAAGAATCTGCGCTGCATGCTGCTCACCAAGACTCATCATCAAAATGGCAGCATTTTCAACTGATCCGGCTTGATCATTCATCGTCGGCCACCCATTGCTTCAACACCTGTGCTGCGCGCTGGGGGTTGTCTGTGACTAACCCCTGTGCCGCTGCCAACTGCATATCATAGCTCTGTCCGGGACCAGGCAGTAACGCCGTGCCACCCGCCCCACCGCGGCCCATAACCCCCTGCATTCCAGCATTTCCAGCTTCCGATTCCGCGGCCTCCGCAGCAGCCTGTGCATTCGCAACGGCGGTAGCAAGGGCTTTTTGCTTAGCTCCATCATTGGACAGGGACTTCATAATCGGTCTGATCACCACAAAAATAAGAATGAGTACCAGCAATCCCGCCAACACCTGTTTAACCAAAGGCTGGAACCATTCCTCTTCCCAAATGGGTACCTCTTTAACCTCCGGCTCAAACACTTCAATCGGCGCAAAAGCTGCGTTTACCACATTAACCGAATCACCTCGAGCCTCATCATATCCAACGGCTCCGCGCACCAGGCTAATCAACCGGTCCAGTTCTTCCTGCGTCCAGGCTGTTGAAGTCGCCCCCTCTTCTTCGCTTTGCGCGGATCGATCGTCCACCACCACCGCAACCGATAAGCGTCTCACTTTGCCCTGCTGGTGCCGGGTATAGCTTATAGTACGATCCAGCTCATAATTTCGTGTTGCCTGTTTACGGGAATTACCCCTGTTTTCAGCAGAGGCACCCAGATTTCTTGCGGCCTGTGCCTGCTCCGGTGCCGAAGCGGCGGCTGCAGGCTGGTTCGACAGTGCTCCGGGAACACCTCCGGGGCCGCCCCCAGCCAGCGAACGTTCCTCCTCCAGAGTCTGCTCACTACGAACCACTGGCGCATCAGGGTTGAAAACCTCTTCAGTTTGCTCGATAGCAGTAAAGTCTATATCCGCCGAAACTTCAGCCTTGAACTTATCCCGCCCTAATACGGGCTCCAGGATTTTCTGAACGCGATTCGTCAGCACCTGTTCCAGTTTTCGCGTGTAATCAAACTGATGAGAAGCCATTGCCGCAGATTCGCTCTCCCCTTCATTAGATAGCAGGCGGCCATTTTGATCAACGATAGTGACATCGGTGGAATCCAGCTCCGGCACACTTGACGCCACCAGGTTAACAATCGCCATAGATTGCCCTTCCTGCAGTCGACGTCCCGGAGACAATTCCACAAAGACCGAAGCACTGGTCCTGCGTTGATCGCGCACAAATACTGAGACTTTGGGCAGCGCCAGATGTACTCGAGCTGCTCGCACCGCTTTCAGACTGGCAATGGTCCGTGCCAGCTCGCCTTCCAGTCCGCGGCGATAACTGATATTTTCCATAAATTGACTGGTTCCCAGGCCCTGTTCCTTATCCAGTAATTCAAAGCCTACGCTTCGATTATCGGAAATACCCACCGCTGCCAGCTGCATACGAGCCTGGTGTAAATGCTTGGAAGCCACCAGCAGACTGCCGCTTTTGGCGTCAATCTTGTAAGGAATATCATTGCCGCGCAGTATATCCACCGCCTGCGTCGCATCAACATTATTCATGTCTGCCAACAGAGGACTATAGTCCGGTTCCTGCGACCAGAGCACCACTGCAAAGCCAATGGCAATGCTGGCCGCCAGACCGACTAGGAGTCCAATTTGCCGAAATACGCTAAGACCGGAGAACCCCGTTGTCAGATCATTATTCGGTGGAGCCTGTTGCGCTTGCGCGCCTATATTTGCTGGTAAAGTAGCCATTATCTTAAGTCTAGTTTCAGTTTAGAGAAATTTCTTATATCAGTGAGTGATCTCGTTACACAGGCATATTCATAATATCTTCGTACGCCCTGACCAGACGGTTACGCACCTGCGTCATCGCCTCAAAGGACAGGCTGGCTTTCTGCATACTGATCATTACCTGCGTTAGATCAACACTAGTATCACCCTGCTCATAGGCCGTCGACAAGGCCTTGGCCTGCATCTGTTGATCGTTCACAGCACCTACAGCATTCTCCATCATCTCGGAAAAGTTAGGCCCTTCTGTTTTGTTCACGCCATTGTGCGCCAAATCGGGTTTCTCAACCTGGCTTTGAACCTGCACCTGCATTTGCCGCATTTGCACTAAAACGCTATTGATATCTGCCCGTGTTGTTGTCATTACTACCATCCTCAAATTACTCAATGATTAACAGTGCCTTGCCAGTTAACCTTGGAAACGCAATTAATATCCTAACGCTGCATCGAGATCGAAGCCCGATTCGCGCATCTTGGCGAGCTTATAGCGCAATGTTCGTGGGCTAATACCCAGTTTTTCTGCCGCTTGCTTTTTACGCCCGCGCTCAATCTTCAGCGCATCAACAATCAGCTGGTACTCATGATTCTTCATGCCGTTTTCCAAACCGTCATCATCAGCCCCTTGTTGCTCCTGATCCACACCCTGATCATATTTGACTACCAGGTCAGCAGCAGGTGCCTGTGCTGTCAGCATCAAATCATCTGCTACAATCCGATCAGCACGCTGCAGGATTAATGCACGTTGTATCACATTATCCAGCTCACGCACGTTGCCCGGCCATTGGTACTGTCTTAGACAATCCATCGCCCCGGCATCCAGTGTTACTAAATTCTTATTCATTTTCTGGCAATAATGATTCAGCAGGCGTTCCGCAAGTGGCACGATATCTAGCGCTCGTTCTCGTAAAGGCTTCCACTGCAATGGAAATACACTCAAACGATAGTAGAGATCTTCACGAAATTTATTCTCCGCTACATATTCCAGCAAATCACGATTAGTGGTCGCAATTACCCTGACATTCAAAGGAATCACTTTCTTACCACCCACCCGTTCGACTTCTCGCTCCTGCAGGACTCGAAGCAACTTTGCCTGTAACCCCGGCGCCATTTCCGAGACCTCATCAAGCAGAATCGTGCCACCATTTGCCTGCTCGAACTTACCGGGGTTACTGGAATAGGCCCCGGTAAACGCTCCCTTTTCGTGGCCAAAGAGTGTGGCTTCCAGCATATTTTCGGGAATCGCTGCACAGTTGATCGCTACAAAAGGACCCTCCGCACAACTTGAGTTCGTGTGGATGTAGCGCGCCAGCACCTCTTTCCCCGTACCACTTTCCCCTGAAATCAATACGGTAAACGCTGTCACTGCTACCTTTCTGGCTAAGGCTAACAGTTCCTTGCTCGAAGGTTCCTGCGCAACAGGCTGCTGATCCAATGTCTGGGAAATAGAGCCCACATAACGATTTACTGAATCAACCAATGCCTGTGGCTTAAATGGCTTGACCAGATAATCTACGGCTCCGCTGCGCATCGCATTTACTGCGCTGTTAACATCGGCATAGGCCGTCATCAAAAGTACGGGCAGTGATGGATACCGCTTCCCCAGCCTGGCTAAAAGTTCGTGTCCGTTCATTGCACCCATATTGACATCGCTCACCACCATGTCAGCCTGACATTTATCAAGTAACGCCAGTGCCGCTTCACCGCTGTCCGCCTGAAACACCTCAAACCCCGCCAAATCAAGCGTGTCGTAAAGGGCCTCTCGCAACTCCAGGTCATCTTCAACAATCAGTACTTTGGATTTACTCATCCGCCTGCAGCTCCTTATTCTCTATCACACACTGAGGCTGCCCCCAAAGCGGTAAACGCAACACCACCGCTGTGCCGCTAGCACCACTGAAGGCAATTTTAAATTCACCCTGATGCGCCCTGACAACCGCTTGCACAACCGCAAGTCCAAGTCCTGTGCCCTGTGACCTGGTCGTCACAAATGGCTCCAGCACCTGAGCGCGCACCGATTCATCAATACCTGGCCCCTGGTCTGTTACTGTAATAAGCAGAATACCGGCCTCATCTTCCCGGCCCCCCTCATGCTTCAGCGTAATATCAATCTGTGCACCTCGACCAACCGCTTGAATGGCATTATTAACCAGATTGAGAATTGCACCGACCAATGCCTCCAGATTGCATTGCAAGGTGCAGCCCTCAGCCAAATTATTGAGGCTCAACCGTGACTTGCTGGACAGTAGTGTGGCCTCCGCAGCTGCCTCAATACCGGCCACCAGCTCGCCCGTTTGTGCACGATCCGCCAAAGGCATGTCGCCCTTGGCAAAAATTAACATATCCCTGACCTGCTGCTCTAAATGATTGAGTCTGGAATTCAGTTTTTCAGCAAATTTTCTCTGTTGCTGTGGCTCAAGATCGGTGTTGCTTAAATGCTCACCATAAAGCATCGCCGCAGACAGGGGGGTGCGTATTTGATGCGCCAATGAAGCTACCATCTTACCGAGCGAAGATAAGCGTTGATGCCGGCTGAGACGCTCCATCAGGTCACGTGTTTCTGTCATATCTGTTAGTACAATCAGCTGACCACGCTGGCCTTCCAGCGAACGTGTTGCCAAACTGACTCGCCTGCCGTCTTTGAGCGATACCTCATGTCCATCATCAAAGCGTGGCGCAAAACTGCGCTGAATAATTTCCAGCCACCGCTCTCCGAGCAACGGCTCACCGAGTAAATCAATCGCGGCCGGATTGCATTGCTGTACACCACCACGCACGTCCAGCACAACCACACCGACTGGCAGAATATTCAGCAACCCTTCCAGACGGCCCGTTACCAGTTCTTTGTTAGCCACTTCGGCCTCATGCCTTGCATCAGCCTCAAGCAGTTGGGCGGTGAGATCCTTCACCTGCTGTTCCAGAGCCTGATAAGCACCCGTGAGCTGTCCCGAAATCTGGTTAAACGACTCAAACGCAGTTTTCAATTTCTGTTGATCTGATAACTGACACTCTGCGGCTCCGCCGCCATCATACAAACGGCTCACCATCACCTTAGGTGCAGATGCTGGATTTTGAGCTAGTGCTATTTCTGCTAATGCTGTTTCTGCCGATGTTCTTTCTGTTAGTGCAGTCATGCAAATTCCTTAAACTCTGTCACGGCTTCCAATCAACGGAAGAAGCGACAAGATCCTGACGTTTTGGACTATTGGGATTTGTGCTGCAAAGAATGTGCCTGATTTGACTAATCAATTAATTAGAATAAATATCAAAACCAATCAATGGCTTACAAAATCTGTTCCGCCAGGGAAATGGGTCGGTAATTTGACATGGTGGATAATCGAATGGCGAGATCAGCGGAATGCTGGGTTCTTGCGGGAACGCCAGCACCCCTGCGCTGGCTTGAAACTAGGCCTGTTTACACTAATTTGCGTCAGGTTCCTGGTCTTTCTGGATACCCAGTTTGCGCATTTTTTCCACCAGCGTGGTACGGCGAATACCCAGTTTTTCAGCAGCCCTGGCAACGACGGCATTAGTGTCAGTTAATGCCTGTTCAATCAGATTTCTCTCGAGTGACGACAGATAATCTTTCAGGTCAATACCTGCTTCGGGTAACAATACCTGATTGGGGAGCGATAGCTCCGGTTCAGCTGAAATCGGCTCACTCAGAAAGAAACGCTCTTCCATGTCTTCGTCTGACACATCCAAATACCTGAATTTTTCCGGCAGATCCTGAACACCAATCACCGCATCCGGATGAGTGATCGCCAATCGTTCGATCAGATTGGCTAATTCTCTGACGTTACCCGCCCAGTTGTGACGGCAAAGAGATTGAATGGCTACACTATTAAATTTTACCGAGCCTCGACCCTCTGCCTCTAGTCGCTGTATCAACTCATTGAGCAATAATGGAATATCCTCCACGCGATCGCGCAAAGCAGGCATCTCAACCGGGAAGACATTGAGCCGATAATACAGATCTTCACGAAAACTATTTTCTTCAATCATCAGCTCCAGGTCTTTATGGGTGGCCGCAATCACTCTAACATCAGTCTTGAGCGTTTGCGTACCTCCGACCCTCTCATAAACCCGCTCCTGCAATACACGCAAAATTTTAACCTGCATATTGAGCGGCATGTCGCCGATCTCATCTAGAAACAACGTACCACCCTCGGCCATCTCAAAGCGTCCGGGACGACTGCTGATTGCGCCCGTGAAAGCACCTTTCTCATGACCGAACAATTCACTCTCCAACAGCTCCGCAGGAATAGCTCCACAATTCACAGGTACAAAAGGTTTTTGTCGGCGTTTTGAATTGTAGTGAAGGTTACGTGCCACCACCTCCTTTCCGGTGCCAGACTCGCCTGTGATCATCACACTCACATCCTTATCTGCAACCTGTGCCATTAGTTTACGAACGCTCTTTATACATTCGCTATCACCGACCAGGCTGCGGAACAGCTCTAAATCACGATTTTTCCCCCGCGAACGCATGTTTTCATACTGCTCCCGATACAACTGTGCACGATGCAAACTATCCAACAACTGGTTATAGCTCATCGGCATTTCCACATGCCCTATGACCATACTTCGCAATTGCACATCCATCGCAGATGCAATTTCGCGATCATCGAGCATCAGCACCGGTACTCCCGCATCCCAGGCATTCAAATCCGCCAAAACCGTTTCGAGATCAAAATCCTGCTCAATCCCTCCCAGCATAACAGCCACAACCTCAATACTGCTGGAAAAACCATCCTGCGCCCGAGGTTTCCAGTCAGCCGAATCGGCAGCAATACTAAAGGCGCCTAGAAAATCCAGAATCACCTTCAGGTCGTGACGCCGTTGACTGTCATTATCGATAATCAGTACTTTAATTTCTCTGCGCATTCGGTTCCGCTTATTGTAAGTCTATAGCTAGAAAGAGTGATTCAAATTTTTGACGCATTACAACTGTGTTTTACTTAAATCTATACCGGCTTCCAAAAATGTCAAATTAGTGACGCTTATTATATGAATAAATTCAGTCATGTCTACGAAATAGACTCGTGAGCCTTGCGATTCCCGACTATACTTAGCCGCATTACCCACTAAATGCGTTATCTCAGTGCCTACACATCAGATTTTATTTTTAGTTAGCAAAATTCCATCACTGGCAAACACCCGATCAGTCACTTTTGCTTCCCTTTGCCTAATGCTCTGGGCAACGACTGCTGTCTCCTTCGCCAGCCCAATGTTGCTGGCGCAGAACCTGGATGGGGAACCGGCGACGATAGAGCCAATAATCGATGGCGGCGATCTGACTGGTAATAATGCAACGGGTAATGTAACTGAAAATGCATCGACCCTTGCTCAAGCATCGCTACCGCAGGCACAGAGTATTGATCTCGGGGAGCCGGTCACAGAGACAGCGATCCAAGCGGAACCTCAGCCTCCAACGACCCCACCACCAGAGACTGAAAGCAGAGTTGCTGCCAGGAAAAAACCCAATGCGGTCGCTCCCGAACCGTTGATACTATTGGGCACAGAAATACCGGTCGCCACATCCACCCGTTTGTCCTGGGCACCAAGCCAGTCGGTCGACGGCATCATAGCGCCCACACCAGTACTGGTGCTGCACGGGGCAAAACCAGGGCCAAAACTCTGCCTCACGGCAGCGGTGCATGGCGACGAACTCAACGGCATAGAAATTGTACGACGTACGCTCTACCATCTGGATGTCAAACGGCTCTCAGGTACGGTCATTGGTGTACCCATTGTCAACTTGCAGGGTTTCCATCGCGCCTCCCGCTATTTGACCGATCGTCGGGATCTGAACCGTTATTTTCCAGGTAACCCCAGGGGTAGTTCTGCATCTCGTATTGCCTACTCGTTCTTCAACCAGATTATTCACCACTGTGATGCTTTGGTCGATCTACATACGGGATCGTTTAACCGCACCAACCTGCCGCAACTCAGAGCGGATCTCAGCAACATTCAAGTACTGGAGCTGACCCAAGGATTTGGCGCGACCGTCGTACTGCACAATGAGGGTTCCACCGGGACATTAAGGCGAGCGGCCACAGATGCGGGCATACCAGCGGTAACATTGGAAACAGGCGCCCCAATGCAGTTGCAGGAAGACGCCGTCAGCCACGGCGTAAAGGGTATTCAAACATTACTCAACAAACTCGGCATGGTTAAAAAAGTCAGCCTGTGGGGCGAGCCAGAACCTGTCTACTACCAGTCGATCTGGGTACGTGCTGATCAAGCGGGCATTCTCTTTAGCCAGGTCACTTTAGGCCAGCAAATAAAGAAAGGTCAGCTGTTGGGTACTATTACCGATCCAATCACCAATATCCGACAGGAAATCACCTCTCCACACAAGGGCCGGTTGCTTGGAATGGCTATTAATCAAGTGGTGCAGCCCGGTTTTGCTGCATACCGTATTGGTATCCAGACATCTGAAAAAACTCTGCCTCAAGAATTTGAGGAACCGGCTCAAACTCAGTCAGAACTCGATAGCGCTGCCACGAAAGACAAAGACAACCCAGACCAGGATCTGCTTGAAGACTCAGAGTAGAACCCACTAGTGCAACAACCCTAATCTATCACTAGGCCATAAAAGCGAAGTTCGCTAATATAGGGCGCGCATTGAATAGCACCGCCTTAAGCCCCCTCATCCTAGCCTTCTCCCCCAGGAGAAGGAATGTGGTCACTGAATTTGATTAAGGTAGCGCCATTCGGAGCGAATTAGTTTTCAGTGAATTTTGATTTAAGGTAAAAGAATGAGTGTGCCCAGAGCGTTAGAACTATCTGAAAGGGAGATCCAGCAGCTTGTCGACGCTGCGATGGAAAGAATCATCAAGTTTACGGCGACGATTGAGCAACAGCCGATCGATTTAAGTAATCAGGCAGATCCCCAGTTTGTCCGCTCGCTGGCAGAGCCAATTCCACGAACACCTACCGATTTCGACAGCTTACTAAACATTATATTTGATCAGACCGCTCCCTATGCCATCAATGCCGCTTCACCGGGATTCATGGGCTATGTGCCTGGAGGCGGTATTTTCCACACTGCCATTGCCGATCTGATCGCCAACACGCTCAACCGTTACGTCGGCGTTTCCAACGTAGCGCCCGCACTGAACCAGCTTGAAGCCAACGTGATTCGCTGGCTATGTGAAATCGTCGATTACCCAACAACAGCACGCGGTTTCCTGACCTCGGGCGGGTCGCTGGCCAACCTGAGCGCGCTGATCACCGCTCGCCACGTACGACTCGGTGAAGATTTCAGCAAAGGTGTGATCTATATCTCTAACCAGGCGCATCACTGCCTGGAGAAAGCTGCTCGACTGGCGGGCTTTCCAAAGAAAAATTTTCGGGTGTTGGACGTTGACGATAACTACCGGCTGCGCCCCGAACAGGTGTACGAAGAAATTGTTAAAGACCGCGCGCAAGGACTCACCCCCTTTATGATTGCTGCCAGCGCCGGCACCACCAACTCAGGGGCCGTTGACCCACTGCCCGAACTCGCCGACCTGGCAAAAAGGGAAAAACTCTGGTTTCATATCGACGGCGCCTATGGTGGCCTATTTCGCATGACCGAAAGAGGCAAACAAACCTTACAAGGGCTGGAAAGAGCCGACTCTGTGGTCCTCGACCCTCACAAAACCCTGTTCCTACCCTATGGCACCGGAGCTTTACTGGTGCGTAATGGCGATGACTTGAAAGCCACACACAGCTCCCACGCAGACTACATGCCAACCCTACAGGAAGATGAGTACATGATGGATTTTTGTGAGCTGTCACCCGAACTCACGCGCCCCTTCCGTGGCCTGAGAATCTGGCTTCCCTTCAAAATGCACGGCGCCCAAGTATTCAAAGATTACCTGGATGAGAAACTGGATCTGGCGCAGCATATCCAAAATAAAATTGAGCAGCACCCCCAACTGGAACTGCTGGCTCCGGCAGAACTTTCCATCCTTGCCTTTGCTCTCAATAATACCTACGAATCACTGGAGCAGCGCAACGCCGCGACCAAAAGACTCATGGAACTAATCAACAGCAAACAGCGCGTCATGCTCACCGGCACCCTGCTAAAAGGAGTTTATGCAATACGAATTGCCGTGCTAGCGTTCCGCACTCACCAGGAGCGGATGGATATGTTGTGGGAGGATTTAAATTGGGCGTTGGAAGCGCTTACAGACGAGCATTAAATACCCCACATCCGTTCAGTTAGTATTCAGTCAAAGATTATTAAACTGCTCTGACCTTTAAAAAGATGTTTGTTTAAAAACAAGCCGCCCTTTAGAATCTGTCTGTCACACCTTAACTAAGGAGGGTTAATGCGATTCACCAATGGATTTTTAACTGCTTTTCTTTGGTTTCTATGCGCCAGTTTTTCCGGGCTGCTGCATGCAACACAGAACCTGCTGTGGATTACCTCAGATAATGCATATGCACCCTTGTCAGACGAGTGGAATACACTCGGTTTAACAGCGCCACCGGGCAGCAGCAAACAACCCATCATTTCGGCCGATGGAACCACGCTGGCCTTTGTCTCAAATGCAATCCATTACAATGGCGAGGTCAGATTCACCGTCGACTCGAGTGAGCGAGTGAGCCTGTTCGACTCACTTTTTGTCGTCGATCTTAAAAAAGACAACCACATCATAGTCGCTGAATCACCGACAGAAGATCGTTTATCTTACCGCAACAGCTCCCCGGATCTACCCCGTCACGGTGACAACCTGGTCTTCACCAGCACCGCCAACCAACTTTCAGACACTGACCAGGATCGCTGCGAACTGATTATTGGTACCAGCTATGATTGCGACGAACCCCGTGACATATATCTGACCAATCCCACCCTACAGGAGCACACCAATCTTTCCCCGATCCTTGACCTGGACTCATGGGAAAGCCTTTACGCTGGCCACCCAGCGGAAAGCACACCGGCTATTTCACTGGACGCAAAGAGCATCGTGTTCCATACCGAAAACGGTCAACTGGCAGGCCTCGAAAACAAGATTGACGATATTGTGCTTTATGATGTTAATGAAGAGAGGTGGCAGATCATCTCCCGTACCGATGAAGGCCAATCCCTCGGCTCCTCTTTCAATCCAAAAATCTCCTCCTACGGGGAGCAGGTGCTGTTCGCCTCCAAAAGTGACGCGACTATTCCCATCTATCCTCCACCACCTTATAGCGGTGACGAGCTGTATCTGTTTGACCGCAAACTAAACCGCCTGATCTATGCCGCCGTAAATGAAAACAATGCTCCTATCCAGGCAGTTAGCTATGACATCTCACCCCAGGGCGAACATGTAATCTACAGCTCCTATGACTGTCAACTTACCTGCTTTTTCATCCATCACTGGCCGAGCAATTCGGTGATTCGTATTGATGCGATAAAAGAGGACCATCTGATCGATGAACTGGTATTTGCGCCTGATAACCGTCATATCCTTTATACATTAGCTTCAGTGACCGACGACAAGGAGGAAAGCGACATCATCCTTTATGATCGCCTGACCGACCAGCACCAGCAACTGGCCACTGGTAGTTCACCTTCGATCGACGACCGAGCGTTACAGCTTGCGTTTAGCTCCAGAGCCGATCACCCGGAGCTGGGAGACCAGAATGGTGTGGAAGATATTTTTTTGTTGACCCGAAACGACATCGACCCTGATGGTTCACTAATCAGCGAATACTACCATGAAGGCCTCAATCACTACTTTCTAACCGGGTTTCCCGGCGAAAAGCGTTTCGTTGACCAGGGCGGCGCCGGCAAATGGCGCCGCACAGAACTCAGCTTTAAAGCCTGGCTAACCGCGGAAACGGCACCACTAGAAGCCGTCCCTGTATGCCGGTTTTACGGCACGCGCGGCGTTGGCCCCAACTCTCATTTCTACACCGCGCATGCCAAAGAATGTGAAGCCGTACAAAAAGATCCCGGATGGACCCTCGAAACCACGACTGCCTTCTATATTCTGCAACCCGTCACCGGCAAATGCCCAGACAATACAGACCCGGTCTTTCGTTACTACAATGGCCGGGCAAAGTACAAAGACTCCAATCACCGTTACACCCTGTACCCGGAAATTCCGCCCGATATGGAAAACAGCGGCTGGATTTATGAAGGTATCGTGATGTGCGCACCGAGGTAAACTACCTGTGCGGCAGTGAACGGCTAACACCGTGAACGTTTGAGGTCACATATTGCGATCTCAAACGGTTAAACTCTGGCTTTTTAAAATACTGTTACTCAGCTTAAAACGGTCGAACTAATCCATGTCTTATGTCGGCTGGTAGGCAATTAAATGCCGATGATAAACCAGAAAATAGTCACCTAACAGCCTCTAAGGGGGCTTTGTATTTCTGTCCGGCTAAACACTCGAAAAGCGCAGCGCAGTGGCCGGACTCACAGGTATTCGTTAACTAATCATCTATCCCAACCAAACTCTTGCATTACGGAACAAACGCAACCAGGCACCATCTTCATCCCATTCTTCGGGATACCAGGAGTTCTGCACGGCTCGAAATACCCGCTCGGGGTGTGGCATCATGATGGTGACACGGCCATCGCTGTTGGTCAGGCCGGTGACACCTTGGGGCGAGCCATTGGGGTTATGCGGATAGCTTTCGGTAATCTCACCGTAATTGTCGATATAGCGTAATGCGATCTGTCCCATCGCATTCAGTGCTTCTATATTATCCGTCTTACCAAACTCAGCGCGCCCCTCACCATGGGCAACCGCTATCGGCATTCGCGATCCAACCATACCCTGCAGCAGGATTGAATTCGATTGCTGGACTTCGACCATCGCCACTCGCGCTTCAAACTGTTCTGACTGATTGCGCACAAAATGCGGCCAATGCTCGGTGCCCGGTATCAATTCATGCAGGTTGGAGAGCATCTGGCAGCCGTTGCAAACGCCAAGGGTAAAAGCATCCTGACGTTGGAAAAAGTTGCTGAACTGATCACGCGCCTGCGGATTAAACAGTATCGACTTAGCCCAGCCTTCCCCCGCTCCCAATACATCACCGTAGGAGAACCCGCCGCAGGCAACCAGGCCTTTGAAGTCATCCAGGGTCACACGTCCGGATAAGATGTCACTCATATGTACATCAATGCTGGAAAATCCCGCGCGATCGAAGGCGGCAGCCATTTCCAGTTGTCCGTTAACACCCTGTTCTCGAAGCACGGCAATACGTGGCCGCACGCCGCTATTGATATAAGGCGCGGAAACATCTTCATTTTGATTATAGGTTAATGCCGCAGATAACCCCGCATTCGACTCATCCAGCAGCCCATTGAATTCCTGCTGTGCGCAGTCGGCATTGTCGCGCAACGCTTGAATCTGATAGCTGGTTTCGGCCCACCAGCGTTGTGCCTGCACTCGGGTCATCTCGAGTACCTTTTGATCCTGGAAGGTGAAGCAGAGATTGTCCCGGTCATTCAGACCAGCTATAACCTGCGTACAGTCACCTAATCCCGCTGCGACAAACTGGGATAACACCACCTCGGTGTTTTCCGCTGAAATCTGTATAACAGCACCCAGTTCCTCGGCAAAGAGGGTCGCACTGAGTTGTTCAGCCTCGTCAGCCAGCAGATCCAAATTCACATCCAACCCGACCCGTCCGGCAAAGGCCATTTCACAGAGAGTCGCAAACAGCCCCCCATCGGAACGATCATGGTAGGCCAGCAGCAGTTGATCCTCTATCAGTCCCTGAATAACTGCAAAAAGAGCTTTTAAATCTTCCGCGTCATCCAGGTCAGGAGATTGATCACCAATTTGTTTGTATACCTGTGCCAGTGCTGAGCCACCCAGCCGGTTCTGTCCACGCCCCAGATCGATTAATATCAGGTCGCTTGGCCCGGAGTCATTACGCAATTGCGGTGTCACCGTTTTTCGGACATCTATAACCGGCGCAAATCCACTGATGATCAACGACAGCGGCGCGGTGACGCTTTTCTGCTCGCCATTTTCCTGCCATTGGGTACGCATGGACATGGAGTCTTTGCCGACTGGCACGGCAATACCGAGAGCAGGACAGACTTCCATCCCAACCGCTTTTACCGTGTCATACAGATTTTCATCCTCTCCCGGATGTCCGGCCGCCGCCATCCAGTTGGCGGAAAGTTTGATCTTACTCATATCGCCGATGTTGGCACTGGCGATATTGGTGATGGCCTCGGCAATCGCCAGGCGCCCCGAGGCCGGGGCGTTAATCAGTGCAACCGGCGTACGTTCCCCCATCGCCATCGCTTCGCCGACATAGGTATCATAAGCACTGATAGTCACCGCCGCATCTGCCACTGGTACCTGCCAGGGACCGACAAACTGATCTCGCGCCACCATACCGGTGATCGAGCGATCACCAATAGTGATCAGAAAACTTTTGCTGGCAACAGTTGGCAGCTTGAGCACCCGCTTCGCCGCTTCCTGCAGGTCTATCGTGCGGCTATCGAACGCTTTGCGCTGAAACGTTGTGCGCTGCACTTGACGCAACATCTTCGGAGTTTTGCCCAGGAGCACATCAAGCGGCATATCAACAGGCTTGTTCTCAAAGTGGCTATCCTCTACCACTAACTGCCGTTCTGACGTGGCTTCGCCTAGTACCGCGTAGAGGCAACGCTCTCGCTGACAGATCGCCTCGAACCGATCCCAATCCTCTGGCCTGACAGCCAATGAATAACGCTCTTGTGATTCATTACACCAGATCTCCAAAGGTGACATGCCCGGCTCGTCGTTGGGCACATTGCGCAACTGGATACGCCCACCTTTGTCACAGTCAGCGACCAATTCCGGAAAGGCATTGGAAAGGCCACCCGCACCAATATCATGTATAAAGGCAATGGGGTTATGCTCACCCATCTGCCAGCATTGATCGATGACTTCCTGACAGCGACGCTCCATTTCCGGATTGTCACGTTGAACCGATGCAAAATCCAGATCCGCACTACTGCTGCCTGAGGCCATCGAGGAGGCGGCACCGCCACCCAGCCCGATCAGCATGGCCGGACCTCCTAGCAACACCAGTTTAGTACCTGCGGGAATCGTGCCTTTATCAACATGGTCTGCGCGAATATTACCCAGCCCTCCGGCAATCATGATGGGTTTGTGGTAACCGCGTATCTCTTCACCCGCCGCGCCGGATGCTTTTTCCTCAAAAGTACGAAAATAACCACATAGATTGGGACGACCAAATTCATTATTAAAGCCAGCACCACCCAAGGGGCCATCGACCATGATTTCTAAAGCGGATACGATACGATCCGGCTTGCCATAATGGGTTTCCCAAGGTTGTTCAAAACCAGGGATTTTAAGGTTTGAAACGGAAAAACCGGTAAGCCCCGCTTTTGGTTTTGCGCCCTTCCCCGTCGCACCCTCGTCGCGAATTTCGCCTCCGGAACCAGTTGATGCTCCGGGATAGGGGGCGATAGCCGTTGGGTGGTTGTGGGTTTCCACTTTCATCAGGATGTGCACATCCTGATCATTGGCGGCGTACTCTTTGGTATTGGGGTCAGGATAGAAGCGCCCGGCTCTGGAACCCTCAATTACCGCCGAGTTATCCGAATAGGCGGATAACACGCCTTCACCGTTGAGCTGGGTGGTATTGCGGATCATGGCGAACAGCGATCTATCCTGTTCTTCGCCATCAATAATCCAATCCGCATTAAAAATTTTATGACGGCAGTGTTCGGAGTTTGCCTGGGCGAACATCATCAGCTCGACATCGGTCGGATTTCGCCCCATCGCCGTAAAGTTCTCAACCAGATAGTCAATCTCATCCTCTGCCAAAGCCAATCCCAAGTTGGTGTTGGCCTCCATCAAAGCCTCTCGCCCATCTTGTAATAGATTCACATGAGCCACAGGTTTGGGTTGTGCATGATGGAACAATGCCTCAGCCTCTTCCATTTTCGATAAAACGGCTTCTGTCATCCGATCATACAGAATCTCAGCTGCCACCCGCCGTTCCTGTGCCGATAGTTCAGCGGAAGATTTCAGGTAATAGGCTACGCCTCGCTCCAGTCTGCGTACGCTTTGTAATCCACAGTTATGGGCA
Source organism: Gammaproteobacteria bacterium (assembly GCA_021773395.1). Taxonomy (GTDB): domain Bacteria; phylum Pseudomonadota; class Gammaproteobacteria; order Pseudomonadales; family IMCC2047; genus JAJFKB01. The sequence goes on along the minus strand of JAJFKB010000025.1, from coordinate 31,109 downwards.
ATATCCGTCGCCTTGCTGGACCATGGCGAAATAGTGCCAAACCGTGGCACCACCAACAACAGCTCGCCGACAGCCTGCTCCGTTTGCGTCTGGGGGCCATAGGTAAGCAGTCTCTCCAGCACTTGCCTTTGTTCTTCATCAAGCGGCTCTGCCAATTCAGCGAAGTGCATATACTCTGCATAGACGCCAGTAATAACGGGGACCGCATTTGTTAACTGGTCTAAGCATTTTTTTAAACGAAATGAAGAAAGAGCAGGAGCACCACGCAACTGAAGCATTTTGACTTATATCTCTTGACAAAATTATGGGATAAAAACGAAGCGCTAATGATACTGAAAGCGTCCATTAACCGCCACTTATTGGCTGATTGTTTAGACTTTTTGTTTGTTTTATCCGGCTAAAGCGCGAACTTTGTTAAAGGATTGAGCGTCGCTAGGCTCTCCGCCATTGTAACAAGCGATTATTGGCTGGCATTGGATGATCTTTGACCAGCACAAGCCCAGCATTTTCGGCTAACTGACTCACCCATTCAAAATCCCGAATCGCACTTTTTGGATTTTGCTGATACAGCCATTTATTAAACTGTGCATTACTGTCGCTGGTGAACTTTCCGGCATAGTTAAAGGGGCCATAGATACAGAGCGTACCACCGCTGACCAAGGCATAAGACAGACCTTCAAAAAACTGAACAACTTCCGGCTCGCCCATTATGTGCAGCGTGTTTGCGGAAAATACTCCGTCAACAGGCGCAACTGGCCAGGGTATATTCGATATATCTAACGAGCGGGGCATTTTAAGATTTGAAAGGCTATTATGCTCTTCGATCCAACAGGCGATGCCATCGAGGTTTTCCTCTAAATCTGTCGGTTGCCAGATAAGGTGTGGCAAGTGCTCTGCAAAATACACCGCATGCTGCCCTGTGCCGCTGCCAATTTCCAAAACCGACTGCACCGGCGCGAAAGCCTCTTTAAGTATTTTTAGTATAGGGTTTTTATTATTTTCACACGCTTGAGAGAAAGGTTTGATCATACTGCTTACCACTCTTATTGAATCACCTTGATACAATATTAGCATAGTCTCTGGAATATCCTCCCTGCTAACTTTACAATGCGTGGTTTCGGTTACCAATCAAGGCAATATCAACTCATGCGTGCTACTCAATTCCTTATCAATACCCTGAAAGAAACACCTGCAGATGCAGCAGTGATCAGTCACCAGCTGATGTTGCGCTCAGGCATGATCCGCAAGCTTGCTTCCGGTTTGTACACCTGGCAGCCATTAGGGTTAAGGGTATTACGAAAAGTGGAAAAAATAATCCGCGAAGAGATGGACAAAACCGGTGCATTGGAAGTTCTGATGCCTGCAGTACAACCGGCTGAGCTTTGGATGGAATCGGGTCGCTGGGAGCAGTTCGGTCCAGAGCTTCTACGGATGCATGACCGTCACAATCGTGAATTTTGTTTAGGCCCGACACATGAGGAAGTGATTACGGATCTGGCACGTAATGAACTTAAAAGTTACAAACAGCTACCGGTTAATTACTATCAGATCCAGACCAAGTTTCGCGATGAAGTACGTCCACGTTTCGGTGTGATGCGCTCCCGTGAATTTATCATGAAAGATGCTTATTCTTTCCACCTTGATCAGCAGAGCTTGCAACAAACCTACGATGCGATGTTCCAGGCATACAGCACCATTTTTTCGCGTATGGGACTCGATTTTCGAGCAGTTCAGGCGGATTCCGGCAGTATTGGCGGCAGCCAGTCCCAAGAGTTCCACGTACTTGCTGAGTCCGGTGAAGATCTGATCGCATTCAGTGACAGCAGTGATTTCGCTGCCAATATCGAAATGGCTGAGGCAGTTACGCCGGAACCCTCGACAAAGGACACCAAAGCGCAATTAACAGAGGTCGATACACCAAACCAACATACAATTGAAGATGTTACCCGCTTCCTGGGCATCCAACCGAAGCAGGTTGCAAAGACATTGATTGTCTTGGGCGAAGCCACTGATTCCGAAGAAAATCCGCTGATCGCGCTCGTTCTGCGCGGCGATCACAGCCTGAATGAGCTAAAGGCCGAAAAACTACCGGCAATTAAAGCGCCCTTGACCTTTGCCAGCGATGAACAGATTAAAAATGCTCTGGGCTGCAGTGTTGGTTCCATAGGCCCCGTAAACATACCTATACCGGTCATCGTGGATCGCAGCGCTAGCGTCTTAAATGATTTCACCTGCGGGGCAAATATGGACGGCAAGCATCTTAGCAGCGTGAATTGGGAAAAAGATACCCGCTATGATGAGATAGCCGATCTTAGAAATGTTGAGGAGGGTGACCCCAGCCCCGATGGCCAGGGCCAGCTGGTCATGAAGCGCGGCATTGAAGTGGGACATATTTTCCAGCTTGGACAAAAGTATGCCAACGCCATGAATGCCGTGGTGCTCAACGACAAAGGTCAAACGCAAGTAATGACGATGGGCTGTTATGGCATCGGTGTCACCCGCGTGGTAGCAGCGGCCATAGAACAAAACAACGATGAGAAAGGCATTATGTGGCCTCAGGCAATTGCCCCTTTCCAAATTGGTATTGTTGCGCTCAATTACGACAAATCAGAGCTGGTTCGCGAAGAGACTGACCGTGTTTACCAATCTCTGCTCGACAGCGGATATGAAGTATTGCTGGATGATCGGGACAAAAAAACCAGTCCCGGTGTTAAAATGGCTGACATGGAGCTTATTGGTATCCCACATCGACTGGTCATCGGTGACCGTGGGCTGAAAGATGGCCTGATTGAATATCAGGAACGGCGTGGCCTAGAGCGCCAGGATATTGCTAAAGACCAGGTGATCGATTTCTTACACAGCCAGCTAGAGGGTTAAGCATCTCCGAGTGAGGCACCTGCCCGGTGCCTTATTGAGCGATTAGATCCCCTGTAGTTTGCCATCAAGTTGATGGCCGACTTCACCTTTTTTGCGCTGCACTCGAAGATGCTGCAAACATTTTTCAGAATGCTTATCGACCGGAAAACCACACTCTATACGTAATTCTTGCAGCGTAATATCCTGCGGAGCGCCCAAGGTAGCGATCGTGGTAAAAAGCTTGAGCTCAAAGTCTTTGTTCTTTAAGTGAATTGGTTTGAGTAACTGCGGTAAGCCATCCCACGAATCGCTGGATGATGTTTCATCCTCATCGGAATAGGAACAAACCTCCTCCCAAAGAGCTCTCATTTTTCTATCCTGAGGATCCGTGTTAAGTGCACGCAAAACACGACTGGCCATATAGGGCTCAAACTCGACGATATTCTGAATATTTTTGCGCCAGCATCGAGGATGCAAAACCAATCGCATCAGGTTGATCCCCTCCTGATCCAGCATGGTGCTGTCCGCTACGAAGATTTCAGAAATACACTTCATCGCCTCATTGGCCATGAGAATATTCCAGTAACGATCAATAATCATAACAGGATAAGGCTCTGTAGCCCGACAGATAAACTCCAGTGTTTTTCTGACCTGCTCCATTTCTGGCTCTGACAGCCCTGTCTCACTGTAGCATGAAGCGAACCCGGCGGACTCCAGAAGCGTATTACGGGCTCGCAAAGGAATTTCCAGCACATCTGCCAGGCGCATTAACAGCCCCTTACTCGGTCGCCCTCGCCCGGTCTCAATAAAACTAATATGTCGTGCTGAAGTTTCCGCTTTTTCCGCGAGATCAAGCTGACTTAAATTGCGCATTGATCGCCACTTACGCAACAACTCGCCCAGACTTTTTGGTTTCTGCAACGCCATAAGTATTACCTGATTAATATTCGAAAAATGAAATAATTACCAGCTTCAAGATCAGCAAAGTTGGCTAAATGTAACACAAACAATAACTAAATAGGTAATTAAAATTATTACTAAAAAAGGAATAGAACATATTACTAACAAGGGGAATGAGGGGAATGAGGAGAAAAAGGGAAATGGGCGAAGCATCGCAAAGACCTTCTGCGCCAAACTGGAGGCTAGCCCGGATTTTTAACCGGGCACCAGGATTTTAAAGCGGGCTTTGTTGAATTTGAGTGTGCTCGCGACCGCAAGTGCAGTTATTCTGAGGTGCAGGGAGCCTGTGCGTTCAATTCAGTACAGAACCAATTTGAATCTGACCAGCCACATGCCGCTGACAAACCATCACCGAGTCGATTTTAGATCAAAGCCAATATGTATAGGGGCTTCAGAGCTATTTTAGGCATACTGGTGAAATATTCGGGCTGGTCAAACACTTGGCGTTGAGCGATCAGTGTTACTAGACAGCTTATGGATGACGATGACTAGCGGCTAATCACCCGGTGCGGATGAGTAAATACCGTGGCTCTTTCGCCCCGCACGAATCCGCATAGCGTGACACCAAAAGTATCGGCAACATCAATAGCCAGGGAGGTAGGTGCGCTAACTGCGGCTATCACTTCGAGCCCTGAACGCACCGCTTTGACAGCCATTTCAAGGCTTAGGCGACTGGACATCAGCACCCCGCAATTGCGAAAGCTCTTTTGCTCCAACAAATGGCGACCGATCACTTTGTCCAGCGCGTTATGACGTCCCAAATCCTCGGCTACGGAGAAAATGCTTCCTTCAGCTGAAAAAATAGCCGCCGCATGACTGCCTCCGGTCTGCTGGAAAATCTGTTGGCCCTCTTTCATTTGCTGCATCAAATGTGCAAATCCCTGCTCACCCATGCGCATCTCATCCGTCACTGATTGCAGGCCGTAGGCGTTGTTTTCAACAATATCGCGCTTGCCACAGATACCACAGGAGCTGGTGATAATGACATCACGACGCCGCACCGCCGCCAGCTCGGGATTCACCAGCTGCATTTTGACAACCCCCGGCTCATCGGGGCAAACCGCCATCGTCAAAATGTCACTGAGTCCTCGTATAATGCCCTCGGTGTATGCGAAGCCAGCGGCCAGCGCAAGCGCTTCCGGGTTTTCCGATTCGCCCAGTACACCATCGACATCAGTAAACCCAATTGCGCCGTTGATGTTTTCTGTGGGTGTCCACATCAGGGTATACTTGCCAATATTTTCTATATCAAGCGTCAGCGCATCTTCTTCAACCACTTGGCACTGCTCTTCAATGGCTGGCTCACCTGGTTTCGGTATGCGCAATGCAGACACAACATGAACGCCCTTGCGAGGCACGGGACAGAGAGTACTAATTTCTGAGGATTCTTTCTTCATAAGTGAACGCCCGAATGGGGTTCACCACTTTCGGGATAACCCCACAGCTCCGCATATTCGAAGCTGTGGGTATTGTGATTATATGTTTGCTGTTCTCGGTTTAAAGCTGATAATCGGCTCATAGAGTGCTGCTTTAAACACTAACACACGATAGGTGAAGAAACCAGCGAGGATTGACACCGCAGCCAGTAACACGGCAGCATAGCTTGAACCTGCCAGCCACAGAACTAAAGCAGGCAAAGCAATACCCACAGCAATTACCAATCCGATAAAGGGCGTTGCATAAACGCCTTTTAATAACAGGTCTACTGATTGTCGCCCACCGGTAGTGCCATGAAACGCACCATGCAATAAACTCATTACTACACATAGGTCGACCAACAACATTACCAGTGTAAAGTTAACCAGCATTTTACTTGTTTCTGGAGCCAGCGCTCCCCATCCCAGTACCAGAATAGATGCTAGCCCAGCCGTGACCGCATAGGCGATACTGCTAATCGGCATTAAACCTGTATTCCAGAGCGCAAACGAACTCGAATGAGCCATCGCAAAACCCTGATAGGCCATCACCAACACACCTGCGGCAAACGAAATGACCAGTGCCACTTGATAGAAGAAGCCGCCGGTCGCCTCGCCAAAAATACCGGTTAAGAACCCAAACTGGAATTCCAGCAGATATGCGACGCCTGCACCGACGAAAAACATAATGCCGATCAGACCACGACTGATCCAGGAGCGATCAGGTCTGAGCATTGCTCGCCACGCCCTGGATGGCACACCCATATGTGCCAGGTGAAAATAGGGTTTTCCTACGCCAGCAAACAGCAGCCCAACGAGCATTCCCAGCGCAAAATCAAAGTACTGTGACAGCAAAAACAGCCCAGCACCCAGTTCGCAACAGAAAAAAGCTGCTGCCATTGAAGTATCCCAATAACGCTGGAATCGATACCCTACTTTAAAGGTATCACCTACGATTTGATTTTCATTTGCCATGATAGTTACCAAGTCGATAAATTAATAATCTCTGTTTAGCTACGCTTTAGTCCACGTAATAAACTTTCGGTTTGGTGTTTTTCTCTGCCAAAGCAGGCTGACCACCGCGCTCTCTGATAAGCTTATTAGGCGCCGAATTTGGATCATCCAGATCACCAAATATTCTGGCGTCAGTAGGACAGGTGACTACACAAGCCGGCTCCAGTCCAACATCAACTCGCTGACTACAGAAATCACACTTTGTGACAGTTCCCGGCGTCCAGCGACCATAGCCATCCTTTTCAAATTCCGTCAGATTGCCACCGCCATACATACCATCCTTAAGGTTATCAGCATCCATTTGTGAACGCTGATCGTAAGGACAGGCAACCGCGCAGGTACCACAGCCGATACACAATGCATCATCCACCATGACAATACCATCATCACGCGTATAGGTAGCGCCACTCGGACAAACCTTTTCACATGGCGCATCTTCGCAATGGTTACAAAGTGTAGGAATGTATACTCTATTCGCCGCAGGGTATACACCATACTCTTCACTCAGAGTCTTGGTGAAAAATACGCCATCGGGCAATGAGTTTTCCTGTTTACAGGCGACTACACAGGCATTACAGCCAATGCAACGACGTAAATCGAAGACCATACCTCGTTTCATTAGTGTTGCCCCCCTTTACCTTTTTTAGTTTCAAGTTCGTCGACAAAGTCGTAAATCGAGCCGCCTTGTTTAAGGAAATCAGGCCAATCATCGAGTTTGGTCAGCTTAACTTTAGTAGTCGTTTCAGGCTGCCCACTGGCGGCATCTGTGTTTTCCATATCGTAGGGCAGCATATCGTTAAAGTGCCCGCCGGACATGGCTACATAGGTATTTTCGCTCTTAGTACGAGACAACGCGTTAGATACGCCAATTGCGTCAGGGTGCATACCTTCAGTCGTTTGCAAACGCCCATAGAGATGTCCATATGGAGACTCTACTTTAACCACATCACCAGCCTCGAATCCCATTTTTGCTGCCGTTGCGGTGTTAATCAACAAACCGGTATGCACTGGGTCACGGAAAACGATATCTCTAATCCAGGGGTTACTCAGGCTTTCACCAAAGTTCAGCTGAATATCCTTAAAGGTGATAGCGTAGAGGTTGTATTCCTCTGGCAGGGTATGCAGTGTATCCAGTCTTGCCGTGGGTAAAGGCTGAAAATCATCAAAAGGCCAGTCATTGATATATGGCGTTTTCATAGCCTCCATCTTCGCTTTCAAGCCATCGCGCTCTTTCAACATATCTTCAATGTAGAAATTAAGGCGCATACCTTCCCAGGGACGGTACCATTTATCCAGGCGACGCTCGGTTACCGAGTGGCCATGCTCCATATACCAATCAATATCCTTACCGTTCCATAGCAGCCCTTTACGACGTGCAATCTCGCGGTCGGTATACTTCTTATCCAGATCTAACTGCAATTCCGGCTTCTGTTCAAAACCGAGAATCATATTAATGACGCTGTTATATGCCTCCAGACAACCCAGACGCTCGGAGAGTTCATAGAATATCTCTTCTTCGCTCTTGGTGTTGTAGATTGGATCAGTCGCCGGCTGGCGGAAACACTGACCTTCCGTGTGGGGCGGCTCAATCATGGTGCAGTTCCAGGTTTCCAGCACATCACTTGAGGGTAGAATCACGTCAGCAAAGTCTGTCATCTCGTTAGGCACGACATCTACGCACACAATAAAGCGCATATCCTTGAGGAACTTAACCCATTTTTCGCGAGGACCCTGAATTGACCATACCGGGTTGGAATGACAGTTAACAATCACATCCGGGGTAAATTCCACCCCCCAATATTCACGGTTTTCATGTACCAGCAAATTCAGGTGCGGCGCATTCACCCCATTGGGGAAGTGCGACGCGAGGTGATATTCGTTGGTGGGATAAGCAAATTCTGGCATATGCCCGAGCTGGTGCGGGGTACCCAGCATCTGACCACACTCACCCATTTCAACGTGGTTATTATCGACCTGACCATCATCGATGGTCACACCCATGTGTCCTCCCGGGGTGTCGATATTTCCGATCAGCATGTTCACCAGCTTGAAAGCCTGGTTGGTTTGGGCACCCAGTTTACGTCCCTGCGCTCCTCGGTAGTAGTTATACGCAGCGGGTCTGAGCGGTACAGTTCGGCCATCTTCAATCTTAATCGTCTGGCCAATTTTCGCAGCTTCGGAAAACTCCCTGGCGATACGTCGCGTAGTCTCAGCAGGAACCGTAGTGATTTTCTCCATCTCTTCCGGAGAGCATTCTGCGAGAATATCTTTATATACCTGGAAAGCGGGTCGGCACTCAACACCATTGACCGTGTAATTACCTTCCAATGCCAGGTTATCATTTTCCAGCGTCGGGTCATTCCAAAGTTTGGCGCAATTGTCTTTGCTGTCCCAAACATAAATCTGTTTTTCCGTATCCCTGACAAAATAGCCGTCCGGCCCTACCAGGTAAGGTGCGTTACTATCTTTGCGCAGAAAATCAAAATCACAAAGTCCTTCATTGACCAGCACATGAGACATACCCAGAGCAAAATGCCTGTCGGTTGCCGGTCTGATGGGAACCCATTCGTCAGCTTTCGCAGAACCAATGGAGAGCCTTGGTTCAACGGAAACGACTCGCATACCACGATCTATACGTGCTTTAGCGACCCAGTTGGATTGCGCGGCGGCATGCAGGTGAGATGAGAAACCATCACCGGTTCCATTATTGATCCAATAATTACAGTATTTTGCATCGTTTGCACAACCAAACGCAGAATGGATATATCCATTCATGGGGTGATAAGCACCACCACACATGGTTCCACCCGATTGATAAAAGTTGTGGCATCCGATTGCCAGCGGCCAGAACCAGATATGCATCTTCTGGAAATCTTCCAGTGAAGGTAGAATTTTCCGAGGATCTTCATCTAGAGATTTTTTAATTTCTCTGGCGGTTATTTCAAACGCCTCATCCCAACTGATAGGTTCCCATTTAGGGTCAATACCTGGCCCTTTTTCCGGATTGGTACGTTTTAAAGGTTCCTTAAAACGACGCGGATCGTAATGTCGTAAAATCGCGGAATTACCCTTCGGGCAAAGCTTGCCATTATTCGACGGATTCGTGGGGTCTCCCTCGATTTTATTGATAATCCCGTCATCGGTAACATGAATCATGTTTGAACAGGAGTGAAGGCACATCTTGCAAGTCGAGCGCACCCAGCGACCGGACTTGATCGAATTAGCCGTAGGAGATGGATTTGTCATCACTATTCCTCTCAGTATTGCTATCAGTTTAAGGTGTTAAATGAACGTGTATATTTTTGCTATTTTATAGTTATATCAATTTAACTGTAAATTTAACATTAAATTTAATTATTGTAAACCCCCATCACAGACCGCAAACGCAAACCAAACCATTGAAATGGATCCATAAACCCTTATCTTGGAGTAGATTATGGACTATTAATTTTTGTTTGGATTAAGTTAGGCTTGTCGCGCATAAGCGAGCTTAGACACAGACCGCAGACTGGGCCCTGAGAAAGAGATACAGCAACAAATCCTGGAGACATATTGCGTGACCGTAAGGAGTACAGAAGGCTAAGTTTACTACTGCTTTTGCTAAAAATAAACAATACTTCAGACTAAGAAAATGTGCCCCCAACTTTGCCCAAAATTAATCATAACATTGATGCTTATATTCTAAATAAAAACGGTTTATTACACTTTATAGTCGGGTATGCTTATAATTGATCCATATAAACATATTTGGGAGACTGCATCTTGATTTCGAAACATAAAGCTATTAGCGCCAACCTGCAAATGGAATGGCATTTAGCTACCAATGAGCGTGAAATCAATTTTACCGACTTTGAGTTCTCTGTTATGCGAGTCGCCGCAGCATTCGACCGCTGGCAAAAGGACTGCCTGGCGTGTTGTGTAGAGGGGGGTTTATCGGCCATGGAAAATGCTGTGTTGCACCTGATCAGGATGCATGACCGACCAAAAAGTATATCTGATATAGCCAGGCTTATGAACAGGGACGATATTTCCAATCTACAATACTCGCTGAGAAAGCTCGTCAATGCACAACTTATTAAACGTTCCGACAAGCGCGACAGCAAACGCTCTGCTTGCTATACCATTACCTCGAAAGGCCGTCAGATCACCGATCAGTTTGCGGAATTCAGAAGGGATCTGCTGCTAACGCTAACAGATTCGATTAAAGATTTTGATGAGGATGTGGTCATTGCATCCAAAGTAATTAGCATAATGGCCGGGCTGTACGATCACGCTTCCAGTATTGCATCAGCACATCCACGCGCCTAGCCGGCAAACACTCTCCAATTTTTCCATTTTAGAGCGCAATTCAAGATTGCGCTCTAAAATGACAATTCGCGTAAAACATTAAGCTTCTTTAAGCTGCAGCATTTTCCTTAAAGCCTTAAAAGGCAACATCACACAATCATGACGGCTTTTATGGGCCGCTACGGGCCTGAACACATCCAAAGCTTCCCAGCCCTGAATGGGCCAATCACCCATACCCTCGCCCTTAAGCATGGCGCATAGAGCCTGCTCCACCCGTAGAATATCCGCCTCGGTCGCATCAATGACTGAGTTGGCTATGGCATTTGCAGAAGCCCTGCAGAGCAAACAACCTTTTACCTGGTGCGTTTCATCCGCTATTTTGCCGTTATCGAGCCTTAACTGAATACTCACACGATCACCGCAAAGAGGATTATCAAGGGTGATTGTACGATCAGGCTGCTGCAGTGGCTCTTTCGTTACATTGGCTTGGGCCAGTGTCTTTATGTCTTCGTGATAGAGACTATTATTCATCTTAAAAAATCCACCGCCTCATGCAATCCCTCTAGCAAAGCATCAACATCTGCATCGGTATTAAATACCGCAAAACTTGCCCTCGTGGTCGCCATCACATCCAATGCATCCATTAAAGGCTGGGCACAGTGGTGACCACCACGCAAAGCCACCGCTCGCTGATCCAGCAAATGACAAATATCATGCGGATGACAGTCTTCAATATCAAATGAAACAATGGGCAAGCGTGCACCCTCCAAAGCAGGACCGAGCACCCGCAAACCAGCAATAGAGGGCAACTCGTTCGCCAGTCGCCCCAGCAATTTCGCTTCATGCGTCTTAATGTCAACCCAGGGCAACATCATCAGCCATTCGACCGCTTCACCTAGCCCTATCGCTTGCGCTATGGGTGGCGTTCCCGCTTCAAGGCGCTGATTGGTTTCCAAAAACCGGGTTCCAGCTGGTGTGACCCGTTCAACCATACCCCCACCATACATAAATTCTGGCAGTTCACTCAACAATGCGCCTTTTCCCCAAAGTACGCCAACCCCGGTTGGCGCATAACACTTATGCCCGGAAAACACATAAAAGTCAGCGCCGAGCGCCTGCACATCAACCGGCCCATGCGGCACGGCCTGTGCTCCATCGACAACCAGCTTCGCTTCCACCTGATGGGCAGCTTGCGCCAAAAGGCCCAAATCGGGCATCTCCCCAGTGACATTTGAGGCCTGTGTAACGGCAACAATTCTGGTTCGTTCGTTAATTAAAGAAGACAGGTTTGATAGATCCAGAACACCATTTTCATCGACAGGAATCAGCTGTAGTTTTGCGCCCTTTCTTTTACATAGCATTTGCCAGGGAACGAAATTACTGTGATGTTCGATCATCGATACCAATATTTCATCTCCAGCAGCGATGCTTTCACCCAAGCTGTAGGCAAGCTGATTTACTGCGGCTGTTGTACCTGAAGTAAAAACAACCTCACTGGGATCAAAGGCGTTAATATAGCGCGCCACGCTGGCTCTTGCCGATTCATAGGCGTCAGTTGCCTCCGCCGCCAACCGATGCACCCCGCGTGCAACATTCGCTCGATACCCCGTTTCAAATTCATACACTTTATCGAGCACAGTGTCAGGACAAAAAGTGGTTGCTGCATTGTCCAGGTAATGCAGCGGATGCCCATTAATTGACCGCTGTAGAATGGGAAATTGATCACGAACCCGGGTAATCGTTTTACTCATAAAAGCTACGCTCCGGTTTCACCGTTGGCACGCCCCAGCTCTTCCCTGGTATCAATATCAGAAAAAATAGCTTCATCGCTGATAGGGACTTCCCAAACATTGGCGGCATGTTCCTTAATGATGGTTTTTGCGCCTACGTCTCCAGTTAGTTTCTGCATCCCCACAAAGTAACGCTTTGACCAAAGCACCGGATTACCGCGACGACCATCCTTTATGGGCATTACAATGTCACGCTCCAATGTCGGATCAAATTCGGCAATTAACTCATTAATCTGATTTTTAGTGACGAAGGGCATGTCGCCCAACAATACAATAGCGCCATCCACATCATCCGGCAGGCTGGCAACACCGATCTTCACCGAACTGGCAATGCCCGACGCGTAATCGGGGTTATGCACAAAATTGAGGTTTCTGCCGGTCAAGGCCGCCTCCAGTTTATCTGACTGGTGTCCGGTAACCACGGTGATAGATTCTACATTCGACGCAAGCGCTGCATTGGCCACACTGACCACCATTGGCACACCTTTAACCAGAGACAACAGCTTATTCTGCTCTCCCATACGCCTAGAGCTTCCCGCTGCCAAAATAATCGCCGCTATGCGTAATTTATGCTGATACTTGGGTTTCGCTGCCAGCCGGTGGCGCCTCTCAGAGTGGGCAACATCTTTGATTAATCCACCAACCCCCATACCCATAATATCTTCGGAAACCACTTTTACACCCGCCAGTATACGTTGCAGCACCCAGTCTAAACCGTTCAGTTTAGGGGAGCGGCTACAACCCGGCAGATTAATAATCGTGGTATCCCCAAGACGCGCTAACAACAGCATATTGCCAGGTTCAACAGGCATTCCGAACTGGATGATTTCACCCCCACTAGCCTTGATCGCCGAAGGAATGACATCGCCTGTATCAACGGTAATACCTGCACCGCAAATCATTATCGGGTTACAACCTTGATCGAGGGCCTGCTGCATAGCAGCCTTAACCTGCTCGACATCATGTTCGCAGCGCTGCTGGAACACAACCTCACTATCCAAAGCCCGCATTCGACCTTGAGTAACCTCGTAGGTGGAGTCTAAAATTGATTCCTTTAACGCAGAAGTCCTGGTCTGAATCAGCGCGGCGTTATGTGGCTTATAGGGCCGCACTTCTATCGCCGGTTGATCTCCCTTTGCAAACTGAACTGCGCTATCAACCAAAGATTTTTGTACCGCGAAAGGAATAATTTTGATGGTAGCGACGGCCTGCTCCGCATGCGCCTCTGCCATATCTGGCAAGGTCGCAATAGCAATTGCGCCATCGGCAAGATTTATAGCATCGATCCTCGACTTATCGATAAGTGTCAAACCGTGCTGCTTGGCATAAAGATTACATCGTCCGGCAATCGGTTTGCCGACAAGTAGCTGCTCGCCCGCCAACTCACTCGCAACTGCTTCGGCGGCCTGATCTTCATTGACATCACCAGGCTCAAGCTTAACCCCTGTGACCAAATCAATGTTCGCCTGATTCAGCAGTTCCAGGTGCAGCGCAGTTAACTGGCAACCTTTCTTTAGGGTTTTCCCATTCAGGCGCATAGTATGGGCCAGTATTACTCCCTCCGCTTCTGAACTGGGAAACTGTGCAAATATCACTTGCCTACCTCGCGTATCGGGACTGAATGATCTGCGCCAAGGTCGCAACCGCGACTTCCGCAGGAGAACGCCCACCTAAATCCAGGCCAACCGGCGCGCAAATTCGCTGCAAACTGTCGGCAAAACCTGCCTCGCTAAGCCGCTCTATTCTTTTAGCATGGGTGCGGGTGCTGCCCAGACAACCAATATAGAAAGCATTACTTTTTAAGGATTCGATAATTGCCGGATCATCAATTTTCGGGTCATGCGTGAGGGTCACTACAGCTGTTTGACTATCAAGCTGTAATTTTTCCAGCACTTCGTCAGGCCAGTCACATATCAGATCAACACCGTGAAACCTTTCCTGTGTTGCAAAAGCACGACGTGGATCGACCACCGTCACCTGATAACCTACCTCTTTGGCGATCGGTGCTAGTTTTTGTGCAATATGCACAGCGCCAACAATCACTAACCGATAGGGAGGCACATAACTGCGCACAAAAACAGCATCACCCGACTCCGGCAGCTTACCACTACGTCCGCTATGCAGCATATTTTTCACACGGCTTTGCTCGCCGGAAGATAGCGACAGCTCACCAAAGACCGGCTGATCCTTGTAAACCAACGCCTGCACACCGTCATCTATTCTCGTAACCAGGGCCACTGGATGCTTGTTTTCACGATCCTCGAAAATGCGTGCCAATATTGTTTGCTTCATACAACAGGCTCCACATATATTTGAATCGCACCGCCACAGGTTAACCCCACTTCCCAGGCCTCTTCGTTACTGACACCAAACTCAAGTAATTTGGGTTGCCCTTGATCAATCACTTCCAACGCTTCGGAAACTACTGCGCCCTCTATACAGCCTCCAGAAACCGAACCAACAAAGTTTGTCTGATCATCAATGACCAAATGACTGCCTGTCGATCGGGGAGAAGACCCCCAGGTTTGCACGACCGTCGCCAATGCTACTTTACGGCCTTCTGCCAGCCATTGTTTAAGTGTCAGCAGCTCGTCCGGTAAACCGGTACCACTATCGTATTTAATCAGTGAATCATCCATTACCATTTACTCAAAGAAATATGTTTATTATTACCAGCACAAAGATGAATTACCAGCGAAGTTTACGGCAGGAGAAGGGAGAGAAAAGAGTGCGGGGAGAGAGATGACAACAAGCTCCCCACACAACCTGTGGAGAGCTTGCTCATTTTAGACAGCCTGTCTTATGCAGCGACTTCCTTTTCTTTGATCGCTTTAAGAATTTTCTCAGGAGTGATAGGGCCTTCAGTAAACTGAATGCCTGTGGCCTGATAAATCGCATTAGCAACAGCTCCAACAGGTGTAACAAGCCCCGCTTCACCGACACTCTTAGCACCAAACGGACCATGGGGATCAGGGTTTTCTACCAGGATGTTAGTCATTTTCGGCATATCCGAAGCACCCAACATCTTATAGTCGGTAAAGCTGTTATTTTTCACCTTCCCGTTTTCGTCAAAATACATCTCTTCCGTCAATGCCATACCAAGCCCCTGTTGTGCACCACCTTCCATTTGGCCTTCGCAGATTGCGGGGTGGATTGCACGACCGATATCGTGGGCGCTAACCAATTCCAGCAGTTTCACTTCACCAGTTTCCATATCCACTTCGACCTCAACAAAAGTACAGAAGAATGGAGGTGAATTATGGTCTGGCATATAACTCACATAACTTTGAATTTGACCTGCCTCGCCATTGGCTTCACCCGTCATAGGATTAGTGAAATTATAAATTCCTACCTCACATATATCCTTGGCGGTAATTGATTTGCTAGGCGAACCCTTAACGAAAATTTCCTTATCCAGGTTCATATCCAAATCTTCGACATTTGCTTCGAGCTTCTTCGCAGCCCGTTCAAAAAGCTGACGTTTCGCATCTTCACAGGCCTGCTTTACGGCATTGCCGCCCACATAAAGCGTACGACTGGCGTGCGCGCCAATATCGAAACCATTGGCATCCGAATCACCGACATTCAAATGCACATCTTCAATCGGGAAGCCAAGTGATTCAGCTGCTATTTGGCGCAACGTCGTATGCGACCCCTGACCAAGATCAGAACAGGCAAGCAACAGTTCTGCCGAAGCATCTTCATTCAAACGCACCGTACAGGTTGTGTGCTCCAGAATCATAGGTGCCGCGCCACTGGTGTGCTGTCCCACCGATAAACCAATACCTCGGCGTTTTACGCCTGTCTGATTTTCATACTTGGCTCTCTTATCTTTCCAGCCAATCGCTTCAGCACCTTTTTCCAGGCACTCGTCCAGCGCACAACTGCTGTATTGTGTAAAACCAATCCAGCTATTGTCACCGACCGTTTTATGCCACTTCTTGCGCCACTCCAAGGGGTCAATATTCAGCTCTTTACAGCCACGTTCGACGATCTGCTCCAGTACAAAGTTGGTCTGTGGATTACCATAACCACGATAGGCACCACATACCGGCTGATTGGTGAAGTACGACTCACCACGATATCGCAGATTTTCAACCTTATACATGCCTTGCAACCAAAAACCGGTTGTACTGGCTAACGCTGAACCATCCAGATAGTAACCACCTTTGAAGTTTTTACTAATCGCGTCAATCGCAACCGGGGTTCCATCTTTCTTGAAACCCATTTTCATCCAATAATCAGATGGATGACGACTCGGAGAACTCAGCCAATCCTCTTCACGTGGCTGCTGGATTTTAACTGGACGCCCGGGAACAGCTAATGCCAACGCACAAACCTCTGGCTCCATTACCAGACCCAATCGCGCACCAAAACCACCACCGACAACGGTTTGATTGAACTTGACCCGTGACATGGGCATCTCAAATAAACGGGCCAATTTAACATGCGCAAGTTTTGGCATTTGGCACGAAGCCCAGCAATTCAGTCGACCTTCATCATCATACAAGGCAATATAGTTATTGGGCTCCATCTGGCACTGTTTTTGTTTCGGCGTATAGAATCGGTCCTCAACAATCAAGTCCGCTTCTTTAAATGCTTCATCAACATCACCCCATCCCAAACAGTTATTTGGAAACATTTCCGCCGGTAATTGAAAAGCTCGGTTGCCCGGCTTCTCTGGAACAAATTGCACGGCATCTGGCGCCGATGACTGCTCTGGCGTCAGGTAAACCGGCAATGGCTCATATTCGACCTTTACCTTAGCCGCTGCCCGCTCGGCTTGTTCTTCTGATTCCGCAATAATCGCACCGATACCATCACCATAGAACTTAACGTGCTTGGTGAAGATATTCTGTTCTTCAATATCACCCATCCACTCGGCTTCCTGCTCAGAAGCCATTAGGTCAATTACTGACTGATTGTAGGTTTTGGAGGTAACGTCATCCGGCCCGAGACATTTTACTACACCCGGCATTTTTTCAGCTTCCGAGAAATCCAGACTTTTGACCTTCGCGTGCGCGTATTCCAGGCAGCGAATAATTTTTCCGTGCAACATACCCGGCATATCCATGTCTGCTGCATATACCGCTCGACCAGTTACTTTAGCGCGAATATCTACCCGCTCTACATTTTTTCCTACTACGTTCAATTCACCCATGATCAATCCTCCGTTAACCTACTGCCTTGACTTCAGCACTGGCCATTTTTTTGCTCGCTGATTTCACAGCGTCTACAATCTTTTCATAGCCCGTGCAACGACAGATATTACCTTCTAACCAGTGACGGATTTCCTCTTCGCTGGGATCAGGATTCTTTTCTAGCAAACCGACGCTTTTCACGACCATACCCGGTATGCAGTAACCACACTGGACGGCTGTCTCTTCGATAAAAGCCTGTTGAACGGGATGCAATTGACCATTTTTTTCCAACCCAACAGCGGTACGAATTTCTCTACCATCAGCTGCCGCCGCTAACGTCAGGCAGGAATTAACCACTTCACCATCTATCAATACTGTGCAGGCACCACACTCACCAGTTCCGCACCCATATTTTGTATCGGGCAGATTCAACTGATCACGAAGCACTTCCAATAAGGTCTTGTTTGATGCTACTTCCAGGTCATAGCCACGGCCATTAACCCTTAGATTCACTGATAATTTATTCATTACATTGTCCTCAACTACTAGCTACGCGGTTACACGATCGCGGGCTTGTTCAATTGCCCGCTTAACCATAACGCCTGAAACCTGCTTTCGATATTCAGCGGTCGAACGTTGATCATCAATAGGTGTGATTTCTGCGGAAACCGTTGCCATCAGACTCTTCAATGATTCTTCGTTAATTTCAGCACCTTTAAGCAAGTCTTCTGTCTGCCTCAAGCGTACCGGCGTCGCAGCTACACAACCCATTGCCACTCGCGCATCCGTGCAGACATTGCCATCCATTGTCAAATTCACAGCGACATTCAGTTTAGCCAGATCTTCATTAACCCGAGTCATGCGTTTAAAGGCATTAATGCTGTTGGCAGCAGGGATAGGTATTCTAAGCTCAGTCGCCAACTCATCCTTGTTTCTTGCAGTGGTCGCATAACCCACCCATAAATCGTCGATATCTACTTCTCTCTCACCGGCTTCATTTGAAAACACCAGTTTTCCACCTAAAGCATAGACCGCACAGCTCCCATCCCCTGCTGGCGACGCTCGCAGCAGATTACCAACCAGTGTCGCTGTATTACGTATTTGTGGGGTCGCAAAATTGACTGCAGACTCCCAGATAGCGGGGTAGTACTGCTTCACCTCTGGGGATTCCAGTAACTGGGTAATGGTGGTGCGCGCACCAACACGCAGTCCTTGTTGTGGATCAAATTCCAAATAGTTCAAGCCGGCCAGTTTTGCCAGACTCATTCCATAAGGAGTATCAAATCCAAACTTCATGGCTACCAGCACATCCGTCCCACCAGAGACGACAGTGACCTGATCCTGCAGACGATTTAACATCTCCAAGGCTTCCGGTACCGTCTCCGGCACCAGTAAATCGAAATCGGTTAATATACGGCTGCTCATTTAGATCCTCCGATCATGAATAGGATATTTTTAATGTTCTGGGTAAAAACCGTTCAGGTAAATTCTGTCAAAGACGAAAATACCCTCCGCCATTGGCAAAGGAAAATTTAAAATGTCAAAACGATCACTGTGCTCAAACAGGATATAAAGACAGGTGTACCTGATGCACTATCCTAATTACCAAGCACTCAGTAAACAATTACTAAGTTAGTAATCTGTTATGACATTAACTTTATAAAATGGGAAGCTTTATTAATTAATGAACTAAAAAAATATTTATCTTGAAAAGCAATGAGTTAGAGAACGTTAACTTAAAAAACAAGGGCAGTGCAATTTGGATTAGGAAAAATCCGGCAGGCGCACTGCCCTAAAATATCAAGCTAGACTGCTAAATTAACGACCCGCTTTCCTCAGGTTTTGTACGGTAAACAGGTTAGGCTGATTACTCTCGTCTGTAATTAAGCTTTTAAACTGCAGCGTAGTACAGTGTTTTGCCTGAACATCAAGTAGTACAGCAAAGTCCTCCACCGGCACACCTTTACCCTTGTTACCTGGCAGGTGGTGATCCGAGTGGGCTTTACCAATCGGGAACCAGCGCCACATATCACCCTTGCGATCATAAACCACCAGCGTTGCCATTACCATGGTTTGCGCATCAAGGTTAATTACTCGTTTGCTTAGCGGATGGCTAGGATCCTTGGGCTTACCAATCAAAGTAAAGGTTTTACGTAGCTGATAGGTTACATTGGGGAAACAGTTGCCTTTACCGTGCACATCAACAAAACGGAATCCGTCCGGATCATCTGCTGGCTCACTGGAAAATTTTTCCAGGTCGTTGTGGTAGTAAAAAGGCAACAGCAGATTGCGTGTACCACCATACTCCCATGTGTAGTCAGATACACGACCGTTGTAACCCTCAAAGTCTTCGATCATCAAGTCGCTACCCAGAAAGGCATCAGTAATCTGACCGGTGGCCAGACGTCGCACACGGCGCTGAAAGCCAAGGTACAACCAGGCATTATCACGCTTGGTGTCATCCTCATGGCGGTGGATCAACAGCTGCGTATTAGAGAGGTCATAAGGTTCCTTCACAAACGAATAAATTCCGCGGAACACCTCTGATGGATTTTTATCAAACTTAGGCTTCGGATCAAAACTCACCCGGTGCGAATAGTTCATAAAGTGCCACTCAAACTTAAGCACGCGCTCCACTTTACCATTATTCATATTACGGAACGTCCACCAGAAAGGATGGATGGTTACCGAGTCACCCGAGTTGAAACCATATTGATAGTTCCACACTAGTTTCAGACCTGCTTTCGGATCATTGGCATCAGGCTCAACAGGAAAGGCTCGACCCGCCACATAGTTATCCAGTGTTCCCTTGTCATTAACTGTCACATCACCGGCGTATTTACGCGTTGCATTGACATAGTCATCCGTTAAGGGAAAATCCGTAGTCGGCTTGGTCTTTATAGATACCCAACCGTCTTTCACAAATCTATAAAGCGCTTCATCCATGATCTCTTTATACTGATCCGCATTGGCCTGATTGACTTCAACGCCCGGCTCATAGCCTTCATAGGTTGGCGTCCAGTTTTTATAGGGATAGAAAGACCCCTCAATATCAGCTTCTGTGAATGAACCGGCGTTCACCCCCACGGCTAATAAAAGCGTGCTGCTCAGCGCAACGACTTTTGTTAAATTTTTCACTTTACGTTCTCCTGATTACTTAAAACTGGTAACGAACTGTTAGTTGGAACTCATCCTCATTAATCGCATTACCGATAGGACCAGCACGGAATCGGCCCAGGGGCTCAACCCCTTTCTTACCCAGGCTGCTAAAGGATGAGGAACATTCTGGCGCTCCACCCATCACCATCGGAGGAGGGCATGTATAGGGCGCAAAAATATTAGCCGACAGGTTGTCATCATACTCATGCGCACCTTCACCCCACTTAATGTTAAAGCCAGCAGTCACCACCCAGTTATTATCGGGCTTCCAGGTGACCGTAGGCGCAACAGCACCACTGCGCGCACCGAAATCATACGCCGTAATAATCTGTGGCGTGACTCGGTCGTTCATGTAATTTGCCTGCAACAACAAAGTAAAGATGTAATTATTTTCCCAATCCGGCATACCCACTTTTCTTCCGGTTGGAATACCTGCAGAGTTAACAGAAGCCTCTTCATGGTCGAGCAAGTGCTGCCCAAACAACTGAGCAGAAACTAGGATTGAACGGTTTTTGCTTAGGAATGGAATAAAGGTTGGACGGTCAACACCGATAACCCATCGCACTACATCTGAATCAGAGAACATGCGCTCTTCCAAAGTGTTGGCAAACTCCTCACCCGAAGTATAAGCCAGCTCGACACGAAATGCGGACTTCAGCGATTCCACATAAAAGTCAGCCGAACCACCGATCAAATCAATTCTCGGAAACTCAATATCAAACCCGAAATTGTAGGGATAGAACTGAGCTTCTGGCGGTGGAGTGAAGGGGTTGTCCGCTAAAACGCCGCCGCGTAACGAAGGCAGTTGCGAGAAGTAGGTCATCGCATTCAAAGAGAATCCAACCCCTCTAAGTACACCTTCCACTCGGAAACCGACTTCTTTGAACGCATCACTTGGACGATTAACATCACGAATACCGATCACATTTTTTGGGAAATCCACGGCCGTGCCTGTTGCTGGAAAATTCCAGAAGGTACAACCGTTCTGCCAGCAGTTAGCCAGCGAGCGGAACAAATTTCCGGCGCCCAGTATTGCATAGGGCTGTCCGCCCTGACCCAGATTATGCGGACGCGGCTTTTCCAGTTTCCAAACTACCTGGAAGTTCAAGTCATCAAATGCTCCCACGCTACCCATGCGATATTCGCCGGTAAACATCAGCATCGGGATACGAGCGTCTTCCAATTCCTCATAGATGTTATTCGCTGCGAAATCCACAGGGTTGATAACGTCCAAAACACGGAATAGGTCAGTACGTCCCCACACAACCTGTTTACGACCTAAAGATACGCCGATCTCATGCCCATTACTTAGCGGTATGGTACCCTCGACGTACAATTCCCGGAGAAAATCCAGGTCATCATTAAAATCCGGAAAGCGCAATTCTTCCAGCTCAGCGTCCATATAGTCATCCAGACAACCTCGTGAATCATCATCACAGGGTCGTGCCGGATACGCTAATACGCCGCCGCCATACGGATTGTTATGGACATCAGCGCCCAGGAACTTTAACCCTTCATTCGGATTATTAACAATGGCTGTCCCGCCAATCATTGGGTTGGCTCCCGGCAAAGGTATCGCCCCGTCCAAACCTAAAGCACCAGGCCCGAAAGTCCCTACAAAGGAAATATCGGTGGGTGGGGCAAAAGGAGATGCACCGCCATTCAGATAATCAAAGAATGCCGGGTTACCAGGCGCAGGGAATCTTAACGAGTCACCCGCCTCGTCCCCATACTCTTCATCATTAAAATCATAAACACCATCGTAAGTGGCACGTAAAGTTCCATTAATATTAACATCGGAAAAAATACCGCGATCACCCAGATCCGCATTAAACTCAAACTGCACGCGATTACGAAATCTTGTCAGCCCCATACCATCTCTTACATGACTGGAATGTTCTACAAAACCCCGCGTCTCCAGCGTCCCTTGTGCCGTAGCCACACCACCACTAAGACCTAACATGGCAATGGCTCCGCCTAGCAGACTCTGGCGAAATAGACTCCTATTATTCATAGGGTTACCCTCCTGATTGACTTTTATTTTTACTAACGTCATAACATCTAGGAACTCATACACAATCCCGGATATTAAACGATCCTTTTACAGCCTTTTACTATACCAACTCTTCTACTACCTAATAGAAAAATGCTCGACCTATACGACACAGTTTCTCTACCGTTCTTCACCGGCAAACTTCCATTTACCGTTTACAAATTCTTGCTATACGCCACCGTGATAAAGTTTGGCTTAAACTTCAACACCCAGGCCGGTACCAGCACCATCGCTGCAACCGCATTCAGAACCAGCATCACGATCAACAGCAGTGCCGCGTCTGCCTGAAAACGCAGGTCAGATAAGAACACCCACATAATGACACCACCGATCAATGTCATCGCAGTAAACCCAATGGCGACTCCGGTAGTGCTGATCGCTCGTGTCACAGCGTCCACAAGATTGCCGCTCATCTCCATTTCCGAGCGAATACGATCCATAATATAAATACTGTAGTCGATACCAACGCCAATGCCCACCGCGATAATTGGCACTGTATTAACGTTAATACCAATTCCGGTAATACCCATGTAGGCATAAGAAAGAGTTGTCGCAAAGGACATGGCCAGCATCATGATCCAGCCCGCATGCAGCGACCAATAGAAAAAGGTCACAGAGACAAAGATAAGCGCTAACACCAGCGGTATAACAACAATGTTTGTTTCATAAGCAGCCTCGTCAATCGCCGCAGTAACGCCGATAGGACCACCTGCTAATTTAAGCGTAAAACCCTCTACCTGTGCGGCAGGTGAATCCATCCATTCCTTTACCATATGCACAGCACGACGAATGGTCTCACCCTTATGGTCCTTATAATAGAACACCATATTCGCATTCTGCTCGTCGGGATCCAGGTACTCCAACAAAGCACCAGGGATCGGGCTGGACATCATATACATGAACATTAGTCCACCAGCCACTCGAGGATCATCCGGCACAACCATCCATCGAGGGTCATCATAATGTGTCATACGATTCACGGCGGTCACCAGATTAGGCAGACCTTTCGCGCCACCCAATTCAGGATCGCTGAGCATATGCGCCTGAAAATCGGCCAGTGCCTTCAAGACTTCCGGTCGCTTTAATCCGGCTTTTTCGTCAGTATAACCAATCACATAGAGCTCTTCTGAACCAGGGAACGCATCATTAATCGCTTTCGAAGAAAGATTATAATCGTGGTCCAAATAAAGCAAAGGTGAGCCCGGCTCTGCCTCTCCAATTTGCACCCAGGAAGAAAAATATCCGCCAATACCGTAAAGCAGCACAGTCGTTACCAGCACGGTACCAACCCCTTTTGGGCTTGTAACCATCGAAGCCAGACGTGGCAATATTTTACGCAACAGCCCATGCCGAATTTCAGTACTACGCGGTTGTGGCAATACTTCCAGCAACACGGGCACAGTGATCAGCACGGTCACAATAACTGATAGTGCCCATAACGAAGCATATACCGCTAGCTTGTCGTTAATCGGCACTGAACCTAAAGAGATCAACAATAAACCAATAGCGTCCGAAATAACCCCCAGGGACCCTGGTCTAAAGATATTTTCAAAGGCCTTTCGTGCCGCGAGCTTACTATCCTTTAGTTCCGCCAGCTCGTAATAAAACCGCTCCACCAGCTGAATACCGTGGGACATGGCTCGAGCAGATATCAGGAAGGGCACCACCATCATCAAAGGATCAAGGTTATAATCCAACAATGACAGCATCCCCAGACCCCAGATACTGGTCAATACGATCCCCATTATTGGCAACAAAATACCGTAGGCTTTGCGGAAATAAGCAATCAACAGAACGAGCATAATCAACACTGTGTACAGGAAGATTTGAACAATCTGCCCAACATAGCTCGACACCCAACCAACCAGAACCGGATTACCTGTAGCGTGAATGCTGATACCCGGGGCCGCTTCTGCCTGCCTGATTACCTGTAGCTCGTCGAATACCTTTTCATAATCCAATTCGCCTTCATTCAATGTGCCGCGAATCAGCGCCGACTTTAAATCCGGTGAAATTAGTAGTCCGAATACCCTTGGGTTAGCTATCACATCCGCCTTCATCTGCTCTAGCTCAGCTTCTGTAAAGGCATTGTGCATCGGATTGTAATGAGGCGTGGATTTGACCGTCCCCTCTTCACTCAACCAAACTTTGCGCGTATTTCGGTGTGTGAGACTGGCTACCAGGTTGTGGTTAATATTGGTTATTGAGTCAACCGCCTGCGTAATCCGGTGAATACGGTCTAGCGTATCACCGGTGAATACAGTGCCTTCATCAACTTCTACCGAAAGAATAATATTATTGGCACCACCAAAGGTGTCCCGAATGCCGTTATGCAACTTGATGTAGGGGTGTTCCTGCGGTAGCAAATCAGCAAAATCAGAAACCATTCTCACGCCAGGTATCTGGAACGCAAAAAATACGGTCACTGCAAAAACAAAAAGTAGCGTTATTTTCGGAGCGACAAAAATAAACTTGTCGATACGATGCAGGCCTTCACTAAACTTATTCACTCTGCTCCTCCGGAAACCACAACTTTATTCATATTATTCTGAGCGACAGAGTTTTTTAGCGTCACCTCATGCAAAGCTCCTGCTCCACCAGCGATCCAGAGCTTGTCATCAAACGGAACCACCCCTCGCAAATAAAACCGAATCGGCAACCCATGCTCGACTTTCTGCCATTTTGCAGAGACTCCCTGATCAATACAGCCCTCACAACTCAGCACCAGACCATTACCACCTACTGCATACAGAGAACCACCATTTGCCGTGATTCTATAGATGGGATCACTGGTGCCGGTTTCCTGACTTTGCCAACTACCACCTGCATCACCGGTATAATAGACGGTCCCGTTTAACCCAACGACCCAACCCTGCTGCACAGATTTAAACCAGGCATCATGAGGATAAAATTCATCTGGAATTGGATCCAGCATTTCCCAGCTCTCACCACCATCAATGGTTTTAGCTACTACACCGAATTCGCCCAACAGCAAACCGTTACTCTCATCCAAAAACTGAACAGTTGTAAAATGCAAATCTTCATCAAGCGAATTCTCTGACCAGGTTTCCCCTGAATCATCACTGAGATTTATACTGCTAAAGCTGCCAACAACCCATATTCGTCCTTTCAAATCACAGGTAATTGCTTGAGGCGTTTCAGTTGAGCCCATATCCTTACGAACCCACTCCGCCCCTGCATCTTTAAGAAGCCAAACATTGGCCTGGTAATCCAGGGCCACAAAGGAGTTGTCTGGACAGGTATCGACGTCCATAAGGAAAGGTTTGCTTGGGATATCCTTGCGCTGCCAGGTCTGGCCGCTATCAGCAGAGATGACTGTCGCACCGCGATTGCCGACTACAACCAACGAGGAATTGTTACTAGACATTGAAAGAAAGCTATCGGATCGGCGCACAGCTTTATTTTTTTCCTGCTCTACACCATCTAAGACTAAGGGGGCCTCGCAGCCAGCCAGGAAACAGACTGCCAGCACAATACACACCGACAGCTTCTCCCCAAAAGAAGAGCTGATTATTCGCTTCAAATTGTTCTCCCTCCAAGCACTACTCAGCACCCGGCACTATTCAAATTCGGTTCTGCCGCCAGTTAATAAGCTCTATAACGAAAAAGCTCGAGCAGTTAAAACCAGTTCACTTATTGTTACCGAAGACTATTATTATTCCGCTTTACAATCTGCCATGGATTCTTGTCTTCTGCTATTGAACATTGCTTATGGCAAGCTCAATAGACAATTATTCAAACCATCAATTTCTGTAATTTATTTTAATGGTAAAAATACAGTTACATATTAAATAGAACTAATAGGCTAAAACAATTACTAAGTTGGTAATCTATTATGAAAATATGTTCAAAATCAGTCTCTTTTTATTCCTAAAACAAATAAGGCCATACGAATGCTAGGGTTAATCCTCCCTCGGACCGGATACTGAACAGAACAACTTGAGACATCTACTTGCACGCCCCGACCGATCACAGAGCAACCAGTCACTAACAATAGCGCTTCCTGCTTATAAATTGCAATCACTACTTTTCAATGTGCAACCTGTGACATCATTTCCCCATACACTCAATGGACTTAAACTACACTTACTACTTGATATTGAAAACTCAATCTGGCGCCGCTGACTTAAATAAACCCAGGGTGATCAGCAAAAAACTGACGATGACCGCCAATGAACCTATCTGCGCCAGCAGTTTCCCCAGCATACCCAGAGGGAAATTCTGCAGCAACACGCCCAGAGGGAACACCACCGCACCAGCACTCAGCACTGATGCCAAAACAAACTTGAATGATGCGCT
Source organism: Gammaproteobacteria bacterium (assembly GCA_021773395.1). Taxonomy (GTDB): domain Bacteria; phylum Pseudomonadota; class Gammaproteobacteria; order Pseudomonadales; family IMCC2047; genus JAJFKB01. Next base: position 4,114 of record JAJFKB010000025.1, on the reverse strand, counting down.
GTAATTGACCCGCTCGTAAGCCATACCTAATACAATGAGAATCATGCTAAGGGTTATCCAGTGCGAGTGAGCATGCACCTCGCGCGCATATTCGCTACCGATTTGGCGATAGCTTTCCAACTCGCTTCCCGCGCCCGCAAGATCTCCCCTGGCAGCTTCCACAAAGCTGTTCGCCAAGCTTCCGCCCAGCCGCTCAAGCGTTTGGTGCTCATCGAAGACGGCATACCACAAGCCATAGAGCATACCGACAATGGCAATAGACAAACCAGCAATAATCAACAACCTCTGCGATCTATCCACGATTATCCTCCTTCGTATCGAGATAGCCAGTATGTCGCAGCAGGCCAAACAGCATCGCCAATAATGCCACAATTAAAAGCAGCCCTGAAATATCAGCAAACGCACCAGCAAGCAAGCCATACTTAAGCTCTAGAAATATTGAAACAGGTAGCCCCGCAGCACCCACTATGGCGACACAGACCCATCTTTTCTTCCAGCGATCACTCCACAGGACAAACGGCTGGATAAAGGCCAGCAGCAAGAGCAGCATACCAACCTCATTGACATGGGCATGCGTGGCTATTTTAATGGCCTTTTCTGCCATCAACATCCCATAATCCGTAAACGCAGCCCCCACCGCAGCCATATCCTGTTGCGCAGAATTTTCCAGCACCAAAGTTAAAATACTTATCTCTTTGAGTGACAGCTGCGAAAAATGAGTAGCCGCATAGTAGGCACCAAATATAAAGCCAGTCAGCAGTAACAGCGCACCACCGCGCAATAGCGCTTTACTCTCCCAACTTTCACACAGAAGGCGCTGCCCTCCTACAGAAGCATAACCCATGGCGTAACGGCACAAACCCAACAGCTCACCCAGGCAGGCCAGAATTACCAGCAAACCGCCAAAGTCGGCGGCAATACTTGCCCAACCAATACTTTGAAAAGGACTGTACGAGAGACCAACATAATATATCAGGAATACCGAAGGAGGCAGTAACACCGCCCCCGCTAAAAATAACTGCGCCAAGCGATACCTGGCTTGCTGAGACAGTGCCACGTAAGGTTGTACCAGCGCCAGCAGAAAAGCCAGATAGCCAAATTGAATAATGTGGCTATGGGCGTCCACTTTGGTGCCGCGATTCTCCAGCAAGCCGCCGATGGTTTTGAAGCGCTCCAGTATTGTCGTAACATCCTGCTCTGCTACTGCCTGAGCCGCACCATACATAGCCTGACCAATGAGTGCATTATTGGGATGCAGAATAAATACTGCAAAAATATCACCGAAAATCATTCCAGTAATGACTAGCAACATCCCACCTATTGCCAGCAGTCGCTGCGCACCTCCGCTCTCAAACATGACATCTCCTTTGGCAGATTCTTGTTCTATTAACCCATCAACAATAATTAAAGGGCCATTCGGCAATGCTGTTTTAATAGATAACCGAGATCCATTATTAACAAATTAAAGCTTGAATCAAGCTTTAATATTTATAAGAGATGGCGCATATATAAACCACGATGACCTTTCAAACATCCAATACTGTATTCGTAATCTGCGGAACATGCATCAGGCCAACCCTTTTATACTGATGCGGGGCTATGGAAAAATACTGTGCGAGACAATCCTTATAACAGCACTTCACCCACTATTGGCTCATACACCAAAGCAAATCTTGTTATTTAGTTGGCTGGCTGCTTAACCCGCATTCGGTTCAATACCAGCCAAAGGCCCATACAGATTAGAAAGGCGCCCAAAAAATGATAATAATAGACCTTTTCGCCCAAGAAGGTGGTCGCAAGAATAGCGCCGAACAATGGGATCAAATTGATAAATATCGCCGCCCTGCTGGGCCCAATCATTTGATTCCCCTTATTCCACATGAGATTACCCAATACGGAAACGAGCAACGCCAACTCAAGGGCAACCAGCAGGGTTGACCAACTGAAGGGTACGGGTTTATAAAGCGCTGTCTCAAGAAGATAGAATGGCAGTAACACCAGGGTACCGATCAGCGTAATACCGAACAACGCCTCCACGACAGACAAACCCTTTGGTAGTTTTTTTAAATTCAAGGCATAGCAGGAAAAACCAACCATCGCCAGCATGGTTGCTATATCACCCGCATTAAATGCCAAATTTACCAACACGGCGGCATCGCCTTTGCTCACCATGATCATGACACCCAGCATAGCCGAACAAATACCGGCAAAGCCTGCCATTGATACTTTTTCCCGATAGAAGAGCACCGCCAACAAAACCGTCAGCGTTGGTTGCACTGCATTAATCAAAGAAACATTAATTGCCGTTGTAAAATTAAGAGCCACGAGTACGATCGATGTACTGCCTATCATCAGCACACCCAGCAAACTCAGCGTGGCTAAATGTTGACGATAGATAGGGAGTTTTAATTTGATTCCCGGCAATACAAAGGGAGCAAGAATAAGTGCTCCAATACACCAGCGCCAGAATGACAGCCCCAGGGGCGGGATTTCACCCTGCACACTGCGACCGATTACATGATTGGTCGCAAGAAAAAATGCCGTCAAGGTCAACATCCCGTTGGCAAGGGCTGAGCCAGAGATCAACCTTCTAACCTGACTTTCAGGCACTACTTTTTCCTGGCTCATTTAATCCAGACGCAATAAGAAGAGAAGAAAATACAATCAAAATGACCGTTAGCAGCGCGACTACAGACTTACAACTTGAATATCTGGATCTCGATGCTCCCCAGCATTGTGCAACTGCTGCAGGTAGTCATTCCAACAGGCCTCCTTGTTAAGGCAGAGTTCATAGAGGTACTCCCAGGAATATATACCCGAATCATGCCCATCACTAAAGGTTAGCTGAATCGCATAGTTACCGACTGGAACTATGCTCTTGATACTGACATTGATTTTGCCAGCTTGAAGCTTTTCCTGACCCTCGCCATGGCCTCTAACTTCTGCTGAAGGCGAAAGCACTCGCAAGAATTCGCAGCTTAATTGGTATTGCTCATCATCCGAATAGACAAGCTCAAGCATTTTGGAGTTCTGGTGTAACTTGATATCGACTGGTACTGGCGCACTATTTCCCATTATTAAAACCTTTTAATCAGCTAAATCACTCTAAACGGGGATTACTATCACAAATAAAGAGCCCCTTCTCAGAAGCTCTCATTTTACACCAATATCAACAGATTAAACCTGCGGTTCTCCAGTAATTTTAATCCCGGCACCCGCAATTTTGTACTTTTTGTTCATAAAAATCAGTACAGAAGTCAGCGCTTCCGCGACCACTGAATTATTAATTGATCCCGCATGCCAGGCTTTCATGCCTATCGCCTGAGCAAATTGAACCACCTGCTCGCGCGCATCCGCATCATTTCCGGTCACCAGTACATCGCAATCATCAAAATGTCCTTCATCGGCTTGCAAGTGCGCCGCTGCAACATTTTGAAAGGCAGACACCACCCGTACATTTTCACCCAGATAAGCCTGCGCAATCATGCCCGCACTACCACCTTCCGGCAGCTGTACACGCATCACCTTGGGGGGCACGAGAGGAACAGTAGCATCGACAAATATTTTACCCTGCACCGCATCACGTACCGTCTCTAAAGTAGGCATTTGATTGGAAAAAGGTACCGTCATAACAACGATTTCAGCAGCGGTCGCCGCACCCGGATTGTCCATACCCTGCACAGTTTTACCGCCTGCACGCTCACTTAAAGCCCTGGCAGCCGCCTCACCTTTTTCATTAGTACGCGAGCCAATAATTACGGAATAACCCGCTTTTACCAGTTGCCATGCCAGGCCGCCACCCAGATCTCCTGTTCCACCAAGAACCGCTATAGTTGGTTTTGAATCCGTCATAATTAACCTTTTTAATTCATTCGTTATCGATACAACGACCATATCCTTTGGATATCTAGCCGTACGGCCCGACAAAATACCCGAATGCCGGGTATTTTAGCCAGACCAACAGATCGAGGTTTTAAGAAGCTGGTTTCAGCTGCGGCATCACCGCTTCGCCAAACAGACGAACACTTTCCAGGTTATCTTCTTCGCTGGCACCCACCACTTCTAACAAGGGTAGATTCAGACCGGAATCAATCAGTTCCTGGGTGATTTCCGC
>JAJFKB010000024.1 GCA_021773395.1 Gammaproteobacteria bacterium | reverse complement strand
GCGGACGCGCCGCTGGACAACCCGTCCATGGGCGTGGCGACCGATCATGTTCGACGGATGCAGGCCTGGGGCGACGAGATCGTCGCGCGCTCTGGTGGGACTGCCTCCCGTGTGGAGGCATACCTGCAGGGCGGACAGGTACATGTGAGCTCTACAATAGCGCTCGACGTCCCGTTGACGGTCCCAACGGGCGCGACCATCGGAGGGTCACCCTTCGGGACCCCGTGGGGCGGTCGACTCTCGGGGTGGGTGACACTGGGAGGCTCGACCCAACTGACAGTGCAGCTCGCCGGGCAGTGAGCGGGGAATGCGAATTAAACGGCGTAACCACTCACCGGCATATTGAAAAAATTCGAACTATTCGGTAAATTCGCCCGTTCTCATTTGTTAACCCATTGTTTAATATACCTAGCCTGACTGTATCTAATAGGAAGTTTTAATGTTCAAAACACACAGATTAATACTCTGCTGCGCTGTATTTTTTGTTTCACCTAGCTGGGCGGATTTGATCAAATTTCACAATGGTGATCAACTCCAGGGCACCATAATTTCCATGCAAAATGGAACGATTAAACTTAATTCTGCCGTGCTCGGAGAAGTCAGCTTCGCTATTGATAAGGTCGATAGCTTCGCTATAGATGAGGCTGCAGAATTACACTTTCAAGATGGCACTGTACTTAAACAAACAGTTCAGCTTGCGGATGATGGCACAATCCAATTGAGCCAATCCAGTATTGTCGAGGCAAAAACTGTTGCTTTATCACAGCTTTTGAAGATAAACCCTCCCGCTCCGCCACCGGTGGAATGGACGGGCAGGATTTCCGGAGGCCTGGTTATCGATCGCGGTAATAGTGAGTCTCAGGATATGCAAATGCTGGTGGATGCTATTAGAGAGACTAAAACAGATCGTATTATTCTGGATCTGGAATTCATCGAAAATCGCGAGACAGATCCCGATACCGGTACTGAAAGTACCAGTAAGCGACGTTACGAGCTGGGTGCTCATTATGACTATTTTTTAACACCTAAATACTACTTGTACGGTGAAATTAATGCCGAAAAGGAGTCAACAGCAAACCTGGATTTGCGGCTTACTCTCGGTTCTGGTGGAGGTTATCGTTGGATTAATAACGAGGTTACCAAGTTCGACGTTGAGGCCGGTTTAAGTTGGGTCAACGAGAGTTTTTCTGATCAATCTGAGGATAACGATTATATTGCTGCGCGCTTTGGCTGGCGCTACAGTCACAAGTTTTCCACTGCGACAACCTTCTTTCATCATGGCAAATGGATTCCCAGTTTAGAAGATGCACAGGATCAATTATTCAATACTACGACAGGTATTCGCACACGCATAAATTCACACCTGTTTATCGAAGCGAAAGTACTGTTTGATTGGGATCAGACCCCAGCCGACAATGCAGAAAAAGAGGACTCTTCCTATATTTTCGGCTTAGGTTGGGATTTCTAACGCCCCATTGACTGAAAGTGAGTATACCAATGACGGCAAATATGAAAGAGACTTAATAAGGCGAGATCATAGCCAGGTTGATTTTGAAGAAATCAGGTTGGCTCACAAAGAAGGCGAAGAAAGTGGAGAGCAACAATCTTTCAATCCGACCAATTCAAAAAATGAAGTGCTCGGCCCGGCTTAGTCTGAATGACATTTATCACCAAAAGCGCCAAACGATATGAAGTCTGTATGGCTATATTCTATGTGCCAGCGGGATCTAAACCAAGCGACTAAAAACATAGATTATTTGGCGGGTTTTAGTTTATTATATTAGTTATATATCAAAAAGATACGTCTTTTTATTAATGTAATTAATTATTAAAGATTAACTTTTCTTACAGGGAAGAAAATAGGTTGAAAGAAATAGTTGTCACCTAAAATCACCGCCGGTTAATCTTAACCTTGTTGAGCATAATCAAGCGATATATTGTGCTCATATTTAACCTCTTGCATCACCACATAAGTGTGGGTTTCTCTGACGTTGGCGATAGTGGCCAAATCATTTCCCAGAAAGTCTCTATAAGACTGCATGTCAGACGTCCTTACTTTGATCAAGTAATCAAAGCCGCCGGACACCATATGACACTCCTGAACTTGATCGAGCAGTATCATTGCTCGATTAAAATCCTCCAAATCTTTGCTGGCGGTGCTGAGTAAAGAAACTTGTATGTAGGCTAACAGTCCTGCATTGAGTTTATAGGGGTTGAGTATTGCAACGTACTTCTTGATATATCCGTCGCGCTCGAGTCGTTTTACCCGTTCCAGGCAGGGCGGTGGACTAAGATTAATCTGCTCTGCTAACTCAACGTTTGTGATCTTGCTATTTTTTTGCAGCCGGTCGAGTATTCGGTAGTCCGTGCGATCCAGGGGCTTATCTTTCTTTTGCATAATATAAACCTAAAATAACAGACAATAGAATTATTAAATAATGTTTAAGTGCCGATTATAACGAATAATTATAGAGCGTATTGCCCATAATACAGAATCATACATTATAAGAATTGAGAGGTGAGACATGGTGTCCACGCCTGCATCACTGGATATGTTCAGAGCAACCATCCGCCAACATACGCATGCTGATGAAGCGACCTGTGTAGATTATTTATTGACACACTCGTGTCTGACTGAAGTTCAGCGAGAGCAGATTGTTAAGAAAGGCCGGACTTTGGTGACAGGTTGTCGTGAGGATGCAGATAATGCAGGCACGCTGGATCTATTCATGCAGGAGTTTAGTTTATCGAGCAAGGAAGGTGTGGCGCTAATGTGTCTGGCAGAATCGCTCTTGAGAGTGCCGGATGCAGATACGGCCGATGAGTTGATCGCTGAAAAGGTTTTGTCCGGAGACTGGGGTGATCATTTGGGTCAGTCTACCTCTCTTTTTGTTAATGCATCTACCTGGGGATTGATGTTAACCGGCAGGATTGTGAGCCTGGATTCGAATATCACAGAAGACACAGAGGGGTGGCTAAAAAAACTGATAAACCGTGTGGGTGAGCCTATGGTGCGAACAGCGGTGCGTCAGGCTATGAAAATTATGGGGCAGCAATACGTGCTAGGGCGCGACATTAACGAGGCAATAAAGCGTGGGCAAAGCGAGAATAGATCCGGCACACGTTTCTCCTTTGATATGTTAGGTGAAGGTGCTCGAACAAAAGCGGACGCGGCGCGCTATTTTGATGCTTACCTAAAGGCTATTCAGGAAATCGGTGCTCGTGAAAAGAGCGATAACGTTATAAGTGCTAACGGTATTTCAGTTAAATTGTCGGCGCTGCACCCGCGTTACGAATTCAAACAGAAAACGCGAGTAATAAATGAGTTGTTGCCGCTTGTGCGCCAACTGGCCATGGAGGCGAAAAAGTATGGGCTCGGTTTTACTATCGATGCAGAGGAAGCAGATAGACTGGAGCTTTCTCTTGATATTTTGCAGGCGCTAGCCAGCGATCCCGGGTTGAGTCACTGGGACGGGTTAGGATTTGTATTACAAGCCTATGGGAAGAGATCTATTTGGGTGGCTGACTGGTTAATTGCGTTGGCGCACGACACTGGTACCCGATTAATGGTGCGTTTGGTAAAAGGTGCTTACTGGGATTCAGAAATCAAATATGCCCAGGAGCAGGGTTATGCCGATTACCCCGTTTATACCCGCAAGGCCAATACAGATTTAAGCTATCAGGTATGTGCGGAAAAACTACTGGGTGCCCAGGAGGTAATTTATCCGCAATTTGCTACGCATAACGCTCACACGGCCGCGTTGGTATTGGCACTTGCGAGCAATGGCAATAAGCAATTTGAATTCCAGCGCCTGCATGGGATGGGTGACTTGTTGCATCGTCAGTTAGCGAAAGAAGATTATGTTGCACCCGTGCGTGTTTATGCGCCAGTGGGTGCACACAAGGACCTGCTGCCGTACCTGGTGCGCCGTTTGCTGGAGAATGGCGCCAACAGCTCTTTTGTTAACCGGTTTATGAATAAAAATGTACCAGTAGAGCAGGTGATTACCGACGTTCAGTATGAGGTGAACAAGGCCGACTCTCGTCGCCATAGCGTTATCCCGTTACCCGAAAATATTTATCGAGCAGCAGGAGAAGCGCGGGCCGATACCCATGGCTTGGATTTAGCCAACGCAGATGTTGCGCGGGCGCTTCAAGAGACAGTTGCATCTATGGCTGATCAGCAATGGCACACTGGGCCGATAGTTGGTGGTGAAGTCAATGTTGAGGATGGTCTGGCAGTGGTCTGTCCGGCAGATACCCGCCGAATCATCGGCTTTTGTCGTAACGCTAGCGCCGAAGATGTCAGCCGCGCGTTGAATTTAGCTGATGCAGCTCAGGCCAGTTGGAGTGCGCTGGGGGGAGACGCCCGGGCAGGCTTGTTGGAGCGGGCCGCAGATATAATGCTAGAGCAAATGCCGGAGTTGATTGGTTTGTTAGGCTATGAGGCGGGGCGTACCCTCGACGATGGCGTTTCGGAAGTACGCGAGGCGGTTGATTTTTTACGCTACTACGCGCTCCAGGCTCGCCACCATTTTGAAGGAGCTTATAACACCATTGATCCAGCGGGGAATATCTGTGAAAACCGACTGCAGGGGCGAGGGGTGTTCTTCTGTATCAGCCCTTGGAATTTCCCTCTGGCAATCTTCACTGGGCAAATAGCCGCTGCGCTTGCGGCTGGTAATTGTGTTATTGCCAAACCGGCCGATCCGACTCCACTGATTGCGGCTCAAGCCATTGGTATTTTACATCTGGCCGGGGTCCCCACTGATGTGCTGCATTTTATGCCAGGTCGGGGCAGTGTTTTGGGGGCTATTCTAAATATGGACAACCGAGTCAAAGGCGTTGCATTTACCGGGTCAACGGAGGTAGCGCAGACTATTCAGAAGACGCTGGTGCAACGGCAGGGTATTAGTCGTAGTCAGGATATACCGGTTTTAATCGCCGAAACTGGCGGCCAGAATGTGATGATTGTCGACTCGTCAGCGTTACCGGAACAGGTGGTTGATGATGTCATACGCTCTGCATTTTTAAGTGCCGGCCAGCGTTGTTCGGCGTTAAGGGTGATGTATGTACAGGAAGAGATAGCGGATTCCGTCATCACCATGCTTAAAGGTGCCATGGACGAATTGCGTATCGGCAATCCCTGGCAGCTGGAGACAGATGTGGGTCCCGTCATCGATGACAAGGCCCGCGAGGGCTTGCTGCGACATGTTGAGAATATGAAAGACGAAGCCAGATTGCTCCATGCCTGCCAGCTGCCAAAGGAGTCTGCGTCAGGCACCTTTGTCCCACCACACCTATTTGAATTAGCTTCCATTGATCAGTTGCCGGGTGAGGTTTTTGGCCCAATTCTGCATGTTATCAGGTTTAAAAAATCCGACATCAATAGCGTGATTAAGGAGATTAACGGCACTGGATTTGGTTTAACTTTGGGCGTGCATAGTCGTATTGAATCGTTCGCCAAAGCGGTGGTAAAGCGCACTCGAGTCGGCAATAACTACATTAACCGCAATATGGTGGGTGCGGTAGTGGGCGTTAATCCTTTTGGCGGCCAAGGGCTTTCTGGTACAGGGCCTAAGGCTGGAGGACCCCATTATCTGCCGCGTTTTGCCTATAAAGTTAGCCAGGTATTGGAATTTAAGGCAGTGGATGCTGAGTCAAGCGTTCTCGTGGCAAAATCACCAATAGCCGGTAAAGCACTATTCATTGAAAAAGCACGTTCGGCCAATAATATGGTGAGCGGCAGTAGTGCTGCGGCAGCAGAAGACGTTATTGCTCAACTTTCCAATAGTTATAACAGCGCAGAACAAAATCAATTGGCTTGGGTTCTGGCTGGTGGAAAACATCGCGGAGCTGTTCTGGAAAAAGCCGCAAGTATGCTAGAGGTTGCTCAAGTATCGTCCGAGGCAAGAGAGGCTGCGACTGTTTGTCAGTATTATGCGCAGCAGGCCCGCAGTCGCTGTAATGCGCCCATCGTATTGCCAGGGCCAACCGGCGAAACCAATCAGCTAAGCCTGCATGGCCGGGGAATTGTTTATTGTGTTGCTGCCGAAGGAGAACGTTTTACGAATTTTGCCGGACAAATAGCGGTGGCACTGGCGACGGGTAATGCGGTCATCGTTCAGCCATCTATCGAACACCTGGAGTCCGCTCAACTGATGATCAGCGCATTACTTGAGGCAGGTGTTCCACCATCGATACTTTATATGACACCCTGCAAGCAGGACTCTCCCGAAGTACAAAAATTTGTCACAGCCGACCATCGCACAGCGGCGATAGCCTGGTCCGGCCCTTTAGTGGAAGCTATCGAGATGCAACAGCAACTGGCGGCGCGTGGAGGTGCGATTACGCCAGTAGTCATTGAAAAAGGCGAGTCAGATTATATGCTGCGTTTTGCGGTAGAGAAAACAATTACAACCAATATTGTGGCGACGGGGGGTAATGCTCTGCTGCTAAATTTAGGTGGATAGCAAAGCCGAATTACTGGCATCAATAATGCTCACTTCACCCAGTTTTATGATTAGATCTTGTTGTTTGCAGCCATGCTGTACTTCAATTTCTTAGCGCACGCTCACTATCTAATGTCTTCAAAAACGTTGACTAAATAAAATATAAAAAAGATACAAAACAATATAATACGATCAAATAGTAATGTTATTACTAGGTTGTGGTGTGCCTATTTTCGTAGCGCTTGCGCATGATGTGCAATATGATCACCCATAAAACTGACAATAAAAAAGTAGCTATGATCATAACCTTTCTGCATGCGTAAATTCAGCGGGTGCCTGTACTCTTCGCAGACTGTTTTTAACAGATTCGGCTTTAGCTGCTCTTCCAGAAATCCGTCCTGATCACCCTGGTCCAAAAGAATGGGCAGACGTTCTTTTGCTGACTTGATCAGTGCGCAACTATCATACTGAGCCCAGATTTCCCTATCTTTGCCCAGGTAGTTGCTAAAGGCTTTGACTCCCCAGGGGCAATTCATTGGGGCGCAGATGGGCGAAAAGGCTGATACTGCTTTGAATCGTCCGGGGTTTTTCAGGGCGATGGTCAATGCGCCGTGGCCGCCCATGGAATGACCCATGATCGACTGGCGTGATACGTCGAGAGGCAGTTCATTAAAGATTATTGCGGGTAACTCTTCGCAAATATAGTTGTACATCTGGTAGTGTTGCCGCCAGGGTTCTTGAGTCGCGTTGAGATAAAAGCCCGCTCCTATGCCAAAATCCCAGTCATGTTCGGGGTCATCTGGAATGGCTTCGCCCCGTGGACTGGTGTCGGGAGCGATTATGGCCACACCCTGTTCACTGGCGTAACGCTGGGCGCCGGCTTTTTGGACAAAATTTTCATCGCTGCACGTAAGTCCCGATAGCCAAAAAATCACTGGGACCTTTTCAGTTTCCGCCAGAGGAGGCAGGTAAACCGAGAAAGTCATCTCGCAATTCAAACAGCTTGAGTGGTGTTGGTAGCGTTGCTGTCTGCCATCAAAACATCGGTTGTCGCTGATCTTCTTCATCCCAAATAGCAATCCAATTAGTGTGAACAGACCCTAGTAAAGCACGACTGAGCGTATGCTTTTGCCGGCATGCATCAGATCGAATGCGGTATTGATCTCTTCGAGCGGCATGGTGTGGGTGATCAAATCATCGATATTGATTTTATTGTCCATATACCAGTCGACAATTTTTGGTACATCAGTACGGCCACGCGCGCCGCCAAAAGCGGTACCGCGCCAGACTCTGCCGGTTACCAGTTGAAAGGGTCGCGTGGAGATCTCCTGTCCGGCTCCGGCAACCCCGATAATGTAGGATTCCCCCCAACCCTTATGGCAGCATTCAAGCGCCTGACGCATGGTGTTGACGTTACCGATACATTCAAAACTGTAGTCAGCGCCACCACCGGTTAGTTCGATAATCGAAGACACGATATCATCAACCCCTTTAGGGTTGATGAAATCAGTCATACCAAACTGTCTGGCTAGCGGTACTTTCGATTCGTTAAGGTCAATGCCCACAATTTTATTTGCACCCGCCAGCCTTGCGCCTTGAATAACATTCAGACCTATACCGCCCAATCCAAAAACGACAACATTTGAGCCGGGTTCTACCTTGGCGTCGAATACAACTACGCCTACGCCAGTGGTGACTCCGCAGCCGATATAACATACTTTATCAAAGGGGGCATCTTTGCGAATTTTGGCCAGCGCAATTTCCGGCAGCACCGTGTAGTTGGAGAATGTGGAGCAACCCATATAATGCAAGATAGATTTCCCATCCATCGAAAATCGGCTGGATCCATCGGGCATCAGACCCGCGCCCTGGGTTTCACGAATCGCCTGGCATAGGTTGGTTTTGGGGTGCAGGCAGAAGTCACATTCCCTGCATTCGGGTGTATAAAGAGGAATCACATGGTCACCGGGTTTTAAAGAGGAAACCCCTGGCCCTACTTCCTGAACGATACCAGCGCCTTCATGACCCAGTATCGCTGGGAAGGCGCCTTCGGGATCATCGCCTGAAAGTGTGAAGGCATCAGTATGGCAGACTCCGGTAGCCTTTATTTCAACCAAAACCTCACCTGCCTTAGGGCCTTCGAGATCTACCTCAACAATTTCTAAAGGTTTACCTGCCTGAAAGGCGACTGCTGCTCGAGTTTTCATGGTGATACTCCAGTGTGTGGTGTTGTTTTAAGCTGATCTAATTTCGGGGCGTTATACCTGTAAAATACTATATATTGTTTTTGCTTGAGTTATAAACAGTATAAATGCAACATATTGTTCTTCGTGAGCAACAAAGGGTTTGGTTGGTGAGTAAATGGGATCAGTATGAAGCCTTCGTTAAAGTGGTTGAACACCAGGGATTCTCTACCGCCGCGGACAAAATGGAAGTGTCCAAGTCCTATATCAGTCGTCAGATATCAGGCCTTGAGAACCGTCTAGGCGCGCAACTGCTTAATCGCACCACACGCAAAGTAACATTGACGGAACTTGGCAGTAGTTTTTACAGCCACTGTAAAGATCTGCTCGGTAATCTGGAACTTGCCGAACAGACAGTGATGGATATGCAGGCACGTCCCATCGGTACCTTACGCATTACGGCTGTCGGTGTTTTCGCAGAGGATTATGTGGTGCCGGTCGCGATCGAGTATATGAAGGCCTATCCGGATATTCGAGTCGACATAGATTTTACTGATCGGGCTATCGATCTGGTCGCAGAAGGGTTTGATCTGGCGATCCGCTCGGGCGTTCTGCCTGATTCAAGCCTGAAGGCACGTAAAATTGTGCCTCGCAATCTCAGAATCTGCGCGAGTCCGCATTACTTGTCCGAGCACGGTACACCGGACCGGATACCCGATTTGCATCAGCACAATTGCTTAGTCGGTTCCAATACCACCTGGCGGATAAAAGACGAAGAACATCATTATGATCTTAAGGTAGAGGGGAGTTGGCGATCCAATAACGGTAGGACTTTAAAGCGCGCGGCATTAAGCGGGTTGGGCATTGTACAGTTGCCAGAGCTGTATTTAAGAGAGGATATTCAGGCAGGACGTTTACGCCCAATTCTGGAACAATACAATCCTGTAGACCCAATGTACTGGGCGGTTTACCCCTATAATCGGCACCTGGCTACCAAAGTTAGATTGTTTGTCGATCTGCTTGTGAAACGTCTGACCTAGCGATTACTTCTGCTCCGAAATAGCCGGTTATTTTATTCTTCATTGATCAGAGATATACCTTGATAAGCTCCCACTGTTTAAAAATTGCTGCCAATATCGAATAGTGTGCTTCTTCAAGCTGTGTTCAAATGCGCGCCAGATTAAATCTCTTCCTCCTGTTGTGCCTGGCACAACAATAAGCGCCAATATGGCCAGGCCCTTTTTAGGGCCTTTTTTTTAGAGTTGCTGGCGTCTGCTCGACACATTAACTTTGCCTAAACAGAATATTTGCTACCTTATTCGAATATCAATCATTGGTACCAGGCTTATATACTATCTCAGAGTTTTTAATGGGAATCGAGCAAAATGGGGTAGCTTATGGAGCGGCGTCAATTTATCGTTCATCTGAGCCGGTTGGTTCTTGCAGTCTCTGCGGCTCACTGGAGTATCTATGCTAATTCCTCCAGCGATAAGAAGCAAAAAATATCCAGCGAAAATCAACAAATTGTGGCGGTGCTTTCCGAGCTGGCTTATCTGTTGCTGCCACTACAACCTGCAGATTCTGATGTCTATCGGAAAGTCGCTGCGAAGTTGATGATGCAGATGGCAACCCAGCCTGGTGTTGATCATGTCTTGCGAAACGGGATCAAAACTTTAAATCAATATTCAGGGGTACCCTGGTTGTCGATGCGGCGAATTGAACGGAATCAAGCGGTGTCTGAACTGATTGATATACCGTTTATGGCGATGGTGCGATGGACCACCCATGAGCTGGTATTGCGTAACAGGCAGGTATGGTCACAGCTGGGTTATCAAGGATCTGCGATCGAGCATGGTGGATATTTGGAGCGAGGTTTTAACGATATTGGTTGGTTGCCCAAGCAATCTGGAGTAGCTGATAATGGCGGAATTTGACCTGACGGATGACTCTGTGGTGGTTGTGATTGGCTCGGGTGCCGGTGGCGGAACCTTGTCTAATGAGTTGGCGCAGCGAGGTATCAAGGTTGTATGTCTAGAGGCGGGCAAGAGACTCAAGCCGAACGATATTGTTAATGATGAAGCGGTGATGTCTGAACGCCTAACCTGGTTTGACCGACGCAAGGGTACAGGCATTGCTAACGCTCAGTTTCCGGTATGGACCTGTAAAACAGTTGGAGGGACAACCATGCACTGGACGGCCTCATGTCCTCGCATGCAGGCTCATGAGTTTCGGGCTAAATCCACCTACGGCATGATCGATAATACGAACCTGGTCGACTGGCCTCTGGAGCCGCTCGAGATTGCGCCCTATTATGAGCGGGCAGAGTATAAAATGGGAGTAACGGGTACCCATGGAATAGAGCGCTTGCCTGGAAATAACAACTATAAAGTACTTGAAGCCGGTGCTCGGGCGCTGGGTTATCAGCAGATTGACACCAATAACGTGGCCATTAATTCTCGGCCAAGAGATGGCAGACCATCCTGCCTGCAACTGGGCTTTTGCACCAGCGGCTGCGTTGTTCAGGCAAAATGGTCGACGTTGTATACCGAAATCAGATCCGCCGAGGCAACGAAATATTTTGAGTTGAGACCTGAGTCAATGGCGGTGCGCATCAATCATACGGGTCAGGGCCGGGTCAATAGTGTTGATTATCGGGATGCATCAGGTCAAATACATACGCAGAAGGCACGGCTGGTTTGCGTTGCCGGAAACGCAGTAGAAACCACACGCCTTTTACTGAATTCGCATTCCCCCGAGTTCCCTAACGGGCTAGCCAACTCCAGTGATCAGGTGGGCAGGAACTACATGCGTCATTTCGCATTACCTATTATTGGCCTGATGCCAGGACCTGTGAATATGCATCGCGGCACGCATCAAGCGGGTATTATCAAAGATGAAAGACACCATGATCCGAATAGAGGCTTTAGCGGTGGCTTTCTGTTTTTAACGGTACCCTTTACGCCGGAGATAATTGGCAAAATTGTTCTGCGTGACAAATGGGGCGATGAGCT
Source organism: Gammaproteobacteria bacterium (assembly GCA_021773395.1). Classification (GTDB taxonomy): domain Bacteria; phylum Pseudomonadota; class Gammaproteobacteria; order Pseudomonadales; family IMCC2047; genus JAJFKB01. The sequence goes on along the minus strand of JAJFKB010000024.1, from coordinate 335,094 downwards.
GGCGCAAATAATGAGCCGCTATGACCATATGGCCGCGATGTTAGTGCATGGTGAAGATTTGCCGCAGGCGACAAATCGCATTACTCTGCATCCATCGGAAAAAGATGAAAACGGGCTTCCTGTGCCGCTGATTCACTACCAGGATCATCCTAATACCCAAAGAATGAAAAATTATGCGAGGGACAAGGGGGTGGCGATCTATAGAGCTTTAGGCGCGCATCAGGTTTTTGCTCCCGAGGATGTGTTTCCCGCAACTCACAATATGGGGGTGGCGCGTATTGGTCGTAATCCCGCTGATTCTGTCTGTAACCCTTGGGGGCAGACTCATGATGTGGCGAACCTGTTTATTTCCGACGGCAGTCTCTTGCCAACGGTAGGCTGTGAAAACCCCACCTTAACAATAGTTGCTCTGATTTTGCGTCAGGCTGATTATATTGATCAGCTGCTTAAAAAGGGCGTACTATAGTTATATCTTTCAATTATCGGCTGCTTGGCGCTTCTCTGGCTGGAAAATGTCGCAGGGTTGTGTCGAAATCGCTGCCATTTTGCAATAGTTTGCCTGCGTTGCTTCAGGTCTAATCATGCCAATGAGAGAAGATGTATGAATGATTCCGATTTAGATTTCGCGGCCAACCTGGAAAGTACTCAAATAAATCTTTCGGTCATTGGGATCGGTCGAATGGGTTGTGGTATAGCATTGAGTTTCGCCTATGCCGGATATGCCGTTTCACTTGTCGATAGCGAAGATCGTACGCAACAAAAATTTGATGCGCTGATTCAATCAACACTCCCCGCGATTCATGCGGACCTTGAATTCCTAAAGGGGGTTGGGTCTGTATCTGAACAACAGGCAACAGAAATTTTGCGGCGAATACGGATTGTTGCAAAAGCAGATGCGGGAGACTGTTTAGGGAAAGCAGATTTTGTTTTTGAAGCCGTATCTGAGATCGCCGAAATTAAAAAAAGTACCTATGCCTGGTTGAATGAAACAGCCTCTGAGCAGGCTATTTTTGCCTCTACGACTTCAACTATGCTGGCCAATACACTGGCTGAGTTCGTTGAAAACAAAACACGTTTTTCTAATGCTCACTGGCTGAATCCCGCCTACCTTATGCCTTTGATTGAAATCAGTCCTTCGGAAAATACCAGCGAACAAACGGTTGGGCGTCTCAAGGCGCTGTTTGAAAAGATCGGTAAGGTACCTGTCGTTTGTGCGGCCTCGCCCGGGTATGTTGTGTCTCGGCTGCAGGCGCTGGTACTGAACGAGTCAGCACGTATGGTGGAAGAGGGCGTCGCTTCCGCTGAAGATATTGATAAGGCTGTTCGAGTTGGCTTTGGGGTGCGCTATGCAATCCTCGGAATGCTGGAGTTCGTAGACTGGGGGGGTGGTGATATTCTGTATTATGCCTGCAATTACCTGGCCGACAACATTGATCAGCAGCGCTTTGCCCCGGCTGAGATTGTTAAACAGAATATGCAAAACAACAGAAACGGATTACGGGATGGTCAAGGATTTTATGACTATAAAGACCGGGATATCGATGCCTACCGTAATGAAAAACTGGCAGCTTTCGTAGGGTTGCTCAAGCATTTGGAATTGATGCCTAAGCCAGGTTAGTCAGCAGGCTGTGGGTTGTGAATCAAAATTTTTTAATCTCATTGGGGTGAGTGTAGTAGTGTAGAGAGGAAATATTAGCGTAATAAGTTACAAAAAAGATAAATTACGCAAAACCTGAGTGTTTAGTTTACAGAGTAAGAGGGATAAATCATGAAGACAATTAAATATGGCTTAACGCCGCTGATTGCTACCAGTTTGCTGGCTAGCAGTGGAATACAGGCAGAGGAGGCCAGTACTGGCTTTGCTTTGGAAGAAATAGTGGTGACTGCGAGGAAGCGTGAGGAAAACCTGCAGTCTACACCGATAGCCGTATCGGCATTCACTGATCGTGAGTTGGCATACCGGCAAATTGATTCTACGGATAAATTGAGTGATATAACGCCGAACCTGACCTTTGATTCGGCATCCCCATCATCGGGTTCAAGTTCAGCCGCACAAATTTTTATTCGTGGTATCGGCCAGACTGACTTCACACCGGTCACCGACCCGGGTGTGGGACTTTATGTTGATGGTATCTATATGGCACGTTCGGTTGGTGGCGTACTGGATTTTATTGATGTACAGCGAATTGAAGTGTTGCGCGGACCACAGGGAACGCTGTTTGGCCGTAACACTATTGGTGGAGCCGTTGCAATTTACTCAAAAAGACCTGAGCCGGAAGCTAGTGGCAGCGTACAGCTTCAGGTGGGCGATGATGATATGCGTTATGCAACTGCCAAGGTCAACATGCCCGTATCAGAGGATTTGCTAACTAATTTTGCGATATCTTCACGCAAGCGAGACGGTTATGTTGACCGAATCTTTGGTGGGCCTAGCACTGGTGATGACGATAGCCTCGCCGGTCGTGGTTCATTGCTCTGGACGCCAACTGACGATTTCGAGCTTTATGCCATAGCTGATGCAACCAAGATTCGTGAAAATGGTACGCCCGGTGTTACTGGTGGTGTTAATGACAAGGCGGCGTTTGGTACCTTTGCCAACGGTGTGCTGGCCAGTTGTACAGCGGTTAATATCAATCCGGACTTCGGGGTACTCCCTGGACCACCTTCGTTTCCACCTCCTGGCGTTGGCGCCGGCGGTGCTCCCGGTTGCTTAACACCCGATACGTTTTACGGGGAATATAAATCAGGAGGCACCTTCCCGACTAAGTCAGATTTGGATATCTGGGGCGCGAGTGTCGAAATGACCTGGAATGTTAACGATTGGCTGACCATTAAGTCGATCACCGGTTATCGTGATATGGATATGGAATCGTCGCGTGATGGGGATAATACGCCCGGTATTATTTTTGCTACTCGAGATTTTTACGAGCAGGATCAGTTCAGTCAGGAACTTCAGTTTTCCGGTGTCGCTATGGAAGACAGATTGAAGTGGTTGTTGGGGCTCTACTACTTCCAGGAAGATGGATTTAACAAAAATCCGGTGTTTCTACCTGTGGGTTCAATCCAGAGTGGTGGTATTTTTGACAACGAGTCAGAAGCGGCCTTTTTCCAAGCCACTTATGATATGACCGATAAACTGGCATTAACTTTCGGGGTCAGATATACCGAAGATACCAAGCAGTTCAAGCCTGACCAAATCTCCTATGGTGATGCCTCCGCCAGTGGTTTATTTCCTAATGTATTTCCGGGTTTTGCCGGGTTCTACCTGCAGTCAGGGGGCGGACCACCTCTTGCTGCGGGAGAACGGTTGGCGACTTTTGCTTGGTTTGAAGAAGAATTTGATGACACCAATATCATGCTTAACCTGTCTTACCAGATGACGGATGATTTTATGGTGTATGCAACCTATTCAGAGGGTTATAAAAGTGGCGGGTACGATCAGCGATTTACCCAATTTACTGATGTGCCAAGCAGTTTTGATCCCGAAACGGTTGAAAGCTATGAGGTAGGTTTCAAGTCCGACCTGCTCGATAGCAGTGTCCGTCTGAACGTGGCGATGTTTCACACGGATTACTCGGATTTGCAGATCATTATTCGTGAGGGTTTTAACCCTATTACCTATAACGGTGGTGAAGCAACCATTGATGGTGCTGAAGTTGAGCTGACCTGGGTGCCGACTGATCGCTGGTATGTCACGGCCTCTGTGGGTTATATCGACGCAGAATATGATAAGTTGGATCCCCGTGTCACCACCAACCTGACACCGTTAGATAAAAGTTTTAAACTGGTTAACACGCCAGAGCTAAGCGCTGCTCTTGGAGTAGCCTATACTTTTGATCTTGGTGATTGGGCGACATTGACGCCAAGAGTGGATTGGTCATACCATGATGAACAGGAAAATGACGCGATTAACACGCCCCAGATCCATCAGGATTCCTATGACATGCTCAATGCATCGATGGCATTGGAAACCAATGATGGCCGTTGGGAAGGCCTGTTGTCTTTCAGAAATATTACGGATGAAGCGTATATCATTACCGGTAACTCATCGTTCCAGACTTCTGCAGCTTATGTAGAACAAGTTTATGGACGTCCGTTCGAATGGTCACTGTCCGTTAAGTATAACTTTTTCTGATTTAGTTAAGGAAAAAGCGTTTTTACAATAAGTTTCTAAAAGTAAGAAACGAACTGAACATCACCCCGGTTGACTGGTCCAATCGGGGTGATGATTTTATTATTCGGTTGCATTACATAAAAAAATAATTATATCGTCAGGAATTGATGGGTCAGCGTAATCTAATCCTTACTACATAGTGCTAGGTTTTGAATGACTCTTTTTAGTTGGAGGTTGTTCGGTCTTCTCCAAGAGTCATATACTTACAGGTTTGTGGCAATTAAGTCGGGTAATAGATTCACCTTTTATTGTCGTTGTTACTGTTGTTGAAATAAAACGAACGGGGAGTTTTTCTATGGTTGATCATAAGCCTACACGTCGCACCTTTTTAAAAAGGCTGACTTCAGTCTGTGCCTTGGGTGTGATGGCGAGTTTTAATACATCGGTTGCTTTCGCCAAACAGGTAGGTGATGCATTGAGCCGCATTAAAGGGACGGTCATTCAAAAGACAGACAAATTTTATGAAGACTGGCGTCAAGGAATGACCTGGTATGTTCGTAAGCCCAAACGTTACCCACAGACTATGGTGCTTGCTACCTCAACGGAAGACGTTATTAATGCGATCAATTATGCGCGGGAAAATGGGCTCAAAGTATCCATTCGTAGTACCGGGCATAGTATTTCTGCCTCGCATCTTCGCGATGAGTCGGTAATGATCGACTTATCCCAGTTGCGTGAAGTCAGCTTTGATGTTGAAAACCAAACAGCCTGGTTACAGCCGGGTATGCGCGCACAGGAGTTTCAGGAACTTGCGAATGCCCAGGGCCTGGCGTTTCCGACAGCCCATACCAACGTCGTTGGTTTGGGTGGGTTTTTGTTAGGTGGAGGCTTGGGCTGGAATCTACAAAAATGGGATATTTCCTGTCGTTCAGTCATCGGTGCTGAAATTGTTACAGCCGATGGTAAGCTGATTAACGTCAATGAAAATGAAAATCCAGATTTATTATGGGCGATAAGAGGAGCCGGGCCAGGCTTTTTCGGCATTATTGTCCGTTATCATGTCAAAATGTATCCAATGCCCAGAGCGATTACCAAGAGTGCCTATATTCTGACTGAAGAGCATATTCCGATGGCCGTTAGTGAGTTGGAAAAACTGGCCAAGGAAAAAGATATTAATGCGGAAATACTGGGTGTGTTAAAACACAGTGCTGATATTCCGGGTATGCCGAAAGAGGGTATTGCCTTTATTGTTATGGTGATTGCATTTGCTGACAGCAAAGCCCAGGCGCAGCAAATATTGGCGCCTTTCGCTGCCAGCCCGATCGCGGAAAAGGCCTATCTGAAAAAAGTCGACAGGCCTCATACCTTCCCGGAACTGTTCGAGGGTCAGTTGATCACGGACGCCACCGCACCGGATAGGACCAGTATTGATAATATGTGGACTGATAGGCTTGGTGAGGCCGTTCTGAAAATGGTCGATATCTTAAGGGAGTCGGTATCCAAACGTTCATTTGTGATTACTGTGTGGGGGGTTAATCCTAGCAAGCGCACGGATACTGCCTTACCGCACTTTGCCGATGACTACATGTCTTATTATGCGCTGGCAGATAAACCTGAGCATACGGAACCCAACTATCTTTGGATGGATAAGATTAAGGCGACCATGGATCAGGGCTTTTCCAAAGGACATTATATTAACGAGACAGAGTTCGTGCGCTATCCTGAACATGTCAAACAGTGCTTTACAGAGGAAGGCTGGGTAAGGCTTGGAAAATTGCGTAGCCAATATGATCCGCAAGGTTTATTCCATACCTATATTGGATACTCCTGATGAGTACCTGTAGACCGCCTGAAGCGGTAACTGGACAATAATTAAGTATTAGGGAGACAATAGGCCTTTAACTAAGGATTGATGGCTGTTCACAAATCGCTGCCATTATGGGATAGACGCCATTCCCCCTTTACTTTTTAATAGCTATCCTGGGTAACTACTCCTGTTTAATAAAGTTAGGGGCAGGAGCATCAGCGCCAGCTTGTTTTACTTTGAAAGACTATATGGTTTCGACGGGCAAACAGAATTTCTATTTTAGGAGGCTATTTCAATGACCGATGTTAAACAGACCGAATTATGGATTGGTGGCGAGTGGGTTGCACCTTCCTCTGGAATGTATCTTGACGATTTTAATCCAGTTGATGATTCGCTGTATTCGCGCATTGCCAGCGCCACGCCAGAAGATGTCAACAAGGCGGTGGAAACAGCATTAGTCGCATTTAAAGCGAATAAGGGCTTGCTCGCGCATCAGAGAGAACTTTGGTTTATGAAGGCGGCTGAGCTGGTTGAGCGTGATAGTCAGGAATTTCTTGATATACTTGTTGATGAAGTTGGATCGCCATTATTTAAGGCGCAGTTTGAGGTTAATTATTGCATCAATGCGCTACGTGCTATTGCCAGCGTGCCCCGCCGCATCCGCGGAGAGGTAATTCCTTCGGAGTCACCGGATGTGTTCAGCATGGCAGTGCGTTCTCCTGTAGGCGTAGTTGCGGCCATTTCACCCTTTAATGTGCCACTGTTGAAAGTCACCAAGCAATGCGCAATGCCGCTTGCCTGCGGTAATGCCGTGGTTCATATGCCATCTGAATTTTCGTCCCAGGTTTCGATTAAGTTTGCTGAAATATTACATGAAGCGGGAGTGCCAGATGGGTTGTTTAATGTAGTGACCGGGAATCCATTTGAAATTGGTGATGTGCTGACTTCGCACAAAAAAGTCCGCTCGATAACTTTCTGTGGTTCCCCTGTAGTCGGCAAGCACGTCGCTCAGCTGGCGGCCAAAGACCTCAAGCCGATCACTCTGGAGCTGGGCGGTAAGAGCCCCCTGATTGTGCTGGATGATGCGGATATTGATGCGGCCGTCCAGGCGGCGGTTTTTGGTATTTTCTTCTTCCAGGGTCAGGCTTGTATGGCGTCAAGTCGAATTCTGCTGCAAAGAGGAATAGCGGAAGAGTTTACCGAGAAATTTGTGGCTGCAGCGGGTCAGGTTAGTTTAGGTGACTTGCGGTCGCCGGATGCCTTTGTTGGTCCCATTATTAGTGAAAAACAACGTGATCGCGTGCGCACACACATTGAACAAGCGAAACAGCAGGGCGCTGAATTACTGGCTGGAGGAGACTGGGAGGGTAATCGTTGCAAACCGACCATTTTACGCGGAGTCAATGAAAGCATGGAGGTTTGCCGAAATGAAACCTTCGGTCCCGTAACCAGCCTTTATACCTTTGACACGATCCAGGAAGCTATGGATAAGGCAAATGATACCGATTACGGTTTGAGCTTTTCCATATTCACGCGTGATATTGAGAAAGCGCTTTCCATGGCGCAGCAAGCAGAATCTGGTGCGGTGCATATTAACCGTCCAACGATTCAGGATGAACCTAACCCACCTTTTGGGGGTGCCGGTTTAAGCGGATTCGGTCGCGAAGGTACCGAAGCGGAACTGGATGTGCTGACAGAATGGAAGTGGATTACGGTTAATAATCCTAAGGTTTAATCGAACAGATAATTTAAAGTTAGAAGATGTAGTTAAAAGAGAAGTGGGCCATTAGGCCCATTTCTCTTTGGAATGAAAAAGCTCTTTAGTATATCTGGTGGGTTTCGAGGTAATAGTAAATGACAAACGATAGAAATATAACAGTTTCAGACTATTTGTTGATGCGGTTGAAGTCATTGGGAGTGAACCATATTTTTGGTATTCCGGGAGATTTCATTCTGCCCTTCTTTCAGAAAATGGAAGGTAGTGGTATAGAGCATGTTGCGGCCTGTAATGAGCTGAATGCAGGTTATGCTGCGGATGGGTATGCGCGTATTAATGGGCTCGGAGCGGTTGCAGCGACCTATGGTCCGGGAGCGTTCAGTTTTGTTAATGCGGCTGCTGGAGCACTTGCCGAGCGGGTGCCGGTCGTTTTTATATCGGGTGGACCGGAAACTGAATCCTATCGGACGCAGCCAATTTTGCACCACACGCTGCCCAATAGGTACGAAGCCTCGATGAAAATCTTTGAACAGGTAACGATCCACACCAAATTGCTTGATAATCCAGCGACGGCAACTCAGGATATTGATGAAGCGTTACAGATCTGCCTGGCGGAGAAAAGGCCGGTATATCTTGAGCTTCCAAGGGATATTCAAACAACGGCTTGTGGCTTGCCTGAGCCATTGGTAACGACTGCAGCTGTTAGTGATAAGTCCTCTTTGAAAGAGTCGGTCGAGTTGGTTGTCGATCGAATTATGAAGGGTGCAAGAACCGTCATACTACCTGGGCACGAAATTCATCGATCGAATCTTCAGAATAGGGTGATTGATCTGATTAAACGTAAGGGCCTTCCCTGTGGGACCATGTTTATCGGTAAGGCTGACTTTATAGAGCATATGCCGGAATGTATTGGATTGTATCAGGGAGCAGGTAGTTTGCAGCCGGTGAAGGATTTCGTTGAGTCAGCGGATAACGTTATCTTTTTAGGCGCGGTCCCCTCGGATTTTAATTTAGGAGGCTTTACTGCAAAGCTTAGTGATCAGCAAATGATACAGGTTTTGGAAGATCAGGTGATTCTGGCTGACAAGCAGTTTGAACAGGTAAGGGTTGCCGATTTTATCGAAGCGTTGCTGGAAGAGTTGCCGGATAAATTCGAGCAGGAACAGGGGCAGCCACAACAAGGTTTTTCGCATAAACCCAGCGTTGCTTATGAGCCGAAAAACGATGAGCCGATGAGCAATAAACGTTTTTATGACCGGATCGCTCATTTTGTTAAAGCAGGCGACATTCTCTGTGCGGATGCGGGTTGTGCGATTAACTCGAGTCATCTGCAATTACCCGAGGGGGTGACCTATGTGGCCTCCTGCTATTGGGCATCTATCGGAATGGGCTTTGGTGCCTCGTTGGGGGCCTGCTTTGCTGCAAATGATAGTCAGCGTGTAATCGCCCTGGAGGGAGATGGGTCATTCCAAATGACGGCGCAGGAGCTTTCCAGTATGGCGCGCTACGGCAAAGCACCGATTATTTTTGTTGTGAATAATAAGGGTTATACTGCGGAGCGTCTGATACATGATGGCCCCTTTAACGATATTGCCGACTGGAAATACCATAAGCTGCCAGAAGCCTTTGGCGGTCAGGGTATCGATGTTCATACTGAAGGTGATCTGGAAAATGCTTTGGCGATTGCGGAAAACTATCAGGGTCCAGGTGCCCTGGTTATTGAAGTCCATGTGGATCCCTGGGATGCGTCAGAGGCGTTTACCTTGATGAGCGAAACTCTGCGCGGTAAATAACAATAAAACAGCGAATAGCTGAGAGGAAAAAAAATGGCAACTGTGGATATAGAAAATAGCGTCGAACAACAACCGAAGTCGATGGGTACTGCCTGGTACATGGTAGTACTTTGTATGATCGCTTATCTGTTTTCCTTTGTTGACCGGCAAATAGTGGCGTTATTGATCGAACCGATTCGAGCTGATTTGGAGATATCTGATACGCAGTTTAGTCTGATCCACGGCCTGGCATTCGCGATTTTTTATGCGGTGATGGGATTGCCTATAGCACGACTGGCAGATACCAAATCAAGACCGGTTATTATTGCAATTGGTATTGCAGTCTGGAGTGTGGCGACCGCGGTTTGCGGTACCGCAAAAAACTTCTGGCAACTCTTCGCCGCGAGAATGGGCGTGGGTGTCGGTGAGGCGGCACTCTCTCCGGCGGCTTACTCGATGATTACTGATGCGTTCCCAAAATCCAAGCTGGGCCTGGCGCTTGGCGTTTACTCGATGGGTTCCTTTCTGGGCGCAGGATTGGCTTATATCATCGGTGGTGTCGCCATTGAAATGGTGAGCAAAATTGGTATTGTTGAAGTGCCGATCATTGGCACTATCAAGCCTTGGCAAATGACGTTTTTTATAGTCGGGCTGCCTGGATTGATTGTCGCGGCACTGTTTTATTTGACTGTAAAAGATCCTGAGCGTAAAGGGGTCGTTGAAGGTGATAGTGGTTATGCTATCAAGGATGTTTTCGCTTATATTGGTAAAAATAAAGGCGCTTTTTCGGCACATTATTTGGGTTTTGGGCTGCTTGCTTTGGTGCTCTATGCACTGATGTCGTGGGCGCCGGCTTTCCTGTTGCGCAATTACGAACTCACCACTCGCGATGTGGGTATCTATTTGGGAACTCTGGTGTTGGTATGTAATGTTGGTGGTGTGCTAAGTAGTGGCTGGCTTATTGATTTCTTTACCAAACGCGGCAGAGCTGATGCGGCGATGCTGGCCGGCGTAGTTGGTGGTTTGGGAGCAATTGTTCCCGCCGCATTATTTCCTTTTATGCCATCGCTCACTTCTACCTTAGTGGTATTAGGTATAGCACTTTATTTTGCCAGTTTCCCCATGGCCACCTCAGCCGCAGCGTTGCAGCTTATGGCGCCTAACCAAATGCGGGCGCAGGTGACGGCGCTATTTTTCCTGTTTATGAATCTGTTAGGTATTACCGGTGGTGCGACTTTGGTAGCGTTATCGACCGATTATCTATTTCAGGATGAAAAGGCGGTTGGTTTTTCCATGGCTATGGTTGCTTGTGGATCAGCCCTGATTGCGGTGCTGCTCATGGCGCGGGGATTAAAGTCATTTCGGGCCACCATTGAGAAACTGCAAGAGGTATAAATCTCTGGTGTTGTTTGGTGTCAAAGTAAATTGAGATCGAAAAAAATCATTAAAAACAAATGGTTAAGATTTTTTTTGGAGTGTTCGAAGTTGACTTTACAGGAAATATAGGATATACCATCTGCTTAGGTCTTTAGGGGTCGCGTGAATTAGATAAGATGGAATATCCTCGTTTCTCAACCGCTGGACAAAACTCGACAGGTTGTTCACTGTTTGACTCAAATCCGTTGCAAAGCCGTATGCTTTGCAAAACGGATGATTTTGAGGAGTTAAGTGCACATATAGGGAGTGTGCTGCTGCCTCATCATTGTAAAGTATTAAGCAGTTCCAAAGGGGTGCATAGAGCCGTATTTCATCATGCCCCCCTGTCCGATATTTCCGTCAATTATCTCCGTTATGGCACGGAAGCAAGCGTCAATGTTGATCAGCTGGGTTTTTTCCTCATCGAGGTGCCGCTATCGGGCGTTTCGGAAACTAGCTATGGCGACGTTAAAGTTGTCACCAATACCGGATCCGGTGTGGTGGCGAGTCCTTATCAGAAATTTTCTACGCGATGGAATGCGGAGTGCTCCAAATTACTGATCAAAATTAATCGATTAGCTTTAGAGCGCTTCCTTAGCAAGATGCTAGGGTGCGACCTACAAAGGCCGCTAGATTTTGAAGTGGCTGTTGACCTTAATTCTCCTGCGAGCGCCTCACTTTGGCATATGGTGCAATGGTTGGTTGCCGAGCTGGAGAATGAGCAGTCTTTGCTCAACAATGCGCCGTTAGGTTATGCCCAGTATGAGCAAATGTTGATGTGGGTACTGCTAAACGCGCAGCCAAACAACTACTCTCAGGAGTTGGCATCGAGAACGCCAGTGGCTGCGCCACATTATGTACATCGTGTTGAAGACTATATTAATGAGCATTGTGCGGAGCCGATCACCTTGACGCAGCTTGTTGATATGTCTGGAGTGAGTGGAAGAACGTTGTTGGAAGGGTTTAAGCGGCATAAGGGTACTTCGCCGATGAAGTATCTTAAGTCCGTACGTATGGAGCGAGTGCACCTTGATTTGAAAGGTTCCGATATGGCAAATCGGAATGTCACGGAGATTGCGCTTGCCTGGGGTTTTACCCAATTGGGCAAATTTTCTGTTGAGTATAAGCAAAAATTTGGTGAGTCTCCCTCCGATACTTTAAAAAAATAACGGTAAAATTAACGATAAAATCGTTTTAATTTTCCTCCTTGTTGCTATCATATAAACCTTATCGCTTTAGTTGTAACCCCTGCATTTGTCAGGGGTAATTTCACGAGTGGATTATGTTGAATAGACATTGAGCAGCAGGTATATTGCCAGCAGCGGTAAAAAAGGGTAATTCATCGTCTGTCTTAACGTCGCGGTGCAGGTTAGGTTGTTATTATGTTTATTGGGATAGAGTAGGCATCACTTTGACAGGTAATCTACTAAATCAAGGTTTTACGCTGATGGCTTACGGGATGGGCATGGTATTTTTGTTCCTCACGTTATTGGTCATCGGTACTACGTTGATGTCAAAAATCGTGGCTAAGCTTTTCCCCGAGCCGGAGATAGAGCCGTTGTTACAACCCAGTAGCTCTGCGCCTCAATCGGACACACAACTGGCAGCCGTAATTTCTGTCGCTATACACCAATTCCGGTCTCGTAAAAAAAAGTAGTGAGTTATCAGGCTGGGTGAGCTTGAGTCGTCACTTCGCAAAAATAGAATTGAGTACAGAACCAACAATCAGGACGCTAATAATCATGAGTGAAGTTAAAAAGCCGCTCGGTATAACCGATGTTGTACTTCGTGATGCGCACCAGTCTTTATTCGCAACAAGACTGCGTTTGGATGATATGTTACCCATTGCAGAAAAACTGGATAAGGTAGGGTTTTGGTCCTTGGAGTCTTGGGGTGGGGCGACCTTTGATTCATGTATTCGTTATCTGGGAGAGGATCCTTGGGAGCGAATTCGTGAGTTGAAAGCCGTTATGCCTAATACACCACAACAGATGTTGTTTCGAGGACAGAATATTTTGGGTTATCGGCACTATGCCGATGATGTAGTAGAGAAGTTCGTTGAGCGGGCCGCAGTGAATGGCGTCGATGTATTTCGTGTATTTGATGCGATGAACGACATGCGCAACCTGGAAACGGCAGTTAAAGCGGTTATTAAACAGGGTAAGCATGCACAGGGTACGATTTCCTATACTGTGAGCCCCGTGCATTCTATGGATTTATGGGTGGATTTGGGGCGGCAGCTTGAGGATATGGGCGCCCACTCGATTGCCATTAAGGATATGGCGGGATTGCTGCGTCCATATGAGGGCTATGAGCTGGTGACCCGTTTAAAAAAGACGGTGGATATTCCCATTCATATGCAGTGCCATGCAACTACCGGGCTATCAACCTCGACTATTGTGAAATGTGTCGAGGCAGGTATTGATAATGTCGATACAGCTATTTCGTCCATGAGCATGACCTATGGACATTCACCCACTGAGTCGGTTGTGGCGATATTCGAGGGTACAGAGTATGATACTGGGCTCGATATTATCCTGCTAGAGGAAATTGCCGCCTACTTCCGCGAAGTGCGTAAAAAGTATGCGAAATTTGAAGGCTCTCTAAGAGGTATTGATTCGCGAATATTAGTGGCGCAGGTACCTGGTGGTATGTTGACCAATATGGAAGGCCAGCTGCGCGAGCAGGGTGCCTCCGACAAATTGGATGAGGTGCTGGAGGAAATTCCTCGTGTGAGAAAGGATCTGGGATATATTCCGCTGGTTACGCCCACTTCTCAAATTGTGGGCACACAGTCCGTCATTAATGTTTTAACCGGCGAACGCTATAAATCTATTTCCAAGGAAACAGCGGGGGTATTGAAAGGTGAATATGGTGCGACGCCTGCACCGATGAATCCTGAGCTACAGGAAAAAGTGCTGGATGGAGCGGCGCCGATAACTTGCCGTCCTGCAGATTTATTGCAGCCGGAATTGGAAAAGTTGACTGAAGAGCTAACGGCGCTGGCGAGCAAGGAGTCGATTAAACTGGCAGATAACCTGGTCGATGATGTACTGACCTATGCGTTATTTCCGCAAATTGGTCTAAAATTTCTGAAAAACCGTGGTAATCCATCGGCATTTGAACCCGTGCCTACGGGGCTCGAATTACAGCCACAGACTCAACCTTCAGTAGAATCTGGCGGATCGGAAGTTTACACCGTCTCGGTTAATGGACAGCGATATGTAGTGGAAGTGGCTGAGGGTGGCGAACTTGAGTCTATCCAGTCGGCCGCGCCCGCTGCAGCAGCGCCAGCATCGGGTGGTGCGGGTGAGGTTGAAGCCATCACTGCACCGTTAGCCGGAAATATATTTAAGGTAAACGTTGGCCCCGGTGATCATGTGCAGCAGGGTGATGTGATCATTATTCTCGAAGCAATGAAAATGGAAACTGAAGTCAGAGCGGCACGTGCCGGCACAGTCGTCGATGTGTTGGTTAAGGTTGGTGATAGTGTAGCAGTGGGCAATAACCTGCTGACACTCGGCTAGAGTTCAGGTGTAAGTTATATGGAACCACTACTTGGGTTGTGGCTGGATTCGGGTCTAAGCCAGATTAGTATCGGTCAGATTTTTATGATGGTGATTGGCCTGTTATTACTGTTTCTGGCTATTCGCAAGGGCTTTGAGCCACTGTTACTTGTTCCCATAGGTTTTGGCGCCATTCTGGTCAACGTCCCTGGTGCCGGATTCAGTGATGCACCATTATACGATAGCCTGGGGCACCTGCTTTCTCCCGGCGGCATGCTCTATTACATCTACAATATAGGCATTGCCACGGGTGTGTTCCCACTGGTTATTTTTATGGGTGTGGGCGCCATGACCGATTTTGGGCCTTTGCTGGCCAATCCAAAAACGCTGTTTCTCGGTGCAGCTGCGCAATTTGGTATTTTTGCGACAGTACTGGGTGCGGTTGCTCTGTCGGTGACCGGTGTTATTGAGTTTTCGATTGCTGATGCAGCGGCCATTGGTATTATCGGTGGTGCAGATGGCCCTACGGCCATTTTTGTATCCAGCAAGTTGGCTCCTGATTTGTTGGGTGCGATTGCTGTAGCGGCCTATTCTTATATGGCTCTGGTGCCTATGATTCAGCCACCCATTATGCGTGCGCTCACATCCAAAGCGGAGCGTGAAATCGAGATGAAGCAACTGCGCCAGGTGTCGCGCAGAGAAAAAATTACATTTCCATTGGTTATACTGATATTGGTTGCCATGTTTTTACCCAGTGCCGCACCACTATTGGGTATGTTTTGCTTCGGTAACCTGATGCGTGAATGTGGTGTGGTTGATCGCTTGAGTGATACTACGCAAAATGCACTTATTAACGTTGTAACTATCTTTTTGGGGCTGGGGGTGGGTTCCAAGCTAAGTGCCGACAAGTTCCTTGACCTTAAAACATTAGGTATTTTGTCCTTGGGAATGGTAGCGTTTTGCATCGGTACAGCCGCTGGTGTAATTATGGCGAAACTGATGAATAAAATCTCCAAAACCCCCATCAATCCGCTAATTGGAGCAGCGGGTGTATCGGCGGTACCTATGGCAGCTCGTGTGGCCAACAAGGTAGGGCTTGAGGCGAACCCGAATAATTATCTGTTGATGCATGCCATGGGGCCCAACGTCGCTGGCGTTATTGGTTCAGCTGTTGCTGCGGGCGTGATGATTAGCATGGTGGGCGGCTAGTCTTCGGTTTTACTTATTAAGACGACTTTTAGATCATCCTCTCTTACTTAAGATGCTCATTTTACGGTAAGCTTGGGCTATGGAAATAATAACAAACCTTGGTTTACCGCTGCAGTTGGCACTCTGTTCAATACTGGGATTGCTTTTCGGGATTTTACTGACTTGGTTGATCTCACGGAGCCGTCAGTTAGTCCTTGAACAAAAGCTTACCTCTTTGCAAGAAGAATTCGATTCATCCCGGGAATTGCTCAAACATCTTGAACAGGATCTGGGTAGCGCAAAGTCTGAGCTGGGCGAGGCAAATTCTTCCCTGGTGGAACTGAGCACTCGATTGGAGTTGATCACAAAGCGATCTGAAGAGCTTGCTGGACGTGAGTCTGGAATGGATCAGGAGCTGCGAGAACTTCGGCATAGAAAAACAGAGCTTGAAACACGCCTGGAAGCGGAACGCGTGCAGGCAGAGGAAAAACTGGCCATTCTTAACGATGCAAAGGAAAAACTGACCCACGAGTTTAAGAATCTGGCGAACGATATTCTGGAAGAGAAAAGCAACAAATTTACCGAGCAGAATAAAATCAACATAGAATCGGTACTCAAGCCCCTGAGTGGGCAAATTAAAGATTTCCAGAAACGCGTCGAAGATACCTATGATAAAGAATCCAAAGATCGCTTTTCACTGGTAAGAGAGATCCGTAGTTTACAGGAGTTGAATGGCCGAATTAGTGTCGATGCAGTAAATTTGACCAATGCATTGAAAGGGGAAAGCAAAACCCAGGGGACTTGGGGAGAGCTGAAGCTCGAGCGCATACTGGAAGCCTCCGGTTTGGTGAAAGGACGAGAGTATGATGTCCAGGTCAGTTTGAAAAATGAATCGGGATCACGGCTGCAGCCCGATGTGGTGGTTCATTTACCTGAACAAAAGGACGTGATCATTGACTCAAAGGTTACCCTAACTGCATATCATCGTTATGTTTCCGTCGACAGCGAGGAAGAGCGGCAGCTCGAAGCGGTCAAGCATATGCAGTCGTTGCAGAAGCATATCAAGGATCTGGGTGGTAAAGACTACCAAAATCTTCCTGGTATTCGCACACTAGACTTTGTGCTGCTTTTTCTGCCGGTAGAAGATGCGTTTAACCTGGCTGTACAAAAGGATCCTGAGCTATTTAGTAAAGCATTCGAGCAGAACATTATATTGGTTGGTCCCTCCACTCTGCTTGCCACCTTGAGAACCATTCAGCATATCTGGCGTAATGAATACCAATCGCAGAATGCACAGGAAATTGCCAAGCGATCCGGTGATCTCTACGACAAATTTGTTAATTTTGTTGGTGATCTTGAAGAGGTTGGTCAGCGCTTGGACAAAGCTCAGGATGCTTATGAAAAGGCCCATAATAAACTATCTTCCGGGCGTGGTAATCTGGTTAATCGAGCGGAAACCCTGAAAAAACTCGGTGCGAAGACCAGTAAAAGCTTACCAAAATCTGTACTTAACCAGAGCGATCAAGAGTTGCAAGTGGTTGAGCTGGAGGATAATCAGTAGGCTTAAAGTCTAATAGAGTTAATCGTTTAAGCTATAAAGAAAACTTCTTTTAGGTCAGTTTTGGGAAAGGGATCCGGTTTCAAGGTCGATAGACAGCACTTTACCGGCGACAGCAACCTCTACAATATTACTGCTGGCAGCTATTCTTGGAAGCGATTCCATCCACGAACCGATTTGAGCCTTTTTTACCACATTGGCTCGACTGGCCTCTACTGATTTGGCAATGTCGTCAAATGAAAGGCTTTTCAGTCTATCGCCTGAAGGAGAAAAGACCATTATCGCGTAGGGTCCCAGTACATTAATCCACTGATCGAACAAAGCCAGATAACCCTGATCAGATACGATGACAAGCTTCGGCCGGTATGAATGGGGTAGTTGCTGTGACCAAAGTTGCTCTGATTGACCATTTTGGATTTTTTTGAAAACAGCCTCAGAACCATTGGCCGCCCAGTCTTCAGGCGCCCCAATCATTGTTAGCGTAAGTAGGTACGCGCTCGCCGGGGAATAGTAATTTTCACTGGCAGGTGGTAGCGCTATTTCATCAGTCGCATGCACACTCGCAATGACAAGCACAAACCCAAATTTTAAGTAGGCCAGCGCGAGTCTATGCATCATCAGGTGGTTAGATCTGCTTCACAAGGAGTTGCTTGGAAGTTAGATTCCCCCTTAACCTTAATAGCGTTAACCCAATGAAAACCAGCCAAAGAGTAGCTGGTGCAGGTACCACGCGATACAAGACATCTGAAGACCGTGCTTCCTCGATCTGCTCGTCTGTCAGAACAGATAGTCCGGCGCCATCGGGATTTATATCATTAATGCTTGAAGGTACGGTTCGACTGCCACCACTGGTCATCAGGTTATTGCCACCGCCTGCACCAAAGTCATTGTGGCCCAAACCCAAAACATGCCCAATTTCGTGTGAAATAGTATCCAGTCGGCCTATGCCACCATTAAAGCTAAAAACCAGGTCGGTGACGGAGATTTTATTACCACCGCCACAGCCGAATAATGTAGCGGTACTGCCAGTTCCACCACAGCTTGCCAGGTCTTCAATAAACCAGATGTTTACAATGCTGGGGTTTGCGTTGGCGGTATAGGAGCCATGATTTGCCGAGTTCAGAATGCTGGAATCGTCAACGGCTAGCCAGGATAAAAAGTTAAGATCGATATCCGCCTGCGACCAGATTTTATCCCCGATGCCTTCAAATAGCTCCATTGAAGAATTGGCGCAATCGCCGCCACTATTATTGCAAACCTGTATTGGCTGGATATCTATTGCCAGCAGTGGCAGGGCTTGTGATTGAAGTGGAATTATGCAGATTACGAAACACACTGCGGAAAGTACTTTTTTCATGACTATCTAG
The DNA here is from genome assembly GCA_021773395.1 of Gammaproteobacteria bacterium. Lineage (GTDB taxonomy): Bacteria > Pseudomonadota > Gammaproteobacteria > Pseudomonadales > IMCC2047 > JAJFKB01. The sequence continues at coordinate 316,649 of JAJFKB010000024.1, read as the reverse complement.
AACTCCATGCTGTGAAATTTAGCTTTATGATAACCATGCAATATCTACGCCTCATAAAAAAACCTGTAGTTACAATGGGTTAAAAATACGGATAGTTTTATATGTAAAAAAACCGGACACTTTACCGGTGATGTTGGATCAAATTATTAGATATCAAACTGAGTTCAATAGGGCCAGGTGATCTCTTTTTTCTGACAAGGTGGTTAGTCACTCGCCATTTTTAAGCTCAGACAGGCTGGATATGAATAGGCCGAGGATGAAGCCAATTCCCAGCAGGGTAATCACAAGTAGTGCTCTGGGCGCGGAAAAACTCCATATCAAAAACTGGATTTTGACAACTTCGGAATTTTGGACTGCAAACACCACAACTGCAACAACCAATACCAATGTTACCACTGCTTTAAGTTTTTTCACGATCTATATCCTCTCAAGCCCGAATTATGACAAATATTTATAATTCTGGGCACCTTATATTCCCAGCAATCAGGCGTTGCGAGGAGTTTGTCGGTATAGAATAATCGTTGAAAATATACTTTGCTACTATCAAATTGAATAAGATTTTTCTCATGGAATATGTAGAGTTTTTCTGCTGTTAGCTAAGTGGAATTTTAAACTTCGTCTATACTTTCCAGATAGCGTATGTTTTGGGTGCGGGTGTCTCTCTGCGCGTTGGAAGGTGATTAGGTAATCAATGGTACTAAAACAGGATAAGCATTTCGCAGAAGCGGTTTTCTTTTTTAAAGGAAAAGAGGTCATAAAGGAGCTGCTTTATGTCGAGTTTGACGCTGTTCTAGAGAGCGTTGTCGGCATCCCCGAGTTTGCAGGCGGCGAGTATTCGGCTGCCTACGTGACGGTTGGCCCTTACCTAACTACCCATGCAGTCGCACTTTTCAAAATCCAGTTTGATACGGATGGGCACGTCGAAAACTCCTGGAATTTACCTTTACATGCTCTGATAAGAGATGCCGTAATGGGCCCCGACCTCGGGCAGGGCAGTATTTTGTTGCTATCTCGAAGCAATTGTAAAAATGAATATAAAAACGATTTGTGGTCGGCGGGGAAAAACGAAATTGCAATTCTCACAGCGATCCGCGATGCCGTTAGGCGAAATAAGCTGGGTATTTATGATGGGGGAGATCGTCGGCGCTATGGCGCAGATGGGCTTCGATTCGGTGTACCTGATTTCGCGTTGGAAGATGAAGCGATTGATGATGGGGACGATTATAGAAGGGATTTAATCACCAATATCGAGAAGACGCTTAAGCACAAGTATGAAGACAAAATCAGGAAGCTGCATCAGCACAGAGATGAAATTGTCGGTCAGTTGGAGTCTCAAATTGCGACCCTGGAAAAGCAAACCACTGAACTCAAAAAGCAAATTGGCGAGATGGAAGAGGAGAGTAAGGCGCATGTCGATGTGATAGCTGCTAAGTATAAAAAGAAGATGAATAAAAAATTGTTGCAGCTTAAAGATGGCCTCACACAGGAGTTGGATACCAAAGCACTGGAGCTACATTATAGTCAGGATTTGGAATTGCAGGCCCAAGAGGAAATACGACAGTTAACGGATAGTGTAGAGGGAGAGAAAAAACAGGCAATCAATGGATTTCTTATGGGTTTGCTGGATGCGGGAGTCGAGTTGATTGTTACCCGATCAGGGATTGGCAGCTATAGTCTTAAACCTGAGCAAGTGGATCCCTATATATGCAATGAGCAAGAATTTTGGGCCAAACAGCTAGGTGTTTCTGAAACGCAATATGTTGCCTGGTATGAGCATTACCAAAACCCGGTTTGCCAGGCGGGCAACGCCACTGGCTGTTCCTGCGGTGTTTCGCTTAAGCGCGTTGACCATCCGCAAGATTTTGTGGTGGGTAGCAGCGATTTGTGTCAAACACATCAGCTCAAACAGTCCCAGGACGCTGCGCAGGGCTATTAATCGAGCAAATATTATCAGTTATTCCTCTGATGCGGTGGTGCTCCTCTCGCAATGTCGTGATTGACCGTTGATACATAGCTTCACCTGGTCACTAACTGATTCCTCTTCTGTTATTTCAACTTCTTGAAGTGCTGCTTCGGCTACCTTGCCATGCTGTAGTTTTTCGTCACTGGTGATATGTAACGACAGCACAGGGTTTTTGTTGGTAGACAGACTTTGCTGTTTTTGCCAACTTAAATATACCGGTGAATCGGTTCCGTCATAGCCGGTGTCGCAACACTTTTTCGTTTCAGAGTCAGTAAAGCTCAATTTGCATTCAGATTTTCGCCCACCGCTGTTGGTTAGTAATTGGTTATCCAAATCCGTTAATTGAAATGTATAACTAGTATTACTTTTCTCGGGGACATTGGCACATATTTTTCTGGTGTCAGCAAAGCGCGCGCGAATCAAATAATCACTTTCAGTATCGATATAGCCTAGAAGTTTTGCGGATGAAATAGCATCATTCCAGTTGTCGCCCAGCTCCTTCGCAACGTCGCTGATACGCGCCACATTCTTTGATTTGATCTCGATACACTTACCCTTGAAGTCCGGATCCGTGCAGAGTTTCCATACGCCGCGGTATTCGATAGAGGATGGTGTAAATGAAGTTTTCTCGTCTATGGCAAGATGGCTGTTACTTCGGTTAACCAATTGAATATAATCAAAACTAAACTGCCGGCCATCAAATATCTTAATATAGGGCTTGAGATGATTATTTGAGTTTTTTATCGATCCGACGCCGCTGGTTTCAGCGCCGATAAATTTTGATCGAAGCTTTGGGTGTTCATAGAACCTGTCAATATTAAAACTCATATTATTTTTGGAGTAAGCTTTTTTACTGATTGGTATACAATATTCAGTTGAACTCTCCCAAGCTATACCATTTTCATTGCCCAGGTACAATTGACATTCTGATAAGCTTAAACCTGAATAACTGTGGGGGATTAGCATGCCCTCATTAGACATTGCTTTGTGATGTTCAAATGCCTGCCATAAATTCCGTTTTTCCAAGTTGCATATTTTTTTGCTATTAAACGAGGGGCGTAATATTGATTTCCAGATTGGTCTATCGGAGCTATCGAGAATTCTTAAATTGCAATTGGGGCCCAACTCAAGAGAACTTCCCCTGTCGTCAGTTTTAGAAGACCAAATTGGAAGCTTTTTATCGTTATAAACGCGCAGTACACCATCCAAATCAAAACAGAGATCACGAAGTTTGCCTTCTTCGCCATTTGCCCAGGTATTCGTTGCCCAAACGGCTCTTTTCTTTTTCGCTTTTCCGGTGGGCAGCTGGTAGAGCACCAGGTTGCCATCATCCTGCCAGATCAGTGATACAATTTCATTGCTTGCGATGGTCTTTCCGGCAGTCAGGCACTGCCCTGGCTTCAAATCTATTGGAACGCTCTTGGCGAAATTGATTTTCTCTGCAGCGATAATAAGATTTCCTTCATCCAGCAGGCATAAACTCTTACCACCATTGTAAGCAGGGGGTTGCCAAAGTATATCGCCGCCATGGCTGGCCTGTAGTTTTAACGCCAGATTGCCGTCAGCCTGCCAGTCAAGGCTGGCTAGTTCGTTTTCCAATATTACCTGGGGTTGATCCGTTGTCAGGCAGGAACCCGGTTGCAGAGCATGAGCAGAATGCCCTAGGGTTAAAAACAGAGTAGCTAATAATGTGAAGCTAAGTTTTAATGACAACTGCAATCTTGGCATGGTCTATGATCCCTCACAAAGTGGACGTAGGCATTTATGAACTGCTGACTAATACGAATCTTGCATTATACATAGCAGTCGCCGCGTTCCAAATTAGATATTTTGGTGTGAGTGGGAATATAGCGTTTTACTGGTATTTTAAAAGAGTAAGTTTTTAAAAGACCGCCGTTATATTGATTATCTTTAGTGTGTAAAGGCAGATGAAATTAAGCAATCTTATTGCTCCTTCTATACAGGGTGTTAGTCATCCTTTGCTGGAGGAAAAGGCTTTGCGACTTATGGTCAGCCGGCAGGATTTGCTACATCCCAAAATATCGGGGAACAAGTGGTATAAGCTAAAACACAATATTGCACATGCTAAAGCGAATGGTGCACACAGGCTGGTCAGCTTTGGTGGGGCTTATTCAAACCATCTGCATGCTTTAGCCTATGCCGGACAATTATATGATTTGGATACAATCGGCTTGGTGAGAGGGGAAATAGTCAGCCCGTTGAATCCTACCTTACAGGATGCGGTGGATTGGGGGATGCAGTTGATTGCGGTATCCAGGTCAGAATATCGACGAAGGAATGAGGCGGATTTTCTCGAGCAACTGATTCGGCCATTCGAACCCTGCTATGTGATTCCAGAAGGTGGGGCTAACTTACTGGCCGTTAAGGGCTGCGCGGAGATAGCGCAAGATATAGAGCACCAGGTAGATTGTTTTGATTATTTATGCGTCCCATGCGGTACCGGGGCTACGCTGGCTGGCCTGGTTTCCGGTTTAACCAGTCGTCAAACAAAAGTGTTGGGATTTTGTGCCTTGAAGGGGTTGCGGGATTTAGAGGAAAAGGTAACGCAACTATTGAGTTTGAACGATTATGATTCAGGCGTGCCATGGCAGGTTATTCACGCCTACCATTGTGGCGGGTTTGCGCGCGTTTCGCCGGAGTTGATACAGTTTATGGACAGGTGGCAGGAATTTTCGGATATCCCTCTGGAGCCGATTTATACAGGCAAAATGATGTTTGGTTTATTCCAGTTAATTGAGCAGAATTATTTTTTTCCGGGAAGCTGTATCGTTGCGATTCATACTGGCGGGCTGCAGGGCTTAAGGGGTATGTGCGAAAAGCTGGAACGATATCGCAGGCAAATAGAAGTGCCGCGGTAGCTACCGAATATTTCACCAGTAAGCCTAAAATAGCTCTGAAGCCCCTACACATATTGGCTTTGATCTAAAATCGCCTCGGTGAAGATTTGTCACCGGCGTGTGGCTGGCCAGTTTTTAACTTGTTCTGTGCTGAATTGGACGCACATACTCCCTGCACCGCAGAATAACAGCACTTGCGGTCGCGAGCACACTCAATTCAACACGGCCCGCGATAAAATCCTGGCACTTGGCAAAAAATTCGGGCTAGCTCCCAAACCAGTTGTCCGGAGTGACGAAATAGCGGTTGGTTTCCCGGTAGCCATCTGCAAAGGGTGCTAAATGCGCAACCATTTTTGGAAATTTGGAATGACTAAAGTAACAGCGTAATTTCTCTTCCAGAGCATCTTTGTTGAGCAGTTTTGTGTCTGCCTTTTCAGATGCTGGAGCCAGCCAACCATCCTTTGATAATATCAGCCAAAAGTTTTTATGATTAAGTTGCTGTAATTCGCTAATGCGTAACCAGTAGCCGGTCAGGTGGTTATTACCCGCTTGTTTCGGTGCGTTGCAAAGCTGAGTTAAGGGGTAAAAGAAGTATCCCTTTAGGCAGATCGCTGGATGTACCTGTGTAATACCCAATTCGGCTATGACAGAAGCACCTTGTGGCGTTTTGGAAAGCTGAGATTGCCTGTGTAGCATTTTGTTGAGTTTTAAATCTAGCCGATCTTTGCCTCCTGGGCCGATCCAGCAGTCCCAGGAAGTGCTTCCCCCTCGCATATGGGGAATACCCAGATAGAATTTAACGGCGGTCTCCAGATGATAATATTGCTGCCGTTGACGGCAGTAATAGATAAAATCGAACTCTCCCAGTGTTTCTCCGTCAGATCTTACCGGAAGATTACAGGCAATTAGATCAAAGCGGTCGTTTTGCTCCAGAATATATTGCCAAAGTACTTCGAAATAGATGCCCAGTTTCTTGGGGCTGCGTTGCTCTGTATAATCGGGTATTTTCTCTTTGTGCTTATCCAGTGCAGCCCAGCGTGCGAGCTCAAGGTTACCCGTCATCTCGCAGAGCGTTCCGGGAGCTGCCATTAGGTCGGGGCTACTGAGAGCCCACTGCAAATCCTGGTGCAATTTATCGGCGGATAATTGGTAAGGCACAATATTCTCTATGATCAGTCATAGTTTTGAGATAACGGCATTATCACTATATCATACAGGCGAACCAGCCAATTTAGGCTTTTATATCATGACGAGGCGATAACCCGAATGCACCCATTTAATACCATAGGAATAGTCGGTCGTCGTGAAGGCAATGCTGACGTTGCGGATTCGCTGACGCAGCTCGTGGACTATCTCTTGTCGAGAAACTGTGAGGTTGTGCTGGAGGAGTATGCTGCGCAGTTACTACCGAATCAGCGGCTGACAGTACATAGTCATGATTCTCTTGGCAGTAAATGTGATTTGGCGATTGTTGTCGGAGGAGACGGCAGTATGCTAACGGCTGCCAGGGCTTTGGCTAAACATCATGTGCCTGTGGTCGGTATTAATCGCGGTGGACTGGGGTTTTTGACCGATATATCACCAGATGAGCTGGAACTGCGCATGGATGAAGTGCTGGCGGGACAGTATACGACTGAGGAGAGATTTCTTCTGCGCACAAAGATTCGTGCGAATGAAGAGAGTGAACAGTCAAAGGGCTATGGCCAGGCGCTTAATGATATTGTGCTGAGTTCTGGTAAATCTGCTCGTATGATTGAATTTGAATTATATATTGATGATCAGTTTGTCTATAGCCAACGTTCTAACGGGCTTATTGTTTCAACGCCGACGGGCTCGACTGCTTATGCGTTATCCGGGGGTGGGCCTATCATGCACCCGGCATTGGATGCCATTGTGTTGGTTCCCATGTTCCCCCATACACTGACAGCTCGGCCATTAGTCGTGGATGGCAATAGTCGCATTAAGATCGTTCCAGGTAGTCTGCATGATACCTATCCACTGTTAAGTTGCGATGGGCATGACAGTTTTACGATTGCTCCTGGTGATGAAGTCTTTATCAAAAAGATGGAGGACAGGCTCAAGCTGGTACATCCTTTATCGCATGATTTTTATGAAAGTTGTCGCAGTAAGTTGAGCTGGGGAAGTCGATTAGGGGATTAGTGGTGGCGGTGGTTGAAAAAGCGTCGATGGGTTACGATATTATCGGCGACGTACACGGTTGTTATGATGCTTTGACTGAGCTGTTGGAGAAGCTTGGTTATCGGTTTCAACAAGGAAGTTACAGGCATCCACAACGAAAAGCGGTTTTTCTTGGAGATCTGGTCGATCGTGGCCCAAAGATCAGAGAAACCTTACAGTTAGTATATAAGATGGTGTCCCGAGGTGATGCGTGGGTGGTGCTGGGCAACCACGAGCTTAACGTCATCAAGTTCCATACTGAATCCCGAGAAAGTGGCAAAGGCTACCTGAGAGAGCGTAATCAAAGGCACGCAAGCCAGATTAAAGAGACGCTGGATCAGTTTGCTGATTATCAGGATGAACTCGCCTATTTTATTGATTGGTTTAAGACGTTGCCTTTATTTCTGTCATTCAATGACTTTCGTGTGGCACACGCTTGCTGGGATCAGCCTCTGATCGAGGAATATCTGGGACAATACCAGTCGCCGCAAATCAATGAAGATGTATTGCATCGTAGTATGGATCTTAGTAGCACAGAGTTTCGGCTGGTCAATCGATTAACGCGAGGCACCAGCATGTTATTACCTGACAACGCAAGCATACAGGGTAGTGATGGATTGCAGCGGCGAAACTTTCGTACCAAATTTTGGTTGAAGAATCCGGGAACCTATGGCGAGGTCATATTTCAGCCCGACCCTTTGCCTCACAGGATACATGATAGACGTCTTAGCGATGAGGACAGACAAAGGTTAGTGTATTATTCGGAATCAGAACCTCCGTTGTTTGTAGGTCATTACTGGCGTCAAGGCACACCTGACCTGATAAGCCAGAATATAGCCTGTCTGGACTATAGTGCAGTGTATGGGGGCAAGTTGGTAGCGTATCAGATGAATGGACCTGGACAGTTGGCCGTCGAAAATTTTGTTCACGTCGAACAGCATTCCAAGTTGGATAACAAAGGAAATTTGATCGAATGATCAAAGCATTAACTATTCCATTGGCTCAAGATATTCGTCCTCTTAGCAGGTTGTTGTGGTCGAGAAATATTCAACATCGCATCAGTGAACATGCCGGGCAGCAGGTGGTTTGGGTCGCAAACGACAAACACTTGGTGCTCGTGAAAGAGCTATACCAACAATATCAGGCAGGAGATTTAGAAGATTACGCTGCGCAGCCCATAAGGGATTCGTCGCGTGCAGACTTTCGGCTTTTTTTTGAAAGGGTTTGGCGGTATTTGCTGGCATCCCCCATTATTTCATTGTTGATTCTAATTAGTGTGCTGGTTACGCTGTTGCTTTATGGTGCAGAACAATCCGTATTTCTTCTGCTTAGAATGGGTTCCCCTGCCTATATTCTTGAAAGTGGAGAATACTGGCGACTGATAACGCCAATTTTTTTACATTTTAATGTAATGCACTTGGCCTTTAACCTGCTGATGTTGTGGGTATTCGGGCACCAGATTGAAATGCGTGGAGAAACAGCGAGGCTAGTGCTGCTGATACTTGTGTCAGCAGCGGCATCGAATATTGCGCAGTATTATGATTCTGGCTCCGGTTTTGGTGGTATGTCTGGAGTGGTTTTTGCAATTCTCGCCTTTTGCTGGATGTGGGATCGGCTAAATCCTCAAAACTCATATAACTTCCCCGCAGCATTGATGGGGTTAATGATGTTCTGGTTGGTGCTGGGCTTTACAGATGTTCTTCGATTAGTTGGTTTTGGCCCCGTTGCCAATACAGCGCACCTGGTCGGCTTGCTGATCGGGTTGATACTGGCTTGGGTTTTTACCTGGCTGAGACGTTCCCCTTGATTAGAGTGTATGGTAGATAACGTATATGGAAAAAGATTTCGTTCAGTTTTCACAAAATTTAAGTCCTGAGATTTATCAAAGCCTTAAGCAATCGTTGGAGTTGGGTAAATGGCCGGATGGCAAACCCCTTTCCCCGGAGCAGCGGGAGACCTGCATGCAGGCAATCATCAGCTATGAAGCACTGCACGTGGCGGAGGAGGATCGTGCCGGGTATTTAGGGCAGACCTGTAAAAGTCAGGCTGGCGAGCCATCCTCTGATGCGGTGGTGGGCAATGGCGAAGTTAACTATTATGGAAACGGCGAGCAGAGTGAGTAGTACTTGCAAAATAATGATCCGATTGAGAGTGTAGTTTGAGTATGTCCGACTCGGTGATGCAGGGGAGTCTGCGTAAAATGCACGTACAGCTTGATGCTCCGGTAGACTATCAGTTGCCCTTGTCAGATGGTTTATTTAAGCTGAATACTTACCTGGGACAAAGAATACGACTCGCTTATCAACAACAGATTCATTGTGTGCACTGTGGCCGAAAAACAAACAAGAGCTTTAGCCAGGGATATTGTTATCCCTGCATGAAGAAGCTTGCGCAGTGTGATATCTGTATCGTCAGCCCGGAAAAATGTCATTATCATCAAGGCACCTGTCGCGAACCCGAATGGGGAGAGCAGCATTGTATGCAGCCACATTTTGTTTACCTGGCTAACTCTTCTGGATTAAAGGTCGGTATTACCCGAAGCGAGAATATTCCCACAAGATGGATTGATCAGGGTGCGATACAGGCGATTCCAGTACTCGCGGTGCAAACCAGATATCAGTCCGGGATGGCAGAGGTGCTATTTAAACAACATATAGCCGACAAAACAAACTGGCGAGTCATGTTGAGAGGTAAGGTTGATAAGCTGGATTTATACAGCGCCCGGACGAAATTACTCAGGTTGCTGGCTGATCAGATTAGCGACATGCAGAATCAATTTGGAATTCAATCAGTTCAGTCTTGCGAGCAGGCAGAAACTATCGACATTGAATATCCGGTGATCGAATACCCGGATAAAATTGTTTCATTAAATTTTGATAAAACGCCAGAGATCGAGGGCACCTTGCTGGGTATTAAAGGTCAATATTTGATATTGGACATCGGGGTGTTGAACGTAAGAAAGTTTGCCGGATATCAGGTTGAGTTTTCGGTATAGCGACTTTTTATTCAGTACCACTAGTATCGAAATTACATTAAATAATATCCATAACACATTGATAAAATACAAATATGAGAGACAATCAAGCGCGTGAAATCCAGCTTTCTGATTATCAGGTGCCACCCTATCTTATCGACATCACTCAGCTTCATTTCGAATTGGGCGAGGCTGCGACTTTGGTTAAGTCCAATCTAATGTTCAGACGCAATCCCGAATGCCAGATTAAAGGGACTGTGCCACTGTTGCTTAATGGTGTTAATTTAGAGCTGAAACGTATTGCCCTGGACGGGGTTGATCTGGATGCTTCCCTTTATGAAGTGGATGAAGACAGCCTAACGGTGAAAAATGTTCCAAAGAGCTTTGCACTTGAATGTGTGACTTTGATTAGGCCCGATAAAAACACATCGCTGGAGGGGCTATATAAATCTAACAAAATGTTCTGCACCCAGTGTGAAGCAGAGGGTTTCCGCAAGATCACCTATTACCTGGATCGTCCTGATGTTATGTCCGTGTTTACCACGACACTGGTTGCGGACAGATCCAAATATCCAGTTCTGCTGTCGAACGGTAATGATATAGAACGGGGTGAGATGGATAACGGGCGCCACTGGGTAACCTGGCATGATCCCTTCAAAAAACCCGCTTACCTGTTTGCCCTGGTGGCAGGTAATCTGGAGTTTATTGAGGACAGTTTTTTGACATGTTCTGGCCGCGAGGTACAACTACAGATTTTTGTAGAGCCGGAAAATATCGAGAAGTGTGATTTCGCCATGGATTCTCTGAAACGCTCGATGAAATGGGATGAGGAGATTTACGGTCGCGAGTATGACCTGGACAAATTTATGATTGTCGCGGTAAATGATTTTAATATGGGCGCGATGGAGAACAAGGGACTCAATATTTTCAACTCGTCCTGTGTTTTAGCGAAACCTGAAACGACCACTGATGCAGCGTATCAGCGTGTTGAAGGTGTCGTGGCGCATGAGTATTTCCATAACTGGTCTGGTAACCGTGTGACTTGTCGAGACTGGTTTCAGTTAAGCCTCAAGGAGGGCTTTACCGTTTTTCGAGATCAGGAATTTTCAGCAGATATGAGTTCGCGAACGGTGAAGCGCATCGATGATGTCGCGCTGCTTAGAACGATGCAGTTTGCGGAAGATGCTGGGCCTATGGCACATCCAGTTCGACCGGAATCATACATGGAAATCTCCAATTTTTATACGGTAACCATTTATGAAAAAGGGGCCGAGTTGGTGCGTATGATGCACCAGTTACTGGGCCCTGGAAAATTTCGCAAGGGAACGGATCTCTACTTTGAGCGCCATGACGGTCAAGCGGTTACCACTGATGATTTTGTGAAGGCACTGGAAGATGCAAGTGGCGTTGACTTGAAGCAGTTTAGGCGCTGGTATGAGCAAGCCGGGACGCCGCTATTGAAGATTAGAGATCAATACGATGAGCAAAAACGCGAGTATCGTTTAATGTTAACCCAATCCGCAGCAGCAACCGCTATTAACGTGGATTATCACGCCCTGCAAATTCCGGTGAATATCGGCTTGTTGAATAATGAAGGCGAGCAAATGGGTGATACTGAGTTAACAAATACCGTGCTGAACTTTACGGAATCGGAGCAGACTTTTGTCTTTAAGAATATTGATACCAAACCGATTCCCTCATTGCTAAGAGGCTTTTCTGCGCCGGTTAAACTTGACTACCCCTATCAGCGTGAAGAATTGGTAATTTTAATGCGACATGACCAAGACGGCTTCAATCGCTGGGATGCCGGGCAGAAACTCGCTATCGATATTATTCGGGAGATGATAGGGGATAATCAGACAGGGAAAACGCCTGTCGTGGCCAGTTGTTTGATAGAAGCCTATAGGCAGTTGCTGTTGGATCAGAGTCTGGATAAGGCCATGCTGGCGCGTATGTTAGCGTTGCCCTCTGAGGCCTATCTCAGCGAACTGTCGGAGCTGGTTGATCCTCATGCGATTCACATCGCACGCCAACAGGTACGTTTCGAAATTGCTCGCTTGTTGAAGGACGAATTGGAAGCTTGCTATCACGCGAATCTGACGGCAGATGCTTACGTCCCTGAGGCAAAGGGCAGCGCACAACGTAGTTTAAAAAATATCTGCTTGCATTATCTGATGCTTTTGCATCATCCCAATATGCTGAAGTATTGCCAAAAACAGTTGGCGGATAGCGATAATATGACGGATACCAGCGCGGCACTGACTGCGTTGGCCCATTCTGATTATCAGGAGGAGCGGATTATCGCATTGGATGGATTCTACCAGCATTGGCAGCATGATCCTCTGGTGGTTGATCAGTGGTTTGCGATGCAGGCTTCCAGCCCACTGGAGGAAACATTTGAAGAAGTTATGCGCCTATTGTCGCACCCGGCTTTCAGCATCAAGAACCCTAACAAAGTCCGGTCATTGATTGGCGTATTCTGTAATCAGAATGCAACAGGTTTCCATCGCAGGGATGGTACAGGTTATAAATTTTTGGCTGATCGGGTGATTGAACTGAATGCCATCAACCCCTCTATTGCCGCCAGACTGTTAATACCACTTACGCGTTGGCGTAAATATGTTCCTGAGCTTAGTCTTTTGATGAAGGAACAGATGCAAAGAGTGCGTGCTGAACCCCAGTTATCCAAAGATGTACTCGAGATAGCGTCAAAGAGCCTTTAGGAAAATTTTGAGGTAAAAAAAGCCCTGGCTTAATAGGGGATGGGAAAGGAGCCAGGGCTTGGTACTGCCGCAAAAAAGTATCTATATAATAATGAGTTAAAAGCCGTATTTCATGGAGAATATGAATCTATCGAGGTCGCCATCCGCACCGCTTTCAATTTCGCGCTCGGCAAACATATATTCTGCACCAATGGTTATTTTGGGTGTTGGCGAGTAGAGCAGATTGAGGTGGACACTATACACCTGTTTGGTAACACCACTTCCAGTCAGATCGGTGTCGTTGTCCGCTGAGAAACCAGATAAGGTCAAGTTAGAGCGCCAGCTTTCATTCCAAAAATGCCTTAGTGAAACAAAGCCGGATGTCGAGTCGATAGCTTCCAGGTCTCCTTTTGCATCAACGACAGCGCCGTTTGCGGTGTTAAGTCCCACATAGCGACCCAATCCACTGCCGCGGGTTAGCATAAATCGAATATCATCACGGCCGATCTTTACTTTACCTGACAGGCTGATACCAAGTCCACTTTCGGTATCATCGATACCGGAAGCCTTGTCTTCATAGCTGAGTTGTCGAGCGATGGTTGCGACGCTGAGCCAGCCCCAGTCTTCCTTGTATGTATAACGCATGACCACATCAGGTAGGGCGTTGTCGTCTGTTACGATTCTGCCTCCTCCGCCAAAGGGTGTGACTGTGGTTTCAGGGTTTTCCAGCGCGACTTGCCAGTTCCCGTGGGTATAGCGAATCTGAGGTTGTCGCTCAAAAACCGTACCTTCGGCTGGCCCGACAAAGTCGAGGTTTTCTGCCAGCGCGCCAACATCCTGGAAAGTGGACCAGCTTTGTCCGGCCATCCATTTACCATATTTGAGGAAAGCGTGACGCAATCTTGGCTGATACCCGTTACTGACTCGTTCATTGCCACCGGGTGCCAGTAGAAAGTCCATCTCGATATAACTGATTAGCGCCTTACCGTTAAAGTCAGATTCTGTTTTTAGGAAGAATCTAGACTCCTTGGCCGAATAATCGGTGTCAGTGCTCTCATCCTGCCCACCGACGGGTATTGTGCCTGGGATATAGAAATCGCGACCAGCGCTGCCTGCCGCCAGATCGCCACCGCTATAGCTGCTGTAGGTGGTATCGGCTTTGATGTAGCCGCCAAGAGTAACTTTTGTACCAGGTTGGGAATCAGAAGCTTTTTTTGCATCAGTCGCAACGGTAAACTCTTTGACCGTGGTAATTGCCTTGTCCTGTTCGGAAACTTTACCTTCAAGTTTCTGAATAAGTGCCTCCAGTTGTGCAATCCGGGATTCAAGTTGCTCGCTTGTTGCCGCAGCCGTGGCGGTGTTGGAATTAGCTGCCAAAAGTAATGAACTGATTGCTACGTAAAGTGCCAATCGTTTTGGACATTTACTGGTCATTTCGATTCCCCACTGTTTTATATTAAACTGTGGGCATAGTTTGCGTGTAATGGCGGAATGAGTGTATTAGCGGAAAGTCTATAAATTTGTCTGAATTAACCCGGAATCACGGCAAATAGTTTATAAAACTCGACCATCGTCTAGTTGCACAATTTGTCTGGTATGATGGTATAGCACATTAATACAGGATTGTAGCAATTGCTTAATGCTTGCTCCCGAACAAAGGAAGCCTTATGTATGTAGCAAACAAGATAATAATAGCGGATGATCATCCGTTATTTCGTGATGCACTGCATCATGCGATTCAGCAGTCTTTTGGCGATATTAAAGTGATCGATGCTGATAGTTTTTCTTCGCTACAGCGTGTGATACGCCATCATGATGATAGTGATTTAATTATGCTGGATTTACATATGCCCGGAGCTGTTGGATTTTCTGCACTTAGCTATTTAGGACTACAATGTCCTCAGATACCGGTTACTATGATCTCTGCCAGTGAAGATGTTGAAACAATTGCACGTGCGATGGAGTTTGGCGCAGCGGGTTTTATTCCAAAGTCCTCGCAGATCTCTCTTATCGTAGAGGCCATTGAGCAGGTGCTGGCGGGAGAAGTCTGGTTACCTAAAGGGATGGCTGAGCAGATCAGTGATGTGACTCGCGACAATTCAGGTTTTATTGATCGACTGGCAACGTTGACGCCTAAGCAATTCAGGATTTTGATGATGCTGACAGATGGCCGCCTGAACAAGCAAATCGCTGATGAAGTTTGTGTTTCGGAAGCGACCATCAAGGCTCATTTGACCGAGATTTTCAAAAAACTGGAAGTCAGTAATCGTACTCAGGCGGCGGCAGTTGCGGCTACCTACCTGGAAGTTGAGTCGTCGGATACTGCGAACTGAGAATTAAAAAGTTGTTTTGAAACATGCTAGCCACATTTTTACACGCGCGTATTCAGTAAATGTCGAGATATTTTGGAAATAAGGCTTCTTAATGCACCCGGATTTACTGGCTTACGCAGGTAGCGATAGCCTTCGTCGATAGCCTGTTCCTTCACCTCTTCGCTAAAGTCGGCTGTGATGAGAATACCGGGGATAAGCTTACCAAGATATTCCTTGATTGCTTTCATAGCTTCAATACCCGTTTGTCCTTTATCCAGGTGATAATCCACGAGCATAATATCGATATTCAGAGAGCCTTCCCGCAGTATTTTCAGTGCTTCAGTCTCAGAAAGGGCTGCCACCACCTGGCATGACCAACCAAGTAGCAGGGCTTGCATAGCGTCGAGCACATCCGGATCATTATCAATACAGAGAATCCTCAGGTTACTCAAATCTGAGCTTCCTGGTAGCCGGTCTTCTAATGCTTTTTCTGGTACTGAATGGCGATCTGCAGTTGCTGGAATATGTGATTTTGTGCTAACTGGGACTTCCAGACTGAAAACGGTACCTCTGCCCAGCTGCGATTGAACGGATATCGGATGCTCGAGAATTTGACTAATCCGTTTGGCAATGGCCAGCCCAAGTCCAACCCCTTTATCATGATTTGAGCGCTGATTGTCCAAGCGCTCAAACTCTTTAAACATTCTGCTGATATCAGTTTCGGCAATTCCCACACCTGTGTCCCAAACCTGAATCAAAAGTTTGGGTTCATTCGATAAGCTCCGCCTGCGACGGCAACCGATCAATACCCGACCTTCTCTGGTGTATCGCAGTGCATTAGACAAAAAATTCTGCAAAATACGGCGAAGCAGGTGAGAGTCACTCTGTATAAAGAGTGAACAGGGTAACGTGTCAAACTGTATGTTGCGCTGCTCCGCTACGACTGAAAACTCATCACTCAGCGTCTTCAGAATATCGGCCACAGGGAACGATTTTATATTTACTTTCAAAGAACCACTGTCCAGTTTGGATATATCTACCAGTGTGTTGAGTATTTCTTCCGCAGATTGCAAGGATTTCGCAATTCGCTTAACCAGCTGCTCTTCACAATCTGTCTTTTGCATAAGAGATGAGGTAAAAAGACGCGCCGCGTTTAATGGCTGCATCAGGTCATGGTTTACTGCGGCAATAAAATGGGTTTTGCTCGAATTTGCGGCACGCAGTTCTTGATTTAAAACTGAGAGTTCCTGAGTTCTATCCTGTACTCTTTGTTCCAGATTTTCATTGATTTCAACCAGCTCCTGTTGAATTTTTTTATGTTCTGTAATGTCACTGAAACTGGTGACAAAGCCGCCCCCTGGCATGGGGTTGCCGTGCATTTCCAACACTGTACCGTTATCCCTAAAGCGTTGAAAAGAGTGAGGAGTGCCTGCAGCGAGAAATTGAAGTCGCTTATTGACATGGTCATCTATATCGCCAGGGCCACATTCACCATTTTCAGCGTTATAGCGAATAACTTCGGCAATCGGGCGTCCAACCTGTATTAAACCGGAAGGGTAGTCAAAGAGCTCTATATAGCGATTGTTCCATGCAACAATTTGAAGATTTTTATCAACCACACTGATACCTTGATCGATATGTTCGATGGTGGTGTGCAACAGATCCTGGTTAAATTGTATGGCCTGTGATGCTTCGTCGACAATATTGACGATATCCTCGATAGGTACGTCCTTTTTCTTACGTAACATTGAGGTGATTACGAGTCTGGCGGACGAAGCACCAATCGCTCCGGCGAGTAGGTGTTCAGTAAAACGTACCAATTCGCTGTCCGCCTGTTCAGATGGGCTTAGATCGGTCTCTTTCTCTCGGGCATATTCGGCAAAAGCTTTTTGGGTGCTGGCTTTGCCAATATAGCGCTCGGCCAGTAAGCGTAATTCACCAACTTCGGATGTGCTCCACCAGGGAATTCGTGGTTTGGGTTGTTGTGCCAGAAATGTCTGTGTGAAATGAGCAGCTTGAATTCGATCGGTTAGGCGCGCAGTACTACCTAATGAAAAATAGATATAAAACCAGGTGTTGATAACCATGCTCCATATCAGGCTGTGCGTGATAGGGTCATAACCCTCTAGACCAAACAGTGCGTATGGCCGAAGCCAGCTGATTCCCCATAAACCCTGTTCGACAAATACTTCGGACAGCCAACCTGTGTCGACTAAAGTGGGTAGTAAGAGTGTATAAAACCAGATTGAAAATCCGGCAATCAAGCCATAGGTTGCGCCTTTTCGATGTCCCTGTTTCCAATAAACGCCACCGATAACGGCAGGAGCAAACTGAGCTGCAGCGACAAAGGAGACCAGGCCGATGGATGCGAGGGTTGCTATTTCGCTGATGTAGCGGTAGTAAGCATAGCCCAATAGAAGGATGGCCAGTATTGCACAGCGCCTGATACCTAGCAGCAAACCGGTTAGATCGGATTTCTCCTTAAGGTTGAGTTTATTGATTTTGAACAGCCAGGGCATAACTATGTCATTACACACCATGGTACTCAGTGTAATGACCGCGATAATCACCATACTGGTAGCAGCTGAAAATCCACCAATAAAAGCGGCCAGTGTTAACAGGTTGCTACCCTCAGACATGGGCAGTGTCAGTACAAACATATCCGGGTTAATCGGTAAGCCCTGAAAAAGCATTGATCCTGTAATAGTAATTGGAATGATTACCAGGCAAGTAATAAGTAGATACAGAGGGAATAGCCATCGAGCCGTCTTCAAGTGCTCCCTGTCAGTGCTTTCTACAAAGGTGACATGGAACTGTCGGGGCAGTAAAAAAATAGCCATCATCGCTAAAATTGTGGGTGTAATAAAGCCAGCATTAAATAGGTGGTCGCTTAGTGACGGATTCCGCCAAAGGTTGATCAGTTCCGGTGACTGATTAGCACTCTGTATAAAGGCTCCCCAGTCTCCATGAATGCTGTATACGGCAAACAGCGCCACAGCAATCAGTGCTAACAGCTTAACAATAGACTCGAATGCGATGGCTACAATGATGCCTTCGTGGTGCTCAGATGCGTTGACGTAGCGCGTGCCGAACAGGATGCTGAATACGGCCATAAGCAAGGCTACCACCAGACCCGTATCCAATCCGTTTTCGCCCCAGAAAAAAGCGGGCACTATTTGTCTTTGCGAAGCGATTTCTGAGGTCACAACCTGATAGCTGAGTGCTACAGCTTTTAATTGTAAAGCAATATAGGGAAGGGTTCCCATGATTGCGATGAGAGCAACTAATACAGCTAACAGTTGTGATTTTCCATATCGGGAAGAGATGAAGTCGGCGATGGTTGTAATGTTATGTTCTTTACAAATGGTCGTGACCCGGCGCAAAAAAGGGTAGCCAAAAACAAAGGTTATGATCGGGCCAATGTAGATTGACAGGTAACTCCAGCCATCGCTTGATGCCTTTCCGACAGCACCATAATAGGTCCAAGAGGTGCAATACACAGCTAACGATAAACTGAAAATTAACGCACGATGAGGCAGAGGCCTTCCGGTTTTTACGCGAAAGTCACTGTAATAGGCGATACCGAATAGTGCGCCAATATAAGCGAGAGCGCAGAGAATCAATAGCCAAGGTTGCAGCATAAGTTGTTTGCGTCCGGTAAGCCAACGATAAGCCATTGTATAGCAACTCGGCTCAGCAAAAAAATAGACGAAGGTCTAAGTGCCTGATAAGGGCAGCCTTGTTAGATTGTTATCGTCCCAGTATCCAATTAACCCATGAAAGTATGAGGTGCGGCAATGACCGATAAAGATAGTTCATCCAATGAAGCCTATTGGCGCGAGAATATAGGTCTCGTGTTAAAGCTTTTATTAGTTTGGTTTCTGGTTTCCTTTGGTTGCGGCATTTTATTTGTCGATCAGCTAAACCAGATCCAGTTTTTCGGCTTCAAACTGGGCTTTTGGTTTGCTCAGCAGGGAGCAATTTACGTTTTTGTTGCGCTAATTTTTTTCTACGTGGCGAAGATGAACAAAATTGACCAAAAGCACAATGTGCACGAAGACTAGGAGTCGATAATGGATATTCAAACACTTACCTTTATTCTTATCGGTCTTAGCTTTACGCTATATATCGGTATTGCGATATGGGCCAGAGCGGGTTCCACACAAGAGTTTTATGTGGCTGGCGGTGGCGTTCACCCGGTCGCAAATGGGATGGCGACAGCAGCGGACTGGATGTCAGCGGCTTCCTTTATTTCAATGGCTGGACTGATCTCATTTATGGGATATGATGGTGCAGTTTACTTGATGGGCTGGACGGGTGGCTATGTGTTGCTGGCTCTATGCCTAGCACCCTATTTGCGTAAGTTTGGTAAATTTACTGTACCGGATTTTGTTGGTGATCGTTACTACTCGCAAACGGCTAGAACAGTTGCGGTGATCTGTGCGATTTTTGTGTCTTTCACTTATGTGGCGGGACAGATGCGCGGCGTTGGCGTGGTATTTTCCCGATTCCTCGAGGTTGACATTACCATGGGCGTTATCATTGGTATGGCTATCGTCTTCTTCTATGCCGTATTGGGAGGAATGAAAGGAATTACTTACACGCAGGTCGCTCAGTACTGTGTTTTGATCTGTGCCTATCTGGTGCCGGCAATCTTTATTTCGATCATGATGACCGGGCACGCAATTCCTCAGTTGGGATTTGGTAGTACGATGTCTGATGGGTCGGGTGTGTTTCTGCTGGATAAACTTGATGGGTTATCCCAGGAACTAGGGTTTACGGCCTATACATCGGGGACAAAGAGTACCATCGATGTATTCTTTATTACGGCTGCTCTTATGGTGGGAACAGCAGGATTGCCCCATGTGATTGTGCGTTTCTTTACTGTACCCAAAGTACGCGATGCTCGTAAATCTGCTGGTTGGGCTCTGCTGTTTATCGCACTGCTCTATACCACAGCGCCTGCTGTTGCTACTTTTGCACGAGTTAATATGATCAACACCATTAATGGTGAAGACATGCAGGGTACGTTCCATGAATCTGCCCCGAGCTGGATCAAAAACTGGGAACGTACCGGCCTGATCAAGTGGGAAGATAAGAACGAAGACGGCAAGATGTTTTACGCGGCAGATGAGCGTAACGAGATGAAAATTGATCGTGATATTATGGTGTTGGCTAATCCGGAAATTGCCAACCTGCCAAACTGGGTGATAGCGCTGGTGGCAGCAGGCGGTATTGCTGCGGCTCTGTCGACCTCCGCAGGGCTACTGCTGGTGATATCCACATCCATATCCCACGATTTATTGAAGCGCAACTTGATGCCTCGAATAACTGACCGGCAGGAGCTGCTGTTTGCTCGAATTGCAGCAGCGGTGGGGATTACTGTGGCGGGCTATCTAGGTATTCATCCACCAGGATTTGTGGCGCAGGTGGTCGCCTTTGCCTTCGGCTTGGCTGCTTCCTCCTTCTTCCCCGCGATTATTATGGGCATATTCTACAAGCGTATGAATAAAGAGGGAGCGATCAGTGGTATGTTAAGCGGTATCCTGTTTACAGCGGCCTATATCGTTTACTTTAAATTTATCAATCCGGCAGCGAACTCTCCTGAGAACTGGTTGTTTGGGATTTCACCGGAAGGTATTGGCACCTTGGGTATGCTACTGAATTTCGGAGTGGCATTCCTGGTCAATAAATTAACTAACGATGCTCCCGTCGAGGTTCAAGAGATGGTGGAGGGTATTCGTTATCCCAAAGGGTCTGGAGTTGCGCAGGCACATTGATCGGATAGTCAATATAGCTTAAAAGACAATCTCTCCGCCCAGCTTGGGCTGGGAGATTGTTGCGTTCCAGATAATAGGCAAGAAACGAAGGGGTGTTATTGTGACAATCAGTGTTGAGGTTCAGGAAATCAAAGATTACCTTGCAGCCTGTGTGCCCTTCGATCAGCTACCAGAAAATCTGCTAGCCAAAGCCGCTAAAAGTATACAAATCAGTTATTACCGCAAAGGGTCCCAGGCAAGTGTTCTAAATTACCAAAAACCACAACTTTATATTGTTCGTACTGGTGCATTTGAAGTCCGAAGTGAGGAGGGCGACCTGGTGGATCGAGTTGCTGAAGGTGGCTATTTTGGTTATCCCTCGCTGCTGACCGGCGATGCTATCAGTAACAGGGTGGCTGTGATCGAGGATGGTCTGCTGTATCAAATTGACGAGGAAACTTTTAGCTATTTGCGTAGCCATAATCGGCCCTTTGAGCGTTTCTTTCATCAGGCGCATGCCAAAAGATTAAAGCAGGCGGTATTAACTCGCAACCAGGATCATCAGTTGGCTCGACGCGTTCGTGATGTGATCACTCCTGGTGTCGTTACTATCGATAAGTCGGCAAATGTGGCTGATGCAGCCAGGATGATGACCGAGCAGCGTGTCTCCTCAATATTGGTCATGGATCAAGAGGAGCTGATCGGTATCATAACAGACCGGGATATGCGCTCA
Source organism: Gammaproteobacteria bacterium (assembly GCA_021773395.1). Classification (GTDB taxonomy): domain Bacteria; phylum Pseudomonadota; class Gammaproteobacteria; order Pseudomonadales; family IMCC2047; genus JAJFKB01. Next base: position 295,170 of record JAJFKB010000024.1, on the reverse strand, counting down.
CGGGTCTTAGCACAGGGGAAAGGGAGTGATACGCCGGTAACAGCAATAATGACGCCCAACCCAATTACGGTATCAGTCCAAGATTTTGTTTTTGAAGCAACAATGCTGATGACAGAGCATAATATTCATTACCTGCCGGTTGTTGCGGATAGCACTGATAGGATCTTTGGCGTTTTATCGACAACCGATCTGGTAAAGGCGCAAAAATCAGATCCAGTTTACTTGATTAGTGAAATAAGTCGGCAAGAAGATATTTCGGGACTCAAAGAAGTGAGCCGGGATATACCCATGCTACTACGCAACTTGATCGAAGCCGATGCCAAAGCCGATGAAATCGGACGGATAATTACCAGTGTCAGTGATGCATTTACCAAACAATTAATTCTGCAGGCTCAGGAAAAACTGGGCAAGGCACCCGTGCCTTTTGCCTGGTTAGCATTTGGTTCGCAGGGACGACAGGATCAAACAGCAATTTCAGATCAGGATAATGCACTGCTCATTGATGATTCAGCTAAGCCTGAACATGATCAGTATTTTTCAGAGTTTGCGGATTACGTTTGTACCGGGCTGGATGCCTGCGGTTATGTCTTTTGTCCTGGCGAAATCATGGCCAAAACGCCGCGCTGGCGGCAGTCACTGCGGGTTTGGAAAGATCGTTTTCAAAGCTGGATTAACGAACCGGATTCTAAAGCGTTGATGCACACCAGTATTTTTTTTGATATGCGCCGAGTGTATGGCGAACAGTCTCTTTTTGATCGATTGCATAAAGTTGTTTGTGATTGCGCAAAGGGCAACGACATTTTTTTGGCTTATTTAACTCAAAATGCCCTCAAGACGACACCGCCGCTGGGTTTCTTTAAAACCTTCGTGCTTGAACGGGATGGTGATCACATCAATACGCTGGATCTAAAACACCGGGGAGTTGTACCCATTATCGATTTGGCGAGGGTGTATGCGCTATCAGTAGGTATGGAGCGAGTGAACACCATTGAAAGACTCCAGGCTTTGGCGGAAGACCGTGTTATTACGCGCAAAGATGCTCGGAATTTATTGGATGCCTATGAATTTATTTCCCATCAACGGTTACTCCATCAGGGGAACAAGCTGGCTCGATCTGAAAAACCCGATAATTACCTTATACCGGACGAGATGTCCGACTTGGTTCGACACCAGCTAAAGGATGCTTTTGAAGTGGTAAACCAGGCGCAGTCGGCGTTACGTCTTAAATTTACCCGTGGGTTTATGTGATGTTGGCGGCAATCAAACAGAAATGGTATCGACGTGAGTCACAGCACACACCGATGTGTGAGTACCTGAAATATAGATTGCCGGATAGGAATTCAGATTACAGAAACATAGAGTTTTTGGCGGCTGATCTGGAGTTAACCAGCCTGGATGCCCAATCAGGCGAGATTGTCTGTGTGGCTTACGTGCCTGTGATTGGAGGAAAGGTGGTGATGTCCCAGGCATCCCGGTTGATGGTCAAAACCAGTGCGAGTGTGGGTGATAGTGCCACCATTCATGGTATTCACGATCGTGAATTGGAGCAAGCGGTAACCCTTGAATATGCGCTTGAACGCTTTCTAGAGAGCCTGAGGGGAAGGGTGTTGTTGTTACACCATGCACCACTGGATATGCAGTTTTTGAATATTGCGTTTAAACAGCTTTATGCGGTGCCGTTGATCGCGCGGATTGTGGATACTTTAAAGCTGGAGATAAGTCGGCTGTATGCGCGAGGTCACCAGGGTGAGTCGGCGAAGCTTAGACTCTATCAATGTCGTGAGCGTTATCACCTGCCTGTTTACAAGGCTCATGATGCTCTTTCAGATGCAGTCGCTACGGCCGAGCTTTTTCTAGCTCAGGCCGAACATATTGCAGGTGATCAAGTACTTTCGCTTAAAACACTATTGAAGAAATCAGGTTGAATGGAGATTTCATATGAGTAATTATGCAGAAGAATACGGTCAATCCGTATCAGACCCGGAAAGCTTTTGGCTGGATAAGGCGCAGGCTTTGTCTTGGTTTAAGTTTCCCCAACAGATCCTCAGCCAGGATGAAAATGGGATCGATCGCTGGTTTGCTGATGGCGAGCTGAATACAGCTTATCTGGCTCTGGATTATCACGTGGAGCAGGGACGGGGAGATCAAACTGCGGTTCTATATGATTCTCCGGTTACAGGTACAAAGCGAGCGATTAGTTACAGAGAATTGACCTCCCAGGTGGCCACCCTGGCAGGTGGGCTGAAAAAACTTGGCGTCAATAAAGGTGATCGGGTACTTATTTATATGCCGATGGTGCCTGAAGCTGCGGTTGCCATGCTGGCCTGCGCACGGATCGGAGCCATTCATTCAGTGGTCTTTGGAGGCTTCGCAGCCCATGAGCTTGCAGTGCGTATCGATGATGCCCAACCAAAAGTGGTACTCTCGGCGTCCTGTGGTATTGAAATGGACAAGATCATTGAATATAAACCATTGCTGGACAAGGCCATCGAGGTGGCACAGTGTCCACCGCAGCATTGCGTCATTCTGCAACGTGAACAGTGTCAGGCATCGCTGCTGCAGGGCAGAGATTATGACTGGCACAAACTGGTCTCAATTTCCGAACCCGTTGCCTGTACGCCGGTGAAGGCTACCGATCCCCTCTACATTCTCTACACCTCTGGCACTACAGGAACGCCAAAGGGTATTGTCCGAGATAATGGAGGCCATGCTGTGGCAATGAAGTATAGTATGTCGGCTATTTATGATATCCAGCCGGGCGAAGTGTTCTGGGCAGCTTCAGATGTGGGATGGGTTGTCGGGCATTCCTATATTGTTTATGCGCCGTTGATCAGCGGTTGTACCACGGTCTTATACGAAGGTAAGCCGGTGCGGACCCCGGATGCGGGAGCATTTTGGCGGGTTATCTCGGAATATGCTGTCAAAGCGATCTTCTCTGCTCCGACTGCTTTTCGCGCTATCAAAAAGGAGGATCCTCAAGCGGAGTTGGCGCGACAATACGATCTATCCTCCCTTGAAGTGATTTACCTGGCGGGCGAACGTCTGGATCCACCTACGTATCACTGGCTGCAGGAAACATTTCAGGTGCCAGTGGTCGATCACTGGTGGCAGACAGAAACCGGTTGGGCAATTGCAGCCAATATGATGGGTGTCGAGCCGAAACCCACGAAGCCTGGCTCGGCCACATTTCCTGTGCCGGGTTATCATGTGCAGATACTGGATGATACTGGACATCCTGTGGCGGCTGGAGTCCAGGGCAATATTGTACTGAAGCGGCCAATGCCGCCAGGCTGTTTGCCGACCGTATGGAGAAATTTTGATCGTTTTCAGGCGGGTTACCTGGCGGATTTTCCGGGGTTTTATCTTTCGGGTGACGGGGGATACCTGGATGAGGAGGGGTACCTGTTTGTTATGGGCCGGACCGATGATGTGATGAACGTAGCAGGCCACCGTTTTTCAACCGGTCAGATTGAGGAAGTGGTGGCTTCGCATTCAGGGGTTGCTGAATGTGCGGTGATTGGTATACATAATGATCTCAAGGGACAGGTGCCGATTGCGCTGGTATTGCTCAAGGATGGTGAAACGATCGACGAGGACACTTTGCAGCAGGAGATGGTGGCTATGGTGCGTCGTGATATTGGAGCCGTGGTCTGTCTGCATCAGGTTTATCAGGTTAAAAGGCTGCCGAAAACACGTTCTGGGAAGATTCTGAGAAAAGTGATTCGCAAGATTGCCGCGGGCGAATCCTATACCACCCCCTCTACGATCGATGACCCGGAAAGTTTGCGGGAGATAGAGACGTTGTTCCAGGCTAAAGGGTTATTACAACAATCTGCATAAACTGACGCGCGTTAATCGGTGGTTGCCCGGAGAGTAAAATGCTAATGAGAAAAGCCCGAAGCAGGGAAGCTTCGGGCTTTTATTTTATAAGGCAGGTCGGTTGCTAATAATCTCCTGAACCACTGAAGGATCGGCCAGCGTACTGATATCGCCCAGATTATCCAACTCATTGGCGGCCACTTTGCGCAAGATCCGTCGCATGATTTTACCAGAACGTGTTTTTGGCAAGCCAGGCGACCATTGTATGACGTCAGGTTTGGCAATGGGGCCTATTTCCTGATTTACCATGCCCACTAATTCCGCCTGTAATGCATTTGATGGCTCGCAGTCATGCATCAGGGTCACATAAGCATAGATCCCTTGACCTTTAATGTCGTGTGGATAGCCAACCACTGCAGCTTCGGCAACTGCGTCGTGCAGCACTAGTGCACTTTCTATCTCTGCCGTTCCCATGCGGTGACCGGAGACATTTAGCACATCGTCAACCCGCCCGGTTATCCAGTAGTAACCATCTTCGTCCCTGCGTGCTCCGTCGCCAGTGAAGTAGTATCCCGGATAGGTGGAAAAGTAGGTGTCGATCATTCGCTGATGGTCACCATAAATACTTCGAATCTGGCTGGGCCATGATTGAGAAATAACCAGATTGCCTTCGCCCGGTCCCTTAATGATATTGCCGTCAGTATCCAGTAACTCTGGCTTGACGCCAAAGAATGGGCGGGTTGCTGAGCCTGGTTTAAGATCTGTTGCGCCAGGTAATGGTGTAATCATTACCGCTCCGGTTTCTGTCTGCCACCAAGTGTCTACAATGGGACATTTTTTGTCTCCTACGATCTGATAGTACCACTCCCAGGCTTCGGGGTTGATGGGCTCACCTACGGTTCCGAGTAATTTTAACGATGATCTGGAGGAGCGATTGACATACTGGTCTCCTGCTCCCATGAGTGCGCGGATTGCAGTCGGCGCGGTATAAAAAATATTGACCTGGTGTTTGTCAATTACCTGCCAAAAACGGGAGGCATCAGGGTAGGTCGGCACACCCTCGAAAACCAGAGTGGTTGCGCCATTCGCCAAAGGTCCGTAAACAATGTAGGAGTGGCCGGTTATCCAACCTACATCAGCGGTACACCAATAGATGTCCCCATCCTGATAATCAAATATATACTTATGCGTCATGGCTGACTGCAATAGGTAGCCAGCGGTGGTGTGCAGTACACCTTTTGGTTTTCCAGTCGATCCAGAGGTATACAGGATAAAGAGTGGGTCTTCAGCGTCCATAGGCTCTGGATCGCACTGGTCACTCACCTCTGCGATTGCTTCGTGGAGCCAAAGATCTCTTGTCTCGTCCCATTCAACTTCATTTCCAGTGCGCTGAACAACAATACAAGTCGATACATTCGGGCAATCTGCCAATGCTTTATCGGCATTCGCTTTGAGTGGAATGTTTTTGCCTCCTCGAACACTTTCGTCAGCGGTTATCAGGGTGCGGCAATCGGAGTTAAGAATACGGTCTTTAAGCGCTTCGGGAGAAAAACCACCGAAAACCACCGAATGGACAGCGCCAATACGTGCGCAGGCCAACATTGCGTAAGTTGCTTCCGGTATCATCGGCATATAGATACAAACCCGGTCACCTTTTCCCACACCTCGTTGCTTCAATACATTGGCAAACCGGCAAACCTGCTGGTGCAGCTCCTTATAGCTGATTTTTCTTGAATCTTCAGGGTTGTCCCCCTCCCAGATAATAGCGGTTTGCCGGGAACGTTTGTCCAGATGGCGGTCAATACAGTTATAACTGACGTTAAGCTGGCCACCACTAAACCATGCTGTTTCTCCTTTAGTGAAATCGAAGGAACAAACAGCATCCCAGTGACGCTGCCAATCAAGGAATTCGCTGGCCTGCTGAGCCCAAAACGTTTCCGGGTTATCGATAGATACCTGATACATTTGCTGGTATTGCTGTTCGTTTATGTAAGCGGCTTCTTTAAATTTTTCGGGTATGGGGTGACTGGTGATCTCGAGCATCGCGATGGTCCTGGTCGGTTATCAAATGGTAATGTTGCATTAAAACCTATTAGGCTACCTGATCGAATAATAAAGAAAATTAGACTTTGGTATAGATAATCTGAATCTCTTTCAGAGATATGTCTGTTGGGCTGTAAGTGATCATTCAATTTTGTTGAGATTCTAAATTTTTCTTGCTGATGAGTAGCCTGACAGGGTACATTGGATTTCGATTGAGACCACAATAAATGAGATGCCAGACATCTCTAAATGGGAATGGCGAGAGACAGGAGGTGACTGGTATGAATCGCATATTTATGTTCGCAAAGTATCTGTTTTTAATTTCTACGGCAATTTTTCCATTATCTGCGTGGGCGTCCAGTGTCCGGCAGCTTGATATGGAGCAGGTGGTTAGTGGTGCCAATCTGGTTGTTGATGCTACTGTGATAGAAGTGACCGCTGAACCGGCGAGTAAGGGGAGGGCGATTATGACCAGGGTCACCTTTCAGATCAATGAAGTTGTCAAAGGTGAGTGGGGTGATGATCAGATCAGCCTTCACTTTTTGGGCGGTCGTGTAACAGGCCGTCAGCTCAAAATTGACAATATGCAGATTCCATTGCTGGGTGAACGTGGCATCTATTTTGTGCGTGACCCCCAAAAGACCTCTGTACATCCACTTAAAGGTTGGAGTCAGGGACACTTCATTATTGATGAGAAGAGTTCTGATGAAGCGAGAGTCAAAGCAGCTGACGGACGTTATTTGGTAGAGTTGCCGGGTGCCACATCAGCGGAGCCTGGCGGCGTCAGTGTGATTGGAGGAAGGGTGGCGAAAGGGCTGAAGCTAAAAAGCCAATCCACTTCACACGTGAGTACGCAACAGTTTAAGAATTGGATCAAATCAAGGTAAGGAGACCCGCAATGTGTAGGAAAATAGCGACGCTGCTTTTGCTCAGTCTATTTTGTCATACGGTGTACGCCTATGAGTTGGCTTTTCGCACCATACAGGAACCACTACCCATTTATATCAATTTGTCCGGTTCTAGCGGTTCGGGTACCACCTGGCATGCAGCAGCAGTTGAGGCACTTAATACATGGGGGGAGAATACCGAGTTTGAGTTTAATCTGATTTCGGTAAAGGTTGATCCCTGTAGTGTTTTCCCACCCAACTTTTTCGGGGATGATAGAAATACAGTTGCTTTTGCCGATGATGCCTGTGGTGTGCCTTTTGACGAGGATACTTTGGCTATTACATTTTCGGTAGCTATCATTACCGACGACATTTATACCCTGGAGTCGGATGTCGTTATCAATAATAATGTTGATTGGGATGTATATGATGGGCCTCTGCGCCCGTTTACCATGGACTTTAAGCGAGTTTTAATCCATGAGCTTGGCCATGTAATCGGTCTCAATCACGAAGACGATGTACCCGCGATAATGGCGAGCTTTATCGACAGTATTGATGAGCCGACTGCTGATGATATTAAAGGTGTCGAGGTGCTCTATTCAAATCCGGCTTTTACCGATGATGGGATAGAGGTCGTGTTAGAGGAGCCGGGGGAAAGTGCCACCGTCAGCGGAATCAGTAATATCAGAGGGTGGGCAGTAGGAAACGCCGATATTTTGCGGATCGATCTGTTACTCGATGGTGAAACCTTTACACGTGTGCCCCGAGGTGGCACGCGAGAGGATGTTAAGAAACTCTACAAAGATCGACCGGGATCGGAGAGCGCAGGTTTTTCCATGGCAATGGCCTGGAGCCTTTTGGAACCGGGTGAGCATACACTGACGGTTCGCGTAATGGATTGGTTTTTCCGTACCACCGAGGTCACCCATACCTTTAATGTAGAGGCCTTTGATGCGGCCTTTGTTTCTGATTCGAATCAGGTTTCACTGGATGGCGGATACGAAAAAACTTCCCAAAACAGTTTTAAAATTAAAGGGTTATCCGTTGAGGGTAAAAGCTACGATGTGATCTTTAAATGGAATACAGGATCCCAGAAATTCGAGATGACCGAAATTGATGCCTCTGAACCCTGAATTGCGCAGTAATTGACAGCTCTATTCTGTTCCTTTGGCCTGGTGTCGAAGCACAGAGTGGAGCACAGTGTTGTATTCGAAGTACACGGTAAAGTCGTTGTAAATCCATTTGCTAATGGGTGGGTCGCCCACTGGTGTAGTCATTTCTGTGGGTGGGCCAAAGCGGTTTTCGACGCTATTCTTATCCATCCCATTAACAGGACGCTCGATATTCTGCAAACCCGGTGCCTGTTTGGATACGCTGATTTCCAGAGCTTGTGATAGAGCAGTGGTGCTGCAGAATAGTGTGATGACGAACAGCATGGCTTGTTTGTTCATGGTTGATCTGTCTCCTTGTCTTTGCCGGTGATACTTTCTCGGCGTTGTTTGGCCTGGTGTTGCAAAACGTGTCTGGCAATCAGCTGTCGATCATTGTCCAAGAGGTTTTCAAAAATAAGATTAATTAAAAAATCACCGCTGATATGCTCGTTACAGTTCACTACGCGTCCGATTAATAATAGACCAACATAGGAAGGTAGCAATACTACTTTTAGTGCGAGATAAGTGTCTAAACTCAGCGCTCTGGCACTTGTGAATGACAAGCCACCCTCACTGAGCGTAATTTCCTGCAGCGCTAAATTATCGATAGCCTCGCTATATTCAACAACGCTATGCGCTAATAATTCAATTTTCTCGTTGATGCTTTTAAGGTATGCGGCAATATCTCGGTTATTGCCTCCAATGACCTTTAGCAAAGCGCTGTGTTCAGAATCAATGGTATGCAATTTGTTTAACAGCTGAAATTGGGGGGAAACCTCAAGAGGAAAGATAACCCTGCCCGATTTTATCTGTTCGGGATCGATTTCCTCGAATTCCAGAAACGCCACGTCCTGAATACGATAAAAATCCCTATTATCCTGTACACCTGTTGTCATTCAGTTAAAATCCGCTAATTCGTAATCTATTGCTTATCTGACTGATTGGTCATAGAGAACTTTATTCTAAAACCCTTATAAGTATAACAGTTTAATGGATTCTTTCAGCTACATGGAAATATTTGCTAACACTAAAGTTTTGGGCTAGTCATGTATCGAATGCTGCCTTTCTTCATTGGATTGCGTTATACCCGCGCTAAACGCAGAAACCACTTTATTTCTTTCATCTCAATGACGGCCATGCTGGGCATGATACTGGGCGTTGCAGTGTTGATTCTTGTACTTTCGGTAATGAATGGTTTTGACAGAGAGTTACGAGAACGAATATTGGGTATGGTTCCGCATGTATCCCTCCATAGCAATGGGTCGATTCAAGATTGGAAGTCAGTGACAGAAGCGGCGAGCCAAGACAGTGAGGTAGTGGCTGCGGCTCCGTTTATACAGGGGCAGGGTATGTTAACCCATGCCGGGACTGTGCATGGTGTTCTGGTCAGCGGCATCCTTCCTGAATGGGAACATGGAGTATCTATTATTGGGCAACACATGCTTGAAGGCGAATTGGAGGACCTGCAAGCGGGCGAATTCGGGATCATTCTAGGCGAGTTGCTGGCTCGAAGCTTACGGGTTAGCAAGGGCGATAAGGTCACGCTGGTTTTACCGGAGGCAACGGCTTCGCCGGCGGGTATACTGCCCAGATTAAAGCGCTTTAAGATACAGGGTATTTTTAAAGTTGGCGCTCAGCTGGATAGTAATATGGCGCTGGTTCACCTTACTGATGCTGCCAAGCTATATCGATTGGGGGAGGGTGTACATGGTATTCGCTTAAAACTCAAAGATTTATTTAAAGCAGGAGAAGTCGGTTGGCGCATCGCTTCTGCGTTGCCTGGGCGATACTGGGCAAGTGACTGGACCCGCAGTCAGGGTAATTTGTTTCAGGCGATAAAGCTGGAAAAGACAATGATTGGCTTATTGTTATTGATGATTGTTGCCGTGGCAGCCTTTAATATAATTTCCACGTTGGTAATGGTAGTCACCGATAAGCGAGCGGATATCGCGATCCTGAGGACGATGGGGGCAAGCCCCGGAACCATTATGGCAACTTTCATGGTTCAAGGTGCTGTTATTGGTGTCATTGGTACATTACTGGGTACATTGCTGGGTACTATCTTAGCCCTGTCGGTCAGTGATGTTGTAGCATGGCTGGAGCGCACACTCAATATTCAGTTTTTGAGTTCGGATGTTTATTTTATTAGTTATATCCCATCACAACTTCTACTGGAGGATATTCTTATAGTAGCGTCTTCTGCATTAGGATTGAGCTTCCTTGCAACCCTGTACCCTTCGTTGAGGGCCGCGAAAATACAGCCGGCGGAGGCACTAAGGTATGAGTAGTTTGGACGCGGGCGATATCGTATTACGCTGTGAAGACCTATGTAAAAGTTACCATGAAGGGCCGAGAGATTTGGCGGTACTCAATAGCATCAATTTGTCAGTTAAACGCGGTGAACGAATCGCCATAGTGGGTGCTTCGGGGTCAGGTAAGTCAACACTACTTAACCTGCTGGGTGGAGTTGATAATCCCGACCGAGGTTCTGTTTGTCTAGGTGGACAGGATCTAGCGAAAATTTCGGAAAGAGAGCGAGGAAACCTAAGAAATAAAAAGCTCGGATTTGTGTACCAGTTTCATCATTTGTTACCGGAGTTTACCGCGCTTGAAAATGTAGGCATGCCCCTTTTGATAGGTGGAAAAAGCCACAAAGAAGCGGCTGAAGCGGCGATGGAGTTACTGGAAAAGGTAGGGTTGAAATCCCGAGCAGATCACAAACCACCGGAATTGTCAGGGGGAGAAAGGCAGAGAGTGGCTATCGCCCGGGCTCTGGTTATGAGACCGGATTGTGTGCTGCTGGATGAGCCTACAGGTAATCTGGATCGTAAAACGGCAGAGTCGATTCATGATCTTATGACGGAGTTAAATCGTGAATTTGCGATAAGTTTTATCATGGTCACGCATGATACTCAGTTGGCGGACAGAATGGACTGCACCTATCTATTGGAAGATGGAGCCTTGACGCTTGCGCGCGAGTCTTTTATTGCTTAAGGAATTAATCAGACTCTCCTTAGCTCTTTGTTAGAGGCGAAGACGACATAGCATCTGCAATTTAATTGATTGCATATTTTGCTAAGCCGAATGGAACTGGAAACTATTTAGAGCTTTTCGTGAACAGTGCTTTTGATCGGCCTAGCTGTCTTATTTTACTTCTACGCAGTTGTTTGCGGATTTTCCAACGTGTAGTCACTTTCCAAACCCAAAACCAGTGAATGGCGAGGTAGCTGAGGTAACCAAATACCAGGCCGCTGATTAAAGAGCCTAGAATTAACGGCTTACCTATGGTGTCGAAATTTTTTGTCAGCCATCCCCAAATGTCATTTATGTGGGCTTGCTGATAAACTGCGGGATCGCTGAGTAGCAGGCTGCCAATCCAGTAATTAAAATAGAAAATAGGCGGCATTGTTATTGGATTGGTGATAAACACCAGTGCTACTGATAGTGCTAAATTGCGTTTAAATAAAATTGCCAGAGTTGCAGCAAGCAGTGATTGGAAGGGTATTGGCAGAAATGCGCAGAATATGCCGATAAAAAAAGCACCGGCTACGGAACGCTTGGTTAGGTGCCAGAGTTCAGACTCGTGAATACTGTCACCAAGTAACGCCAGATATCGGTTTTCTTTTATCTTGACGGGATCTGGGAGAATTCGCTTAAAAAATTTACGTGGCATACATTAAAATATAGTAATCCGCTAGGAGAAGGAACTCTTTATGCGCTCATGGATAATTAGCTGCTGTATCGGCATTAGTGTCGTTACCCTCTTTCCAAAATTGCCAGAATTGGGCTGGCCACTTGTTTTGATCCTGCTTCCACTGACTTTTTGTGTCGTGGTCTCATTGAAGTATAAACCATTAAAACTTTTCGGTGCATTAAGTTTCGGTTTGATATGGGGTGTCATTTACGGTTGTCTTGGCTTGCATCAAATTATTCCCCATCAGTATGAAAATATTGATCTCATCGTTGAGGGTGAAGTCGTGGGTCTTCCTGATGTATCAGTAATAACAAACAATAGAGCTCGGCAGCGCTTTTTAATGAATGTTCGCTCATTGCGGGATTCCGACGGAGCGGTAATCGATCAACAGATTAAAAAAATACGTCTTAACTGGTATCAGACAGATCAACCGGTAAAGCCAGGGGAGTATTGGCGGTTAACGATCCGATTAAAACGGCCTCACGGCTTGGCAAACCCCGGATCATTTGATTACGAAACCTATCTGTTCCGGCAGGGTATTGGTGCGACCGGTTATGTTCGAGCAGATTCGCAGAATCGACTTTTATCTGAGCCAGGATGGAATTCGCTTGCAGATCGCTCGCGCTATGTTCTGGCGCAGAGATTGGCGCAGTCGGGGGCGCAGACATCTTACCCGGAGGTGTTGCGTGCCCTGCTCATTGGCGATCGATCTGAAATGGATGGGGATTTGTGGCGCACGGTAACCCGAACCGGAACCAATCACCTTTTCGTGATCAGCGGTTTGCATGTTGGATTCATATCACTCTGCTTTTACTCGATCATAATTTTCACCAGTCGTTTTATTTTATTGGGTGCGCCCAGGGTAGCGGCACAGCAGATTGCTTCCGTCGCCGCGCTACTCGGTAGTACCGGATACTGCGCGTTAGCGGGCTTTTCTTTGCCCACCCAAAGAGCACTAATCATGCTTGCCATCATGTTGATGGGAAGAGTCTTTAAAAGACACACCGATATTTATGACAGTTTTTTGGCAGCGTTACTTTTTGTTATGCTCTGGGATCCATTGGCGGTTAGGTCAGTCGGTTTTTGGTTATCCTTTGGGGCGGTTGCAGCGCTGATTCTGGGCTTTAAGGGCTACACGGGAACCCCGGGTTTTTGGTGGCGATGGGGACGACCGCAATGGCTGGTATTTCTTGTATTTATTCCCGGGTTGCTTTTTTTCTTTGGACAATTCTCATTGATTTCGCCATTGGCGAATAGTTTTGCTATTCCATTGGTAGGCATGACTGTTGTGCCTCTGTGTTTGAGTGGGGGGCTGCTGTTGCTGCTGTCAGAGGATTTGAGCGCTAAACTACTGTTTCTGGCAGATCAAATTGTAGCGCTGGTGTTTAAGGGGTTGGCGATTCTGGAGCAATGGCCATTTGCTCTATTGGAGTTTAATCCAGAGCCCCTAAGTCTTGCTATTGCACTCGTCGGCATGATTTTACTGGCGTTGCCAAAGGGTCTGCCCGGCAGAGGGTTGGCGATTCTTATGTTGCTGCCTCTAGTTACCAAACAGGATGATCTCAATGAGAACGGCACCTATGAGTTGACCGTGTTTGATGTAGGGCAGGGGCTTTCAGTGTTAGTTGAAACCGCTCGACATAGATTGATTTATGATGTAGGTCCGCGCTACAGCGAATCCTTTAATGCAGCAGATGCAGTACTTTTGCCCTATTTTCAGAGAACAGATATCCGCTATCTTGACCGAATTGTACTGAGTCATAGTGATAACGATCATGCGGGCGCATTAGCGGATTTGGCTGCTCAGGTAGAATTTGGTGATATTGTCGCAGGTTCAGAACCTCCGGCTTTGTTTTACGAACAGGTAACTGGTTGTAGCTCGGGGCGTAGATGGGATTGGGATGGTATCGAGTTTATGCTGATGCAGGCGACGCCTGATGTCTGGAACAACGAAAATAATCGTTCCTGTGTGCTTAGGGTTGATAACGGCACCTTTGCTACTTTATTAGCCGGAGACATTGAGCAGCAAGCAGAGAACTCTCTGATCAACCAGTTTTCGGAACAATTGAAGGCGAATTTGTTAATCGCCCCTCATCATGGCAGCCGAACCTCTTCAAGTGACCCATTTATCCATAAAGTCAGGCCAGATCAGGTTGTCTTTGCTGCTGGTTATAGAAATCGATTTGGTCATCCCAAGCCGGATATAGTCGAACGATACCGATCTTTGGGTGCCATAACGTTGAGCACAGTTGATACGGGAGCGATCAGTTTGACGGCGCAACAGCAGGGTGTTGTAACCTATCGGTTATACCGTAATGAAAGGTGGGGATACTGGTATTAATATTAGTGAGTAAACAGTTTTCAGTTGACTGGTCCTGCACCCGGGCAGGTTTAAATTCCTTTGATTCGGATCAATGAACCTGTTGAATTAATTCAGGCTTGTTCCAGTCAATCATGTAAACTTGTGGCCACTTTGAATTGGCTTAATGTAAGTCTTGAATTACATCATTAATGGTAGGAAATTTTTTCATGAGATCTAGAGACAAACTACTGATCGCAGGTACTCTGATATTTGGCGTTATTGTGGTCACGGGTATCTATATATCCCAGGAATCGCAAAAGTTTAAGAATTACCACGAAAGCTTCGTCAGGTCTTTTGTGAAAGATATGTCTAAATCCTGGGAGCTGGATGACTTTACGGATCGTTTAAGCGATGAGTTTAAGGAGCAGGCGCAGAGTGAGGAAGGGCTAGCGCAGCTGGAAAAATTTAGCGTTTTGGGTTCAATCATCGAAATAAATAATCTGATTATTGGTAAGTATTTTTCCGGGAGTGACGGCACGCTTGGCGAATTTATTATGAATGGCAGATTCGATCGAGAAGATGTTCTCATAAAGATCACTGTACATGAACAGTCCGGAGAGGCAAAGGTGCGCGGAGTGACGATTAATCGACTGGATGAAGCTGGTCGTCAAATCGAATTCTAACGAGCCTGGTTAATGACTCTTTTATACAAAAGTCAGACAGAGATTACGAGCATTATCACCAGGCACGGGATGAATTACTAATCTCCTGTAATTATTCATTTGAACATGAGCGATAAGTTGACAAGCTGGAACGAACGACGCTATTACCCGATCAGTCAGTACTTCAAGTCTAGGTTTGGAGAAAAAGTTGGTAAAATTTCCGTTAGTGTTGCGGAGACCTGTCCCAACCGGCAAAGCTCTAAAATGGAAGCCTGTATTTTTTGTGATGAATGGGGTTCGGCTGCCTATCCTCGGGAAAGAGAACTTTCTCTGCAGGAACAGATAGCGAGTAATCGCAAACACGTTAAACGGCGTTTGCGAGCAAAAAAATTTCTAGTCTATTTTCAGGCATATACCAATACGCTGGGCCGGATATCGGCGTTGCAGGAACGGTTCGCGACCGCACTATCTGAGCCCGATGTTGAGGGAGTTGTGGTAGGGACCCGGCCGGATTGCCTGCCGGAAAGAATCTACCCTCTATTTAGAGATACAGCTGAACAGAGTTATCTCATGGTTGAGTTAGGGGTACAGAGTTTCTATGATGAACAACTAAGATTTTTACGCCGTGGACACGATGTTGAAAGTGCTGTCAATGCGATAAACATGCTGCATCAGCGAACTCAGGCGGATATAGGGATACATCTGATTTTTGGCTTGCCAGGGGAAACAGACGGACAATTGATTGAGACGGCAAGGCGTATAAACGAACTACCCATCGACAATGTCAAATTACATAATTTACATGTACTTGAGGGTACTCCTTTGGCAGACCTGTACCGCAGGGGCGAGTTTGAAGCGGTAGAGCTGGAAGAGTACGCCCGCAAAGTGGTGTTGTTTTTACGCCATCTGTCTCCGAGAGTAGCGGTTCAAAGGCTGGCTGCCGTGGCCAATCGCTGGGATGAACTAGTTGCTCCGCAGTGGACGCGGGAAAAGATGCAGCCTTTGCTCTATATTGAGAAAAAAATGGAAATCGAGGGTTGTTTTCAGGGGGATAGCTGCTCAGATGGATAAGGCTTTAATTTGTCGGATTCTTGGTTTACTGTTGTTCTATTAATTAGCAAAGGAGGTGTGCATGAAAAATAATCGTTCCTGGTTGGATATTGTGCTTTTGCTGACGCTGCTTTTAGGCATGCCAACATTAATTCAAGCCAAATGTAAACAGGATTCCGTTGGCTATGTCTGGTGTTCAGAATTTCCAGCAGGCGGCATTGAGACAGATAGCACCGGAAACGTAAAATGTGGCAAAGGCGAATGCCTTAGAGATAATATCGGATCGGTTTACTGCTCTAAAGTCGAAGCCGGTGGCGCAGCAAAAGATAGTTTGGGTATGATAAAGTGTCTAGGCGGTTGCGAAAGAGGCGAGTATTCGCAATGTATAAGAGCTGACAATTAGTTCAAGCCTGAGGCATGGTGTGGTTGCGAGACAGAAATAAGGGGTATTGATGATGAGGGAATTATCACAGCAGGAGATAAATACTTATAATAAAGATGGCGTGATACGTATAAAAAATGCAGTTGCCCCTTCATGGGTGGAGCGATTGCTGGCGGTGGTTGAGCATCAAATGGCGCATCCCAGTGAGTGGGCCAATGACGCCAATCCTGACAATAAAGAGAACAGATTGTTCACGGATCGTTATCAGTGGCGTAGTAATCAGGAGATAAAATCTTACCTCTTTGAATCCGGCGTTGCCGGTCTTGCCGGGCAGGCGATGCAGAGCAATCAGGCACGTTTTTATTTTGATCACTTGCTGGTTAAAGAGCCGGGTACCATCACCCCGACTCCCTGGCACCAGGATGTACCCTATTGGCCTTTCAAAGGGACACAAATTTGCTCTGTCTGGTTGGCACTGACTGACGTGACGGTTGAGCAAAGTGCTATGGAGTTTGTCAGGGGTTCGCATAGCGATGGCCAGTATTATATGCCGAAGGTATTTGGTGATAGAGAAAATCATCCAGGGAGTTGGGCAAAGCAAGCTGCAGGGGAGGAAGTGCCGGATATAGAAGCCGACAGGTCAGCGTTCGATATTGTGGGGTGGGATATGAAGGCTGGCGACGCGGTGCTTTTCTCAGCCTGGTTGCTGCACTGGGCACCGGGCAATAGCTCGGCAACTAAGCGGCGGGCGGCCCTATCAACACGCTGGCTAGGTGATGATGCAATCTGGTTCCCACATCCGGGTGCTGATCCTACTGTGACACAAAAGGATGTTTCGGTTAACCCCGGCGAACTGGCGCGAGATGATAATGTTTTCCCATTGGTTTGGGAAAGAAAAGCCTAGCATAGCAGTCTTAAGTAATTGAGCCTGTTCATTACTATAGTCGCAAATCGTGGAGGCTATCATCCACCGAATTTTTACGGTAAGCTCGCAGCTTTAATCCAGGGGTTATTCTGATAGACCATCTAACAATATTCAGGGGCACCAATTGTGTTAGAAATGATTAAATCCGGCGGCTGGCTGATGCTGCCCATTATTCTTTGTTCTGTGTTGGCTTTAGCTATTGTGCTGGAACGCTTCTGGACGCTGAGACCTAACCGTATTGCACCCAAGAATCTGCTGGCGGAAGTATGGGCCTGGATTCGCGGCAATGAATTGACTGCGGAGCGGATGAAGCAGTTGCGAACGACCACACCACTTGGAAAAATATTGGCAGCGGGGCTGTCAAACTCCAAGTATGGCCGTGACATCATGAAGGAAAGTATTCAAGAGGTGGCGAGTCACGTTATTCATGAAATGGAGCGCTATCTGAATACCCTGGGAACGATAGCCCTGATTACTCCATTATTAGGCTTGCTGGGCACGGTGATTGGGATGATCAAAGTGTTCACTGCGATTATGATTCAAGGAACGGGTAATGCCAGCGTGCTTGCCGGGGGGATTTCTGAGGCGCTTATTACAACGGCTGCCGGACTGAGTGTGGCAATTCCAACACTCATCTTTCATCGGTTATTTCAAAGAAAAATAGACGAACTGGTGATCCATATGGAACAGGAGGCGGTCAAGCTCGTGGATGTATTTCATGGTGATCGTGGTAAAGAAGAACCGGCAGGAACGAGCGGGGATTAGTCGCAATGATATTTCGTCGCCAGCGGCGCGAGGAAGTTGGGGTTAACCTGACGCCATTGATTGATGTGGTTTTTTTACTGCTCATCTTCTTTATGGTATCAACGACCTTTAAAAAAGAGTCTCATATCAGTTTGAATTTGCCTGAGGCGAGTGGTGAGGCGATTGCTGAAAAGGACAATCAGGTTGAAATCATCATTAATGCCAAAGGAGAATATGCCGTTAATGATCAGATGCTGGTTAACAATAATATCGAAACGCTGAGAGCTGCGATTAACGCGGTAGCAAGGGGCGATACTAGCCTTCCGCTCATCATTTCAGCAGATGCCATCTCGCCCCATCAGTCTGTAGTCACCGCAATGGATGCTGCGGGGCAGTTGGGCTTTGTTAGCTTGAGTATTACCACCCGTCAACCTGAGATCTCGGAATAACCCACGGCATTCTTTTGAGTAGGAAATCGGAAATAGCAGATAAGCTGGTACAGGCTTGGTATAAGGGGAGTCCGTGGTTATGTCTGCTTAAGCCGCTCTCGGCTATTTTTCGTCGGCAAGCCACAAAGCGTCGGGCGGCATATTTAAATGGTATAAAGCAATCCTGGCAAGCGCCAGTGCCAGTGGTTGTAGTGGGTAATATCACGGTGGGCGGTGTCGGTAAATCACCGTTAGTTGCTCGTTTGGCGGAAATATTGAAGGAAAAGGGCTATAAGCCAGGAATCGTAAGTCGGGGTTATGCCAGTCAGGCGCCTTGTTACCCCTACTTGGTGGAGGCGGATTCTAATCCCGTTGCCAGTGGTGATGAGCCGTTGATGCTGGCGCGCGCTACCCTCTGTCCTGTGGTCATTGATGCCAACCGGGTGGCTGCCGCGCAATATCTGCTAAAAAACTGCGACTGCGACCTGATACTGAGTGATGATGGCATGCAGCACTACGCATTAGCCCGAGACATTGAAGTGGCTGTGGTGGATGGGAGGCGCGGTTTGGGAAATGCTCTGTGTCTACCGGCCGGCCCCCTAAGGGAACCCCCGGATAGGCTCAGTACGGTTGATTTTGTGGTATTTAACGGTGCTTGCGAAGCGCTAGAGATACCCGGCTATTCCATGAATCTGATTCCTTGCGAGCTAAGGAATCTGGTTACAGAGGAAGTACTGCCGGTTGACGCGCTGGTTGAGCAACATCAGGTGCATGCAGTTGCGGGAATTGGAAATCCCGATAGATTTTTTGAAACACTGATTTCTCTGGGGTACAACATTCAAAAATCTGCTTTTCCTGATCATTACGCCTTCAAGGCATCCGATTTTATTTATAATGATGCTTTGCCGGTTATTATGACCGAGAAGGATGCTGTAAAATGCAGATCAATGGCCCACAAACAATGCTGGTATCTCGCCGTCAGGGCAGAGCTGTCAGACGACTTTCAAGACAAGCTGGTTGAATCGATTGGCTTAGTCGATAAGAATAGATAGATAACCATTAGGATAATCCATGGATATGCGATTGCTGAATATACTGGCCTGCCCAATTTGCAAGGGTGAGCTCAAGCTGGATAAAGAAAAAAGTGAGTTGATCTGCAAGTTTGATGGGTTGGCTTTCCCGATACGAGACGATGTTCCCGTCATGCTGGAGCAGGAAGCGCGCACGCTCTCCACCGATGAACGATTGGATAAATAACCCAGCTAATGTCATTTAATGTAATTATACCGGCACGATACGCATCGTCACGCCTTCCAGGCAAGCCGTTACTGGATATTGCCGGCAAACCAATGCTACAACATGTTTATGAACAGGCCTGCCTAAGTGGTGCTGCGCGAGTTATCATCGCTACCGATGATGAGCGTATCAAATCTGCTGCCGAGGGTTTCGGCGCTGAAGTATGTATGACTTCCAATACTCATGTTTCGGGAACGGATCGTGTGCAGGAAGTGGTAACTAAGTATGCCTTTAACGAGCAAGATATTATCGTTAATGTGCAGGGCGATGAGCCTTTAATTCCGCCTGGAAATATTGAGCAGGTTGCGCAGTTGCTTGCTGCGGATGCTGAAGCCGGGATGGCGACACTGAGTGAACCGATAGCAGATCTTCAGGAATTGCTGAATCCCAATGCAGTAAAGGTGGTGTCCGATAAACAGGGATATGCGATCTATTTCAGTCGTGCCCCCATTCCCTGGGCAAGGGAAGGCTTTGGTGACGGACAAAACTTGGAAAATAAGCTGGCCCGACTGCCGGATCAAGAATACCAACGCCATATCGGTATTTACGCTTATCGGGTTGGATTCCTGCATCAGTTTGTGCAGTGGCCGCAGGCACCCATCGAAGCTGCCGAGTCGTTGGAGCAGTTACGGGCCATCTGGAATGGTGTGCGCATCAAACTGGTCCCTGCAATTGAGCCGCCGCCGGCGGGCGTTGATACCGAGCAGGATCTAGCCAGGGTTCGGGAACTATTGTCCGCGCCGTAATTAAGGCATACCGGAAAACCTTAATTTAATGAGTTTGTTCTATTGATTATGACTAAAGTGCTTTTTGTGTGTTTGGGAAATATCTGTCGCTCACCGACGGCCGATGCTGTTTTTAAAAAAATGGTGGCTGAAGCAGGTCTTGAGGACTTAATCAGCGTGGACTCCGCTGGAACTGGCAGTTGGCATATCGGGCATCCACCCGATCGGCGAGCCACTGTTGCCGCTGCACAAAGGGGCTATGACCTCTCACTCCTGCGAGCCCGCCAAATCGTGAAGGAAGATTTCTCTCAATTTGACCATATTCTAGCGATGGATGCGCAAAATCTTGCCGATCTGAATGCCATGTGCCCACCGGGTCGAAATGAGAAGGTTCGATTGTTTTTGGACTATGCACCCGAGGCAGGACTTACCGACGTGCCTGACCCTTACTACGGTGGTGAGGATAGCTTTGATCATGTGTTGGATCTGGTTGAATCGGCTGCTGCTGGTTTATTGAATCAGCTAAATCAGCATCGCTAGTTACATTCCCTCTGCCTAACATGCAATTTGAAACCGAATATTCCCTGAAACCTCACAACAGCTTTGGCTTTGACGTGAAAGCCAGCTTTTGGGCGAGTGCACAATCGATTGATGATATTCGAGATGCACAGCGGTTTTGTCAGGAAAACTCGCTACCTTTGCTGGTGCTGGGGGAGGGTAGTAACGTGGTGCTTGTCGAGAATTATCCTGGCCTGGTCTTGAAGATTGCTATTCAGGGGAAGGCAATCATTAAAGCGGACGAGGCGAAAGTTTGGCTTAAAGTCGGTGCCGGTGAGCACTGGCACTCACTGGTTCAATGGACTCTCGACAATGACCTTTATGGTCTGGAAAATTTGGCATTAATACCCGGTACCGTTGGTGCCGCACCTATTCAAAATATCGGTGCCTATGGGGTAGAACTCCAAGCGAGTTTCTATAGCCTGGATGCCGTTTGCCGAGAAACCGGAGAGCTGGTTCGTTTCAACAAAGATGAGTGTGATTTTGGCTATCGAGACAGTGTTTTCAAGGGGGCCTTGCGTGATCGCTATATTATTTCTCACGTAACCTTGTGTCTGGCTAAAACGCCTGATCTAAAGACAGATTATGGTGATATTAAAACCGAGCTGGTATCGATGGGCGTGGTGGTGGCGGATGCAAAATCGGTTGCCGAAGCAGTGGCGCGAATACGGCAACGTAAGCTGCCCGATCCCGAGGTAATCGGCAATGCGGGAAGCTTCTTCAAAAATCCGATTATTAGTCATGAAAAATTTGCTCAGATTCAGGTAAAGTACCCGAATATCATTGGTTATGCCGAGGGTGATCTGGTGAAGATTGCTGCTGGCTGGTTGATAGAGCAATGTGGCTGGAAAGGATATCGATCGAATGATGCCGGGGTACATGATCAGCAGTCATTGGTATTGGTAAATTATGGCAACGCCGATGCCCGGCAGATATTAGATATTGCACAAAAAATCTGTAGTTCTGTCAGGGACTCATTTGATCTTGAATTGGAAGTTGAGCCGCGAGTTTATGGGGTGGGCGTTAGATAAAGGTTGATTGTTGGAAAATTCTGAAGGGATACCCTGTCTTTGGAGGCTGCGAAATTTGTTGCAGACTAGCTTGAACAATTATTTGCAGATACTGGTGCCCGCCAAGTAGCGTTTAAGCTTATTAAAAATATGAAATTGAAGAAAATAACTGTAACCAAAGAGTAGCCATCCGCATCAATCAGACACGGATGGCACTGTTTTTTATTACACCTTTTGATCCGTTAGCGGCTGAGCGCTTACCGGTGCAGATGCGTCAGCAGGCTCGACGTTTGGATTGGAGTCTTCATCCTTGTCTGACTTTTCTGGCGTCGAAATCGAAGTTGCATTGCGTGGCTTTGGGGATTCAGGTTCAGCTAAACCCTCACTCTTTACGTTCTTTGTAATCGCCGTCACCTCAACTTGCTCAACTTTTTCCGGTTTAACGACGTCAAGATCTACGCTGGCAGCAGGAGCAGGAGCAGGAGCAGGAGCAGGAGCAGGAGCAGGAGCAGGAGCAGGAGCAGGAGCAGGAGCAGGAGCAGGAGCAGGAGCAGGAGCAGGAGCAGGAGCAGGAGCAGGAGAGTCGATTTTCTCAGGCTCAATAACTGCAACCGGTGGTTGAGTTTTGTCGGCTTCTTCTGCTTTCACTGCGTCCGCAGCTGCGACTTTTTTGATAACAGGAGCACTCTCGGTTTTTTCTGCATTGCTAGTTTGGGTAGCCGTCAGTTGCGCTTCCTGTTCAAGCTGGCGCTTGCGAATTTCACGGGGGTCGTTAGACGCACGTTTTGGTTTATTAGCAATCCCTGCTGTCGCCTGATGCTCCTCAGTTGCCTTAGTTGTTAAGTTAGCGTTAGCTTCTTCGTTGTCGGCCCGCCTGATCCCGGGCGCTTTAGACTCGGGTTTTTTGCTCGACGCCATTAAGGATTGAGTGCTATCGCGTTGACTAAGATCCTGGGTATTGTCCAAAACGGGAGCGCTGATGCTCTTATCTTCCGAGAGGACGTTTGTTTTCGGCTTTTCTCGAGGCGCTGCCTTTTTTGGTTCCGATGGAGCATTAGGCGATACTGCTTTGTTAACTGATTCTGCTTCATTAGTAGAGGCAGCAGGTAAAGAACTCAGCTCTCCTGTAACCAGTTTTTCAGAAGGTGCCACATCATCTACCGGTTTGCCGGTTTCAGCTGTGTCGCTTGTTAACGCATTGACGGCTTTTCCATCTTCAGCAAAAGCACCGGTGGTAACCGATACGCTTGCTGCCAGCGAAGCGGGGGTCACTTCATCCTTTTTTGTCGCAATCACGGGTTTTGCGTTTGTATCCTGCTTAACCTCTGGTTTCGTTGCTGCCTCTGGTTGTGAGGAGGGCTGGCTAGTAACCTCCTCTAAAGAAGATTTTGGCTTGCTGTGGGTAGTTGATGGCCGTTCCCGCTTCGCGCCTTTGCTTCTATCTTGACCACGCTGCCTTGTTGTACTTTTACTCTCGGTTGCACTATTAGTCTTCGGCTGGCCATTTTTATTCGCAGCTTCGCTACTTTTACTATCGTTAGCAGTTTTGGCTAGCTCCTGTCCTGACTCATTGGCCGATTTATTCTGTTCCCCACGATTTCGCTCGCGGCGCTGTGGAGATCGGTTGCCATTTCTGGTGCGGACATTTTTATTTTCACTGCTGGATTTATTTGTGCTTTCTGTTTCCTTGTTTTCGGTTGCCTCTGTCTGTTTTCGTTGACGAGGCTGCTGTTGACGTTGGCCGGCACTTTTTCGCTGCCTGCCGCCGCCGCGTTTGCTATCCTGATCCGTATCCTTCGCATTAACCTCTTTACGCGGGCGTTTTTTCGCCGGTGAAGCTGTTTTTCTGGCAGTTTCAGGTTTTGCTTGTGCTTTAACTTCGGGTTTTTCCGGCTCAGGTTCGCTTCCTAGAAGTCCTTTAAATAAACGTTTGATAAGACCAGGTTTTACCGGTGCCGGCTCCTGCTTCATTGGTGGACGAATACCGGGGATAACTGTTTTAACGGCTGCTTCAGTTTTTTTGCTTCCCGTTGATGCAACTGCTTCGGGTTTGTGCTCCTCTTCTTCAATGAGATCATAGCTGGCATCTGAAGTTTGTATGATTTCGTTATCGTCTCGTATACGTTTAACTTCAAAATGAGGTGTATCCAAATTTGGATTTGGAATGATAACGATCTTGGTGCCTTTACGATTTTCTATTTCCGCTATGTTTTGGCGTTTTTCATTCAAGAGGTAAGTCGCTACGGACACAGGAAGTATTGCATGAATCTGCTCGGTACGATCTTTAAAGGATTCCTCCTCGATGAGTCGCATAATCGAGAGAGACAACGATTCGATGCTAAGTATGGATCCGTGGCCCTTGCAACGGGGGCATACGATACTGCTGGTTTCACCCAGAGATGGTCTTAACCGCTGACGAGACATTTCAAGCAAACCGAAGCGGGATATCCTGCCCACCTGAATTCTTGCTCGATCAAGCTTCAGTGCCGTACGTAATTGGTTTTCGATTTCGCGCTGGTTGCGGTTATTCATCATATCGATAAAATCGATCACGACCAGGCCACCCATGTCTCGCAAACGCAGCTGTCTTGCAATTTCGTCAGCCGCTTCGCGGTTGGTATTAAATGCAGTTTCCTCAATATCGCTGCCTTTGGTAGCGCGAGCGGAGTTGATATCGATCGAAACTAAAGCCTCAGTCGGGTCGATCACAATGGATCCACCGGAGGGCAGTTTCACTTCACGTTGGAAAGCCGTCTCAATCTGGCTCTCAATATGGTAGCGGTTAAATAGCGGTACTGTGTCTTCGTAGAGCTTGATCTTGCTTTGGTAATGAGGCATTACCTGACTGATGAATTGAACGGCTTCTTGATGAACTTTCGGATCGTCGATCAGAACTTCAGAGATGTCCCTGCGCAAATAATCGCGAATAGCGCGAATGATCAGATTACTCTCTTGATATACAAGGAATGGTGCGCGATTTTCCAGTGCTGCTTTTGTAATCGCGTCCCAGAGTTGCAGCAGATAATCCAGATCCCATTGCAACTCCTCGATACTTTTTCCGACTCCGGCAGTACGTACGATGACGCCTGTTTCGTCAGGGATAGTGAGCTGCGCAAGTATATCACGCAGTTCAGTACGTTCTTCGCCTTCGATACGTCTTGAAATGCCACCTGCCCGGGGGTTATTGGGCATTAATACTAAATAGCGTCCCGCGAGGCTGATAAAGGTTGTAAGCGCGGCGCCTTTATTGCCCCGTTCCTCTTTTTCAACCTGTACGATGAGCTCCTGCCCCTCTTTGATGACGTCCTTGATGTTGACGCGCCCTTTGATCTCAGAGGGCTGCTTGTTAAAGTATTCGCGAGAGATCTCTTTAAGTGACAGAAAACCATGTCGCTCAGCGCCAAAATCTACGAAGGCCGCTTCGAGGCTAGGTTCTACCCGAGTAATCTTGCCCCGGTAGATGTTGGCTTTTTTTTGTTCTCTTGACCCGGATTCTATATCCAGATCGTATAAACGTTGTCCATCGACGAGGGCAACGCGCAACTCTTCTGGTTGAGTTGCATTAATTAACATTCTTTTCATGTGACTCTATTGCTCGTTAGGCGGGACCTTACGACAACAGAACCAGATCTATCAGCTAAGAAACTGTTTACAGTTTGCTGTGAATAAACTAACTACAGCAAGCTTTACCGTTGTGGGTTTAAAATGCTATTTAAGCAATTAATAATATTAAAACCTTCTAAAACAGTTTGTTACGTTAAAATCTGGAGCTACTTTTATCTTCAATCAGGAAAGATATTGTCATAATCAGACAGAACTGCAGCGTTTGAAAAATCTATCTGCCCATTGATTAGGCGTTACGCTTAATTTTGCCGATTCAAATTCGATTTATCCCTTATTTAGCCCTCACACAGGCTGTTATGCGCCGGTGGAAAAACAAAATAAATCGATCGAAATTTTCATAATTCAACTAAATCAGAGCAATGGTTTTCGATAATCTCCACTGGACTTCATGGACCTAACTGACAATATTCGACTACTGACCTCCGGGAGAATTGCCAATTGCTGCTGATTAATTATCTGACTTCTATTACTTTCCTTTTATCAAGTTTACTTATTGCACTTAATATTGATTGGTAGCGCGTTGTCTCGGTCACGCGGTTATACTACCCACCCAATGATTTCATTGGGCACCTGAATTTTGTTTGTGCATACTACGGCGCTTTTGCCGTGATGCTTCTAGGTTAATGTAAATTGTCTCGCTTAGCCTGTACAATGCGATCGTCCGGTACCTAAGTGAGTACAAATCAGGACGCGCAGATGGAAAAGCGCACGCCAATATAGCAATAAACGGCTGCTACATCAAATATACATTAACATCAATTAGATAGGTGGCTGTATTAAAGCGGCATCAGAATCTTACAATATGGTAAATGAAAAAAGTGGTGACAGACTCAAAGTCCGCCAGATAATGGTAGATGAGACTGTAGTCGGACAAAGACTTGATAATTTTTTACGTACGCACCTCAAAGGCGTTCCCAAGAATCATATTTATCGAATTATTCGCAAAGGAGAAGTAAGGGTTAATAAAGGGCGTATTAAGCCTGAATATAAACTTAAATGCGGCGATCTGGTAAGGATTCCGCCAGTGCGAGTCAGCGAAAAAGGCGAAGAGCCAGCTATTGAAGCAGGTTTTGCGCAAAGACTTGAAAAGGCGGTTGTCTATGAAGACAGTGGGCTAATTGTTATTAATAAACCTTCCGGTTTGGCAGTGCATGGTGGAAGCGGAGTGAGTTTTGGGTTGATTGAGGCATTACGAAAAATCAGGCCGGATCAGAGGATGTTGGAATTAGTACATCGCCTGGATAAGGAAACATCGGGTTGTGTGATGGTGGCCAAAAAGCGCAGCGTGTTGAAGTCTTTGCACCAGCAGCTTAGAGATGGTGCGGTTAATAAATATTACAAGGCGTTGGTGTTTGGGCGCTGGCCTAGCAGGAAAAAAGTTGTTGATGCGCCACTGCGCAAAAATGTGCTCAAATCAGGCGAGCGTATTGTTAATGTGGATGATGAGGGCAAAAAATCCAGAACTGAATTCCGGCTCTGTTCGCGATACAACGGTTACAGTCTGCTAGAGGCAAAGCCCATTACCGGACGCACGCATCAGATAAGAGTACACTGCCGACATGCAGGCTTTCCTATTGCCGGTGATTCCAAGTACGCGGAGGATGAGGCGAACGCGGGTGCCAGGCGGTCGGGGCTAAGGCGGTTATTTCTGCATGCCGAGAGGCTCGAAATTCCAAACCCCGATGGCGGGCCACCGCTTAGGGTGACGGCTCCACTAGATCGTGAGCTGGTCTCTTTTTTGGAAACGTTGGTGTAGCTGTGGGCATGGGATTAGCAGATTAGCAAGGTGTAAGTGTTTGTATTCATTAATTATATTTGATTGGGACGGTACGCTGATTGACTCGGCGGAGCGGATTGTGACCTGTATGCAAATCGCGATGCGAGAGGTCGGTTTACCAGTTCGCAGTGATGATGAAATACGCAATATTATTGGGTTGGGGTTACCAGAAGCTTTTGCGGAACTGTATCCAAGTCTCGGTCAGCCGGAAATGGAGCTGATTCGGGAATATTATGCGCAGCACTTTGTGAGTAGTAATATTCCGCCCTCCCAGTTCTTTCAAGGGGTGCCAGAGACCTTATCATTTCTGCATGAGCGAGACTTTACTTTAGCTGTTGCCACAGGCAAGAGCAGGAAAGGATTAAATCGAGTAATCAAGGAAACATCCTTTGGTCATCTGTTTTCAGTCAGCCGGTGCGCCGATGAAACACGATCAAAACCAGATCCACAAATGATATTTGAGTTGTTGGAGGAGACTGGAACTGCCAAAGAAGAAGCGTTAATGATCGGCGATACTGAGTTTGATATGGAAATGGCCGAAAGAGCGGGTGTCGACCGAGTGGCAGTGAGCTACGGAGTGCACAAAACTGATCGGTTGGAAAAGTATCAGCCGGTGTTGATAGCTGATCAGATTACAGATTTGCGAGATTGGTTATTGCGGCAGCAAAGGTGAAGTAGAAGCTGTTTACTTAGGTCAGGAGGTGCCGGTTTGGTTTGAAAATGGCACACTCTGGGCCAGAACGTTGGTAGAATGTGAATTGCCCGGCCACAAGGGTTAGTTTGAATCTATGGAGAGTTGAATGAGCGAAAATTCCTGGAATGCACCAGATGACAATAGTACGCAGCCAACGCAAGGGAGGCAGGATCAGCAGAAAGAATGGAAGCTAATTGAAAAACTGTTGCTGGCTTCAGGCAAAGAGCAGCGCCGCGCGAGACGTTGGGGTATTGCGTTTAAACTCCTGACATTCGTTTACCTTTTTGCGCTGCTTTTTTTGTTAACGCCAACGCTGAAAATGGAAGGTTCTGTGGGCGTCAAAGCGAGTCATACCGGATTGGTGGATGTTCGCGGAGTGATAGCTGAGGGTGAAATGGCAGCGGCGGATCAGATTGTACAGGGACTAAGAGCTGCTTTTGAGAATAAACACAGTAAGGCGGTGATTCTTCGAATTAACAGCCCTGGCGGGTCGCCGGTTCAGGCCGGCTACGTATACGATGAAATTAAGCGTTTGCGCGAGCTTCATCCTAAGAAGCGCCTGTATGCAGTGATCAGCGATTTGGGTGCTTCAGGTGGTTACTATATAGCCGCTGCGGCCGATGAGATTTACGCAGATAAGGCCAGCCTGGTTGGTTCTATTGGTGTTATTTCATCCAGCTTTGGTTTTTCTGATGCGATGAAGCGAATGGGAGTCGAGCGGCGAGTGTTTACCGCTGGCGAAAGCAAGGCCTTTCTGGATCCTTTTTCTCCGATGAAAGAGGCTGACACGGAATTTTGGCAATCGGTATTGGATGTGACTCATCGCCAGTTCATTGCTCAGGTCAAGCAGGGTAGAGGGGATCGCTTGCAGGAAGATTCCAAGCTGTTTAGTGGGCTGATTTGGAGTGGTGAACAGGCGTTGGAATTGGGCTTGATTGACGGTTTGGGGAGTACTGGTTATGTAGCCAGGGATATTATTGGCGAGGAAAATATTATCGATTACACACCTAAACTATCGCCTTTTGAGCAGTTTACAGATCGGCTGGGTATGTCGATTGGCCGCACAATGGCAAATTATTTTGGCGCAGAGCGTCAGCTGGAGTACCGCTAAACAGAGTGCTCAAATAGCACTTAATCCCACATGTCAGAAGAATCCTGGATACGACTCTGTGCCTCTGCAGCGTCAATCGGGTCAAAGCCGGATTTATTTAAAAAACAAACCGGACACTGCATATCATCCGGCACTTCTTCCCAGGGCGTGCCGGGTGGTATGCCTTGTTCGGGTATACCTTTGGCAGGGTCGTAGACCCAACCACAGGCCCAACATTTATATGGAGTAGAAGCATCGGTCTGTATATCTTTGGTGGGATCTTCCTGGCTGCTAGGCACCGACAGCTCTTGCTCATCTAAATACCATAGCTTGGCGATGTCGCGCCCAAATTTTTGACATTCCTGCAATGCTTCAGGAGTTGGTTTCCAGGAGATTTGTAAACCACTGTCGATAATGAATCCTGCCTCAGCGAGCCGCTCGCTGATTTTGTCAACGGCTTCGCCACTCCAGCCATAAGAGCCAAAAGCTGCAGCTCTTTTATTGGTAAAACGTAAGCCGCTGATGGATTCGATTAAAGCAGCCACCCTTGGCATCATGCCGACGTTCACAGTGGGCGAACCTACCAGCAGTCCTTTGGACCGAAAGATCTGTGTTAGCACCTCTTCGCTGTTCGCCTCGCTTAAATCAAAATACCGAAAGGCGACGCTGGCATCAGCCTGCTCGATCCCTTCTGCAATTGCCTGCGCCATTTCGCGGGTGCTGTTGCGTAATGTGTCAAAAACCATGGTTATCTGGTTTTCTCGATAATTATTGGCCCACTTCAGGTAGCGATTAATAATCTGCGAAGGGTGGTCGCGCCAGACGACACCGTTGGCGGGGCAGATCATTTTCACCTCAAGCTCAGAGTCCAGGAGTTCCTGAATCTTATCGGTAACAACGCGGTTAAAGGGAGTCAGCGTGTTGGCATAGTATTTCATTGACTCATGGTAAAGTGCTTCTGGATCGACCAGGTCGTTGAAAATTTGTTTGCTGGAATAGTTTTGTCCGAATATATCGTTACTGAAGAGGATACCGTCACCTGTCAGGTAGCTCATCATGCTATCGGGCCAGTGCAGCATAGGTGTTTCAAGAAAAACCAATTGCTTATTATTTCCTAAATCCAGTGTATCGCCGGTTCTGACAATCTGGAAGTTCCAGTCCTTATGGTAATGCCCTTTGAGCGACTCTGCACCCATAGCGGTGCAGTATATGGGTGTGTCGGGAATGGCCTCCATCAGTGCGGGAAGCGCTCCGCTGCGATCAACTTCGGTATGATTGACAACAATATAATTGAGTTGGTCGAGCGCAATAACTCTAGCCAGATCATCGACGTATTGCTGCGCGTAAGGACTCCAAACAGTATCGATTAAGGCGTTCTTTTGTTCCTTAATTAGGTAGCTGTTATGGCTGAATCCCTCATTAGTTGGGTAGTCCAGACCATGAAAATGCTGGAGATCGCCATCCTTTTTGCCAACCCATACCAGGTTGTTTTTAATCGCTAGAGCCATATTGCCAACTGAAAATTGCTATTTGTAGGGTATGCATAATATACATAATGCATACATATCTAAAGGTGACCTGCATCAATAAAAAGTGTTTCCGTTGTTTTCCCGTACCTGAATTTGTGGCTAACTGGGCCTCATCACCCGCACTGTATACGATGTGAATGGGATTGAAATGCATGCTGCCTGCGGGTTTTGAGCTGTTGTTTGAATAATAACACGAGGGGGCACGGAATATGCGATCTAACAATAAAGCAATTATCTTGTTGGCGATAACCCAAATCATGTTGGTAGGTTGTAGTGAGGAAGTTGATGTCAACGAGTTGGTGTAATCTTGTCTGGATAGAACTAACATGGGCGAGGCTATTTGCTCCTGTACCGCCAATCTGGCTAAACATGAGCTGTCACCTGTAAGTTTCGAATTTGTTGTGGCGAGCCTCAACCAGGATGAAGCTAAGACTAAAAAACTAAAGAACGAAATGCCCATTGAAGATATTATGGCTGCGGGTATGTTTATGGTTAATGCTCCTGGGAGATGCGCAAAAGCGGGTAATAATTAATACCGATTAAACGTTTAGAGTATTGAGAGTCCAGCCTGACTAAACATATCAATCAGGCGTATCAGGGGTAGTCCTTCCAGGGCAGTGACGTCCTCGCCCTCCATTTTTCTAAAGAGCGCTATCCCTAGCTTTTCCCACTTAAAGCTTCCTGCGCAATCGAAAGGTTGCTCGAGCTCTACATATTTAGAAATATTTGATTGTGAAAGCTCTCTGAAAAACACTTTAAAGGTGATGACATCGAGTTGATAGCTGTTGTCGAGGCCGTTTAAAAGGCATAGACCTGTTAAAAATTCGACGGATTTTCCGCTCGCCATTTGTAATTGTTGTTTTGCGTTCTCACTGGTGCCTGGTTTTCCTAAAATCTTCCCTTCTAAAACGGCCACCTGGTCGCTGCCGATTACCCAGGCCCCGGGGTGCTGGTTTGCAACACAATGTGCCTTCTCAAACGCCAGCCTTGCGGCGAGCGCTTTAGGTTCCTCGGCGGGAAGAGCTGCTTCATTAATGGCAGGTGTTGCGGTTAAAAACTTTATTGGAAGCCGCTCGAGCAGAGCCTTTCTATAGATAGAGCTTGAAGCAAGAATGATTTGCATGGAAGATACGATATTGATTAACCGGTTTGGATCATTAAAAGAGACAAAGATGCTAGAGCATTTTGATCTGGGTTTAAAGCCCCCCGCAAGCGTTTCGCAACATTATTATTTTGTTTATAGCGGCTACTCCGTTCTGGGGAGAATCAGTGAAAACCTTTGGACTCCTCTGTTAGAGCAGGAGTGGAAAGATCTGCCGTTGAGTGCTAATTCTGTGCACTATATAGGATTCGCGAGTACCGGTGTTTTGAATGATGCCGCCTGTCATGCGATTGAACTGCAAGCTGGCATTGATGCACCGTTAGGTTATGAGTGGCTTAACCTGCGCCACTTTATACATTATCCAGATGAATCATTGTTTGCCCTTGCGGGCCGTGGCATGCAAATAATTGAGTGGCACCTGACGCATCAGTTCTGTGGTCGTTGTGGTGATCTATTGCAAGCGCATCAAACCGATCGGGCAAGGATATGTGAGAATTGCAGACGCACTTTTTATCCCCGTTTGTCACCCTGTATTATTGTTCTGGTGACCCGGGGGGAGGAGCTATTGCTTGCCCGTGGGGTACGCCATCCGGAGGGAATGTACAGTACATTGGCTGGTTTCATTGAGCCGGGAGAAACAGTTGAGCAAGCGGTTCACAGAGAAGTTAAAGAAGAAGTGGGTATTAATGTGCAGCGGTTGCAGTATTGGGGTAGCCAGCCCTGGCCCTTTCCTCACCAGCTTATGCTGGGTTTTTATGCGGAGTATAAGTCCGGTGATTTGGTGCTGGAGGAAGAGGAAATCGAGGAAGCTCAATGGTGGCACTATAAAGATCTGCCAAATATTCCACCGGATTCAACCATTTCCGGTAAGTTAATTCGCGATTATCTGGTGCAATTGGAAGCCTGATGTTGTCAACCAAGTGAGAATACAATGAGCTTTCAGTCACGATTGTTAAACCAGGTATTACATCTTAATAAGGGCTATTGGAAGGATATAGCGTCCTTGGAGCCTGAAGCTATTGCCCAAAGAGAAGAGCAATTGTACCGTTGGATACCTCAAATACCAAACGCGATATTCGTTGACAATCTGGAAGTCGGGGAGGTGCCTGTTCAGCGATTATCCGTTGTGCAATCAGAATTTAGCCATCCTTTGCTTTATTTCCATGGTGGTGGTTTTATTGCAGGGTCGCCCAACACCAGTCACCGGGATTATCTTTGGCGTGTAGCGAAGTTTTCAGACTGTAGAGTTTGGGCGGTGGCTTATCGAAAGCTACCTCGCCACCCCTTTCCTGCAGCTTTGGATGACGCTTATCAGGTATACCTGCATTTGCTCGAAGAGCATGCACCACAGACTATAAGTATTGCTGGTGATTCAGCGGGAGGAGGACTGGCCTTATCGCTGGTGCTAAGGTTAAAAGATGAGGGCCTGCCGTTACCGGCAGTAGTTGTGGTGTTCTCACCCTGGACGGATTTAACCTGCAGTGGTGATTCGATGATCTCCAATCGGCATACAGAGGTGATGGTGCCAGAGCACCTTTTGTCGGAACTAGCCAGTCAGTATGCCGGTGTCCATGCTTTAGATCATCCGTATGTGTCGCCGTTATTTGGTGACTTTAAAGGCTTTCCACCATCAATGATTATGGCCAGTGATTCCGAAGTGTTAATTGATGATACGTTGCGCATTGTCGAGCGAATGCAGAGTTCTGGTGTTGAGGTTAATTTGCATCAGGGTAAACGTTTGCCGCATGCCTGGCCGGTATTTGCCCGATTTCTGCCAGAAGGCCGAGTCGCTTTGACACGCATGGCCGAGTTTATAAGACAGCATCGAGTCAGTTAACGAGCTTCGGTTATTTTGCCATTCTTATGAGTTGACGCTGCGCATCCCATTTTCCCGGCTGGGAATCAAAGCGGCCAGCAAGCGGTGTGCCGCAATCTTTACAGCAGCCATTACCATCGAGCTGCCATTCTCCGAGTCGGTACCAGTCCCTTTCAATTAAGCGAATACCGCACTGATGGCAATAGGTACTGCTGCCTTCACTATCATGTACATTGCCAGTGTAGGCGTAGCGAACACCATTAGAGATAGCGATTTGTCGTGCCCGAGTCAGGGTTTCATGACTGGTGGCCGTTTTTTCCCGCATTTTCCAGTCAGGGTGAAAAGCGGTGAAATGCATGGGTACGTCGCATCCGAGATTTTCAGCTACCCAGGCCGTCATGGTTTCGAGTTCCTTTGACGAGTCGTTTTCATCGGGTATCAGCAGGGTGGTCAGTTCAAACCAGACGTTTGTTTCATGTTTCAGATATTGCAGAGTATCTAGTACCGGGGCTAAATGGGCACCACAAATTTTATGGTAGAAGCGGTCAGTAAAGGCCTTCAAATCAATGTTTGCCGCATCCATATGATTAAAAAAAACAGCACGAGGTTCTGGGCATATATAACCGGCGGATACCGCTACAGTTTTAATATTCGCGGCGTGGCTGGCCGCGGCGACATCCAGTGCGTACTCGAGAAATATGACGGGGTCATTGTAGGTGAAAGCGATACTCCTGCACCCCGTATCTCGTGCTGTAATTGCCAGCTGTTCAGGACTTGCCTGGTCGGCCAGTGTATCCATTTCGCGTGATTTACTCATATCCCAATTTTGACAGAACTTGCAGGCGAGATTGCAGCCTGCAGTACCAAATGAAAGCACCGGCGTGCCAGGATAAAAATGATTGAGTGGTTTTTTCTCGATAGGGTCAATGCAAAAGCCGCTGGAGCGGCCATAGCTGAATAGCTTGATTTGTCCGTTTTCGCAACCGCGAATAAAGCAAAGCCCCCGTTGCCACTCGCGTAATTTGCAAAATCGAGGGCACAGATCGCATTGAATGCGGTTGTCTTCAAGCCTATGCCAGTACTGAGTATCGACCGTTCGCAGGGGAGTCATTGATTGCCTCGAAACAATAGGGAATTAATCAGAGGATTCCTGTGATAGTATAGAATAATTGGGGTCAAATGAGGTTTTTCAAGATGATCCGACCGCCAGCTGTTGCCGGCAGCTTTTATCCGGCTGATCCTGGGCAACTGGAATCCTTTATTCAATCTGCGTTTGGGGAGTGTGCAGGGGCTGCATTTAACGCCAAGGCACTCATCGTCCCGCATGCGGGCTATATCTATTCAGGAGAAGTGGCGGTGCAAGCTTATCGTTTGCTTCGTAATCATTCAAAGATTGATAGAGTAGTGTTGTTAGGCCCAGCTCATCATGTTTACCTGGAAGGATTAGCGCTTTCGTCCGCAACGCACTTTATCACTCCGTTGGGAAGCGTGGCTATTGCGACGGAGCTTAACCGTGAAATTCTATCGTTGCCTCAGGTTCAGATTTCGGATGCAGCTCATACTCCAGAGCATAGCCTGGAAGTGCAATTGCCATTTCTTCAGCAGGTATTGGGAGAATTTAGGCTGGTGCCCATTTTGGTGGGGAATGCCACCGCTCAGCAAACTGCTGAGGTCATTGACAAATTATGGGGTGGAGAGGAAACGTTGTTGGTGGTTAGCTCAGATTTAAGCCATTTCCATACCTATCGTGAAGCACAGGAGATTGATCGCAGTACCAGTGAGGATATTTGTCGCATGAGCGAAGCGTTGGCCGGTGAGCAGGCCTGTGGTTGTAAAGCCATAAACGGTCTAATGCACAGTGCCAAAAAATATTGTCTGAATACCAGTGAACTTGCACGCTGTAATTCAGGGGATACGGCGGGTGATAAGGGGCGGGTTGTAGGTTATGGGGCTTATGCACTCTATGAATAAGCAGAAAAAAGAGATTTTGCTTAAAGTAGCCAGGGATACTATTCGAAAAGGAGCTGAAACAGGAGCCAGGTTGGAAATTGATCTGGAAGACTACGACGCTTCGTTGAGCGAACCGGTAGCGACCTTTGTTACCCTTTATCTTAGTGGAGAGTTAGCGGGTTGTATTGGTTCGTTGGAGGCAGCACGGCCATTGGTTGAAGATGTTGCAGCTAACGCTTACTCAGCGGCTTTTAGCGATCATCGATTTCAAGGGATTCAAACACAAGATCTTACAAGGCTGGGAATTGAAATTGCTTTGCTCTCTCCATTGGAGCCGATCGTTGTACAAAGTGAAGCGGAACTAAAGCAACGATTGATTGCCCATAAAGATGGACTGCTGATTGAGGCACCTGGTGCGAGGGCCACTTTTTTGCCCAAGGTTTGGCAGTCGTTGCCCAATGTAGATGATTTTGTGAAGCAACTGAAAATAAAGGCCGGCTTGGCTGAAGATTTTTGGAGCGACGCGGTAAGCTGTTTTTTGTATAGAACGGAGACTTTTGCAGATGTTTAGTCATTATTCAGAAGAGCCTCAGATGGTGGCTCCCGAGCAGGCGCTGTCAGGCAGAGTAGAAACCATGCAGGTCAAAAACCGTCATTTCGTAAATGGGCACCCTATACAGCCGCCCTTTGAAGATGGAATGGAATTGGTTCAGTTAGGACTTGGCTGTTTTTGGGGCGCGGAGCGCCGTTTTTGGCAAGCAGCGGGGGTTTACACAACTGCGGTTGGCTATGCGGGTGGCTATACACCGAACCCAACTTATGAAGAAGTCTGTTCCGGGCGCACAGGCCATACCGAGGTTGTGTTGGTGGTATATAATCCGCAGCTAGTGGATTTTTCTATGATTCTGAAAATGTTTTGGGAAGCACATAATCCGACACAGGGGATGCGACAGAGTAATGATGTGGGTACACAGTATCGGTCGGCGATTTATACCTGCTCGCCAGACCAATTGGAAATGGCGTTAGCATCAAAGCAGGCTTATCAGACCCAGCTGACTGCGGAGGGTTATGGTGAAATTACCACTGAGATTAAAGCAGCCGGTGAATTTTATTATGCTGAAAACTATCACCAGCAGTATCTGGCAAAAAATCTCGGAGGATATTGTGGTCTGGGTGGCACGGGTGTGGCCTACGAGCAGGGAATGGTTAGCTGAGAGCTGCCCATAGCTAACTGCTGCGCTCGGCCATACGGCGAAGTGCTCTTGGGCCAAGAGCTTCAGGGAGGAGATTAAATTTTAATCGCTAAACGGGTGCCTTGGTCGATTGCTCTTTTTGCGTCAAGCTCGACCGCCAAGTCTGCTCCACCAATCAGATGATAGGGTTTAGTCAATCCTTCAGTGAGTTCACGCAAGGGTTCCTGTCCGGCGCAAATCACCACATGATCAACTTCCAGTAATCGAGGTTCACCATTGATGGTTATGTGAAGTCCCTCATCGTTGATGTGGCTGTATTCACAACCGGAGAGCATTTTGACACCCTTGTTTTTTAGTTCTGTGCGATGAATCCAGCCAGTGCTCTTGCCCAGATCTTGTCCGATTTTGCTGGTTTTTCGCTGTAACAGATATACGTCTCTTTCTGATGGAGTGTTGAGTGGCTGAACACCTTCTACACCCGCTCGTGCTTTCAGTGTAGTGTCGACTCCCCATTTGGCCATAAACTTTGCTATATCCTGGCTAGTATCCTCGTTTCCATCAACTAAATACTCACAGACGTCGAATCCTATGCCGCCAGCACCAATAATAGCGACTTTATTTCCCACGTGTGCGTGTTGTTTTAGTACATCGAGGTAGCTTAGTACTTTTTTATGAGTGATACCTTCAATTTCTGGCTTGCGGGGTAAAATACCTGTGGCAATAATCACTTCATCAAAGTCAGAGTGATTCAAGGTTTCGGTAGTAGCTCTATGTCCGAGTATCAGTTTGACGCCAGTTAAAGCGATCTGATGTTTGAAATAGCGTATTGTTTCGTGGAATTCCCGTTTGCCTGGAATATTCTTGGCGATATTGAATTGACCACCGATTTCGTCGCTGGCCTCGTAGAGGGTCACTTCGTGGCCGCGCTGTGCAGCAGTGGTCGCGAAGGCTAATCCTGCTGGGCCAGCCCCTACAACAGCGATTTTCTTATTAGAAGAAGCAGGGTGAATACTGATTTCGGTTTCATGGCAGGCTCGGGGGTTGACCAGACAGCTGGCGATTTTTTCATTAAAAATATGGTCGAGACAGGCTTGATTGCAGGCGATGCAAGTATTTATTAGTTTAGCCTTGCCAGTCGCCGTTTTGATAACAAAATCAGGATCAGCTAAAAAGGGTCTGGCCATCGAAACCATGTCAGCATCGCCACGTGCCAGAATGGCCTCGGCAACTTCAGGAGTGTTGATTCGATTGGAGGTGATGAGGGGTATCGGCAGTTCCTTTCTGTATTTTCCTGTTACCCATCCGAAAGCACCTCGAGGCACTTTTGCGGCTATTGTGGGAATACGTGCTTCGTGCCAACCCACGCCAGTGTTGATAATGGTTGCACCGGCTGCGGCTACGGCTTTGCCAAGTTCAACCGTCTCCTGGAAGCTACTGCCGCCTTCCACTAAATCCAGCATTGAAAGTCGATATATAATAATAAACTGTTTGCCGACCTGTTCACGAATTTGTTTAAGAATGGTTAAGGGTAAGCGAATACGATTTTCAAAGCTGCCGCCCCACTGATCTTCGCGATGGTTCGTACGCGTTGCAATAAACTGATTTAGCAGGTAGCCCTCAGATCCCATCAGCTCAATGCCATCGTAGCCGGCTTTTTTAGCATTATGTGCGGCTGTCACAAAATCCTGTATTTGCTGCTCTATTTCCTGTTCGCTCAGTTCATGTGGTACAAAGGCGTTAATAGGTGCCTGTATGGGGGAGGGGGCCACCAGATTGGGTGAATAGGCATAGCGCCCGGTGTGCAGTATCTGCATGCAGATTTTACCACCGGCGGCATGCACGGCGTCGGTGATAATACGGTGATCGGCTACATCGGATTCCGTCTGCATGTATTTTGTTTTAGGATGAATAGCACCATCTTTATTGGGGCCGAAACCACCGGTAACTATCAGTCCAACGCCACCTTTTGCACGTTCGGCAAAAAATGCCGCCATCCTCAGGTGCCCATTCTCCATTTCTTCTAGGCCGGTATGCATAGAGCCCATCAAGACGCGGTTTTTTAATTGAGTAAATCCAAGGTCCAGAGGCTTCAGTAGATTTGCATACTGGGTGTCAGACATAAATATTCCTTTCAAAAATTACAGGCAGCAGAGCGAAAGCCGATTTAAAGCCGGGTTCAAACATGTCTGCGCTTGAGGTTCTATTCTTCTTTGTTTGATTTGCCACCCGCTGCCTTTGCTGCCATTGACATAAATTGCTGGAATTGTTCGATACCCTGAATACCCATGGGCAGGTAACGTTTGAGCAGTAACTCCGGATCACTCATTTCAGCGATACTTTGATCCATTTTTTCCTGGATTTTCTTCATCATCTCATTTTGCATAGGTTCAAGGTCTGGGAGTCCCAGCATTTGTCGCGCTTCTTTAGGCGACAGATCAAGATCAATATTGATTTTCATAGTGCAGTCCTTTTGGTAAGCGAACGATCACCTAGCAGTATAAGTAGCGTGGCGGGCTTTTCAAGAGGTACTGCATGAATCTGGCCGGAGTGAACCGGCCAAATATTTTGAGATTGGTGGGAAGCCTAACGACGTCTGAAAAGTGGTTGAGGCTGGTCTGCCGCAGCTTGGTAGCTCTGGTTGATGGGATAAAGACCACTAATTGCTTCTTCGATATCCTTACCCTCTTTAATGGTGAAGCTATCAATACCGCAACGACGCATGTAAAACAATTGATCCTGCATGACATCGCCTATGGCGCGAATCTCACCCTTGTAACCAAACCTTTCTCGCAGCAAGCGGGCGTAAGAATAACCGCGCCCATCCATAAAGACCGGAAAATTAATAGCGATGATCTGAAAATTTTCCAGATCAGTCGCGATCGATTCAGGCGACTCATCACTATTGAGCCAGATCCCGAGTTTACCGGCTCTTTGTTTTAAAGTTTGAGCCTGCTCCTGCCAGAGGCTTAATGGCACGATAATGTCACCGTCATCGGGTAAAATACTGCGACCCTCTGAGTCAGCTTTTATGACTAGCCAGGTGTCCGACTCGATCTGCCCATTTCTAATAATCTTTTTGTTAGACATTGGCGTATACCTGCTGTTTGAATGGATCGATACCAATGCGCCGGTAGGTATCGATAAAACGTTCCTCTTCGGTTCTTTTATCAATATAAACGTCTATAATTTTTTCGATGACGTTAGCGACCTCTTTTTCGCTAAATGATGGCCCAAGGATCTTTCCGAGCGAAGCATCAACGCCTGAGGCACCTCCTAGCGAGACCTGATAAAATTCGGCTCCTTTCTTATCGACACCCAGGATACCGATATTGCCTACATGGTGGTGGCCGCAGGCATTCATGCATCCTGATATATTGAGATCCAGATCACCAATGTCGTAAAGGTAATCCAGATCCTGGAAGCGTTCTTGTATCTGCTGGGCGATGGGTATCGATTTAGCATTTGCCAGCGAGCAGAAATCGCCTCCGGGACAACATATCATGTCGTTTAGTAAGCCGAGTGTTGGTGTGGCGAAACCGTGCTGTTTGGCATCCCGCCAAAGTGAATGCAGATCTGATTGTTTGACATCGGCCAATACAATATTTTGCTCATGGCTGACGCGTAGCTCGCCGAAACTATAATTGTCAGCCAAGTCTGCCATGGCATCCATTTGCTCATGAGTTGCATCACCGGGAGCGATACCAGTCTTTTTCAGGCTCAGCGTTACGGCAGCATACCCGGGTTTCTTATGGGGGGTGACGTTGCGTTTGACCCAGTTGGCGAAAAAATTATTCTCAGTTTGCAGCGCCAGAAAATGTTCATCCTGTTGCGGCAGTGATTGGTACTCAGGTTCAGTGAAAAATGTTTTAAGGCGCTCGAACTCTTCTGCTGTTACTGTGTTTGGCCCATCTTTTAGTTGCAGCCATTCCTGTTCTACCAGTTCGGTGAATTTTTCCGGCGTCATGGCTCTTACCAGAATTTTAATTCGCGCTTTATGCTTGTTATCTCTTCGTCCGAGCCGGTTATACACGCGCAGAATAGCTTCCAAATAGGTCAACAGGTGCTTTTTAGGTAAAAATTCCCTTACCAGGCTGGCGATCACAGGGGTTCTACCTAGTCCGCCTCCGACAAATACTTTAAACCCGTTTTCTCCCGATTCATTCTGTACTATGTGTATGCCTATATCGTGGACCAGCGTTGCTGCTCTGTCGGCTGTAGGGTTTGCGTTGACTGCAATCTTGAATTTGCGTGGCAAGTAGGCAAATTCCGGGTGGAATGTCGACCATTGACGTATCAGTTCACAATAGGGGCGAGGGTCTTCCAGCTCATCTCTGGCGACACCAGCAAACTGGTCTGTAGTGGTGTTTCGGATACAGTTGCCACTGGTTTGAATAGAGTGCATCTGTACGGTTGCCAGCTCGGCCAGTATGTCAGGCACCTGTTCCAGCTTAGGCCAGTGCAGTTGCATATTCTGCCGAGTGCTAAAATGGCCGTATCCCTTATCGAACTTTCTGGATACATCAGCTAACTTTCTGAGTTGCCGCGATGCGAGCATGCCATAGGGAATAGCAATGCGTAGCATGGGTGCATGCCTCTGAATATAAAGGCCATTTTGTAGTCGCAAGGGCAGAAATTCATCGTCGCTGATCTTTCCAGCTAGAAATCGCTGAGTCTGGTCGCGGAATTGTGCGACACGATCATTTACTATCTGCTGATCGTAATCATCGTAAACGTACATGTTCTTGGTTATATCTCATTATAAATAGACAGGGGGCGCATCATACTGAATTCTGCCAATTCGATAAAACATCAAATTCTTATATGGTTAGAACCAGTTTGAATCATAAAGTTTAGCCATGATCTAAATCAATTTTAGGATCTGGGAAATATGGTTTTGTAGATATTTTAAATGGCATTATTTAAAATTATTTTTACCAGAATGACTAGGGATATTATAAATAGCAGCGTAAAGACGGCCCCGGCAATGATGTAGGTGGTTGGTTTTGCTTGATTAAAATCCCGCTCTCGATTCTTATTGCTTTGCACTCCTATGGCGGCTGCGAATACGCTCGATATAATTTGCCATAATGATAATTTTTCTCTTTTATGTTTTTTGTTTTCGATCATGCTGATACCACTCTACATTCGCTGAACTATTGTCTTTCCTGAGCCTTTTTCGGCGTCATATGAATCTAGACCTCGCGCTAGCCCAAATATTTCACCAGTATGCCTAAAACAGCTCTGAAGCCTCTATGCATATTGGTTTTGATCTAAAATCGCCGCGGTGACGATTTGTCACCGGTATGTGGCTGGCCAGTTTTTAACTTGTTCTGTGCTGAATTGAACGCAGATGCTCCCTGCACCGCAGAATAACTGCGCTTGCGGTCGCGAGCACACTCAATTCAACACAGCTCCGCGTTAAAATTCCGGCGCCTGGCGAAAAATCCGGGCTAGATCACGAGGGTTCATAGGCCAGATTTGAGCTTAACCAACGTTCCATTTCTGCAGCGGTCATTCCTTTGCGTTTCGCCAAATCATGAACCTGGTCCCGGTCAATTTTGCCGACACCAAAGTAACGCGATTCCGGGTGTGAAAAATACCAACCACTGACAGATGCGGCGGGCAGCATAGCGAAACTATCGGTTAATTGAACACCGCTTTTCTTTTCTGCATCAAGTAGCTTGAAAAGTGTGGTTTTTTCCGTATGATCTGGGCAAGCTGGGTACCCAGGAGCCGGTCTTATTCCCTGGTATTTTTCACCAATGAGTTGCTCGTTAGTTAAGTTTTCTGTTTGCCCATAGCTCCAGAACTCTTTGCGCACACGTTCATGCATTCTTTCGGCAAAGGCTTCTGCGAGTCGATCGGCCAGAGCTTTGACCATAATGGCGTTGTAATCATCGTGAGCGCGCGCAAACTCCTCGGAAAACTCTTTAGCACCGATGCCCGTAGTGACGACAAAACCCCCGATGTAGTCTTCAATATCTGAGCTCCTGGGCGCGACGAAATCGGCTAATGAATAATTTGGTTTTTCATCCGGTTTCTTTGCTTGCTGGCGCAAATGGTGGAGTGTGGTTTTTTGCTGTTGCCGAGTATTGTCGGTGTAAAGCTCTATATCATTGGATGGCGTACTGTTTGCAGGCCAAAATCCTATAACTGCGTTTGCCTGAAATTTCTTTTCTTTAATAATACGTTTCAGTAAAGTCTGTGCATCCTGGAAAAGTTGCGTGGCCTGCTCGCCGAGTTTTTTATCTTGTAGTATTTTTGGATATTTGCCTGAGAGCTCCCAAGTGATAAACAGTGGTGTCCAGTCAATATACTCTACTAACTCCTCGAGCGGATAGTTCTCGAATTTGCGAATTCCCGTAAATGAAGGGCGCGGTGGTTGGTAACCGCTCCAGTCAATTTTAGGGGCATTCTCACAGGCTTCCTGATACGAAAGGGGTTTGGTTTTTGGCCGCCTGTTTTTGTTACGCTCTCTGATTTTATCGTATTCCTCTCTTTGGGCGGCAATAAAGGTCGGCTTGTTTGCCTCACTCAGTAGTTTTCCGGCAACACCCACGCTGCGTGATGCATCGGCCACATAAACAGCGACATCGTTCTGGTATTGAGGCGTAATTTTAACGGCAGTATGTGCTTTTGAAGTTGTAGCGCCCCCAATCATAAGTGGGATATTGAATTCCAGGCGCTGCATCTCCTTAGCGACATGCACCATTTCGTCAAGTGAGGGAGTAATCAGCCCACTGAGCCCAATGATGTCAACATTTTCTTCTCGCGCGATCTTAAGAATTTTTTCGCAAGGCACCATGACTCCCAGGTCTATGATTTCATAGTTGTTGCACTGCAGAACGA
This sequence comes from Gammaproteobacteria bacterium, assembly GCA_021773395.1. Taxonomy (GTDB): domain Bacteria; phylum Pseudomonadota; class Gammaproteobacteria; order Pseudomonadales; family IMCC2047; genus JAJFKB01. Next base: position 251,870 of record JAJFKB010000024.1, on the reverse strand, counting down.
CACCTACAATGTTCTTCCCGATATCATGCACATCACCCTTGACTGTAGCCATTAGTATCTTGCCATTGCTGCTTGCTTTGGCACCATCTTTTTCGGCTTCAATGAAAGGCAGCAGGTAGGCGACAGCCTTTTTCATGACTCGCGCACTTTTAACTACCTGCGGTAGAAACATTTTTCCCGATCCGAACAGATCCCCCACCCGATTCATACCGTCCATCAATGGGCCTTCAATGACCTCGATCGGATTATTGGCAAATTGACGCGCCTCCTCTGTGTCCTCATCAATGTGGGTGGTGATACCTTTAACCAGTGCGTGCTCCAGTCTTTGGTTGACCGGCCAGCTGCGCCACTCTTCGCTCTGGACTTCCTTCGTAGTACCATCGCCCCTATAATTTTCAGCTATGTTCAGCAGATTTTCTGTTGCCTCATCAGTGCGGTTAAGGACGACATCCTCGACGCAATTTCTGAGTTCTATCGGCAGATCATCATATACGGCCAGTTGCCCTGCATTGACGATACCCATGCTCATACCCTGGCGGATTGCATGATATAAAAACACGGAATGTATCGCTTCACGTACTGGGTTGTTGCCTCTGAATGAAAAGGAAACATTACTTACCCCGCCAGAAATGAAGGCGTGAGGCAGGTGCTGTTTAATCCATTGAGTTGCTTCGATAAAATCCTGCGCGTAGTTATTATGTTCCTCAATTCCCGTTGCTACGGCAAAAATATTGGGGTCAAAAATGATGTCCTGGGGAGCAAAGCCGATTTGATTAAGCAGAAGATCGTAGGACCTTTTACAAATGGCCGTTTTACGAGCTGCGCTATCCGCTTGTCCGTTTTCATCAAATGCCATCACAATTACGGCTGCACCATAGCGTTGGCATTTCCTGGCATGCTCTAGAAATACCTGTTCGCCTTCCTTCAGGCTGATGGAGTTAACAATAGATTTCCCTTGAACGCATTTGAGGCCAGCTTCAATAATTTCCCATTTAGAGGAATCAATCATAATAGGGACTTTGGATATATCCGGCTCCGCAGCGATCAGGTGCAGAAAAGTCACCATCGCCTTCTGCGAATCGAGCATTCCTTCATCCATATTAATATCAATTATCTGCGCGCCGCTTTCTACCTGCTCACGGGCGACTTCCAACGCGGTGTCATAGTCTTCTTCCAGGATCAGCCGCTTAAATCGGGCAGAACCAGTAATGTTGGTTCGTTCACCAACATTGACGAAGAGTGAGTTTTCGCCAAAGTTAAAGGCCTCCAGCCCGCTGAGTCGACATTCTACAGGCAGCTCGGGAATGATTCTTGGGCTGTATCCAGCCACTACATTGGCGATCGCCCGAATATGTTCTGGTGTTGTCCCACAGCACCCACCGACAATATTGATAAAACCAGAGTCTGCAAACTCATCAATAATAGCTGCCATCTGCTCGGGAGATTGCTCATACTCGCCAAACTCGTTGGGTAGGCCTGCGTTGGGGTGTGCACTGACATAGGTGTCTGCTTTGTTAGCCAACTCTTCCAGATAGGGCCTTAAATCCTCTGCTCCCAGAGCACAGTTAAGGCCAATTGATAGTGGTTTGGCGTGAGCAACTGAGTTCCAAAATGCTTCGGTAGTCTGTCCTGACAGTGTGCGTCCACTGGCATCAGTAATGGTGCCTGAAATCATAATGGGTAATTCTATCTGTTGCCTTTCGAAATATTCCTGCACCGCGTAAATAGCGGCTTTCGCATTCAATGTATCAAATACGGTTTCAATTAAAATGAGATCAACACCGCCTTCCACTAAAGCGGTTATCGCTTCGCTATAATTGTCGGCCAGTTCGTCAAAAGAGATATTACGGAACCCTGGATTATTAACATCCGGAGATAAAGTTGCTGTTCGATTGGTTGGCCCCAGAACCCCAGCAACGAATCTGGGTTTATCTGGTTGCATAGCCGTTATCTTGTCGGCTGCGGCGCGTGCTAATTTTGCGCCAACAAGATTTAGTTCGTAAACACTGTCCTCTAGTCCATAGTCTGCTTGGGATATTCTGTTGGCATTGAAAGTGTTGGTTTCCAGAATATCTGCCCCGGCCTCCAGATAGGCTTCATGAATAGCCTGAATGATCTGTGGTTGGGTAATAGAGAGCAGGTCATTGTTGCCCTTGAGTGATTGGGAGAAAGCAGAAAAGCGCTCTCCTCGATAATCCTGCTCCTGTAGCTCATAACTTTGAATCATCGTGCCCATCCCGCCGTCGAGAACCAAAATTCGATTCTCTAATGCTTGCTTTAGGGAGGCTTCTCGTTGGTTGTTCACGGTCATGAAAAATTCCTTACTGATAAAATTAGAGGAATAGAAGGCTATTGCTGGTCGTTATCAAGTGAGCTTCGCTGGTACAATCGTCAGCACTAAGCGGCAGAAAACTGCAGGATCGCGCCAATCGAAGCAGACTTTATAGCACTATCGCTAATGTATATCAAACCTATATCAAAATATTTTGATATAGGTTTGATATTTTTTTATATAGATTCAGTTTAGGGATTTATTCGGCTGGGCGCATGTCGTACAATTGAGAGTGGTTATCATTTTGAGAGATTGTAATGGATAAAATTATTGAGATTACCCCCGGTGCCAGCGACTATTTGGTTGATCTGCTGGCAAAACAGGAAACTGAAAGTATTGGTGTCAGAGTATTTGTTCAGCAGCCTGGGACTCCGCAAGCGGAAACATGTCTGGCTTATTGTCGTCCAGGTGAAGAGCAGGAAGGAGATATACAGATAGATGGTATGCCGTTTGCTGTATATCTCGAAGAAAAAAGCATTCCCTTTCTGGAAGAGGCGGTCATTGACTACAGCGAAGACCGTATGGGTGGCCAGTTAACGATAAAGGCACCAAACTCAAAATTACCCAAGGTTAACGAAAACAGTACCATAGAGGAAAAGATAAACTATGTCCTTTGGACGGAAGTTAATCCCATGCTCGCCTCGCATGGTGGCGAGGTAAGTCTTATCGATTTAGTTGAAGATAATGTTGCCGTGTTGCAGTTTGGCGGGGGCTGTCAGGGTTGCAGTGCAGTCGATATGACCCTGAAGGATGGTGTGGAGAAGACACTGTTGGAGCATGTTCCAGAGTTAACCGGGGTACGCGATATTACTGATCATACGGATAAAAGTCAGGCATTTTATTAAGCGGGAGAGCAATGCCGGCCGTCAGCTTTGCAAACGGGCAACGAAGATAATAGAGGCCGTTTTTCCAGTTGCTGGATGTCTGGGTTCGTAGGTGTTAAGCAGTTCCAGATTGTTGCTTTTAAGGAGACTCAGCCAGCTGTCCAAGGTTCTGTAATACCAGGGCGGAGGGTTTGTGAAGCGCTCGTTAAACCCGCTCCATGAGCCTTTTTGCCAGCCATCAGAGGAGGCGATTGTTTGCAGCTGCTTAGGATGAAGCGTCTGGATGACCAGGAATCCGGCGTCTTTTATCAGGTTGTGCAGATTGTTTAAAAGTTCTTCAACAGGCGCTTTTCCGAACAACGAAAAATTGCAGATTGCTGCATCAAATTTATCTTCGAGTAATTGGCGCGAAAATGCTTCGTAAGAGGTGGCCTTAAAATCAGCATGGCCGTTATTGGCAGCTTGGCCTATTAATTCGGGAACCACATCGACGCCGAGTATGTCGATACCTGTGCTTTGTAATTCATTGCTTAACCATCCTTCACCACACCCCAAATCGATGGCGTTTTTAATGGGTAGAGACAGAAGCGTTTTAATAATTGCCTGATTAGTGACTAAATTACGACTCTCAATTTCGCTATTCTGAATTGCCCGGACCCAGGCCGCAGCGTTTTTGTGCCAGGACTTAACAATTTCCTTTTCTTTATCCTTCAATCTGAGGCTCCAATCCAGGTGAATCTTTATGGTAAGCTTTAGGTTGCCAGCATAGTATAAAAACCCTTGATTTTCTTTGACATAATGGGTGTCTAGCCCTATTATTGCGCGCCTATGTCTGTAGCGTCCTTTCCTAAAATGGTTGATCCTTTAAAGATGGTGGATCAGCGGGTTGATTTGCAGGGCTGGATCTTGCTTAAACAGCTCGATCGAGTGCAGGATTATTTGTTAGATAATTCTGGCGCGGTGGAGGTGAAGCTTCGGTTTGACAAAGATGAGATGGGTGTGCGTTTCATAGCAGGTGTAATAAATGCCAAGGTCTCGATGCAATGTCAGCGGTGTTTGCAGGCCGTAGAAGTCAAAGTAAATTCAGATTTGAGTCTGGGTATCGTCTTTAGTGAGGATGCAGCAAAGAATTTGCCGGGATATTACGATCCGCTGCTGTCGCATGAATCAGCCCTGGATCTATGGAAGATGGTAGAGGAAGAAATGATTTTAGGTTTGCCCATCGCAGCAGTGCACCAAGAGGGTGAATGTGAGTTTATAGCAGGTTTTGGTGATTGCACCGATGAGACTGAACGATTGGGTGAAAAGCCGGCCAATCCGTTTCAGATACTGCAACAATTGAAGGACAAGAATTAATCCTGTTTCAGGGTGTTTTTATCCGATTTTATTAGTTAAGAAATTAGTGGAGTTATAGCAATGGCAGTACAAAAGAACAAAAAAACTCGTTCGCGCCGCGGAATGCGTCGATCTCATGATGCTTTGACAACCTCCGCGTTGTCTGTCGATGGGACCACTGGTGAAGTGCATCTTCGTCACCATATGACGGCCGATGGGTTTTATCGCGGTCGTAAAGTAGTGGAAAAACAAGACGACGAATAGTCTCTGTGGGCACCGCGGTTTTTATCAACGGGTGTAATGGCTCCTTTGAAGTCAGTCACAATAGCAGTTGACGCAATGGGAGGGGATTTTGGCCCTTCTGTCACCGTAGCTGCTGCGGCCGAATGTCTGGCGGAATTTGCTCAAATCCGCCTTATATTAGTGGGTGATGAGCGCCGCATATTATCTAGTCTGACCGCTTCTTCTAAACCTTATCAAGATCGGCTGGAAATCATTCATAGTGACGAAGTTGTTATGATGAATGAAAAGCCAGCCAATGCCCTTAGAAACAAAAAACAGTCTTCCATGGCGCTGGCTATAGAGTCCGTGGCGTCAGGGGTCGCGGGCGCCTGCGTGAGCGCTGGTAATACCGGAGCACTAATGGCTTTGAGTCGATCCATCCTGGGTATGCTTCAGGGGATTGATCGGCCTGCTTTTATTAGAGAAATCCCTACGTTAACAAGCCATTGTCATGTGCTGGATCTGGGCGCAAATATTGGTTGTGATGCTAAACATCTATACCAGTTCGGTGTGATGGGCTCCATTGTTGCGCGCGCCGTGGACCACATCGAGAGACCAAGGGTCGCCTTGCTTAATGTGGGTCAGGAGGAAAGCAAAGGAATCGATCAGGTAAGAGAGGCAGCGAAGATGTTGCTGAATAATCCGGAGATTAATTATATTGGGTTTGTCGAAGGGGACCATATTTTTGCAGATGAAGCAGATGTGATTGTCTGTGATGGATTTGTGGGTAATGTGGCGTTGAAAACCAGCGAGGGCCTGGCGAAGATGGTCAGTAGTCTACTAGAGCGTACCTTTCAGCAAAACCTGTATTCTAAAACCCTTGGGTTCCTGAGCAAGCCAGTACTAAAAAAGCTAGTGCAGCAGATTGATCCCAAGCGGCACAATGGAGCTAGTTTGTTGGGGTTGAAAGGCACCGTAGTGAAGAGTCATGGAAATGCAGACGTAGCCAGTTTTAAGCAGGCAGTCAAGCGGGCGCTTTATGAGGCTAGCGGCTCGCTACCTCAACTTATACAAAAAAATATTACAGAAATAGGTATTAAAACAAGTAGATAAAGTGTCTATTTAAAGTTAATTATATTTAGATGGGTATGCGGGCATTTTTCATGGGCGACATTCTTATTTATCGGATTGTCGTTTTGTATTTCCATCTTACTGATATTCTGAATTTGCGTTGGCGAGATTATTTATGAATAAAAAACTGGCATTGGTTTTTCCGGGGCAGGGCTCCCAGTCGTTGGGTATGTTGGCGGATATTGCCGCTGATCATGCTGTTATCGAGGTTACATTCGGTGAAGCGTCCGAAGTGCTGGGTCAGGATCTGTGGCAGCTATGCCAGACCGGGACTACTGAGGAGATCAACCGCACCGATATTACGCAGCCACTGTTGTTAACAGCTGGAATTGCGCTTTGGCGTCTCTGGAATGAGTCGGAAGGCGCGCTGCCGGCCTGTTTAGCGGGCCATAGTCTTGGTGAGTATACGGCGTTGGTGGCGGCATCGGCTATTGAATTTACCGAGGCGGTAAAATTGGTTAATCTGCGCGGCAAGTATATGCAGGAGGCGGTACCGGCCGGTGTGGGATCAATGGCTGCAGTATTGGGACTAGCGGATGAACAGATTGTTGATATCTGTGAGCAGGCGGCGCAAAATCAGATTGTTTCGGCAGTCAATTTTAATTCACCTGGCCAGGTAGTCATTGCCGGACACGCAGAGGCTGTTGATCGGGCTATCAAAATGTGTAAAGACGCGGGAGCCAAAAGGGCTCTGGCTTTAGCGGTAAGTGTTCCATCGCATTGTGAGTTGATGCGGCCTGCTGCCGATAAGTTGCAGCAAGCACTAGAGCAAATCGAAGTGAATCAGCCCAATATCCCGGTTGTACAAAATGTTTCAGCTACCATGCAGCAAACGCCACAGGCGATCAAGCAGTCCTTGGTAGAGCAGCTGTATCGGCCTGTGCTCTGGGTTGATTGTGTTAATAGCATGGTTGATCAGGGGGTCGAGCAGGTTATTGAATGTGGGCCGGGGAAAGTTTTGTCAGGGTTAAATAAGCGAATTAGCAGGCAGTTGAATGTTGCTTCTATTGGCGATTTATCTGGACTGGAAAAGTCCTTGTCGGCATAACTAATTGTTTTAAGGTGAGATGATGAGCATTGAGGGAAAAGTAGCGTTGGTAACAGGTGCCACTCGGGGAATAGGTAAAGCGATTGCCCAGGAGTTGGCGGCAAGAGGTGTGGTTGTGATCGGTTCTGCAACTACAGAGTCCGGTGCGCAAATTATCAGTGATAACCTGCAGGATATTGGTAATACTGGTGAGGGTATCGCTCTAAATGTATCTGATAGCGATTCGGTGAAGCTGGCATTTGAATTAATAGCGCAAAAATATGGGCTTCCCACAATAGTGGTTAATAATGCGGGTATTACTCGGGACAATATTATGCTGCGAATGAAAGACCAGGAATGGGATGAAGTTATCAATACCAACCTCACTTCTATTTATCGGGTTACTAAAGCGGCACTTCGCGCCATGACTAAAGCTCGATGGGGCAGAATTATTAATATTAGTTCGGTTGTGGGATCCATGGGTAACGCGGGTCAGGCTAACTACGCGGCGTCCAAAGCGGGTATTGAGGGCTATACTCGGGCTTTGGCCAGAGAGGTTGCATCTCGCGCTATTACGGTCAATGCTGTGGCGCCAGGATTTATCGATACTGATATGACCAAAGATCTCGGAGATGAGCATAAGCAGGCGCTTTTAGGCCAGATTCCAGTCAACCGTCTGGGTGAGGCAAAGGAAATTGGCGCAACAGTTGGATTTCTTGCCAGTGAGGAGGCCGCCTATATTACAGGTCAGACAATTCATGTTAATGGCGGCATGTATATGTAAAATAGCCGCTGTAAAAGGGCTGGCGCTGCGCCGCACTTGGAATAAGAAAATAGTTTTTTATAGGAAATCTGTATTGTATTACCTGAAAACTTTGATAATATGCGACTTCGTTTTAAAAGCGACATAATAACTACTATAAGACAGGGTTACATATAAAGAATTTTGAAGCAGCCTATATTTATTTGCTGTGACCTTTAAATTATCCATAGGAGTAACAAAGGTTATGAGTACCGTTGAAGAGCGAGTTAAAAAAATTGTTTGTGAACAACTTGGCGTAAAAGAAGATGAAGTAACAAGCGCATCCTCGTTCGTCGAAGATTTGGGCGCGGACTCATTGGATACCGTGGAACTTGTAATGGCACTGGAAGAAGAGTTTGAGACTGAAATTCCAGATGAGGAAGCTGAAAAAATCACAACCGTACAACTGGCTGTTGACTACATTAACGAACATCTATAAAACATTCTAAATGTGTTTCCGAAAGCCGCACTAGCTTAAGTTGGTGCGGCTTTTGTTTTATGAGAGCCAGGCCCGATTGGAAGCCAGTGGGCGGTATAGGCCTATAAGTTTGTTAGTGGAGGATTAGTATGTCACGTAGGCGTGTGGTGGTTACAGGGCTAGGGATTTTGTCGCCCGTTGGTAATAATATTGCAGATACATGGACAAATATTGTTGCAGGTAAAAGCGGTATTGCGCCGATAGAACATTTTGATGTTTCAGCCTATACCACTCGTTTTGGAGGGTCGATCAGAAATCTGGATATCGGGGAGTACATCTCTAACAAAGATGCCCGGAAAATGGACCTCTTTATTCAATACGGAATGATTGCTGCCGAGCAGGCAATTGAAGATGCTCAACTTGAGTGTACAGAGGAGAATGCGGGTAGAATAGGTGTGGCAATTGGCTCTGGCATTGGCGGTCTGTCCATGATTGAAAAAAATTATGACGCTTTAAAAAACAGTGGGCCTCGTAAAATATCTCCTTTTTTTGTTCCCGGTAGCATTATCAATATGATCTCCGGTAATCTTTCCATCAAGTATGGCTACAAGGGACCAAACATTTCAATTGTTACCGCATGTACCACGGGAACCCATAATATTGGATTTTCAGCGCGAATGATTCAGCAGGGTGATGCCGACGTGATGATTGCTGGAGGTGCTGAGATGGCGACTTCCCAGTTGGGGTTGGGTGGATTCGCAGCCGCGCGGGCGCTGTCTACGCGCAATGATGATCCTGAAGCAGCCAGCAGACCCTGGGATCGAGACAGAGATGGCTTTGTATTGAGTGACGGTGCAGGCGTTGTGGTGTTGGAGGAATATGAGTTCGCGAAAAAGCGAGGGGCAACTATTTATGCCGAGTTGTCAGGATTCGGTATGAGTGGAGATGCCTATCATATGACAGCCCCATCGGAAGATGGTGCGGGAGCGGCCACTTCCATGCAGAATGCCATTGGCGATGCAAAAATTAATAGTGACCAAATAGATTATGTCAACGCACATGGCACATCTACACCGGCAGGCGACATTATAGAATGCCGCGCAGTTAAAAAGGTGATGGGCGATGCCGCGTCAGCGGTTGCCGTTAGCTCAACCAAGTCAATGATTGGACATCTGCTAGGTGCTGCGGGTGCGGTTGAAGCCATATTCTGCGTGTTAGCGATCAGGGATCAGGTAGCGCCGCCTACCATAAATCTTGATAACCCGGATGAGGGTTGCGATCTGAATCTTGTGCCGCACCATGCACAGGAGCGCACAATTAACGTTGCCGTATCAAACTCCTTCGGGTTTGGTGGAACAAATGGTACGTTAGTATTTCACAAGGCTGACTGATCAAGAACTTTTAGAATAGGGCTCCTGTGGTCCTATTCGGCAGATACAAAGAGTATGGATTCTGCACATTCGAAGATATTGGTGAATGGGTATCCGACAAATCATATCTTTGCATTTGATCGGGGTCTTTCCTATGGACATGGTTTATTTGAAACCATTCGTTTCGAATGTGGCGAGCCATTGTTGTGGGAAGCGCATTTGACGCGCATGAAGCTCGGTTGTGAGCGGCTTGCGATACCCTGGCAGTTGGAGTGGAATACCAAGCTGCTGGAAGAGGCGCAGCGGTTATGTGGACAGACAAATGCCATTGTTAAAATCGTGGTCACATCCGGGACAGGGGGAAGAGGCTATCGCCTGCCGAAGTATCCTCAGCCCTTGAGAATCGTAAGCGCCCACCCTTTACCCTCCTATCCCAAAAGTAACAGTGACGAAGGTATTAGAGTTTGTACTTGTCGTCATCGTTTGTCCGACCAACCGCAACTGGCAGGAATTAAGCATTTAAACAGACTGGATCAAGTGCTTGCCAGTGCGGAATGGCAAGGTTCAACCTGCCAGGAAGGTATTATGCTGGATCAGTCAGGGCATGTGGTTGAGGGAACGAGGACCAATCTTTTTGGCGTGCAGCAAGGATGCCTTATAACACCCTCAATCAACCGCTGTGGTATTTCTGGTGTGATGCGTGATTATTTATTATCGCTGGCTGCGCAAAAGAATATATCTGTTAAAGAGGGTGTCTTTGGACTCGATGAGTTTCAGCAATTGCCTGAGCTATTCGTTTGCAATAGCGTTTTAGGTATTTGGCCGATTCGCTCCTGGGAGCGCAAAAATTATCAGGTTGGCGACGTTACACGATCTCTTCAGGGGTTGGTACAGGAGTTGCCTGGCGCATGAGATTTTTAAATAAAACCGTTTTTTTCTGGTTTATAATCCTGATATCAATAGCCATTATTCTGGTTGGGTATGGGTTTTCCCGTTACCTCAGAACTCCCTCATTTCAAGGCAACAAACCCGTAGTTGTCGAGCTGCTGCCAGGCTCAACTTTTGCTCAGTTAGCTGCAGAGTTGCAGCGAAAAGATGTGCTGAAACATGCCTCATGGTTAACGCTTTACGCCGTACTTACATCACAGGCTAGAAGAGTAAAGGCGGGTGAATATCGGGTTGAACCCGGTATTACTCCGCTAGGGCTGCTGCGCCTGTTTACCGAGGGGAAAGTGGTATCGTATAAGATCACCTTTGTTGAGGGCTGGCGATTTCAGGATATGCTGGGTGAACTGGAGAAACAGAGCAAGCTAAAACACCAGCTTGTCGGACTGTCAGTGAGCGAAATCATGCAGAGTCTGGGTTATCCGAACGAACATCCGGAGGGACGTTTTTTCCCTGATAGTTATCGGTATGTCGCGGGTAATAATGATTTGGAAATACTGCAAAGGGCCTATCAAAAATTGCAACAGGTGTTGCAACAGGAGTGGTTGCAACGCGATCCGGATTTGCCCTATGAAAGCCCCTACGAGGCATTGATTATGGCCTCTATCATAGAAAAGGAAACCGGTGTTGCACAAGAGCGAGCCAGGATAGCGGGCGTTTTTGTGCGGCGCTTGCAAAAAGGGATGAGATTGCAAACGGATCCGACTGTCATCTACGGTTTGGGTGAAAGCTATCAGGGCAATTTGAGGCGTAAACATTTGCAGCAAAGTACGCCTTATAATACCTACATGATTAAAGGGCTACCACCCACACCTATCGCTATGGTCGGCCGCGAAGCTATTAATGCGGCACTGCACCCCAATAAGGATTCAAGCCTTTATTTCGTTGCTCAGGGTGATGGGACACACTTTTTTTCTGATACACTGCAGCAGCATATTAAAGCTGTACAGCGTTTTCAGGTGCGCCAGCGATCTGATAAGTACCGCTCGGCGCCAGAACCAGTTAATCCAGAATAGAGGTTGGTAATTTATTGATGAGTCACAAAAGAGGCCTTTTCATTTCTGTGGAGGGCATCGAGGGTGTCGGGAAATCGACCAATATCGAGTTTATTGAAAACTACCTGCGTCAGACAGGTCAGTCGTTGCTGGTTACGCGCGAACCCGGCGGTACAGAAATTGCTGAACAGATCAGGGATCTGCTTTTGTCACATCACAATGAACCGCTTTGCGAGGAGGCGGAGTTATTGCTGGTATTTGCTGCTCGTGCTCAACATCTGAACCTTAGCATTCTTCCCGCTTTAGATAGAGGAGACTGGGTTTTATGTGACCGCTTTACCGATGCAACCTACGCCTATCAAGGCGCGGGAAGAAATTTGTCTGTAGATATGATTGCGCAGCTTGAAATCATGGTGCAGGGCCAGTTGCGCCCCGATTTGACACTGGTACTGGATGTTCCGGTGGAGGTTGGTTTATCTCGAGTCCGGAAGAGAGGGCAAGCGGATCGCTTTGAAAGCGAAAAGGCAGAATTTTTTGAGCGGGTAAGGCAAGGTTATTTGAGATCTGTTGCGGATGAGCCAGAGCGTTGCGTGGTGATTGACGCGAACCAGACGCTGGCCGATGTTCAGCGCGATATAAAGGTCTTGCTGGACCAAAAGTTATCTGCACGGGGAGTGGTCTAGCATTATGCAACCCCTCTATCCATGGCTTAATCAAGACTGGAAGAAACTCTTGAGTTTGCTGGAAAACAGCACAATGCCACATGCGATTTTGCTGTCAGGTGACGAGGGTATAGGCAAGGAAAGACTGGCACTGCAGTTATCGGCCTATCTACTCTGTGAGGCACCTTCATCAACGGCTGCTTGCGGACACTGCAGTGCATGTTTATTGCTGCAGGCAGGCACCCACCCGGATTTAGTGAACGTTTACCCCGAACAAAGTGGGAAAGCGATTAAAGTCGACCAGGTAAGGGAAGTTAATCGCTTTATATCTCAGACGGCGCAACAGGGAGGCAGCAAGGTTGTGCTGCTCAATCCGGCGGACGCTTTGAATATCAATGCAGCCAATGCATTACTGAAAAGTCTCGAAGAGCCGAGCAGGCAATCATATTTCATCCTGGTATCACATCAGAAGAGCCAAATACTTCCGACGATTCGCAGCCGTTGTAATCGATATGAGATTGCCAGGCCTGTGCGCAGGGAGGCTTCAGAGTGGTTGTTGGGCCGGCTCAGTAATGAGACTCAGATTGAGTTGTTACTGGATCTGGCTCATGATGCGCCGTTGAAGGCCTTGGCTATGGCTGAAACAGGTTACCTGGAACAACGACAAATGCTGTTCGCGGGCTTTTCAGATATTCTGGATCAAACCCGTTACCCTATGGAGGTTGCCAAACAATGGCAGGACATGGAGTTGCTACTAATCCTGAACTGGGTGATTGCCTGCCTCACAGATTTTGTTAAACTAAGGTTAACGGGCGATGAGTCGCTTCTTATCAACAAAGATTACAAAGTATTTTTTTTGACGATCATTCAGCAGGTATTGTTGAATGAGCTATATTTATACTTAGATAAACTGATAGAGTTAAAACAGGCATTGCTCTCGGGCAATAACCCTAATAAACTCCTGACGTTGGAAGACTTATTGATAAATTGGTTGAGATGTATTTCACGTTTATAGAAAAGGGCAGATTTTATGGCTGATGGTGGGCCACGCAACGGCATTCTGTCGTTAACGATCAAGGATAAAGCAGTGCTTTATGCTGCCTATATGCCCTATGTGAAGAACGGTGGACTATTCATTCCGACGAATAAAAAGTATAAGCTCGGTGCTGAAGTGTTTATGTTATTGACGTTGATGGATGAACCGGAAAAACTGCCTGTGGCAGGGAAGGTTGTCTGGGTGACCCCCAGAGGTGCCCAGGGAAGTAGAGCGACTGGTGTGGGCATACAGTTTAACAATGAAGATGACACAGTAAGGAACAAGATTGAAAACTATCTGGCGGGTTCGCTTGAGTCAGATCGTCCTACCTACACCCTATAGATTACCTGTTCGTTCAATTCCCGGCTGGCAGCGGCCGATTCTTTAAGGGTTGATGCTTGTCTAAAGGCAATGGTTTCCCCTTACTATTCCCCCGGACTGTATATAGAGGATCATAGATGTTTATAGATTCCCATTGTCATTTAGATCGTATCGATTTATCGGAGTATGAGGGCGACCTGGGCGCGGCAATAGCAGCAGCGCATGAAGTCGGCGTGAGTCGTATGCTCTGTGTGGGTATTGATCTTGATCGTTTTGCTGATGTTATTGCTATTGCACGAACCTATACGTCGGTGGACGCATCAGTGGGTATTCATCCACTTGAAGATACAGATGAGGAATTGAGCTGCGCACGGCTCGTGGAGTTGGTCGCTGATGCTGAGGTTGTCGCGATTGGTGAAACGGGGCTGGATTACTACTATGGTAAAGATAAACGTGAGCAACAGCTGGATCGGTTTCAACGACATCTTGAGGCCGCAAAGGCGAGTGCTAAACCGGTAATTGTGCACAGTCGGGACGCGAAGGAGGATACCCTGGCGCATATCAAGAACTTCGCAGATCTGGATGTGGGCGGTGTGATGCACTGTTTTACTGAGGACTGGGAGATGGCCCGTAGGGCGCTGGATCTGAATTTTTATATTTCGCTATCCGGTATTGTTACGTTTAAAAATGCTCAGCAAATTAAGGAGGTGGCAAAGCAAGTGCCTTTGGACAAACTGTTAATTGAGACTGATTCTCCCTATTTAGCGCCGACCCCCTATCGAGGCAGGGGCAATCAACCCAAATATGTTGTAGAAGTGGCCAGACATATTGCCGAGCTTAGAGGTGTGAGTCTGGAGCAAGTGGCAGAAGCTACCACACAAAACTATTACGATCTTTTTGTCAGATAAAAAGGACATGGCAATAGTAAAGTTCCCACTATAGCGGAACTGGCAGGCTTGGTTTATGCTGTTATTCCTTGCGTGACGGGCTATCGTTTTCAGGGTTTAGATCTTCGATCGGTACATCTCTGGTAGGGAATTCAGCGAGCTTTGAGGCATTCCCCAGTATCTCCTCAATCAGCGGATCGTTTTCTCTTCGTTGCTGAGCATTATAGCTTTCAAGCAGTTCATCTTCCTTTAGCCTCTCCTTTACCGGGTCAATAACGGCTTCATTTGTTTGATGATCAGACTCTTTGATCTGATCATTCGACGTGAGCGGAGTAGAACCATGCCATGGTAGCAGGCGATAACTGCCATAGTCACAGCAGTCGATAAAGGGATATTTAATGATCTCGAAGTAAGGTGAATGGTCAAAATCACGTGGTACACAAAGTTTGGGGTTGCGCCGATAGAGCTTGATACCCTGATCGTCGGTCATTCGAACCAGAGGTAATATTGGGAATTGAATATAATGGAAGGCTTCGGCAATCATTGTTGAGCAGACTGTTTTGGTGGGTGGCCCGGCATTATGCTGAAACAGAGTAGAACGCCAGCGTCTCGGCCAAAGCGCCCAGGGAAACAGGAATCTTGCGAGATCCAATATCTGGCGAAAGTCGTATGCCAGTCCCACTCGGGAAATTGAAAAGTTTATCGCTTGCTGACTGTCCTTATAGATGAGCCCTCTGGGTCGGCATATTCTCAGGTGGTCGTGCTGGTAATTGCTTAAAGGATTAACCACCGTACCTCTGCCTAAAAGACTTTCGATCACCAACTGTGATTCGGGGTCGCCTTTGAAATTATTGGCGACTATAGTGCGAAATTTCGGATCTTCAATATCCTTAATACGGCCAATATAAAGTGCAGCATGGGTCCATGAACTTTGCGTAATGATGCGAATTACATTACTGATGCGTGTGCGCCCTTCGACTAACAGGACATCACAGGGTTTTAACTCACCGCGGATTTTCTCGAAATCGCTGAGTGGCAAGTGCTTTTGTGAATTCTCTTGATTCAACCAGGTGACAATTGGTTTGGTGATATATCGATTCAAAAAGCCCATGTCTGTTAGTTTAGTCCTGTTAGCAGTTTCTGACGAAATATATCCATGTGCGTGATGATCTACCTTACTCGAAGCCGTAAGCTTACCTGTGCTGTGCCATATTAAAAAAGCCTTAGTTGTTCCAGTGCCCGGTCAATTTTTTCAATGGGCGTATAAAAATGAGGCGAGAACCGAATGCCCCCACCGCGATGTGCGCAAATAATTCTCTTTGCCATCAGGCTGTCGTGAATTTTTTTTGTATCTTTGGATCCAAGTTTAAAAGTAACAATGCCGGCTCTTCTTTCCGGCGAATCGTTGCCGAGCAATTCAATATTGGGTATTTCCCGAATGGCGTTTTCCAGGTACTGTACCTTTTCGTGCAAAAGTTGCTCAATTGGTGACATGCCGATCTCTTGAATCAGCGAAAGACTCGCTTCCAGTGCATAGATGCCGAGCATATTCGGGCTGCCGCACTCAAAACGCAGGGCACTTTCGGTGGGCTCCCAGTCCTGGCGGTCGTAGTCGCCCCGGTGTTTTACCATGTGCCAACCAAATTGGCGAATGGTCAGCTGCTTTCTGGCCTCTGCATGGCTGTAAAACAGGGCTAACCCTTCAGGACCCAGCATCCATTTGTGACCGTCAGCAACGACGAAATCCGCTTGATACTTTTGTACATCAAAAACCTGTGCACCAATACTTTGAATGGCGTCGATGCAAAACAGTATACCCCTGTCCTTGCAAGCTGCTCCCAGTTTTTCGCAGTCGAGTTTTAATCCGGAGGCGTATTGTACAGAACTGATGGAAAGCAACCGTGTATTTTGATCAAAAGCGTTGATAATCGCCTGTTCTGGAGAATCGGGACTTTCCATGTCCGCAACTCTCACCTGGACACCCTTATTGGCCAGTGATTCCCAGACGATGCGGTTTGATGGAAATTCCTGATTACTGATAACCAGATTGTCTGCTGGTTTCCAGTTAATGCCATAGGCAATCACCGATAAGGCCTCTGAGGTGTTCTTCAGAAGCGCTATGTCATCAACCTTAGGCGCATTGATCAGCTCTTTCAGGCGTTCGCGCAGGCGCGTCTCTACTGAAATCCATTGAGGATAATTTTGCGCACCTAGCGAGACATTTTCCTGGGCGAAATTCGAGATCGCAATTTTTGTACGTTCAGGCCAGGGTGAGACCGCGGCGTGATTCAGGTATACCAGATCGGATTGTTGTGGGAATTCTTGTTGCCAACTCATCAGGTCCTCGGGAAAATATTACAGTTGCCAGTACAGTAGCATCACAAGTTAACAAAATTGCGGTAGAGTTCCTACTCTTATCAGGGTTAAAATGAATCCCTCCCAAGTAAGACCTGGTTAGAGTCCCGGAAAGCAAATTTCTTCATTATGGGTTATTTGTGAAACTTCAGGATGGCGTTGGTCGTTAAAAAGGAATAAAAAATGGGCTACCCAAATATTTTGTCTCATCTGAAACCTGTTAGTTACCTGAGAAGCTGTGTGGTTGTCGCCTGCCTGGCTGGCGGCATGGCAAACGCAGGGTATCTTGAGGACGCGCGAGGTTATTTTGATAAGGAGGACTATAAGTCCGCCATCATTCAGCTAAAAAATGCGTTACAGGAAGATGATAAAAACGCAGAAGCACGCATGTTGCTTGGTCAGGCCTATTTAAAAAGTGGCGCCTATGATGCGGCTGAAAAAGAGCTGAGAGCAGGCGCTTCTTTGGGTATAGAGAAACGGCGTGTTGCATTGCCACTGGCGCTTACGTTGTTGCGCAAAGGAAAGGCCGACGAAGTATTGGAAGTATTAAAGGTTGACGAATTATCGACTGCAGAGGAGAAGAGTGAAGCCCTGGCCATAATCGGGCACGCGTACATGGTGAAAAATCAGCCGGGGGATGCGAAGCAATCATTTTCCGATGCGCTGGCTTTGAGCAGAACACCCTATGCGGTACTGGGACGAGCGCGCATTGCTTTGTTTGAAGGAAAAACCGATGAGGGCTTGAAGGGCTTGGAGGAGGCGCTTAAGCTAAAACCAAACTACACTGAGGCACTTTTTACCAAAGCGCAGATTCTGGGTTCCATCGATAAATATGAAGAAGCAGTGCAGGTATTTGATGGTATCTTGGAGCGAGATGCTAAAAATATTGCCGCGAGAATGGCGCGAGCTGAGGGCTATGTAAGATTAGGTAAACTGGATCTTGCCAGAGAGGATACGGAATACGCCCTCAAACTCAATGACATGCTGCCCCAGGCCAATTTTTTGATGAGCAAGCTGCAGTTGGATGCCAAGGAATATGAGGCTGCGCAGATATCGGCAGAGAAAGTGCTGCGTGTCATTCCAAATCATGAGATGAGCTTTTTCATTCTGGGAACGGCGCACTATGTGCAGGAAAACCTGGAGCAATCCAAGTTATACCTGGAAAAATTTATGGGGACACAGGCTGGTAATGCCGCTGCCGCCCGTATTCTCGGTGCCACCTATTTAAAGCTGGGCGATCCGCAAAGTACGGTTGATTTAATTGAATCTATTGACCAGCAGGCTGAACATGAGGATGCTCAGTTGCTCAATGTGTTGGGGCGTGCTTATCTACAGTTGGGGGAAATTGATAAAGGCACGGCGGCACTGACACGAGCGGTTAAAATTGCGCCGGAGTTGGAAGGCGCCAGAACACAGATAGCACTTGGGCAGTTGGCTTCAGGTAATACACGAGAGGCTATAAAACAGCTGGAGGATAGTCTGGCTCAGGATACCCACCAGGGGGACATGCCTCAGGTAATGTTGATTCTCTCCTATATCAAAGAGCGAATGTTTGATAAAGCCTATACGGCAATTAACCAGGCAATTAAAAAAGAGCCGAAAAGCGGGATTTACTATAATTTGAAGGGAATGGCGCACGAGGCACAGTTAAACAATGATGAAGCCAGACAGGCCTATCAGAGAGCGATTGAGGTAGAGCCCGAGTATCTTCCTGCCCTGCTGTCGCTGGGCAAACTTAGTGTAGCTGAGGGGCAGTTAGAGCAAGCCAGATCTTATTTTCAGGGTGTGTTAAAAGCGAATAGCAAGCACATGCAGGCGCAATTGGCTTTGGCACAGCTTGCATTGCGTGAAGGAGATGAGCGGGAATTTTTGAAACTGGCAGAGCAGGCAAAGAGAAATAATCCCCAAGCCTTTGCGCCAGTTAATTTACTTGCAAATCAATACCTGCAGCAACAGGAGATTGAGAAAGCACTTAATGAGGCTTTGACCTACCAGACGGATCATCCTGATAATTTAGGGGCCAGGTCTTTGCTGGCGCGGATTTATCTGGCGAAAGGGGAGCTGCAGCAGGCCAAGTATCATTTGCAGGAAGTTATCGAAAACAGCCCGAAAGATATTATCCATCGCATGCAAATGGTGCAGATACAGGCATCGGAAGGTCAGATGATTGATGCAATGGATAACGTTGAGCAGATATTGGCGCTGGATGAAACATATCTACCGGCTTTAGCTGCTCGAGTAAAAATTAATATTAGCGATAAGCGCTATATCACTGCAGAAGAGCAAATCAGTGCGATTGCTAAAGATTTTCCAACTTCACATTTAGATGAACAGCTAACCGGTGATTTACTTGTCGCCCAGATGCAGTCTGGTAAGGCAGTTGAGGCCTATGAGCAGGCTTTTGACCTTGCTAAAACATCTTACCTGGTAACTACCTTGGCGCGCCTCTATGTAAAAGATGAGCAGCCGAAAAAGGCCGCTGAAAAATTACAGCAGTATATTGACGTGGTGCCACAGGATAATGTCAACCGGTTGCGTCTGGCAACCCTTTATCAGCAACTCAATAAAAACAAAGAAGCAATAACGCATTATGAGTGGCTTAACAATTCGGTTGCTGAAAATGCAGTGGTGCTGAACAATCTGGCCTGGCTCTATTGGGTTGAAAATGATAGCAGGGCCCTGGATGTGGCGCGGCTCGCCAACGAGGCAGAGCCAGGGCGCCCGGAAATTATCGATACACTGGGTTGGATTATGCTACATGAGGGAGATAAAAAGGCTGCGCTGAGTCACATACAGACGGCTGCATCCAAGGCGCCGACTAACCCGGAAATTCGTTACCATCTGGCGGTTGCTTTAGAGAAAAACAATCAGCAAGAGGCAGCCAAAAAGGAGTTAACCCGATTGCTTAGGGATTATAAGGATTTTCCGCAAGCCGCGAACGCCAGAGAGCTGCTTCAGAAGTTGGAGTAGTATTCCGCGCAAGTAGTATAGAGGGGGTATGAAGCCCTTCATAATCAATCAGAGTGGTGCCCGGCTAAAGTCGGGCCTAGTTTCGCGAGGATTCTTTTCAAGGCAGGTGCCAGTGCCGGGGGAATGTGGCGGCTGACTTCAGCCAGATAAATACATGGTTTTGCCTGCTTTGAGCGGATGCTCCGGCAACGGCTCAGGATATACCCCGACTAAAGCCAAACCTGCAAGCTGGGAGGAATACTTGCAGGTATAAGATAGGCACGGGCAAAGGGTAGCCGGTTTGACCAGCCCGATTTCAGTTGGACAGATTAGCTGAAACACCTTTGCCACGTTAAGCTACAGTAGGAATCGATTTGCACGTTGGCTAACGTCAGGCCTGCGGTCTGGTAAAATCTGGAACAGTGGTCTACGACTGCAGGTTCGACTTTAGTCAAACTTCTTTGTTGGGGTGATGTTCTAGCCCGTCGAGTTTTTCAACGGATATAAAAAACCCCGGTACATTGACCGGGGTTTACAGGAGCGCCCGAATAGTCAGGCAAAAACAAGTTGTAATTATTGTGAAACGCGCCGACGCAGCAATAGCAGCCCCAGACCTAGCAGTGCTGCGGTCGCGGGGGTTGGTACGCCATTATCACCGCATCCTTGATCTCCAGGTGCGCAACCCCGTCGGGTAGTTGTTTTAACAAGATTAAGCTTGAAGAAATCCTCTAGGCTATCACTACTGGAAATGAACTCGTTTGCGTTACCAATTAGCCAAGTATTTGAAAAAATCTGTTGAGGGTCGGAGCCACTTGTTGGCGTTGGATTAAAATTCCCAGTTGTTCCGCCAGAATTAAAAGAAGCATCAAAATGTTGCCAACCATTATTAGTTAATCCAGCTGTTCCACTAGAACTATAGGACGTCATCGGTGATGGGCCCCCTGCTCCTAAATGCGCCAGAATACTCGCGTCCACATTATTGGAATGTCGATTCCCCGATTGATAGCATGTTGTTACTCCCGCATTACATTCTCGGGCATAGCCATTTCCTATTTGGGTAATGGCAACCGGTTTAGTGAACTCTAGCAGTAAAAACTCTTCAGAATAAAAGTCACCTACCGCATGCACTGGTTCGCTACTTCTACCGTTTGTAACCGTGCCTAACTTATTGCCGCCGTATCTTGTAAGTGTTTCTCGTCCAAACATACTACTACTATTGCCACCTTGAGAAGCCCATGCTGTAATCGTAAGTGTTATATCTCCGATTATTGAGTCTGTGAGGGTTTTTGTGTAGCTGTTGTCTCCAGCTGTATCGAAGTTTCCTCCGCTACCAAACGTCCAGTTGACTGCCGCGTTTGCACTGCCAGCCCAAATCAATGCCAATGAAACGGCTAACAGGGTATTTACTGATTTTTTCATGAATATCACCATGATCTATTGTTTAATTCTTTTGGTGGTTCTAAAACACCACGCAAACCATCAATATATTTTAGTAAATGCAATTTCTTTGCCAGATAATTATTTGATAAAAATATCAATAGGATAGGAATTATCTAGTAGAAATTCTTTGTATTTTTAACTTAAGTTGTAAATATTTCCGACACTGGTTAGCGATTCTGTAGCTGATCCAGCATGGCCTGAGCCTGATCACGACCATCGAAGGTCTGATTAGACTCAAGTGAGAGCAGTAGCTCAGTACGTGCTTCATCATTTCTGTTCAGTCCTATTAGTGCGGCGGCCAGATGATAGCGGATCTCCGCATTATGGGAGTTGCGAGTTAGGGCCTCTCTTAAATATTGAAGAGCTTGGTCAAATTTCCCCTGCTGCACTAGCAGCCAGCCCAGTGTGTCATTAATGGCGGCATTGTCCGATTGTAGCGCTATGGCGCTGTTCGCGTGCGCCAGAGCTTGATCAATTTGATTGAGCTTACCATAGGCGTAGGCAACGTGGTTGTGCAGCAGAGCATCGTTGGGTCTGGTTTCCAGTAGATCCTGGTAATAGCCGATCGATCGCTGCCACTGCTGGTTGGCCAGATAATGCTCTGCAACTGCATGGCGCGCAATAATATCCTCCGGGTGTAGCTTCAGCCAACCTAGCAGAGTTTGTTCTGCGCTGTTACTTTTGCCGGCACTGCGTTGCGCCAGATACAGTCGTATAAGATGGCGCGTATTAGGTTGAATTTTCTGTGCTGTGGCATAGGATTGTATTGCCTGAGCGGGTTTGCCAGCCTGCATTTTTTGATCGCCAGTCAAACTGTGACCAATAGCTTGGTCCGGGTGTTTTATTGTAAGGTTGGCAATTCTGTCTGTGGCACTGTCGATGCGGTTAAGCTTGAGTTCCACTTCTGCTAATTGAGCCTGTATAGCGATGCTGTCTGGATTAACCTGAATGGCTTTGAAAAGGGTGTAAGCCGCATCACTCAAGGCATTTATATCAACCTGATGACGGGCAATTCTGGAAAGCCAGTCGGTGTGGGAGCCAGCCGCACCCGCCATGTTCTGCAGATGTGCGCTGAGCTTGCCGGTTTCGTCCTTGGCCTTGAGCAGCGGGATTTGTAACTCCATCACAGAGAGGTCATTAGGGGATTTTGATTCCAGTTCATAGGCTAGATTACTGGCTTCGTCCAACGCCTCGTTTTGAAGTAATAGATCAAACAGGTATTTCTGCATAATTAAACTATCATTTGCTTTTGCAGCGGCTTTGCGCGCCCAGGACAGAGCGTTTTTCAAGTTACCCTCGATTTGATAACTTTTTGCCATCTGTAGCATGGCCATAGGGTGGTGTTTTCGACTGCTTTGCTCAATGCTATCCAAGATGTCCTGCAATATCACTCTTGCATCTTCAGCTTGGCCTTCCTCGATATCAATTTTTGCCAGACTGATGCGAGCAGATACTACATACTCAGGATCAGACTCGAGATAGCTGAGTACCGCCTTTCGGGCGCTGGTGGTATCACCGATAGCCAATTTGGTGATGCTAATCAAATTGACATAGCTGGGGTCACTGGGGTTGGCTGCCAGCAGTTGCTCAGCAATTTGGTCGGCGGCCAGATAGTTATTGCGTTTCAGGTAGGTGGTGGCGAGGGCAATTCCGGCGAGCTTGTTACTTTGCCTTTTATTAAAGATCTCCTGTAGTTCGGCAATACCCCGCTCAATATATCCGGCTTCCAGGCGAGTGATGGCGCGTTGGGTGAAAAGTGGCTCTGGCGTATCCTCATAGGAAGTCGCCATTTCCATCAGCGCGATCGCTTTCTCATGCAGGCCTGCGCCATGATAAGCCTGGGTGAGCAGCGACAGCAATTCCATCGTTAAAGGGACGCGATTACTGATATTTTCCAACAAGCTCACGGCGGGAAAGTAGGCCTTATCGTCTAGATATACGGTGGCGAGTAGTTTGAGCGGCCCGATATCCGCGCCACCGATCTCTTCATAGTTCTCAAAATAGTTACGCGCGAGCTCCGGACTGCCCAATGTGTAGTGCGCGATTCCCGCCACCAGTAACAGTTGGTCGTTACGTGTCACCAGTTCTTTATCCAGACCATCAATGGCGTTGATCACCAAATTTAACTCGCTACGGCTGGCGTGTTCGTCACCGGCTCGAGCAAAGGTAATCGATCTGAGGTAGTGTACTCGGGGGTCGCCGGAGTCCGCTTTCACCAGGCGCTGCAGATCCTTAGTAGCTTCTTCATTGCGATTCAGATCAACCAATAAGCCCGCGTGCGCCAGGCGTGCGCTGAAGTGCTTTTCATTAATGGAGAGTACCCGCTCATAGTCCGCGATGGCTCCGTCCAAATCTCCCCGTAAATGCTTGTAAGAGGCACTGGATAGCCAGGCTGTCTCTTTGTTGGGGTAGAGCAGTATCATGCGATCAACGATGGCCTGAGCCTGCTCGTAATTACCCATTTTCATTTGCTGGGCGGATGTGAGGTTGAGATATTCCAGTCCGTCCGGATTGATTCCTTCCAGCTTTAATAACACTTCGTTGAACGCTTTCTCGTTGTTAATCGCCAGAGCGCTGTTTGCCCGAATGGATAAAAGCTCTACCAGTACGGAGTCGGGTAGATTTTTTGGTATTGCCTGCGCCAGTAACAGATCATATTTCATCTGGCTGAGATAGGCTTTCGCTAAAGGTACGGCTAACAGTGATGGATCTGCTCCGGCTGAAATGGCATCGGACAGAGCAGACTCGGCCGCTGCGGCATTTCCTGTTCTGATGTAGGCCTGACCTAGCAGCGCCAGAGCTGGAAGGAGTCGTGGATTAATCTGCAGCGCATTTTTAAGTTGAATGACAGCTTCATTAAACTCATTTTCGCTGAATCGTTTGACCGCGTCTTCGTAGTAGTGGCTGGCGCTATGCTCTTCTGCCGCTTGTGCGTGCCCATAAAGCACAGACCCAAGAGTTAAAGCACTGGATAACAGAAGTATTCTAGATCGATTTAGATAAAACAAAGGAGACACACCTATCAATAACAAAATCCATATCTCACCAATTATAGGCATAACAAGTGAAACCCGCCATTTGGAAAGAGATTAACTTTTTTCTAAGGGAATCTGATTTGCACCCAATCAAAACGATCTGCTGTAACGCTTGATACAATATCTAACGGTTTTTATCGTCCAATAGTCCAACAGGATTTTCTGTTGGGTGCTTACTGTCCGAATTAAAAAAGCGTTTAATTGCTCTGAATACGGCCTTAACGCCTGCCCATATTTTAGGTAGCAGCCAAATCACCAGACATAGAAATATAACCAGCAGAACCAAAAACAACCAAGGATGTTGGATGGCAGTCCACAGGCCAAAAATCACCGCGACATCTTCGCCGATCGACAGGAACCAATTGCTAAACGGCTCCGGTGAGCTATTTGCAACAATGCGACTACCGGCTTTGGTAAGGTGTGTGGTGGCGGCAAGTCCACCACCGACAATAGCGGCTGCCAGGGTGATTGCTGCGCTGGTTTCTCCTACGGCGCCTGCCGCCAGCGCGGCTCCAGCTGGAATCCGTATGAGTGTATGAATACTATCCCACCCGGTATCCACTCCGGGGATTTTATCTGCGGTAAACTCAACCATATACATGAGCCCGGCTGCTGCCATTACCAGCGGATCTGCAACTATCTGCAAGTCCGCGGGGAGCGTCATATGTCCGGTGTGGGACAAAATCCCCAGTGTCAGGAGTGTTGCGTACAGATTTATTCCGCTGGCCCAGCCAACGCCCATGGTCACTGCGAGCAGTGCGATGATTTGATCCAGTTGTTCCATCTCGGTCAGTCCTATATGATGCTTGCTGATTTAATTTGCGTTCAATAATACTCTTTGAGAACGACGCCTAAATGACCTTTTTCAGCAAGCGGCATTTCAATAATCAGCCAGGCATTTTATTTTGCGCCTGTCCTCAACGAATTGCGATTATTTGTTTGTCAGCCTGTTTGATCCTAATTGGCGGTTGTGGTTCCCAGTCTATGCGCATACAAAATCTGGCGAAATCGGACATTAGTATGGTCGGCGATAGTCACATTAAAGCAAGTAATGAGTTGCTGGAGCGGTTGATCCGTAAACTTTATAAGCGCAATCCAAGAGAATTAAAGAAAAATGCAGGAAAGACTATAAATAATCGTATTGAGCAGATTTTTGCTAACCCGAATAACCTGCTGTTTAATGAGCTGGGTAATCAACAAAGTATCGATGCAATGCTGTTGAGTTTTAGTCCCGGGTTTAAGGGTGACAGAGTGTTTGCGCTTGGAGTAGGTGTGCGCGGCATGTTGTTCCGTGCCTATAACGAACAAAAGGAGTTGTTCATGTTGGATAATCTGGATGCACAAAAGCTTTACAACAGTGCGAGAAATATTGAAATTCTGGCTTGGCGGCTGGCGCATCGACGTGATGATCATGGAAAACCATATCTACTCACGAACAGTACAGCCGGTTCGGTGAATCTAAGTTTTGAACGGCTTATTGGGAAAATGATTGCAGTGCAGGATATGATGGCAAAGATTACCGAGCATCGAACCAAACGCACAATCAATAAGATCGTGCATGGTATTGCATCCGCTGTGTTCCTTCCTGTTTAGGCTTTGTCGACGATGCTTTCAGAAGAACTTAAAGACACTATTCAGGCGGGTTACCGAGCTGTACTTCAAAGCAAGGGGTACCGCGCCAGATTAGGGCAGCGTTTAATGATCGCCGAAATTGCGAAAACGCTGGGAAATATTGAAGTGGATGATTCCGGTGCGCGACTTGGCGAATCTCATATCTGTGTTATCGAGGCCGGGACCGGAACCGGTAAGACGCTGTCTTATATGCTGGCAGCACTTCCTATCGCCTTGGCAAGAGGAAAAAAGCTGGTTGTTTCCACGGCGACGGTACTCTTGCAGGAACAGTTGGCACAAAAAGACTTACCTGACCTCATTAAGCACGGCCGACTGCCTTTTCAATTTGCTATCGCCAAAGGGCGGGGGCGATACCTGTGTCGATCCAAGCTCGCTACGGTGCTGGATATCGATGCATCGCTGGCGCCGGTGCAAACCCTCTTTGAAGATGAGTTAGCTGAAAAGCTCGATGAGAAAAGTGTTGAGTTGTATAAGGATATGCTCAAATCCTGTGATGAGGCTGATTGGGATGGTGATCGTGATAGCTGGTCTACGCCCATTCGCAATCAGCAATGGCAGCGAGTTACAACAGACCATCGTCAGTGCAGTAACCGTGGGTGTGCCTGGTTTTCCGAGTGTAGTTATTTTACTGCTCGTAAAGAAATTGCCGAGGCTGATGTCATAATTGCCAACCATGATCTGGTGCTTGCAGATATGGCATTAGGCGGTGGTGCATTGCTGCCGGATCCGGAAGATACCCTTTACGTGTTTGATGAAGCTCATCATCTTCCGGATAAAGCTTTGTCACATTTTAATTATCATGTGCGCATCAATGCCGCGAAAAAGAGTCTGGATCAGATTCAAAAAATGCTTACGCAAATGAGCGGGCATATCGGTTCTAATGCAGGACTTGAGGAGCAACTGGAAAAATTTCCGGAGATTAAAAAAACCACTGATGAAAATCTGGTTTTTGCGTTGCAAATTGTGACCAGTATTACAGAAAGTCAGCCGCCCAGTGATGAGTATCAGTGGCGGTTTGAGTTGGGACGGGTGAGCAGTGATCTGCGGGTAATTGCCAATAATCTGGCACGACAATATAGCTTGATTGTGCATTCGCTGGGATTAGCCAGTGATGCCTTACTGGAAAAGGCAAAGGATAATATTGAGCTGAAACCCATTGTGGAACAGCTCTATCCCCGCCTGGCAATGATGCTGGGCCGCAGCGAAATAGCTTGCCGTTTATGGCAATCTTATGCCCGGGTTGAGGATGACAGCAGTGGCGCAAAAGAGGAGTTGCCCACTGCGCGTTGGATTTTGGCAGTGGAAGATCCTGGCTTGGCCGATTTTGAGCTATGGAGCAGTCCGGTTATGGTCGGAGATCTGCTACAGGACATGCTATGGTCCCGCTGTTTTGGTGCAGTGCTTACATCGGCAACTCTGAGTAGCGTGAATCAATTTGACAGAACGCGCGCGCGCTTGGGATTACCGCAGGATGCAGTGTATAAAGAGGTTCCCAGTCCCTTTGACTACCAAAAAAACGCTACTTTTGAAGTTCCAGCGGGTGCGGCAGACCCGCGGCAGGGGCAGGAATTTGAGCGAGCACTCATCGATCAGCTTAATCAGTGTGTACAGCTTGACCAAGCGACACTCGTTATATTCACTGCACGACAGCAGATGTACAAAGTACTTGAGGGCTTGGAATCCGAGCTCAAGCAAATTGTGATTATGCAGGATGATTACTCCAAGCAGGCGCTCATTAAATGCCATCGTGATCGGGTAGATGCGGGTGAGGGCAGCGTTATATTTGGCCTGACCAGTTTAACGGAGGGGGTGGATTTGCCAGGAAACTATGTGAGCCATGTGATTATTGCAAAACTGCCCTTTACCGTGCCCAGTGACCCGGTGGAAGCGACTCTGAATGAGTGGCTGACTGCTAATGGACGAAATCCGTTCTGGGAGATCAGTGTTCCAGATGCCTCATTAAGACTTAAACAGGCCTGTGGTCGTTTATTGAGATCAGAGCAGGATAGTGGTCGGATCACCTTGCTTGATCGGAGAATTCTGACAAAAAGTTATGGTAAAGCGATGTTGGATTCGCTGCCCAACTATCGTCGAATCATGGGTTAGTATGAATAGGTTGAAATATGGGGCGCCGCGCGTGCTTTAGAACTTTTTAAGATATGACAGGCCCCGATGATTAATTCCGTAGTAGTGCGAGCCTCTATCAAGTACCAGTCCGAGCCCCCATTTTTTACCGACTTTAGCCTGTCCGAAATAAATATTTTGATTAACCTGCCAGCCACGAACCCGCATACTTTTTCCGGCTTTAAATCGCATTAATCCGAGGGGATATTGTTTGCTCAATTTGAGCGACATATCCGTCTCTCCGTGGTAGAGCGACATGTAGTCGTTGGTTGGGTAATGGTTTATAGCGGGTGCTTGAAGGAAGCTGTCTGAAAGCCCTATATTCAGGTTGAGCGCAGGCATGTCATCTCCTTGAACCGGAAATGCCAGAAGAGATACCAGGCCTACCAGTATGGCCACATAATTTGCAATCTTGTGGTCACGATCTACCTTCATGAATAACCTCCAGCGATCAGCGTTATCGATCTTTTCAGAACGTTCGAACGCTTAATAAATTTAACGCTTAGTTACTTTTATAGTACGAAGATTTCAAGATGACAAATTACTAAGATATAAAGCGCCGTAACAAAATAGGCTAACTTTTTGAAATATAGAGATATGTACTCATTAATATATTTTTTCATTATAATTGTGGTTTTTAGGGCAAATTGATATAAGTCAGCTGGTTGGTTTTGCTGTTAGTGCGGTTTTCAGTCTGTCTGGATTCGAAATTCAGCAGGTTGTTGAAAAACTATTGTGCCTGCTGCGCTGGTATTAGGCATGCTGTCGGGTTAAAAAACCGGCTCGAACTGCCCATTTTTCATACATAAGCGGCACTTTTTGCGTCTATTTTTTCTAATCGTAGCTAAGGAAGTGCCGCTGGCCGTAGGGATCAAGTGTGTCATTGGAGGTTCTCTGGTTGTCGAATGGACAAAAAGGCAATGCGAAAAAACGGCTAATCGGCTAAACTCGCTGAGATTCGGAAGTTTGGGTTTTTGTTGGTTCGCACCAGATTGCGGGGCTTTCAATTCGAAACAATTTATTCGGGAAAAGCGTTGAAACAAAAAACACAACCAATGGTGAAACAAAAACAGCAGGACAGTCAGTTCTCTAACCATTTGGCGCACGGCTTGAAGGAAGGGGCACTGATCGGATCAGTTGCACTTTGTGCGTATCTGCTGCTGGCTCTCTTTAGCTACAGTCCGCAGGATCCTGGATGGACATACACCGGCGGATCTGAATTACAGATATTAAATAATGCTGGGCGCGCCGGGGCCTGGTTTGCTGATGTTTTACTCTCTTCCCTAGGCTACATGGCTTATCTGTTTCCGGTTTTGCTAGCGTACCGCGCCTGGTTGATTTTTCGTGAGCGTAGTCATAATGCGCCTTGGAACTGGCCATTATTCGGATTGCATTCGATGGGGTTCGTATTTGTGATGCTGGCGGGGACCGGGCTGGCTACTTTACATTTTAATGAATATGTCTGGGAGCTGAGAGAGACTTCTGGTGGCATTCTTGGACAAATCATTTCTAACCTGTTTTTGCAGGCCTTTAACTTAGTGGGGAGTACGCTGTTACTGTTGGCTATTTTTCTCTGTGGGTTAACGGTATTCACCGGTATTTCCTGGTTAAGGTTGATGGATGGTATTGGCAACCTGGTGTTGAACAGCGCCAATTTTATCTTTGGAACTATTAGGCGTATTCAGCAAAACATAAAGGAGAGGAGGAATTCTCAACAGGCCCAGGAAAATCGTAAACGGGCGTTTGAGGTGAAGCTTGAAAAAGAGATAAAAAGAGAACCCCCGAAAATAGCTGCCCTGCCCAAGCAGCAGGAATCAAGCAAGAGGGTCGAGCAAGAACGTCAGGTTACGCTATTTGATGCGGAAGTCACCGGAATCCTGCCGCAAATATCAATACTGGATCAACCGGATCTGAACAAGCGTAAAGGCTATTCCAATGAGGCGCTGGAAGCAATGTCGCGGTTGCTGGAATTGAAACTAAAGGATTTTGGAGTGGATGCCGAGGTAGTTGCCGTTCAGCCAGGACCGGTGATCACGCGGTTTGAGATCCAGCCGGCGGCCGGTGTAAAAGTGAGTCGAATCAGTAATCTGGTGAAAGATCTGGCGCGTTCATTGGCGGTCATTAGTGTTCGAGTAGTTGAAGTCATTCCAGGTAAATCTGTGGTAGGTATTGAAATACCCAATGAAGACCGTCAAGTGGTACGATTGGGAGAGGTGCTGTCCTCAAGTGACTACGATGCTAACTCTTCTCCGCTGACACTGGCGCTGGGCAATGATATAGGTGGTGTGCCAGTGGTAGCTGACCTGGCGAAGATGCCTCACCTGTTGGTTGCAGGAACCACCGGCTCAGGAAAATCAGTTGGCTTGAATGCTATGTTGGTGAGTCTGCTATTCAAGGCGACGCCGGAGCAGGTTCGATTGATAATGATCGACCCGAAAATGTTAGAACTTTCAGTTTATGATGGCATTCCTCATCTACTAGCCCCCGTTATAACAGATATGAAGGAGGCTGCTAATGGATTGCGTTGGTGTGTTGCCGAAATGGAACGTCGATATCGTCTGATGGCTGCGCTAGGCGTGCGTAATTTGGGCGGTTTTAACCGTAAAGTTGCGGACGCTGAGAAGTCGGGCAATCCGATCCTTGACCCTCTGTGGCAGGCATCGGAGGAGTTCGGCGCAGAGGAACATCCACAGCCCTTGCATGTGCTACCCTACATCGTCGTCGTAATTGACGAGTTTGCCGATATGATGATGATCGTTGGCAAGAAAGTCGAAGAGCTCATTGCGCGGATCGCCCAAAAAGCACGAGCGGCTGGCATACACCTAATTCTTGCCACACAGCGGCCCTCGGTCGATGTGATTACGGGTTTAATCAAGGCAAATGTACCTACACGTATTGCATTTCAAGTCTCATCTAAAGTGGATTCACGTACCATTCTGGATCAGGGTGGAGCAGAACAGTTGTTAGGCCACGGTGATATGCTCTATTTGCCCCCGGGTTCGGGAGTGCCGGTGCGTGTTCACGGTGCTTTTGTGGCTGATGATGAGGTGCACCGGGTGGTAAAGGAATGGGTTAAGCGGGGTGAGCCTAATTATATTGACGAAGTTTTAGAGGGGCCCACTGAGCCGATATTTATTCCCGGCTCATCGTCTAATGGTGATGATGGAGAGCAGGACGAGCTTTATGATGAAGCGCTGCAGTTTGTAACCGAATCGAGGCGAGCTTCGATATCTGCTGTGCAGCGAAAACTGAAAGTCGGATACAATCGAGCCGCGCGAATGATTGAAACCATGGAGGCGGCCGGTGTTGTGTCGGAGATGGGCTCGAACGGCAGTCGGGAAGTGCTGGCGCCTTCGCCGGTGAAAGACTAGGGCGAATTGGTAGCACGGAATTGTAGTCAGCCACATTCAATTAAGGTATCTCCAGGTTTCTTAATTAAAGATTTCCAAAGCCATAGACTGGCCGATCAATCCATACAGTAAAAAATTGTATTATATTTGGATAATTCATAGTGATAAAAAAGATGCTATTCAAGGGGCTGTTATTGGCTTTGTTGCTCGCTAATACACTCCAGGCACAAGCTGACGCAGCGGACACTTTGGCGAGGTTGTTAGGTGAAATGACTGCGTTCAGGGCTGACTTTACTCAGACAACGCTGGATGCGAAAGGTAATAACCTGCAGCAGGTAGAGGGAACTATTGCAGTCAAAAAGCCGGGGTTGTTCTATTGGAAAACACTACCACCAATGAACCAGCTAATGGTTTCTGATGGTGACCGGCTCTGGTTTTATGACTCCGATCTGGAGCAGGTAACCGTGCAGCCTTTGGATCAGCGCATAACACAGACACCAGCACTTTTGTTAAGTGGTGATGTGACAAAGCTTGAAGACTCCTATGAGATTGCCGGAGAACAAAATGGGAACAGCTGGTATTTTCTATTGAAGCCCAAAGATCCGGAGAGTCTTTTTGATCAGCTGAAACTTACATTTCTTGATGAGCGTCTGGTGCAAATGCATTTAGCAGATTCACTCGGACAGCGATCGAGTATAGAGTTCATCGGCGCCGAAATAAATGCGCAACTGGATCCGAAGCTGTTTGAATTCAGCCCGCCAGAGGGCGTCGATCTGATTATGCAATAACCTGTAGTTATTGCTGGGCCGCTAAATGCCAGAACTGTTCGAAGAAAAGCTACATCAGCCATTGGCTGCGCGAATGCGTCCGCTATGCCTAGACGACTTTGTGGGTCAGGAGCACGTCCTGGGCGAGGGTAAAGCACTGCGAGTTGCACTCGAGGCGGGAATTCCCCATTCGATGGTGCTATGGGGGCCGCCAGGTGTTGGGAAAACAACCTTGGCGAAACTGGTCTCACAATTGTCCGACGCGGATTTCCTCTCTCTTTCAGCGGTTATGTCTGGCGTCAAGGAGATCAGGGCGGCAGTCGAAAAAGCAAAACAGACCCAGCAGCAGTACCGAAGGAAAACCATATTATTTATTGATGAAGTGCACCGTTTTAATAAGTCACAACAGGATGCATTTTTACCCTTTGTTGAAGATGGCACCATCATATTCATTGGTGCAACTACCGAAAACCCCTCCTTTGAACTGAATAATGCCCTGTTGTCCCGGGTCAGGGTCTATGCGCTGCGAGCTCTCGAAGTTGAACACTTGAAGCAACTGATTGATAAGGCCTTGATTGACAAGGAGAGGGGTTTGGGAGGTCGATCGATCCAGCTTGCCGAGGAGCTGCGAAAGCGGATTGCTCTTGCTGCGGACGGTGATGCCCGGCGTGCACTCAATATTTTGGAGATAGTGGTTGATTTAGGTGAGCAGCAGGATAACCAGGTTAGGGTTACTGAAAAAAACCTGCAAGAAGTTTTGCAGGAAGGGACTAGGCGTTTTGATAAGGGTGGTGATCTTTTTTACGAGCAGATCTCAGCTTTACATAAGTCGGTGAGAGGATCATCACCGGATGCGGCACTATATTGGCTGATGAGAATGCTGGATGGTGGTTGTGATCCGCTTTATATCGCACGCAGGTTGGTACGTATGGCCAGTGAGGATATCGGTAATGCTGACCCAAGGGCACTGTCAATGAGCATGGACGCCTGGCAAGCGTTTGAGCGACTGGGGAGCCCTGAAGGCGAATTGGCGATCGCACAAGCAGTAGTATATCTAGCTTGTGCTGCCAAGAGTAATGCGGTGTATCAGGCCGTCGGCAAGGCTAAGGCAGATATCCGATCGAGCCCGAGTCATGAGGTTCCTATGCATCTTCGTAATGCACCGACTCAGTTGATGAAAAATATGGATTTTGGTGGTGATTATCGTTATGCCCATGATGAGGTGGATGGTTTTGCGGCCGGAGAAAATTATTTGCCTGAAACTCTCAAAGATCAGCGTTATTATTGGCCTGTCGATCGCGGGTTAGAAGCTAGAATTAAGGAAAAACTAGAGCATCTGGCGCACTTGAACAGTACTAGTCCCAATAAACGATACGAATAATATATGGATTTTCAGCATGACTAAAATATTAGCGATTGCGGTCGGCGGTGCACTTGGAGCTCTTTCGCGCTATTGGGTGGTAGGCGTGGTTACAAGTTTGTATGACCGCAGCTTTCCATTTGGCACATTAGTAGTTAATATCCTCGGCTCGTTGCTGATCGGTGTGTTGTACGTTCTGATAATTGAGAAACTTGATGTGGCTGCGGAGTGGCACGCCATACTCATGGTGGGTTTCGTAGGTGCCTTTACCACCTTTTCGACGTTTTCGCTTGAAACACTGATGCTATTACAGGAAGGACGAATAGCGGCAGCTATGATCTATATATTATCAAGTGTTGTTGTCTGTCTGGTCGCTGTTTTCGCTGGTATGCTGGTAACTAAACAACTTTTCTAACAAGCAAATTATTAAAAAATCGGAGTAACTGTTTTCCATGTTAGACCCCAAACTGGTTCGCAATCAACCACAGGAAATTGCCGAAAAGCTAAAGAAAAAGGGTTATGAGCTGGATGTTGCCCAACTGAATGAGTTAGAGCAAAGACGTAAGCAGGTTCAGGTGACCACCGAACAATTGCAGAATGAAAGAAATTCACGTTCAAAAAATATTGGTCAGGCTAAAGCGGCTGGAGAGGACATTGCGCCATTGATTAGTGAAATGAATCAAATTGGCGAGCAGCTCGATAGAGCAAAATTGCAATTACAGGAGGTTCAGCAACAACTCGACGATTTGCTGATGGACGTTCCGAATGTGCCGGATGATTCAGTGCCTGAAGGCAAGTCAGAAGCGGATAATGAGATTCAACGCAGTTGGGGTGAACCTGCAAAATTTGAATTTGCCGCAAAAGATCATGTCGATCTGGCTACGGCGCTCGGTGGTATGAATTTTGATGTGGCTGCAAAACTGACTGGTTCAAGATTTGTGGCTATGCAGGGCCCAATCGCTAAAATGCACCGCGCGTTAATTCAGTTTATGCTGGATGTACAGACTGATGAAAATGGTTATCAGGAAGTTTATGTTCCCTATATCGTCAATGCAGACAGTCTGAGAGGAACCGGACAGCTACCCAAATTTGAACAGGATCTGTTCAAGATCAACGGTGAGCATCAGTGGTATTTGATTCCGACAGCAGAGGTGCCGGTGACAAATATGCTGCGTGATGAGATTGTTGATGCGAACCGGTTGCCACTAAAGTTTGTTGCACATACTCCCTGTTTTAGAAGTGAAGCCGGTAGTTATGGCAGGGATACCCGTGGCATGATTCGACAACACCAGTTTGAAAAAGTGGAATTGGTGCAGCTGGTGACGCCGGATAAGTCCTTTGCTGCACTGGAAGCCTTAACCGGGCATGCGGAGGGGATTCTGCAAAAGCTCAACTTGCCTTATCGTGTTGTAAATCTATGTGGCGGTGATTTAGGATTTTCTGCGGTAAAAACCTATGATTTAGAGGTTTGGTTACCCGGGCAGGAAAGTTATCGTGAAATATCATCCTGTAGTAATTTTTTGGACTTTCAGGCTAGACGTATGCAGGCGCGCTGGCGCAATCCCGCAACGGGAAAACCGGAATTGCTGCACACTGTTAACGGATCTGGTCTGGCAGTAGGACGCACACTGGTTGCCATACTGGAAAATTACCAGCAAGCTGATGGTTCTGTACGCGTGCCTGACGCGCTGCAATCATATATGGGTGGGTTGCAGGTCATAGAGGCCAGCTAGCGGTCCTTTCATTAGTTTAAGGTGCTGTTTATCCAGGAGAATTGAATATGCAAAGTATATGGGTTGGGCGCGTTTTTTTCTGGGGTACAGTCTTGTGTATATTGGGGTTTCCGATTGCAGTGATCGGCTACCGCCTGGGATGGTTGACATTGGATCGGTCTTTCACACTTATCGTGGGGACTTTTTTCGCAAGCTGCGTATTCTTGGCAATTGCTTCTATCGTCTGCCTTGTCGCGTTTTGGCAATCCAATGTTCAACTGCTTAAAGTCGGTAGTTTTGCCTGCTTAATGCTGTTGCTTCCTGTGGGTGGTTTGATGACTCAGTTGGTTAAGGGAAAGGCATTGCCAAAGATTCACGATATTACCACTGACCGGGAAAATCCACCGATCTTTCAGGCGGTGCAGCCACTGCGTAAAGCGACAGATAATACACTCGATTATGGGGGGGAGGCCGTTGCCAAGTTGCAACAGATCAGTTACCCCAATCTGGCACCGTTGGATACCGGGCTTGATAGTCAAAAAAGTTTTCAGGTCTCACTTGAGCTTGCAAAAGAGCTAGGTTGGGAAGTGATAGCAGCCGATAGCGAGAGAGGCCGATTGGAAGCGGTTGATACCACGTTGTTATGGGGTTTTAAGGATGATGTCGTGATCAGAATTTCTGAAACAGGGATTGGCAGCCGTATTGATCTGCGCTCGGTATCCAGGGTTGGTTTGAGCGATCTTGGTGCCAACGCCGAGCGTATACAGGCCTTTATTGACCTGTATCGGTCTCGCTATCCTGCTTCATAGGTTATAAATGATACCGGTGGTTTATAGTGGCGCTAAAACCCATCCGGGTGCGTGTGGTCTGCTGCTATTCGTCCAAAGCTTCCAGAACTGCGTTAACGATACGTTCGATCTGCTGACTCTCCAGTTCCGGATAGATTGGTAAAGACAGGCAGCGCGAAGCAATATCTTCTGTAACCGGGAGGCTCGGAGTATATGTTCCCCCAAATACCTTCTGTTGGTGCAAGGGTATTGGATAATAAACGGCACATGAAATGCCCTGCTGCTGCAGGTGCTGCATCACTTTCTCTCGGTTGGGCATCAACGTGGTATATTGATGGAAAACGTGATTCCCAACCTTGTCTTCGTGAGGCGTAATCACCTTGGTTTTAGCAAGTAAAAGATTGTACTGTTGAGCCACCTTATAACGTTTGTGATTATAATTATCGATATGATTAAGCTTCGCGCGAAGCACAACAGCCTGAATTTCATCCAGACGACTATTAAAACCAATTATGTCGTGATGGTAGCGTTCTTTGCTGCCGTGATTACGCAGCATATTGAGTCGTTCGGCAACCTGTTCGGAGTTAGTAGTGATCATCCCGCCGTCACCGTAGCAGCCTAAGTTTTTACTGGGAAAAAAGCTGTAGCAGCCGCAATCGCCATAACTGCCCGTCATTTTCCCTTTAACTTTACTGCCGAATGACTGCGCACAGTCTTCAATTAATAGCAGTCCCCGATCTTCGCACAATGCCTGAAGGCGGATCATATCTACCGGTTGGCCGAACAGATGGACGGGCAATATTGCTTTGGTCGCTGAT
Organism: Gammaproteobacteria bacterium; assembly: GCA_021773395.1. Lineage (GTDB taxonomy): Bacteria > Pseudomonadota > Gammaproteobacteria > Pseudomonadales > IMCC2047 > JAJFKB01. Next base: position 215,233 of record JAJFKB010000024.1, on the reverse strand, counting down.
GTTATCGCCTGCTCTACAAGGTCCAGATCTATATTGAAAGTATCGGGACATATATCAACAAAAACGGGTGTTGCGCCGACGTAGGCAATTGCCTCTGCCGTTGCTATAAAAGTAAAGGCTGTGGTAATAACTTCGTCGCCGGGACCAACACCGTTGGCTAGCAGCGCAAGATGCAAAGCATCGGTGCCAGAGGCGCAACCGATGGCGAAATCTGTGCCCAGGTACTCTTTGGCTTCTGATTCAAAGGCGCTGACATTAGGGCCAAGGATGAAGTGACAGTTTGTTAACGCCTCGTCTATACCCTGATCTATTTCGTGTTTCAGGTCCTGGTATTGTTGTTTCAGGTCCACCATTGGAATCATATAAGTTGTATTCCTTAAGATCGATTTAAAAGTTCTCTAATCTGTGTCGCCGTTTGTAAGGCCTTAAGCCCTTCCAGTCCTGAAACCAAAGGTTGTTCCTGGCTTTTTATGCATCGAACGAAATCGGTAATTTCAGCGAGCAGTGCGTCGCCATCCTCATAAATGGTTTCTTTGCTATCAATATTAGGGACGCCTGGGAACATTTCGCCATCGCCTTTTCGGTGATAGCTGAAGATACGGTTTTGAAAGTCGATTGATATATAGGCATCAGTTTGAAAGATACGCATTTTCCGTTCAGTTTTTAAACTGATACGACTGGCGGTTACGTTCGCAACGCAACCATTGGCAAAAGTCAGACGGGCATTGGCAATATCAGTCTGGTTGGATAGTACGCTGGTTCCACTTACCGCAATATCAACTAAATCCGCATGTGCGATGGACAGAATGATATCGATATCATGAATCATAAGATCCAGTATCACATCCACATCGGTAGCACGGGGTTTATATGGGGCCAGTCTGTGTGTTTCGATAAACTTTGGCGTGGTTAATACTCGATCCAGGTCAAGCATGGCTGCGTTAAAGCGTTCAAGGTGCCCGACCTGCAGAATACAATTGTTCGCCCTGGCCGCGTCGACTAGCTGCTGCGCCTGTTCAACCGTGGTGGTAATGGGCTTTTCGACCAGTACATGTATGCCACGGTTCAGGAAAGCTGATGCGGTTTCATAGTGAATACTGGTAGGAGTGACAATACTGACTGCATCTACCTGATCCAGTAACTCGCTATAGTTTTCTACAGCATCGACCTTGAGTCTACGGGCGACCTCTTTTGCTTGCGCAAAGTTGCTGTCGGCAACGGCAACCAGTTGGCAATCGGGGATGGCGGCATACTTCTCGGCGTGAAATTTTCCAAGATATCCGACGCCCACAACAGCGGTACGTATTAATTCATACTTTGTCATACATCTAGCGCTTGCTATATCGGCTTTGATAAGGCGCAAAGTATAAGTGTTTAGGGTGGCGCTTGTATATCAGCTGAAAATAAAATCACCGGCATTTATTATGCACCTGGCAGATTTCCGGTTTGAGTGTCAGTTTTGACGCACACCTGAAAACTTTGTGCCTAGGGAACCTCTGAAAAACTCCTTAATGTCTCTGCGAGACCTGAAAGCATTAGCTGCAAGGCAGGAACTGCCGCTAATGCTTATTGCCTTAGCAAAGTTTCTAACGCCGCAGATGAAGCTTTCAGGCCTCGCCCAGCGGGGCTACAGAGCATTCCTGGCTCTGCCTTGGCTTTGTTTGCAAGGTCTGGACATTGCTGCGCAAAGCCGCCTTGATCTACAAACGCCCTGTGAGCCAGAGATATCAAGGAGTTTTTCAGAGGTCCCCTAGCTCTCCGGAGGCACCTTGTTGCGCAGTTGTTTTAACAGATCGATAGGGAAGGGGAAGACAATAGTATTGCTGTGTTCTCCCGCGATCTCAGTTAGCGTCTGCAGGTAGCGCAACTGTAATGCCTGTTCCTGTTGAGCGAGTGTTTGCGCGGCTTCCAGCAGTTTATGAGAGGCCTGCAGCTCGCCCTCCGCATGTATCACTTTTGCGCGGCGTTCACGCTCTGCTTCGGCCTGTTTGGCGATTGCGCGTATCATGCTCTCGTCGAGATCCACGTGCTTGATTTCAACATTGATAACTTTAATGCCCCACACATCGGTCTGCTTGTCCAGAATGGTCTGAATATCGGTGTTTAACTTTTCTCTGGAGGCGAGCATTTCGTCAAGTTCGTGCTGTCCCAGAACAGAGCGAAGTGTAGTCTGCGCCAGTTGGCTGGTCGCGTCGTGGAAGTTTTCCACATTGATGATCGCATTCTGTGGGTCGACGACGCGATAGTAGATCACAGCGTTGACTTTAACCGACACGTTATCCCTTGAGATGACATCCTGCGTGGGGACATCCAGTACAATAGTCCGCAGATCTACCCGAACCATTTGTTGAATCATCGGAATGATAACGATAAGACCCGGGCCTTTGACTTTGTAGAATCGACCCAGTAGGAAAACCACGCCGCGTTCGTATTCACGCATTACGCGAAACAGGTTCACAACGATGATAAATGCACCAAATATCATAGCCAGTACGAAGTAGTTCATTGGTCCTCCCCCCTTTTAACTGATTTAGATCCGGCGGCCGCTAATTCCAGATTAAGGCCGTTTACATCCACAATAGTTGCTTGATCCCCTTGTTGCAGGACGTCAGGGCCGTAGGCATTCCAAAGTTCGCCATGTAACCAGACTTTGCCCTGACCCTCGCTGTACTGCTCCACCGTGACCGTGTCTCCAATCATGGCTTCAGTGCCACTGACAGTTTTTTGCTGGCGCGTTCTGATGAGCAATCGTGCAATCACAATCAACACCAGAGTTGATAGTAGTCCCAGCGCTGCAATCAGCGGTAATGCAATTTGAAATGCGGGTATATCCGTGTCCATCAGAATAATTGAGCCAAAGACGAAGGCAACCACCCCGCCAATTCCCAGTACGCCAAAACTGGGGGCAAATGCTTCTGCAACCATCAATGCCAGTCCCAATAAGAGGAGCCCAATACCTGCATAGTTGATGGGCAATACCTGGAACGCATACAAAGCGATCAGTAGACAGATAGCGCCGCTAATCCCTGGGACTCCCATGCCCGGGTTATAAAACTCAAGAATAAATCCGTAGATGCCAATTAGCATGAGTATGTAGGCCACGTTTGGGTCGGTAATAGTAGCTAAAAATTCATTACGCCAATCAGCTTTGACCTCTACTAATTGTGGATTTCTTATCATCAGCGTAAACAGCTGATCCTGCACTTTAACTTCACGTCCATCTATTTGATTAAGAAGATCCTGAAGGTCTGAGGCGATCAGGTCGATAACCTTGTTTTTCAGCGCATCTGAGGCGGTCAGACTCACGGCGGCACGCACAGCCTGTTCTGCCCATTCAATATTCCTGTTGTGCATTTCGGCAAGCCCTCGGATATAGGCGGTAGCGTCGTTGATTTGCTTGCGTTCCAGGGTTGATTTCTGGTCGATGCTTTGTTGTTTCCCGGTTTTACTTGATTCTTGTTCGTCGGAAGGGTTTGGGCTTGGGCTGCCAGGCATAGAGGGCGCCCCAATCTGCACCGGTGTTGCAGCGCCAAGGTTGGTGGCGGGTGCCATTGCGGCAATATGAGAAGCGTAGAGTATATAGGTTCCAGCGCTGGCGGCTCTTGCCCCTCTAGGTGTTATATAGGTAGCGATGGGAATCTCGGACTGCAAAATTGCCTGGATAATAGTGCGCATTGATTTATCAAGACCTCCGGGCGTATCCAGCTGCAGTACCAGCATGTGCGCCCCTTCCTGAGTAGCCTGTTCAATTCCTCGAACGATATAGTCGCTGGTAGCTGGGCCAATTGCGCCTTTGGTCGTGAGCACATGTACTTTGCTGATTAAGCGTTCAGCGGCTAACAATGGGTTGCTCAAGGCGACGCCCAAAAGTGGTAAAATGAGTATCGATAAAAATCGAAGTACTGATCCCTTCATCGGTCTTGCCAGGTCATATATACGCAAGGAACCGCTGAATAACTTCTTAATGCCTTAGCAAAATTTCTAACGCCGCAGATGAAGCTTTCAGGCCTCGCCCTCCGGGGCTTACAGGGCATTCATAGCTCTACGTTGGCTTTGTTTGCAAGGTCTGGACATTACTGCACAAAGCCGTCTTGATCTACAAACGCTCCGTACGCCAGAGGGATCAAGAAGTTAATCAGAAGTTCCCAAGAACTTACTCCTATGGACAGCATCCTGCAACACGAGTTCTAGGTCTTGGGGTTTGCTTAATGAAATTGATAATATGAAAAATCCATATTTTTATTGTGTTCTTATTCCAAGCTGGCATAAGCTAAAAAAGGACTGGCTAGGGAATAGCCAGCAAAAAACGGCAGCGCGTCCGATCTTTTTTTGTATTTTATGTATTGATAAAACGCAAAAAAGGCAGCTATTTTTTAATTATTGGCTATTCCTGATTTTCAAAGTCGGAATAATTGCAATAGGATGCGCTGCTTTGAAGGCGATAAAGCCGCTACTTAGTCGGGGTCTGGATTGAGACTCTGGTTCACAGCACTTAGAGAAGATCATCATCATATGGCTAAATCCTTGGTTATTGTAGAGTCACCCGCAAAAGCGAAAACAATAAATAAGTATCTGGGCAATGATTTTGCCGTCAAATCAAGCATTGGTCATATTAGGGATTTGCCGGTCAGCGGTGGTGATAAAAAACCAGTCGATGCCAGTGCGCGAGCCAAGGAGGCGGCGAAAACACGAAGTATGTCTCCAGAAAAGAAAGAGCAATATAAAAAACAAAAAGCCAAAGATCAATTGATTGCCCGAATGGGCGTCAATCCTGAAAAGGGTTGGGAGGCTCGCTATCAAATTCTCCCTGGCAAAGAAAAAGTTGTTAAGGAGCTGCAACGCTTGGCTCAAAATGCCGACACTATCTACCTGGCAACGGATTTGGATAGAGAGGGGGAAGCGATTGCCTGGCATTTACAACAGGTGATTGGGGGCGATGATTCAAGATATAAGCGGGTTATTTTTAACGAGATAACCAAGAAATCCATTCGCAGTGCATTTGAGAAACCGGTTGAGCTGGATCTGAACCGGGTGAATGCACAGCATGCTCGGCGCTATCTGGATCGGGTTGTTGGTTTTATGGTCTCACCACTACTATGGTCGAAGGTCGCCAGAGGATTGTCAGCGGGACGAGTACAGTCGGTTGCCGTGCGCCTTATTGTCGAACGAGAGCGGGAAATACGGGCTTTTAACCCAGAAGAGTACTGGGAGGTGCATGCTGATTTAAAACCCGATGAAGAAAGCCTGGTAAGGTTTCAGGTGGCGAAGCAGGATAATAAGGTATTCCGTCCAGTCTCAAAAGAGCAAGCGGATGCCGCACTGTCGGTACTCAAAAGCGCAAACTATGCGATTTCAGATCGTCAGGATAAACCCACAAGCTCTAAACCGAACGCACCGTTTATAACTTCCACGTTACAGCAGGCAGCGAGCACACGACTGGGCTTTAGCGTAAAGAAAACCATGATGATGGCACAGCGGCTCTATGAGGCGGGCTACATCACGTATATGCGTACTGACTCCACAAACCTTAGCTTGGATGCGGTGGCGGCTTGTCGGGATTATATTGTTGATAATTTTGGTGAGCGCTATCTGCCGGAAACAGCAATTTCCTATAGCTCAAAGGAAGGTGCGCAAGAGGCGCACGAGGCGATCCGCCCCTCGGACGTTAATGTAAAGGCGACCCAGTTGAGTAGCATGGAGCGCGATGCAGAGAGACTTTATGAATTGATTTGGCGTCAATTTGTGGCATGCCAAATGCCTCGTGCTGAATTTTTAAGCTCGACGTTAACCGTCCGGGCTGAGAATTTTGAGCTAAAAGCAAAGGGTAGAATTCTAAAGTTTGATGGGTACCTCAAAGTAATGCCTATCAATAAAAAAGACGATGATGTCGTTCTACCTGAGTTGGCTGTTGGTGACTCTCTCAGTCTGGTTGAATTGCTGCCTAAGCAGCATTTTACAAAGCCGCCAGCGCGCTATAGCGAAGCTAGCCTGGTTAAAGAATTGGAAAAGCGGGATATTGGCCGCCCATCAACCTATGCGGCGATTATTTCAACGATTCAGGATCGCGGCTATGTTTCTCTTAAAACCCGCCGTTTTTATGCTGAAAAAATCGGTGATATTGTGACTGATCGCCTAACCGAAAATTTTGATCATTTGATGGATTATGGTTTTACCGCGAATATGGAGGATTCTCTGGATGAAATTGCCAATGGACATGTCGGTTGGCAACAGGTGTTAAATGAGTTTTATGAAGACTTTGTTCAACGATTGGAATCAGCGCAGAATGATGAAAACGGCATGCGAGCCAATACGCCAACTGAAACTAGTATTAAATGTCCGGCCTGCAGTCGCAATATGCAGATAAGAACCGCCAGTACCGGCGTATTCCTGGGCTGTTCGGGATATGGCCTTCCACCCAAAGAGCGTTGTAAGGAAACCATTAACCTGGTGTCGGGAGAAGAGGCTGTCGATGTCGAGAAGGACGAAGAGGGCGAATCCAAGTTATTGCGCACCAAGCATCGTTGTAAATTCTGTGACACGGCCATGGAAAGCTACCTGATTGATAAAGAACGCAAGTTGCACATATGTGGTAATAACCCAGATTGTCCGGGCTATGAGGTAGAGTCAGGTAGCTTTAAAATAAAGGGCTATGAAGGCCCCGTTATTGAATGCGATAAATGTGGTGCCGAAATGCAGTTGAAGTCGGGCCGTTTTGGGAAATATTTTGGTTGTACTTCAGCGGATTGCAAAAATACCAGAAAGCTCTTAAGAAGTGGTGAGGCGGCTCCACCGAAAATGGATCCTGTACCTATGCCTGAACTCAGTTGCGAAAAGGTGGATGATACTTATATTTTACGTGATGGCGCCGCTGGATTATTTCTGGCTGCCAGTAAATTTCCGAAGAATAGAGAGACGAGGGCTCCATTAGTGGAGGAACTCATTCCGCACAAGAATGAAATTGACCCAAAATATCATTTTTTATTGTCTGCGCCAGTGACGGATCCTCAGGGAGAAAAGGCGATCGTACGTTTTAGTCGCAAGACAAAAGAACAATATGTAATGACCGAAAAGGACAAAAAGGCAACGGGTTGGCGCGCGTATTACAGCGGTGGCAAGTGGCAAGAGCAGGAAACCACAGTGAAAACCAAGAAGAAAAAGTAAATATTGAACAGGGCTGGAAGGGCGCTTGCGTTGCAAAGCGGTTTTATAATTTTCGGTCTTTAGGGTCAACAGAGTCTGCAAAAAATGTTAGAATAGCAGACAGTTGTATTCTAAAGAGTCTATTTAATGTCCAATTCGTATTATGAGATTGTTGAACTAGCAGATGGAGAAATCGCTCTTCAGCGTATTGATGGGGATGGAGAGCCGTTGGTGCGTGTCAGTTTTTCTGATGAGGTGAAACTTTATCTCCAGGAACAGTATGTCGATGTTGCTAAAGCCATGATTAATACCGGGATTCGTATCGTTGGACAGATGCAGGAAGACAATCATGATGATTTTGAATATGACGCGGAAGAGGAACTATCCCGCACACTGCATTAGACCCGAACTCTATACTGAATTATTGCGGTAATTTACAGGGCGGTTACTTGCAGGCCTGCTATTTACTTCCCCATTATTTGCTTTAACGCGGATCAATATTTATTGCTGGCACTGAATGGCGAGCAGTGTCTACAACCCGAATTATTTTACATCAGCCCTGATGACACCCACCACCAGCCCTTCAATGGCAAAATCCGTACTTTTTTCGTCGACCTTAATGGGTTCGTAGGATTTGTTTTCAGGCAATAACAGGATCTGTTTGCGCTCTTTGCGGTAACGTTTGACAGTTACCTCTTCTTCAATGCGAGCAACCACAATCTGTCCATTATGAGCGTCCCGACTCTGTCTGACTGCTACCAGGTCGCCGTCTAATATACCCGCGTCTATCATGCTATCCCCTTTGACCTTGAGCAAATAGTTGGCCTCGGGGTAAAAAAAGTTTGCGGGAATATTGGCATAGCTCTCGATATGTTGCTGTGCCAAAAGAGGTGAGCCTGCCGCTACACGGCCGATTATAGGCAAACCCTGCGGTTCCTCCTCAATTTCACATAACAGGCGAATTCCCCGCGAAGTACTGCTGACAATCTCGATGGCACCTTTGCGCGCGAGCGCTTTAAGGTGATCCTCGGCGGCATTGGCAGAGCGAAAACCCAGGTCTTTGGCTATATCAGCGCGTGTTGGAGGAAAGCCGGTTTGTTCAATATGGTTTTTGATGCAGGCGAGTACTTCATTTTGTCTCGGAGTTAACTTTAACATGGCTCGTCCTCTGTATGTTTGTACAGACTGTGATTATATACAGGTGTTCGGGCTGGGTGCAAATTATTCGCATATTTAGGTAATCTCTGAATAACTTCTTATTGCCTTAGCAAAGTTTCTAATGCCGCAGATGAAGCTATCAGGTCTCGCAGAGACATTAAGGAGTTATTCAGAGGTTCCTTAGCATGAGAGCAGCACGATATCACGTAGAGCGCAGATTCGAATAAGGGGTTGAGCCTCTAGCAGTGATGCCTAAATCGAATTACACTGGGTGAAAGACAGTTGATGCATAGCAACAGGAGTAGTTCGATGGATGAAAACAAGGTACCGGAAGCCTGGAGAGTGCTGCGTATACAGTCTGAACTGGTAGATGGGACAGAAAGTCTGGTCAAATTCAGCCGTGCTGTAACTATATTTGGTAGCGCTCGTTTGCATAAGGGGTCAGCTTACTTCCAGCAGGCCGAAACCTTGGCCTACAATATTGCCAAACAAGGTATCCCCGTGATTACCGGTGGTGGCCCTGGCATCATGGAGGCGGCCAATAAGGGGGCATTAAATGCAAATGAGCCCGGGGATGGTGAATCAATCGGGCTTAATATTAAGTTGCCCGCTGAGCAGAAGGCAAACGTATTTCAGGATCTTACATTGAATTTCCGATATTTTTTTGTGCGTAAATACATGTTTGTGAAACATGCCGTTGCCTTCGTTATTTTTCCTGGAGGCTACGGTACGCTCGATGAGTTGTTTGAGGCTTTAACTCTGGTGCAGACTGAAAAAATAGTCAAGATACCGATCATCCTGGTGGGCAGTGATTATTGGGAGGGGTTGCTCAATTGGTTGGAAAACAAGCTGATGAAAGAAGGCTGTATCAATCAACAGGAACGGGATTTGATTACGCTGGTTGATGATATTGATGACGCGCTTAAGATTATTATTTCACATCAAGCATTAACCATTAACAATTGATTTTAAACTGGCGAGCAGATCTGCTGCTCTCCATGCTGAAGTGACTCCAAGTTATGAAAGGCCATGAACATATTGAAATCAATTTAATGGAGCAGCGGTTACGCTATTTCCGTGAAACAATATGCCAGCATAGCTACTTGATTTCATCCGCAAAAAAGGGAGGGGGTGAGTGTTCCGGGAGCGAAAAAACACCGCGAGGCAAGCACTATATTAGAGCAAAAATTGGTGCAGGGTTACCCGTGGGCGCGGTGTTTGTAGGGCGGCGATTTTCCGGCGAACACTACAGTGACAGGTTGGCTCGCACGTTTCCCGACAGGGATTGGATCTTGACGCGAATTCTTTGGTTATGTGGCGCTGAGCCTGGCCTTAATCGGTTGGGAGGAGTCGATAGCATGCGCCGCTATATTTACATTCATGGTACACCAGATAGCGAGCCTATGGGTGTACCAAAATCGCACGGCTGTATTCGTATGCGTAATAAAAACGTTATCGAGCTGTTCGAGTCTGTTTCGATTGGCTGTCCGGTAATTATCAGCGAACACTGAAACCTGTTCGTGGTCTTTAACTAGGCAAGAGTATCAATGATCAGAGGAACATCGTATGCGTATTTATGCATTAGTACTATTGGGTGCAGTGGTTTGTAATAACGACTGTCTGGCACAGGGAGACGTCGTAAAGGGAGAAGAATCTTTCGAGGTCTGTAGCGTCTGTCATGGTGAACGGGCAGAAGGGAGTGAAGATTTTGGTGCCCCTAGATTGAATGGACAGCATGGCTGGTATTTAACAACCCAGCTTAAAAACTTTAGAGCAGGAGTGCGCGGCAGCCATAAAGATGACGAAAATGGTCAGGTTATGCAACCGATGGCCGAGGAATTGGATGATCAGGCGATCTCTGATCTGGTGGCTTACATCAGAACGCTAGAGCCGGCCAGTCATGGGCCTTAGAATCAGATAACCTGAATATTTACTAGTTGCTATATGGTGCTCTATCCATGGAGCATTACTTTATATTTTCGGCCTGTTTTTCTCGATAGGCTCTTTGTACCACCTGCTCGGTATAGGCAGTCAAGGCAGCCAGCTCAATTGAGTCCCAGGCTAAAGTATCAGCTTTCATTGGTGCCAGCATACAGAACTGAACCATTCCCTCGGCCGTAATGGTTTCCATCTTTGCTTTTTTGCTGGGCATCTTCACATAGTGTGGGTAGGGTTCCAAAAAGGATTTTTTAAACATCCGGGTGTTTCCTTTGTGACAGCTGGCACAGGACGTTTTTCCGTTTTTACTCAGCGAAGGGTTCTGCCAGAGTTGTTCACCCATTTTCAATAATTCATCATTACTGGCTGTGGCAGCAGCGGTTCCCTGTGGTCTTGTAATCTGATCCGAAGATATGCCACCGGCCAAGGCGGCTGTTTGTGTGGTTATTAATAGAATCAGGGTAGTATAGATCGACCATTGATTTAACATAGATGCAAGTCCTGTTCTGAATTTCAGATTTTATTGATAGGTTGTGATATTCGAAAACATCGGGCCTGGAAAGTTCAGCAACCGCCACAGGGATCAATTAATATCAAAAAAGAGGTCAGTTCTCTTGGTTATCTATGGTGCTGTCTTTAGAATAGCCTGACATTAATGCACGGGAAAAGGATAGAGATACCATGCCGATTGGCGCGCTGATGCTGGACTTGGACGGGCTTAGCCTCACTTCTGAGGAGTGCCAGCTGCTAACTGATAATCAGATCGGCGGTATTATTCTTTTTTCGCGAAATTATCAGTCGCCGAAACAGTTGAGTCTGTTAATAGCTGAAATAAGAAATATCAGGCCTGAAATACTGATTGCTGTGGACCACGAAGGCGGGCGAGTACAGCGCTTTCAGGAAGGGTTTACCAGAATTCCGGCGATGTGTTGTTTGGGCGAACTATATAGGCAGAATCCGACACAGGCGTTGCTATCAGCAAGACAGCTGGCATGGTTGTTGGCGGCGGAATTGCTGGTAATGGATATTGATCTGAGCTTTGCCCCCGTGTTAGATCTGGATCATACCCTAAGTCAGGTGATTGGAGATCGTGCTTTTTCGGATGATCCGGAGATTGTCGTTAAACTGGGGAGTGCGTTTATTGACGGATTCCATGCGGCGGGTATGGCGGCTACGGGTAAACATTTCCCGGGTCATGGGGGCGTTGTTGGCGATTCCCATACCGAGATCCCCGTTGACTCTCGAAATTGGCTGGAAATTGAATGTGCGGATTTGGTGCCGTTTAGACAATTAGCCGGATCACTAGACGCGCTGATGCCTGCGCATGTCATCTACCCAGAGGTGGATGACCGGCCGGCTGGCTTCTCAGCAGTTTGGCTAAAGGACATATTGCGAGAAAAGCTGTGTTTTGATGGTGTTATTTTTAGCGATGATCTAAGCATGGAAGGTGCCTCTGTTGCCGGCGGCTTTGCAGAGCGAGCGCAAGCGGCACTGACCGCAGGTTGTGATATGGTACTGGTATGTAACGATCGTTCCGGTGCGCTTGAGGTGCTGGAATATATGAATCGACAAAAGATCGTCTATTCTCAACGGCTGCCTCGGTTAAAGCACCACTCGAAATTAAATGCAAACCTGGCAATGAGCCCTGAGTGGACTGCGGCAGTCAATCGAGTAAGATTGCTAAGTTGAGACCTTTGCATAACTACTACACTAGGTTAAAACCCGGCTCAAAATGCTCATTTATGAGTATAAACTATGCCTTTTCCGCCGAATTTTGCCTTGTATTGCCGTCGCTCGCTACATTATGCAAAGATCTCAAGTTAATTAAGAGGGCGTGGGCGCCGAGTAAAATTGGTGGCCGAACCCGCAGGAAAAAAGATATAGAGAACAGGATACTGGTATGGATTTGAAAGTGATGTTTGCCGAAGCGGGGCTGGGCAAAGAGGGTATTCTCGCGGCCCAGGTTTTTACAGTCGTGTTTGTTACCCTGCTAATCAATTTCGTGGCTCTAAAAATGCTATCTCGTGTGGCTAGCCATATTAACCGGACAAATAACTACTGGGATGATGTGTTTGTCAACGCAGCGCGTAAACCGCTCAGTTTACTGATTTGGATGTTGGGATTAAGCTGGGCGGCAGAAATTGTCGCCGCAAATTCAGGTGCTGCAATATTTAGTGCTATTGGGCCTGTTCGCGAGATGTCGGTCATCATTATTCTGGTCTGGTTTGTTGTTGGTTTTATCAAGGGCGCGGAGATAGAGCTCACTTCCCCTGAGCGTAACGGCGAGACCATGGACGCCACGACTGTAATGGCAATGGGCAAGCTGCTGCGCCTGTCTGTTATCATCACGGCCACGCTGGTGATGATGCAAACATTGGGGTACAGTATTTCTGGTGTCCTTGCATTTGGTGGTATAGGCGGTATAGCGATTGGTTTTGCGGCCAAGGATCTGTTAGCCAACTTTTTTGGTGGGTTGATGATTTATCTTGATAGGCCCTTCGCCGTTGGCGACTGGGTACGCTCCCCGGATCGCCAAATAGAAGGGACGGTGGAAGATATAGGGTGGCGGCTGACGCGCATTCGCACCTTTGATAAAAGGCCGCTGTATATTCCGAATGGTATCTTTGCCAGCATAACCGTAGAGAATCCCTCACGCATGTCCAATAGGCGCATCTATGAAACCATAGGCTTGCGCTATCAAGACGTCGAGCAGGTAGGGGACGTTGTGGCGGATGTGAAGGCTATGTTGTTAAGCCATCCGGAAATTGATACCGGGCAGACACTGATCGTTAACTTTAACGCCTATGGAGCTTCTTCGCTGGATTTTTTCGTTTACACCTTTACCAAGACTACAAATTGGGTCGAGTTTCATGAAATCAAACAAGATATCCTGCTGAAAATACTGGCGATAATTAACGAGCATAACGCCGATGTGGCATATCCTACTTCGACGCTGCATGTGCCGGAGGCGGTACAGATTAAAAATGCAGCATTGGTCGAGGCAGATGAGAAGGTTGTGTCGAAATAGATTTTATGTGAATTACAGGTTTAATCCTCGGGGTTCTGATTTTCCAGAGAACCTTTAAGCTACAATATTTGGGAGAGTAACGAATGATCCGTACACCGGAAATTGCCGTGATAGGCGGCACTGGCCTTGCCAAACTCGAAGGTATTGAAATCCTGGAAAGCAAATGGCCTACCACCCGATTCGGCGAAACCTCTTCACCACTTATTTTCGGGCGATTTAAATCCAGAGAGATCGTATTTTTACCGCGTCACGGTGAGGATCATCATATTCCGCCACACAAGATCAATTACCGAGCGAACCTATATGCGCTTAAGCAAGCTGGAGTCAGGTCGGTAGTTGCGGTGAATGCGGTGGGGGGAATAACCGAAGCTATGGCGCCCAGAAAAATCTGCATACCGGATCAAATTATTGATTACACTTCTGGGCGGGAACATACTTTCTTTGATGGATCCCAGGATCGAGTCAGTCACATTGATTTTACTATGCCCTACCATCCAAATGTAAGGAATAAGCTGCTTGAAGCTGCGCGTACATTGGGTGTGCCCTTTAACAACAAAGCGGTCTACGGGGCAACGCAAGGACCTCGGCTGGAAACCAGTGCCGAAATTGATAAGCTGGAACGGGACGGGTGTGACATCGTGGGTATGACCGGAATGCCGGAAGCCAGCCTTGCAAGAGAGTTGGGGTTGGAGTACGCCAGTGTGGCTCTTGTTGTTAACTGGGGTGCAGGACGAAGCGATGAAGTGTTGACGCTTAACGTGCTCAAGGTGCATCTTGATGCCGGTCTGGTTAAGGTGAAAGAACTACTACACCAGGTCATTCCAATATTATAGGCAGCTCTTTCTTTGGAGGCAGTTGTTCAATATCAAACTCTTCCATTTCCATCGCCGGGTCGGGAAGCTGGTAATCCGTGAGCTGAACCAAAATACCAAATAGCGGATGATCCAGGTAATGTAACTCTTCAGATTTAACACGACGCGACTGTTTTAGTTCCGCGGTTAGCTGGCGAATATAGTCATTCGCCGGTTGGTTGAACAGATCAGTGGTATTGATTAACAGACCATTACGGTTAGTTTCATTGGCGGAGTAATCAGAGTGGTTTGAGGAGTTCTTATGCAAAGTTGGCCAGTTATCCTGTTCGCTCATAATAGTCTTGTTAAATTCAGAAAAAAACATATCTGTTGTTACGTGTAAATAGCGCTTTTCCCGTACCACCAGCGTGCCTTCCAGTTCGAAATTTAAACCGTATTGCTCTCCAGCCTGAATCAGAACCGCTGGACTGTCGATTTCTGATGCAACCGGTTGTCGCCATGCGGTATGTGCAAGCAAACGCAAATCGAGTGCACGGTCGATACGTGACTTCAACCGATTCAGCATCAATTCTCGTTCGGGTAGCGATATAAATGGCTCTTTACGAATATCCATCGGAGCGGCTATTCTTGTAGGTAGAACACTCACGTCGAAAGTCTCCAGCTCGGCAGCTTGGCCCAATGAGCCATCCGAAATCAGATGGGAGTCAACTTCCCTCTGATTTTTTTCCGACAGGTCGCTTTCAGGCGACGTGGATTTGTCAGAAGTGCTTAGCAGCCTCTGCGTTTCATCCCTGTGTGGATTTTTAGGTTCAACATCCTTTATGTCGTCGAATAGCTCGATGAAGGATTCGAGAGCATCTTCCGATAAATCATCAGAGAACCCTTCTGTTGGACGCGCTCTGATAACAGAAGGTGCTCTATACTGACGCAGTACTGTAAGGTTGGGCGGATAATCCGCAACGGCTTGATCATGCCATGCTTCAGTGCTTTCGTTGGCACCTTGATGGAAGGCAAAAACAATCAGTTCAACCTGATACCATTTCTGTTTTTTCTCCTCATCGGCTGCAATAGGGGCAGTAATTAGCGCCATCGCTCCAAGTAGCACAAATACCCATCCTTTCATGGTCTTTCGCAAGCTTTGCTCCTCGTGCCCGATCAAGAATTTGTAGTGACCTCGGGCGGTCTTTATCTATTATGCGAGTCTCAGGCCAACTGATCCAGAAGCAGATGTGTCTTTTTTATCCTGCTTTGCATATCAGGCATAGCCAGATTGAATTTTAATTGGCTTGCGCCTTCCAGTTTAAACAGTCCGGGCTGCTCCTGTATCAGTGAAACCAAACGCTGGGGTTGGACTTGAGTGTCCGAGCTAAATTCAATTTTCCCACCCTGGTTGTGGACCTGAATTTTATTAATTCCCAGTGGCTGTGCTTTAATTTTCAGAGTGGTTATCTCAAACAGATTTTTTGTCGCGTCAGGCAACAAACCAAAGCGGTCGATCATTTCGACTTGAAGTTCTTTAAGATCATTGTCGTTCGAGGCATTGGCAATACGCTTATAGATCACCAGTCGCGCATGTACGTCTGGTAAATAGCTATCGGGTATCAGTGCTGGACAGTGCAGGTTAATTTCCGTGCCATGCTGCATCGGTTGATCCAGATTAAAGGCTTTACCCTGTTTTAAGGTGTTAACCGCCTGCTCTAAAAGTTCCGAGTAAAGCGTAAATCCGATGGTTTGTATATGGCCACTTTGATTATCCCCCAAAAACTCTCCGGCACCTCGGATTTCAAGATCGTGGCTGGCCAGCATAAAACCGGCACCTAGTTCCTGAGCCTCTGCAATGGCCTCCAGCCTTTTTTTAGCATTTGCAGTCATGGTTTTCGTGTGGGGAGTGAGTAAATAGGCATAGGCCTGGTGGTGAGAACGTCCAACACGCCCCCTGAGTTGGTGTAATTGCGCCAATCCGAATTTGTCCGCTCGCTCGATAATAATGGTATTCGCGGTCGGAATATCAATGCCTGTTTCTATTATGGTGGTACAAATCAGAAGATTGAATCGCTTATGGTAAAAGTCTGACATGACCTTCTCCAGATCTCTTTCCCGCATTTGTCCGTGGGCAATCCCGATGCGTGCTTCCGGTATCAATTCGGCAATTTTTCTGGCTTTTCTTTCGATACTGCTGACTTCGTTGTATAGCAGATATACCTGTCCTCCCCTTAAAAGCTCCCGGCTGATCGCTTCTCTTCGGACAGTATCATCATCTCGATGAATGAAGGTATTAATGGACAGTCTTTTTTCTGGTGGAGAGGCGATAATAGAGATATCCCGAATTCCGGTCATAGCCATGTTTAAGGTGCGAGGAATGGGCGTGGCAGTGAGAGTAAGAATATCAACTTCTGCGCGCAGTGCTTTTAATTTTTCCTTCTGGCGTACGCCAAAGCGGTGTTCTTCGTCAATAATAACCAGACCGAGATTTTTGAAGTGAAAGTCGCCCAATATCAATTTGTGGGTAGCGATTAAAATATCAACCTGACCATTCTCAACTTTTTCCAGCGTACGGTTTTGTTCTTCACGACTCTGGAAGCGAGATATAACGGCCACATTCACAGGCCAGTCGGCAAATCGATCACTGAAGGATTCGTAATGTTGCTGGGCCAGTAGTGTTGTTGGCACCAATATCGCAACCTGTCGGCTATTGAGTGAAGCAACAAAAGCAGCTCTCATTGCCACTTCGGTTTTACCAAATCCAACATCACCGCAAATTAGTCGGTCCATGGGTGTTGCAGCGCACATATCTTTAATGGTTGAAACGATGGCGGTTATTTGATCCGGGGTCTCTTCAAAGGGGAAATCGGAGCAAAAACGCTGATACTCCAGTTCCGGTAGATGAAAGGCAAAACCTTTGCGTTGAGCGCGTCGGGCATGAATGTCTAAAAGCTCCGCTGCTGTGTCGCGTACCTGCTCGGCAGCCTTGCGCTTAGCCTTTTGCCATTTATCGCTACCCAGGCTGTGAAGCGGCGCTGTTTCATCATTACTCCCGGCAAAGCGAGCGATCAAATGTAACGATGAAATAGGGACATATAGCCTTGCTTCTGCAGCGTATTCCAGGGTCAGAAATTCCTCAGCCTGGCCGCTTATAGTCAGCGTTTCCAGTCCTCGATAACGCCCAACGCCGTGATCAATATGTACCACCGGAGCATCGAGCTGAAGTTCGGCAAGATTTTTGATGATCAGGTCGTTTTGATCGCTTGTTTTGCTGCGCCTTCTTCGCTGTAATACTTTCTCGCCAAAAAGCTGTGACTCAGTAATAATTGCGATATTTGAATCAAGTAGCTGGAGGCCTCTGTCAAGCGCTGCGGTTGTGATAGCGATGGCATCGTTGCTATTTAAAAAAGACTGCCAGCTCTGGTGCTCTGTCGGCTGGACGTTGATTTGCCGGAGCATGCCCTGCAGTATCTCTTTTCTTCCTGCGGTTTCCGCGCAAAATAACAGGCGCGATTTTGAAGATCGAATGTAGGCTTCAACGTCGTCCAGTGGATTATCAGAGTGATGATCCAGATTGAAAACGGGGGCAGGGCGACAATTAAATATATAAACACCTTTGTGGTCGCCACTCATATCATCATTACTATCCCGTTCCTCTAGCCTGATGCGCTGAAATTGTTTCAGTTTGCCAAAAACTTGATCGACCGGTAAAAAAAGTGATTCGGGTGGCAGTATGGGTTGTTCAGGGTTCAATCGGCGTTGTTGATATCGCGTATTAATTTCCATCCAATAGCTTTCAGCGGCACCTTCGATTTTCTCCAGGGTGAAAATCTGTGTGGTTGCCGGTAGATAGTCCAGTAGATTGGAGCACTGCTCAAAAAAGAGCGGTAGATAGTATTCAATACCGGGTGGTGTCAGCTCCGATGAAACATCCTGGTAGACGGGGCAGGCATTCGGGTCTGATTCGAACGTTGCTCGCCAATTCTGCCGGAACAATGATATAGACTGCTTATCAAAAGGAAATTCATGGGCTGGTAGAATTTCAATAGATTCAATTTTTTCAAGCGATCGTTGACTATCTGGATCAAAAGTACGCAACTGATCAATTTCATCATCTAACAGGTCGATGCGAAACGGGAATTGTGTGCCCATAGGGAAAATATCAATGATCGACCCTCTGACCGCAAACTCACCATGTTCATAGACAGTATCTACCTGGCGATAACCATTCCCGACCAATTCGAGTCGCATTCTCTGCCGGTCTAACGATTCTCCGGCTTTAATTATCAGGCTGGTGGTTAGGATGAACTCCTTGGGGGCGATGCGTTGCATTAGCGTTGTCATTGGTACGATTAACAACCCCTTGCTCAGAGAAGGTAATCGGTAGAGGGTTTTCAGACGCTCTGAAACGATGTCCCGGTGAGGCGAAAAATTATCGTAAGGCAGTGTCTCCCAGTGAGGAAAAGAAAGTAGTGGGATCTGGTCTGTGTTAAAAAAAGCCATTTCTTCGCTCAATTGCTCTGCTGAGCGAGTGTCTGGAGTAATGACCAGGCAGACCCCCTGACATGATTGTGCAGCTTCAGCAATAGCCAGCGCAGTTGCAGAACCGGATAGCCCCGTCCAGGATCGATGTGGGCTTGATAGATCAGGAGGAGAGATAGCTGATAGGTGTGACACTGATGATAACTCGATATCGGGAAGAAAAAGCAGGCTAGTGTACTAAAGCGTGCGGCAAAATCCTATCAGTTACTGGGACCTTAATTAGGTTGGTGGCGTCAGCGACTAATTTCTTTCTCTACTTAAGTCTTCTGAAAAGGCGCGGTATTGTGCGACGGCGGTCACTTTGTTGAGCTTTGGTCTACTTTGCTCAATTATCTGAATATTGGGCTGGATGGCAGCGTAGTGGAGTCTGTCGCAGATTTGTTTGTGGCAACATATGATGGGGGAAAGTCAATAGGTTGGTTAGTATTAACAGTTAAAGTAAGCATTAAATTAAATTTTAAAAAATGACCTATATCATGGAATCTAAATCCTTGTATTTAAAAAGTTAATTCATCTAAAAAAACTTCTTTGCAAAGCAAAAAAATAATAGAGAAAGGCGCTGTTCTATGAGAGAATACGCGCGCCAAAATTGGGGCATTTCGAGTGGCTCGTTGGGTCGCTAATTTGGAGATTCGCCTTGTAAATGCAATGGATTTCGATTCGTTGGTAACGACAATCAATTTAGGGTACTGCTTGTGACACCAGATATTTTCGACTCATGCTCAAAGAATTGGGAAGAACGTGAACGTGCTGCAGAGGCGATGGTTCCTCTGGTAGGCACTCTTTACCGAGATCATTCCGTTGAAACTTCAATTTTTGGTCGGCTGATTGTTAAGCGCACGGTCAATGACATCATGATGGCGCATGAATTCGTTCAGCAAGTGGAAAATGTCACGCTGTCCCCCTTTGATAGTCTGGAAGTATTGCAGTCACTTTCAGGGCTTTCGCTTGCTCCTTCCCACATTGATCTTGGGAAATTGTTTGTTAAGTACCAATCGCATGATGGCGACCAGTCATTGACAGATTTCCTGAAACTGGAATTGGCGGATGCCTGTATCTCTGAACATCAGGAAGCTGCTGAGATCAAGGATGTGGTGTTATACGGGTTTGGCCGTATCGGGCGACTACTTGCGCGCTTACTTTGTGATCGTACCGGAGGTGGGAAAGGTATTCGGTTACGAGCTATTGTTGTCCGTAAAGGGAAAGGCAACGATTTGGCAAAAAGAGCCAGCCTGTTGATGAAAGACTCGGTGCACGGCTCTTTCAAAGGCGTAGTGAATATCGATGAAGAAAATACTTCAATTATAGTTAATGGCCAACAAATTCAGGTCATCTATTCAGAATCCCCAGAGACTATCGACTACACAGCATATGGCATCGACAATGCTGTAGTCGTTGACAATACCGGTAAATGGCGTGATGAAGAGGGCCTTTCTTTGCATCTACAAGCCAAAGGTATTGCCCAGGTTTTGTTGACGGCGCCAGCGAAGGGCAGCATCAAGAATGTTGTACATGGCATCAATAATCAGATCATTGAAGATAGTGACAAAATCTTATCCGCGGCATCCTGTACAACAAATGCCATTACGCCAGTTTTGAAAGCCATGAATGATAAATTTGGCGTAACTAACGGTCATGTCGAAACAGTTCACGCCTATACCAATGACCAGAATCTGATTGACAACTACCATAAGGGTGATCGACGTGGCCGCAGTGCGGCATTGAATATGGTATTGACGGAAACAGGCGCAGCTAAGGCGGTATCCAAGGCTTTGCCTGAAATGGAAGGGAAGTTAACAGGTAGTTCGGTACGCGTACCTACGCCGAACGTATCGCTGGCGATCTTGAATCTGACCCTGGAACAGCAGGCGGACAGGGATCAAATTAACGATTACATGCGTTACATTGCATTACATTCAGATTTGCAGAAGCAGGTTGATTACTCGAATTCTCCCGAAGCGGTATCTTCCGATTTTGTGGGTACCAGAGCGGCTGGAATTTTTGATGCGTTAGCTACGATTGCTAACGGAAATCATTGTGTGTTGTACGTATGGTATGACAATGAATTCGGCTATGCCTGCCAGGTGGTCCGTATTTTGAGGCAAATTACCCATGCAACCCTGCCAGTTTACCCGGTGCAAGAGTAGCATTTAAGCCGAGATAATTGTTATCGGGTTCCGCTAGGGAGCTCGAGTAGTAAAGGGTTTCTATCACTTCGATATCAGCCCGTTAAAACTGACCTGTACAGCAACTCAGGCCAGTAAGTGATTTTGGTGCCGTATCTGTAAAGTCGGTAGGGCACAAAGTGGTTTATTAATTTTAATTTTAATTGGCGAAGCTTATGATCAAGATCAAAAAAGGTTTGGATCTGCCTATCGCTGGCGAGCCGGAACAGAAGATTTATGACGGCGCGACAGCGAGAACCGTCGCTATAATAGGTAGCGACTATGTGGGCATGAAGCCTACGATGGAGGTCAGGGAGGGCGACCGGGTTCGTAAGGGGCAGCTGTTATTTACAGACAAAAAAACGGAAGGTGTCAGATACACGGCACCAGCGGCGGGCACAATATCGGCCATTAATCGTGGAGATAAACGTGTGCTTCAGTCGGTGGTGATCGATGTTGAAGGTGACGAAGCGGAGAGTTTTGACCGCTACGAAGCCTCTCAAATCTCCGGGTTAAGCGCTGCACAGGTTGAGCAAAATCTGGTTAATTCCGGCCTCTGGACTGCGTTGCGCACGCGACCTTTTAGCAAAGTTCCGCAGCCGGGCACTCAACCTGTTGCAATCTTTGTCGCTGCGATGGACAGCAACGCATTGGCGGCCAATCCGCAAGTGATTATTGCCGAACACTCGAATGATTTTGCAACTGGCCTGGATGTGCTTAGTAAATTAACGCCTGGACGCGTCTATCTCTGTAAAGAGCCTGGCGCAGATATACCCAATGGCAGTGCACCTTCTATACAGGTTGAAGAGTTCGCGGGTCCGCATCCAGCAGGATTGGTCGGTACGCACATACATTATTTAGATCCGGCTTCGGATAAAAGGATAGTGTGGCACATAGGCTATCAGGACGTGATTGCGGTGGGTAAGCTATTTACTACCGGGCAACTTTATATGGATCGTGTGGTTGCACTGGCAGGTCCGCGTGTGACTCAGCCGCGTCTGATTCGTACCCGTGTCGGCGCCAGTCTAGAGGAATTGACTGCAGGTCAATGCGATGAATCAGGTCAGGAAAATCGTACCATTTCCGGTTCAGTTCATTCTGGTCGCACGGCCCGAGGGCCACTGGCTTATCTGGGCAGATATCATAATCAGGTGTCAGTGGTTCAGGAAAACATAACCCGCGATCTGCTGGGCTATATGAGTCCCGGCGCTAACAAGCACTCCGTGATGAATATTTACCTGTCTAAGTTGTTTCGCAATAAGAAATTTGCAATGACAACCACGACCAACGGTAGCCCCAGGGCGATCGTTCCTATCGGCGCATACGAGCAAGTAGTGCCTCTGGATATTTTGCCTACGCACCTATTAAGGTCTCTGGTTGTCGGCGATGTTGAAACGGCACAATCCCTAGGCTGCCTAGAGCTGGATGAAGAAGATTTGGCGCTCTGCACCTATGTGTGTCCGGGTAAATATGAATTCGGACCGATCTTGCGCAGCAATCTTGATCGTATTGAGAAAGAGGGTTAAGACATGGGCTTAAGAGAAATACTCGACAAAATAGAGCCGCATGTAACCAAAGGCGGCAAACACGAAAAATGGTTCGCGTTATACGAAGCGACGGACACCTTTTTATATACACCGCCTTCGGTCACCAAAAATGCCTCGCATGTTAGAGATGGCATAGACCTTAAGCGCATCATGATAACCGTTTGGCTCTGCGCATTCCCAGCCATGTTTTTTGGGATGTGGAATCTGGGACATCTGGCTAATGAAGCGATGGCCAGCATGGGTATTGCCGCCGTTGAAGGATGGCGCGGTGGCTTGATTGAGTTGTTCGCAGGCTATGACGCTAACAGTGTTTTGGATAATACTATCCATGGCGCTGCGTATTTAGTACCGATCTACCTGGTGGTTTTCCTCGTCGGTGGCTTCTGGGAAGTGCTATTTGCCATGATTCGTGGCCATGAAGTGAATGAAGGCTTTTTCGTTACTTCGATATTGTTTGCGTTGATCGTTCCTCCCGATATTCCATTGTGGCAGGCGGCGCTGGGTATTTCCTTCGGCGTGGTGATTGCAAAAGAAGTGTTCGGTGGTACGGGTAAAAACTTCCTTAACCCAGCCTTGGCGGGTCGTGCCTTCCTGTTTTTCGCCTATCCGGCAGAGATGTCGGGTGATGCGGTGTGGGTCGCGGTCGATGGTTTCAGCGGCGCAACACCTTTAGGTCTAGCTGCGCTGGGTGGTGTCGAGGCGATCAATTACAGCTGGATAGATGCCTTTATCGGAATGATTCCTGGTTCGATCGGCGAGACTTCAACCTTGGCAATCTTTATCGGTGGAGCGGTGTTGCTTTACACTAAGATCGCCTCCTGGCGTATTGTTTCCGGTGTCATGCTCGGTATGATCGCAATGTCGTTGATTTTTAATATGATTGGATCTGATAGCAACCCGATGTTTGCCATGACCTGGGATTGGCATCTGGTACTGGGTGGTTTTGCCTTCGGCATGTTGTTTATGGCGACGGACCCGGTTTCGGCATCCATGACGGATACCGGTAAATGGATATTCGGCGCGCTGATCGGAGTTATGGTGGTACTGATTCGTGTGGTCAATCCGGCCTTCCCTGAGGGCATGATGCTGGCGATTCTGTTTGGTAACCTGTTTGCACCTTTGATCGATCACTTTGTGATTCAGGCTAACATCAAGCGGAGGGCAGTACGCAATGTCTAGTAATGATACCGTTCAAAAAACTGTCAAAGTAGCGTTGCTGCTTTGCCTGGTCTGTTCAATCGTGGTGTCCGGTGCAGCCGTAATCCTAAAACCAGTGCAGCTGGCGAATAAGGCACTCGACCGTAAAACCAATATTCTTGCTGCGGCAGGCTTTGAAACCAAAGGACAGGATATTAATACACTGTTCCTGCAGTTTACGCCCAAGGTAGTGGATTTAGATGCTGGTGTTTATACCACAGCAGTGGATGCGGAAACCTACGACCAAAGAAAAGCGGCGAAAAATCCTAAGCTTTCAGATGAGCTAAGTGACGATGTCGATATCGCCAGCATTAATCGTCGCGAGCGTTATGCGACGGTTTACCTGCTAGAAAAAGAGGGCAAGTTGGATCGCATTATTATTCCCGTTCACGGCTATGGTTTGTGGTCTACGCTCTACGGTTTTCTGGCCTTGGAAGGCGACGGTAACACGGTCGCTGGTTTAGGGTTTTATTCTCATGCTGAAACCCCTGGGCTCGGCGGTGAAGTGGATAATCCACGCTGGAAATCGCAATGGGTTGGTAAGCGCGTCTTTGACGAACAGGGCCAGACTCAGATTGAGCTGGTGAAGTCAGTAGATCCGAGTGACCCTCGAGCAATGTACAAAGTAGACGGTCTTTCCGGCGCCACCTTGACTAGTAATGGGGTGGAGAATCTTATTCGGTTCTGGCTGGGTGAGAAAGGCTTTGGTTCCTATTTGGCTAATTTACGTGCGGGAGAGGTGTGATTATGTCAGAAGTCACCGCGAAATCAGTTGTAGTATCACCCATATTTGAAAATAATCCGATTGCGTTGCAGATCCTCGGAATCTGTTCAGCGCTCGCGGTTACCAGCAGTTTACAGGTCACCCTGGTCATGTGTATCGCACTGACTATGGTAACGGCTTTTTCAAACCTGTCGATTGCTGCGATCCGTCACCATATTCCCAGCAGCATACGGATTATCGTACAGATGATCATTATTGCCTCTTTGGTAATAGTTGTGGATCAGATACTTAAAGCCTACGCCTATAGCATCAGCAAACAGCTGTCGGTGTTTGTCGGTTTGATTATCACCAACTGTATTGTAATGGGTCGTGCCGAAGCCTTCGCTATGAAAAATCCTCCCGGACTGAGTTTCCTGGACGGAATTGGTAATGGCTTGGGCTATAGCGTGCTGCTGATTTCAGTAGCGGTCATTCGCGAATTGTTCGGAGCAGGCAAGTTGTTTGGTATCGAGATACTGTCCCTGGTGAATGATGGTGGCTGGTATGTGCCCAACGGTCTGTTGTTGCTGCCTCCCAGCGCATTTTTCATCATCGGCTTGCTGATCTGGGCATTACGTAGTTGGAAGCCCAATCAGGTGGAAGCTAAAGAATATGAGTTAGCACCGCAAACAACCAGCATGCAGGAGGCCCACTAATGTTTGAGTATTACTTAAGTCTATTTGTGAAGGCCGTGTTTGTGGAAAACATGGCTTTAGCCTTTTTCCTCGGCATGTGTACCTTCTTGGCGGTTTCCAAGAAGGTACAGACAGCCATTGGTTTAGGGGTTGCCGTGGTCGTGGTTCAGACCATCACCGTTCCCGTCAACAACTTGATCTATACCTACCTGCTGGCTGATGGCGCTTTGGCCTGGGCCGGTTTTCCTGAAGCGGATCTGAGCTTTTTAGGCCTGTTGAGTTATATCGGTGTCATCGCGGCGTTGGTGCAGATCCTGGAAATGTTTCTGGATCGCTACGTGCCCGCTCTGTATAACGCGTTGGGGGTTTTTCTACCCTTGATTACCGTAAACTGCGCCATTATGGGCGGCTCACTCTTTATGGTGGAACGAGACTACAATTTCGCAGAGAGTGTGGTTTATGGCTTGGGCTCAGGCACAGGCTGGGCGTTGGCTATTGCTACGCTGGCCGGTATACGAGAGAAATTGAAATACAGTGACGTGCCTCATGGGTTGCGTGGGCTAGGCATCACCTTTATTACCGTTGGTTTGATGTCACTTGGGTTTATGTCATTTTCTGGCATCCAACTCTAATCAATTGAACGGGCAAATGGGAAAGGTTTAACCATGAATTTATCAGACATCTATTTAGGGGTCGGAATGTTCACCGCCATCGTGCTGTTTTTGGTGGTTGTGATCCTGATGGCCAGGGCGAAACTCGTTAGCTCCGGCGCGGTTACCATTGAAATTAATGGCGATCCAGAGCATACCATTGAGGTGCCGGCGGGCGATAAACTACTACAAACACTCGCGAGCGCAGGTGTCTTTCTGTCCTCCGCCTGTGGTGGAGGCGGTACCTGCGCACAGTGCAAATGTACCGTGCTGGAAGGTGGTGGATCGATGCTGCCGACGGAAGAGGGACATTTTACGCGCGGACAAAAACGTGCAGGGGAGCGTTTGTCCTGTCAGGTAGCAGTAAAGCAGGATATGAAAATTGAAGTGCCGGAAGAGGTCTTCGGCGTCAAGCATTGGAAATGCAAGGTTCGCTCGAATGACAACGTGGCAACCTTTATTAAAGAGTTGGTGTTGGAATTACCTGAAGGCGAAAGTGTTGATTTCAGGGCCGGTGGCTACGTTCAGTTGGAAGTGCCACCACATCATGTCCATTACAAAGATTTTGATATAGGTAAAGAGTATCACGAAGATTGGGATCGTTTTGATATATGGAAGCATGAATCCCATGTGACAGAGAAAGTAGTCCGCGCTTACTCAATGGCCAATTATCCGGAAGAAAAAGGTATCGTTAAATTTAACATCCGGGTTGCATCGCCACCACCTGGGACGCATTACCCAGCAGGTAAAATGTCATCCTATGTGTTTAGCTTAAAGCCGGGTGATGAAATTGATGTGTTCGGTCCTTTTGGTGAGTTTTTCGCTAAGAAAACCGATGCTGAAATGGTCTTTATTGGTGGTGGTGCAGGTATGGCCCCCATGCGTTCGCACATCTTTGATCAGCTTAAGCGTCTGGGCAGCAAACGTAAGATATCTTTCTGGTACGGCGCGCGCAGTATGCGTGAAATGTTCTACCAGGATGAATACGACAAGCTCGCTGAAGAAAATGAGAACTTTGAATGGCATGTTGCCTTGTCCGATCCTATGCCGGAAGATAACTGGACCGGGTACACAGGGTTTATTCATAATGTGCTCTATGAAAATTATTTGAAAGACCACCCGGCTCCTGAAGACTGTGAGTTCTACATGTGTGGGCCACCCATGATGAACTCGGCAGTTATCAAAATGCTGGAGGATCTCGGTGTTGAGCCAGAGAATATTCTGCTTGATGACTTTGGTGGTTAGTACTGAAAGGTGGTTATCGCTGAAAGGATTAGTTAAACCGGCGATAATTCTATTTTGGTTATTGCTGTCAGGGTGTTCTGCGGAAGAACCGGGCCAGATTAGCCTGTCCGGTCCAACCATGGGCACCCAGTTTCATGTTAAGTATTATTCCGTGTCTGCGAATGCCGCGGAAGAGGTTAAGCGGGATATAGAGCGGCGATTGGCACAGGTTAACCAGTTAATGTCGACCTATTTGCCAGATTCCGAAGTAAGCCGGTTTAATAGGTTTGGTACGGATCAGTGGTTTCCGGTATCAAAAGCGACCGCTGATGTTGTTTCGCTGGCCCTGACTATTAGTGAGCAGACTGGCGGTGCCTTTGATGTGACGGTTGCATCGCTGGTGGATCTATGGGGCTTTGGTCCGACCTATAGGAAGCCTGAGCTACCATCACCACAGGATATTGAGCAGGAACTTGAGCGGGTTGGTTATCAGTCGCTAGAAGTAAGACTGTCTCCGCCAGCGCTAAAGAAGCAAACACCCCTGACATTAGACCTGTCAGCCATTGCAAAAGGGTATGCAGTTGACCAGGTTGCAAAATACCTGGATGAACAGGGTATTGAAAGCTACATGGTTGAAGTGGGTGGAGAGATACGAGCTCGTGGCACCAAGCCTGGTTCAGAGCCTTGGCGAATCGCGATTGAATTGCCTGTTCCTGGCCAACGATCCGTGCAGCGTGTGCTGGATTTGACGGATATCGCGGTGGCTACTTCAGGAGATTATCGTAATTATTTCGAGCAAGAAGGCAAGCGGTACTCTCATACGATCGATCCGGTGACGGGCTATCCCATTACCCATCAACTGGCTTCAGTTACCGTGCTGGCTGATACCAGTGCCACAGCGGATGCGCTGGCGACGGCTTTGAATGTAATGGGAGATGAGCGCGCCTTAGCTTTTGCTAACAAGCATAATTTGCCTGTTTTGCTGATTGTTAAAGATGGGGCTGGATTTGTCGAGCATGCATCCAGCGCCTTTTCAAGCTGGTTAAACTGATCGTTAAGCAGTTACCTTAAAATTGAGGTTTTTATGTCTATTGTATTGGTTGTTTTCGCAGTAATGCTATTGATCGTATTAGTGATGTCTGTGGGTGTCATGTTTGCTGGGAAACCTATTAGTGGCTCCTGCGGTGGACTCAGTGCAATTGGCATGAAGTCAGCCTGTGATGTATGCAGTGGCAAAGATAAAGAGTGTGAGAGGAAAAAACGCAAGATAGCGTTGAAACAGCTGGAACAGAGCGAACAATAAAAACAAAAAAAGCACTGGTTGGCTTGAGTTACATTAGCCATCGAGTACATGATAAATGGGATATTGATTTAACAGAGCCGGCTTAAAGGCAGGAACCATTGTCCTGCCTTCGCCTCGCTTGAAATAGCCAAACTAGCTGAATAACGCACAGCGTTTCTTGTAGGCCTCATGTGCAATCTGTACGTCTTCCAAAAACACAGGTAATTCCTCAAGAAGCAGTGCCTGAGGGCCATCCACCAGGGCCTTGGTCGGTGCTGGGTGAAAGTCCACCAATACCATATTGGCTCCGGCAATGATTCCCTGGGCTGTGGCGTGCATAACATCCATCAAACCGTCAGGCGCCAGTTCTCGAGTTCCCACCGAGTGAGATGGATCGATACAGACCGGCATACGGGTCAGTCGTTTAATGACGGGAACATGAGCAAAGTCCACCAGATTACGGTGGGGTAAACCATATTCGCTTTTCATTCCGCGTAAACAGAAAATCACATTTGAGTTGCCTTCGCTGGCCAGGTACTCTGCGGCGTTGAGCGATTCATTCAGGGTAATGCCAAAACCACGTTTGAGCAGTGCAGGGTAAGTGTTCTGGCGGCCGATGGCCTTTAGCAGTTCAAAATTCTGCGTGTTACGGGTGCCAATCTGTAGCATCACTCCGGTGGGATTACCTGATTTCTCCAGGCATTCATGAATCTCATCAATATGCGCTTCGTGAGTGATCTCCATGGCGATCACTTTGATGCCATATTTGCCTGCCAGCTCAAAAACATAAGGCAAGCAGGTATCACCATGCCCTTGAAAGGAATAGGGGTTGGTACGAGGCTTGTAGGCGCCCATGCGAGTGCATTGCTGGCCGTTCTCTTTAAGCGCCTTCATCATCAGCTCTACATGTTGAGGATTGTCCACCGCACAAAGGCCGGCAAATATATTCAGCCCCTGTTGATCAAAGCGCACATCGTTGTAGGTAAAGCCGGAAGTCAGCAAATTATCTTTGTGTCGCCCGAGGATTCGGTATTCCTCAGAAATTCGTATGACACGTTCAACGGCCGGCAGGCATTCTATCTCTTCTTTGTCCAGGGTATGGGTGTCGCCGAGCAGGTAGATCTCAGTGAGCTTTTGCTGATTTCCCTGAATATCGTGTTTGTTCAGCTTGATACCCTGCAAGGATTCAAGGTAATGCCAGGTTTCAATGAAATTTTCACTCTGTTCTTCTGTATCTGGATGCAAAATAACAAGCATTAATGGGTCTCCGTACAAATATTGTTTTAGGTGGATCTATTCCAGTTAGGGTCGCGTTAACAGGCCTTAAAATTGATATGCTGAGTATAACGCTAACAGGATGCCGATAGTTAATGCCATTCATTTAAATTTCAGTAATAGCTATAGTCCCATGCCGGATATCCTCTATCTTCGTAAATTCCATCAAAGTTCTCAATAATCCGAACGTGGTGAGTTTTAACGCTGCCGTGTTAACAGGTTTGGATGCCGAGGTATATGAAGACTCGGAATTTGCAGAGATATTTTGTGGAAAGGTGTTGATGCAAGGCAGTGATCCCATTGTGATGCTGTATTCCAGTCATCAGTTTGGTGTCTGCGTGCCCCAGCTTGGTGATGGGCGGGCGCTGCTGTTGGGGGGATGGAGAGAAGTAATGCCGGTGAGCTGCTCTTCATTATTCAGACGCTTCTCATATTACAGGCAGAGTATATATGGCTGCACGATTGTTCCGATTTTTCCGTAGATGGTTTAATATTGCCTCCCATACATCAGTTATATGTATAATAAGCAGATGGTTAAGATTACATTTAGATAAATACATTACTTATATAATAATAAGGGATTCCAGAGTATGGGACAGGTCAATCGTACGGGTGGAGACAGACGCCAGCAATCACAGCAGGATATTAACGCGCTGGTATCTTCCCGTTCCGAAACATTATCGCTTTATGCTGAACTCGCTACGCATAGGCCTTTTCAAGAGAATGCAAATTTTAAAGAAGAGCTACAGCATTTCTGTGAGGCACTGATCGACTACACGGCAAATGCGCACTTCCAGTTGTATCAACATATGGCCGAGAATAAGGAGCGACGCAAACCTGTGGTCAAGGTAGCAGATAGTGTTTATCCTAAAATTGCAGAAACAACCGATCGTATACTGGCTTTTAACGACCGTTACGGGGAGCATCTAATAGAGCTTTCAAAAATAATAGAGCGCGTCGAGCATGATTTGTCCAGTATTGGCGAAATATTGGCGGATCGTATTCAATACGAAGATCAGGTGATCGAGGCAATGCGAGGGGAGCGCCGCAGGCTCTAAACGCATTTAGTTAGACTGGTTTTCATTCAGAAGATATCTGCCCTCTTCAAAGGCGCAGAAATAAAGGTCTATATCTGGATGGTTGATAGGTTCCTTTTCAGGATGATCACTCAGGTTTTTTTCGGCCACATATGTTTCATGATTTGAATTATGAACCAGCACTCGATACCAGGGGCGGTTTTTGGGTGGCCGGCTTTTCGCCATAAGCTCATACCATTCTTCCGACAGCATAAAACAGGGGTCGACGTCGACCACCACGCCCTGGTAATCAAAAAGTTTATGCTTTACCAGTTGCCCGACAAAGAACTTTGCCTGATCAGACATTTATGGTGTCCTGATTTTTCAGCATAGGTAACGCCCGGTTAATGTCGCGCAATTTGTCTATTGTTGAGCGTGATATAGTCATGAAGAATGTGGCTGGATTCAATGAGGTAAGGGTCAGCCGGATCGTCCTCTTCCGGTTCCTCCAGGTCATCCAGACTATTGATGGGCTCGAGACCTTTCGCAAGGCGCCTCTTGTTTTCAGTATCCAGCCTCCATTGCTTGGATTCTGTCTGTTCTTTAATCCTGGCCAATTCATTGAGTGAAATGGTCGTCTTGCTTCTAATTTTTTCGACCCTTTCGATTTGGGATATACGATAAAGAAAATCGGGACTGCGTTGTACGCGTGCTAAATGAAGGCCCCTGATCTCATCCAGCAATAATTGAGTATTGCCCACCTTCTTAAAAAGAACCGGTCTGATCGAATCCCAGGGCAGGGCATCCTTTAGTGCGTCTTCACCAATTTCATTGACGTCAATAATGGTCGGAAGCTGGACGTCTGGCACTACACCTTTATGCTGAGTACTCTCGCCGGATATGCGATAGAACTTCGCCTGAGTTATTTTGAGCTGGCCCTGTTTGAGCGGGCTGAGCGTTTGCACCGTTCCCTTGCCAAATGTCTGGCCGCCTATAATCAGGCCGCGTTGATAATCCTGAATTGCACCGGCAAAAATTTCCGATGCTGAGGCACTTAATCGATTAACCATGACCGCCAATGGTCCGTCATAGGCCACCTCAGGATCACCGTCTTTGAGAATTTTCACCTGATCGCGCGCATTCTTGACCTGTACAGTTTGACCGGTTTTGATAAATAGCCCAGTCAGTGCATTTGCTTCACCCAGAGAGCCACCACCGTTGTTGCGTAGATCAATGATCACGCCATCAACCTTTTCCTGTTCAAGTTCTTTAAGTAGTCGTTTTACATCGCGAGTAGAGCTTTTATAGTTAGGATCCCCCGCCTGATAGGCGGCAAAATCGGCATAGAAAGTGGGGATGTCGATAACTCCTATTTTAATCTGCTCACCGTTTGAATCGATCTCCAGCACCTTTTTCTGTGCAGCCTGCTCCTCCAGCAATACTTTATTGCGAACGATGCTGATTTCTCGGCTTTGCTGGTTTTCTGAATCTTTGGACATCAGCTCCAAACGCACGGTAGTACCCTTTGGGCCGCGAATCAGATCCACGACCTCGTCCAGACGCCAGCCAACCACATCAACCATCGGTTTGTCATCCTGCGCCACACCGATGATACGATCCGCTGGTTTTAGCTCTTTGGTTAAATCCGCCGGCCCTCCCGGTACCAGACGTACTATTTTGGTGAACTCCTGATCAGACTGCAGGACCGCACCAATACCCTCCAGTGAAAGACTCATGTTGATATTGAAATTTTCGGAGCGCCGTGGTGCAAAATATTCGGTGTGAGGATCATAGCTCTTAGCCACAATATTCATATAGAGCTGGAATGCATCTTCGTTATTGGTCTGATTAAGCCGGTTCAACTGGTTTTTATAGCGTTTCAGCAATAGTTCGGTGATATCCTCTAAAGGCTTGTCGGCGAGCTTGAGATTGAGCACGGCATTTTTGATCCGTTTGGACCAAAGCTGTTCCAGTGACCGTGGCGAATCCGCCCAGGACGCTTGCTCTCTATCCAGCTCCAGAGTTTCATCACGACTGAAATCAAATTGGCTTGCACCGTTTTCGCTGAGCTGGTTGATGACCCAGTTGAGTCGCTCTTCAACTCTTTGCTGGTAACGGTTGAAAATGACAAAAGCAGGTTCCAGATTTCCCTTGTTTAGAGCGTTATCGAGACTGTAACGGTAGTTTTGAAATTCTTTGATATCTTGATTAAGCAGGTAGGCCTTGCCGGGGTCTAGCTGATCCAGGTACTTATCCAAAAGCTGGCTGGAAAAGTCGTTATCGATGCTGATATAGCGATAGTGATTGAGTTTCAACTGATTAACAATTTCAATGCTGGTCTGCTTTAAATCATCATTGCCCTGCACCGGAATTATCGCGTAACCCGGGTTGCAAAATAATGTGATTGTCATCAGCGCCAGGGTTGCAGCTCTGATTCGATCTCGACAAATACTAAAAATAGCCATAAATCCGGTTCCAGTTTCACTTCTGCTCGCGCTACAATAGCGCCTCTTTGGTGCGTCACATATCTATGTGACCGTATTGAATTTGGACTTAATCTGTTAGCCGTAGTTCAGTGCCCCGCAATATGCCTCACTATGTTTGGCAGATGTTGCTGGCGCTGTGGTTGTTCTCACCGGCTAAATAGCAAGTCTTTAAAAACGCTTATCTTAGGATACGCATCTTTTTTTCGCACTATTAAGTTTAGGGAATAATTAAATGGTTCGCACTTTTTATCTTACATTTGTAATTGCGGCGCTCGTATTAACGGGTTGTGACGCTAAGAATAATGGCTCCGCTGACAATTCAGCAGCAAACCCTGCTATTTCGCTGGAAACCGATGAGGAAAAGTTGAGTTACGGTGTTGGGATGAATATTGGCTTTAGCTTGACCCGGCAGGGAGTGCCAGACTTGAAGCTGGAAGCGGTGCTTGAAGGTATTCGGGACTCAGTTAACGGCCAAAGTCCAAAAGTCTCTGAAACAGAGGTACAACAATCAGCGGCTCGTATACAGGAGCGTCAGGAGGCTGAGTTAGCCGTCCTGGCAGAGGAAAATGGTGCTAAAGGCGTTGAGTTTCTAGCAGAAAACGGCGCGCGCGAAGGTATTGTTACTACAGACTCCGGGTTGCAGTATGAAGTGTTGAAGGAAGGCGAGGGCGAGTCGCCAACCGCAGAGAGCATCGTACGCACTCATTACCACGGCACCTTGATTGATGGTACGGTGTTTGACAGCTCTATTGATCGAGGCGAGCCAACCCAGTTTGCCGTCAATCAGGTCATCCCCGGTTGGACTGAAGCTTTACAGCTAATGAAAGTAGGAGGAAAGATGCGTATCTTCGTTCCTGCCAATCTAGCCTATGGCGAACAAAGTCCTGGTCCTGCTATTCCGCCTAACTCAACTCTGATATTTGATGTGGAATTGATGGAAATTGTTAATAAAACCAACGATGTAGATGCATAATCTACAATAGTTTATAGCTTATGATTAAGGCAAAGCTCAATCAAGGGCTGCTCAGTTTTTTGCAGTCCTCGCCCACACCATTTCATGCTGTTCAGGAGATGGTCGGTATCCTTGAAAAGAGAGGCTACCAAAGGTTAGCCGAGACAGATCATTGGCAATTGGATGAGGATGGTAAGTACTTTGTTACCCGTAATGATTCCGCTATTGTCGCTTTTAATCTGGCAAACAAGGATATCCGGCAAGCGGGCCTGAGAATGATCGGGGCACATACTGACAGCCCCAGCCTTAAGGTGAAGCCAGAGCCTGAGATCACCAGCAAAACCTATTGTCAGCTGGGAGTCGAAGTCTATGGCGGAGCGTTGTTGAATCCCTGGTTTGACCGGGATTTGTCCTTGGCGGGTCGTATCAGTTTTGCTGATGGAAAAGGAGCGCTGAGAAGCACGCTGATAGACTTTAAAGAACCCATTGCGACCATTCCGAGTCTGGCGATTCATCTGGACCGCGAAGCCAATACCATAAAAAGTGTGAACGCACAGAAGGATCTGCCGCTGGTTTTGGGGCTGTCTGGCGATGATGAGTCATGGAAGTTTAGAGATCTGCTGGGTGATCAGCTCGCATCGCGAGGTATCGAGTTTCGGGAGGTTCTCGATTATGAGCTCTATGCCTACGACACCCAGCCACCGGCTATCACCGGGTTGAAGCAGGAGTTTATTGCCAGTGCCAGGCTGGATAACCTGTTGAGCTGCTATGTGGGCCTTCAAGCTCTCATCGGTGCCGAATCTCAAGGGGCGGCGCAGCCGGCTCTCCTGGTGTGTAATGATCACGAAGAGGTGGGAAGTGCTTCAACCTCGGGCGCTCAGGGCACTCTGTTGAAATCTGTGTTATCCCGGTTAGTGGCGGATTCAGCAGAGCTGGGCAGAATTATTGCCAACTCGTTGATGATTTCAGTCGACAATGCGCATGGCGTACATCCCAATTTCGCTGACAAGCATGATGAGAATCATGGGCCGATATTCAACCAGGGGCCGGTGATCAAGGTTAACGCGTCCCAGCGGTATGCCAGTAACAGCGAAACCTGTGCGTTTTTCAGACTGCTTTGTCACAACCAAAAGGTGCCCGTGCAGTCATTCGTGGTGCGATCAGACATGGGTTGCGGTAGCACCATCGGCCCCATTTCAGCGACCGAAATTGGCGTGCGCACCCTGGATATAGGTGTGCCCACATTCGCTATGCATTCAATTCGAGAACTGGCCGGAACGGAAGATAGCTGGTATCTGCTCAAAGCACTCACCGCCTTTTACCAGGCGGCTGATTTAAGCGGAAGCGACTGTGTCTGAACCGCTTGAGCAGTCATCTCCTCGGTATGGAGTGCTGCTGGTCAATCTGGGTACGCCGGATCAGCCAACACCCTCAGCGGTCAGGCGCTATCTGCGCGAATTTTTGTCGGATCCCAGAGTCATTGATACACCACGGTTGGTCTGGTGGGTGATCCTCAATGCTATTATTCTGGTGGTTCGGCCGTCCAGGGTTGCCAAGCTTTATCAGTCGGTCTGGACTGACCAGGGATCACCCCTGCTAGCAATTGGTAAACGCCAAGTGGTGGCATTGTGCAGTGAATTGGAGCGAAGGCAGGGATATGTTGTGCCGGTTGCCCTGGCGATGACCTATGGCAACCCTTCCCTTAAAGATGAAATAGCAGGTTTGCAGGCTCAGGGTTGTCAGCGCATTCTGGTGTTGCCGCTCTATCCCCAGTATTCAGGAACAACAACCGCCGCGATATTTGATGCGATAGCCAAGGCGCTCAAGGTGCAGCCGGATTTGCCTGAGTTACGTTTTATCAATGATTACCATCTGGATGCCAGCTATATAACTGCCCTGGCCGAATCCGTGAAAGAGCATTGGCAAGCAAGAGGCCGCTCAGAGCGTCTGCTGATCTCATTTCATGGCGTACCGGAACGCTACGTGGAAGCGGGCGATCCCTATACGGATCAGTGTCGGGCAACGGCACAGGCTTTGGCTGAAGCACTTGAACTAGATGATGGGCAATGGCTTTGCAGTTTTCAATCGAGATTTGGACCTGCCGAGTGGGTTAAGCCCTATACCGATAAAACCCTGCAGCAGTGGGGCGCAGAGGGCGTGCCGAGCGTGGATGTAATCTGCCCGGCGTTTGCCGCAGATTGTCTCGAAACGCTGGAAGAGATCAAAATCCAGAATCGGGATTTCTTTATAGAGGCTGGCGGAAAAGAGTATCACTATATTCCGGCACTTAATGAACGGCCAGATTTTATCCACTGTTTAGCGCAATTGGTTGAAAGAAATACCGGAGGCTGGTGATGCGCAGTTACGACTGGATTTATCAACATGCCCTCGCTCAGAAAGGAACACCGGAGCAACTTGAAAGTCTGCTTCCAACACCCAAAACGGCTCAACAGCTGATTGCAGTGAGTGATGATCGATACCTGTCAGAGATGTCGCGCCGAGTGTTTCGTGCGGGTCTCAAGCACGAAATGGTGGATAAAAAATGGCCAGCCTTTGAGGAGGTATTTTTTGGCTTTGATCCCAATAAACTGATACTCATGAGCGATGAAGCGCTGGAGAATACGCTCCAGGATAAACGCATCATCCGCCATTGGGGGAAAATTAAATCTATCAGGCACAACGCGCTGATGGTGATAGAGCTGGCGCGCGAACAAGGAGGTTTTGGGCAGTTTCTGGCCCAGTGGCCGGGCAGCGATATGATTGGTTTGTGGAAGTTGTTAACGAAACGGGGAAAGCAGCTGGGTGGCAACTCCGGCCCCTACTTTTTGAGGATGGTGGGCAAAGACACCTTCGTGCTGACCGGCGATGTAGTGGCGGCATTGATTGCGCAGGGGATTATCGATAAAAAACCCACCAGCCAGGCAGATTTGCAGCAGGTTCAGTCCGCCTTCAATCAGTGGCAGGCACAAAGCGGCCGCCCGCTCTGTCAGATCAGCCGCATGCTTGCCTTCTGCGTCGGTTAACCGAATGAAAAAAGAACGAATATTACCGGCTATAGCTTGACCTTAAACTAATGTCTTCATACAATGCGCGCCTCTTTGAAGGTTTACCGTTGCGTCCCCTTCGTCTAGAGGCCTAGGACACCGCCCTTTCACGGCGGTAACAGGGGTTCGAACCCCCTAGGGGACGCCATAATTTCCTGATGTACAAGCAAAAAAAGCAGGGTAGTTTCGGCTACCCTTTTTTGTATCTAACAAACACCCAAAAAATTATTATAATAGAGATTTTAGTCCTTTCTGAATGCTGTAAAGCGATTACGAGAATATCATTCAATGGTTAACCAATGGTTTCGTAGTTTATTCAAGCCCGCCAAATCGATTTTGCTGTGTTTTCTTGTGCTGGGTTTGCCTGCATGTACCGTAGTCAAGATAGCTGACATTGCAGCAAGCACTACTATTGGTACGATGAAAACCACAGTTAAAGTCGTTGCTATAGTGGTTCCGAATAGTGGTGGGGATGAATAGCGCAAGATATGCTGCTCTAGTGCTAAAGCGGACCGGTAGCTTGGGCGCGGGGCGGGAAGTCAGGGGCTTATAGGGAAAAAGTAAAAATCGATCGAGGCTGGCCCCTTAGGTTCTTGACGGTAGTATTACGATGATTCAATGACACTGAGATGATTATGCAAGAGCATAAAGTAATAGCGCCAGCCAAATTTGGCGAATTTCTGGGGATGGCCCCGGGCGATGTGCCGGTTTACTCATCAGATTACGAAACGGCGGATGATGAACAATTGCCCGATCGGCATGCCTATCGTAGCTACGTCGATGGCGTCTATATGGGTTACAAATGGCAATGTGTTGAGTTTGCGCGACGCTGGATGTACCTGAACAAGGGTTACATTTTTGATGATGTGGCGATGGCTTACGATATTTTTAGACTGCCTTCAGTGCGTGTCGCCCATGAAAACAAAAGGTTGCCCCTGCATGCCTTTCGTAACGGATCGAGACGTCATCCTGAGCCAGGCTGTCTGCTGATTTGGGATGAAGGCGGGGAGTTTGAAGACACCGGACATGTTGCGGTGGTGACGGAAGTGACTGAGCACTACACGCGCTTCGCAGAACAGAATGTCGGGCATAGGGTCTGGCCGACCGGTCGAAACTATGCGCGCGAGATTAAAGCGAAGGTGACTGAGTCCGGCGAATATTGGTTGGAGTGTTCCTTTGGCGACGCCAGCATTCGCGGCTGGGTGATTCAGACCGACGACGACCGCTACGCGGAAAAATTCCCGGAATTGGATAAGCGCCTCCTCAACGTGCAAATGCGGGAAGTATCGCGCCAGGGCCAGGCCGAGCGCTCGTGGTTGAATATCGCCAACCCGGACGAGGCCGCCTATGTCGAATTAATGCAGGGGCACAGGATGACCTGTGTAGCGGCGTATCAATACAAATATTTTGGCATCTCCGAAACCGCCAACGCGGAACTCAAACGCGCAACCAACGAATTGCATCAGCTGTTTATGCACGCCACGGACTATGTCCTGCGCGACCCTGAGCTGCTGGAAAATTTCAATATCCCACGGGCGCTGTGGGGAAAAATTCGGCAATCCTGGAATAACCGGCGCAATCAGATGATCACCGGGCGCTTCGACTTTTCCCTGTCTGGGCGCGGTATCAAGGTCTATGAATATAACTGTGACTCCGCCTCGTGCCATATTGAATGCGGCAAAATTCAGGGTAAGTGGGCCAAGCATTTCGACTGCACCTTAGGCCGTGATCCTGGCCAAGCGTTGCACGAAGAGTTACGCGATGCCTGGAAAACCAGCGGTGTGAAAACGGATGTTTTGCACATCATGCAGGATCGCGACCTCGAAGAAACCTACCACGCGCTATTTATGCAGGAAGCGATGGAAGAGGCGGGTATTCGCAGCAAGATCATTCATGGCGTCACCGGTCTGAGCTGGGATGAGGAGGGAAATATTCTGGATCCCGACGGCGACCGAATCCGGTGGGTATGGAAAACCTGGGCCTGGGAAACGGCGTTGGATCAGATTCGCACCGAGTGTGAGGATGATGAGGAAAAACTCAACAACTACCCGGCGGGCGAACAACATGTCGGAGCGCCGCGGCTGGTGGATGTCCTGTTACGCAAAGACGTGATGGTGTTCGAACCCCTATGGACCTTGATCCCCAGCAACAAGGCTATCCTGCCGGTGCTCTGGACGCTATTTCCAAACCACGCTTACCTGTTGAACTCTTCATTTTTGCTTTCGGAAGATCTACAGGCGCAGGGCTATGTCGCCAAGCCCATCGCCGGGCGCGCAGGGCTGAATATCAGTATTTTTGATAAAAACGATCGGTTGCTGGAGGGCACCGAAGGACGCTTTGAAAGCCAGAATATGATTTTCCAGGAGTTTTTCAAACTGCCCATGATCGAAGGATATAATGTCCAGCTAAGCACCTTTACTGCGGCGGGCACCTATGCTGGCAGCGGCGTGCGCGTGGATTCGTCGCTGGTGATTAAATTGGAGAGCGATACCATGCCGCTGCGTGTCCTGCCGGATGCAGAAATGTAGGAAATTGAGGCTCTTCTTATCTAAAAATCATAGGGGGCAGATGAAAAAGCAAAAGTGGGGGCATATAAGACTCCCTTAACAACGGAGGTTATAGCCCGTTAAAACATAGCAACTTCAGGTTTTTGAAATTAGAGCAAATTAGACACGCTTTCCAGTGGCAACCGCTGTCCTTTTAGGTAATCCTCAAGGCAGCGCAGCACCAGCGGGCTTCTTAGCCGGTGCTGGGCGCTTTGTATCTCTTCATAACTCATCCAGTGTGTCCGAACGATACCTTCGTCCAGCTGTGAGCTGGCCTGTTCAACGGGAGTGCCGAAAAAGTTGCAACGGAAATAGGTGATGCCGTTATGGGGGGAGCGGTAATGGTAAAAGCCAGTCATACCACTTAAGCTGACGTTCCAGCCAGTTTCCTCGAGCGTTTCACGCAGTGCGGCTTCAACTAAAGATTCGTGTTCTTCGACGTGTCCTGCAGGTTGGTTTATGACCTGTCTTCCCTCTGAAATCTCTTCGATCATGAGAAATTTCCCGCCTTTTTCGATGATGGTGGCGACGACCAGGTGAGGATACCATGTGCGATTCATTTTTTTCTGTAATCTCTTTTTGTAGGCTTGCCAATCTTTTTTCGGTGGATTGGTTTTTTTGTGGTGGATTTGGTTTCGACCTCTAGAGTTTTATACTGGCCTGGTTGCAGATCATCAAGTGCCCATTCTCCAATAGCCTGACGCACCAGTCGCAAGGTGGGGAACTGCACGGCGGCGGTCATTCTTCTAACCTGACGGTTGCGTCCTTCGCTGATGGCCAGTTCTATCCAGGAAGTGGGGATGTTGGCTCGGTATCTAACCGGTGGTTCGCGCTGCCACAGATCGGGTTTCGGTATCTGTTTTGCCGATGCGGGCTTGGTTATACCGTCTTTAAGTTCCACTCCTTCGCAAAGTTGTTTGATAGCCGCGTCGGTCATTTCACCTTCAACCTGCACCCAATATGTTTTCTTTAGCTTATGGCGAGGATGGCTGATGTGATGCTGCCAGGTGCCATCGTCGGTCAAAATCATCAACCCCTCTGAGTCGAAGTCTAATCGGCCTGCGGGGTATATATCTGGAATATCAATAAAAGATGAGAGCGTGGTTTTATCCAATGTGTCGGTAAATTGAGATAAGACACGAAAAGGCTTATTAAATAGTATAATTTTTGCCATAACGATGGATGATTTTGCCCAAAACCTATATTATCTGCACCCTTCTTTGGGGTATGGCGGTTCATTCAATGTGATCGTTTGGAACCGTTAGCAGTTTAGTTATTGAAGTTAGTTAATTGCTGAATAACAACAATAAAACGGCAGTTAGTCAGTTAAGAGTAAGTATCGGTAAATGTTGTTTTAGACGGAGACAAGTATGGCATATCAACACATTTCAGTTCCACAAGACGGTGAAAAAATTACCGTAAATTCAGATAATTCTCTCAATGTCCCTAATCGCCCAATTATCCCTTTTATTGAGGGTGATGGTATTGGCATAGATGTTACTCCGCCAATGATTAATGTGGTTAATGCGGCTATAGGAAAAGCTTATGGTAGCGAGCGTTCAATTGCGTGGATGGAAGTTTATTCTGGTGAAAAATCGGTAGGTGTCTATGGTGACGACCAATGGCTGCCGGAGGAAACCCTGGAAGCTTTTAAAGAATTTGTTATTGGCATTAAGGGGCCTCTGACGACTCCTGTGGGCGGTGGTATTCGCTCTTTGAATGTTGCTTTGCGCCAAGAACTTGATCTCTACGTTTGCCAGCGGCCTGTGCGCTGGTTCGAAGGTGTGCCTAGTCCGGTGAAAGAGCCAGGCAAAACAAATATGGTGATATTCCGTGAAAACTCTGAAGATATCTATGCAGGTGTTGAATGGGCTGCTGGATCACCTGAGGCAGATAAACTGATTAAAATTCTGCAAGATGATTTTGGTGTCACTAAAATTCGTTTCCCGCAGAACTGCGGTATTGGTATCAAGCCGGTATCTAAAGAAGGTACGCAGCGATTAGTACGCCGTACCATTCAATATGCGATTGATCAGGATTTGCCAAGTGTAACACTGGTGCATAAAGGCAACATCATGAAGTTCACCGAAGGTGCCTTTAAAGAATGGGGGTATGAGCTGGCGCAGGAAGAGTTTGGTGCTGAGCTGCTGGACGGTGGTCCCTGGTGTGTTCTGAAAAACCCAAATACAGGTAAAGAAATCATCATTAAAGACGTTATTGCGGATGCGATGCTGCAACAGATTCTGCTGCGTCCTGATGAGTACAGCGTAATTGCAACCCTGAACCTTAACGGTGACTATCTCTCTGATGCCCTGGCGGCACAGGTCGGTGGTATTGGTATCGCACCAGGTGCTAACATCGGTGATGAGGTCGCTATCTTTGAAGCGACTCATGGTACAGCGCCCAAGTATGCGGGTCAGGATAAAGTGAACCCGGGTTCCTTGATTCTTTCGGCAGAAATGATGTTGCGCTTTATGGGTTGGAATGAAGCGGCTGATTTGATTATCAAAGGCACTGAAGCGGCTATTGCTGCTAAAACAGTTACCTATGATTTTGAACGGTTGATGGACGGCGCTACTTTGGTTTCTTCATCTCAGTTTGGTGAAGAAATTATCAAGCATATGGATTAAAGCTTCCTGTTTTGTCCGGTTACCGGGTTCGGTTTTTGCCGAGCCCGGCCAACAAATTTTCTCTTCTGCAAAACCTTCACACCTGTTTTATTGTCCTATATATCTGAGAAGCGTTAAAAGAGCCTTTACAGGCGGGCGTCTGTTGTCGCAATATTGATATATATGTGATTGGGATTTACTAAACATCCATTTAATTGGCATTCGATTTTTCTTGAAATTATGAGTAAAACGCAACAGATTGAACTAACCTTAAATCAGGACGATCAA
The DNA here is from genome assembly GCA_021773395.1 of Gammaproteobacteria bacterium. Lineage (GTDB taxonomy): Bacteria > Pseudomonadota > Gammaproteobacteria > Pseudomonadales > IMCC2047 > JAJFKB01. Next base: position 172,954 of record JAJFKB010000024.1, on the reverse strand, counting down.
AATGATGATGGGAACCTGGCTCTGGAAAGGGTCAAGCCGAAGCTTAAGAAGCCTCCCATGTATAAGGTGATCATGTATAACGATGATTATACACCGATGGAATTTGTGGTTGAGATTTTGGAGCTGTTTTTCAATCTTGATCGGGAAAAGGCAACGCAGGTGATGTTAACCGTTCATACTCAAGGTAAGGCTGTATGTGGTGTATACACACGTGATGTAGCTGAAACCAAAGTAGTACAGGTGAATCAATTTGCCAGTGATAGTGAACACCCCTTACTTTGTGGTATTGATAAAGCGGACTGACTGAGGTGCTCATATGTTAAGTAAAGACCTTGAAATAACTCTGAATATGGCGTTCAAGGATGCACGCACTAAGCGCCATGAATATATGACGGTAGAGCATCTGTTGCTTGCGCTTTTGGACAACTCTTCTGCGCTGGATGTTTTGCGTGGTTGCGGTGTCGATCTGGCGATTCTACGAAAGGATCTCGATGAGTTTGTTAATACCACAACCCCGGTTATTCCGGAAGCAAACGCTGTCGTCGAAACACAACCGACATTGGGCTTTCAGAGGGTGCTGCAGCGCGCGGTCTTTCATGTCCAGTCCTCCGGGAAAAAGGAGGTTACGGGTGCCAATGTGTTGGTGGCTATTTTCAGTGAACAGGAAAGTCAGGCGGTTTATCTGCTTAAACAGCAGAATGTCAGCCGTATCGACGTGGTGAATTTTATTGCCCACGGCATCTCCAAAGTGGGTGAAAGCAATGAGCATGAGGAGCTGGGTAACGAGCAGCTTGAGGCCGACACTGTTGCTGACGTGCCGGGGCAAAGTCCTCTGGAGACTTTTGCTACAAACCTGAATGAGCAGGCGAAAAAGGGACTTATTGATCCTTTGATAGGTCGTGATTTTGAGGTCAGCCGTGTTATCCAGATTCTGTCCAGAAGGCGTAAGAATAATCCGCTGCTTGTTGGCGAATCAGGTGTTGGTAAAACGGCCATTGCTGAGGGGCTGGCCAAGCTGATCGTTGATGGCGAAGTGCCGGATGTGATTCGTGAAGGGGTGGTCTATTCCCTGGATATGGGTGCTCTGCTGGCTGGAACAAAATATCGTGGTGATTTTGAGAAGCGATTCAAAGCCTTGCTGGCCGAGCTTAAAAAGCAGCCGCATGCAATTCTCTTTATCGATGAGATTCATACCATTATCGGGGCTGGTGCGGCCTCCGGTGGAGTGATGGATGCCTCCAACCTGTTAAAGCCGGTGTTGAGTAATCGGGGTATCCGCTGTGTCGGTTCGACCACTTATCAGGAATATCGGGGTATTTTTGAGAAGGACAGGGCGTTGTCCAGACGCTTTCAGAAAGTGGATGTATCCGAGCCCAGCGTTGAAGATACTTACAAGATATTAAAGGGCCTTAAATCGCGTTTTGAGAAGCACCACGCGATACGTTTTACCGATAAATCATTACGCTCTGCCGCTCAACTGGCCGACAGGTATATTACGGATCGCCATATGCCGGATAAGGCGATTGATGTGATTGACGAAGCAGGTGCTTATCAGCAGCTAAGGCCGGTAGGTAAACGTAAGAAGGTCATCGGGGTGCCTGAAATAGAGAAGGTAGTCGCTAGTATTGCACGGGTACCACAGCAAAGTGTGTCCGCATCGGATAAGAAGCTGCTGAAAAATATAGATCGTGATTTAAAAATGGTGGTGTTTGGTCAGGATGATGCAATCGATGCCATAAGCACTGCGATTAAACTGTCACGGGCGGGCTTGAAGGAGGTGGAGAAGCCGATAGGTTCGTTCCTGTTTGCCGGCCCAACGGGTGTTGGGAAAACGGAGCTAACCCGGCAGTTGGCAAATGTTATGGGCGTCGAGTTGGTGCGTTTTGATATGTCGGAATATATGGAGCGACATACCGTATCCCGTCTGATCGGTGCGCCTCCTGGTTATGTTGGTTTTGATCAGGGTGGATTGCTGACGGAGGCTATTACCAAACATCCTCATTCTGTGTTGTTGCTGGATGAAATTGAAAAGGCGCATCCGGAGGTGTTTAATCTGTTATTGCAAGTGATGGATCATGGAACCTTAACGGACAACAATGGCCGTAAGGCGGATTTTCGTAATGTGGTGATTATTATGACGACGAATGCCGGCGCGGAATTGATGAGTCGTCGCTCCATCGGATTTACACACCAGGATCATAGTACGGATGGTCTGGAGGAGGTACGTAAAGCCTTTACGCCGGAGTTCCGTAATCGTCTGGATGGTATTATCCAGTTTAACGCACTCGACCCCCGTGTGATTGAGAATGTAGTGGATAAGTTTCTTACCGAATTGCAGGCTCAACTGGATGACAAGAAAGTGCATATCGATGTGGATGCCGATGCACGCCGTTGGTTGGCAGAAAATGGCTATGACGAGAAAATGGGTGCGCGCCCGATGGCACGGCTCATACACGACAGAATTAAAAAGCCTCTGGCAGAGGCTATTCTGTTTGGTGATCTGGTCGGTGGAGGATCAGCACTTATCTCAGTCGAAAATGGCGAGCTGATCTTCGAGCTGCATTCACCGCAAGAGCTTGCCGAGTGCTGATTTGAGGGATCTTTGGGATATGTGAGAGTGCGCGTCTTAACAGTAGAGGAATAGCAATAGCTTAACGAGCCCGGTAAATAATTCTTCCCTTGGTCAGGTCATAGGGCGTTAACTCTACAGTGACCTTGTCCCCGGTCAGGATGCGAATGTAGTTTTTGCGCATTTTCCCAGAAATATGAGCAGTGACTATATGTCCGTTTTCAAGCTTAACGCGAAACATGGTGTTGGGTAAGGTGTCAATGATTTCACCTTCCATTTCAATTTGGCCTTCTTTAGCCATAGAGGTAGATAGCTCCCGTGTTTTTATTTAGAGGCGAGCATTCTGCCTAAATGCGCTTCCTTTATCAACACATTTGTTTTCTCTCCAGCCGGTTCAGCATTAACCCAGCTGTGTCCAGCAGGCATTCACCAGCAGTTCGATTGGACGGTACTGAATTTTGTAGTTCATTTTAGCGCACTGTTTGATCCAATAGCCCAGATATAGGTGCTCAAGCTGTCGTTCCCTGGCGAACTCGATCTGCTGTAGAATCGCAAAGACACCCAGGCTGCGTCTACTTTCCCGGGGTTCAAAAAATGTATAGATTGCAGAGCATCCGTTGCTCAATATATCAGTGACCGCCACGGCCATCAGTTGCTCTTTGAGCCTGATTTCGAGGAAACAACTCTGCACATCGCTTTCTACGATAAAGCTGAGATACTGTTCCTCGGTGGCGGGGTACATATCGCCATCGGAGTGCCTTTCTTTTATGTAATGCGCATAGAGGGAGTAGAATTCTTCGCTCATGCGAGGCTCGCTGAGTGTGCAGGAAAGGTCCTGATTGCGTCGCAAAATGCGTTTTTGTGCTCGATTGGGTTTAAACAGATGCACCGGTATGCGTGTTGAAATACAGGAAGAGCAATGATCACAGTTTGGCTGGTAGACATAGTCGCCGCTGCGCCTAAAGCCACAGCTTGATAAATAGCTCAATATCTCTGGTGTGATTTTAAATTCCGGATCCACGAACAGTGTGCTGGCGAGTTGATCCACCCGATAGCTGCACTGGTGTGGCATCGTTTGATAGAGCTTTATTTCCTCCAGAATTGACATGCTAAAGGCCAGTTCTATTTCCAGTTAGATTTTGACCTGTCTTTAATCTGTAGGTTCAAGTGTTCGACAAAGACCGGTCTTGGAATACTTTTTGCGCCCAGTGATTCGAGGTGCGGGTTATACACCTGGCAATCAATCAGGGTAAAGGATAGCGCCTTTAGTTTTTGAATTAAATGATAAAGGGCAATTTTGGAGGCATCGGTTTTACTACTAAACATGGATTCTCCGAAAAATACACTGCCCATTGCAATACCGTACAGTCCGCCAACCAGCTCTTCGCCAGACCATGCTTCAACGGAGTGTGCGATACCGAGTTGATGCAGATGTGAGTAGGCAAGCTTGATATCCTGCGTGATCCAGGTGCCCTGGCTGTTTTTCCTGCTTCTTGAGCAAGAATTAACTAATTGGTCAAAGCATTGGTCAAAGGTGATTTTATAGGGCTGTTTTCTTAGCGTTTTACCCAGGCTTTTGGATACATGCAGTTCATCGGGATAGAGGACGCAGCGTGGGTCGGGGCTCCACCAAAGAATAGGCTGACCCTCTTCAAACCAGGGGAAAATACCCGCCTGGTACGCATATTTGAGTCGCTCCGGACTAAGATCGCCTCCTACAGCGATCAACCCATTGGGTTCATCCATCGCTTGGTTTACAGGAGGAAAATCGTAGTTTTTTTCGTTGAGTATCTTAATGCCAGGCATAAACGCTAAACCGGGCTGCCCGGAGCGGCCCGTCATTTTTTGCATAAACGGGAATCATAATTGGCTGTATAGCCAGATCATGAAAACCTTTCCGCATCGTTGATATTTTGGCGTGAGCTGGATAATCAACTGCCAGGAATTATTCCTCCAGATACTTTTCTGCATCCAGTGCCGCCATACAACCAAAGCCTGCAGAGGTAACGGCCTGGCGATACACCTGATCAGCAACATCACCCGCAGCGAAAACGCCAGGAATACTGGTGGCGGTGGCGTTGCCATCAAGTCCTGCATTGATCTTAATATAGCCGTTATTCATTTCCAGTTGCCCTTTGAAGATTTCAGTGTTGGGCTTGTGACCGATGGCAATAAACACGCCCTGCAACTCGACCTCTTCGGTCTCTCCGGTTTCGGTACTTTTAACGCGCATGCCGGTGACGCCCATCTCGTCGCCGAGAATTTCGTCCAGGGTGTGATTCCATAGAATCTTAACGTTGCCGTTCTTTTCCTTCTCGAACAACTTATCCTGCAGGATTTTCTCAGAGCGCAGCTTATCCCGTCGGTGTACGAGAGTTACCTCTGCTGCGATATTGGAGAGATACAGGGCTTCTTCGACAGCTGTGTTGCCCCCACCGATCACCGCTATTTTTTGCTTGCGGTAAAAGAAACCATCACAGGTAGCACAAGCACTGACGCCCTTGCCCGCGAAGGCTTCCTCTGAGGGTAATCCCAGATACTGTGCGGAGGCGCCTGTAGCAATAATCAGGGCGTCGCAGGTGTAGGTGCCTGAGTCACCCTTCAAGGTGAAGGGGCGGTTGGTCAGTTCAACTTCATTAATATGGTCAAAGATAATCTCTGTATTAAAGCGCTCGGCATGCTGCTTCATGCGCTCCATCAATTCCGGGCCTTGTAATCCCTCGACATCCCCGGGCCAATTATCCACATCAGTAGTAGTTGTTAGCTGGCCGCCTGCCTGCATCCCGGTAATGAGGACTGGGTTTAGATTGGCTCGAGCGGCATAGACCGCGGCTGCGTATCCTGCGGGGCCTGATCCAAGAATTAGTGCGCGACAGTGTTTGGTTTCACTCATTGGGATATCCTAGCGTAACAGTAGTATGGATGAACGGAAAGCGCCTATGATAAATGAAATAGAAGACTCAGGTCACCCGTGAATTTGTATTTTCAGTTGATAAGGAATAATGGGGATAAAAATACTATTTTAAATATCCAGTCGAGTCTTTATAGTAGTGCTGAAAATAGTAGCGCTGACGCAATATAAAAAGGGTTATGAATGCAACTGGTACTTTATACGACAGATTATTGTCAGCTCTGTGAAGAGGCTGAAGAATTGATTTATCGTGAATTATCCGGGTATCAATATGTACTTAGAAAAGTTGATGTAAGTGATACAGATGAATTGATGGCGCACTACGGACTCAGAATACCGGTGCTGGGTGTGGCAGACAACGAGTCAGTAGAGTTAGGCTGGCCCTTTGATGCGCACCAGTTATTAGTTTTTATAAATCAAGTGGGGTTGGGTGATGGCGCAGTTTGATTTTGATCTATTTGTTATTGGGGCCGGATCGGGTGGTGTGCGGGCAGCTCGTATGGCAGCTGCGTTAGGTAAACGGGTTGCGATTGCGGAAGACCGGTATTTGGGCGGGACCTGTGTCAACGTGGGCTGTGTTCCCAAAAAGTTGTTTGTTTACGGTGCGCACTATGGAGAAGATTTTCATGATGCTCAAGCCTATGGTTGGCAAATGGATAGCAAGCCGAGATTTAATTGGGAACAGTTAAGAGACAATAAAAACAAAGAAATCAACAGGTTAAATAGCGTATATGCGAGTCTTCTAGAGAATTCCGGGGCGCAATTGATCGATGGATTTGCTCGCCTGCTTGATGCCCACAGTGTAGCTGTTAATGATAAAACCTATTCCGCTGAAAATATTCTGATCGCTACGGGCGGCTGGCCGTTTGTACCTGATTTTCCGGGTTCGCAGCATGTCATCACGTCCAATGAGGTGTTTTATTTGGAGCAGTTTCCTGAAAAGGCGCTGGTTGTTGGCGGGGGATATATCGCTGTGGAATTTGCTGGCATCTTAAATGGGCTGGGTGCCGATACCGAACTGATTTACCGTAAGGATCTTTTTTTACGGGGTTTTGATAGAGATGTGCGTGAGTTTGTTCGTAATGAGATCAGGAAAAAGGGTGTAGGACTTAACTTTAATACTCAGGTGCAGAGCGTCGAAAAATTGGAGAACGGTCGGTTCAGGGCTCAGTTAGACACTGGGCAGTCTATAGATGCTGATACGATATTGTATGCAACGGGCCGCAAGCCCAAGACTCAAGGGTTGGGCCTGGCCGACGCAGGAGTGGCAACGGCTGATGATGGAACAATATTGGTAAATGACTATTTTCAGACTAATGTGCCATCAATCTATGCGCTGGGTGACGTGGTCGGGCGCTTGGAGCTGACTCCCGTGGCGCTGGCAGAAGGTATGGCTTTAGTGAAATATCTTTATCAGGATAGTCACAGCGTGCTTGATTATACGGGAATCCCCACAGCGGTGTTTAGTCAGCCCAGCATTGGCACGGTTGGTTTGTCCGAGGAGCAAGCGCTCGAGAAGGGATATAAGATTGCAATTTACCGCTCTATTTTTAAAGCCCTCAAACATACGCTCAGTGGCAGTGAGGAGCGTTGCTTGATGAAGATGGTGGTTGATCAAGGCACGGATAAGGTGTTGGGGGTGCACATGGTTGGTGCAGAAGCCGGTGAGATTATGCAGGGTATAGCGGTCGCATTAAAAGCGGGTGCGACCAAAACGGTGTTTGACGAAACGATCGGCATTCATCCCACATCTGCTGAGGAATTTGTCACTATGCGAGAGCCGGTTGTTCCATAGTAATAGATAAATATAAATAAAATAGATTAAGTAAATGCCACATATTGCTGAAATAAAAGAGTTTTTACATTGTGATACGCCCGAAGCTTGGGTAGAGGTGGCGCTCAGGAATATTGATCTTTTGCTGATTGATCACGCCCACTGTGAAAAGAAGGCCGCATCCACTGCGATGAGTCTGATGTATCGTTATTTAGATCGTTTGGATATGCTGCACAAGATGTCGCAGCTTGCTCGCGAAGAGCTATTGCATTTTGAGCAGGTGCTGGAAATCATGAGGCAACGAAACATTCAATACCTGCACTTGTCTCCTGCACGATACGCCAGCGGTCTTAGGGGGCTGCTGCGAACCCACGAGCCAGCGCGATTTATTGATCTGTTAATTGTTGGCGCTTTTGTAGAGGCAAGATCCTGCGAGCGCTTTGCTGCTTTAATCCCGCACCTGGATGCAGATCTGGCAAAATTCTATCGCTCACTGCTTCGTTCGGAAGGTCGACATTATCAGGATTACCTCGCGTTAGCAGAGCAGTATAGTGATCAGCCTATACAGGAAAGAATTAAAGAATTTGCAATTAAAGAAAGGGAATTGATCGAAACGCCCGACACAGAATTTCGGTTCCATAGCGGTATTCCTGTGCTCGATAATGGCGCGAATACTTTGACATCGCGAAAAAGGAGTATATAATTCCCTTAGCTTGAAAGTACGTCCTATATTTATGCACACCATTTCGAAGTTTAGTCGTTAGTACCTCGACCTGATCATCATAAGTAATAGATACACTTCCAGCACAACCGTCTTTTTAAAAAACAACCGTCTTTTTTAAAGACTTGAATTACTATTGAAAATAAAGGTTTTGATTATGTCTACTACTACCGGCACTGTAAAATGGTTCAACGAATCTAAAGGTTTTGGCTTTATTGAACAAGAGTCCGGCCCTGATGTTTTTGCGCACTATAGTGCTATCACAGGATCAGGTTTTAAGACTTTGACTGAAGGTCAAAAAGTCCAATTTACTGTTACTCAGGGTCAAAAAGGTCCTCAAGCAGAGAATATTGAACCCGTATAGTTCTTTAGAACTTACACAGGGTTTTGCCTGCACATCATAATAAGGGTGTAGGCCTGCCTTAGACCTAAAAAGGTTTAAGGAATAAAGGGTGAGATCCTCGGGTCTCGCCTTTTTTGTTTTTGGGGTTAGCTCCCTGTCTCAGCTTAACTTTCTACGGTTTTTTTAGCGCCTATCGTCGCAGCTGATTTAATCGTATCGCTTATTCATATGTCTAGGATGTCGTGCAGTGTCTAGTGCCAATTTTTCATCGCTTAGTTTAAATCCCGCCTTGCTCGAGAATCTGAAATCGCTTGATTATCACCAGATGACGCCGATTCAACAGCAAAGCCTACCGCTTATTTTCGATGGCAAAGATGTGATTGCCCAGGCGCGTACCGGGTCGGGAAAAACAGCGGCGTTTGCGCTTGGCCTGTTGAACAGGCTTGATGTAAAACGGTTTCGTGTGCAGTCGCTGGTTCTGTGCCCGACCAGGGAATTGGCTGATCAAGTGGCTAAGGAGATTCGGAAGCTGGCCCGACTCATCCACAATATCAAGGTATTGACCCTGTGCGGAGGAGCTCCTTTCGGTCCTCAGATTGGATCGCTGGAGCATGGCGCTCATATTGTAGTGGGTACACCTGGGCGTATAGAGGAGCATCTGCGCAAAGGCACGCTTGTTTTGGACAAACTTGAAATGCTGGTGCTTGATGAGGCCGACCGGATGTTGGATATGGGGTTTCAGGCATCGCTTGATACGATTATTGACCAGCTTCCCCGTTCGCGACAGACTCTTTTGTTCAGTGCAACTTACCCCGACCAGATTGAGGCAGTCGCTCGGCGCGTAATGCGCCAGCCGCAAAGGGTTGAGGCGCTTTCAACTCATGATGATACCAGTATAGAGCAGCAGTTTTATTGCATTGACAGTCAGCGTAATCGGCTTACTGCGCTTAAACTGTTGCTCATGGCCTATCAGCCCCAATCTTGTTTGGTGTTTTGCAATACCAAACGGGAAACGCAGGAGGTAGCGGATGCGCTGGGCGATTTTGGCTTTGATGCGGCAGCGCTACATGGTGATTTGGAGCAGCGGGAGCGAGATCAAACCCTGGTGCAGTTTGGCAATAAAAGTGTGACTGTGCTGGTGGCCACGGATGTGGCGGCGCGTGGGCTGGATATCGATGCGATGGATGCCGTGATTAATTACCAGATTGCTCGTGAAACAGAGGTGCATATTCACCGTATTGGCAGAACGGGCAGGGCCGGTAGCAAGGGTATTGCGTTCACTCTCTTTGATGTAAAGGAGAATTACAAAGTTGAGCGCCTCGAAGATTATCTGAAGTGCTCAATTGATGTGTTGCCATTGCCTGAGGTGCGGTTATTGAACGAGCCGGCATACAGGTCGCAAATGGTGACGTTACAAATTGATGGCGGTAAAAGGCAGAAACTCAGGCCCGGCGATATTTTGGGGGCTCTAACTGCCGGCAATGGTATTACTGGAGCGCAGGTAGGGAAAATCCATCTATTCGATAACTGCGCCTATGTGGCTGTGTATAGCGATATTGCAAAAAGTGCGCTCGCTAAAATCAGTAAAGGAAAACTCAAGGGGCGATCATTTCGGGCAAGAAAGGTGAGCAGGGGTTAGCCAGAGCCCATGGCGGCCAGCCAACCGCTCAAATACAGTATTAATTAAGCTCGTCCCCTGCGGTTGTCGGTGTTACCCGATTTTTGAGTAGGTGACGCGGCGGCATCTCTCCTATGTTTCTTATTCTTTCCCTGTGGCTTGTGACCTCGAGCAATCTCCCCGGAGCGCTGACCGTCCTGGTGCCTCGATTTTGGTTTCTTAGGTTTTTTTGGTCGCGTGTGGCGACTGTTCAAATTTGATTCCGGTAGATCATGAACCGGTTCAAAACCGTCAATAAACTCCCGTTTCAACAACTGTTTGATGAGCCGCTCTATATCCGATAACTGCTTAAATTCGTCCGCACTTACCAGGGATATGGCTTGCCCGGTTGCGCCTGCACGCCCGGTTCTGCCAATTCGATGGACATAATCTTCCGGTACATTGGGTAAATCAAAATTGACGACCTGAGGCAATTGATCGATGTCGAGTCCGCGGGCAGCTATGTCGGTAGCTACCAGTACTTGGGTTTTGCCATTTTTAAAATCTGCTAATGCTTTGGTTCGGGCACTCTGGCTTTTGTTGCCGTGGATAGCGGTAGCCTGTATTTTTTTGCTCTCCAGGTGTTTGGTTAAACGATTGGCGCCATGTTTAGTTCTACTGAAAACGAGCACCTGCTCCCATTGGTGCTCAAGAATCAGGTGTGTCAGTAGAGCCGATTTTTTACTTTTATCGACTGGGCAGATCCATTGTTCAACTGATTCGACCGTTGTATTTCGTGGGCTGACTGAAATCTCAATAGGGTTTTCAACCATTCCTTTTGCCAGTTTGCGAATTTCCTGGGAGAAGGTGGCAGAGAACATCAGGTTTTGCCGCTGTTTGGGTAAAACCGCCAGGATGCGTTTGATGTCATGGATAAAGCCCATGTCCAGCATTCGATCGGCTTCGTCGAGAACCAGAATTTCAAGGCGATTAAATTTCATCGCATTTTGATTGTATAGATCCAGTAGTCGGCCGGGTGTGGCAATTAGCACATCAACCCCTTTACGCAACTGCATCATTTGCGGATTGATTTTGACGCCACCAAAAACAACCGTTGAACGCAAGGGTAAATGCCGAGCATAAGTACTGACACTTGCCGCAACCTGTGCTGCAAGTTCACGGGTCGGTGTTAATATCAGGGCTCGCACTTGATTCGCCTGTGCTTTCTGCCCCTTAAGAAGCTGTTCTAAAATAGGTAGAGTGAATCCCGCTGTTTTGCCAGTACCGGTTTGCGCAGCAGCCATCACATCTTTTCCCTGAAGGATAGAAGGTATGGCCTGAGCCTGGATCGGAGAGGGCGTTGTATATCCTTGCTCCGTAACAGCTCGGAGAATAGGTTCGGAAAGGCCCAGGGAGGCAAAACTCATAAGGTTATCTCTTATTTCTGAATATCAAAAGGAGGCCGCAACATTAGCGGCGCTGCAGCATACAGTATCTTAAATGCAATAGCCATTTAATCGCTGGTGGGCTTAGGTGTGTGAAATCCTGAAAAATTCAGGCGATGACAAAATCTAGCAGATCAGTCTGTGCTTTGGAAACCTTAAGATACCAGCCGTCGCTTCCCCAGTCACCCAGGACTGTGCGCTGTGCAGGAAGGCCATTAGCGATCAACTGGTGTGTTGCTGGTCGATGGGTATGGCCATGTATCAGTCGTTGAACCTGGTATTGCTCCATTACCCTCAGAACTTCGTCGGGGTTGACGTCCATGATTTCAGCAGTTTTTTCACTGGTTTTTTCTTTGCTGATATCGCGTAGATTTTGCGCGATAGCTAGTCGTTCGGCGATGCTCTTGCTTAACAGCTCCTGTTGCCAGTTCGGATTTCGAACCATTGTCCGAAATTGTTGGTAAGCAATGTCATCCGTGCAAAGGGTGTCGCCATGCATCAGCAAAGTGGGCGTGCCGTATAGATCGATAATCGTGGGGTCGGGTAAAAGTGTACATCCTGTTTGCTCCGCAAAAAGCTCGCCGATCAGAAAGTCCCGATTGCCATGCATGAAGAACACAGGGACCCCTCGACTGGATATGCTCTTCAGGGTGTTCTTGAGCGCGTCAGCAAACGCATTCTCAAAGTCATCGCCTATCCAGGCTTCAAAAAAATCACCAAGAATATAGAGCGCATCAATATGTTGGGTTTTTTCAGTCGCAAATTGCACAAAAGCCTGCACTATTGCAGGCTTTTGTGGTTCCAGGTGCAGATCAGAGATGAATAGGGTGGCCATTGTGCTGCTAAAGATCGTCAGAGATAGATACCGATTCTATAACGACGTCATCAGCTGGAACATCCTGATGACCTGCTTTGGAGGTGGTTGCTACTGCTTTTATTTTATCAACCACATCCATGCCCTCGGTTACTTTCCCAAACACGGCATATCCCCATCCTTCTGTTGTCTTGGAGCTGTGATCCAGAAAAGTGTTGTCTTCAACATTGATAAAGAATTGAGCTGTGGCCGAATGAGGTTCCATTGTTCTTGCCATGGCAAGCGTGCCACGAAGATTGCTGAGACCATTGTCTGCCTCATTCTGGATGGGCTCTGCGGTAGGTTTCTGACTCATTCCTGCTTCAAATCCGCCGCACTGAATCATGAAATTTTTGATCACACGATGAAAAATTGTGCCGTTATAGAACTCCTTTTCGGCATATTCTCTAAAATTCTTTGCGCTGATGGGCGCCTTTTCAGTATCTAGCTGGATATGGATGTCGCCTAAATTCGTGTGCAAAATGATCATCAAAGACTCCCTATGTCTTATGCTGCGATGTAATAGTAGTAATTTGTTATTTTCTTGTGCTTTGCTCTAGCCGCGGCGCGCAAGGTGGTTATAATGTTTGGCTCAATTTAACTCAATTCTGATTCTAGCCGGACCGGTTAAAATATTTCCAGGTTACTGCTTGTCAGAAGCTTTAGCAGAGACTTTATCTTTTTTATTTATGATGAACAATACTGAATCACCCGGTAAATCAAACTTTATTCGCAATATCATTGATGAAGACCTGCGTCAGGGTAAAAATGAAGGGCGAGTAATTACACGTTTTCCTCCTGAACCGAACGGTTTTTTGCACATCGGTCACGCAAAGTCCATTTGCCTGAATTTTGGTATTGCAAACGATTATCCCGCCGGTAATTGTAATTTGCGGTTTGATGATACCAACCCGGAAAAGGAAAGTACGGAGTATGTGGCGGCAATTCAAAACGATGTCACCTGGCTAGGATTTGAATGGAATGGCGAGGTTAAGTATTCCTCCAGCTATTTCGAGCAGCTGTATCTTTTTGCTGAAGAGCTGGTCGAGCGTGGTAAAGCCTACGTTTGCAGTCTCAACGCTGAGCAGATGCGCGAATATCGGGGAACCTTGACTACACCAGGAAAGGACAGTCCCGACCGCAATAGAAGTGTTGAAGAAAATCTTGATCTGTTCAGGCGTATGCGAGCCGGAGTATTTGATGATGGAGCTTATGTGTTGCGAGCGAAAATCGATATGGCCTCTCCCAACCTTAATATGCGGGATCCGATTCTTTATAGAATTCGGCGTGTTCATCACCACCGCACGGGCGATCAGTGGTGTATTTACCCGATGTATGATTTTACGCATTGTATTTCGGATGCGCTGGAAGATATCACCCATTCACTGTGTACCCTGGAATTTGAAGATCACAGACCGCTTTATGATTGGGTGCTCGATAACATAAGTGTCGATTGCCATCCACAACAAATTGAATTTGCCCGGCTTAACCTTAGTCATACGGTGACTAGTAAAAGAAAGCTAAAACGACTGGTCGATGAAGGCTATGTTAAAGGTTGGGACGATCCCCGTCTCCCGACTATCTCCGGTTTGCGCAGAAGAGGCTATACACCGGCTGCTATACGCAAGTTTTGTGACAATATTGGTGTGACTCGCAGTGACGGTGTGGTTGATGCAGCAATGCTGGTGCATAGCATTCGAGAAGATCTGGAGGCAAAAGCGCCCAGAGCCATGTGTGTCTTGAAGCCGATTAAAGTGGTGATTACTAACTATCCAGAAAGCGAGGAGGAACAGCTCACCACCCAGGCTCATCCGGATAATCCTGAGATGGGGATGCGGACATTGCCCTTTGGTCGTGAACTATATATTGACCAGGATGATTTTATGGAGGAGCCTCCTTCCAAATATTTTCGCCTGGCACCGGGAAGGGAGGTGCGCCTGCGTAACGCCTATGTCATTCGATGTGATGAGATGATCAAAGATGAAAGCGGGAAACTGATTGAGTTACGCTGCTGGTATGATGAAAAGACTCTGGGTGTAAATCCTGAGGGCAGGAAGGTAAAAGGCGTGATTCACTGGGTATCCGCAAAGCACGCGGTGAATTGCGAGGTTAGACTTTATGACCAGCTGTTTACAGAGGAGAATCCTGATAAAGGTGACTTTATTACGTGCCTGAACCCAGCCTCAGTTGAGGTGCTTCAAAACTGTAAAGCGGAGCCTGGGCTGGATGGCATAGAGCCTGAGCAAAGATTCCAGTTTGAGCGCCTCGGATATTTTTGTGCAGATCGTTATGACTCAATGCCAGGCAAGCTGGTTTTTAACCGAACCGTGAGTCTGCGTGATTCATGGGCGAAAGCTCAGAAAAAGCAGGGTTGATTTGTGTTAAAAATATATAACTCGTTGAGCGGCGAGAAGGAGAGTTTCAAGCCTCTAATTGAGGGTCATGTACACATGTATGTCTGTGGCATGACAGTTTATGACTTTTGCCATATAGGACATGCGCGGGTAATGGTGGCTTTTGATGTGGTCAGCCGGTATCTGCGACAGAAGGGTTATCAGTTAACCTATGTCAGAAATATCACAGATGTTGATGATAAGATATTTAAGCGTGCCCGAGAGAATGATGAGCCATACGATCAATTGACTCAGCGCTTTATTGAGGCGATGCATGAGGATGAAAAGGCGCTCAGTGTTTTGCCACCTGATCTGGAGCCCAGAGCCACTGCACATATGGACCAGATTCTTGAGATGGTGCAGACGCTGATTGACAAGGAATATGCTTATTGTGCGAAAAATGGTGATGTCTACTATAGAGTCGACCGCTTTGCAGATTATGGCAAGTTAAGTAAGAAGAATCTTGAGGATTTGAGGGCAGGCGAACGTATTAGCGTTGAGGAAGCGAAAGAAAACCCACTGGACTTTGCGCTGTGGAAGGCGGCAAAGGAAGGCGAGGCGGCTTGGGATTCACCCTGGGGCAGGGGGCGTCCGGGCTGGCATATTGAGTGTTCAGCGATGAGTACCAGCTGCCTGGGTCACACCTTTGATATTCATGGTGGTGGGCCTGATCTAAAATTCCCGCATCATGAAAACGAAATCGCACAGTCCGAAGCGGCAACCGGAGAGGACTATGTGAAAACCTGGATGCACGCCGGTGCTGTGCGCGTGGATAATGAGAAAATGTCCAAATCACTGGGCAATTTCTTTACTATTCGCGAAGTTTTACAGAAATATAACCCTGAGGTTGTGAGATATTTTCTGATCACCAGCCATTACCGCAGCCACATCAACTATTCGGAAGATAACCTGAGGCAGGCGCAGCAGGCGCTGGAGCGTTTTTATACAGCGTTGCGACGTAATCCGGTAGTGACTGGAGATGTGCCCTCAGACAGCGAGCTGCTTGATGAGTATAAAAAGCGCTTTGCTGAGGCCATGGATGATGACTTTAATACGCCTGAGGCCCTGGCGGTACTATTTGAAATTGTCAGAGAGATTAATAAAGCATCGGTAGAGGCCAAGTCGCTGATTATTCTGTTGAGAGAGCTGGGCGCAGTGCTCGGGCTACTGCAACAGAATCCTGAGCAGTTTCTGCAAGGCTACGAGCAAAACCAGGGTATCACAGCAGAAGAGGTGGAAGTTTTGATAGCACTGCGCAATCAGGCGAGGGCCGATAAGGACTGGGCAAAAGCGGATCAGGTGCGCGATCAACTGCAGGTAGCAGGTATTGTTTTGGACGATGGAAGGGGCGGTACAACATGGCGCCGAAGTGCAGAGTAAATAGATTCAATCAGGGCTTTTTCCGGCAAAGCACTCGAGAGGTATAATTATTCACTTCAGAATAGTTGACGGGGATGTTATAGCTGAGTAATATGCCGTCCTCCAAGCTGAGACGACTAATGTTGCAGTTGTGTATCGGGGTATAGCGCAGTCTGGTAGCGCGCCTGCTTTGGGAGCAGGATGTCGGGAGTTCGAATCTCTCTACCCCGACCAATATCGAGCACCCTGTGGGCGGTTTGTGCCCTGTCGCTGTGATGCGCCCGTAGCTCAATCGGATAGAGCATCGGCCTTCTAAGCCGAGGGTTGCAGGTTCGATTCCTGCCGGGCGCGCCATATTTAAGGTTTGTACCATAGTGTGGGCTCGCAAGAAAATAGGCCCGGGTTGGTGGTCAAATAGAAGATTAATGGTGAGTGTAGCTCAGTTGGTAGAGCTCCGGATTGTGATTCCGGCGGTCGTGGGTTCGAGCCCCATCACTCACCCCATCTTAATGTCTTTGTCACCATTCCAGTTAAAAAACAGGAAGTCGTATCGATAGTTGGAAGACCCGGCTACCCGTCAAATTGAGTGGATTAATTAAGCGGATGTGGTGAAATTGGTATACACGCTAGATTTAGGTTCTAGTGCCGAGAGGCGTGAGAGTTCGAGTCTCTCCATCCGCACCATTTTTTCGAATCAGATTCAAAATTTTCGTAGAGGAATGTCATGCAAGTTTCAGTGGAATCCGTAACCAATATTGAACGTCGAATTACTGTCGGCGTTCCCTTCGAGCGTATTGACACTGAGGTTGATAAACGCCTGAAAAAGGCGGCGCTAAATGCACGTATCGATGGTTTTAGACCTGGGAAAGTACCATTTAAGGTGATTAAGCAGCGTTATGGCGCTGGAGTTAGGCAGGAAGTGGTCGGCGAAATAGTGCAGGAGTCTTTCTATGATGCGGTCAGCCAGGAAAATCTGCGCCCCGCAGGCTTTCCGCAAATTGAACCGAAGGTCATGGAAGAGGGTAAAGACCTGGAGTATATCGCTACCTTTGAAATATATCCTGAAGTGACGTTAGGTGATTTAGGCGGGATTGAAATAAAGAAGCCAGTAGCGACCATTGCCGACGAAGACATTGATAAAATGGTCGAGCAGTTACGTCAGCAGCGCACAACCATGGAGCCTGTCGAAAGAGCCGCTAAGGAACACGATCAGGTGATGATCGACTTTAAAGGTGAGATGGACGGAGAGGCCTTTGCTGGCGGTACAGCCGAAAATACCCCCTTGGTTCTGGGTTCTGGGCAGATGATTCCTGGCTTTGAAGACGGAATTGCCGGGATGAGCGCGGGTGAAGAAAAAGTGCTGAACCTGAGCTTTCCTGAAGAGTACCACGCAGCGGATCTGGCTGGAAAAGCGGTTGAGTTCGGCGTTAAGGTCAACCAGGTCAATGAGCCGGTCGTACCGGAGCTGACGGAAGAATTCTTTGCGCTGTTTGGTGTGAGCGAGGGTGGCGAAGAGAAATTTCGTGAAGAAGTTCGAGCTAACATGGAGCGCGAACTGAAAAATGCGGTTAAAAATAAAATAAAGAGTCAGGTAATTGTCGGGCTGATTGGATCCCAGAAATTAGAAATTCCGAAGGCTTTGATCGATCAGGAAGTGGACCGATTACGTCAGGAAATGGCGCAGCAGTACGGAGGTGGACAACAGGGTTTTGACCCCTCAATGCTCCCTGCAGAGTTATTCAATGATCAGGCAACACAGCGCGTTTCAATGGGACTTCTGCTGACTCAGTTCGTTGAAGACAATAAAATTGAACTGGATGAAAGTCGGGTTGAAACCATGATCGAAGAAATGGCTAATACTTATGAAAATCCAGAAGAGGTGGCCAGCTATATTCGTAGTAATGATCAGCAAATAGCGCAGCTGCGCTCGGTTGTTCTTGAAGAGCAGGCGATCGAGAAAATGCTGGAAAGCATGAATGTTATCGACGAGTCGAGCAGCTATGAGGACGCTGTGCGTCCGCCGGCCCCGGATGTTAAGCCTGCTGCGGTAGAAGAGTCTGATGAAGAAGCGGCTGCACAGGGGCAGTCCGACACCGAAGATGGTGCAGCACAGTAAAAAAAATGACAAAATTTGGTTATTAAGTTGTGCGCAAGTGGAATCCTGTTCTAGTATTTAAAAAGAACTTTGATTAAATTAATGACATTTGCGCTGTGCGCTGGGCAATAAATGAATAAAGAACTAAATCCTAGTTATGCCGACATAGTGAGCCAGTTGGTACCGATCGTAGTAGAACAAACTGCGAGGGGAGAGCGCTCCTATGATATCTATTCCCGATTACTGAAAGAGCGAGTGATCTTCCTGGTAGGCCAAGTGGAAGATCATATGGCTAACCTGGTGGTTGCGCAAATGCTGTTTCTGGAATCTGAAAATCCGGATAAAGATATACATCTTTATATCAACTCTCCCGGTGGATCAGTTACAGCTGGAATGTCGATTTATGACACCATGCAGTTCATCAAGCCTGATATTAGCACCATGTGTATCGGGCAGGCGGCCAGCATGGGCGCGTTACTGTTGGCCGGTGGCGCAGCGGATAAGCGTTACTGCTTACCTAATTCTCGTATGATGATCCATCAGCCATTGGGTGGCTTTCAAGGGCAGGCAACTGACATTGAAATCCATACTAAGGAAATTCTCTCTATCCGTGATAAACTGAACAATATACTGTCAAAGCATACAGGGCAGCCTGTTGATATTATCGCGAAAGACACGGATCGTGATAATTTTATGGATGGAAAAATGGCTGTTGAATATGGTCTAATTGATAGCATCATGGAAAACAGAACACAGGAATAGTATTTCAAGTTCTGGATGGCCTGCTTTGAATCGCTAATCGCATTGGCGCTTCAACGGGCATGGCAGCAAGAATTAGTTCGGATATAGAGAGATAACGGGGTAGTAGAATGTCGGACGACAATATCATTGGTGGTGACGAAAACGGCAAACTGCTGTATTGCTCGTTTTGTGGTAAAAGCCAGCATGAGGTTCGCAAACTTATCGCGGGCCCTTCTGTTTTTATTTGTGATGAATGCGTTGATCTGTGTAATGACATTATTCGTGAAGAGATCGAAGAAGCAAACCCTGAAAGTGGTGAAGAAAAACTGCCTTCTCCGAAGGAGATCAAGGTCAACCTGGACGCATACGTCATTGGCCAGGAAAGAGCCAAGGTGGTTCTTTCTGTTGCAGTTTACAATCATTACAAACGACTTAAGTCTGACGAAAGCAAAGATGAAATAGAGTTAGGCAAAAGTAATATTCTGCTTATCGGCCCTACGGGAAGTGGTAAAACACTACTGGCAGAAACGTTAGCACGTATGCTGAATGTTCCCTTCACGATTGCGGATGCAACCACCTTAACCGAAGCCGGTTATGTGGGTGAGGATGTCGAGAATATCATTCAGAAGTTATTGCAGAAATGTGAATACGACGTCGAAAAGGCGCAGCGTGGGATCGTTTATATCGATGAAATAGATAAAATTTCGCGCAAATCGGACAACCCCTCCATTACCCGAGACGTTTCGGGTGAGGGCGTGCAGCAGGCATTACTGAAGTTAATTGAAGGAACGGTTGCGTCTGTACCACCCCAGGGTGGACGTAAGCATCCACAGCAAGAGTTCCTGCAGGTTGATACCTCGAATATTCTCTTTATTTGTGGTGGAGCTTTTGCAGGTCTGGACCAGATCATCAGGGATCGGTCCGAAAAAAGCAGTATTGGCTTCTCTGCTGTGGTTAAAAGTAAAGACGATCAGAAGTCAATTAGTGAAACGCTTGCGGAAATTGAACCGGAAGACCTTATTAAATACGGGTTGATTCCAGAATTTGTGGGACGTTTGCCTGTTGTAGCAACGCTCAGAGAACTGGATGAAGAGGCGTTGGTTCAAATTCTCACTGAGCCAAAGAACTCTCTGACCAAGCAGTATCACAAACTGTTTGAGATGGAGGGGGTAGAAATAGATTTTCGAGAAGATGCCTTGAAAGCGGTTGCTAAAAAGGCGATGAATCGAAAGACGGGTGCCAGAGGGCTGAGATCTATTCTGGAATCCGTGTTGTTAGACATCATGTATGAAATTCCTTCGCAACAGGGTGTTTCCAAAGTAGTCATCGACGACGCAGTGATCAACGAAGGTAACGATCCGTTGTTGATATACGAGAACAGCGAGCCTGATCGCGTTGCTTCCAAGGACTAACTTTCATTTTACACAATGGGCTA
Source organism: Gammaproteobacteria bacterium (assembly GCA_021773395.1). GTDB lineage: Bacteria > Pseudomonadota > Gammaproteobacteria > Pseudomonadales > IMCC2047 > JAJFKB01. The sequence continues at coordinate 152,718 of JAJFKB010000024.1, read as the reverse complement.
TTGCTACTTTGCGATAGTCCACCTGTTCCAGTTGTCGTCACGTCAGCTGATTTTTCAATAGGATCGGGACACCGGCTCTGGTTTTCCCTCCACCATTCATCTTTTTTGCCTGTTCTTCATGATCCTGAGCTAATTGGAATGAAGCCGTCCCACGTTCAAAAAAAGCCGAACTTGTCAGGATCAGAGCTGCATCAGACTCTCAAAATTAGTGTTTTTTGTTGCTGGGTTTAGCTTGTAATTTGCGTTTTGCATCCCCATCATAAGAGAAGACATTTTTGAAGCAGATAAACCAGGTTTTTATTCATGACAGCAGAAAATAGTACCGCTGATACAAAACATCAGAAATTGCCATTACTACCTCTTCGTGATGTTGTGGTTTTTCCCAGTATGGTGATCCCGCTTTTTGTGGGCCGAGACAAGTCCATCACTGCGTTAGAGGAGGCCATGGAGTCGGATAAACAGGTGATGCTTGTTGCTCAGAAGAACGCATCAGAGGATGATCCGGGCGAGCAGGATATTTATACAATTGGTACAGTTGGTAATATTCTTCAATTACTCAAATTGCCGGATGGTACAGTTAAAGTGCTGGTTGAGGGTGCCTATCGTGCTGAAATAAAAGAATTTATTGCCGAGGAAGAAAGTTTGAGTGCCGTGGTTGACGGCTGTTTTTGCGAAACCATTGAGGGCGCAGAAGAGCAGGTTTTGTCACGCGCTGTTCTAGGCCATTTTGAAAAGTATGCCAAGCAGAGCAAAAAGATCCCTACAGAAATACTATCTTCGATTGTCAGTATTCAGGAGCCTAGTCGATTAGCTGATACGATTGCCTCTCACTTGGGCATGTCGGTGGGTGACAAACAGAAAGTGCTGGAAATATTGTCTGAAAGGGAACGTTTGGAGCACATGATGGGACTCATGGAGTCTGAAATGGATGTGCTGCAGGTGGAGAAACGTATTCGCGGTCGTGTTAAACAGCAGATGGAGAAAAGCCAGCGAGAGTACTACCTGAATGAGCAGATGAAGGCCATTCAGCAGGAAATGGGAGATCTTGAAAATGCGCCAAATGAAATGGTGGAGCTGGAGCAGCGCATTCAACAATCCGGGATGTCCAAAGAGGCTGAGGTAAAAGCGGTTTCCGAGCTTAATAAATTGAAACTGATGTCACCTATGTCCGCTGAGGCGACGGTCGTGCGCAGTTTTATAGACTGGATTATCAGCATTCCCTGGAAGAAGCGCAGTAAAGTACGCCATGATTTGAACAAGGCCGAGGAAATACTTAATGCCGATCATTATGGTTTGGAGGAGGTGAAAGAAAGGATCCTCGAATACCTGGCGGTGCAAAAGCGTGTACGCAAGTTGAAAGGCCCGGTGCTTTGTCTGGTGGGGCCTCCTGGAGTGGGTAAAACCTCGCTGGGGCAGTCAATTGCCAGGGCGACCAACCGGAAGTACATCAGGATGTCGCTGGGTGGTGTTCGTGATGAGGCGGAGATTAGAGGTCATAGACGTACCTATATAGGCTCGATGCCTGGAAAATTAATCCAGAAAATATCAAAGGTCGGAGTCAAAAACCCGCTGTTTTTGTTTGATGAAGTGGATAAGATGGGTATGGACTTTCGGGGTGACCCGGCGTCAGCGATGTTGGAGGTGTTGGATCCTGAACAAAATAATACCTTTAACGATCACTATCTCGAGGTGGACTATGACTTGTCTGAGGTAATGTTTGTCTGTACCTCTAATTCAATGAATATTCCAGCGCCATTGTTAGATCGTATGGAAATTATACGTATTCCAGGATATACCGAGGACGAAAAACTCAACATCGCTAAACGCTACCTGGTACCCAAGCAATTTAAAAATTGTGGACTAAAAGAGGGTGAGCTAGAGATTTCAGATGCTGCGATTAGTGATTTAATTCGTTATTACACTCGCGAAGCCGGAGTGCGGGGCTTAGAGCGGGAGATTGCAAAAATATGTCGTAAAGTGGTTAAACGCAGCGCCATGTCGAAATCCCAGGAAAAAACACGTGTAGAACCGCAAGATCTGGAAGATATTTCCGGAGTTAGAAAGCATAAATACGGTGTTGCAGAGGAGGAAAACCGGGTTGGACAGGTCACGGGATTGGCTTGGACACAGGTGGGTGGAGAATTGCTCACTATTGAAGCAGCTGTTGTGGCCGGGAAGGGACGGGTAATCAAAACCGGTTCTTTGGGCGAGGTGATGCAGGAGTCAATTCAGGCGGCGCTCACGGTTGTGAGGAACAGGGCAAAAACGCTGGGAATTGCTGAAGATTTTTATGAAAAAAATGATATGCATATTCACGTGCCGGAGGGAGCGACACCTAAAGACGGGCCGAGTGCTGGCGTTGGTATGTGTACGGCGTTGGTTTCTGTTTTGACTAATATTCCTGTTAAGTCGGAAGTCGCGATGACTGGTGAAATTACTCTGCGCGGACAAGTCTTGCCTATTGGCGGGTTAAAGGAAAAATTGCTTGCGGCCCGTAGAGGTGGAATTAAAACGGTTATCATTCCGGAAGAAAATAAAAGGGATTTAAAAGAGATTCCCGACAACATCAAGGCCGACCTGGAGATATGTCCGGTGAGCTGGATTGATGAGGTATTGCAGATTGCGTTGCAGTATTTACCGGAGGCCTCAGAGGCGCTGGACGCTGATATTAAGCCGCCATCTAAGAAAAAGAGCACAAAAAAGCAAATTAGCACACATTAATGCGGCTCCTCGCTTGACAGATATTTTGACGAGTTGGTATAAATGGTGCGGCAAAGTCGGGGCGCCAAAACAAGGATAGGCTTGCCATTGGCAAAAAAATAAACTTCTTTGCGGGAAAGCCTGCGTTGCAGGCCATAATGAATTATTAACCCACTACTTACGTAACAACATATAAAAGGGGAATAGAGTGAACAAGTCTGAACTTATCGATGCCATTGCTTCTTCTGCGGATCTTTCAAAAGCTTCGGCTGGCCGAGCACTGGATGCAGCAATTGAAGCAATTACGGGTGAATTAAAAAAGGGTGGTCAAGTTTCTTTAGTTGGTTTTGGCACTTATTCCGTTAAGCAACGCGCAGCGCGCACAGGTCGGAATCCACAAACAGGAGCAACTATTCAAATTAAAGCGGCGAATATTCCAAGTTTTAAAGCAGGTAAAGCATTAAAAGACGCTGTCAATTAAGATGCTACCGGTTAGCGATTGAAGGTGCAGGGAAGATAATCGACAATCGTAGCTTTGCAGGTAGGTTATTAGACTACTTGGTAAGTAAGAATAAATTATCGGTTATTTATGCAAGGATGATGCAGTGGCTTACGCCCACCTGATAAGAAATAATGATGCGCATCTATTCAATAGATGCGCATTTTTTATGATGGTAGAATTAGAAGATTTAAACGAGCAGCCCATAACAAACGCCGGGTATTAAAGACATTGTCCGATCCCATTTGAGTAGCCTTAATGTCGATACAAAATATTAGAGATAAATCCCAAAGCATGCTGGCAAAAGTCATTGTCGGTTTTATTGTTGTTACTTTTGCGCTGTTTGGTGTGGACGCTATTGTTGGATACTCCAGCAATAAAAATACCGTAGCGAGTGTAAATAATGTTGATATCGATGAAGTTGAGCTCAACCGGACGATGGAGATACTGCGCAGGCAAATGCTTTCACGGATGGGTGAAAATGCAGACCCGGAATTAATTGATCCGCAATGGCTGAGAAAAAGCGCGCTCGATAGTCTGGTTGAGCGTAAATTGCTGATCCAGGATGCACAGGAGCGAGGGTTGTACACACCAGAACGGCAGGTGGATGCAAATATACTTAATACACCAGCATTCCAGTCTGAAGGCGTTTTTAATAAGGTGATGTATGAGGCTGCGGTTAGAAATATCTCTCTATCACCATTGGATTATAAGAATCAACTGGCGGTTGATTTGTTGATTCAACAGAACCAAACGGGAATTACAGGATCGGCATTCATGCTGCCGTCAGAGGTTAAAGCGATTGCCCAGTTAGATCGTCAGCTACGCAATGTGGCATATTTGAACATTGCAGCCGAAGGATTGGTGGAAAATGTCAGTATCCCCGAGTCAGCGGTCAATGAGCATTACGAGAGTAATCGAAAGAACTACATGACCAGGGAATTAGTCCAGCTGGAGTTTTTGGAGCTTAAACAGTCTGATTATATGGCTGATGTGACGGTGGATGAGGCTGAGCTCAAGCAATTATACCAGCAGGAAGTTGAGAGTTACGAAAAGCGTGAAGAGCGTAACGCGGCGCATATATTGATCCAACTGGAAGAAGGGGCTGATCCGGTAGCTGCGAAAGCAAAAATTACAGAATTAAAAAGCAGGTTAACTGCCGGTGATAATTTTGCGCAATTGGCCAGGGAAAACTCTGAAGACTCAGGTTCAGCAGAGCAAGGTGGTGATCTTGGCTTTGCCGAGCGTGGTGCTTATGCTGAAGCGTTTGATGAAGCGCTGTTTAGCCTTGAAACGGGGCAAACATCTGATATTGTTGAGACTGAATTTGGGTTCCATATCATTAAACTGCTTGCAGTACGTAAACCTGAACCTCCAACCTATGAGGAAGTCAGTGCTAAACTGGAGCAGGATATAAAGTACCAGAAAGCCGCAGAACTTTTTGTTGCCGCATCAAGCGATCTGGAAAATGACAGTTTTACCGCTGGAGATCTTGACGAGCCAGCTGAGAAGCTGGGTCTTAAGATTCAGTTGACGGGGTTTTTTGGGCGTGAAGGTGGCGAAGGTATAGCGGCAAACCCCAAAGTCGCCAGGATCGCCTACAGTGATGAAGTGCTCACTCTAGGTAATAACAGTAATATGATTGCGCTCAGCGATGACCACGTTGTCGTGGTTCGGGTTAAAGAGCATAAACCGTCGAAAGTTCAGCCTTTGGATGAGGTTTATGCGCAGATTGAACAGGAACTAAAGCAATCCAGCGCAGCTGAGCAGACTCAAAAACTGGGAGAGCAGATACTGGTGGATCTTCGTGATGGGAAGACAACCGATCAGGTGTCGGCGGAGTTCGGCTTTGAGTGGGTAATTGTCGATAAGGTTGGTCGTAACCACACTGATCTGGATGCGGAGATTAACCAGGAACTTTTCCGTCTGCCCAAACCAGCCGTTGGTGAAAAATCTTTGGGTAGCGTCGTGAAGGACAATGGCGATTTTGTTGTCTTGACGCTGACCAAGGTATATGAGGGCGGTGTAATGGAGATTCATCCTCAAGAGATCAAAATGCTTGGTAATATACTGGCTAACCAATTTGGTAATGTAGATTTTCAAAATTATCTGCGTGATTTAAAGCAACAAGCGGAGATTGAAATTTACTAGCACCCTAGTGCGTCTGCACTAATAGATGTGGCTACCTTGTGATTCGAGGGAAAAGGTAGTCATTATGCGGCCTCAATTCGACAGCATGCATTAAATTCACTTCAAGCCGAATGACGATCTGCTCTCCAGGAAGCTTTTTACCCATTTCACCTATACCTGCGTTTGGCCTTCAGCTGCTTTATTGTGCGCCAGGTTGGTCACATTCTATAATTTTATCTATACTCTACATAAGGTTTCCAGCAACCCGACATGTCCCGGGTGACGCGTGATGATTACAGCCTATCCGTTCAGTTAGATTTGCTGATTAAACGCGCAAAAAACTGATATCGCGTGATCTTTCGAACTATGATCAGGTATGCGAAATGGTATTACCTCAAGAGACACAAGAATCTGTTTCCGGTACATCATCGCTGCATAGTCGCGGCCTTTCTTTAGCGCAAAAACTATCCATACTCGTCATAACGCTCGTGATATTCGTTACGACACTGGTTGCCTATTTTGCAATCAGGGAATTTAGGGGGCATATCGTTGATGAAGAACTACGCTTGTTGGCCAGCAAAAGCCATGCGTTAGGCCAGGAAATAGAAAGTTCGCTTAAGGAGTTAAGTGGTCGTGTCTTCTATTTAGCAAATACGCCTCCAATTCCGGGGATAGTCAGAGCGAGCGCTAATGCTGGCGTTGATCCTTTGGACGACTCTAGCATTGATCAATGGTATAAACGACTCAACACCTTATCGGTAAGTATGTTACGGATCGATAAGGATATACGCTCAATTATACTTTATGCATTTGCCAACGATGGAGTGATCCTCACAAGCGTACAGCGTGATGGAGGTGACATCAAAACAGGTATTGGAGCTGATTGGCCTGATCGGGAAACAATAGACTATTTTCAAGGGCTGGAACAGGCTAAACAGGGCCACGTACATTATTCAGAAATCCAGGTCGAGCAGGAGGGTGATGCAGCCGAGGAGCCGAGCGCGCAAATCATTCGAGCCTCAATCCTGATAACGGACACCGAGAATAACCCTTTTGCGTTATTGTCGTTTAGCCAGGATATGAGAGCAATCTTTAGGCGCTCTGCTTCAGGAGTCATCAGTGGACAAGAAAACCGAGTGTACATTGCAAATCACAACGGGCAGTACCTTTACCACCCCCAGGCTTTGAATACAGCAATTGGTCAAGGTATTCCCTTACGGATTCAGGATGAGTTTGCGGGGCTGGGTCATGAGATCGAACGCCAAACGGAATCTGAGATTGTGCAGTTTTATGAGCATAAAGGGCGCGAGGTTGCGCTTAGCCTCAGAAAGATCCCCTTAGATAGCGAAAATGAAAGCTATTTGCTCGCTGCGGTTCAAAGGAGTTCGGCAAATGTTATAGCACTGACAGAAAAAGCGGTTTGGCAGGTGATTATTGCGGCCTCTGTGGTCATGGCGATTTCGCTTGTTTTGGGGCTTTGGTTCGCAAGGTCGCTTGTGTTGCCTGTAAAACGGTTATCTAAAGCGGCCAGTGAATTTACAGCCGGCACACAGACAGCTTTATTGCCGGGCAACTTAACCAGAGAAATGGGCACGCTAGTTGGTAGTTTTAATGCAATGCTGAGCCGTATTAGTGAAAATTCCGTACTAATGAAAGCCGAAGTGGACTTCAGGCAGCAGGCTGAGGCCAGGATGCAGAAAAATGTTCTGATGTTAGAGCAATTTCACGACATATCCGCCGATCGCGAGTTATCTTTGGATGAAAAGTTGGGGCGTTTGTTACGATTGGGGATGAGCTCGCTGGGAGTCACGCTTGCTGTCATTTTCGAACAAAATAAAGCGGGTGATTATGAGAGATGGTTTCATGCTGGTGATGATGAGGGAAACTACCCTTTTCTTAATAACGCATGTGAGCGGATACGCACGACTCGACGTACTCTGGCTTTAAATGCAGTTGATACCCAAAATCAGACGGAAGCTAATATTGACGGTGCCGGGCCCGGTTGTTTTGTTGGAGCCCCTGTTTTTGTTGGCTTGAATATGACGGGTGTTATGGCTTTCGCCGCATTGGAAAACAAGGAAGAGCAGTTTGTGGCCGATGCGACATCCTTTGTGCAGCTTGCATCGGAGTGGTTGAGCGGTGAATTGGAGCGAATGGAAAGCGTCAGCGCAATGCGAGAAGCTGAATATCAGCAGCGTGTTATTTTAGATAATATGTTTGATGGATTAATTAGCATTGATCCCATTGGAACGATTGAATCCGTTAATAAGATGGCATGTTCGATGTTGGGTTACACACCAGAGGAGGTGATAGGACACAATATTAAAATGCTCATGCCTGAGCCTTATCATAGTGAGCATGATGGCTACCTTTCCAGCTATATGGGAGGTGGGGGAGCTAAAATTATTGGTATGGGACGCGAGGTGTTAGCGCAACGTAAGGATGGTTCGGTGTTTCCTATTGATCTCGCTGTAACCGAAGTAAAAATGGGTCATATGCATAAGTTTGTTGGTGTTTTGCGTGACATTACTGAACGTAAAGAGCATGAGGAGAAACTTCGTTTGCAGGGGGCGGCACTGGAGTCGGCGGCGAATGCCATCGTTATCACCGATGTAGAAGGCAGCATAGTCTGGGTGAATCAGGCTTTTACGCAGTTTACCGGCTATGACAAGGAAAGTGTTCAGGGCTCGAACCCAAGAATCCTCAAATCCGGTGAGCATGGGCAGGACTTCTATAAGGCCATGTGGGACTGCATCTTGTCGGGTGATGTCTGGCATGGTGAGCTGGTAAATAGACGGGACGACGGTAGCCATTATATAGAAGAACAGACTATTACGCCCGTAGCTGATGAAACAGGGAAAATCTCACATTTTGTTGCAATCAAGCAGGATATTACTGAGCGGAAAAAAATTGAAAAAATGAAAAGCGAGTTCGTTTCGACAGTCAGTCATGAGTTGCGCACACCGCTGACATCAATCCGAGGTTCCCTGGGTTTACTGTTAGGGGGAGGCATGGGCGATTTGTCGCAGCAAGTGAAATCGCTTGTTGAGATTGCTTGTAATAATTCTGAACGCCTGGTTAGACTGATTAACGACATACTCGATATGGAGAAAATTGAATCAGGGAAAATGTCATTCAGTCTCAGGCCGCTAGAATTGGAGGTTTTGATCAACGATGCAATTTCGGCCAATCAAGGTTTTGCCGAGGAACACCAGGTTAAAATTTTACAGCAAAATAATTATCGCGATGTACGAGTTCTGGCGGATTCGGATCGTTTGACGCAAGTTATTACCAACTTGATATCCAATGCAGCAAAATTTTCTCCTGACAATAGTGAAATAAGAGTCACTGTGAATCCAGAGGGGGAAGGTGTAAGGCTGTCGGTAGCTGATGACGGCCCCGGCATTCCTGAAGAATTTCAATCTCGTATTTTTGGTAAATTTTCACAGGCGGATTCTTCAGATACGCGCCAGAAGGGTGGCACCGGGCTGGGGTTAAGTATCTCAAAGGCGATTGTCGAAAAACTGGGTGGTCAAATTTCATTTGAATCGCAACCTGGGGAGGGTACGGTATTTCATGTAGATCTACCGGTTTGGAAGATTACTGAAGTGAAGCAGCAGGATTATACAGATGGCACTCGGCCACAAATTTTAATTTGCGAAGATGATCCTGATGTCGCTGTTTTGCTGCAAATGATGATGGACAAGCAAGGGTTTAGTTCAGATATTGCCAATTCAGCCGAAGCCGCATGGCGTCAACTGAGCCACTGTGACTACGTTGCTATAACATTGGATCTGATGTTGCCAGGCCAGGATGGTCTGAGTTTTCTTCACCAGTTGCGAGGTGAAGAGCGCACTAAAGATTTGCCCGTGATAGTGGTATCGGCTATAGCAGATCAGGAAAAGAAAAATCTTAAAGGCGATACTCTAACCGTGCTTGATTGGATTGAAAAACCGATACATGAAGAGCAACTGGCAAACGCATTGGCGCAGATGCTTAATGCGACAGAATCAGAACGACCTTCAATATTGCATGTCGAAGATGATAGAGATATTGCGGTGCTGGTCAAAACAATAACCGCTGATATGGCCGATATTACTTTGGCTAAATCATTAAACGAAGCTCGTCAACGTCTGGCAAAGGAAAAGTTTGATCTGGTGATTTTAGATATAGGATTCCCCGACGGATCGGGATTGGACCTGATTCCCGCGTTGACCGGCAACGAAGAGCCGACTCCCGTGATAATTTTCTCGGCGCAAGATCTGGATAAGAAAATTACGGATGGAGTGGCCGCCACTTTAGTTAAGTCAAAAACTAATAATGAGCAGATAGTGGCCGCTATTAAACATATGATTAAAACCCGCGCACGAAGCAAGAAAAACGATAGCGAGAAAAACATTACAGAGCAGATATCATGAATCAATTAAATTGTATTATGTTGGTAGAGGATGACCCTGATATTCAAATTGTGGCAAAGTTGGCCCTGGAGACTGTGGGTGGCTTTCGGGTTGAAATCTGCGAAAATGGGAATCAGGCATTGGCACAAATGATGAGTCTGCGTCCGGATTTAATTCTTCTGGATGTTATGATGCCTGGCATGGACGGACCGACCACTCTGGCGAAATTGCGGGAGATTAAGGAAGCTAAAGATATACCTGTTATATTTATGACGGCTAAAGTGCAACAACAGGAGCTGGAGGAATATCAAAATCTGGGGGCTTTAGGGGTGATTGCCAAACCCTTTGATCCTATGAAATTAGCAGATCAAGTTCGTGAGGTCTGGAGTAAGGACCATGTCTGATTCCTATGAAGATCTAGAACGTAAGCTGGTGGAGATGCGGGCAGGGTATGCCGAGCATTTGCCGTCTCGAATTGAAAAGCTCAGCGCGCAATGGCAGCGATTAAAGTCACTGCCAGGCCACATGGAGGAAAAAGAAGCCGTTATAAGAGAAACCCATAATCTGGCTGGAACCGGTGAAAGTTTTGGCTTTTCCAAGGTATCGAAAGTCTCAAGAGAATTGGAGCAGGTACTCAATAAATTGTGGAAAAGCGGTGATGATGAGCAGCTCGAGATTGCAAAGGGCCTGTTTCTACAGTTGGCACATTATGGTAGCCAGGATGCAGATGTAGAGTCCATGGCAGTACCTATTATGAACCCGAAGGTAGTGGGGAAGAACTGGTCGGCAGACAAATCCAATCGTATACTGTTAGTCGAGGATGGTAAAGATTTTGCGGATGAGCTGCTACTGCATCTTGAGTATTTTGGCTACGAAATTGCACTATTGAATTCGCCAGAAAATCTTGCGGAAAAAGTACGGGAGTTGAGTCCCGCAGTTATCATTATGGATATTATGTTTCCCTCCGGCAAAGATGCGGGGCTTGAGGCTGTCAGTCAATTAAAAATGGGTTTACAGGCGGTGCCCCCGGTTATTTTTCTTTCAGAGCGGGACGACATTAAGGCGCGCCTGGCAGCAGTCAGAGCGGGTGGTGCGGCCTATTACCAGAAGCCGACCGATCTATACCAGCTCACCGAAACACTGGATCGGATAACCACACCACAGGAAGAGTTTCCCTATCGAATTTTGGTAGTCGATGACGACATTACCTATGCCGAGCAGACTGTGTTGGAACTTAAGCGCGCAGGTATGGAGGCTTTATGCATAACAGATCCGATGAAGGTAAATCTGTCTCTTGCAGAATTCCGACCTGAGCTGATTCTTATGGACTTGCACATGCCACAATGCAGCGGTATTGAGCTGGCGGCGGTGATACGTCAGCAGCCGACTTATCTTGGAATGCCGATAGTCTTCCTGTCCGCAGATGTTGATGTTAAAAATCATCTGGAGGCATTGAGACAGGGAGGCGACGATTTTTTAGTCAAACCAATAGCCGCAGACCATCTGGTAACAGCGGTTTACGCTCGAGCCAGACGCGCCCGCCAGCTTAAGGCTGCAATGGTTAGGGATAGTCTGACTGGACTATTGAATCACCGGAATATCGGTGAGCAACTAGGGCGTGATATTGCCAGATCGAAAAGGAGCGGCAATCCGGTCACGTATGCGCTAGTGGATCTGGATAATTTTAAACAGGTGAATGATACCTACGGGCATGGGGTTGGGGATCAGGTGCTGGTCGCAGTAAGCCGGCTGTTAAGGAAGCGCTTCAGAAATACAGACACGTTGGGTCGATATGGTGGGGAGGAGTTCGCCATTATTATGCCGGATACGAATATTGATCAAGCAGAAGATATTCTAAATGATGTGCGGGAAAAGTTTGCTTTGATCCAGCATAGTAGTGATAAGGGCAGTTTCCGGTTAACCTTTAGTGCCGGTATTTCAGCATTTCCCGCCTGTGAAACACCTTCAATGCTGGTGAAGGCGGCGGATGAAGCACTTTATTGGGCCAAGGAAAAGGGACGTAATAGGGTGCGTAAGGCAGAAGTCTGCAATAAAGATGAAAAGAAGGGCTGATACAACCCAGAGATCAAGCTTTCATCAATTTACCAGCGTATTGCAAAAACAGACCCATAAATTCCCTTGAATCAAGACCTGCAATCAGGGACAATACGCGCCGCGTTATGGTAACTCTCGCTGGTTCCCCCGCAATGAAACATTGTGAACCCCGCCAGGCCCGGAAGGGAGCAACGGTAACAGTGCGTTCATGTGCCGGGGTGTAGCTGGTGGGAGTTGCCTCCATTAACCCCTGGCGATATTTTCTCTCGTCAATACTTGTCCTGCGGATTACCACGGCGTTTGGAAAAACGTCACAGCGTAGATATCCCGACTAAAGAATCTCACATTTTTCTGGTGAACTGTGCCTCGAAAAGATAGCATATGACACCTCTTGAATCAGAATAAAACCGGGAAATTGACAGGCATTATGGAGCATCAGGTTCTTGCACGAAAATGGCGCCCCCGCACTTTTGAACAGATGGTGGGGCAGGAGCATGTGCTGAGGGCATTAATCAATGCGCTGGAAAATAATCGCCTGCATCATGCCTACCTCTTCACTGGGACGCGCGGTGTTGGAAAAACGACGATCGCTCGCATTCTGGCTAAATGCCTTAATTGTGAGGCGGGTGTTAGTTCTGTCCCCTGTAATACCTGCTCTACCTGCACAGAAATCAATGAAGGACGATGTGTCGATCTCATTGAAGTGGATGCTGCTTCGAAAACCAAGGTGGAAGACACCCGCGAACTTCTTGATAACGTGCAATACGCGCCAACGCGCTGTCGCTACAAGGTTTATCTTATTGATGAAGTGCATATGCTGTCGGGGCATAGCTTTAACGCGTTACTCAAAACTTTGGAAGAACCACCACCGCATATTAAATTTTTATTAGCGACCACCGACCCTCAGAAACTGCCGGTAACGGTGCTGTCGCGTTGTTTGCAGTTCAACCTGAAGAATTTACCACCCGAACCGATCGTCGAATACCTCAAACAGGTATTGGCCGAAGAAAAGATACCTTGCGAAGACGCGGCTCTATGGCAGCTGGGAAGGGCTGCTGATGGTAGCATGAGAGATGCGTTAAGCCTGACTGATCAGGCGATTGCCTACGGCGAAAATGCAATCAACGAGACTGACGTTGGAGCGATGTTGGGCAGTATCGATCGTAATCGTCTTCACCATCTGCTATCTGCGCTTTTAGACGGTGATGCCTCTAAGTTGCTGAACCAGGTAGCGGAAATCGCCAACTATGCACCGGATTATGTTGCTGCGCTGAATGAGCTGATTACGCTGCTGCATAGAGTCGCCGTAGCGCAAGTTGTGCCTGAATTGGCGGATAATAGCTTTGGTGACCTTGATCGCATAAAGAATTTTGCGGCGGGGATGACGGCAGAAGAGCTGCAGCTGTATTATCAAATTGCGCTTATTGGCCGGCGGGATCTGCCATTGAACCCGGATTTAAGAGCTGGGTTTGAGATGGTTCTATTACGTATGCTGGCTTTTACTTTTGATTCGGATACCTCCTCGCTAGATTCAAAAAAAAAAGTGTCCAGTAACTTAGCGAACAAGCAGGCGCAGCAAAAAAAAGAGCCAGCGCGTGATTCGCATCCGCGCAATGAGATGGGTACGCCTGCAACTAAACTCTCGATGATCAATAAGAGTTCTTCAGGCGTGCTCAGGTCACAGGTAGCGGAGGTCGAACATCGACCAAAGTTGGGGTTAGTGGTCGATAACAGCCCGTCTAAAGCGCAGCCGCAAGCAGAACCACTACCGACTGCTTCGCCAAATAACAGTCCCGAACCGGTAAAAGAGGAACCGCCTCCTGAACAGCTGAAACAGGAAGATGCCGAGCAAAGAGTCGCACTTGACCAGTTAAATGGCAATGCCGCCTGGATTCAGGCGGTTATGCAGGTACAGCTTAGAGGTATGACCAAGAATATTCTTATGCAATCGGTGTTTCGAGCCCGGCAGGAGAAACATATTGAGCTGGTGATTGATCCGCAGTACATCGGGTTAGTCAATGATGCTCACAGGCAACGTATTACAGATGCACTGATTCAATATTTTGCATGCTCATTGGTGGTGGAAATCAATGCCGGAGCGATAGAAGAAGAAACGGCAATGGCGTGTCAACAGCGACAGCAGCAGGAAAGATTGGCACGAGCACGTGACTCGTTACAGCAAGATCCGTTGGTTAAGCAGATAATCGAGCAGTTTGATGGTAAATTGAACCTGGATTCCATTGAGCCAATCGATTGAGTGTTGCTAAACTCAGTTCAGGCGCTGTCAATTTGAGAAAAAATCAGAATTTATTAGCGTTAACAGGTTCTAAAGAGCCATAGAGCGAGCAGCCCGCTCTGAAGCACAAGGGGTGTGATGTGACTGGCCTGTTAAGCGCGACCACCAACAAGGCGTGAGATTAAATTTATTTGAATTTTGGAGGGTTGAGAGATGAAAACAGATTTGGGTGAGCTAATGAAACAAGCTCAGCAAATGCAGGAAAAAATGCAAAAAGCGCAGGATGATCTGGCCTTGGCAGAAATAACAGGCGAGTCCGGCGCCGGTATGGTTAAAGTAACCATGAATGGCCGTCATGATGTGAAACGGGTGGAGATAGAACCTGGGCTGTTGAAAGAGGATAAGGAAATGTTAGAGGATCTGCTTGCTGCAGCCGTCAATGATGCGGTGCGCAAAGTAGAGCTGAAGAACAAAGAACAGCTATCGGGAATGGCCGCGGGCATGGGTTTGCCCGAGGGCTTTAAGATGCCTTTTTAGGAATATTTAATAGATCCCTATGTCATTTAGCCCCTTGGTTGACCAATTGATTCAGGCACTGCGCTGCCTGCCTGGAGTTGGCCCAAAATCAGCTCAGCGTATGGCATTGCATCTGCTGGAGAATGACCGTAGCGGCGCAAAACGCGTGGCGGAAAGTCTGGAAATAGCCGTTGAGCAGGTTAAACACTGCGAGCGCTGCCGTATCCTGTCAGAAACTCCGACATGCCGAATTTGCAGTGACACGCGGAGGGACCCCTCGATGCTTTGCGTGGTTGAATCTCCAGCTGATGTGATAGCTATCGAGCAGACAGCTCTCTTCAAAGGTTACTATTTCGTATTAAAGGGGCATCTCTCACCGATCGATGGCATAGGGCCTCAGGAAATTGGTATTGATCTACTCTTCGCCCGGCTAAAAAATTCAGAGGTTACAGAGGTGATCATGGCAATAAATTCAACGGTTGAAGGGGAGGCGACTTCCTATTACATCGCGCAGCAATTGGATGGTACTCAAATAACACTGAGTCGTCTGGCGCAGGGCGTTCCCCTGGGTGGGGAACTTGAGTACGTAGATGGAGGTACTCTGGCGCATGCATTCCAGGGTAGACAGCCGGTTTGCGGATAGCATGAGGAATTCTTCAGTTTGTTAGATACATCTATACCTGAATATCAGTGGGTGACCAGCGACGAGTCTTTGCAGGCGGTAATGATTCAGTGTCGAGAATTGGAGTGGGTTGCGCTGGATACAGAGTTTGTGCGCTATAACACCTATTATCCAAACATCGGGTTGATTCAACTAGCGGCGGGTAATCGGTTCTACCTAATTGATCCGCTGACGATTCAAAATAAACAGCCTTTAATTGATCTTCTTGATGATCCAAAAGTGGTTAAAGTAATGCATGCCTGTTCGGAAGATCTTGAGGTCTTCCGCTGTTACCTGGGTACGTTGCCACAGCCATTATTTGATACACAAATTGCAGCAGCGCTGTTAGGGCATGGGTTTTCAATAGGCTATAAAACATTGGTTGAAAAGCAATACGGAATATCGCTGCCAAAAGAGCAGCAACGTTCCAACTGGTGCAATAGACCTCTCACCGAGGCACAGCAAAAATACGCGATACTGGATGTCGTATACCTGGCTGATATCTATGAACATCAATTGGCGGAATTGCATCAAGTGGATCGCTTTCATTGGCTCACCGAAGAGTGTCAATGCCTGATCGACAAACAGTCCAGAGACATGCCCGCCGATGAGCAGTACTTGCGTATCAAGGGGGTCAATAATCTCAATGGTCAGCAGCTTTATGTGGTGAAAAAATTGGCTGAATGGCGAGAGAACGAGTCACAAAAACGGAATACACCACGGGGGTTCCTGTTGAAAGACGCCATTCTTTTAGAGCTGGCGAGAAAGCAGCCCGACACCTTGCGCCATTTGTCCACCATTGCAGAAATTCACCCGAAAACCCTACGCCTTGACGGCGCTAATATTCTCGAACTGATCAAGCAGTTCGCGGGCAGTGGTGAGGAACTCCCCGTTATTCAGGATGCACTTCCGATATCGGCTAAATCTCAGCTGAAACAGATGCAGAAACTGGTGGCGCAGCGAGCCGATTCAATAGGTATACCGCCAGAACTGATGTTGAATAAAAAATCATTAGCCACTATTTTGCTGGAGTATCTGACCAGTGGGAAGGTGATCATCAACAACCTGCAGTGCTGGAAAAAGGAGCTTATTGAAAAGGAATTATCCGTGTTGCTGGGAAGCTTTAAGGTATCAAACTCATGATGTTGATCTGTACCATCTACAAGAGCCTTAAAAAAGAAGGTATGTATCTGTATATGGAGAAGTCGCAGCCGCTTGAAAAAGTGCCGGAAAGCCTATTAACCGTATTTGGTAAGCCGGAATTTGTCATGACATTAGCGTTAACTCCTGAGCGCAAATTAGCAAGAGTTGACCGTGATGAAGTGGTTCAAGCGGTCAAAGATCAGGGTTTTTTCCTGCAAATGCCACCGGGTAAGCAGGATCAGGCAGACAGTCTTTATTTGAAAAATAGCAAATAGCGATCATTGCCGTGTCGGAACCTTTCTGGAAAAGCAAAACTCTTGAGCAAATGAGCGAAGCGCAGTGGGAATTCCTATGTGATGGCTGTGCACTGTGCTGCCTGCAAAAACTGGAAGATGAGGATACCGGGGAAGTTCATTATACCCACCTGGTTTGCCGTTATCTGGACGCCGAAACTTGCCGCTGTGGTGAATATCAGAATCGTTCAAAATTGGTACCTAATTGCGTGTGGTTGACGAGACAGAATATTGATGAGTTCCAGTGGCTTCCGTCCACTTGCGCTTACCGGTTAATTGCAGAAGGTAAAGATCTGCCCGATTGTCATCCGTTGATCTCCGGTTCCGCTGACTCGGTTCATCAGGCGGGCGTTTCGGTAAAGAACAAAACCATCTCTGAAGAATATGTTCACCCGGACGAGTGGGAGTGTCACCTGATCGATTGGGTCAAAGTGGACTAATCTTCTATGGTAATGGCTCAGCGGGTATGACTACGGCGTATATCACCCATCAGGATTGTTGCTTGCACCAAATGGGGAGCTATCATCCAGAGAGCCCGGAGCGATTGCAATCCATTCAGGCATATTTGCAAAATAGCGGGCTGCTTGAGAAGCTTAAATGCCTGGACGCGCAACCAGCAAACGTATCTCAATTGCAGCGCGTTCATCCGGCCACCTATATAGCCAACTTGGCGCGTTTGCAGCCGCAGCAGGGGCTTGCCTCTGTTGATCCTGATACCTCTTTGTGCCCACAGAGTATTCGCGCTGCCGAATTGGCTGCAGGTGCTGTGGTCATGGCCGTAGATGGCGTTTGTTCCGGCCAATTCGACAATGCTTTCTGTGCGGTACGCCCACCGGGACACCATGCGGAAAGGCAGACCAGTATGGGGTTCTGTCTGTTTAACAATGTTGCCGTGGGTGTGGCTCATGCACAGCATCAATATCGGTTGCAACGGGTTGCGATTCTGGATTTTGATGTGCACCATGGAAACGGTACCGTCGATATCTTTAAGGATGAGCCTTCGGTACTGCTTTGCTCAAGCTTTCAGCATCCCTTCTATCCGGGTCGTTTCACGGATATCGAGCGACCAAACATCGTTAATACACCGCTCGTCGCGGGCACCAACGGTGAGCAATTTCGACGGGCAATTGAGCGTGACTGGTTGCCCGCGTTGGAGCTTCATCGGCCGGAAATAATTTTTGTTTCTGCGGGTTTTGATGCGCACCGGGATGACCCGCTGGGTGGCTTGGAACTGTTGGAGGAAGATTATGCCTGGGTGACGCGGCTAATTTGCGACGCGGCTGAGCGTTATACTAAGGGCAGGCTGGTGTCCGTTCTCGAAGGTGGGTACGATCTGGATGCTCTGGCCGCTAGTGTCGGCGCGCATATTGAAGTGCTGCTTCAATAGTGATGCACGGACTCGCCAGAGTAATCGTTTATGTGGATAAATAGGATATTAATGGCATGCTGGAATTAAGTCATTTGGATTTGATCGCCTTGCTTTGGTTTTTTCTTTGCTGGGTTGGATATAATTATTTTTCCCGTTATCGTGCCAAGAAATTTGGACGATTGCAGAATATGCTGCAGTACTATATTGAAGAATGGGCGGCTGTTCTGCATAAACGTGATGTGAGAATTGTAGATACTTCTGTAGTTGCAAACATGGAGCGAAACGCCAGTTTCCTGGCGTCCAGTTGTTTGCTGATTATTGCCGGATTATTGACGGTGATGGGCTCCACAGATCGAGCCGTAAATCTGATCGCCGAGTTACCTTATGTCGCTGATATTTCGCGCCAGGCCTGGGAACTCAAATTACTGATATTGGGCGTTATCTTCGTCTACGCTTTTTTTACCTTCACTTGGTGCATGCGTCAATATGGGTTTGCTTCCGTATTGATTGGCAGTGCACCGCTATACAACGATAAGGATATTACTGAGCAGGAGCGCGCAATGCACCGCGATACACTGTCTCGCGTGGTGGGATTAGCCGTCTATTCCTTTAACCTGGGGCTGAGATCCTATTATTTCAGCTTGGCCTTACTGGTGTGGTTCATTCATCCCATCGCTTTCGTCGGTGCGACGGCTTGGGTGGTTGCAGTGCTTTATCGTCGCGAATTCCAATCAAAAACGCTCAAAGCTCTGGTTGCCGGTCGAACTGAAAAATAATCTTTTCATTTTCAGCGATCTCCTTGAAAAATCTGGTTTTGCCCCCATTTCTTGGCCTGAATGAGAAGTAAAAAGTCTCTCTGAGTCAGAGGCTACAGATCAACCAGAATATCAGTTACGGAGGTTTTTACTAATCCTCCCGATTAACTGTTAAGCAATGAATGAGATTAGGAGAGTAGAGTTTATGGCCGTTGAAACGCAAAAGGAAACACTAGGATTTCAGACAGAAGTTAAGCAGTTACTGCATTTAATGATCCACTCCCTGTATAGCAACAAGGAGATTTTCCTTCGCGAATTAATTTCTAATGCATCGGATGCGGAAGATAAGCTGCGGTTCGAAGCACTATCCAACGCTGATCTTTATGAGTCGGATCCGAATCTCAAGGTGAGAATTGAGTTCGATAAGGAAGCAAGAACGCTAACCATTGCGGATAATGGTATCGGCATGTCTCGCGACGAGGTGATCGAAAACCTGGGTACCATCGCGAAATCCGGTACGGCCGAGTTTTTGCAGCACCTGACCGGTGACCAGAAGAAAGATTCACAGTTGATCGGGCAGTTTGGTGTGGGGTTTTATTCCTCTTTTATCGTGGCTGACAAGGTCACTGTTGAAACCCGCAGAGCCGGAGCACCAGTGGAACAGGGCGTTCGTTGGGAATCTGCCGGTGAAGGCGAATTTGACCTGGAAACGATTGAAAAGGCGGATCGTGGCACCCGCATTACTCTGCACTTGAAAGCAGAATGCGAAGAGTTTGCTGACGGTTATAGACTGCGCGCACTGGTGCGTAAGTATTCCGATCACATATCTGTTCCTGTAGAAATGTTGAAGGAAGAGATGGCGCCGCCACCTTCGCCAGAAGGGGAAGAGAAAAAGGACGCCGAGACAGCAGATAAAGCGCCTGAATATGAATCAGTTAACGCAGCCACCGCCCTGTGGACCTGTCCCCGCAATGAGCTAAAGGACGAGGAATACACGGAATTCTACAAGCATGTATCGCATGACTTTGAAGACCCGCTTAGCTGGAGCCACAACAAGGTAGAGGGCAAGCTGGAATATACCAGTTTGTTGTATATTCCAAAGCGAGCACCTTTTGATTTATGGAACCGAGACGCGCCGCGTGGACTTAAGCTCTATGTTCAGAGAGTGTTTATCATGGATGATGCGCAGCAGTTTTTGCCACTGTACCTGCGTTTTGTGAAAGGTATTGTTGATTCCAATGATCTATCGCTGAATGTTTCCCGCGAAATCCTGCAAAACGACCCGCAAATCGACAAAATGCGCAGTGCGCTGACTAAGCGAGTGTTGGATATGCTGGGCAAAATCGCCAAAAACAAACCAGAAGACTACACGGTTTTCTGGAAAGAGTTTGGCCAAGTGATCAAGGAAGGGCCGGCGGAAGATCATGCCAACAAGGAACAGATTGCAAAATTGATGCGTTTTGCTTCTACACATGATGATGCAGAAGAGCCGACCCATTCGCTGGTAGACTATATTGGTCGTATGCAGGAAGGTCAGGACAAGATCTACTATGTTGTGGCTGATTCTTTCAATACCGCAAAACATAGCCCGCATATTGAGGTGTTCCGCAAGAAAGGTATCGAAGTGCTGCTGCTTTCCGAGCGCATTGATGACTGGTTGATGAGTCATCTGATGGAGTTTGACGGCAAGCAGTTCCAGGATGTTACCAAGGGTGAACTGGATCTTGGTAAGGTAGAGGACGAAGAGGAGAAGAAAAAGCAGGAAGAGACCGCGGAACAGTTTAAAGACCTGATGGAGCGCGTCAAGAAAGCCTTGGAGGAAAAGGTAGAGGATGTCCGGGTGACCCATCGTCTAACCGAATCTCCAGCCTGTCTGGTGGTGGGTGAACATGATATGGGTGCCCAAATGCGGCGCATTATGGAAGCGGCCGGTCAATCAATGCCTGCCAGTAAGCCAACCCTGGAACTCAACCCTGAGCATCCGCTGGTTGAAAAACTCAATAATGAATCCGGTGCCGAGCGTTTTGACGATCTGGCGTCCATTATCTTTGAACAGGCACTGCTAGCGGAAGGTGGGCAGCTGGATGATCCAGCCGCTTATGTGAAGCGTTTGAACAAGCTGTTACTTGACCTGAGTCAATAGCATGTCGAAACCGGTGAGAGCCGGTTTCCTTGAGGTCTGGCAGTTTTTTATCTGATACGCCAGATCATTTTTCCAAGCCGCTTTTCAAAAGCCACACTTTTCAGATAAGGCAGTCTATCAAGGCTGCCTTATTTGTTTCTGTAAAACAAAACCTTAGCTATCAAAGCTAAAAATAGTGCCAGCAGCTGTTAGATATTTTGGCTATATACAATAAGGGAACCCACATAAATCTATATAAAAATACTTGGCTAGAGGGGTTGAACTTACCCCATATTTTGATAGGATCTTACTCCACAACACAACATCTAGTGTTTTACGCCTGGAATTAACAATTGGCGGTCAGTGGGTGAAAGCGGTTTACAATAACAATATTCCTTTCTGAGGTTCTACATGAATGTTTCTTTAAAAGCTGTGGTGAGCGGCGTTGCTGAAATTCCATTGCAGGATGCATCGTTTGATATCTGGGACAAAAAATATCGATTAAAAGCAAAAAATGGAGACCCGGTGGATGCCGATATTCAGGGTACCTTTCAGCGTGTTGCGCGGGCTTTGGCCGATGTAGAGATTAGCGAAGAAAATCGGGAAAAGTGGTACCAGGAATTCTTGTGGGCTCTACGCAAAGGTGTGATTCCTGCGGGTCGTATTATTTCCAATGCCGGCGCTGGTTCGCACAAACCCGCGACTTCAACGATCAACTGTACCGTATCCGGAGCCATCAAAGATTCCATGGCGGATATTCTGGCTAAAAACGTAGAGGCTGGATTGACCCTCAAGGCCGGTTGTGGAATCGGTTACGAATTTTCTACACTGCGCCCCAAAGGCGCGTATGTCACAGGTGCCGGAGCCTATACCTCCGGGCCACTCTCCTTTATGGATATTTACGACAAAATGTGCTTCACCGTTTCTTCAGCCGGTGGACGTCGTGGTGCACAGATGGCCACCTTTGATGTTGGGCATCCGGACGTGTTGGACTTTATTCGCGCCAAGCGTGAAGATGGGCGGTTACGTCAGTTCAATTTATCGTTATTAATCACCGATGAGTTTATTAAGGCCGTCAAGGACAAGGCTGACTGGCCTTTGGCATTTCCGCTCACTGAACGGGAAGTCGAGGAAGATGGCATCGATATCAATGATTCCTCGAAAGTGATCTGGCGCGATGAACCCATCAAAGAAGGTTATGTACACCGCGAAAATGGCATGGTCGCCTGCCTGATCTATAAAACAGTCAAGGCAGAGCGCGTGTGGAATGCCATTATGTCCTCCACCTATGACTTCGCTGAACCGGGCTTTATTCTTATTGATAAAGACAATTCGATGAATAACAACTGGTTCTGCGAAATATCCGCGCAACCAACCCCTGTGGTGAACAGCCGTTGCCCGAATATGGCAGCTGTTTATTGGGCTCGGTTAATCTGACCCGTTTTGTGGTTGATCCCTTTACCCCCAAAGCGCATTTTGACTGGGACGAGTATCGCAAAGTAGTGGGCGTATTTACTCGCATGCTGGATAACGTGGTTGAGATCAACGGCCTGCCTCTGGAACGGCAGCGTCATGAGATTATGAACAAGCGTCGTCATGGAATGGGATATCTGGGATTGGGCTCCACGATTACCATGTTGGGTATGCGCTATGGTGATGAGGGCTCCCTCAAGTTCACCGAGGAAGTTACACGGGAAATGGCTCTGGTGGGCTGGCACACAGGGTTGCAACTGGGCAAGGAAAAAGGCACCGCACCGATCATGGATGAATGCTTTGAAGTGACCGAAGAGATGCTAGAAAAGCGGCCAGAAATGAGAGCGGATGGCTATGCCGTTGATGACTTGGTGCCGGGCCGGGTGTTGCATGCCAAATACAGTCGTTACATGCAACAGGTCGCCCAGGAAGATCCGCAACTGGTCGAGCAGATGGCCGAGCACGGTGTACGTTTTACCCATCACAGCTCGATTGCCCCGACCGGGACTATCTCATTGTCTCTGGCCAACAACGCCAGCAATGGTATTGAGCCCAGTTTTGCGCATCATTATTCAAGGAATGTCATTAGGGAAGGGCGCAAAACCAAGGAAAAGGTCGATGTGTTTTCCTTTGAACTGCTCGCATACCGGCAGCTGGTTAACCCGAATGCCATGCCTTATACCGAAGACACAGAGGAACAGTTACCGGAATACTTTATCTCTGCCGAGGATGTGACACCCACACAGCATGTCGACATTCAAGCGGCAGCGCAAAAATGGATTGATTCCTCCATTTCGAAAACGGCGAATGTACCCACAGATTTTCCCTATGAGGAGTTCAAGGACATATATATGTATGCCTATGATAAGGGCCTCAAGGGTTGCACCACCTTCCGCTTTAACCCGGAAGCATTCCAGGGAGTGCTGGTGAAGGATAAAGACCTGGAGAACACCACCTATCAGTTTACCCTTGAAGACGGCACAGTGATGGAGCTGAAGGGCAATGACGAGGTGGAATATGACGGCGAAATTCATACCGCCGCCAACCTGTTCGACGCTATTAAAGAAGGTTATTACGGCAAATTCTAACAGTGAAGATTTGTAGGTTCGGCGGGTCTGCCCTTTGGGTATTCAGCCGGACAAGAACTGGATAACCAGGCAACAAGATACGATATAAGGAGGCCAACAATGGCCATTAAAATAGATAAAAAAATTGTCGATTACAAAGTGCTCAGCGCAGCGGACAAACAACAGCAGATTGAAGCGGCAGAAAAAGAGATCGCCCAAAAAGCGGAAAGCAACATCATCCACATGCATGAAAGTGTGGGGCGTCCGGAAATGCTGGTGGGCTCCACCTACAAAATTAAAACGCCGGATTCCGAGCACGCGATGTATGTCACCATTAACGACATCGTGCTAAACGAAGGCACCGAGCACCAGCAACGCCGACCCTTTGAGATATTCATCAACTCCAAAAACATGGAGCATTTTCAATGGATCTTGGCACTCACCCGGATCACCTCCGCAGTGTTTCGAAAAGGCGGGGATGTCACTTTTCTGGTGGAAGAGATGCGCGGTGTATTTGACCCCAAAGGCGGTTACTTCAAAAAAGGCGGGCGCTATATTCCGTCCCTGGTGGCTGAAATCGGTGACGTCATCGAAGACCACCTGAAAAAAATCGGCATGATTGTCGACGAAGGTATGAGCGAACACCAGAAGCAGATATTGCAGGAAAAGCGCGATCAGTATGAAGCCGGGCAACAAGCCATTCAGCCCACAGCGGAAACCGATGACGCCCAATATCCAGCCGGTG
The DNA here is from genome assembly GCA_021773395.1 of Gammaproteobacteria bacterium. Classification (GTDB taxonomy): domain Bacteria; phylum Pseudomonadota; class Gammaproteobacteria; order Pseudomonadales; family IMCC2047; genus JAJFKB01. The sequence goes on along the minus strand of JAJFKB010000024.1, from coordinate 128,557 downwards.
CCAACCTCTGTGTGAAATGCAATACCCAAGCCGTGATCATGATGGACGGCTGTATGACCTGTTTAAGTTGTGGAGATTCCAAGTGCGGATGACCGAATAACAACGATAATAACGAAAGGGATTTCGGGTAATAAAAATAAGGCGGCTAGCGGTGGTTATGGCGTTAGTCGCTTTTTTTTTGGTGGGGTTGGGCAGGAATGTTGGATTAGGCGGAGTCTGACCCTTTTGATTGATTTGTGTAATTAGGTGTTAGGGGATATCACCATGAAAGTATTTATTACAATAATCATGACAATGTTGTCGATGTCCTGTGTGACAACAAGCAGTGAAGTTCCATTATTTCAAGTTGAGCCGAATATGAAATCGACTGTCTCTCCAATCAGGCACCTAGAGCCAGGAGATACACTTCGATTTACATTTGATAATTTAAAGATAAATGAAGTGTTCCATGTCCAAAAGTGTGGCCCTCAATGTAATACAGCTAGATTAGTAGCGCACTGGCATGGTGAATGTCTGTGCGACAACCACAGAGAAATATTTACAATAATGGAGGGTGGGGAATACTATTTCTGGATTCGCCATACGTTAGAAGGTGGTGAAACCGGGCCTGTGTTTATTGAGTCGTCAAAGATCTCTGATAGTAAATTCAAGGTTATTTTTGCATCGGGCACAGAGGTTACAATCGAATTGTCAGCCCCTAACAAACATAACCAACGCGACGCAAAGCGCGCTGAATAGCAACACTTTGACGGACGGTTAATCAACCGAAACATTGAAGAAGAGTGGGGGTCAATTGGGTTAAGAAATCGATCGAGTCTGACCCCATAGATACAGCAAGCCAGAGCCATAATGTAGGTCCAATCCCTATAAACCTGGAGGCTAGCATGAACAAATCTACCATACTTTTTATCGGTTTAGATACCGCCAAAGAACGCTCCCAAAGGGACAAGGGGCCACCATTTAGACAAAAAGTTTGCAACTGAGGTTGTCTGACTTTGAAGGGAAATAGTTGGTCTAGGTGTCGTAATTTTTTACACATTACGAATTGAGCATTATCACACATCCCTCAAGTGATTAATAAATAAGGGATAAATAGAATCGGTATGAATTTTGCATTTTACGATTGGTTGTAAAGCAGAAAATATATGACAGCGACGCCCTATCATCAGCCCACTTTAGTGCTTTTACTGGCTGGAATTTGACATTCAAGTAAAAGGGGGAGAGCGGTAATGTTTAAGAAAATTGCAAATTTTACTTCTGTTATTTTCTTTTTTTGCCTCGTGTCGACCTTAAGTCGTGCCCAGTTACTTGGGCTCTATGAATTCGACGCTGGAGGTGACGGTTCATCGTGGGATGATGCTGCCAACTGGGAACAAGTGTTCGATCATAACGGGTTACCCATTAGCGGAAACCCCGCCACCCCGCCTGATGCTGTCACGTCGGCAGATATCCCGTTAGCTGGCGTAGTAATCGACAGCACCATGCCGGGCCAAACGGCGCTGGATGTGAATATTGGCACCACAGGTGGCGCTGGCACGCTCAACATGGGCGGTGGAGATTTGACGATTAGAGATCTGTTTGTGGGCCGCGACGCTGCGGGTTCATTGGACGTGTCTGGCGGTACGCTGATCGCCGGAGATGACATTACCGTCGGTGACGGTTCGGTGGGAAGCATGACAATGAGCAACGGCGCGGTAAGTACCGGCGACGATTTTAATGTCAATGTCGACAGTTCGTTCACCATGACCGGCGGCACTCTGTTTGTAGGCGACCGGCTGGTGACAAATGATAATGCCAGCTTGCTTGTCGACGGCGGCGAGATTATCGCAGATGACGATTTCTTTTTCTTTGGTAGTTCGCAAATTACGGTTGACAGTGGCGCTATGATCGTCTTCGACAAGCTTCGTTTCGATGACGTCTTGACGACTGGTAAGCTGACGATCAACAGCGGTTTCGTGCGCAGCCAAGAATTTGGTTTTGTCGACGAGCTTAACTACATCATGAACGGAACGGTGGAAATCAACGGCGACGGTTTTTACCAATCCGAGGCACCCGGCCCGGGCAGTTTAGCCAGTCAGCTGAGTATCGCCGCAGCAAAGGCTCTGATCGCAGATGGCATCTTTTTCACCAGCGAAGCCTTGATGAAACTGGACGCGTTTGCTGTTGTCGTACCAGAATTCGACGGACGTACTGACGTGGTCTTCACACAAGTTTCCCTGGTTTCCGCCGTTCCCGAGCCGGCCTCGCTACTGCTATTGGGCCTTGGTGGTCTTGGTCTTCTACTGCGAAAAAGGACAATGGGTCACCCATAAGTCGATATCTGTCAACCGGGCGATAGCACAAAACTGCAAAACTGGGGTCAGGTCTTGCCTTTTGCCTTTGCGCGCTAACCTGCTGTGCAATCAAAGGGGTCAGACTCGATCGATTTCAAAATCAAAGACCTGACCCCCCGCATTCTTGAATCCAACCTATTAAATCTGACCCCCGCATTCCATCCGCGGGCTTACGCGATATATTTGGAGAGCTGAATTGAAATTAGTAATAAATCAGATACTTTTGGCTATTATTTTTCTTACACTAGGATTTATGATTGGAAAACAGAATCAGGAATTAGCATCCTTTCAAAAGCAAAGTGCATACTTGATCGACATAATGGATTTGTTGTCCATTGAATCATCTGAGAGTAGAAGTCTTATATCAATTTATGAGGCTTATGCGAATAATCCTTCAGAAGCACAGGAGTATGTTAAGCGTTTAATTGCAATGAGATATAAAACCAATAAGAGAATAACAGATTTATTGGGGAGGGATTATGGGCCAAACAATAGGATTTATGAAAATAATAAAATTATTGAAGAGTTTCTAGTTGCCAACCCGATTGTTGAGTGTCAGCAAGTTTCGTCGGTAGAGTTGCTATCATGTAATTTAGAGAATATTCATCCAAAATCTAAAGTGTCTGACACACTCGATTGATTAGTTTTAAGCTGTTCGGGGAATGGCGTCAAGTCTAGCCTTTTGCCTTTGCGCGCTAACCTGCTGTGAAGTAATCTGACCTGCTATTGAATAAACGATGACAAGGAGCGTTATCGACGGCGCGATCAAAACCTCCGTCCCCTTGAAATCTCTCCCCTTGATATCTCTATTTTGGTGCGCGGTATGGCCCGCAGTAATAGACTGAAACATTGCTTAATTTGGCTGAATTGATCTACCATTTTCAGAAGTAATACGAAAACCGTATAAATCAGCATCTACGTTATCGTCAGTCAAACTATAAAGTTGCCCTGCCATTCCATTGTTATTTACATCGAAAGCAAACTGTAACGTTTCACCAGATAATTCGGTGGTACAGGTAAAAACTGGCTCGTTACCACTATCTACGATACGCTGGCACACCACATCAACTGACGATTGATTACCTTGATAGATCACATTGCCAAAACCAACGACCTCATCAATCACACCGGGATTACGGAAGTTGCGAACATCTGTAAACTCCAAATCAAAGGCAAATAATTCTTCAGAGACTCGATCAACCGCTGTGCCCACCCAATTTCCCAAGAGAGCTGAAGCGCTATCTGCCCACCCGAATTTAAAAGCATGGATGGCCTTGCAGGATTCGTCCGGGAAACATATCTCCCCACTGGTGCTGCGATCAAAGCGTAGAGTCACTCTACCCTGAGACCCCAAGTAGAGGGCGTTAACATGTTCCATACCAAACGAAGTGCCACCGCTATAATGTCCAAGATCCAATGTTATTTCATTTGAATCGATCGGCAAGGCACCAGCCGCCAACCACCATTTAGCATCGCCCGAACGGGTATACCCATATACAGTCAACACCAATACGTCATTTTGTGTTTCCAATTGAAACCCGCGCCCAGGTCGGCCATTATCTTCTTTGACAATAGACCACAAGCCATTAACTGGAGTTAACAAATTTTTAACTAAGACACTGGCGCAATCAATACGCTGATTATCCAATCCATAAATATCAGTCGGTGACGATTTACTGTCGATAAATGCTCTGACTTTAGGGTTACTTTCGGTAAGGCAATTATTTTGGATCCTCAGGTCGCTATGGATGCCGTCCATATTGGTCAAATTGACCATGGTATCAGGTAGGTCTCCGGAAAATTGATTATTGTACAAATACAAACCCTGTAAACTTTCCATATTGCCGATTTGGGGTGGGACGGAACCGCTTAACTGGTTATTGTTTAAGTTCATAACTGCTAGGTTGGTTAGCCTACCCACGCTCGAGGGAATGAGGCCTGTTAAATTATTGTGACCTAAATCCAGCCAGAACAAGTCATGCAGATTACCTAACTCGGCGGGAATTGATCCAAATAGCTGGTTGGTTTCTAGCCTAATATGGCTCAATGTGTTTGAGTTGCCTAACTCTCGCGGAATTGATCCGGTAAGCTGATTTTTATTAAGATGTAATACTTCCAAGCTCGGCATATCACCGAGCGCTGAGGGTATGGTTCCTGTAAGCTGGTTATTGGTGAGCCATAAAGTCTTGAGATTTGACATTGTCGTTAATGCTACTGGGATATTCCCGGTAAGGTAATTTTCTTCCAGCCATAGCCTTTCCAAATTAGTCAGGTTGGCCAGTTCGGGGGGAATAGGCCCCGTCAGCTGATTAAGAAAAAGGCTCAAGTCCGTTAAGCTGGACAGTTTACCCAATTCGGACGGAATCTCACCGCTCAATTGGTTGAAGATAAGGAACAATTGCCAAAGGTTGTGCAGAGAAGAGAGCTCAGATGGAATAGGGCCCGTTAATCCGTTACTACTCAGCACCAAGCGCTCTAAATCCGTCAGCTTGCCAAGCTCCGGTGGTATTCCACCACTGAGTTGATTTCTGTTTATCTGTAATTCATGTAAATTTTCGAGGTTGCCTAGCTCTGGAGGAAGCGTCCCCACTAGCCCATTCTCTTGAAGTTTCAACTTATGAATACCACCGGCCAGACAGGTCACACCATAAGCATCACAAACCGTAGTATCACCAGCATCATTCCACCCGCCGCTTGTATCGTCCCAGCCAGCAACATTGGTATTCGCGCTCAGTGTGTCAAGCGCCAGGCACTCTATCTGCGACACATCCACGACGTTGCCGCAATCAAATGCTCTACTTGTCTGTGAACCTACGGCTACGCAAAATGCGACCAGTATCGCAGGCAAACGTCGCATTGATGTACATAGTATTTGACAATATTGTTCTTTCTGCGGCTGGTTTCCGAAATTATAGATCCATCTCATATCTTACTCCATTATCATGTTTTCTTATACTATCCGGTCTATCAAGATGAGCCAAGGTAAGTTCATTTTACAAATTCATATTGACTTAATAAAGGCTTAAATTGCACGGGTAAAAACCATCAAAGGGGTCAGACTCGATCGATTTCCAAAATCAAAGACCTGACCCCCCGTGTGCTGCATGACCCCCCGTGTGCTGCAAGGTCAACGAGAGCTTTACGATCAATTGTGGACAGACCTTTATTCAAGAGGTTTAATTAATACAGATGGTTTGCATGTGACAATGTCCGGGAATGGTTTGGGGCAGAAGCGCACAACCGGTCTTGCTGACGCATTTTTACGTTTTATTTCGGAGCCTTAGTAAGTGTGCTCTAACAATCAGCTCCATAGGAATCACTCGCTGCGCTCGCTCTCCTGTGAGCTGGGGCGTTATGCGGCAAAGAACTAATTCTGGGAACAGGACTTGTACTCAGTATCGAATATTCTGAAATGGAAAGTATTTGAAGCGAATCGCGTTAAGATGATTTTACCCGGACCCGCATTAGATTTTTGGGAACGAACGCCATAACACATATCAAGGAGACTAAGTCATGACCGTTGAAAGTGAGTATGAGGGTGGATGCTCATGTCGGAGTGTTCGTTTTAGGATGAACACCAACCCATTGATCGTTCATGCTTGCCACTGTCGCCAATGTCAACGGGTAACCGGAAGTGCTTTTGTAATGAATGCGCTAGTAGAAAAAAGCCAAGTAGATATTCTCTGTGGTGACATTGCACAATTTCGCTTTCCTGATACCCACCACACCGCATTTTTCTGTCCCGAGTGTGCCACCTATGTGTGGAGCGAATACAAAAGTGGTCGTTTCGACGATTGCTGGTTTATGCGTGTCGGTACTCTAGATGAACCGGACCGCCTGCCCCCCAGCGTACATATTTATACTGAAAGCAAGCAACCCTGGATAATCCTCCCCGAGGGGGTACCCAGTTTTAAACAGTTTTACCGCATTAGCGATGTTTGGGAGGAAAGCAGCATTATCCGCATTGGAGCAAATTGGAATCCGCCAGTTCACAAGTAAGGATCTGGCTTTTGATGAGGAGTGATAACCGTCTTTGCCACATAAATCAAAGGGATCAGCAGTGAGTCTGACACCATAGATCAAGAGATCAAGTACGAATGAAATTTTTAGTTCAGGACAAAAGAATCGCACTGAGAGTTTAAATATTTTTTGATATCAATTAACGCTAATGGCCGTGAGATAAAAAAGCCCTGAGCAACATCACATTTATTCTGACGCATCAGGTTCAATGTTTCTTGATCTTCAATACCTTCAGCCACAACAGAGATATTAAGCGCATGTGCCATTTCAATAATTGCAACTACTATTGCCAGTGCATCCGCATGCGCCGTGATCTCATGAATAAAGCTCCGATCAATTTTAAGTGTGTCAAAAGGAAAGCGGCGTAAATAGGCCATCGCGGAATATCCAGTACCAAAGTCGTCAAGCGCAATACGTATACCGGATGCTCTCAGTTCTTGTAGCTTATTCAGCATCAGAACCGTATCATTAAGTAATAATGACTCTGTAATTTCAAATTCCAAACGGTGCGGGTTGACATTATTTTTTGCCAATTCGTTTAGTGCCTGTTCAACAAAGTTCTTTTCAAGTAACTGCAAGGGTGAAAGATTAACTGCTACCATTATTGATTCAGGCCAGTAGCTCATTTGCCGACAAACTTCACTTAGCACCCAAGCACCTAGTTCTTGTATCAAGCCACATTCTTCTGCAACTGAGATAAATATATCTGGAGGGACTTCTCCAAGCTCTGGATGATGCCAACGAGCTAGTGCCTCAAAGCCGGTAATTTGTGTCGAATCAAGTTGTTGCTGAGGCTGGAACACTACGTGCAAACTTTTCTTTTCTAACGCTTCTTTAAGTGCTTGTTCTATACGTAATCGCTTCTCAACTTTTACCCCCATGCTCTTTATGTAGCAACGGTAAACTCCGGTCCCCTGGGATTTGGCTGAGTATAAAGCCAGATCAGCATGCTTGAGTAGTAGATCAGTGTTAACTCCGTCAGATGGGGCCACGGCAATACCAATACATGCATTCACCGGGACGGTAACACCATCAACATCGCAGGGACGTTCTAAAGCTTTTAAAATACGCTGCGCTGCGCCAATCGCTTCATTTGGACTATCGATACGTCGTAAAACGATCCCAAACTCATCACCACCGATGCGTGCTAGTAAATCCTGTCCGCGAATTTGACGCTGCATGCGCTGCCCCACTATCGAGAGCATGCGATCACCGAAACTGTGTCCCAATGTGTCATTAATAATCTTGAATTTATCTAAATCGATGTATAAGACAGCGCAGGACCAGTGGCCACCTCGTGTCTCAGCTATTCCAATTTCAACCGTTTTTTGAAACTTGTGTCGATTGTACAAACCTGTCACGGCATCATAATGAGCCATTTGCCATATATGATGCTGTGCCTCGTGAATTGCTGTGACATCAGAAATCACTCCACGCCAACCACCAGCAATCATAGGTTTAGCAGTGAGAGACCACCAGCGTACTTGCCCACTAACCTGTACGGGTAGCTTGAGATCTCGAAATCCCTGCCCCTCATTTAGCGCTGCACTAAGATGACTCAGCGCAGTAACAGCTTTATCCTTTAATGCTTCTTTTAGGGATAATTGATTTTGTTCAATAATCTTTTGAAAATTCTTACCCTTGAGAGCTTGCCTAGAAAACCCCATTAGCTCTGCAAATTTTTTTGACGTTTGACGAAGATACGATTGACTATCAGTTTCCCAAAGTACATCGGCCGTATTTTCTTCGAAATCCCGTAAGAGCAGACTGATAATCTGATTTTGGTTTTCAGCATACAATTCAGCCCTAATTCGTGCGCTGAAAGTTCTTGATGCATTGATAACACTGACGACCACAATCAGGACATAAAGTACGAGCATAATTGAGAGTGGCACAGCGACCGATAAATCGGACCGTATCAAAGCTATCGCGGCACCTACTCCAAGCACAAGGGGGAACGCAACACCGGCTTTTTGAACCGTCGATAAGGCGAAACCACCGGCACAAATCATTCCTGTGGTGACGACCATTAAGAACATTTGTTGTTCCGCTGTTGCTAGATTGATGAATACAACCAAAGGAAAAACCCACAAAAGCGCCAAGAAGCTCGCTTGCTGTGCGGCCCGCAAGATCGCCCGCTCTGAGGCCCTTGCTGGTGCGAGATCATTACGCGTTCGCCACCAGTTGCAGAGTGAAGCGGTATTGGCAGACAAGACGATCAATCCCCAACTACACAACGCCCAATAGGATATTGTGCGCCAAAAAACAGTACATATGATGACAACATTAAGGAGGTTAACAGCCACACAAAGCGGCGTTAAACGCACGACGGCTTGAATTTGTGTCGCTCGTACGCGACTTTCAATATCGTCATCAGACGTTTCGATTAATTCCATTCGTCCTTTAACTGTTGCAACTTTGCAGCAGCCCCATTTTTTGATATTGATTAAGTATAGCAGACGCGAATTATTATTTATCTGCTTGAACGGCGAAAGCCATATATTGCATTATGCTAGGACGAGCAAAGTGAGGATCAATTTCTACCATCCATGTGGTGGAAATAAATATGCTCAGGATTAAAGGAGTCAAAGCCCTTTTGACGATGAAAACTATCGGGTATCAATCAAATGCATAATCTGGCAAGTTGCCTGTTAATTTTCCTTGCTACTGCCGTGGCGGGAAATATTTCCTTCGCCCAAGCAGAGGCGAGCCATTCGCATCGAATAATGGGGCCGTTCGAACAAGGCCCGGATGTGACCCGCGTTTGCCTCAAATGTCACCAACAGGAAGCGCATGATTTTACCAAGGATGTTCACTGGACTTGGTCAACCCAACAGTATATCCCTGGCCACAAGCAAGCGGTTGCTTTAGGCAAAAAAAATGCGATCAACAACTTTTGTATTTCGGTGCCGTCCAACTGGGAAGGATGCACCAGCTGTCACGCTGGATATGGTTGGAAAAACGAATCCTTTGATTTCAAAAATATTGAAAATATTGACTGTCTCGTCTGTCACGACACCACCGGGCTCTACACAAAGGACCGCAACAGGGCCGGCATTCCAAACGCAAATGTGGACTTGGAGAAAATAGCCAAACAGGTTGGAAATACAAGCAGAAAGACCTGCGGATCATGTCACTTCTTTGGGGGTGGTGGCGACCATATCAAGCATGGCGACCTTGATACTTCTCTAATCAGTCCGACACGGGACTATGACGTTCATATGGGGGTGGATGGCGCAAATATGTCTTGTCAAACCTGCCATCAGACAAAGCGCCACCGGATTCCTGGACAGGCAATGTCTGTATCGACCGGCGCAGGGAAACGCGTCGAGTGCGGCGGATGTCACAACACCAAACCACATAGCCGTTCAACCTTGAACCAGCATATGCTTAGCGTAGCCTGTCAGACTTGTCATATTCCCAGCTTCGCAAAGGATCAGCCGACGAAAATTTGGGCCGATTGGTCCAGCGCCGGTGCGGATCGTATACCGGAAAAAGACCAATTCGGGATGGATCTCTATGCAAAAAGCAAGGGCGAAATGCGGTGGGGGAAAAACATCATACCCACCTATTCGTGGTACGACGGAAAATCAGATCGCTATATTCCTGGAGATAAAATTAATCCACGTCAGCCTATTTATTTGTCCCGCCCCACCGCCACGATCGATCACAAGGACGCTAAAATCTTTCCGTTTAAACTGATGGCGGGCAAACAGCCCTATGACACAGTAAACAATTACCTGGTTGTGCCAAATTTATTTGGCGGGTATTGGCAGCACTTCGACTGGAACCAATCCATAACCGATGGGATGGCTGCTGTGAACCTGCCCTACAGCGGTAAATACGACTTTGTCGAAACCAAAATGTATTGGCAGATCACCCACATGGTCGTCCCGAAGGAGCAATCGCTTAAATGTCAGGATTGTCACGGAGAAACAGGGCGACTCGATTGGCAATCGTTGGGGTATAAAGGTGACCCCAGAAAATTCGGAAGCAGGCGGCTGGAATGACACCAACATCTGGCAAAGTACTATCGATGGGGGGAGACTCGAATGATTTTGCCTTCTCTGACGGATTCAGGTCGCAAGTGCACCTAAAAGATGGGTGCCTACTATATTCCTCCTTTTTTCCGGTTAAGGCTATCGGCTGATTGGAAGGGAGTGCTCAGACGCTTAACTACTGCAAGGACATTTGATGAATTCCGAAGCTTATACAAAATCTGAATATTATTGGTATGCCGCAGGTTCAGTGGTTCTGGGAGGGCTGATCCTGGCACCCTTAATGTCTTTTTATATCTCCAGATTTGTGCCACTGGAATTCCCACCCTCTTTTTCTCAGATACTTTTTGCGTCATCAATCCTGAGTATCCTGCATGTCGGGTCAATTGATCGTGTTTCCGGGCAATTTAACTTCACCTACTTTTTCAAAATGTTGATCTTCTTCAACCTGATGGCCGTTGCTGCCTATTACGGTGGCGATGGCAGGAAAAGCGCTGTTTTGCTCATGCCGGGGGTATTAGTCATAGTCGTGTACTGGGTCTGTGGAGAGTTCACCCTGGCTTTAACTCGAACCCTGGCGAAAAAGGAGGATAAAGACTCCAGGAGGGCAGAGGCACGGAAAAACCTGAAGCACTTTGGTGTAGGCTTTGGTGTGTTGGTTGGTTTTGTTGTGGTAAGTAGTTTTTTTGTTGGTGCCGAACAATTTTTTACCAGCGATAGCAAACCGATATTGGTGCGGGTGTCTTTTGCCAATGACTTATCCAGTCGAGAAGTCCTGTCGCTGTATCAGGGAATGGAGCGTCAAGCCATTGCTATTAACGAAGTTAGCGCAGTTAATGCAAGGATTGGAAAGGCCCCGAACCCGCAAGCTGACATAGCGCGGCTTTACAGCGTAGAATTCCTGATAGAAATCAGCTTGCATGAGGAGTGGCAAACCCGGACGGCTAAAACAGCGTTGTCGGCAAAGCTGCTTGAGGTATTTCAGCATCCCGCTGCACAAAGCAGGCTGGTCACAAACATCGAGCCGTTAATTCCAGAACTATCGTCTTTTGCTCGTAGCGAACTCAGGTTTAGATTGGATCAAGATGTGGTCAGGAATTTAAATATGAATGAAGCTTATGCAAATGAGGAGGTGGCGGCATTGCTCCGGCTAGCTCCAGCAGGAGTTGGTTTTGATGAGCTAATGGGTTTGAATATGCTCGCTCGAGATGGAATAGCCATCCCGATAAGTAAGATTGGTCATTTTGAGCAAGTTGAAGTGGCGATCGATGCAGCAGAGCTATTGCCGGGTAGTTGGCAGCCCTTTGCTTTAACTAATGATCGATCCCGCGGCTATTTGATCGAAGTTTCTCTTACTAGACTCTATCAGTACGGCCTCACAATTTCCGAGGTTGAGCGGAAGGTTAATTTATTTGTAGATAACCTGCCGGGTGGATTAGATGAGCATTCTCTAAGCGAAATGATTCTAATCCAGGACGCCGAAAGCAGCTTGCTGCTGGGAGATATTGCCAGAGTGGATCAGGTATTTGTATCTGAAAACCTCAAAGGAGCAGGCGAAAAGGGATACCAAATTCAGTGGTCGAAGTATTAGGAGGGCGAAGCCTAATGGGCGACCCCAGAAACTTCTGACCCCGGAAACTCAAGCTAAGACCCAAAGTGATGGTAGAATCCTCATATAAACATTACACTGCGCGCCATTAGAAACTCGCCAGCGTACAGTGGCTGCCCATCCCAGTAGGATCCCAATGAAAAAGACCTATAAGTTAGAACACCCTAAAATCAAAGTGCCTCGCGTCGTAGACTCGGTAAAGCACGATATCAAAAAATTCCTGAAAAAAGAACGCAAAAAACCTCTGCCTTCTGGTGCTAAATATTGGGGCTTCGATTGCAAATTTGGGCAATCTGAAGAGACTGCTGTTGAGGTGCATCTTTCAACGCTAACGAAAAATATCGATGACCTTGTTGAGAACAACATTATGACCATTTATGTGGAAATTACGGCGAAAGCCATTGAGGTCGGTGAAAAACCGCCTGCACAGGAGGGCTAGTTATCAACAATAACGATATCTTGCGCCGAGTACGTTATATTTTTGATTTTAGCGATCAGCTTATGCTTTCAATATTTAAGCTGGGTGGGCATGAAGTAAGTAAGTCTGAGCTGACTGCCTGGTTGACGCGCGAAGGAGAGCCTGGATTTGTTTTGTGTAAAGATGAAAAGCTTGCTCGTTTTTTGAATGGGCTAATTATAAAGAATAGAGGCCCTAAAGGTGACGGCACACCTCAGCCTGAACCTGTTCTGAACAATAACATGGTGTTGCGGAAGTTGAAAATTGCTCTAAACCTACAGGCAGATGATTTGCTTGAGATGCTTAAACTGAATGGATTCACTTTAAGTAAGCATGAGTTGAGCGCCTTATTTCGACGCGCTGACCATAAAAACTATCGGGAATGCCTGGATCAATTGCTCCGTAACGTTCTTGATGGAATGGAAAAGCACTACAGAAAAAATCAAACGTAGACTTTTCAGTATGCTTGCTTTTTGATGGAATCCAGTGAGCAATCAAGAGGGTCATGAAACCAAGAGTCATAGATCACCCCAGAAATATTAGTACCAAAACAGGAGGAAGTAGATATGCCAAAGTTATTACAAATAGACTTTCCATTCAGCGGACCTTTTGGCGATCAAATGGCGGTGGCATTAAAAGATCTAGCTATTTCAATAACAGGAGAGCGTGGATTTATATGGAAAATATGGACAGAAAATGAAAGCACGAACGAAGCCGGGGGTATCTATCTGTTTGAAAACGAGGAAACCGCCAAATCCTATCTTGATAAACACACCGCTAGACTAAAGGGCCTTGGCGTTCAAGAAGTGCATGCCAAGATCTTTGATGTAAATGAATCGTTGTCAAATATCACAAATGGATCCATTGGCTAGCTCTGTTGAACAGCGTCGACCAAGTGAGAAAAATGGTTATATATGCCCCAGAAACAAGAGTAATGGTGGTATCTTTGTAGCATGAGTAAAGATCAACCGAATAATCCATTGCATGGCGTAACGCTTGAGGTGGTGGTAACGAGATTGGTGGATCACTACGGCTGGAATGGGCTGGCTCAAAGAATCAACATCAATTGCTTTAAGAGTGAACCCTCTATTAAGTCGTCACTGAAGTTTTTACGTAAGACCCAGTGGGCCAGAGACAAGGTTGAAAGTTTATATATCTCAACATTTGAAAAACAGTCCCCATGGGGTAATTCAAGATGAAGTGTGTTGAGTGACTAATATGGGAATTTTAGTAACTTTTATACAACTAAGTATGCAATCAAAATTCTATCGCTAATCAATAGCTTATTCTTGGTAACTATATGAAATTATTAGTACGCAACTTAGATCGTTTAACCACAGAGGAAGAGCTGAGTGTTGTATTTCAAGCATTCGGAAAAGTCCAATCTTGTAGCTTAATCATGGATCAGGTTAGTGGTGTATCTAAAGGCTTCGGTTTTGTTGAAATGCCAAGGGCTGGGGAAGCGAAAATTGCAATAAAAAACCTCAACAACAAGACTATCGGCGGCAATAAAATACGAGTTAAGAAAGCCGAATAAAACAATGCATCATAAACACATATTGTCGCTGCTATGCGGCTGGGATCTCCTTACAGTTACAGTCGGTTCCAAATACAGGCGTTATAGAGAGGAGGATAATCCGTTTTGTGGCGTTATATTTATCTGAGTTACAAAAGGCATCATGGCACACTTACTTTTCCTGGATGGACATTACCATGAACGATGAGATCAATTACAAAACCAACCCTTTGCACGGTGTCAGTTTAAAAAATTTGTTGATTGAGCTGGTGGATCACTACGGTTTTGATATTCTTTTTGCCTATTTAAATATCAATTGCTTTAAGACCAATCCGAGCATTGATTCCAGTGTGAAATTCCTTAAAAAAACAGATTGGGCGCGCGAAAAAGTTGAAGCTTTTTATATGTATAAATTTAAAAACTTACCGGGAGCGTCTGCCGAACAGCTCCAATTGCCGCCTAGAGACCGTATTGTGCCAGAAGATCAAACGCCGGGAGAGCCTGCTGAATTAAGCCTGGAAGAAGCTGAAGGATTGCGCGAAAAACGTGTTAGGAAATTGGCTACATATAGCTCGGGTTCGGGTAAGGATTATGGCGCTCAACGAAACGGTCGGCGTTCTAACAATCGAATTAATGATAACGCTCGGAAGGATGATCGCAAATCGTCGAACTCTTCAAGTACCTCAGTTGATACTGGTATAGATCCATGGGCGAAGTGGAGAAAATAAATTGGGTTTTAGTATCGTCTTTAGTGAAGGTAATACCTGAATGAGAAAATCAACAAAATCAGCGCTGATGTCCGCTTTCATATTCCCGGGAGCGGGGCATCTATATTTGAAGCGTTATTCCACAGCGGCTGTTTTAGCTGCAGGTGCATTAATAGCGCTTTATGTGGTGGTTTCTAGTGTTGTCGAAAAGGCGTTACACATAGCTGACAAAATTCTGAGTGGAGAGGTTCCAGCAGATATTTCCGCGATTATCGACTTGGTGTCCAAACCGTTAGTGGGTGAAGATGCCCTGCTGGTTGAGTGTGCGACCACTGGTTTGATCATTGCCTGGCTGGTGGGTATCGTCCACTCCTATATCGTTGCTCGATTGCAAGAAAACAGGGAGAAAAGTGTTGGAGCAGTAGATTGATTCAAATTATGCGCTGTAATGTTTCATTAGGTCACAGCATAATTAAGGGGACGCATTGATTTTTTAAGCGTAGATCCAAGAATAAGCCAGAAGTATCAGGAGAACCGGGGAAAGTCCAAAGTATCATAAGCGCGCATTCCAAATATCAATATTTTAGACATCTTTTCCCATCTTCGTATAGCTGGCGACTTGCAGTTTTTTTGTTTCTTGACTTAACTATTATTGGTTAAGTATTTAATTCTTGGTTCTTGCCGCTTGTGCACTATTCTCCTAACTATAAGAGGTTGGCAATGAAAAAAATTAAAATCACATCACTTTGCGCTGTTGTTTACTTGGGCGTAATTTCGGGCGCTGCGTTTGCAGATCGTTGTTCTCCAGAAATGCTAGATAAATTACCTCCCAAGAAAAGAGCGGTGATTGCAAAAAATTGTGAAAAAAGAGCGATACAAAAAGCTTATAAAATCAGTAATGCGAACCAGATTGATAAGGAAAAGCGACCTCAGGATAATTATTCAGGTGGGGATAAGGGTGATCTTGAAAAAATGATCCGCTCGGCGTGGAGCAAAAAGTACCCTAATGATCAAATTATGGGTATTCACTTTGAAGCTAAAGATTGGAAGCGAACTCAAAATAAACGATGGAACGAGGCAATTAAGGGATGGTATTACACTGACGTCTCGGTGTTGGTTGCCAAAGTTGTGGTAAAAACGGATAACAAAGTGGCCACCATTTTTCCTGCCTATATCAATAAAGATAATAAAGATGGTTCTCTGAATACAGGCGTTGCGACCAAGACGAGTGAGTACGTCGTAAAGCAAATACTAATATCGAATTACTAACGACCTAATACGCGCCGTTTAGTTATTTGCTGCACGGCGCTGTTGTCATAGCGTTTGGGTTTGTCGCATAGTGGCAGGAGGCTAGCAATGACCATGAAGACAGCATTGATGGATACAATCCGACATTCGGCGCATCGTTGGAGGTTTTGGCTTTTTATCGTAAGTCTGATGGGGGCTGTGGCCTCTGCGGGCTTGCTTCGGGCTGACCCTGTTACGCAAACTGGAGCTACCGGACCGATGGTTTTTCGTGAGCATAAGCTGACTGATCCGGAAATGAATAACATGGTGGCTTCGACGATTTTGGTCCCAGAGGGCTGGACTGTGGAAGGCGGACTACAGCGCTCGCCACCGCAGCTCTATAGTATGCCAGTAATGGTTGATGTGAAGTTTATAGCACCCGACGGTCGCCAGGCGCGTTTCTTTCCGAGTTTTATTTTTGAGTTCAATCACAACCAACCGGGACAGATACTACAACCCACTCTGCAGGGAAATCTGTACTTTCCGCTACCCGGCTCTCCAGGGATGTGGTTGATGCAGATGGCTAAGATCAATCCGGATCCCAAGACGAGTGACCTGCGTCTTGTGTCGGAGGAGGGTGTGCCGGAGTTGACTGCGCAGCTGCGCCAACAGGGGCAGAGTCAGCAGCTTTTTCAGCAGATTCGGCAGAATAATCAGATGGGGATGCAAACTGGGCTGATGCAGGAGTACGACACGCAGGCGACCAAGGTGGTGCTTGCTTATCGCCGCGATGGCCGAGCGTACGAGGAGAGCGTGTTGGTGCTTTGGAATTACGTAATTTCATTATGGCAGGGGCAGGTGACATCGGGGGTTTGGTCGGTGACCACAATGTACTCGCTGCGTGGCGAGGCGGGGACGGATTATTTAAATGACCCGGCGCTGATTTCGATCTTGGGATCGGTCAGGATCAATCCTGCGTGGCAGGCAGAGATGGATAAGTACTGGGCGCAGTTGGCGCAAATTCGCCACAAGGGCAATATGGACCGCATGCGGATATCGGCCCAGGCTCATCAAAAACGGATGCAGACGCTAAATGAAACGAGCGATATTATCATGAGCGGCTGGAAGAACCGCAATGCGTCTTCAGACAGGATTCAGGCCAAGGTGGTGGATGCGATTCATGAGCAAACGCCCTATATGACGCCTTCTGGCGAGACAGTGAAGTTGCCGAGTTTTTATGACAATGTTTATACAGATGGCAACGGACGCTACATCCTTAACAATGATGCCCTGTATGAACCAAATACGGATCCGCTGGTGAATAGCCAGAATTGGCAGAGAATTGAGGTGCAGCGATAAGGCAGTGAGCAGACCTATGCGGCTTTAGATCCAGGTTTGGATACATTTATATTCTGGATCCAACAGGACAAAAGAAACCTTAAGGAAATTAAAAGGTCATAGCCAATTGATGTTCTAGTTGATATACATCATCCTTGTGCATTCCGCATATAATAATTGGAGAATACCCATGATTGGCTACGTTACTATCGGCACAAATAATATTGAAAAATCGGGTGAATTTTATGATCAGTTGCTAAAGGAGTTGGGCGCAGTTCGTGTGATGGAGGCGGATCGGTTTGTGGCTTGGAGTGCTGGTGAGGATAAGCCCATGGTCGTAATTATCAAGCCGTTTGATGAAAATCCGGCAACTGTGGGGAACGGTATGATGATCGCCCTGGCCGCCAATGGCACAGAAGAGGTCAATGCATTACATGCTAAAGCACTGGAACTTGGTGCCAAGGATGAAGGTGCTCCTGGAATGAGAGATGGTGGTTTTTACTGTGCCTATTTTCGCGATCCAGATGGCAACAAGCTAAACTTTTTTTGTCATGGATAGAACCTCGTAGCCAAGCAGGGCCGAAAGCGTAAGAGGAGGGCTTTTGCTTCTCCTTTTATCGCCCTGTTTTAGGCCCTATCTTGGTAGCGAAAACCAGTTAAACCCAGTGATTATGTTCAATTCAAAATTATTGATCATAATCCGCGGGCTTTTCGCTCAGTATTTTTCGGCCAGAGAACATCGCAGAAACAAGGCTGCCGCCTTCGCGCAGTTCGGTTACAACCACGGCCAGAATATGAAGTGAGACGAGTGCCAGCAGCGCGTAGAAGCCGTAATAATGAACGGTGATGAAGGGTTTGCGAAAAGCTCGCATCGCTTCGTAGGCGACTTTGTCGTATGTTTCCGGCGCATAGGGAGCCAGTAGTGCTGGATTGACGTCGGCGGCGGCCACCCAGTTTGCGATCCATGTACCGATGGGAGGATAAAACAGATCTGTGCCTGCTAGCACCAGACCGGTGATGGCCTGTATTACCAGCAAGAGGAGCAGGCCGGTGACAGCAATTCGGCCAAGTGGATTGTGCCCGACATACTGGCGCGGTCTACCTGCAATAAAACCAGATATATAGTGACGCAACTCGGTCAGGTAACTCTCTCCACAGGGCAGAATTGCGCCCCAGCGTGCATGCGCCCCGCCAATGAAGGCCCAAACCAGCCGCCATAATAAATTTAATGCAAATACGTATCCGATCCAGACATGTATCGTCTTTAGTAGAATCTTGCCATCGTTACTGACGCCCAACGCCTTAGCGTTAAGAATGGCAACACCAACGGCGATTAGCCCCAGAATACACAACAGATTGAGCCAATGAAACCAGCGAACACTGGCATCCCAGACGGGGTAGGCTTTCAAGTTATTCATAGAGCGCTTTCTCCTGTGGTTATTTAATCTATTAAGATCCCTTCGTTCGCGGCGGGCAATGATAAATATCAGTTTTGCGTGGATATCCACGATGGTACAAGATTTATTGGATTAAGTTTGGCGTTTTAAGCTTGGTTTAATCTTCAGGGCCTTAATCTACCCCAAAGTAAATTATCTGGAGGTAGATAACATGATTAATCGAGGCGTTCAAACAACCAATGTGTGGGATCCTTTGATCCGTATCTTCCACTGGTCTCTGGCATTTTTCTTCTTCCTGGCCTATCTCACCGAAGACGACTGGATGACGATACACAGTTATGCCGGGTATAGCATTGCTCTGCTAATTAGTTTTCGTTTGATCTGGGGGTTGATCGGCACGCGTCATGCGCGATTCTCGGATTTTGTGACAGGTCCGCGGCAGGTTGTCGAGTATATAAAACAGATGATAGTCGGCAAATCAAGACGTTATATTGGGCACAATCCCGCCGGGGCGGCTATGACGCTGATCCTGTTATCTTCCCTGGCATTGACCGCGTTTTCAGGGGTCTCGCTGTTTGCTACTGAAGAGCATGGCCCTTTAGCGGGAACGTTTGTTGCCACCTGGTCAGAGGATGTTCTGGAGGAGATCCATGAGTTCTTCGCGAATTTCACGTTGCTGATGGTGGTTGTCCATGTAGCTGGCGTGCTCTTTAGCAGTTTGTTGCACCGGGAGAATCTGACCGTAGCGATGATTAATGGAGAAAAGCGCTCTGAATCGGTAGATGGGTCAGAGGACAAAGATGGTGCGGGTCTGGGGGAACAAGTATGAATAGATGCTGCGCCAAGCTGTTTGTCCTGGCAGTTACAACGTTGTTGGCATTAGCGGTAACAACCGCTAGTGCTAACCCGGTGCTACAGGCTTTACTGGAGGAGTATCAGCTAATTGGCGCTGGCCCGTTTAGTTCCAAAGCTGGACAAATGCTCTGGTCGCACGAGGTAAATGGGCGTAGTTGTACCTCCTGTCATTCAGCTTCTGCCCGAGCAGGAGGTAAACACAATCGCACCGGCAAAACAATTAAACCAATGGCGCCTTCAGCTTATGCGCAAAGGATGACGGATCGCAAAAAGACTGAAAAATGGTTTTTACGCAACTGCCGATGGACCTTTTCGCGCGAATGCACCCCGCAGGAAAAGGGTGATTTGCTGAGTTGGTTGAATCAGCAGTGATATGAGTTGAAGAACGAATCAATTAAAAGGTTGATACAATGCATAATGAAATGAGTAAAATTCGCTGGGTAACCGGCACTTTCCTGCTGGGTTCGGCGCTCACCTTTGCCGCGATCGGGATTTCCGGTAATGCTTCTGTGGACTGGGATAAGAAAGAATTTGGCGAGCATGAAGAAGAGGGTGAAGATCATAGATACAAAATGATGGGAGATATACAGGATCCTGTTTATACCGAAGAGTGCGGTGCCTGCCACTTGGCTTATCCACCCGGTTTATTGCCGCGAGAGAGCTGGCGCAGAATAATGGGCGGGTTGGGTGACCATTTCGGTGATAACGCTGAGTTGGAAGATGCTACTGCAAGCCATGTCAGCCAATACCTGGAGAAGCATGCGCCGCCAAAAGGAAAAAGCAGGAAAGCGAACCAGAAATTTGGAGAATTGTCGGATGAACCACCGTTACGGATTACGGAATTGCCCTATTTTATTCATGAACATGATGAAATACCCGAACGTTTGGTCAAAGACAATCCAAAAGTAAAATCTTTTAGTCAATGTGATAGCTGCCATACAGATGCAGCAAAAGGATGGTTTGATGAAGACCGGGTTACTATTCCTGGCTATGGCCGTTGGGACGATTAACAGCCCCGCCCTGATTGCAGACGACCGTGATGATCTCTCCGAGCATGTACTGGAGTGGGTTAAAGAGGGTAAGGTGATATCGATTGATGACTTGATGTTGAGATACCCTGAACTACGGGCTGGTCGTTTGCTTGACCTGGAAGTGGAGCGCGAACACGAACGCATTATCTACGAGTTGGAGATTTTGCGTGCCGACTCAATCGTTTATGAGATAAAAATTGATGCCCAAACCGGCGAATGGTTAGAGGAGGAGGTGGAAGATTGAGGCTTTTGCTGGTTGAGGATGATTTGAGTTTGGTGAATAGCCTGAAGCCCGCCTTAAAAAAGGCCGGATATGCCATTGAGCATGCAGACAATGGCATTGACGCAGAATTTTTGGGTAGGGAGGAGGTGTTTGATGCGGTGATCCTTGATCTGGGCTTGCCGGGTCTTCCTGGGTTGGAGGTGTTAAAGCGATGGCGGGAACAGAGTGTAAACATGCCGGTGTTAATTTTGACGGCCCGGGATGCCTGGCATGAAAAAGTTGATGGACTCAAGGCCGGTGCGGATGATTATCTGAGTAAACCCTTCCATACCGAAGAGTTGCTAGCGCGTCTTGAGGCCTTGGTACGGCGTAAATTCGGACGAGCTGATAACCATTTAAGTCACGCGGGCGTTACTTTGGATGTGCATAAGCAGGCGGTGACAAATGCGCTTGGGAAAGTAATTGAGCTTACCGGTATTGAATATCGGATTTTGTATTATCTGATGATGAACCCGGATAAGGTTATCTCTAAAACGGAACTCAGTGAGCATGTGTATGAAGAGGAACAGCTAAAAGACAGTAATGTTATTGAAGTCTATATCAATCGGTTACGACAGCGTCTAGGTAAAGAATTTATTGAAACCCGGCGTGGCCAGGGTTACTGCTTGGGAGAGGCCTGAGATTGTACTCACTGAAACGGAAACTGCATCGCAATCTGTTAATCACTGTTACCCTGGCGATGACAGTCTTGCTGACTGTACTTCATATAGGTATTCAACAACTGACAGAGAGTTATGTTGTCTCGCGTCTGCAGCATGACGCTGACAGTATTATAGCAGCTTTAGCGTTAAAGCCTGATGGCGAGTGGAGTTTACAGGATGAAAGAATGTCCACCGTGTATCAGCGAGTGCGTTCGGGCCATTATTATCTGGTGTCGGTGAACCGACAGCTCATTCGATCACGTTCTCTGTTCGATATCGAAATCAAGGTACCGGAACTCAAACTCGGTGAAAGTCATTGTGCTGTTATCGGTTATTCAGAGTCTGAGCGATGGCTTGCCTGTGCTCAAACGATTGAAAAACAGGGCAATCAGATCAGTATTTGGGTAGCGGAGGACATCTCTCCACTGCAACAGGAACAGCGACAGTTTATGCTGTTTGGCCTGGCTTCAGTGGCAGTGGCTATTCTGGTTCTCTTGCTTGCGCAATATCAAATACTGCAAAAAGGCTTTAGTCAGCTAGATCAAATTAGGGAGCTTATTCGACAAATGCGCTTGGGTGAAAAGGATATCGCATTGCAGGAGTTACCTTCGGAAATTGAGCCGTTGGTCGGTGAGATTAATCGTCTGTTGGAGCAATTAGGGCAGCGAGTCAAACGTTCACGCAATGCATTAGGAAATCTGGCGCATGCGTTGAAGCAACCGTTACAGCGGTTGCATTCGCAGTTGGAAACCATGACGCCTGAACAACGTGGGCAAGGTAATGAAATCCTGGCGGATATTCACAGCGTGGTAGATCGTGAACTAAAAAGAGCTCGCATTGTGGGTGTGGTGACGCCTGGCCGGCAGACTCAGCTGGATGAGGATTTGGTACATTTGTTAAAGATCATACACAGCATATATCCAGATAAAAGCATTGTTACAGATTGCCCGGCCCACTTGGTACTACCCCATGATCGTGATGATGTCCTGGAGCTATTGGGCAACCTGCTTGATAATGCCTGCAAATTTGCACAGAAGCAGGTGTTGATTCGATTTGAAGTGCTTAACCAGGGCTGGCATATCCTGGTGGAGGACGACGGCGAAGGTGTTTCACAAGAGGAGCTTGAGATAATTACTGATCGTGGTGTGCGTCTGGATGAAAGCATACAGGGGCATGGACTGGGGCTGTCCATAAGCCAGGATATTGTCGCGAGTTATTCTGGCTCGTTGAGCTTTGATAGATCTGATTTGGGTGGGCTAAAGGCTGACGTTTTCTTGCCCAACCCAAAATTATAAAAAAATTGGTAATTTTAAGAACTCAGCGATAGATTAGCTGATCTGCATCTATGCTCTTTTGGTTTTGAATCGTTATACTTGTCCTTTGCTTTTGGAGTTGTTGAGTATGCCGTTGCCTGATCCAGTTGAACGAGAACAGATCCATACACGAACTATTGTTTGCCAGGGCTTTCGCCGATCGGATGGCCTTTGGGATATTGAGGCAAGTCTGCAGGATGTGCGGACCTATGGGGTGGACAACGAGTTTAGGAGTGGTCGTATTGAAGCGGGAGAACCGGTTCACGGCATGAGCCTGCGCGTGACACTGGATGTTGAATTTGTCATTCATGATCTGGAAGCTGTTTCCGACTTTGTTCCCGAAGCGGTCTGCAAAAAGGTCCCTGGCCGGATGAAAGAGCTGATAGGGTTGCAGATTCGTTCGGGTTGGATGAAAGAGGTGCGAGAGCGGGTGGGGGGTGTGTTGGGGTGCACGCATTTGATTGAGCTGCTTGGGCCGATTGGCACCACGGCCTATCAGACGATGTACCGTGAAGTAGAAGCGCATAACCAAACTAAACCCGTTGCCGACAAACCTCGAGTTATCGACAGCTGTGCAGCCTGGGCATCTGATGGTGAGAAGGTAAAAAGGAAGTGGCCAAATTATTACACAAAAAAATAACCGGCGAAGTAGACGAGAGAGTGGCCCGTTGTATGAATCCAACCACCATCAATGATGGTTTCGGTGCTTTAGAAATGCGGTTTATTTCTATTTGAAAACAGGTAGTCATTTTGCTGGCAGATCAGTAGGGTTATCACATGCAGGAGCGCGGGTATGAATACTATTAGAAAAAGAGGGATAACGTCTCTGCATATTGCGGGCTTCATTGCTGTGCTATTTGGTTTGCTGACCATCAAATCAGGCGGTGCAGTTTTATTTATTGATGGTATCGATCGTAAGAGCGCTGGGCAGTATGTGCCCTTTGTGCTCTGGTTTAATTTTTTTGCTGGTTTTTTATACCTGGCGGCAGGTGCAGGGTTGTTTATGAAGCGACGCTGGGCGGTGTGGCTGGCGCTATTAATTCTTATCGCAACCTTGATTGTGTTCACCCTGTTTGGGCTGCACATTGCTAAAGGTGGTGCCTATGAGGTGAGGACTGTTGCAGCGATGAGCCTAAGGTCGGTAGTGTGGGCTGTTATGTCAGCTGTTGCCTGGTGTAAAATTAGACTCAAATAGTAGAGTAATGTTGCAAACCTTAGCATTGAATATTGAAAAATCTTTCTGTAAATACGCTTTCAAAGTGGTATTGAATTCTCAAAATGGGCAGTTGTATGAAAGCATGGCTATATAGCGTGACGAATCTCGGACAACTCCGAGGCAGTTGGTCGGTACAACAGAAAGAGTTGTCGGGTGAGAGTGAAATAGCCCAGTTTGCAACTGAAGTGTTGGAGAGTGAGGCGGCAGCGCTGCTTGCCAGAATTGATGAGAATAGCAATTTGACCAAAGCATCGCTGGCAAAGCTTTATCCTCTGGTGCGTGGAATAGCATCGCGCAGTGATGCCTGGCGGGCTATAACTCCGGAATACTGGCGTAATGGTATACAGATTATTCTGGTGGACTCGATGCTGCCGCTGGATCATAGAGCGTTTCTAACCTTCACGTTTCCTTATGAGCGTCAACTTTCGGAAGATCAATTGGAATCCCTGGTGGCGCGTGTTGTGGCCGGACAGGATGGTTGTTTTAGCGGTTGATCTGTTGTCGTAATTATAAGAATATACATTTGAAAATACTTTTAACTGTTTGAATTATAATATTTATAGGTTGATTTGGTTAGTGTTTTTTACCGAGATTTTTATCCGTCGTTTAGTCGAAGTGCAGGCTGGTATACGGGTAATTGCTCCGCATAATTTGATGGCCATCTATTGGTGGGTGTCGTACTAATACGGTACTAATGCGAGCTTATTCGGTAACAGGTACAGAGTAGCTCAGTGGATCGCCAAATAGTGGACATTTGATCGCAGGGCTTATACTCTTTTCCACTTGTTATGCTTATTCAAAAGTCCGCAGAGGGCGCTGAGGTTTTGCTATGTCAATGCTAAGAACTACCTGTCGCTTATGCCTGGTGCGTTGTGGAATGCTGGTTGAAACAGAAGATGCAGCGGATACAGTTGATCATTCTTCTGCTGCAAATCCGCCGCTAGGTAAAGTCAAAAAATTTATTGGTGATCGGGATCATCCGCTCAGCAAAGGCTATCTCTGCGTTAAGGGAAAAGCCTCGGTAACCATGATGGACGCTCCGAACAGGCTGCTCTACCCACAAAAACGGGTGGGTAATCGTGGTTCAGGCCAGTGGCAACGGGTGAGCTGGGACGAAGCGCTGCAGGATATTGCAGAGCGCATGAATGCCATCATCGATAAGCATGGTGCTCGGGCCGTCGCGGTACAGGCTTTGCCGCCTAAAGAATACTATGCCTACGACCTGTTTCTGGAGGCTATCGGTAGTCCGACTTTCTTTAAACATGATGCGCATAATTGCTTTACACCACAGCTGATGTCCGATGTGTTGACCTACGGTTCTCTGGTTACCTACATCAATTTTATGGATGTTGAAGACTGTGACCTGTTTCTGCTCTGGGGCGTAAATCTGACCGAAACCAACGGATCCAAGGCGGTACGTGTTAGAGATGCTGTTCATAAAAACAATGCGAAAACTATTGTGGTTGATCCGCGACCGACACGTTCGGCGGAAAAGGCGGATCTGTGGTTAAGAATTAGACCGGGTACTGATGACGCACTGGCGATGGGCATGATTAATCAGATGATCCAGAACGATTGGTACGATAAAGAGTTCGTTGAAAAATGGACTCTGGGTTTTGAGGATCTTAAATCGCGTGCCGCGGAATATACACTCGAGAAGACGTCAGCAATAACCTGGATACCTGCCGAGAAAATCCTCGAAGCGACACGGTTATTTGCCACCGCGAATAAGTCAGCACTTTATACGTTTATTGGCGCGACTATGGGTGGTAACTCGATTTCCACGCTACGTCTTATGGGCTTTTTGCCAGCGTTAACCGGACGGATTGATCAGTCCGGTAATAATTGCATGTTAAAACCGGTGAATATGATGCTGCCCAGCTATTATCGACCCGGTGCAGAGGGTATTGATGCGGAGCGTTTGGCTGATCAGATCAGCGCGGATAAATTCCCGTTGTTGTCCGGGCCAACTGCGCTAACTGCACCGTACCCTAACCCCTCGCATGTAATTGATGCCATATTGACCGGTGAGCCCTATCCTGTGCGGGCATTATGGACTAACTGCAACCCAATGGTCGGTCTGGAGAATAGCTATAAGGTGCTGGAGGCGCTTAAAGCGTTAGATCTATTGATTGTTTCAGATATGTTCGAGAGCCCTACAGCGCATCTGGCGGACTATATTCTGCCGGTGACCAATCACCTGGAATCGGATGCCATCACGGAGTATGCAGGATTAAATTTGATTAGTGCGCGGGTCAAATGTACCGAGCCAAGAGCGGAAGTCAGGGAGGAGGCAGAGCCCGTTTTGGAAGTGCTGCGGCGAATGGGCTATGGTGACAAATTGCCAATGCAAAGTTATCGGGAGCTGTTGGATTATCGATTGGCGCCATTAGGTATCAACTTTGAAGAATTTTCTGCAATGGGCTCCTATATTGGCCCGGATGAGCGAAATAAGTACGCCACAGGGAAATTAAGAGCAGACGGCCTGCCTGGGTTCAATACACCCTCCGGCAAGATTGAATTTAACTCACTACGCATGGAAAAGCATGGCTATGATCCGTTGCCACAGGTCAATGAGCCCATGTTTAGCCCTTTAACCCATGATGGTGAGGCGTCAGAGTTATCGGCAGAATATCCGCTGGTTTTGATTAGCGGGACACGTTCTGTTGAATACTACAGTTCTCTGGGTATATCGATACCCAGACTGCGCAAAAGGCGGCCTTTTCCCGGACTTGAGATGGCACCGGAAACCGCTGAACAATATGAGCTTCAGGAAGGAGATTGGGTCAGAATAGAAGCACCCACAACGGAAAATTCCATTGTCAGGCAGGTGATGTTGTTGCCGGGTATGGATCCACGTGTAGTGAATGCGGAAGGTCTTTGGTATATGCCCGGAGATGATCTGGTTGAAGGGACTTTAAGAGTGGGTGCTAACGTGCTAACACCATTGCGCGACGATCTTGATCCGGTAATGGGTGGCTCGACAGCTCGTTGTATTTTGTGTCGAATTTCAAAAGAAGCAACACCCAAGGGTGTTTTAAATAGTTAGTAGGAAATTGGATTAAATAATGGCAAATTCATTAGCAGATCAATTATTGAAAGCAGGCCTGGTTGACGAGAAAAAAGTTAAGCAGGTGCATAAAGAGAAAAAGAAAAAGCAGAAGCAGCAGTTCAAAAGTAAGGAAGCGGTTGTCGATGAGAGCAAAGTAGCCGCTCAAAAAGCGATGGAGGAAAAACAGCGCAAGTCCCGTGAGTTAAATCAAGAGAAAGAAACCGAGATGCAGTCACGGGCCATTGCAGCGCAGATCAAGCAGTTAATAAAGAATCATGCGATCAAGCGAGAAGGGGATGTTGCTTATAATTTTGTAGATGCCGGCAAAGTTAAGAAAATTTATGTTGATACGAAATTGCAGGGCGATTTAGAGAATGGGCGATTGGCAATTGTTAAACAAGGCGCTGATTATGAGGTTTTGCCAGCCGTTATCGCTGACAAAATAGCCCAGCGTGACGCCACCTGTGTATTGCTGAATAACAAGCAGTCACAAGCCAGCGAGGAGGATGATCCTTACGCCGATTATCCTATTCCTGACGATCTGATGTGGTGATTTAGAAACAAAATGGTGGTCATTCTTGATCTTTAGCAAAGGATTGTGCCAATCCTTTGATTTTGTATAGACATCTGAGTGGATAACTGGAAGAATCGGGCTTCGATTTTTACGATCTGCAACTGATTGATTTGTAAAATCATTTTGTGACTTTTGACGTTTCTTTAAATGAAGTGCTGTAAATCCTGGTGATAAGCGGTGTATGCGCGAAGGGGTAAGCCAAGCTAAAAAGAGGGTAATGGTTAATGACTGATGTAAAACTGTATTCTGGAGAGAGCATTCCACTGGAAATGCACAAGGCGAAGATTATTCAAAAAATAAATCTCGCCCCTATCGAGCACCGGCTGGAAGCTATTTCAGAAGCGGGAAATAATACCTTCTTATTAAGAAATAGCGACGTATTCCTGGATATGCTCACAGACAGTGGCGTGAATGCGATGAGTGACCATCAACTGGCGGCAATGATGATAGCCGACGACAGCTATGCCGGTTCCGAAACATTTTATCGGATGGAAAGTAAGATCCAGGAACTGTTCAATAAGCAATATTTTTTGCCAGCGCACCAGGGTCGTGCCTGTGAAAACCTGCTTTGCCAGGTGTTTGTTGAGCCCGGTTCCATCGTTCCGATGAACTACCACTTTACGACCACCAAGGCACATATTGTGCTCAACGGTGGTGTTGTTGAAGAAATTTTTACCGAAGATGCTCTGCAGGTAACCAGCGATAATCCCTTTAAGGGCAACATGGATATCAAAAAGCTGGAAGCTCTGATTGAAAAGCACGGGGCTGATAAAATTCCATTTGTACGCCTGGAAACGGGTACCAACCTGATTGGTGGTCAACCGCACTCGCTGCAAAATCTGCGTGAAATTCGCAAAGTCTGTGATCAGGCTGGCTTAATGCTGGTACTGGATGCCAGCCTGCTGGCAGATAACCTTTTCTTTATTAAGACAAGAGAAGAGGAATATAAAAATAAAAGCATACGTGAAATTACCCGCGAGATATCTGACTTGTGTGACATCATTTATTTTTCTGCTCGTAAACTCGGATGTGCTCGTGGAGGCGGTATTTGCACCAACAATGAGGAAGCGTATTTAAAACTACGCGAACTTGTTCCCTTGCTGGAAGGATTCCTGACCTATGGTGGTATGTCGGTTCGGGAGATGGAAGCCATCACAGTTGGTCTTGAAGAGACTATGGATGTGGATATGGTCAATCAGGGGCCACAATTCATTGAGTATATGGTCACTGAGTTACAGAAAAAAGGCGTTCCGGTGGTTACTCCTGCGGGTGGCTTGGGCTGTCATATCGACGCCAGTGCGTTCCTGCCACATTTGCAACAGACCGAATACCCCTCTGGTGCGCTGGCTTCAGCCCTGTACCTGGTGAGTGGCGTTCGCGGCATGGAGCGAGGAACACTGTCTGAGCAGCGTGAAGAGAACGGTGAAGAAACCCTGGCCCATTTGGAGCTGCTGCGACTTGCCGTGCCCCGACGGGTATTTACCATGTCCCATCTAAAGTATGCCATTGACCGTATTGCCTGGCTCTATGAAAATAGGGATCTGGTCGGTGGACTGACCTTTGTTGAAGAACCGAAAATTTTACGATTCTTCTTTGGTAAACTGGACACTACTACAGATTGGCAGACTAAACTGGTAGCTAAATTTAAAGAGGATTTTGGGGATAGTCCTTAGGTTAACAAGGCGCTGGCCAATCCTTTCGTCCACCCTCTGGAGTTTCGAGTGTTATCACACAGAGGGTAGAAGGTCGTCGGCGAGTTGAGATACAATTTTTTGGCAGTGCCAGATAGCGGGTGTGGGTCCCCGGCGACTGCGTACAAAGCGATTGAGAAACGCGAGTGAACTATTATCGGGCACTCGCGTTTTTATTTTGTTAGCCTGAGTATCGGATAGAACAGAGAATCTGAGTGAGTTACATTTGCTGGCAGCTCAATCTTTTTTAATTAAAGGAAAACCGGCGGGATTTATCGCGCAGCAGGTTCACTATACCAATGCCAGCGCATTATTCACGGCATTTCGTACTCAAGCTGGCTTGGCTGCGAGGTAGTGGGATGTGTCAGCAAGCAGTTGAGCAAAAGTACTGGCGACGCTTGCTTTATTGATAACAGATCACCTGATTTCGACCCTTTTCTTTTGCCTGATAGAGCGCCTTGTCAGCCTGTGTAAACAGGGTTTCGATACTGTTGCCTAAGGTGAATGCAGTAATGCCAAAGGAGGCCGTGACTGGCTCATTTTCGTTGATAAATTTTAGCTTGAGTGCAGCGATTTTCTCGCGGATATTGTTCATTGCGATCTCTGCTTCTTCGAGATTGGTTTCAGGAAGCAGAATAACAAACTCCTCTCCGCCAAAACGTGCCACGAAATCGGTTTCCCGAATTGACTTTGTTAATTCTTTGGATATAGCCTGAAGTACTTTGTCACCGACCAGGTGCCCGTATTGATCGTTTACCCTTTTAAAATGGTCGATGTCCAGTACCACCAGGCATACGGGGTTTTTATAGCGCTTAAATCGTTCCCACTCCAATAAGACACGTTCATCCAATGCTTCCCTGTTCGGCAGTTTGGTGAGCACGTCCGTCGAGGCCTTTATTTGCTCGGCTTTTAATCGTTTTTTTATGGCACCGGTTTCGTTTTCCATTAGGGAAAGCTTTTCCGTCATCGCCTGTAGTTGTTTGTCGGCCTCTACCTGGCGAGCTCTTTCCGCTTCCAGTAACTCATCCATTGATGTTGTGATACGTGATATATGCTGTTGTACCGAGTGCTTAAATGTAGCAATGTCTGTCGCTTGCTCTGCCTCATCGGAAATAGCGCCTACCTGCTGCCTTACCTGTTCATCAAATTGGCTATTCGCTCCTCGCCAGCTTTCTTCAGCAGCAGATCCTTGAGTAAGGGAATCGTTTATTCCCAATATTTGTTTCTCAAGCGCATATAGGAAATTTTCAAAATCCTGCTGCATTCGGGTAACAAATTGTGCGATAAAATCAGCGAGTTTATGAAGGGTGGGTTCCAGCTCGGCAGCACTGGTTAAACGATTCAATTCATCCAGAAGATCAAGCGCATCAGCCTTATCACTTTTATCTTCAATGAGTTTCTCTATCAAGTTGGATAACGATGAACGGATATTATCCAGATTTGGCGAGTCTGGCGAATCGGAGTTGGTTTTAACATCGGTTGATGGCCGCTGGCTTAATTCATCGCCTTGGTGTTCATGGGTAGGCGTATCTTCTATTTCTGGAGCATCTGCATTTTCCGGAGTACCCACATTTTCCGGAGCACCCACATTGCCACTGGGTTGTGGAGAGTAGTTGGTTGAAGCTGCTGAGTTGTCAAATTCAGTTTTTTGAGTCGCAGAGTTAGCCTCAGCCTCAGAACTATCGAACAGACGGGAAAAAAATCCTTTATCCCTTGTTTCCTGTGGGCTGGCGGCAGAGAGCCTGTCGTCAATCACCAGTTGTTGGAGCCTGGCGTATTCTGCCAGCAGTCCCGTATGCTGGTCACTAATCCCTTTGCTTGAGTTTAATTGCTTAACAAACTTTGATAATGTGGCTTTATTGCTTTTGCTCAGACCATTTAGATTAAGCAGCTGCTGAACTAAATCCTTCAAGGCAATCATGCCCTGATCTGAACTGCTGTCTCTTTGCTCATCCAGATTACGCACCAATGCCTCAATCGTTGCCAGTTCATCACTGAGCTGTTTCTTGCTGGGCGTTGCCTTTCGCAACAAGCCACGTAAATTTTTTAGTGCTTTATCCAGTGCCACATCGCGGCCGTCGGCGGCCAGACTGACGCGCACAAGCACGCGCTGTAACAGGTGGATATAGTCTTCCTGTGACTTTTGCTGTTGCTCAAACAGTTCATTTTCCGCGAGGTATTTTTCGCGCCAGTGATTGGCATCAGCTGATTCTTTTTTTGAACCAAACATTAATTTTCCCAAAAAAAACGACACCGAGTAAATCGGCATTAAGTGATCGATGTTTTTAGTATAGTAGCTAATTGGGGTGGGAGTAGGGGATTCCTGCCCCCCTACCGATGAGGGGGGCAGGACTTTCTATGAAAGAAATTTGTAAACAGCTCTGCTTTTAACTCTCGTCAAGATCCCCCATCGCCGTAGTATTAAAACCGCCATCAACATACATGATTTCGCCAGTGATGCCGCGTGCCAGGTTGGATAGCAAAAAGGCGGAAGCATCACCCACTTCATCAATGGTGGTGTTGTGTCTGAGTGGTGTCTGATTTTGGTTATAATCCAGCATTCTTCGGAAGCTCTTGATGCCTGACGCAGCGAGTGTGCGAATGGGCCCGGCTGATACGCCATTTACCCTTATTCCTTCAGGTCCAAGGCTGCGGGCCATATAACGTACGTTGGCTTCCAGGCTGGCTTTAGCTAATCCCATCACATTGTAGTTGGGCATGGTGCGCTCCGATCCAAGATAGGTTAGAGTCAGCAAGGCACCGTTGCGTCCCTGCATCATTTCTCGTCCCGCTTTGGCGAGCGCAACAAAACTATAGGAACTGATGTCATGGGCAATCTTAAAACCCTCCCGTGTCGTGACATCGACATAGTTGCCATCCAGTTCGTGACCTGGAGCAAAGCCGACCGCATGAACTATGCCATCCAGTCCGTCCCATTGCTTGGCTAATTCTGAAAACACGGAATCGATCTCTGCATCATCAGCGACATCGCAGGGAAGCGTTATATTCGATCCCCAGTTGGCGGCAAAACCTTCCACTCGGGACTTGAGCTTGTCGTTTTGGTAGGTGAAGGCGAGTTCAGCACCTTCACGGTGACAGGCTTCGGCAATACCTGAAGCGATCGATAATTTACTGGCAACTCCAACAATCAAAATCTTTTTACCAGAGAGAAAACCCATAGTGAAATCCTTCGTTTAGATGACAAATTTTGGCGCTAGTATAGCGAATGCATCGCTTAAATACGATATGGGGGTAACTGAATTCGAGCAAAGCACAGCAGGGCTGAATCGTTAGTGGTACTAGTGATTAGTAAAAGGCGGCATCCAGTAGCGCCTGGGTATAGGTGTGTTCCGGTTGCTGGAAAATTCGCTCGGCGCTACCTTGCTCCACGACCTGTCCCTCCTTCATAACCATTAGATCATGGCTCAGTGCTTTCACTACGGCCAGATCATGGCTGATAAAGATGTAACTGAGTTGATACTTGATTTGGATGTCGCGCAGCAGTTCGATGATCTGCGATTGAACGGTACGATCCAGGGCTGATGTCGGTTCGTCCAGAATAATCAGTTTTGGCTTGAGTATCAGTGCCCTGGCGATAGCGATACGCTGCCTTTGACCACCTGAAAATTCATGCGGGTATCGATGTCTGGCATCTGGATCAAGGCCAACTTCCTCAAGTGCTGCGATGAGTTGTTGTTCGTGTTTAGCCCGATTATTGGGGTCATGAACCGCAAGCCCTTCAGAGACAATTTCTGAAATAGACATGCGGGGGCTCAGGCTACCAAAGGGATCCTGAAAAACGATTTGGATCTCTCGACGTAACGGCTTCATCTGGGCATGGCTCAGGCCATCCAGTCGGTTACCATTAAATTGAATCTGACCCTTGCTTTCGATCAGGCGGATCAGGGCCAGACCAAGGGTGGTTTTACCAGAGCCACTTTCGCCTACGATACCCAGTGTTTGCCCCTGTTTGATGGTGATGTTGATATTGTTAACAGCCTTTACGTAGTCAGCTACTCTGGCAAACACACCTTTTCTGATAGGGAACCAGACGTCCAGGGACCTGGTTCGCAACAACTCCTTTGCATTGTCCTGTATCGGCGTTGGTTTGCCTCGAGGGTCTGCATTTAATAGTTTCAGGCTGTAGTCATGCTGTGGTGCCGAGAAAATCCGCTGGGTTTCTCCCGACTCGACGATTTCGCCCTGATGCATGATGCAAATTTGATCGCTGAAATGGCGTACGATGCCCAGATCATGAGTGATTAACAGTATCGCCATGCCCAGTTGTTGTTGCAGGCTGGCTAACAGGTCCAGTATCTGCGCCTGTATCGTTACATCCAACGCTGTTGTTGGTTCATCGGCAATAAGAATTTCAGGCTCATTGGCCAGTGCCATAGCAATCATGACGCGCTGTCTTTGGCCGCCTGAAAGCTCATGGGGATAAGCCTGCATCTTTTGCCGTGGTGATCTTATGCCTACCATCGAGAGCAATTCCAGCACCCGATCGGTGGCTGCCTTGCCATTCAATCCCTTGTGTAATTTAAGCACCTCGCGAATTTGCTTGTCCACCTTGTGAAGTGGATTCAGTGAGGTCATGGGCTCCTGAAAAATCATACCGATCCGATCGCCGCGCACTTTTTGCATTTGCTTGGCGTCCATCTGCATAATGTCCTGGCCGTTAAACAGAATTCGGCCGCTTGGATGATGGGCGGTGGGGTAGGGTAACAGTCGTAAAATGGATAGCGCCGAAACGGATTTACCTGACCCCGACTCACCGACCAGCGCCAGTGTTTTTCCCTTTTCTAACTGAAAGGATATATTCTTGACTGTGTGCACCAGCTGATTGTCGACTTTGAAGTCGACGCTGAGATTCTCGATTTGCAGCAATGGTGGCGCGTTCAAAGCAGTGTTTTCCTTGGATCAAAGGCATCGCGTGCGGCTTCACCAATAAAGACCAGCAGAGTGAGCATGATCGATAGCACCATGAATGCGGAGATGCCCAGCCATGGCGCTTGTAAATTGGACTTTCCTTGTGCGACTAACTCGCCCAGTGAGGGTGAGCCGGGTGGTAATCCAAAACCCAGAAAATCCAGAGCGGTGAGGGTGGTAATTGCGCCCGTCAGAATAAAGGGTAGAAAAGTCATGGTGGCGACCATGGCGTTAGGTAAGATGTGTCTGAACATGATAGTGCGGTCACCCAGTCCAAGTGCGCGGGCTGCACGCACATACTCAAGATTTCGGCCACGCAGAAACTCGGCGCGCACTACATCTATCAGTGCCATCCAGCTGAAAAGCAGCATGATACCGAGTAACCACCAAAAGTTGGGGACTACGATGCTGGAAAGAATGATCAGCAGATACAAGCGCGGCATGCTCCCCCAAATCTCAATGAAACGCTGACCAATAAGGTCGATTTTTCCACCATAGAAGCCCTGCATAGCACCGACAGCTACACCGATCACTGAGCTGATAATCGTCAGGGTCAGACCAAATAAGACGGATATTCGAAACCCATAAATGACCCGGGCACTGACGTCGCGAGCCTGGTCATCTGTACCGAACCAGTTTTCCGTTGTGGGAGGAGAGGGGGCGGGCTGGTCCAGTGAATAATTAATGGTGTCATAGCTGTAGCGTATGATTGGCCAAAGCATCCATCCTTTGTCATTAATCAGATCCGCGACAAATTCGTCCCGATACTCGGCTTCGGTTTCGAACTCTCCACCAAAGGTAGTTTCCGGATAGGCCTTAAAGACCGGAAAATAAAGAGCCTCCTCGTAAGAGACTAATAGCGGTTTGTCATTGGCAACAAATTCGGCAAACAGGCTGAGCGTGAATAGCAGCAGGAACAGCCAGAACGAGTAATAACCTCTCTTATGGGACTTGAATACTTCCAGTCTACGCTGGTTGATTGGGTTGAGTTTAGATCCTGGCATGACTGGGGTCAGACCTCCCGGCTTTCGAAATCAATACGCGGGTCGACCAGACTATAGGTGATATCGCTCACCAGCTTAATAAACAGGCCCAATAGCGTAAAGATAAAGAGTGTGCCGAAGAATACTGGATAATCGCGGTTAAGCACCGATTCAAAACTTAATAATCCCAACCCGTCGAGCGAGAAAATAACTTCAATCAGCAAAGAGCCCGCGAAAAATATTTCAATAAGCAGTCCTGGAATGCCGGCGATTATAATTAGCATGGCGTTGCGGAACACGTGCCCATAAAGCACCTGCTTTTCCTCCAGCCCTTTGGCGCGAGCCGTGATCACATATTGTTTGTTGATCTCGTCAAGGAATGAGTTTTTGGTGAGCATGGTCAGCGTGGCAAATCCACCGATCGCCATCGCCGTCACAGGCAATATCAAATGCCAGAAGTAGTCTAGAACCTTGCCTGTGAGGCTTAGTTCATGCCAATTGGCAGAGGTGATGCCACGCAGCGGAAACCAATCGAAGTAGCTGCCTCCGGCAAAAAATACAATAAGAAATATAGCGAATAGAAAGCCGGGGATGGCGTAGCCGACAATAATCATCGAACTGGTCCAAAGGTCAAAGCGTGAGCCGTGTTTAACTGCTTTTTTGATGCCTAGTGGAATGGAAATCAAATAGATTAACAGCGTACTCCATAATCCCAGTGATATTGAAACAGGCATTTTTTCCAATATGAGGTCTGTTACCTTTGCATCGCGATAGAAACTTTCTCCAAAATTAAGGCTACTGTAGTTCTTTAGCATTAGCCAGAAGCGCTCGTGGGCCGGTTTATCGAAACCGTAAAGGCGTTCTATTTTGGCAATAAGTTCCGGGTCTAACCCCTGGGCACCGCGATACTTGGAATTTTGGCTGCTGGAGCTGCTACGTACTTCACTTTGACCTGAGCCACTGATGCGCGATGTGCCGCCGGTATCCAGCCCCTGTAATCTCGCTATTGTCTGTTCAACCGGTCCGCCGGGCGCGATTTGAACGATTGCGAAATTGATCAGCATGATCCCGAATAAGGTAGGAATCATGAGTAACAGGCGGCGTATGATATAGGCAGACATTGCTTTTAATTAGGTCAGTATTGTTAGAGTTTTTATTGTTTATACCACCAGGTATCCAGACCCAGACTAAATTTTGGTGCGATTTCAGGCCGTTTGAATTTATTCCAGTATGCAATCCGGTGATTGCGGTTGTGGAATTGAGGAATCACATAGTGCCCCCATAGCAGCACTCTGTCCAGTGCCCGCGTTCGGCTAATTAGGGACTTGCGGTCGGGTGCGCTGATGACCTGTTCTATCAGGGCGTCTACAACTGGGTCCTTGATCCCCATTCGATTTCTGCTGCCGATGCGTTCTGCTTCGCCGGAATGCCAGAAATCTCTTTGTTCATTGCCAGGGGAATTTGATTGGCCAATCGAGGTGACGATCATGTCGAAATTAAAGTTATTAATGCGATTGATATACTGCTGAGGATCAACAATGCTGACCTGCATTGTTATACCCAGGCGCGCCAGATTTTTTTTGAAGGGCAGCACAACTCGCTCGAGTACAGGACTTACCAGCAGCATTTCAAAAATGAGTTCTTTGCCGCTGTCGACATGGGTTAGCTTGTTGTTTCTAATCTCCCAGCCAGCCAGTTTCAGCAGTTTGAGCGCCTGCCTTATATTCGCCCGAATATTACCATTACCCTCGGTGCTGGGTGGTTGGTATATTTTTGTAAAAACTTCTGCCGGTATTTGAGCGCGATAAGGCTCAAGTATTTTCAGTTCCTCTTTACTGGGTAATCCACTCGATGCCAATTCGGAATTTGAAAAGTAGCTTTGGGTACGGGCGTAGGCACCGTAGAAGATATTCTGATTAGTCCATTCAAAATCAAAAGCATAGGCCAGTGCCTCGCGAACTTTCGGGTCTTTGAATATTTCCCGTCGGGTATTGTAGGCAAATGCCTGCATACCAGTGGGCTGTTGATCCGGGATTTCTGCCTTTATCATTTCATTCTTATCAAACTGAGGGCCGGTATAGGCGGTTGTCCAGTTTTTTGCGGAATTCTCGGCGCGGAAATCATATTCGCCTGACTTTAAGGCCTCCATTGCCACATTCTCATCCCGGTAGTAGTCAAAAGTAATTCGGTCGAAATTAAAACGCCCCTTATTGACCGCCAGGTCGGCTGCCCAATAGTCCCTGTTGCGCTGATAGGTGATCGACCGACCCGGATCAACGGATCCAATATGATAGGGACCGCTACCGATGGGTATATCCAACGATGTTTTGCTAAAATCCTGCTCAAGCCAGTAATGCTTTGGTAACACCGGCATCTCCGCGATAATCAAGGGCAGCTCTTTATTTTCATTTGTGCTAAAGGAAAATTGGATAGTGTGTGAGTCTATTACCTTTACTTTAGCTACATCCTTATAATAATTCGCAAACAGTGGGTGTCCCTTTTCCGTCAGCAGTTTGAAAGTATAGTGAACATCCTCAGCGGTAATGGGGTGGCCGTCTTGAAAGCGTGCCTGTGGATGAAGGTGGAATTTTATAAATGACCTGTCTTTCGGGACTTCCATTTTCTCTGCGATCAGACCATAGAGGGTAAAGGCTTCGTCGTAGGAGTGTACAGCCAGCGAATCGTAGAGGTAGCTTTGGCGCAGATAGCTGACACCCGAAGCGGGCATACCTTTAATGATAAAAGGATTGAGGCTGTCAAAACCTGAGGTGCTTACCGTAGCAAGTCTGAGCTCACCACCTTTCGGTGCTTCCGGGTTAGCGTATTCAAAATGTTTGAAGTCTTGCGGATATTTGGGGGCACCATGCATGGCGATGGCGTGAGAAATCTGTGTCTCAAGCGCAATAGCTTGAGAAGCCCAAAAAAACAGAGTCAGCGCAAAGTGAAGTCCTAGTTTCACAGGTCTAGTCATTAGGCTAATATCCAATAAATAAGATTAATAAACGGTTTTAACAGATTGTATTTATTCACTTATCCACCAGTCTCTAAAATTAAAAGCATAAGGTGGATTGACCTTGGGTAAGACAAATTTGTTCCAGTAAGCAACTCTTCGATACCCGGCGTACCACTGAGGAATGCTATAGTAAGACCAGAGTAAAACCCGATCCAGGGCCTTTGTAGCAGTAATCAGTTCGTCACGCGATGCTGCGCCAATAATCTTTTTCAGCAATTCGTCGACCACAGGGCTATCAACACCGCTGTAATTTTTGGCGCCGGGTGTATTGAGTTGTTGAGAATGGAAATATCCCATCAGTTCGTAGCTCGGAGAAAGACTCTGAGGAAGCACCTCCATGATCATGTCATACTCAAATCGATCCACCGAGGACTTGTACTGAGTGTAATCAACCAGTCTTAGCGTTGCATTGATGCCCGCCTGTTTCAGATTTTTAATATAGGGCAAGATGAGTTTTTGCGCGCGTACATCGTCATGTAAAATCTCAATGGAAAAGACTGCTTGGGTATTGCGGTTTACCAGCTGTCCCTCTTTTACTTGCCAGCCTGCTTGCCTAAATAGCTGCATCGCTTTGCGTCGATTTTTTCGGTAGGAGGCAGTGCCACCTTCCGTTTTAGGTGGCTGAAAGGCTTGGTTAAAGAGCGCTGGCGGCAATTGCTCTCTGTAAGGCTCCAGTAAAGCGATCTCCTTTTCTCCAGGTGCACCTGTGGCTGCCAGTTCAGTATTGGGAAAGTAGCTGTTATTCCTCTTATAGGCAGAATAAAACAATGAGCGGTTCAACCATTCGTAGTCCATAAATAGGCCGAGCGCTTCTCTTACCCGCGGATCCTGGAACTGTTCCCTGCGCGTGTTGATAAAATAAGCCTGATAGCCGTACGCTTCACGATGTGGCAATTTGGCCTTAATCACCTTTCCTTCGTTAACTGCGGGAAAGTCGTAACCGGTTGCCCAGTTCTTTGCCGTATAATCGATAAAGAGATCGAATTCATGGCTTTTGAAAGCTTCGAAACTGACATCCATATCACGGTAGAAGTCATATCTGACCTCGTCGAAATTATAGCGGCCAAGGTTAACCGGCAGATTACGGCCCCAATAGTTCTTAACTCTTTCGAAAACGATATGTCTTCCGGCCTCAAACTCTTTGATTCGATAGGGGCCGCTGCCTAACGGAATCTCCATCAATGACTTTTCAAAGTCTCTGCCCTGCCAAAACTTCTTCGACATAACCGGTAGCTCAGCCGCGCGTAATGGCATTGCCCGGGTATCCATGCCGGAAAAGCTGAATTTCACCCGATACTTATCGAGAGCTTCAACCTGTTCTACATCCGCATATTTTTGCTGCCAGCTGGGGTTACCGTATTCGACAAGCGTATGAAAAGAAAACAACACATCGTCTGACGTTATTTTCGTGCCGTCATGAAAGCGGGCGGCCGGATTGATGTTGAATATAGCCCAGCGTCTATCTTCCGGGTATTCAATGGACTCTGCGATTAATGCGTATGCGGTTTGCGGTTCATCTCCAGAGGGCGCATAGTCTGAGGAGCCCACCATCAGTGGCTCATTCAGCTCAAAGAAACCGTACAGGTAAAGGCCTCGCGTCGTGAAAGGGCTGATACCTTTAAGGGTATACGGGTTTAAAGTGTCAAACGCTCCATGCCCCATTAGCCGTACTTTTCCGCCCTTTGGTGCTTTCGGGTTTACGTAATCAAAATGGATGAAATCCGCAGGATATTTCGGTTCGCCATAAAGCGCAATCGCGTGGGCCTTAGTGATTTCAGCTCGGCTTATACCTGGGCTCAACAGGAGACTCGCCGACAGCGCCAGTATCAACCAGGGTATCAGCTCTGGGCAGGTTAAGGCTGAGAAGTTATTGCGCCTAATCGAGACGAAGAAAATATTCAATGATCCGCCTTAAGGTAACTTGATTTCAGGTATCAAAGGACGCTTAATTCTCAACTTATCAGTAGGCGCCAATACTTCAGATGAGCCTCTGGTAACTACTTTTCCATCCTGGTTAGTTACTTGACATTTAAACTCCACCTTTTTTGTTTTGTTGTTTTTGCTCACCACCTCAACTTCAATTTTAAGTGAGTCTCCAATAGCGACGGGGCGTAAAAACTTCAAAGATTGACTCAGATAGATAGTGCCCGGTCCTGGCATTACGGTGGCCAGGGTTGCTGAAATCAACGATGCGGACCAGGCTCCGTGCGCAATTCTTTGTTTAAAGTTAGTTGTTTTCGCATACTCTGAATCCAGATGAATTGGATTGATATCCCCTGACATCGCCGCAAACAGCACCAGATCCTTCTCCACCAGTGTGCGTTCTGAACTGGCTTTATCACCAACGGTAAGTTCATCAAAGGGGATGTTTTCCAAGTAGTCCATGTTACCTCGCTAAATTTTGTCGCACCAAGCTACTACAAGCTACTAAATTGTCGGTGCCGGTTAACTTGGCTGGTTAAAAGCAAAAATTATATTTCAACCCAGCAAAGTTAATGTAAACTCCTAGTGTATTTAATTTTAATTTATGTTGTTAGTTATTTAGCCTTTTTTTCAAATCACCCCCAGGGTTTGTCAGTACTAATCAAATTTAATGAGTAATCAGCTGCAATTTATAGCAAAGCAATTAGATGAATGCCTTCTTTGCGATCGCTACCGTTTTACGAAAAAGCTACAGAGAATTCAATCTGATAAAAACCGGCGGCAAGCCGAGCAGCAATTGCTCGATCTGGTAGCGCAGGTTGAGCGGTCATGCCAGCGAGCGCAGCAGCGAAAAGATGGTGTGCCCAGGATTGATTACTCGGAAGATCTGCCGATTGCGCAGAAACGCGAAGATATCGCCAAGGCTATTTTCGAAAGGCAGGTGGTCGTCGTAGCAGGAGAGACAGGCTCCGGGAAAACCACACAGATTCCCAAGATATGTCTGGAACTGGGGCGTGGAACTTACGGCATGATAGGACATACTCAGCCAAGGCGACTGGCGGCCAGAACAGTAGCGACCAGAATTGCTGAAGAGTTGCGTGTTTCACTTGGGCAGCAAGTAGGTTATCAGGTTCGTTTTACTGACCAGGTGGGTGAAAACAGCCTTATAAAACTGATGACAGATGGAATTCTGCTGGCCGAAACCCAGCAGGATCGATACTTGAGTCGCTATGATACCCTAATCATCGACGAGGCCCATGAGCGTAGTCTGAATATTGATTTTTTGCTGGGTTACCTGAAACGTCTGCTACCCAAGCGACCTGATCTTAAAGTCATCATCACGTCTGCAACGATTGATGTAGAGCGTTTTGCCGCTCATTTTGAAGGCGCGCCAATTATTGAGGTATCTGGCCGTACTTATCCTGTTACCGTCCAGTATCAATCGCCAGAGAAAGAAGAGGTTGCAGCGGGTGATCCGTTACTCGGTGGCATTATCAATGCCGTTGAGACCATAAGATCGCAACCCCGCAGAACAGGGGCGAATGATATTCTGGTGTTTTTATCGGGAGAGCGAGAGATCAGAGATGTAGCGCACGCTCTGAAAAAACAGAGTTATCGACATACGGAAATTCTGCCTCTGTATGCCCGCCTTAGCAATGCCGAGCAAAATCGGGTGTTTCAACCGCACAGCGGACAACGCATTGTGCTGGCGACCAACGTTGCGGAAACATCCATTACGGTGCCTGGTATTGGCTATGTAATTGATCCCGGTTTGGCCCGTATCAGCCGCTACAGTGCCAGGTCGAAAGTGCAACGTCTTCCGGTCGAACCCATATCCCAAGCCAGCGCCAATCAGCGCATGGGTCGCTGTGGTCGAGTTGCCGAAGGACTTTGTATCCGGCTCTACGAAGAAGAGGATTTTAATAATCGTCCAGAGTTTACGGATGCGGAGATTCTGCGTACCAATCTTGGCTCCGTAATACTACAAATGCTGAATCTCAAGTTGGGAGAAATTGACCGTTTTCCCTTTTTGGATCCACCTGATCGTCGTGCCATTAAAGATGGTTTTGAGTTGTTGCGGGAGCTGGGAGCAGTCAATCAAAAACAGCAGATTACCCAGGTTGGTCGACAGGTGGCGCGTTTCCCGATTGACCCGCGTGTCGGACGTATGGTGCTGGCAGCCTCTCAAAATGGCAGTTTGCGAGAGGTTTTGATCATTGCGTCGGCCTTGACGATACAGGATCCTCGGGAGCGGCCGATGGATAAGCAGCAGGTCGCAGATGAAAAACATCGGGCCTATCAGGATGAGGATTCAGATTTTGTCAGCCTGCTAAATCTGTGGAATGTGGTTGAAGAACAGCGTCAGGAGCTGTCGCAAAATCAGTTCAGAAAATACTGCCGCACGCAGTTTTTATCTTATCTGCGGATCAGGGAGTGGCGCGATGTACACCGACAGTTATTACTGGTATGCAAGGATATGGGATATAAGCTCAATCAGCAGGCCGCGGAGTATACAGAGATTCACGTGGCCCTTTTGGCGGGCTTGCTGAGCCATATTGGTGATAAGGAGGAGAACAAAGAGTTTAAAGGTGCGCGTAATCACAGGTTTCATATATTTCCTGGTTCGAATCTTTTTAAGAAGCCGCCAAAGTGGGTAATGGCTGCTGAATTAGTGGAAACTTCGAAGCTCTACGCCAGAATGAATGCGAAAATTGATCCGGGCTGGATTGAGCCTGCCGCCAAACATCTGGTTAAGAAATCTCACTTTGAACCCCATTGGGAGAAAAAAAGGGGGCAAGTGACGGCCTTTGAACAGGTCACGCTCTATGGCCTGGTGATTGTGGCTAAAAGGAAAGTGGATTTTTCGAAAATAGACTTGGTTCAGTCGCGAGAGATTTTTATCCGAAGCGCATTGGTTGAGGGGGAAATAAGAACCGGAGCAGCTTTTTATCAGGCAAATATTAAGCTTCTGGAGGAGGTGGCGGCACTTGAGGACAAGTCAAGGCGCAGGGATATTCTGGTAGATGAGCAAGTGGTTTTTGATTTCTATAACGAGCGCTTACCAGAAAAAATTTGCTCTAAAGCAGATCTGGAAAATTGGGCAAGAAAAAGCAGTAAAGCTGAACAAAAGGCGATGTTGTTATCGCGTGAATACTTGATGCAGCACGCGGCAAATGAGATCACAGAGCAGCAGTTTCCGGATTATTTACTCATTGATAATCGGCCATTTGATCTAAGCTACCAGTTTCTTCCGGGAAACGAAGAAGATGGTGTGACCCTGACCGTTCCCCTGGCAATGCTGGGGCAGATTCCAGCAAATCGGTTGGAATGGCTGGTGCCTGGTATGTTGCGTGATAAATGTATCGCGTTAGTTAAGGGGTTACCTAAAATCCAGCGTAAGAATTTTGTTCCGGTACCGGATTTTGTTGATCGCGCGATGCGAGATATGAAACGAGGCGAGCAATCTCTAGTTGAGAATTTGGCGCATGCAATCCAGCGTGTTTCAGGCCATGTGGTTCAACCCGATGCCTGGGATGCAAAGGGCTTGGATGACCACTACCGGATGCGAATTTGTGTTATTGACGAAGCGGGTCTGGAAATTGGCCAGGGTCGTGATATTTATGCTTTGCGCCAACGTTTCAAGCAGCAGGTGCAGGACAGTTTAAACAGCCTCGATAAACCTGAGTATGAACGATCCGGGATAGTTAAATGGGATTTTGGGGAAATTGCCCAAGAGGTTGAGATTTCCCAGGCCGGAATCAAATTAAAGGCCTACTCGGCGATAATTGA
Source organism: Gammaproteobacteria bacterium (assembly GCA_021773395.1). GTDB lineage: Bacteria > Pseudomonadota > Gammaproteobacteria > Pseudomonadales > IMCC2047 > JAJFKB01. The sequence continues at coordinate 84,662 of JAJFKB010000024.1, read as the reverse complement.
TGAAGGTGACAATGTTGCGCTCAAGTTAGTTGATACGAAAACAAAGGCATTTAACCTGTCGCGCCATGGAATCTTGCGCTTGTTCATGTTGGAAACCGCAACGCAAGTGAAATATCTACGTAAAAATTTGCCAGGGTTTAAGCAGATGTCGCTTTACTATGCAACTTTAGGCAGGAGTGAATCTTTGATGGATGACCTGCTCAAGGCCATCTATGAGCGTGTTTTTCTGACGGATCAAGAGTTACCGTTAACTGCGGATGATTTTACAGAGCGTCTTGAGTCTGGCAGGGGTGATTTAGTGCAAGTGGCGAATGAGGTAGCCAATCATTTGCTGGAGATTCTGCAGTTATACCATCGGCTGATGAAAAAGCTTAAGGGCAATATGCCCGCGGCCTGGTTGTTTGTGTATACAGAAATTAAATCCCAGCTTGGCAGACTTGTTTTCGATGGGTTTATTTCGCAGGTCAGCTGGCACAGACTGCAACATTATTCCCGTTATTTGCATGCCGTAGAGCAGCGAATGGAGAAAATTCAGAATCAATTAGGGCGTGAAAAACAATGGTGTGTAGAGTTCACAAAACATTGGCATGGACTGGAAATGCTGATGGAAAAGGCACAGTTGACAGATGCCTGCCGTGGAGAGATCGAAGAGCTGCGCTGGTTGTTCGAAGAGTACCGCGTTTCAGTCTACGCACAAAAATTAGGGACCACAGAACCTGTTTCCGGAAAACGCATTGAAAACCGGATTGAGAAACTAAGGATGGCTTTCTAGCTAGGGAATCTCTGAATGACTCCTTGATCCCTCTGGCGTACAGAGGAGCTACGAATGCCCTGTAAACCCCGGAGGGGGGGTTGAAAGCTTCATCTGCGGCGTTAGAAACTTTGCTAAGGCAATAAGCATTAGCGGCAGTTCCTGCCTTGCAGGTAAAACTTGCAGATCTCGCAGAGACGTTAAGGCGTTATTCAGAGGTTCCCCAAGTTTGTTGAGATTAATATGGTTATTACGAAATATACTTAAAGTAGGTAATAATTTATGGCACGCTCCAGTTAAATTTGTACAATAGTAGCATTGAACAAAACTCGCCATCGACTATACAAAGGATTCAAGTGGCAGGGTTTAGGTAGGGCGATATTAGGACGATATAAAGTGGTATGGGAAGTAATCTGGATACGGAAACGATAGTGATGAAAAAGAAGAAAATGTTTAAGATAAATATTTACATGCCTGTAGCGATACTTCTGCTCAGTCTCTGTAATTCAGGTTACGCGATTGAGGAAGATCCCTGGGAGGGCATGAACCGCAAAATTTTTGTGTTTAATGAATTTTTTGATAAGTATTTCCTTAAACCGATAGCTCACACTTATGACTGGTTGACGCCCCGTCCAGTAGATAATCACATTACCCACGTGTATGACAATCTTCAGGATGTGGGTATTTTCATGAACAATGTGCTGCAGGGTAAATTTGAGCATGCCTTTACAGATGCGGGAAGGGTATTGGTCAATTCGACACTCGGTGTGGCCGGTATTTTTGATGTGGCGACAAATCTGGGTATGGAGAAACATGAAGAAGATTTTGGTCAGACCTTTGCAGTTTGGCGCATGGGTTCGGGTCCTTATCTAGTGTTACCCTTCTTAGGTCCGAGTACAGTGCGAGATGCATTTGGACGAATTCCTGATGCCTATGCGTTACCGCAACGTTATCTTGACCATGTGCCGACACGTAACAGTGTTTATGGCCTCGATATAGTGGATACCCGAGCAGATCTGTTGAAATTAGAAAAACTCATACAGGGGGATAAGTATTCTTTTATTCGAGACGCTTACTTACAGCGAAGAGAATATTTGATCGCAGATGGTGAGATCGAGGACGATTTCACAGCTGATGATCTCGATGAGGAATAGCTTGAGCGAGTACTTGTAGCTTTTGTGTCGTTTAAATGTAGTTCTGGGTTGGCCCCAACGGTCAGATAGGACTATAGTTTAAATAAGATGGAATTATATGGGTTAGCCCGGTTGCAGGGCACAAGTTGGCGAGTATAATGCTCGCTTTTCCAGAAGTTCGGACGTTTTAACAAGCTAAGTCCAATGGTCATACCGACAGCAAATCAAAAAGCGCATATCCTGGTGATGGATCAGGATTCTGAATCTGAAGAGATATTGGTTTCCTGTCTGGCTGAAGCGGAGTACCAGGTATCCTGCACAGATCAAACAGACGTTGCGCTGAAAAAAATCACATCCGCTGAAGTTCAACTTGCAATTATCGACCTGGATATTGCTGGTGCCGAGACGCTTGATTTTATAGCGGCCATAACAAAAAAATTGCCCGCCTTTCCTATCATAGTCATCTCCCATCCTGGTATTGAGGATAAAACACTGGATGCCTTTAAGCTGGGAATCGCTGAATACCTGATGAAGCCTTTGCGCCCTCACGTGGCGGCATTGTCTGTGCGCAACGCTCTCGATCGAGCGCAGTTGAGGCGTGAAAATATTAAGTATCGAGAAAAGCTCGAGGCGGCTAATCGGGAGCTACAAGTGAGACTGGAAGAGATCCAGGCTGACCAACAGGCTGGACGTTTGGTTCAGCAAAAGATGTTGCCCAATTCGCCATCCACTCTTTTTAACTATCGGCTTGAGCATTACATTCGCCCGGCAAATTATCTGGCCGGCGACTTCGTTGACTACCATCAGGTGAGCGAATCCAAATTGGTTTTTTATCTGGCTGATGTGACTGGCCATGGCGCTGCATCAGCATTTGTTACAGTACTGATGAAGCAGCTGTCCACACGCTCTCGAAAACACTATTCAAAGGATCATCGGCATGAGGTCAAATCTGCCGCCTGGATGTTAGGTTGGATCAACGAAAACGTGCTCGAGGCGGAATTGGATAGACATATGACCATATTTTTAGGGGTCATTGATAAGGATAAAAATACGCTTAATTACAGTTATGGCGGTCATTTTCCACAGGCAATATTCAGCAGTCCCGAGGAGACCTGTTTTCTTGATGGCAGAGGTTTTCCTGTCGGCTTATTTGAGGGGGTGGAATATGAAGACCATTACCTTGAATTGCCGGATAAGTTTTGTATATCACTGTTTTCAGACGGTGTGTTGGAAATACTGCCGCAGAAGGATTTGGCTGATAAAGAGGCGTATTTGTTAGATTTAATCGGTAGCGGGAATAATAGCGTAGATGCTATTGTCAAAGCACTGGGGCTAGTGGGAAACAAGCAGTGTCCGGACGATATTTCGTTTCTGACGTTGCATAATGAGTCTTCTAATGAGTAATAGCGGTAAAATCCTGGTAGCAAAGAAAAACGGTGTTTATGTGCTGAAGTTTGTAGGCGATGTGCGTCTCACTCTCTGTACTGCTCTGGATATTTTCCTGGAGCGCATGATGTCTGACCTGGAGCTAAAAGCGGTCTTTATAGATTTGGCAGATACCGATGGTATAGACAGTACCTCGCTGGGATTTTTGGCAAAAATATCCATTTTAACCAAGAAGTATTGTAACTGGATTCCAACTATTATCTCTGTCAATAAAGATATAACGAGAATCTTGTTGAGTATGGGTTTTGATTCTGTATTTCATATTGTCGAGAGTCGGCTGGATGATGCTGGATCGCTGCATAAGCTCCCAATTTTGGAAAGCTCCGAGGAGGAAGCCAGGGAAAGAGTGGTTGAGGCCCATAAAATTCTAATGGGCTTGAATGATGAAAACAGGGAAAGGTTCAAAGAGCTGATTGATATGTTGGAAGGGCAGTGAGCATTAGCCCGAGAACATTAGCCGGAATATTTCACCAGTACACCTAAAATCGCTCTGAAACTCCTATGCATATTGGCTTTGATTTAAAATCGCCTGGGTGACGTGGCTGGCCAGCGATAGGTTATGGATCCCTATCTTGATTACCAGCTGCCAGTTTTAACCGTATAAAATCCTTGTGTGAGAGATAAATTAATTCAGCAACTTTCCTGATCAGGTGTTCTTCATACTTGTCCAGATCCCCGTCGGCGTAGGCGACTTGCCACATACAGCTGATAAGCTCGAGTTTTTGGTCATAGCTGTAATAATCATTAATCATGCGAGTGAACTGGTAGAGTGAGCTGCTATGGTGCAGCTCTTGCTCTGCGAGTTTCAGTAGTGAGTCTAGTGTTACCGGGTCTAGCTCAAAACAGTTGCGCAATGCGCTGAGCACTGCATTAGACTCATCTTTGGTTAGCTCAAAATCGGCTTTGGTAACTTCAATCAACAGTGCTGCGGTCGCCAGCTGAATGATCTGCTCTTCATTAAGAGTGTTTTCATTTTTGTCAATTTCAAGGTATGTGCTAAAGAACTGCTTTATGCTGACCAGCATGGTATGCATCCATCTCCAAAATCAAAGATTCCAGTTTACCCTGATCAATCGCAAAATTACGAATGCCTTCTGCCAGTTTTTCTGTAGCCATCGGGTCCTGATTCAATTCCCAGCGAAACAGCTGTTCATCTATTGCGGCCCGTCGCTCAATGGGTTCGCATTGGTGACTTGAAAGCTGACGCTTCAGTATACCTTGGTCCTGCTGTAATTCAGCCATCAGCTGAGGACTAATAGTGAGCCGGTCACAACCGGCAAGCTGCTCTATTTCCCCAGTGTTGCGGAAGCTGGCGCCCATCACAATGGTATTGTAGTCATGCTGTTTGTAATAATGATAAATTCGGGTGACAGACAGCACACCAGGGTCTTCTGCTGGTGCATAATAATCGCGCCCGCTATCCTTTTTATACCAGTCGAGAATGCGACCCACAAAGGGCGAGATCAGTGTGACACCAGCTTCGGCACAGGCTACCGCTTGAATGAAATTGAACAGCAATGTAAGGTTGCAGCGAATGCCTTGTTTTTCCAGCTGTTTCGCAGCACAGATACCCTCCCAGGTAGAGGCAATCTTGATCAGGATCCGGTCCCTGCCTATTCCTGCTTGCTGGTAAAGCTCAATTAGATGCTCAGCCTGCTTAATACTCTCATCGGTATTAAAAGACAATCGGGCATCCACTTCGGTGGATACTCGCCCTGGAATCACCTTTAGAATCTCGACACCAATATTAATGGCGAATTTTTGAAGTGTATTCTGTAAACGCTGGACTTCGTCGCCGGGCTGTTGTTTGGCCCAGTCGATTGCATCGAGAAGGAAGTCAGTATACTCGGGGTTCTGCGCGACTTTAAACAGCAGAGAGGGGTTAGTGGTTGCATCTTCCGGCTGGTAGGCCTTGATGGCATTGAATTCTCCGGTATCGGCGACGACCACCGACATTTTTTTTAACTGTTCCAGTTTATTGCTCATGGTACTCACTAAAAATGGTTAAGTATTGAAAGATTATAGTCGGATAGGCGGCAAAGGGTTAATGTTTTAGCCGGTAATCAGACTTGCTGCTGACCTGAGTATATCTGCGTCAGCGCTTTCTTTGTGAATGTTTTCACTGAGGAAACGGCGGAAAAGACGCGCGCCTGGTTGCCCATGAAATAACCCAAAAGTGTGTTTGGCCATATGTCTTAGCTGGGTGCCACTGGCAACCTGTTTTTCTGTATATTGAATAAACTGCTCCAGGATTTCGTGGCGTGTTGGTGCTTTTGCAGATTGACCAAATATTTGTTGGTCAACCCGCGCCAGTACGTAGGGGTTATGGTAAGCCTCTCGACCAATCATCACGCCATCCACTTTCTGCAAATGCACCTGTGCCTGCTCAAGACTGGTAATGCCTCCGTTGATAATGATTTCGAGACTGGGGAAGTCACTTTTTAGGCGATATACGCGCTCATAGTGAAGCGGTGGTATTTCACGATTTTGCTTTGGACTCAAACCCTGCAAAATAGCTTTGCGAGCATGCACGATAAAAGTGCTACATCCCGCATCGACAATACACGCAATAAAACGATTGAGATGGCTATAGCTGTCCTGGTCATCGATACCAATACGGCATTTCACGGTAACAGGAATGGTTACTGCTTTTTGCATTTCATGGATACAGTCAGCAACAGTTTTTGGCTGCGCCATCAAACAGGCGCCAATAGATCCGTTTTGGACCTTGTCGCTGGGGCAGCCTACGTTCAGATTTACCTCATCGTAACCCCATTGTTCGGCGATCTTTGATGCCTCTGCCAGCTCCTTGGGATTACTTCCACCAAGTTGCAGAGCGACCGGGTGTTCTGACGGATCAAAGTCCAACAGATAGTTGCGATCACCCCTTAATACCGCTCCACTGGTGACCATTTCCGAATAAAGTAGGGTGTGGCGACTGATAAGGCGTAACAGATAACGGCAGTGCTTATCTGTATATTCCATCATGGGTGCGACGCTGACTCTTCGGTCGAGCGGGATTCTGGGTTTAAGTTGAGACTGGTTTGATGACACTGATTCTACTATGGCTTAAATAAAAATCTGTAAGCTGTTGTTCCTGTTCCCAACAGCTTTTTAAGGGATACCCAAGAGCTTTCTGGTTTATCGGTTTCAAGGCAATATGAGGAGAATAATAATTTCCTCATATTGCCGGAAGGGAGGACAGTACAATAGTGGCAGTCGAAATTACAGTAATTTTTCAATATGATCAGCAAGAAACACTGGATCGTAACCAAAGGCTATCTGGTCGACGATCTTGCCAAAAGGGTTCACCAGGTAAGTCATACTTGAGTGAATGACATTGATGTCCCCGTGATGTGCGTTGTGCGCAGCCTGTAACTCATAGTGTGTACCGAAGCTTTTGCTAGCCTGATCCAATTGTTGCTGGTTTCCAGTCAGGCCGATCAGACGTTGGTCGAATCGTTGTAAATAGCTTTCAATGCCCTTGGGTGTGTCTCTCTTATAATCGACAGAGATGAAAACTGGTGCAATTTTGTCAGCCAAGTGTTTCTTGTCCAGTAGCCTCAAAGTTTGCGCGACCTTGGCGGTTTGGGTGGGGCAGATGTCCGGGCAGGAAGTGAATCCGAAATAGACCAGCATCCATTTGCCGTTCATATCCTTTTGCGTTATTTCCGTACCAGTAGAGCCGGTTAAGGAAAAGCTGATCCGGTTATCCAGATCTTCATGTTGAAAATAAGCGAATACAAATCCTGTGCAGACGACTCCGAAGATAACCAAAAAAATTTTGAGAGTTTGCTTGATGGGCGATTTTGCTGTGTTTTTCATAAAGCCTCCGTTGACTTTAATGGTGCAATAACGTTTTGTTGAGGGATGGATTTGTTAAGCAGAGATACTTTTGTCACAACAGTCTGCCGGTTTTTTATCCGTTGCTGAAAGTGGGCATTTTTTCGCAGAATAGAGCCAGTACCCTAATCCCATAAACACGCTGCCACCTATAGTGTTACCAATGGTGACCCAAAAAAGGTTGTAAAACATGCCGCTCAGGCTGACCGATTCGGGGTGGTTGGAAAATAGTGATAGCGATAACAGAGTCATGTTAGCGACTGAATGTTCGTATCCGCTAGCAATGAAGGTAAAAAGTGCCCAGAAAATGGCGATTGCCTTACCTGCATCCGATTTGGTTTTTGTTGCCATCCAAAGTGCGAGGCAGACCAGCCAATTACAAAGGGTCGCTTTAGCAATTAAAGCAAAAGGGCTGGAGTGTGTTTTGTACGCTGCTATCTTGTGCAGCAAAGGCGCGGCATCACCGACCAGGTTGCCACCTCCGCCGGCAAAAAAAAGCCCGGATAACAGAGTTGCACCAATAAAATTACCTATCCACACCGCGGCCCATATTTGCAGAATAGTGCGCCAGCATAGCCGTCGCTGCAGCCAACCAAACATCATATACATGGTATATCCGGTGAACAGCTCGGCTCCGGCGAATACCACTAAAGTGAGAGCTACGCCAAAAGAAAGCCCCATCACTAATTTCTGGTAAGCAGGGTCTACTGTGCCACCTACAGAGAGGATAAGAATAATTCCCAGGCCAATATAGGCGCCTGCCATCATCGCCCCAACAAAAAACGCAGCGGGGTGTGATTTGAAAAACTTCATTTTCTTTTCTGCGTACTCGCCAAAATGATTGATCGTATCCGTATGCATTTGTATCACCTCGTATAATTATTGAACCCCCGGTAAAGGCATGCCGGAGAGTTTTTAATGTTTAAGTCGCTACCCCAAAAATAAACATGCAGAAATAATACATAATATAAAAGATGTATGTCAAGTACATCAAAAGCTTGACAATTCCACTATGGTGGTAGATTATAAATATGCAAACAATATACATGTATTAATAAATGTATTACCAATGTATTGAATAAGTTGAAGGAGGCGTTATGAATGAAATACAAGACAGTGTCTTTATACTCAGCCTTGTTTTAATGGCGATGGTTCTATCGGCATTTATATTTGTGGCTTTAAAGTCGGCTCATAAAGAGGACTATGCGCGGGTGCAGCCGAATGCATACCGGCTACGGCGTATTCTATTCGGAGTTATTGTTGTGGGTGGGATCTTCGCGACGATCGGGACTACACGGTCTTTGCCCTACGATGTTCAGCACAATAGAAACGCGCAGCAAGCGGCTATCAATGTGGAAGGTAAACAATGGTACTGGGGGTTGAGCCAGGACAGTGTTGCTAAAGATACAGAGGTCACTTTCAACGTATCCAGTGGCGATGTTAACCATGGTTTTGGTATTTATGACAGTGACCTGAGACTTCTTGCACAAACTCAGGCGATGCCAGGGTACACCAATAAGCTGGTTCATACCTTTGACCGGCCGGGCAACTACCAACTGATGTGCTTGGAGTACTGTGGTCTGGTGCACCATGGAATGATCGCAAATTTCACAGTGACAGAAACCGTCACCCATTCTGAACTTTAAGGAGAATGAGATGAATAATTTAAATTTAGCGCCACTTCCGGGTTCTGCACGTACTGGTATTCTGACCTATTTAAGTATTAGTGCGGTCGTCTTTTTGTTAATGATGCTGGTAGGTCTTACGATGCGTCTCGCGCAAGCGGGATGGATCGGCTTGCCTCCTGACTTTTTTTACCAATTGATGACAGCGCATGGCTCTGGCATGGTAGGGATTTCGGGCCTTGCGGCCAGTGCCGTGCTCTGGTATTTCCTGCGTCGTTATGTCGAGCTGACCGTAGCCGTGCTATGGATTAATCTTGGTTTGTTTTTAGCCGGTGTTGTCTGTGTGTTAGGTGGTATTTTCGTCGGTGGTTTTGGCGGCGCATGGACTTTTCTATTTCCACTGCCGTCTACTTCAATGGGCGTTTGGGGAATATGGGCGGCGGCATTCTTTATGTTTGGTATGCTATTAATTGGTACCGGGTTTTTGATTTTCTATCTGGATGTCGCTCGTGCAATTTTATCCAAATACGGCAGTATTCCCCGAGCACTTGGCTGGCCCCAGCTGTTTGCCAATAGCGATGCTCCCATGCCACCTGCCACGATTGTAGCAGCGACAATGGTGTTTGTGGTTAACATAATGGGAATTGTTGCCGGAGCCGTTGTGCTGGCAATCATGCTCATTAATCTATTTATCCCGGAATTTGCCGTAGATGCGCTGCTGACGAAAAACCTGATCTACTTTTTCGGTCATGTATTTATTAACGCAACCATTTATCAGGCTGTGATCGCTGTATACGAGTTACTTCCGGAGTATACGGGAAGACCCTGGAAGGTAAACAAAGTCTTTTTGGCGGCCTGGAGTGCATCCTCTCTGATGGTTATGGCGGTCTATCCGCACCATCTGCTGATGGATTTTGCGATGCCGACCTGGGCGATGGTGGTGGGTCAGATCTTATCATACGCAAATGGTATACCGTTGGTGGTAGTGACCGCTTATGGCGCGCTTACGATTGTTCATAAATCCGGTATTAGGTGGGATATTGCATCATCATTGTTGTTTCTTTCCATGTTTGGTTGGGCCGCAGGCGTTATTCCGGCAATTATCGATGCCACTGTTGCGGTGAACAATGTGATGCACAATACCATGTGGGTGCCAGGACATTTTCATTTCTACCTGTTAGTAGGGCTAGTTGCCATGCTTTTTGGCTTTATGTTCTACTTGGTGCATAAAGAAGAGCAGGGTTCAAGTTTGGTGGATCGCTCTGCATTCTGGACTTATTTGGTAGGCTCGGTTGGATTTGCTGGCATGTTTCTAGTCAGCGGCATGAATAGCGTTCCCAGACGCTGGGCAGCGCACCTGCCTGAGTGGGTTACTTATAGCGAGATCGCTTCGGTGTTTGCAGTACTCATCGTTATCGGTGCCACGGCATTTGCGTTGCGCTTCATCCTTAGGTTGCCTCAGGCGCGTACGGTGTAAGTCATGAAATTCTGGGTAGGTATTATTTTATCCATCTGTGTTACGGCGGTCGGTTTTTCTGCGCTGTCTGCCGCGACACATGGCTTTAGTGTATGGACGGAGGAGGGGCAGCGGCGCTGGAATGCGATGCATCACCCCGAGCCCTTGCCAGCTTTCGAATGGCGCAATCAATCGTTGAATCGGCATAGTCTTGCATCACTGAGCAAGCCGATTGTGCTGTTGGATTTTATTTATACGCGCTGTCCTACAGTCTGTCAGTTGATGGGCTATGAATTTAGTCAGCTTCAAACGATGCTAGCGCAACGGCAATTGCAGGATTCAGTTGAGCTGGTGAGTATCAGTTTTGATCATGGCTACGATACGCCCGTCCGTATGGCGAATTATCTAAGCCGTTACCGGGCAGATACACGAAATTGGCAGGCGGGTATTATTGAAGATAAGGACTCACTGTCACTTTTGCTAAAGCAACTTGGCGTGGTGGTATTGCCCGATGGTCAGGGAGGTTTTGTTCACAACGCGGCTTTTTATCTGATTTACAAAGGGACGTTGGTGAGCATCCATAACCAGAATCAATTATCCAAACTGTTAAGTGAAATCGAAACCTTAACCTGGTCGTTTTAGAGGAGGTGTATCATGGATATCCGATTCAATAAACATTCGTTGCTGTTGTTAGCCGTATTCTTGGGATGCCTGGTTATGCTGGTGGCTAGATGGCTTGAGCAATCGCTGGTGGCCAGTCTTCTGATCGGATATCCTCTTCTGGTTTGTTTTGGCTATTTTTTAGGTGTAATGGCCCTGAAAAGAGGCTCGATCGTCTCTTTAGTCGAGTATAGTGGTGGTATTCCCGGTGTTCTACTGGCATCCTTCGCATTGGCATTGTGGATGATTCCTCGCTGGATGGATGCTTCGGTAGCTATCCTGAATATTGGCATATTCAAATATCTTTCATTGATATTTTTAGTCGGATTTATGCTGGGATGCAGCTGGCCGAGAATGCATTTTATTACGCGTGCAGTGGTTAAAATTGAATTTTTAACGATGCTGTTTCGATTGGGCTGGATTTACGTGATCTCACCGGATCGGTTGTGTAATAATTACCTGTTTGGCGAGCAGGTGCTTCTTGGGAAGTCATTTTTAGTCATTGCTTTGCTGCTAACAGTAGTATTTTGTGTGCCGCTATTTATCGCTCAGGATAAATGTGGTGAAGGGCAGGTATATTGCAGGCGCTGATATATGAAGTCATGCGCAGCATCACGGGATATTACATTGGGGAAGATTTGTATCGGGAGAAGTAATGCATCTAACAAAACATACGGATATTTCGCTCAGGGTTTTAATGTATCTGGGTATTAACAAGGGTGAGATTTGTAATATCAGCGATATTGCAAAGAAAATAAATGTTTCCCGTAACCACCTGGTCAAGGTCGTGCATAAATTGGCTGGGTTTGGTTATATCAAATCAAAACAGGGTCGTGGAGGTGGTATCCTGATAGATGGCGATTTGAATGAAATTCGTGTGGGTGATGTTGTCAGGGATATGGAGGCGACCTTAACCATTGTCGATTGCTCTAATATGAGCTGCCCCTTAACACCTTCCTGTATTCTCAAACGTGCTTTGGATGATGCGACCAATGCTTTTATGAAGCGTCTGGATGCCTATACCCTGGATGACTTGATTCGTAATAAACGTACCTTGGTTCGTTTAGTGGGGTAGGTAAAAAATCAATCGAAAGCACAAAGGTATTCTCGCGATGACGCCAGGTAGATATCAAGAGACACTTAAGCGTGACTACTCAACCGTAAGTGGGATTCTCAGGAATCATAAATCAAAGACGTGACCCCTTCGCTGACGTGACCCCTTCGCTGACGCTGGTGCGTCTCGTCGACTAATTAGTCTGATTAGTCCGCTGTTTTTTTACTTCAGGTTTCTTGCCAGCTCCTCCAGGTGGGGCAATAGCTCTGACCGTTGTTGTACATGAAAAATATAGCGCGGAATTTCATGTTCTGTTGTTTGAGCCATAAAGGGTGCGCCCCAAAAGCTGAGTAGTGCTTCCGTCCCGCCACCGACCGAACTATCTCCAAGGATAAAGGATACTGGATTATCTAATGTTTGCCATTGCGGTGATTTGACCTTGCTTTCCTGGCCACTCTTTTTAATCATGGGAAACACAGTGTCTTCCCATATCTGTTTTTGTCGTGCGTCCAGAACAAATTGAATGGTTGTGACTCGCTGGTTTTCCAGGGCGGATTTCAATAGCGCATCGAAAAGCGCTTGTGTACGGTACATCGAAAGACAGACGTTAAACCAGATAGTGTCTCCGCTCAGGTTGAGCAGAAATTGCTCATGTGACGTGCGCAGGTGTCTGGGGCCGACGAGAATAACATCAGGCGGCTGAATGGCTTGCTGGATTTTTGAAATTTTTCGGGCGGACTGGATTATCTGGTGAGCTGTTTTTTCATTTTCACTGGTATGGCGCAGGAAGTTGATGAATAGCAAACCAACCAGCGCCAGTAATATCAGAAGAATCGTGTGTTCATCGACAATATGAAGCAGATGCAGCACGATAGCGGTCACGGCGGCGATAATTCCGGCAATTGCATCCCACTCAAATTTAAGTATATTCTTTAGCTTCATGATCTGATGCCTCATCCAGGTAAGTCGTTGAACATCAATTTAAGTCTTAACAATCTTCAGAGGTTCCCTAAATACCTTTTTCTAATAATAACCGTTTTATTTTGTCAATGGCTGACATGGGGTTAAGGCCTTTAGGGCAGACCCATGTGCAATTTTGGATATTGCGACAGCGAAAGACACTGAAAGGGTCCTGAAGGTTTTCCAGGCGCTGATTATTGTCTGTGTCGCGGCTATCTGCAAGGAATCTGTATGCCTGCAGCAAACCGGCAGGCCCTATATACTTATCCGGGTTCCACCACCAAGAGGGACAGGCCGCGGAACAGCACCCGCATAATATACATTCGTAAAGTCCGTCCAGTTTTGCGCGATCCTCAGGACTTTGTAAACGTTCTATCGCGGGGGGCGGGGTGTCGTTGATAAGGTAAGGTTGAACCTTGCGGTATTGGCTTTCAAACAAAGCCATGTCAACAACCAGATCACGAATGACGGGCATGCCGGGTAGAGGCCTGATTATAAGCCTGTTTTTGGCCAGTACATCGCCGACCCTCGTTATACAGGCCAGCCCGTTTTTCCCGTTAATGTTCATGCCGTCCGAGCCACATACGCCCTCACGACAGGAGCGTCGGTAGGTGAGCGTCGGGTCTTGGCGTTTGAGATGCTCCAGCAGATCCAGTACCATTTTTTTTGTGAACGTCTGGTCCACTTGATAACTCTGCATGTAGGGTTGGTCGTCGGCTTCAGGCTGATATCTGAAAATCTCAACCTGAAGATTCGAAGAATGATGGTTTTGGCTTACTGTCATGATAAATGCCGAGTCCAGTTTGTCTGTATTGAATAACCTGTAATTGTGCTTCCAAATTCAGAGTTAAAATAACTGGCTGATGTAATGAACACAAGCGCGTTTTCTATATTGATGTTCCGCAGAAGCTTATATATGCTATTTTAATAAGAGATTTCAGTTGTAGCCTTTAGTGCTTGGACAGAGAATCATGACAAAGCCGCAAATACTGCCTGCGAGTACGACAACCATTGTTGGGTTTGATCAATTCAATGATTCGGTTTCCAGTATATTTTGCTCAATGGATTGCCGTTTAAGGGATCGTCAATTAAAGAAAAGCTTTGTTGGCGAGCTTGGAACAACACGTCTTAATCGAGTAAACCTGGCACGTGTTGGCGGACTTCCTGTGGATGCTTATCGCAGAAAGCAGAATATTTCGCAGCTCCATGAGGCCGTTTACCTGGTTAAATTTCAAATGATTGGTCAGGGTCTGGTTAAGCAGCGAGGAAGAGAAGCGTATTTGCGCCCAGGTGATTTTGTGGTCTGTAGTACGGCAGAGCCCTATGAGTTGCAATTCAGGGAAAATTACAGGCAAGCGGTATTAGCGGTTCCTCAACCCTTGTTGCGAGAGATGTTTCATTCGCCTGATGACTACCTGGGTGTAAGAATGGGCAAGGAGCTGCCGACTAATAGCCTGCTAAGTCAGTTCGTTTGTTCCATGGTTGAACATATTGATGCGCTGGAACCTTCAATTGTGCAGCGCCTTGAAGCCAATGTGCTGGACTTATTGATTACCGCGCTGCACTCCGTTGCAGGTGTTCCCGCAAAGGCAATTGAATCTGCGGCTGAGGTGCATCTGCGCAGAATTAAGCGCTTTATTACAATGCATCTGCAGGATTCCCGACTCTCTGTGGAATTTATTGCGGAATCAGAGAGTATCAGCAAGCGCTACCTTCACCTTTTGTTTAAGCAGGCGGGCATGTCCGTATCACGCTATATCCAGCAACAAAGACTCGAAGCCTGTTGTCGAGCCTTTGCAAATCCGTCAATGGGAAATACATCGACAGGTGATATCGCAATGGCATGGGGTTTTGGTGATATTTCACATTTTCATCGTTGTTTTAAAGCGCAATATCAAATGACCCCCAAGCAATTTCGTATTCAGGTCGCGAGTAAGTTTCCTAAACAGTAGGCTGTATGCGCAAGCGCACTGCACTTCCAGTCAATTTCTTTGTTCTCTTTACCCCAAGACAAACTAGCCCAATTGGGCTAAACTTGCCGGGTATCGTTAAAAGTCTAAGCCTTTTGTGGCTCTGCAGCTGGTAATCTGCGGAGTTGGGTAGTTGGTTTTGAGCGGTATAATCACATTTACAGGTAAATAAAATCAAGAGAGAGGGGCAGTTATGGTGGTGCATACTAAAAAAGCGCTTGTGTTGGCTATATCGCTATTGTCGGCAACGACAATGACTTCCGCAGCAGTGTTGATGGAAGAAGTGGTCGTAACAGCACAAAAAAGGGAACAGAATCTTCAGGACGTCAGTGTCGCGGTGACAGCTTTCTCTGGCAACGCAATGCGAGAACTGAATATGACAAACAGTACCGATATTGCAGGTCAGACACCTGGCCTGAACATTGGTACACCTGTTGGTGAGGGTAACAACCCGTCCATTACATTACGTGGTGTGGGCCTCAACGACTTTAATGATAACAACGAAGGACCTATAGCTGTTTATCGCGATGAGGTTTATCAGGGTGCAATGCCCGGACTGACTTTCCAATTGTTTGATCTGGATCGAGTGGAAGTGTTGCGTGGTCCGCAGGGAACCCTGTATGGCCGTAACGCTACGGGTGGTCTGGTGCACTTTATCTCCAAGAAGCCCAGCGATGAGCTGGAAGGCTATCTGGATTTAACCGTTGCAGAGTATGACCAGATTAAACTCGAAGGTGCCATTGGTGGTGCTATTACCGATTCAATCCAAGGCCGTTTGTCGATTGCAACCAATGACCATGATGGTTACGTGGATAACCGTATCGGGCCAGATGCCAATGAGGCGAACAGCCAGGCATATCGGGTTCAGTTGAACTTCAATTTTACTGAAACTTTTAGTGCATTGTTGAACGTGCATGGTGGTGATTCCGATACCAATGCTCCTCAATACCAGCATCAGGCAACAGCTGGTGGTACTGACTTCTTCGGTTATGCGGATCTGGATGGCGACAACTTCGAGGGCGCCTATAACCGTGAAGGGGTGCTGGATGTCGAATCCGAGGGCTACTCCCTGAAGTTAACCTGGGATATTGGTGAGATGGAGTTCGTCTCCATCACCGCCGTAGAAGAGGTTGAAAAACTGCACCAGGAAGATACCGATATGGGCCCTGGTCCCTACATCAATCCAACATTTGCTTCTGAAAATGAGCAGTTCAGCCAGGAGTTCAGACTGTCAGGTAATACTGATTCGATGATCTGGGTTTTGGGAGCCTTCTATTTCGATAATGAAGTAGATGGCGCTTTGGATCTTAATAATGATTTCCCTGGACCTTTGCTTGACGCGATTACTGGTGCGCCTGCTGGGACCTTTGGTGACGGTATAGTGCCTTTCCTGAATTACGATGTGGACTACACTCAGGAAACTGAATCGCTGGGCTTTTTTGGCCAGTTGGAATATCAGTTGTCTGATGCGCTAACAATGACCTTTGGTCTGCGTTATACGCAAGAGGAGCGGGAGATGGATTACCAGAACCGCACCGATGGTGACCCAATGGCAGTGCTGAACTCATGTATAATACCCGCAGGCGATGTTTGTGGTTTTGGCTTTGGCCCCGATTGGCCAGGCAGTAATACCTATATCGACTTCACTGACGCCAATCCTTTGGTAGCGGCTTCCAATTTGAACGAACTGGATACCGATAATATTTCAGGAAAAATCGGTATCGACTTCAGACCTAACGAAGATACGTTAATTTTCTTTAATATCTCCAAGGGATTCAAGAGCGGCGGTTTTAACGGTGGCTTCCTTGACTTCACAGATGGCGTATTTGAGTCAGATATTCCGTTTGATGAAGAAGAGCTGACCAGCTACGAAATCGGGTTTAAAGCAACCTTGGCTGGTGGTGCAATGCGTTTGAACGCTACTGCGTTCTACTACGATTATCAGGACTACCAGGCGTTGACCTTTGCCGGACTGAGTCAGTTCATCAACAACTCGGATGCCGAAGTGCAGGGTCTGGATCTGGAAATGGTTTGGGTTCCTACGGACCAGTGGGATATCAGCTTGGGCGCCAGTTTCCTGGATACCGAAGTAGATGAGGTTACAGTTCGTGGAGTGGGTACAGTTTCTGGTACAGAGATGGTACTGGCACCTGAATTCTCGCTGAACGGTATTGTTCGCTTCCAGGCGACTGAAGCACTTTCAGTACAGGTTGACTTCAATCATCAGGCTGAGCACTTCTTCGACATTACTAACAGTGATGTGTCGGCAGAAGATAGTTACACGGTCTACAATGCCCGTATTGGCTATCAGGTCTCGGATAATCTGACCGTTGCGGCCTATGTGAAAAACCTGACTGACGAAGACTATCGTGTCTACACGTTTGACTTTAGTGGTCCTGCTGGATTCAATCAGCAAATGTTTGCACCACCACGTTGGTACGGTGTGAATGTCAACTATAGCTTCTAATTCGAAGCATTTTTATCCCCGGTTAGCTTAAGTGTTAACCGGGGTTTTTATCTAAACCTCGTTTGAATTTTCCCTGAGATGCAATTTTGTCTATGGGTGTGGTAATTAATCTTTTATAGGAGTTTTCCATGGCGTCTTACAGTCTAATCATCGATGGCAAGAAAGTAGCCACTGAGCATTATTTCGATGTAATGAACCCCGCTTCGGGTGAAGTTGTGGGCGCATGTCCGCAGGCGAGTGATGAACAGCTTGACGATGCCGTAACAGCGGCCAATCGAGCATTTAAGAGTTGGAGTGCGGTACCTGATGCTGAGCGTCAGGCGGCGGTCAATAAAATTGCCGAAGTGCTCGTTCAAAATTCTGCTGAATTGGCGGAGCTGTTGACACGTGAACAGGGTAAACCCTTAAAAGGTTTGGGATCGGAGTTTGAGCTGGAAGGTTGTATCGGATGGACGCAGGCGACGGCAGCACTGTCTCTTCCCGTTAAGATCATTGAAGAAACCGAAGAAAGCACCATTGAACAGCACCGCAAACCTATTGGTGTAGTGGGCTCCATTGCCCCCTGGAACTGGCCTCTCATGATTGGTATCTGGCATATTATTCCGGCAATCAGATCAGGCTGTACCGTGGTGATGAAACCTTCCTCGTTGACGCCTCTAAGTAGTATTAGAATGGTTGAATTGTTCAATGAAGTACTGCCAGCGGGCGTACTGAACATCGTGACTGGCGGTGGAAGTATTGGACGCCGTATGGCCACTCATGAAGGGATTCAAAAAATTGTATTTACCGGGTCTACTCCTACCGGTAAGAATATTATGGAAAATGCATCCGCCACTCTGAAGCGCTTAACTTTGGAGCTGGGTGGCAATGATGCCGGAATTGTATTACCCGATGCGAATGTCCCCGCCATCATTGAAAAACTGTTTTGGGGTTCTTTTATTAACTCCGGACAAACCTGTGCGGCACTGAAACGTCTCTATGTTCATGAAGATATCCATGATCAGGTTTGTGAAGGGCTGACCGCCATGGCGACGCAAATGCCAATGGGTGATGGGCTGGACGAAAATAATATATTTGGCCCGGTACAGAATCAGGCGCAGTTTGACTATGTAAGAGAGTTGGTTGACGATGCCAAAGCGCAAGGTGGACGCGTTCTCTGTGGTGGAGAACCCGGTGAGGGATTATTTTATCCGCTGACGTTGATTGCCGATGTTTCAGACGGTTGTCGGATTGTTGACGAAGAGCAATTTGGCCCGGTATTGCCAATTATTAAATATACGGATATCGATGATGCGATTCGTCGTGCCAACGATTGTGAAAATGGACTGGGTGGTTCGATTTGGACCAGCGATCTAGAGAAAGGTAAACAGCTTTCCATGCGGTTGGAATGCGGTACTGCCTGGGTTAACAAGCATGCCATAGTACAACCTAACGTGCCCTTTGGTGGTGTGAAAGCCTCTGGTTTCGGTGTAGAGTTTGCTGAAGAAGGTCTGGCGGAGTATACGTCCATCCAGATCGTTAGTATTGATAAAAACTAAGGAAGCTTACCATGAAAAGACAACTGTTTCTGGCGCTGATGGCGTTGGTTGGTCTTACCGCCTGTGGCGATAATGCGGAACAGTCCAAAGTTGATTCGTCGGTATCCGAGGTTGCGGCTACCACAGAAAGCCTGAAAGAGTTTAAGGAGCCTGCGTCGGTCCCGGTGGCAACGCCGGGGCTAACGCCAGCCCCTTTGAAAGCTGAACCAATTGGTATCATCAAAAAACTGGCTGTCCCTTATCCTGAAAACTGGATTGTTGCCCACGATGCAGCTTTTTTCCACTTCCTGGAAGGCAAGTTGTTTGTTATCGATCCTACGGCTGAAACCGTTGCCGAACAGGTGAAGGGGCAGATATCGATTTCATTTATCGGACAATTTGTTCAGGGCACAGCAAGACCGGAAATGTATGTTGCTGAAACTTTTTATACCAGAGGTACCCGTGGAACACGAACCGATGTAGTCACGATCTGGAGTAAAGAGGATCTGGCTCCGATAGCAGAAATTATTCTACCCACGAAGAGATCCAACACTATGCCGCAGCGCTATGCGCTGCAACTGATCAATAATGACAAGTTCCTGCTGGTGTTTAATTTGACCCCAGCGACTTCGGTAACTGTCATTGATCTCGATAGCAGGGAAGTGGTGAATGAAGTACCTATACCTGGTTGTTCATTGATTTATCCAACAGGCCCAAGCGGCTTTAGTTCGATCTGTTCGAATGGCGGTTTCTATACCGTGCAGTTGGATCAAAAAGGGCAAGTGGCGAGCAAAGAGCGAATAGCGCCGTTTTTCGATACTGACAAAACCCCGTTGTTTGAGAAACCGGCGATCATCAACGGCATCGCTTATTTTCCGACATTTTCCGGTAATGTCCAGCCGATCGATCTTAATGGTACGGTTCCCGCGATAGGGGAACTATGGTCGCTGACGTCCGATGACGAGAAGAAACAGGGGTGGCGGCCTGGTGGCTGGCAGTTAAATGAGACCGACGACCAGGGTAGAATGTATATACTCATGCACCCTGAGGGCTATAACGGCAGCCATAAAGATGGTGGTCCTGAAGTTTGGGTTTTCGACGTGGCAAAAGGTCAACGGGTGCAGCGGATCAAGCTCGAAAACTGGGGCGTTTCGCTTGCGGTCACACACGGAGCAAATCCAACAATGGTGGTCACTAATGCCAATATGCTGCTGGACGTTTACGATGCCAATAGTGGTAGCTTCCAACAAACACTCTCAGATATCGTGATGGAAACTCCATTTGTTGTCTACGGGGCTGAGTAGGAACTGTTTGTAGTGGATTTGGTTTTTGTAGTGATTGCAACGCTCTTTGTCAGCTTCTTGTTTGTTGTTGCAGGCTGGCAAAAAATGCGGGCTCCCCGCTATTATGCGGCCGTGATTGGTGAGTATCAGTTGCCCTTGGTAGCGGGAAATAAAGCCGTTGCGATCACTATAGGCCTGGCCGAGTTATGCACCGGTTTCCTGTTACTGATTCCAGTGAGCCGCGAGCTGGCAGCCTGGTTTGCAGCACTACTATTACTTATTTATGCACTGGCTATTGGTATAAACTTGCTGCGCGGCAGAATGAGCATCGACTGCGGGTGTTCCGGGCCTGCAGCGAATAAACAGAAATTGAGCGCCTGGTTGTTGGCCAGGAATGGATTGCTGGCGGTTGTCGCTATTGCAGCGGGTATTACACCGCTTTCCCGTGAGCTGATATGGTTTGATTTGGTCGTCATTGTGCTCGCTGTGTCGCTGGCGTTTCTTGTTTATGCCGGAACGGAACAGCTGATTGCTAATTCTACGCGACTCAGGAACTTAAGAGGCTAGAGGTTATGGTTGAGGCTCTGATAATTTCCACTATTGTACTATGGATCGCACTGATTGTGATGGCGTTGGTTATTTTCGCGCTCACTCGGCAGATCGGCGTACTTTATGAAAGGGTTGCTCCCGCCGGTGCGCTAATGGTGAACCAGACGCTTGAAGTGGGTATGCCTGCGCCAGAAGTGTCGGCGAAAACATTGGAAGGGAATACGCTTTTGTTGGGTGGTCAGGCTCAGGAAAGGAGTCAGCTACTTTTTTTCCTGTCACCCGACTGCCCGATTTGTAAAACGCTTTTGCCGGTTATTAAATCGGCGGTCAAAAGCGAAGGAAATTGGTTTGATGTTGTCTTAGCGAGCGATGGGGAAGAGCAGGACCATCGGGGCTTTGTAGCTGAATATGAGTTGAAGTCTTTTCCGTATGTGGTATCAGAGATACTGGGCAAAACCTACGGTGTGGCGAAGCTGCCCTATGGAGTATTAATTGACGAACAGGGGCAAATTGCTTCCATGGGGATCATAAATTCCCGGGAGCATCTGGAAAGTTTATTTGAAGCCAAGGAGCGCAACGTGGCATCAATACAGCAATACATGCAGCAACAACAAGATAATAACGAAATGATTAAAGAAGTGCGCTAGGAGTACTGATATGAAATGGTTGGATAAGGTAGCGGAAGCATCGTCGCGTAAAGTGGCCCAAAGAAGCTCGCGGCGAGGACTGTTAAAGGGTCTGGGTGGATTGTTGGTTGGCTCTGCTGCATTTCCTTTGTTGCCGGTTGCACGTGCAGCAGAGGGGGAGAAACTGGGTGCGCCGGTTGATCCTGGCGATCCGATGCAATGTGAGTACTGGCGCTATTGTGCGATTGATGGATTTTTGTGTTCCTGCTGTGGCGGTACGCAGAATACCTGTCCTCCGGGGACAGAAATGTCACCTATAACCTGGATTGGTACTTGTCGTAATCCGGCGGACGGAAGAAATTATATTATTTCCTATAACGATTGCTGCGGTAAAACATCCTGTGGTAACTGCCTGTGTACGCGTAATGAGAGTGATCGACCGATTTATCGTCCGGATAAGGCCAATGATATTAACTGGTGTTTGGGTACCAAAAGCGCTACATACAATTGCTCAACAGCGATTGTGGTGGGTGTGGCTTTAGATAAGTAGCGGGAAGTAGAGGAAAGTAGACGAATATGGGTATGTTGAAGTTGTTGAGTGCTGCGTTAACCGCTCTATTACTGGGTCAGTCCAGTCTGGCATTGGCGCAAGCGCCGGAGGAATATGGGCGATGTGCGGCTTGTCATCTGCCCGATGGAGCGGGCCTGCCCGGCGTGTTTCCTCCTTTGAAAGATCGATTGGCACCTATTGCGAGTCTGCCTGACGGGCGGGAATATCTGGTGCTGGTGGTTAGTCGTGGTTTGGCGGGGCCGATTACTGTGGCGGACGTCCCCTACTTTGGGATGATGCCAGGGCAGGGTGGAGCGCTGGATAGTGCCGCAACCGCTAAAATTTTGAATTTCGTGGCGACAGAGCTTAATGTCAGTGCCGCCGGCTGGCAGCCCTTCACGGCAGAAGAGGTGGACCGGGTGCTTGCCAAAAATGCAGATGCTGACGTCAATCAAGTATTGAACCTAAGACAGGCGTTATTCGCCCAGAATCCGGAGTTACAGTAATGCGGTCAGTTCAGATATTTCTGTGTGCGCTGATATTTTCAGAATTTTCAGTATTTGCAAATGCTTCAAATGAGTCGGATTCAAATGCACAGGCTCGTGAAGATTACATAATGAATTGTCAGGGTTGTCATTCCCCAACCGGTGCCGGGAATGGTGATGTTCCAGCAATGGACGGCTATATAGGCCATTTTTTTAAAGTTGATGGCGGGCGAGAATTTTTAGTGCAAGTGCCTGGCGCTGCAAATGCAGCACTGGATGATAAACGCCTCGCAACTATGTTGAACTGGATGATCGCTGAATTCGGTGGAGACAGTCTTCCCGCGAATCTAAAGCCTTACAGCACAGAAGAGGTAGGTTCGCTACGAGTCAATGCACTAACCGAAGTTAATAATCTTCGAGGTAAGCTGGTGGACCAGATTGACCAGGTACTAGCGCAGTCAAATTAGCCTGCGCAGCACTTGTGCCTGGCATTAACAGGTAATCAGGGAAAGAAACTCGCTGCGTGTAGCGACACTGTTTCTGAAGGCTCCAAGCATAGCGGAAGTTTTCATGAGCGAGTTTTGCTTCTCAACACCCCGCATCATCATACACATATGCTGTGCTTCTATGATAACCGCAACGCCCTTAGCCTTGGTAACTTGTTGTATTGTTTCAGCGATCTCCTGGGTTAATTTCTCCTGAATCTGCAGACGGCGGGCAAACATATCAACGACCCGTGCTACTTTGGAAAGCCCTAAAACCTTCCCATTGGGTATGTAGGCGACATGACATTTGCCAATGAAGGGTAGCAAATGGTGCTCGCACAGAGAGTAGAGTTCGATATTCTCTACAATGACCATTTCGTCGCTGTTAGATTCAAACAGCGCCCCGTTGACGACATCTTCAATATTCTGGCTGTAACCACGATTTAAAAACTTAAAGGCTTTTGCCGCTCGTGCCGGCGTATCTTTTAATCCATCACGCTCTAGATCTTCGCCTATTAGCTCGATGATTTTTGCGAATTGCTGTTCCATCGGTTTCTTGCTCTGTCAAAAATACTAACCCTACGATAAGCATTTATTGAGGTAAAGAAATTTATAGACTTTATCTATTATAAGCCCTTTATTTAGCGGGATATTTTTACTCGGATTGGGTAGAATTGATCGATTAAAGAATGCAAAAAGCGATTGGGCCTGACTCTACTATGCAATCTAAATCTCCAATAAATGAACTAATTACGATTCGTGACTATATCCGCTGGGCAGCCAGTCGTTTTAATCAGGAGCAGGTATTTTTTGGACATGGCTCCGATAATGCGTGGGATGAGGCTATCTACCTGGTGTTAAGCTGCTTGCATTTGCCCTGGGATGTGGATTCGGCGGCGATGGATGCCAGATTGACGATGGAGGAGAGAAAACGTATTAGTATGGTCGTTGATCGCAGGATAACGGAACGAATTCCCCTTGCTTATCTCACTAACGAAGCCTGGTTTGCCGGCATTCCCTTTTATGTGGATGAGCGTGTGCTGGTTCCTCGTTCGCCAATCGCAGAACTGATCGAAAGAGGCTTTACACCTTGGCTATGCGGAGATGAAGTTAAGAATATACTGGATTTGTGCTGTGGCAGTGGCTGTATTGGTATAGGTTGTGCGGCGGCGTTTCCAGAGGCGCAGATTGATTTAGCCGATATCTCTACAGAAGCGTTGGCGGTGGCGCAAATCAATGTTGATAAGCATCATTTGAGTCGGCGCGTTCAAGTGCGCCAATCCGATCTTTTCGCAAACCTGGGAGAGAAAGAGTACGACCTCATTGTTTCAAATCCGCCTTATGTAGATGCTCAGGATCTGGCAACCATGCCTGAGGAATATCAGCATGAGCCAGAACTTGGGCTCAGTTCAGGTGCTGATGGTCTCGACTGCATCAAGGCCATAATGAGAAGCGCCGGGCGGTATCTTTCAGAGTACGGTATTCTGGTGGCAGAGGTTGGCAACAGTGAAGCTGCATTGCGTGAACAGTATGAAAAGGTGCCGTTTCTATGGCTTGATTTTGAGAAAGGTGGTCACGGAGTCTTTGTGTTGACAAAGGCGCAGCTGCTGCAGCATCAGAGCCAGTTTTAGACAGTTTCGTTTGAGATGCTCTTTTGCAGTCCATACATTTTATTAATTGGTTTATATTTTAGGTAGTAACAGCAATATGTCGGGCAACACAATTGGAAAACTATTCAGCGTAACAGGTTTTGGTGAAAGTCATGGGCCTGCACTCGGGTGTATCGTCGATGGCTGCCCCCCAGGCCTTGAAATATCCGAGGCGGATCTACAAAAAGATCTGGATAGGCGAAAGCCAGGTACCTCGCGTTTTACTACGCAAAGAAGAGAGGCAGATGAGGTAAAAATTCTATCCGGCGTGTTTGAGGGTAAAACAACCGGAACGCCAATAGGGTTACTTATCGAAAATACCGATCAACGGTCCAGGGATTATTCGCAGATAATGGATCGATTTCGGCCTGGACATGCAGACTATACCTACACACAAAAATATGGTTTTCGCGATTACCGGGGTGGTGGCAGAGCATCTGCCAGAGAAACCGCTATGCGCGTTGCAGCGGGTGCAATTGCAAAAAAGTATCTACACGAGAAAATGGGTGTGCAGGTGAGAGGCTATCTGTCCCAGCTTGGGCCGATCAGTATTTCTAAGGTTGATTGGGATATGGTGAACACCAATCCCTTCTTCTGCCCGGATGCTGACAAAATAGAGGCGCTGGAGCAGTATATGGATGCATTGCGTAAAGAGGGTAATTCAGTCGGTGCGAAAATTACCGTGACAGCGACGGGGATGCCTGCGGGGCTGGGCGAGCCGATTTTTGACCGATTGGATGCAGAAATTGCACATGCGTTGATGAGTATTAATGCGGTCAAAGGTGTGGAGTTGGGTGCCGGATTTGCCTGTGTTGAACAAAAGGGCACTGAACATCGAGATGAAATCACGCCCCAAGGATTTTTGTCTAATAATGCAGGTGGTGTGCTAGGCGGTATCTCCACAGGCCAGGATATCGTTGCGCACATTGCTCTAAAACCGACTTCTAGCATTTTGATTCCTGGAAAAACAGTTAATCTAGAGGGCGACCCGGTCGAAGTGATCACCAAGGGGCGCCATGATCCCTGTGTAGGTATTCGTGGAACACCCATCGCCGAAGCGATGCTGGCGATAGTGCTAATGGATCACTTGCTGCGTCATCGTGGCCAAAATGTCGATGTTGAGCCGGGTGCTCCTGTTATTCCTGCAACGATCGATAGATAACCAATGAAATCAGCAGGGGGTAATGCCGATGGGCAGGACGTACCCTATTGGCGCTTATCGCATTTTTACTTTTTTTATTTTGCGGCCCTGGGCGCGATGCTGCCCTATTGGAGCCTGTATCTAAAAGGCCTGGGTTTTGACGCGACCGATATTGGCTGGCTCACGGCGGTACTGACCTGCACGCGGATAGTGGCACCTAACCTATGGGGCTGGTTGGCGGATAAGACCCGTAAAAGAATTTTTGTGATCAGACTTGGTGCGGCGCTGGGTTTCGCTTTTTTTTGTGGCATCTTTTTTGCCCAGGGCTTTTTTTGGGTGGCCGTTGTTATATTCTTTTATAGCTTCTTCTGGAACGCCATATTGGCACAGTTTGAAGTCATTACCCTTGGCTATATTGTGGACAAAAGGAGCACCTACAGTCATATCCGACTATGGGGGTCTGTTGGTTTCATTTTCGCTGTGGCCCTGTTGGGATTGTTTTTTGACTATCTTCCAATAGACTTTCTGCCGCACGTCATCGCGCTGTTTATGCTGCTAATCTGGTTGTCGACACTGTGGGTTCGTGAAAGGCCGGTTAATATCGATCATGAGCAAACCCGGGGTTTGTCAGCCATTCTAAAACAACCTGCTGTGATTGCGTTTTTCATTGTTTCCTTTTTGCTTCAATTGGCGCACGGTCCCTATTATGTTTTCTTCAGTTTGCATCTGGAAAGTTTTGGCTACAGCCGCTTACTGATAGGACAACTCTGGGCGTTAGGCGTGATGGCGGAGATCGTTGTCTTCGTCTATATGCACAGAATTATGCGGCGCTTTAATCTACGTCATATTATTCTCATCAGTTTGTTGTTGTCGGCGATTAGGTGGTTGCTTATCGCTTTCGGATCAGAATCCTTACCTTTGCTACTTATTGCCCAATGCCTACATGCTTTTAGTTTTGGCACTTTGCATGCTTCGGCAATTGAAGTGGTTCATCGTTTTTTCGGTGGAGGGCATGACGGGCAGGGGCAGGCGATCTATAGTTCGTCGAGCTTTGGAGCAGGCGCTGCTGTGGGTGCCGTCATGAGTGGTTATATGTGGTCTGGCTTCGGGGCTAGCCTGACCTATACCCTGTCATCCCTGGTGTGCATCCTGGCGTTTGTGGTCGCATTTGTCTGGTTCCGAACTCACCAGTTCAAGGAAAGCGCGAGCGGCATTTGATAAGGTGCGGTCCTGGTGATAAACAGCTCCCAGGCTTCGGGTTATTTGAATCGAACCCACCTTGAGCCTCTTGAGTGGTGACTCTATTAATGTATCGGGAAGTACGCTCCATCCTAACCCGATAGAAGTCATCATTTTAATGGTTTCCAGATAATTAGTATTCATGCTGACCTTTAATGGCTGGCCGTTTTGTTCAAACAGCGCTTTTGTCTTTGCGCCGGTAAAGGTATTAAGCGCGGGCAGGATTGCTCCTGTCTGTGATAGATCTGCAAGGGTTAGATGGTTCCGTTTTGCCAGTGGGTGGCTTGATGCGGCAACAAAATGCATTGGGTCTGTCCATACTCTGTGTGCAGTTACCCGGCTGATCTGATTTTCTGGTAATGTGGTCATTGCCACTTCAATCGAACCCTCCTGAACACGCTGATAGGCGATTTCAGAACCCAGAAATTGAATATCCAAAGCAACTTCAGGATATTGTTCAGAAAACGTTTTTAGAAGGGGGGGCAGGCGATGTAGCCCCAAGTGGTGACTGATGCCCAGATTCAGGATTCCGGATACCTCCCCGGAAAGATTGGTCAAGCTACGGCGCGTGTCCTCAAAGTCATCAATTAAGGCTATTGCCCTGGGAAGCAATCTGGACCCTGCTTCGGTCAGCGTAATTTGTCGCCCAATACGGTCAATAAGTCGCATGCCGATCTGTTTTTCTAAGAGAGCGATGCGCTTACTGACTGCGGGTTGTGTCAGATGCAGTCTCTCTGCGGCCTTGGAAAAAGAGCGGGATTGTGCAACCTGTATAAAGGCTTTTAAAGCGCGTATGTCCATTGTAATGTTGTGACTCGTTATATTCCAGATTGGAATCCAATCTATGATAAATATGAATTTGTTTTATTTAGTTTTCGAATGTAGCATATCGACAGCTGCAAATAGAACTATTTTTCATGAGAAAGATTATGGCTCGGCGTTAGTTAGCGCATAAACGGTAGGAGTATCTGGAATGGCAGGCCAAACACTTTATGACAAATTATGGCAGGATCATCTGGTTAAACAGCGAGATGATGGTACTGCTCTTATCTATATTGATCGTCATTTTATACACGAAGTGACATCGCCTCAGGCCTTTGAAGGGTTACGTTTGGCTGGGAGAAAGCCTTGGCGCCTTGATGCGAATTTGGCAACTCCTGACCATAATGTGCCAACTACGGATCGAGAGAAAGGGATAGCAGGAATTGAGGATCCGGTATCAAAAATCCAGGTGGAGACACTGGATGATAATTGTGATGAATTTGGTATTCCGGAATTCAAAATTCGGGATCTGAGACAGGGCATCGTGCACGTGGTTGGTCCAGAGCAGGGAGCCACGTTGCCAGGGATGACGGTTGTCTGTGGTGATTCACATACAGCGACTCATGGCGCATTTGGCTGTTTGGCGCATGGAATAGGTACTTCTGAAGTTGAGCACGTTCTTGCAACCCAGTGTCTAATCCAAAACAAAATGAAAAATATGCTCATCAGGGTGGAAGGGAAGCTAAAGCCAGGTGTCGGAGCCAAGGACGTCATTTTGGCCATTATTGGCAAAATAGGTACTGCTGGAGGAACGGGTTTCGCGATCGAGTTTGCGGGTGAAGTTATTCGAAGCATGAGTATGGAAGGGCGCATGACGGTATGCAATATGGCAATCGAGGCGGGTGCCCGTGCCGGTATGGTGGCGGTGGACGATACGACTATCGACTATATTAAGGGGCGTCCGTTTGCGCCATCATCGAATCAATGGGATCAGGCGGTGAACTGCTGGCGTGGTCTGGTAAGCGATGATGATGCACAGTTCGATCAGATCGTTGAGCTACATGCTGGTGATATCAAGCCTCAAGTAACCTGGGGAACATCCCCTGAAATGGTGCTGCCAGTTGATGCCTGTACGCCAGATCCGGCTTTACAGTCTGATTCTATAAAACAAAAGGGATATCAGCGTGCACTGGAGTATATGGGTTTGCAGCCTGGCCAGCCAATCACTGATATCTATGTGGATCGTGTTTTTATCGGATCCTGTACCAACTCTCGGATAGAAGATATCCGCGAAGCTGCTGCCATTGTTAAAGGGAAAAAAGTTGCCGTTAGCGTTAAGCAGGCCCTGGTAGTGCCGGGATCGGGTTTAGTGAAACAGCAAGCGGAACAGGAAGGGTTGGATAAAATATTCGTTGCAGCAGGCTTTGAATGGCGAGATCCTGGCTGTTCTATGTGTCTCGCTATGAATGCGGATAAACTTGGTTCCGGCGAACACTGCGCCTCTACTTCCAATCGGAATTTTGAAGGGCGGCAGGGTATGGGTGGTAGAACACACTTGGTAAGCCCTGGGATGGCAGCAGCGGCAGCTGTAGCTGGGCATTTTGTCGATATTTCACAGGCTTAGAGGGGTAAAGCAGATGCAGAAGTTTACCAAGTATACAGGATTGGTCTTGCCTATTAATCGCGCCAATATTGATACGGACCAGATTATTCCCAAACAGTTTTTAAAATCGATAAAACGGACTGGCTTTGGCCCTAATCTTTTTGATGAGTGGCGTTATCTGGATGAGGGCTTTCCGGGGCAGGATTGTAGTAAGCGGCCTTTGAATAAGGATTTCGAGCTTAATCAGCCGCGTTATCAGGGAGCCAGTGTGTTGTTGGCGCAGGACAACTTTGGTTGCGGATCGAGCCGCGAACATGCACCCTGGGCCATTTCCGAGTACGGGGTTCGGGCGGTTATAGCGCCTAGTTATGCAGATATATTTTTTAACAATAGTTTTAAAAATGGCTTGTTACCTATTGTTTTAAATAAAGATATAGTTGATAGACTGCACATCGAAGTGAGCCATGCTGAAGGCTACGCGTTGACCATTGACCTTGAGCAGCAGACGGTTACCAGCCCAGGCGGAGATGTCTACCCATTTGAAGTGGATGCTTTCCGTAAACATTGTCTGCTGAATGGTCTGGATGATATAGGCTTAACGCTGCAGGATGCACAGGCGATACATGATTATCAGGAAAAGCGAAAGCAATCATCGCCATGGATTTTCTCTGATACAGATTAAAAAACATATGTAACTATTTGAATGGAAAAGAGATGACAAGTAAAATTTTAGTATTAAAAGGTGACGGTATTGGCCCCGAAATTGTAAACGAGGCGCTAAAGGTGCTGGGCTCAGTAAAAGATAAATTTGCGTTGGACATTGAGTGGCAGGAAGCTCTAATTGGCGGTTCTGCCTATGATGCGCTGGGTACGCCCCTGCCAGGTGAAACCATGGAGTTGGCACAGGCGGCAGACGCCATCTTGCTGGGTGCAGTAGGTGGGCCAAAATGGTCTGGAGTAGATGGGTCTTTGCGACCCGAAAAAGGGTTGTTGGGGCTGCGCTCTGAATTGGATCTATTCGCCAATTTCCGTCCCGCGATTTTGTATCCGCAATTAGCGCAAGCGAGTTCCTTAAAGCCTGAGCTGGTCTCCAATCTTGATATCTTGATCGTAAGAGAGCTGACCGGCGGCATTTATTTTGGCCAACCTCGCGGAATCCGCACTTTGGATAGCGGTGAGCGGGAAGGTTTTAACACCTATGTTTACTCTGAAAGCGAGATTAGCCGAATCGCGCATATAGCTTTTCAGGCAGCGCAAAAAAGAAACAAGCGACTATGTTCGGTGGATAAGGCTAATGTGCTTGAAGTGACTGTACTTTGGCGCGAAGTAGTTTCCGAAATTGCTAAACAGTATCCGGATGTAGAGTTATCCCATATGTACGTGGATAACGCGGCGATGCAACTGGTCAGGGCGCCCAAGCAATTTGACGTATTGCTCACTGGTAATATGTTTGGCGATATTCTCTCGGACGTGGCGGCTATGCTCACTGGGTCGATTGGAATGTTGCCTTCTGCATCGCTGAATAGCGAAAATCGGGGTATGTACGAGCCAATCCATGGTACAGCGCCGGATATTGCGGGGCAGGGAATAGCCAATCCGCTGGCAACGATTTTGTCGGTGGCAATGATGTTTCGATATACTTTCGCCCGACCGGAAGTGGCCGAAGCGATCGAGCAGGCGGTACAAAAGGTGTTGAATGAAGGCTTAAGAACAGCTGATATTGCGACAGCGTCTGATACGCGGGTTAGTACCACCGAGATGGGTGATGCGGTGGTTGCGGCTTTAGCGTAAAAGTTTCGTAAAACACTTTAATTATCAGTTCGTTTTGCTCTAAAATTAACAAAGGTTGTTAAATACGCCGGACAGCGATTTTTCGCCGTCCGGTTTCTATTTTATAGGCAGTAGAAATTCAGGCAGTAGAAATTATGGCTAAGTTTTACGATGTGGCTGTCGTTGGCGCAACAGGTGCGGTCGGCGAAACAATGATGGAGATATTGGAACAAAGAGATTTCCCTGTGGGTAACCTCTATCCGTTGGCAAGTAGCAGGTCAGCGGGTAAGACTATTATGTTTAAAGGAAAGTCACACCGTGTCCAGGATTTGGCAGATTTTGATTTTTCTAAAGTTCAGATTGGTTTATTTTCAGCCGGAGGCAGTATTTCAGAGGAATTTGCTCCGAAAGCCGCCGCGGCTGGTTGCGTAGTGATCGATAACACCTCGCATTTTCGCTATGACGAAGATATCCCGCTGATTGTACCGGAAGTGAATCCCGCTGCTCTGGATCAGTATACCAATCGTAATATTATAGCTAACCCAAACTGCTCAACCATTCAGATGCTGGTCGCGTTAAAGCCAATTTACGATGCCGTAGGGATCGAACGAATCAATGTGGCAACTTACCAGGCAGTTTCAGGAACCGGTAAAGAAGCGATCGAGGAATTAGCTGGCCAAACGGCCAAGTTGCTTAATGCTCAGCCGGTAGAGTGTAAGGTGTACCCCAAACAGATTGCCTTTAATGCGTTACCCCAGATCGATGTTTTTATGGACAATGGGTATACCAAGGAAGAGATGAAAATGGTTTGGGAAACCAAGAAGATATTCGGCGACGATTCAATCACAGTCAATCCGACCTGCGTGCGTATTCCTGTTTTTTACGGGCATTCTGAAGCCTGCCATATTGAAACGCGGGACAAGATCTCAGTGGCTGAGGTTCAGGAGTTGATGCGAAATGCCGCAGGGGTTGAATTGATGGATGAACAGGTTGACGGTGGATATCCAACTGCCGTAACAGAGTCAGCCGGCCATGATCCGGTTTTTGTTGGACGGATTCGTGAAGATATTTCACATCCGCGCGGTATTAATTTATGGGTAGTTGCCGATAATGTACGTAAGGGTGCTGCGCTGAATAGTGTGCAAATTGCCGAGATGTTGATCGCCGATAAATTGTAAGCAATTTACTGGAACTCTGTTCTAATTGGACTAAGCTTTTCATTAACCATAATTCTATCTGTAGGATATTGGTTTTATTGTATTTAAATAAGGAATGATTCAGAGGTTCCTTAGCTATGGAATTGTTGTATATTGATACCTCTAAACAAGGGATGGCTCATATGATACGCAAACTAGCAATGGCGCTGCTGATTGTCGGTGCTAGCTTAGTCAGTAACTTTGCGACCGCTTTAGGTTTGGGCGAGCTCAAACTGAATTCCGCATTGAATGAGAAATTCAATGCGGAAATAAAACTGTTGAATGTAGGGGAGCTTTCGAAAAACGAAATACTGCCCAACCTGGCTAGCCATGAAGATTTTGCCCGTGCCGGTGTAGAGCGTGTCTTCTTTTTGACCAGCCTTAAGTTCGACGTGCGCGTGGTAGGCGATGGTACCGCCTATATCACACTCACCAGCGATAAAATTGTTCGGGAACCATTCCTTAACTTTTTGGTGGAGCTACATTGGCCAAGCGGTCGTATTCTTAGGGAATACACAGTTCTTGTCGATCCCCCGATATTTTCTGAAACACCTGTAGCCACTGTCAGTAAACCTTCAACCAGGCCACCGTTAACCTCAAAAAAAATTGACTCGCCCGCGTCAACCCGCAATATTACTCAGCAAGTTTCACAACCCGCGCGCAGTTCTGCTAGCTCCGGCACTGTTAGCTCCGGTTCACGTGATGAGGGAGTAACTGTTGCTGTAAAAAAGAACGATACCCTGTGGGGAATAGCTCGTGACAACCGCCCCAGCAGGGAAGTAAGTATTAGCCAGACTATGCTGGCGATACAGAAAGATAATCCGCACGCCTTCATTCGCAATAACATTAATCTGCTTAAGGCGGGCCAAGTATTAAAAATCCCAAGCGCTGATAAAATTAAAGCCTTTTCCAATAGAGAAGCCTTTGTTGAAACGCAGCGCCAAGAGGATGAGTGGAAAAGTAATCGCCCAATTGATGCCCGGCAGGAAGATGAGGCTATAGCCGCAAAGGAGTCGTCGGAATCGCAAGAAGCCGCAGAGGAAGAAACATCTGAAGCGAGTTCTGCCGGCCAGCTCAAGTTGCTGACCGATGATGCACAGAGTGAGTCATTGGCGCGGGATGAGGAAGTAGCGGCATCTGGAGCCTCCCTGGATGAAGTGAGCGACGAGTCATTAGCCGTTGGCGTGGATAGTGGTTCATCCTCAGTGGTTAATCAGGATGTGGCTGCTGACCTGAGTGAGAAGGGAGCTGGCGCGGAAGCATCATCCAGTGTCAAAGCTCTGGAAGAGCAAGTCGACAGTTTAAAGAAACTTCTCAATCTGAAAGATCAGCAGCTGGCGATGTTGCAGGCAGCTGCCAATCAAAGTACATCCGAGAATACATCAATACAGTCAGAGGATGCGTTCAGCAAGTCGCAAACAGCGCTAGCTCAGGTTGCGAATGAGAGTGTTTCTGAAAACAAGCCTCGCAATCAGATGAAAAAGATCGAAGAAACCAGTTTTCTGGATTCTCTAATGGAAAGCCCCATGTATATCGGGCTGGCGATACTAGCCGTGCTTGTTGGGCTGGTCATATTAGGCGCCCTGTCGCGTCGTAAGAATACTGAAGCGGACTATCCTGCTGATTTGCAAACTGCGCTGAGTAAATCAGAATCAGATGTCCAGCTACCTAAAGATTTGGAAGATGAGTTGGAAAGGGAGTCGGCTTTAGCGGCAGCAGCCATTGCTGACAATGACGAAGATATTGATCAAATGGATGATGTTGATGAGTTCGATCTTCCAGAATTGGAAACGGACATTAACAAACTCACTGAAGAAGCCGACATCTATATTGCTTATGGGCGTTACGAGCGAGCATTGGATATGTTGCAGCCTGCTGTAGAGCAGCACCCAGAATCAGTGCAATTACATTTGAAACTGGCGGAAGTGTACGCTGCAACGGGCGATTCTCAAGGGCTGGCAAAACAGAAGGAAACCATCGAAGCACTTGGCGATGATGCGGCGCTGTCCGTGCTGGCCGGGCTAAAACAGAAACAAAACGACGTTGCTCCTGATGCTGTGTCAGCAATTGTTAATCCAGAGCCAAAACAGGAAATAAATCCATTAGGCAAAATTGATCAAGGTTTACCGAGCCTCAATGATTTTGACGATGAAGTGGTCGATACATCAGAGGAGTTCGCGTCGGCTGATGAGGACGCTTTGGAGTTTACGCTGGATGATCTGGAGCTGAATCAGAATTCAGAGCTGGTGGAAGATGCAAGTTATGATGACACAGACGATGCGGACGACTTGGATTTTCTGGGCGATACCGACGAAGCAACAACAAAGCTTGATCTGGCACGTGCCTATATCGAGATGGCGGATAAGGAAGCTGCACTGGATATTCTCAATGAAGTTTTGGAGGAAGGTAGCGACGAGCAGCAAGATGAGGCTCGAAAGCTGTTAGAAAGCATTGCCTAATCCGATCAAACAATCACCCCCTCAAACATCCTCACCCGAGCAAACCAGAATAGCACTAGGCATCGAATATGATGGCAGTGCTTTTCATGGTTGGCAGTTTCAATTGCACGATGCTGCAACGGTACAACAGGAAGTAGAGACGGCATTATCCAAAATAGCAGCAACTCCGGTGCGAGTGATCTGTGCGGGCAGAACCGATGCCGGCGTTCACGCTACCGCTCAAGTGGTGCATTTTGATACAACCAGTGTGCGGAATGAACGGGCTTGGGTTTTGGGAACTAACACTAAGCTCCCCCCCCAAATTCGTATTTTATGGGCAAAAAAAGTCTCATCCGAGTTCCATGCGCGATTTAGTGCCACTGGCCGGCGTTACACCTACGTCATAGCAAATCGCGAGGTAAAGCCGGCGATCATGGGAAGGCAGTTCTCATGGCAGTGCTTATCGCTGGATGTTGAAAAGATGGCGGCGGCGGCGCAATATTTAGTGGGAGAACATGATTTTACTTCATACCGATCCGTTCACTGCCAGGCTAAAAATCCAGTGCGTACAGTGCATGGGCTAAATGTCGAGCGCAGGGGTGAGCTGGTAATTTTGACTATCCATGCCAATGCTTTCCTGTATCACATGGTGCGCAACGTAGCCGGAGTTTTGATGGCTGTCGGCTGTGGAAAAGCGCAGCCTGAGTGGGCTAAACAGGTTCTTGAGGCGCATGATCGAACACAGGGTGGAGTTACTGCTCCCCCTTTCGGTCTGTATCTGGTAGGCATCGATTACCCTGATCAGTTTGCAATACCGGAATCGAAAAGTAGCCTATCATTCTTGAATTGATATTGATGCGAAAAAAAGGCTGTATCTGATAAACTTGCGTTGATAGGATACCTACTTTATGGATATCCATTTTTCAGTAAAGGTAGATTGAAAAAATGAGTAGTTGGCTAGAGAAAATAGTTCCTTCTGTTGTGCGTTCCGACCAGAAAAAACGCAGTCGCAGCAGTGTTCCGGAAGGATTATGGAAAAAATGTCCAAAATGTGATGCGGTACTGTATCGCCCTGAGCTTGAAAACAACCACGATGTATGTCCCAAATGTAGCTATCACATTCGTATTAGTGCCCGGCGACGCATTGATCTGTTTCTGGATGAGGGCGAACGTGAAGAGATTGCCAGTGACCTGGCGCCAACAGATTTTCTCAAGTTTAAGGATTCAAAAAAGTATAAAGATCGGATCAGTGCCGCTCAAAAAGCCACCGGAGAAAAAGACGCGCTAGTTGCTATGAGAGGGACGTTGAAAGGAATACCCCTGGTAGTAGCCTGCTTTGAGTTTAACTTTATGGGCGGATCAATGGGTGCTGTTGTTGGAGCGCGATTTGTCAAAGCGGTCAATGTGTGTCTTGAGCGAAATATTCCGCTGATCTGTTTTTCAACCAGTGGTGGTGCACGCATGCAGGAAGCATTGGTGTCACTCATGCAAATGGCCAAAACGAGCGCTGCGATAGAACGGATGAAACAGCGAGGCATTCCCTACATCTCGGTGCTGACCGATCCGGTATATGGTGGCGTTTCCGCCAGCCTGGCAATGCTGGGTGATCTGAATGTTGCGGAACCTAATGCTCTGATTGGTTTTGCTGGTCCCAGAGTTATCGAACAAACAGTAAGAGAGAAATTGCCGGAAGGCTTTCAGCGCAGTGAGTTTATTTTGGAACACGGCGCTATCGACATGATTATTAGCAGAAATGATATGCGTGACCGACTTTCGGCGATTCTACTTAAACTGGTTCCCGCGCTGGCGCCAGTGGAAGAGATAGAAGAATTTGAGCCGGTTGATGAGGAAGTGGAGCGGGAGCAGGAAGCTGATCGGCCGCCCGGAGACGTGGAGTAACGGAGACACCGCAGGCGTGATTAAACAACCGGAGAGTATCTTTTCGCGAGATAGCGGTTTTGCTTATGCACGATAAATCCTCTGATCTGACACTCGCAGCCTGGTTGGCACTACTGGAATCCCTGCATCCGGAAGAGATAGAGCTGGGGCTTGGCCGGATTACCAAAGTGGCTGATAAATTACCGCTGTCATCGATCGCAAATCGTGTGATCAGTGTCGCCGGAACCAACGGTAAAGGTTCTACCATTTGTGTTTTGTCTCATATTCTGGAGGCAGCAGGCCTTAAAGTAGGCTGTTACACCTCTCCTCATCTTTTGCGTTATAACGAGCGTATAGCTGTTAATCATCAGGAACTATCGGATGATTTGATATGTGCGGCGTTTCAGCGGGTAAATCAAGCGCGGGGAGATATACCCTTAACCTATTTTGAATTTGGCACACTTGCCGCATTTGACCTTTTTGCTCGAGCTGAACTCGATGTTGCATTGTTGGAAGTAGGGCTGGGAGGACGGCTTGATGCAACTAATATTATTGACGCTGATATGACAGTTATTACCTCTATCGCGCTGGACCACCAAGACTGGCTGGGCGATAACCGAGAGGCGATAGGTTATGAAAAAGCGGGGATCATGAGGGCAGGCGCGCCGGTGATATGTGGTGATCCGGATCCTCCTTATACCCTGCTGCACCACGCTGAATCATTGGCGGCTCCGCTAGATTGTCAGGGACAGCAGTTTGGCTATGAGATTGCTGACGATGGAACGGGACAGCCCAGCATGTGGAATTGGTGGGGACACAGGCGGAACCAGCCCGTAGAATTTAAAGATTTGCCTTTGCCAGCTGTACCGCTACCTAATGCAGCGACAGCAATACAGACACTGGTACAGATGGGGTTGCCGATTCAGGAAGCCCACATTAAAGCCGGATTAGAACAGTCCAGGTTGGCAGGGCGCTTCCAGATCATTGTGCAGCCGGTGCGCATGGTACTTGATGTCGCTCATAATCCTCAGGCGGCAGAATATTTGGCGCAGCGATTGACGCAGGAAAAGGTAGATGGGCGTATTTATGCTCTGTTGGGAATGCTGAAGGATAAGGATTGCGAAGGAATTGTAAGACCGCTGATTCCTTTGGTTGATTATTGGGCGACCTGTGATTTAAATGTAAATCGAGCTATGAGAGCAGAGGAGATCGCTGCTAAACTTAGTGATTTTGGCCACCAGGCGGATAGTTATTCAGATGTGGCTGCGGGGATTGGCGCGTTAACTGCAAAAATGGCAGAGCAGGATTTATTGCTGATATTCGGCTCTTTTTATACTGTTGGAGCAGCACTTCGTACGCTAAACATTCAACAAGGCAGGGACTGACAGTATGGATGACGGGTTAAAGCAGCGGTTAGTGGGGGCAATTGTTCTGGTTGCCCTCGCCGTAATTTTTATCCCCATGATATTTAATGATGCCAAATTGGGTCCGGAGAATATTAGGGTCGCCATTCCTCCGAGACCTGAAGCTCCTTTGCTGGAGATCAAAAAACCTGAGGCATTAACACGACAAGCGGAGAAACAGCAGAAATTAACAGATATTAAAGAGAAACCCCCAGCTGTCGCTGAGCAAAGCCCGGAAATACTACCAAATGGCTGGACATTGCAACTGGCAAGTTTTCAGGAGCGAGCCAATGCAGATCTGCTTCGCGACAGATTGAGAGAGACTGGTTACAAGGCCTATGTGAAGTTTCGGCCACATGAGCAGCCGCCATTGGCCAGGGTATTTGTTGGCCCTGAGTTAGATCGTAAAATTTTAGATAAGTATAAGCAGGATTTACAAAAGCAATTTAAACTCGAAGGCATCGTCGTCAGGTTTATGCAAGACGAATGATTTCGCGGTCGTTTTCTTTCCTGAATATGCCAATTAGTAAAGTGCAATTAGTAGGGCGTAATTATAAAAAGTGTAATTATAAAAGAGTGCCATTTTAAAGATGAAGACGATTGAACTATGAACTGGGCAGATTGGTTCATTATAGCGGTAGTGGGCGTTTCCACGCTTATCAGTGTTAAACGCGGGTTTATTAAAGAGGCCCTGTCCTTGTTGGTATGGGTGGCAGCTTTTGTTATTGCACGCGTCTTTAGCTTTAAAATGGCCGATTTACTCATCAACTATATTGATACGCACTCGGTGAGACTTGCGGCAGCTTTTGCCATATTGTTTGCCTTAACCCTGATTGTTGGTGCCTTGGTAAGCCACCTGATTAATATATTGGTGAAAGCAACAGGGTTAACGGGTACCGACAGGCTGCTGGGGATGGTGTTCGGCGTCGCTAGAGGCTGTCTGGTGGTGGTCATCGCGGTGGCGCTGGGAAAGCACACACCTTTTAGTGCAGATCAATGGTGGCAGGAATCCTACTTTATACCCCAGTTTTTGGTGATGGAAGAGTGGTCCTTCGATCTATTTAAACAACTTTCAAATTATTTGTTAAATTTTAACGGATAGCTCTTATAATACAGCTTTACCAGGGGAGAGTTTTAACAAGATGTGCGGCATAGTTGGGATAGTGGCCAAATCGAACGTCAATCAGGCACTTTATGATGCGTTGACCGTTCTTCAGCACCGAGGCCAGGATGCCGCGGGTATGGTAACCTGCCATGAGGGGCGCTTTGCACTGCGCAAAGACAATGGCCTGGTTCGAGACGTATTTCGTCAGCGTCACATGGAGCGATTGGTAGGGAACATGGGGATTGGTCATGTACGATACCCAACTGCCGGTGGTGCCAGCTCCAGTGAGTCACAGCCTTTTTATGTCAATTCGCCCTATGGCATCACCTTGGCCCACAATGGTAATTTAACCAATGTAGAGAGTATCAAGAAGGAACTTTTCACCTCGGATCTGCGCCATATTAATACCAATTCAGATTCTGAAGTGCTGCTCAACGTATTTGCCCACGAGCTACATCGCCTAGGCAAGCTACAACCAGCACCCGAAGATATTTTTACGGCCATCAAAGAGGTTCATAAGCGCTGTCGTGGTGGCTATGCTGTGATCAGTATGATTACCGGTTACGGAATTGTCGGCTTTCGTGATCCTAATGGTATTCGCCCAATCGTTTTTGGGAAACGTACCACTGGAAAAGGCACGGAATATATGATTGCTTCGGAAAGTGTTGCATTGAGTGCCCTGGGCTTTACGCTGGTACGTGACCTGGAGCCTGGCGAGGCTATCTATATTGATGTCGATGGTAATCTTCACAGTCAGCAATGTGCAGAAAATCCTCAACTCGTCCCCTGCATTTTTGAGCATGTTTATCTCGCTAGACCGGATTCTATTATTGATAACATCTCGGTATATAAAGCACGCTTGCGCATGGGTGAGAAACTGGCCGAAAAAATACTCAGAGAGTATCCGGATAATGATATTGATGTCGTGATTCCAATTCCTGATACCAGCCGCACATCTGCGTTACAGCTGGCCTATCGACTCGGGGTTAAATTTCGCGAGGGCTTTATTAAAAACCGCTACATCGGTCGAACTTTCATTATGCCCGGTCAGAGTCAGCGCAAGAAATCCGTCAAACAGAAACTCAATGCGATTGACCTCGAGTTTAAAGGTAAGAATGTTCTGCTGGTAGATGATTCCATAGTGCGCGGCACCACCTGTAAACAGATTATCGATATGGCCAGAGAGGCTGGTGCAAACAGGGTTTATTTTGCCTCGGCCTCACCGGCGGTGCGCTATCCAAACGTCTATGGCATTGATATGCCGACTGCAGAGGAATTAATAGGGCATAACCGCACCGATGAGGAAGTAGCCAAAATTATTGGCGCCGACTGGCTCATTTATCAGAACCTCGAGGACTTGCTTGATTGTGCGCTGGAAGGAAATGCCAATATTAAGAAATTCGAATGCTCAGTGTTCAATGGCGAGTACGTAACGGGAGATATTGATCAGGATTATCTTGATCGGCTCGAAGCGCAGCGTAGTGACGCCGCAAAAATCGTTCGGCATCGCAGTGATACAGTCTATGATGACAATATCGCCATCGATTTGCATAACAATAAGTAACTTCAGGCGCCATCAATATGTCCGATTCAAACAACGACAGCAATTCAGAGCAGCCTGATTACAGTTTCGAAACGCTTGCTATACGCAGTGGCCATCCGCATACCAGCGAGCAGGAGCATAGCGAACCGATCTATCCAACCTCCAGCTTTGTTTTTAACAGTGCCAGAGAAGCAGCGGCGCGGTTTTCTGGTGAGCTGCCGGGCAATATCTACTCTCGTTTTACCAATCCAACCGTAAGAAACTTTGAGCAGCGGCTGGCCGCTCTTGAAGGGGCGGAGCGATGTGTTGCCACCTCGTCTGGCATGGCAGCAATATTGAGCACCTGCATGGCACTGCTCAAGGCTGGCGATCATGTGGTTTGCTCACGCAGTGTATTTGGTACCACCTTTACCTTGCTGAACAAGTTTTTGGCAAAATTTGGTGTCAGTACTACCTTCGTTAATCTCACATCAAGGGAAGAGTGGCAGCAGGCAGTGACAGCAAATACCAAGTTGTTGATGCTGGAAACCCCATCAAACCCCCTCTGTGAAGTAGCTGATATTCAGTGGCTCGCTGATCTTGCGCATAGTAGTAATGCCTTGCTGATGGTCGATAATTGTTTCTGCACCCCCGCATTGCAGCAACCGATGAAATTCGGTGCCGATATCGTCGTGCATTCTGCGACTAAATACCTGGACGGGCAGGGCCGCTGTGTCGGTGGTGCAATGCTCGGCAACGACGAAATTGCTGAAGAAGTGTTTGGGTTTTTGCGCTCAGGTGGACCCACGATGAGTCCGTTTAATGCCTGGGTTTTTCTCAAAGGCCTTGAGACATTGCGCCTGCGCATGGATGCCCACAGTGCCAACGCACTGACGATTGCCCAGTGGCTTGAAAAGCAAAGTGGTATTGAAAAAGTCCACTACAGTGGCCTTGCCAGCCACCCGCAACATGCACTGGCAGCGACTCAACAAAGAGCATTTGGTGGTGTCCTGTCATTTCAGGTGGAGGGAGATAGAGATGCGGCCTGGCGGTTTATCGATGCCACGCAGATGGTTTCAATTACAGCTAATTTGGGTGATGTAAAAACAACCATTACCCATCCGGCAACCACCACGCATGGGAAATTAACCGCTGAAGAAAAACTGAGCAGCGGCATCCATGATAATTTGATCAGACTCGCAATTGGTCTTGAAGATATAGAGGATTTAAAAGCCGATCTATTAAGAGGGTTGGCGAAAATCTAACTTCAATACCAGGTTAGAAACTGTTTATAGAGACCTTTGCATAATGTAGCGAGAGACGGCAAGACAAGGTAAAAATCGGCGAAAAAGCGGAGTTTATACTTATAAATGAGCATTTTGAGGCGGTTTTTAACACTGTATTGCCTAGCGTAGTAGTTATGCAAAGGTCTCTTATAGTTCGTAAAAGAACAAAATTAACTTGTATCATGGGCAGCCGGTGAAATAGGCTTAGCGTTGATAATTTTTTTTCGGGTCGTTAGCTCAGTTGGTAGAGCAGTGGACTCTTAATCCATTGGTCCAGGGTTCGAATCCCTGACGGCCCACCAATTAAATCAAAGAGTTAGCTCGGTTAAAACTTTTTCCTCCTTTCTCCTGCGTGAGTTTTGCGTGATTTTACGTAAATTCGCCTGTATTTAAGCTATATTTAGCCGCCGTAAAACCACCAACTCCGGTTTATTTCCGTTTCTTTCGCATACCGTCTCAGCTGCCTCGATCAATCTGGAAAGCTCAGCAGCGGAGTAGTGCGTCGTAATACGCGCAGAGCGGTGACCTAATAAGTCCTGCCGATCCTCAAAACTCACTCCCGCAGCGCGTAAGCGCCGACCAAAAGTATGTTTCAAGTCATGAACCCGAACCTGCGCTAATCCCACCGTTTCTCTGGCCTGGCGCCAGCCGTTATTCAGCATATGCTGAATCGGCTTTCCTCGGTACACAAACACGTATTGTGGATGTTTTCCCCGCTGAGCGGAAATTACCGATCGTGCAACTGAGTTCAAGATCACCAGACGTTCATCCGTATTTTTCACCTGCGTACCAGGTATGATAAATACTGACGTCTTCATCGATGGCACAACCACTTCCCATTCCCACCGAAGATGACAAACCTCACTGTCTCTGCAGCCGGTGTTGACCGTGAATAATGCCATTGCTTCCAGATGCTCAGGCAGTAATTTAAACAGCTTCGCCTGCTCTTCCCAAGACAGTGGGTACGGTTGTCGTTTGTTCAGATCAGGCAGCAACCTAAACCTTGGCGCTGTTTGTATCCAAGTCAAACCATGTCCGTCCATCCACTCCGATGCGGCGAGGTTCATGATGCGTCTAACAACCTTTAATCCGTGGTTGATCGTTCCAACGGAGACGCCATCCTTTCTCCTTTGCTCAACCCAAGATTCCAGCGTACCTCTATGAAGTCTTGCCAAAGGGCATGAGCCAATCCAGGGCATCAGTTGTTTTAGTCTTCCGATATCGCTTGCGATGCTGCGCTTATGCTGGTTTTCTAAAACATACTTTGCTGCCGCCTGCTGAAAAGTCCTATTTGGGCGTACGCCGTAAACCTCTGCTTGCCGGATCTCTTCCCTCAATCGTGCGAGGTAAGTTTCTGCCTCTTCAAGGTAATCACTTCCAGTGCTTTTGCAAATTCTCCGTCCGCCGATAACTTTGTCGACGTGCCAGATGCCTTCGCGTTTGACGAGCCCTGGTGTTTTCTTCTGTCCCATATCAATTCTCCTTTCATTTGATTGGGACGTCCGTAGCACGAGATATAGTGCTCCACCCATGCATCAATTTCAAGCCGGTCAAAGGCAATTCCTTGCTTTCCGATGGGTACTTCCACCACATTGGGCCTGACTTCCTCATTAAAGCGGTGTCTGTCCATGCCGACATACATCGGCGCATCGCGCAAACGAATCAAGCGGGGTTGAATGACAGCCGTTTTGGCTAATTTTCGTTTTGAGTTATCCATCGCTTAACAATGTTATGCCGTGAAGCAGCATTAACAAGGTTAAAACCGTTCCTACCGAGAGGAAGTTTTAATGCCCTATTGTCGAAATGGGTAAATGCCAGCGAAGACAAACCTCATTATTCGTTGACGCCCTTATCCTCGCAAATTTGACGACTACCCCATTTCCTGGTTTATTAAGCGCCATTCTTTTATATCGATTATCCATTGCCCCTGTGAAACGAAGACTAATCCGTACTATCAGCAGCGAAACCTCTGCAACCAAACCGCTGCCTCAGCAGTACCTGCAATCCAAACAACATTGGCTCTGTACGGTGCGGGTGGAAAATGGCGCAGGCATCATCGATGAATACGATATAGAACCTGATCGTAAGCTTTACTTGGAGGATTTTCTCGACATCATTGCTGATGAAATTGATAAGCTTGATGATCCAGAAGGAGAAGACGGTGATCAAGCAAGCTGGAAGGTCGATATCTTTAGGTTATCGCGTTAGTACGCCCCCAACAGAATGCACTTTTCAGTGCGCAGTAACAAATTGAAGAGTCCCGTTGCCACTGGCAACACCTCTTAATTCCTATCCATGCCAGTGATTACCAGCCTTTTTTTTGTATAAAAAGATCATTCCCCACCGCCTAAGTAAAAACCACCAATAATCTCTACAAGGCCTGTCGTGGTTTTAGCAATGGCCTCTTTCGCCTATACCAGACCAGCACAATAAACAAGCGTAAAACCTCTTCACTGGGTGAAGGGATTTAGGCTGTTTCCGATTGCTCTCTTGTGTTTTATTGCCGGTAATCTCTGTGGCGACTGCAGACCTAGTCGCAAAAGTAAGGCCCTTTATGCATGACCGGTAAAGGCAGAAGTGTGGAGTCATACCAATGACGAAGCACTTAAAAGAACGGCCGCGCCAGGATCCCTTAAAGATCCAGGCACAGCCACCCCATTAACCACGAACCAAAATCAGGAGGTGATCTAAGCAGTGAAAGAAAAAGACGAGGATAGTGCTACCCGTCTCTGTGGTGTTTTTACACAGAGACGGGTACGTAGTACCCGCACTATCGCTCGTCAAATCAAGGTATTAGCGGCAACACCGCTGATACAAACGCCGAAAAAACCACCACTGCGGCCCTCGATCAAAGCGTCATTTCGCTTTAACGAGAGGCACAGCACACAACCCGCAGAGAATACTCTGTTCCGGTGTGCCAAGCAGTCAGTGGCCATGTTTGTCCATGCTGTCTTTTACAGATAGCCGCTGACTGAGCGACTCAGTCAAGTCCGACCGGTACTTATCCGGTTTTAACATTTACCAACAGCAGGGTTATATGGGCAAGATCGGCGGTACCA
The DNA here is from genome assembly GCA_021773395.1 of Gammaproteobacteria bacterium. Lineage (GTDB taxonomy): Bacteria > Pseudomonadota > Gammaproteobacteria > Pseudomonadales > IMCC2047 > JAJFKB01. The sequence continues at coordinate 39,751 of JAJFKB010000024.1, read as the reverse complement.
GGAATTATGGATATGGTAAACAATTGGCCTGGGCAGGAAAAAGTGCCCTGAAGGATCGATATGGTGAAGGGCATTACAGTACCCGAGCGACCCATGAAGAACGCTGGCAGCAATTTGTCCATTATCTTAAAAGCGAAGGGATTAACGATGCCAGAAAGATCGATAAAGCGTTACTCAATCAATACGCAGAACAGTTAAAAACCGAGGTGAACAGTCAAGCGATGAGTGTTTCCTATGCCCAGAACCTGCTCTCCACGGTCAACGTGATAGTGGAGACCCTGCGCAAAGACGAAGTGCTCCATCTCTCACCGGTCGACTTGGTGGGTGTCCGTTCTCATGTCCGTTCGACTGTTCCTGCCACCCTGAACAGACAAGCTTTAAATACTCCGCTCGACCTCTTACTCAAGAACGGTCAGGAACGGACTGCCATACTGGTGCAATTAACCCGAAGCTTGGGCCTGCGGTTTAAGGAAGCCTCGATGCTTGATGCCCGGAAAGCCTTAAGGCAGGCCAATCGTTTGGGACGGGTTAATATCACGCAAGGCACCAAAGGTGGGCGAGGAAAAGGTGCTGACCGGTGGGTACCCGTGAACAAAGAGAATCTGGCCATACTAAAGCAAGCAGCACTACGACAACCGAAATACCAAAAGAACTTGATACCCGAAGACAAGACTTATGTGCAATGGCGAGATCAAGCCTATTACCAGTGGCGCACTGCTACCAAAGATACCGACATTCAGGGCTTTCATGATATGAGAGCCGCCTATGCCTGCGAGCGTTATCAACAGCTGACCGGATACCCGGCACCCGTCATTACCCAGGGTCGACGGGCGGATAAAGCCGTTGATCGACAGGCGCGAGCCATACTCTCCCAAGAATTGGGTCATGGCAGGCTGGACGTGATTGCCGCCTATTTAGGTACGTAACTGCTTATGTAAAGTAGCCATATTAATTATCAATAAAATCAAATGATTACCTCCAAAATACTTTGCATAATACTTCCAGAATCTTCACGACACCACAATAGCCGTCGATAGATACTGGAGGATTAGGCGTTTCATGTCGCATAGTTTGAAGTGTCGAATATGCATTAGGCCAAGCTTTATAAGCTCAGACCAAAACTGACAATTCGACAAATGGGTTTATATTTGATCGTGCAGTTTTCAAGAGATCCAAGGACTCAAAACGCCTAGGAAGAGACATTAGCCATAGGGTCTCTTTTTTGCAAACTCGATCTGTGCATATATACAGCATAACAAGAATAAATTAACAGAACGTGCGCGGTATACAAATGTTAGGTGTCAGAGTCACTTACGATGCAACTTGAAGTCCGCCAGGCGAAAGTGTCCCTCGGCCCAAAGTACCCGATATTGGTAAATGGCGGAGAAGAGTATGTGGCGACGTCGCGGGCGTTTCGCTTTCTGGCCGTACGATCAAGGACACGACCGCATAGCTCGCTGGGGAATCGGCCACCAGCCCCAGAAACGCTGCTGCCGAACGAGGAATTACCGAATCAGCCAAAAGCTGCGTAAACAAACTTTGAAACTGGACCAGTTAATACAGGCAAGTTATTGCTCTGCGCAATACGGGATACCCCAACCTTTGGTTCTCTTCACTGATTGATGGCGAGGAATATGCCGCCACGCATGCAGGTCGGCCGGTTCCGGTTGGCGAACAAGCTGTGGTGATCAAGACGTAACGCTGACACGCTCAAGGCCATCAAGGATCAGGTCGAGTACAAATCCAAACTCGTCGCTGTCACAGTTGTCATCCATGTGAGCGCGCACGTGATCAACCATGTAAGGGAAGTCGCCGGAGAGGTCTTTGAGAAATTTGTTGGCCAACTCGTCGAAATCGGCGTCAAGCACTTGCAGGTAGCCAATCTCCTGCAACGTGAACCCGATGATGTGCATTGTTACTGCATGATAGCCGCTGTAAACGAGCCTCGCATCCAGCCCGGCTTCGGTCAATACCTGGAGAATCGAATCCATATAACGGATGCGTGCGGGGCCCGGCATGCGCAGCGACCACTGCGCGGGTGCCCATTGGTGCATCAACAGAACCTCATGGGCATTTGCCGCGCTGGCCCGCAAGGCACCTTTCCAGTCGCCATTGACCGAGGGCAACTCGATCTCGCCTGCAACAATGTCTACCATGCCAACGAGCATGTCTTCCTTGTTGGAGACATGGTTGTACAACGACATAACGCCACACCCCAGCTTGCCTGCGATCCTGCGCATCGTGAGCGCGTCGACGCCATGCTCGTCGGCGTAGGCAATAGCGGCTTCAAGTATGCGCTGTTTGCCCAGGGGCTTAACGGGGGTTGGTGATTGAGTAGCCATCTGCCGTGAAATTGTTAAATCAAGGTTGACAAACGTACTACGTACGTTAATCTACGTCAAGCAACGTACAATGTACGTATAGCAGAAACCGGCCTGATTTGGAGAGAGTAATGACAGCGCAGACATCCACTGGAGAACAGGGCTCAACACGCACGGGAGCAACCATGCGAGCCTCAACCATCGACCGATACGGATCGGCTGACGCTCTCACGGTGAAGGAGGTTGAGTGTCCGCAGTGCGGACCCGACGAAGTCGTGGTTGCCGTTCGTGCAGCGTCAGTAAATCCCTACGATTGGCACAATATGACGGGCACGCCTCTGCTTATGCGCCTAGGGGGCGGATGGCGTACGCCTAAATCGAGCTTGCTCGGTCTCGACGTGGCTGGCGTGATTAAGTCTGTCGGCCAGAACGTCACCAGATTCGCCGCAGGCGATGAAGTGTTCGGCTGTGCAGCGGGTGCATTCGCCGAATACGCCAGTGTTAAAGTCGACACGCTCGTCCGCAAGCCAGCCAATATTTCGTTCGAAGAGGCCGCAGCAGTTCCTGTCGCTGCACTCACCGCTGTGCAGGGGCTGCGAGACCACGGACGTCTCACACAAGGGCAACGCGTACTCATTAACGGGGCCTCTGGCGGCGTCGGCACGTATGCGGTGCAGTTGGCCAAGCATTTCGGCGCCGAGGTGACCGGCGTGTGCAGTACAAAAAATGTTGAGATGGTCCGGGACCTCGGAGCCGATCACGTCGTCGACTACAAAGCCGATGACTTTACCGCACGTGGTATCGAGTATGACCTTATCCTCGATAACATCGGCAATCGCAAGATATCCCATTACAAACGCTGCCTCTCGCCGTCTGGCAGCTACGTTGCTGTCGGCGCACCAAAGGACCGGGTGTTAGGACCCTTGCCACACATGTTAAAAGCGCTTTTAGCCTTCAAGGTCGGAACACGCCGCGCCGCCGTGTTCATGGCCCAACAAACCCCCAGCGATCTGGAGCTGTTCCGCGAACTACTCGATTCGGGCGCCATGCGATCGGTTATCGATACGGTTTACCCCCTAGACGAAATAGCCGCCGCCTTCCGCCACCTGGAAACCGGCCACGCCAGAGGTAAGATTATCGTTACGCAATAGGGTGCAGAACATTTAGCCGTCGCAAGACAGTACCGTTTCGCCCAGGCGGGTCAGATCAGCAGCTATGCGTCACAGGCTACCGCGAATCATTCAACGGTAAACTCAGGGATGAGTTGCTGAACGGGGAGTTGTTCTTCACGCTTCGAGAAGCCCAGGTGCTGATCGATCAATGGCGAGTGTTTTACAACACCGAACGACCGCATAGCTCGCTGGGATATCGACCACCAGCCCCAGAAACGCTGCTGCCGAGCGAGGAATTACCGAATCAACCTAAAAGCTGAGTAAACTAACTTTGAAACTGGACCAGTTAATACAGGTAGAAGATTGGTATGCTAGAGCAGTTGCCTCGATGCTCAGAGGTGGAAAAGTGGGGCGTCACCGAGGCGATGGTGGAATTCGGTATCAACCGTGAGCAATTTTATGTGTCATACACCTAACCAGTCAAAGAAGGCCGCTCCCTTTTTCAGGCGTTAATGTCTGTTCTGTGGCGTGAAGCGTCTGTTAGATTAGCCAAACTCTTTTCTTAGAGTTACAGCATAAAACCTGAGTTACTACTGTTAAGCGCTCTCGGTGCCGGATGCAAAAAGGCTGCGCCGGTTATGGAGGCGCTGAAGGTTCGCTCTACTTATTATTCTCCAGTACTGTCAGCCCAGTGGCGCCTATCCATCTGTCAGATTAGATCTAGATATATCGTCTTGAGTTTGAGCTACCGTATATTATGCCAAGCACTTACCTCCAGAATCCATTTTATTATTCGATACCATAGGAGGATCGCGTATCCTGCTCTTGAAGTCCATTTCCTTTATATACCTTGTAGCCATTGCAGCAATGATTTATTTTCCTTCCACGATGGAATGTTAGGTATTGGCGCTGGACTGACCTTCTCTAATGCCGCCCGCTTCATTTCAAGGCTGGCTCTCGCATAGATTTCCGTAGTTTTGATATCCACATGACCTAAGAAATCACGAATTATATCCAGAGAAACACCGCCTTGAACTAGGTGCATTGCTTTGGTGTGTCTTAGTGTGTGAGGGGTAACTTTTTGTCTAAACTCTGGATGTTCCTGTCGCAGGCCCTGAAGGTGCACCCATGCGCGTCAATTTGTTGCCGTGCTTATTTCGAAACACAGGGTGATCATAATTTTCAGGAAGCATTAGATTATTTTCAGGTAAAAACAGCTGCAATAAATTGACCGTATTACCCATTATCGGAACAACCCGAATTTTACGCCCCTTCCCTAAAATTCTAACTTGAGCGGGTGCCTCTAGTCGTATGTCTCCGGCTGTCATGTCTATAAGTTCTTGCACGCGAGCCCCAGTATCATAAAACACGCTCAATAGGACGGCATCCCGCCTGCCAGGAGACCTTTTGATATCTGGCTGAGCCAAAAGCACGGCGAGGTGATCTTTAGGCAGGTAGGCTACTTCATTTCGAATATAACGACGTAGTGGCATTGCGAGTATGCGTTGGGATTGCAGTAAGAGTGATGGCTCCTCTACTTGGATATACCGAGAGAATGCATGCAACACCGCCAATCGTTGGTTGACTGTTCGGATAGAGCCGTGGCGTTCCTTCTTTAGATGGTCTAGAAATTCATTAACCAGTTCAACATCGATTTGTTCTAGTCGCAGTCTTTCAATAGAAATACCTTTCACATCACGGCAAAATCGTAGTAGCAATACAAACACATCACGATACGCTTTAACCGTATTCGGGCTTAAATTTCGCTGGTATGCAAGGTAATGACTGAGGAATCGAGTTAAGTGGCTTGATAGATTCGTTGGTTTCATGATCATCGTCCTTGCGGTATAACACCGCCAAATTGATGATTCATACGAATGATCAGGTTAGGAAATAACTCGGCCGTCAGATGAAGGTATTTCTGCGTACCAGTGAAATCCTTGTGACCTAGATAGGCTACAAGGAAAGGTAACTTGGCATTCAGATCAGCACCTTCTTCATACCACCTCAATAGTCGATGAACGGCAAATGTATGGCGTAGATCATGTAATCTTGGGCCTTTTCCTCGACCACCATGAGGAATTCCTGATTGCATCAACAACTTTCGGTACAAGTGGTAGATCGATGAATTATGCCAAGCGGATTGCTGAAGAGAGGGGAAGAAATACTCGTTACTAGTTCTTTTTGTCAAAGACCGGTTTTTAATTTTCTCGGTATAAATTCGTAAACGTTCTACCATCTCTATAGAGGGCGGCACTAATCGGTCTTTGTTAAACTTTCCCTGCCGCACAGTAAACACGCCTTGCTGAAGATCAACATCACGAACTCTCAGAGTCAGCACCTCGCTCAGTCGAAAACCACAGTGATACAACAAGCGAAAGACCTCGGGCATTATGATATGGCGAATAGGCGACTTAGCACTCGGCGTAATTCTATCAGCAGCCTGGATGATTTTACGAACCTCCGATTGCGTCAAAATTTTTGGAGAGAAGTTATAGCAGCGACGAGGACCACAACCTTCTGGCGGGACATAAGCGGAGTAACCCAGCCTTATCATCATTCGAGAGAGTTGCCGAACCATGATGATTCGACGCTGGTGTGTTGATGCCGCCTCTTTTCGGTGCTGCGCCAGCCATTGCAATACAAGCGTTTTAGGAAATTCATTTTGTTTGGAGGTTGTATCACAAAGGAATTGGTCCAAATCCTTGAGCACCTGCGCTGGCGCATCATACTTACATCCGCTAGCCCGCTTTTCACAAACGAGCCGCTCCATAAATGGTGCTAGAGGGCTTTTATAGGCTATGATTTTGTGTTTTGTTTTCATCTTCCACCTCCTGTAATGGCAATGGAACTTGCCGCAGAGTTTCGACGCTCGCTTTCGCATAGATCATCGTTGAAGCCATAGAGGCGTGCCCTAAGATATCGGCAATCAAAGAAAAAGGTGCGTTATCTTCTAGCAAGTGTGTTGCTAAGGAGTGCCGCAATGAATGCAGCCCTTGCCGTTGCGGGCTTTTAAAGTGGATGCCAGCAAGATCTCGCCAGTAACCGATGATATGAGATAGATGAATGTCGTTGTTAAACGGTTTGGCCTGTGGTCTCAAACGTAAAAACACTTCACGATACTGCGTTTTTGGTCGGGCTAACTTTATATAATCAATCAGCGCTCTACCTACTTCGTCCGTTAGGGGTAAACGTAGCGGAGATCTTGTTTTTACTTGAGTAAAGGTGATTGTCTCCGCTTCCCAGTCAATGTAATCGAGCTTCAGTGAGCGGATATCACTGAATCGCAATCCCAATCTGCAGGCTAGTAGCAAAATGGCATAATCTCGTTTGCCTCTGGGCGAATGCCTATCGACCTTATCCAGCAATATAGGCATTAAGTTTTTATCCCACACAGAGGGGATTTCTGCTCTGTGTGGGAAATTAACAGCAGGCAAGCTTTCGCTGAAATCGATTGTTAGTTTGCCCGTATAAAAAAGATACCTCAGATACACCCGTACAAAAGAAACTATTGAGGCCACCGTTTTTTGCCTATAACGAGACAGGGAATAAACAAAATCAGAAAGGTCTTCTGGCTCTATTTGACTAAATTTTTTTACATTACGCCTTCCTAGGAAGTCCAGAAACGAGCCAACATGCATGATGCATTGGCCGACAGTTCCGGGGCTGAGATAACGTTCCTCTTCGCAGTACTTTTTATACTCGTGCAAGCTCTTTTGCATGGACACGGGGATGCTGAGCTTTTCGAGATGTGTTTGGATGCGCTCGAAATAGCCATAGCGGGCATAATGCCACAATAGAGTTAATCCATGTGCGGCATGTCGTTTCCAGCCTGAATAGGTGTAGGTTGGTAACTTTGGATCAATCTCCTGCTGCTTCAAGAAATCTAGGATGAGCTGCTCGCGTAGCTTGCCCTTATATTCAGTTACCTTTGCATAGGCTATTAGTTTTCGCCATACAGTTTGATATCGACGTATTGACCGTTGGTCATACTTAAGTACTTGAAGCTGACTTAAAGCACCAAATACCAGGTCATCCAATGAAAGGTTTTTTAATGTGCGTTTCTGAGAAGACATACATAATTCTCCAATATCTATCAGAAGCCATTATGGCCTCCTAAAAATACCGGAAGTATTATGTAAAGTATTCTGGAGTTAATTGGCTGATTCTATTGGGCTTCAAGGGCGTTAGTTTACATAAGCACTTACGTGCCTAAATACACTTTATGTAAAGCTTTGCATAATGTCTACGTTGGTGGAAGTCGCTAAGCAAACAGCAAAAAATAGAGAAAACAGCGCAAAACAAGGAAGAATAGGAAAGAAAAATAGACGGAGAAACGCATGAGACCTGCCAATCAACAAAAAGCGATTCGGCATATGGAATACCTGATCAGTCGTAAACTCAGTGGTAACCGGCAAACCCGAGTGAAGGAGCAAACGCGGCGCGCGAACCAAATTGCCGTATCGATCTGGCAACGCTATCAGGTCGGGCCGTATCAATATCAATTAAAACATCTGCGCTGGTATCTGGAGACCCAAACAAAGCATCTCAAATCCGCCACGCGATACCGGCATTGGCTGACTATCAGAAATATCCTTACCGCATTAGGAAAACAGGACGGCTGGTTGGGGCACTTACAAGGGCCTTGGATAAAACATCAAAATTAGGGTGCCTGTTAGCAATTCCAGATTCGATGTTGAATTCAGAGCTAAGTTGTTTGCGGGGTTTATTTTTGTTAGACATTATTCACCTCTGTCAATAAGTTTACTTACTTAGTGAAGTGTCCGAATTAAATGGTACAAACCAGTCTATTTTGTCTATAAATCAACGGTATAGGTCTAGTTTGTTTAGTTATTTAAACCTCTCGATACCATCTTAAATCCACCTGAGTTAACCACTTTAGAAAGCCCTAATGAGATTTGGCTTTGTCACATCACTAATACATATATGCATTAGATATATTTAATATTGATTATTTATACAAAAAAATATTTTATATATAGTGCAGCCCAATTGATCTAAATCAATTGGGCTGCATTTACGTGGTTGGCCGGATTTCCAAGTATTGAAATTGAGATGCCACTGTAACTTAGGGGGAAAGGTTTGAAAAAAGCTAAGGTTGTATTGCTATGTGCGGCTATTCTGGCGACGGTGTTCGGTCATACAGCCTTTGGTGCAGATAAAGTGCGTCTGTGGCCTGATAACCTCTTCGGCGTAGATTTCGTATCACCTTCCATTGGTTATGTTACAGGTTACGCAGGAAGCTTGCTCCGTACACGCGACGGTGGTCTAACCTGGGAGTGGTCACACGTTGGTGAGGACGAATTATTTCGGCGTGTCTCGTTCGTCGATGAGAAGCAAGGCTGGATAGCCGGGCATCGTGGAACAATTTTGCATACTGATAATGGTGGCGATTCGTGGAAGGTTCAACATCGGCTGCCTGGCGTGTATCTTCGCGATACCGCGTTCGCTGATAGCGATCACGGTTGGGCTGTCGGGCATGACGCCACAATTCTGAGCACCGATGATGGCGGTGCTTCTTGGCATCCCCAAGTCCTAACTGGTTATAAGGGCCGTGATCTACCCCACCTGCATGGGATAAGCGCAATCAGCGCTCAAAGTGCAATTTTGGTTGGGGAATTTGGTGTCGTTGCGATCACTAATAACGGTGGCTCGACATGGATCGTACAAGAGACGGGGATTGATGAGACTCTGCTCGAAGTTGTTCACAGTAATGAAGTTGAAGCCATCGCCGCGGGCCTGGATGGCATGCTTCTTGCGATTACCATCAAGCCTCAGGCCAAAGGTCTGAGCAGCAATACACCCTTAGTAGCTACTTCCATTATCGAATCACTCACTACTGAGCCTTTCTTTACGGTGGCGACGGCTGGAAGAGGACGCATCCTTGCAGCGGGCCGATCTGTCGTTGCCTTAGTGGAAGATGGCGGAGTAACTCATCTCGAGCCTGACTCCAGTATTCAGCTCCCGTTTGTGTGGTATGGCGGGGCAGAGGTGATTGGAGATGACCAGTTCTGGTTGGTTGGTATCAGAGGGTCGATCGTTTCCGGTTCGCTGCATAAAAATAGTTTTTCGAGCGCGGCAAACCTAGGAGTTTCAGGCAACGTGACTTTTGCTCCTAAGGGGGTGTCCCAATGAATCATTCAATCGCGAAACTTATATCGGGTCGGCCACTTGTTGTGTTCATTATCATGCTTGGTTTGACTGCTGTGCCTGCTTACTATGCTGTTACCAAATTGTCGTTTAACGTCGTCTTGGAGGAGATGATGCCGACCGAGGCGAAGAACGTCGAATTTGTAAAGAGGTTTACCGCGCAGTTCGGTGGTGCAAATACCACTCTGATAGAAATTAGTACAACGGAAGATTCCATTTATTCAGTACCATTTCTCGAAAAATACAAACGTATTGCGGACGAGGTCTACTACCATCCGGAGAGTATTCGTCATCTCAATCAAAGTCTTGCGTTACGCAAAACAAAATCGATCTCTGGTGGTGGTGGGAGCGTGGAAGTCGATGCCATCATGTGGCCTGATTTGCCGAAAACGGCAGAGGATCTGGCCGTGTTCCGTCGCTCGGTGAATAACCAGTATCGGGGTTTCCTTGTTTCCGATGACGAACGCTCGGCTATGATCATCGCTGATTTCAATGACACGGCGGATTTCGAAGAAGTGTTGCAATTCTTCGAAACCCTTCGCGGGTCCGAGGAGGATGCCTCGGTATCCCTTCATGTTGCTGGGCGGCCCATTCTGCTCGGTTACATATACAAGTCGCTTCAGGAAATGTACCTAATACTGTGCGTTTCCCTTTTGATCGTGGCTGTTGTCCTGTACGCCTATTTCAGGAGTTGGTTTGGAGTATTCGTACCCATTTTTACTGCAAGCGTAGCAACGGTTTGGGGTCTCGGAGCAATGGGATTCACCGGTTATAACCTGGACCCGCTGCTTATTCTACTGCCAGCCTTTATTTTTGCGATTGTACTCTCGCACGGTGTCCAGCTTACCTCGAGAGTGCTTGAGAATCTTGAGAAAAACGGGGGCAGTTTACGCCAATGTGCTCGCATTACGCTTGGGGTGATTCTGATACCTAGTACCGCCGCCATCATTACTGATGCCGCAGGTTTTGGTGTGCTTGGGCTTGCCAAAATACCAAGCATCCAGTCATTGGCGCTGATCTGTGGAATTTGGTTGCTCTCGATTGCGCCGGCTTTGCTTTTTTCCACGGCCTTGTTGTGCCTGCTGCCTAAACCACGCTTTCACAAGCGAGGATCCAGGTTTGTAGATAAGATCTGGGGAGAAGTGATTGAGCTTGAGGATCACAAGTATATCGTTATCGGTATTACAACGCTCGTGTTGATATCGGGCGCTTTTTACGCCACTAAGATAGAAGTAGGAGACACCAAGGGAAGTGCGATTTTGTGGCCGGAGTCTCGTTTTAACCTTGATGTGGAGTCAATTAATACGCGGTATTCACGGCTCGGTACGGATGTTCTGCAGGTCTATATTGAGGGTGATGAAAAAACCATGCTTGACCCGCGTGTCTATCACACCATCGAGTCACTTGATCGATATATTTATGAGCACGTCAGTGAAGCGCGGCAAGCTCAGAGTCTAGTACCCGTGATCAAGCTGGTTAATTCCGTGCTTTATGAAGGAGACCCTTCCTATGAGTTGATCCCGGATAGCACCGAGGAAATTGGATTTAACATCTATCTATTCCGTTCGCGCGGAGAGCCAGGAGACTTTGCGGCATACACAAATAAAACCTGGGAGATCGGTAACGTTTCCTTATACATCGAAGACCACAGTGCGCAGACGATCGCCGCCCTCAGAAATGCACTTGATGAATTTTTCGAGGAGCAGGACGGAAATCAATCCGATGCTGAATTCCTGTATAGCGGCGGACAGGTAGGGATTGTTGAGGCGCTGAATGAGGAAATTCGCCAAAGTAATGTGAAGACCATGATGGCCATTGCCGTTGTGATAGCGTTGTGCATATTAATCTATTACAGGTCGTTTACCACCAGTCTGATTCTACTGTTCAGTCTCGCAACGGCTAACTTTTTAACCTATGCATTTATGGCCTGGAAGGGCGTTGGTTTGAATGTGAGTACTTTGCCCTTGGCGGCTCTGGGTGTTGGCTTAGGTGTTGATTATGGCATCTACATGGTAGATCGCATTAAAGAAGAGTATCGCAAATGCGGAGATGTAGTTGACTCTATTCACAACGCATTGCGCTCTGCGGGCAATGCTATTTTTGTGACAGCTGTGGCAATGACCGCTCCTTTGCTGCCTTGGGTATTTTTTTCGCCGCTACGATTTCAGGCAGAGATGGGGATGCTCCTCGGACTGGTTTTATTAATGAATATGCTGGGCTCGCTTTTGTTTGTGCCCGCCGCTTTCGCTGCTTTACGGCCTCGTTCCATCTTTCCCCCAAAAATGTCAGCTACAGAGAAAGCGGATATAAAGCATCATCGAAACCAGGAATCAGATTCAGAGCAAAAATTACTAAATAGAGAATTCAATACCTCGCAGAGTCAATCTGTATGAGGAATCAGGGAAATAGTTTTCGCGTCGGATTAAACAATCAAACATACAACCAAAAAACATCAATAAAACAGATAAAGGAGAGTTGTCGATGAAATACTACCGGATATTACTCGGGTTGATTTTCACCTCTATGGTCTATGATGCTAATGCAGACTTTTCTGGATGGAACGGCGAGGATTGGTCTTTGCACGGCCGCTTAAGGCAAGGAGTTAGCTTGCTTTATGACCTGGAGGAGGAAGGTGGTGTTACCGGACCCAGTAACACCACAGCCGAACTAAAATTTTCTTACCGCCCTAATAGTAGCTGGACTTTTATAGCCAACGCTTGGTATCGGGCTGACTTGTCTGCATCGATTGGCGATGATTTTGATACTGGTCAGGGTCTTCAAGACCCAACCTCGCCGGGCTTTAATGGCCGCTTACCCTTCCGTCTTAATACCACCTCGTGTGCAGGAACGTTAGCGGACCCGTTTTGCTCTGATTTGGACGGAATTAGACGTTTCGACGATATCGATGAGGTTTTACGGGAGCTCTCAATTAAATATCGAGATCCCAAGAGTCGCTATACAGTAAAAGTGGGTAAATTCCAGCGTGGTTGGGGACAATCCGATGGATTGCGCCTACTTGATATTTTGAATGCTCAGGATCTTCGGGAAAGATTTGCATTCAGAGACTCTGACGAACTCCGTATTCCAGCCTGGATGGCATCGGTGGATTTCAACTTTAACAGATTGGGCATTGCTGCACCATTTGAAGCGTTGGGCATGAAGCGGCCAACCCTGGAATTCAATATTACTCCGGAGTCCACGCACTCTCAGTTCGTCATTAATAACCCCACACCAAGTAGCCTCACCGCTGGTGGTATATATGGTCTTCCGTTCCCAGAGTTAAAAGACCCGGTATCGGGTTACGGCCTGGTTGGTATTGGTGCAAACCTCACGGATAAAACACCTGAGGACTTTGGCTTTGAAGATGCCGAGTATTCAATGCGCTTTCGATTTGATGCGCTAGGCGGTGAGGTTACGGTTAACGCTTTTTACGGCATGCAGGATCTGCCGCTCGTTGAGTTCACCGGTGCCAATGTTGTGGCGGGTAGCGCGCTTAACAATGAAGCATTAGCAACTGTTGTGCCGCTTGATCTGGCGAATGCGACAGGTGCTATTCATGCGCCCGGTGGATATTTGTCATGGCTTCGCAGCGTTGCTGCTGGCTCTCCAATAGCATTTCCACTGTCTAACGGGGGGGTCGCCCCGTTGTCAGCAATAAGCGCTGGGGCTCTGACTAATTGTATCGACCCGGTTTTCGGCGGCGCAGAGAGGGATATTCCCTGTTCGGTAAATGCCAATTTCAACCTGGATTACGAGCATCGTCAAAAAGTGCTTGGTTTCAGCTTTGGACGTGACATGGCTGAATTCGAGTTCGGACCAAAGGATGTTTCTCCGACATTACGATTGGAAATGGCTTACGAATTTAATAAGCCATTTAATCGATCAGTAGCGGCCGACCCATTTGTTCCAGGGGCGACAGTTTCTGGCTCCAATGCGCTAGTGATTGCACCTTCTTTAGCTTATACCGAGAGTGATGTGCTATCGACCATGATCGGGTTCGACTATGCACTGTGGATCCCTGGTTGGGACACACAGATGAAGTCTATATTTACGAGCTTCCAGTTCTTCAATTTCCATACATTTGATGCTGATGATGGTTTGTTGCAACAAGCGCCGTATGGTTTTGATACCGTGTCTAAGGATGCTCAATTTGTAACCTTCCTGTGGAATATGCCTGTCATGCATGAGAGCCTTGTTTTTGAAGGATTATTCATTCGTGATGTAGACAACCACGGAACGTTTTATCGGCAACGGGTTGATTTTCAATTTTTTGGGAGCAACTTACGGCCGCGTCTAGAGTGGATTACTTACAGTGGCAACAAAGGCCAGAATGCCCCAATAGGTATTCTAGATCAGTCTGATAGCATCGAATTTTCTCTCACCTATCAATTTTGATGCAACGTCTAATGCAAATAGAAGGATTATAATTATGAAACTAAAAAGCTTAATTACCTTAACTGTCAGTATTGCATTAAGCAGTACTGTGAGCGCAGATACGAATAAGGCGCTTGAAGAATGGAAAGAGTTTGCCGCTACAAGCGATAATCCCGGCCATGCTAAATGGGTTGAAGAAATCTCTAAACCAGAGTCTCTTGCTATGGCCAAGGCTTGGCATGACTTTCGTGGCTATGATGCGCAAGACCTTATAGCGGCTGCGAATTTGCCTGCGGAGTTAAAACCAGGCCTCGTTATCACCAAGGAGAACGCAGGAAATTACCCTTGGCTTAAAGATTATCTTCCCCAGCCAACCTATGATTCACTCACAAGTAATGATTGGGGTACGATCGGAAAAATTACGATCGTACCTTCAAATACCTACTATATGACCAAGGCTGCGCTAGATTCTACAAAACATCTTAAAAAAAATAATATCGTTCCAGCGGTTAATGAGAAAGGTGAGTTGTTGAACCCAGATGGCAGCTTCACCTTGACTAACAACGAGACGGCAAGAGCGGTTCCATTTCTAAATCCTAAAAATGGTATGGAGCTCAACTGGACTTATGTGGCGAATGGTATAGGCAACGAATCAGAGTTTTTTAAACCTATACGTATTGGCGCATGTACCGCAGAAGGCCCGAAGTCCAAAATCGACCGTTATTATGAGGGGCATCTCTGGTGGCAAAAATACCACGGCCGAACAATGGTCGCGCCACTTGGTGAGGTTGCAGATAAAGAAGATCTCATTGAAGGTGGTTCGATCTTTTTCCTAGAGCCATTTGATATCCGTGGTCTCGCAGGTGTTCGTCAGCGTTATGCCAGTGCCGATAAAAGTGACGATTTCCGTGTTTTTATCCCCAGCTTAAAGCGTACACGTGTCATGACAGGTTCGGATGCTCAGGATCCTATCGCCTCTGGTATTGAACTTATCTGGGATGACTGGCGTGCGTATTGGGGTAAAACAAATCCATCTAAATTTGATTACAGCCTAACTGGCGAAGGTTTCATACTTGCGTTACCAGAGGTAGGGTACGTATATGATGCATACAAAATGAGTGAAAGCCGGTGTTCTATGGAATCTATCGAGCTGGAGCTTCGTCCTGTATGGAAGCTTGAAATTACTGATAAGACTGGAAAATATACCTACAAAAAACGGACTACGTGGATTGATAAAGAAAGCTATTATATGCAGTACCACATAACGACTGACCAACGTGATAACCGAATGCGGATCTGGGATGACAGTCGCGCTTTCCGTCCCTCTACCGGGGAAGCTCAGTGGCGTTTCGTTATGAACTCAAACTTCCAAAACAAGCGTTTCAATTATCTCGAGATGGAGTCGGTCTGGGAGAACCGTGACAAACTCATCAACGATGAGAAGTTTGATGTCGATCAATTAAGGGACTACCAGTAACGACGAATATTACGTGTAAAAACGGAGAGGGCGGCCTGAACTCCATTATCGGAGTGAAATTGAGAATGCTGTTGGCCGCCTTTTCCATACATAGTGATTTCCCCCGCGTATTGTAGTTATCGCTTTAAGGGATATGCCGTGTCACGGATGACCATTATTTCATAAGATTAGCGCCTATTTGGAGAACAACTAGAAGCGCTGGTGCGGGTAACAAAAAACATTAGATTTTAATTGCTTCTAAAGTATGACGAGGAAATTATGCCAAAGAATTTTATTGCCCAACACGACCTTTGGTCGGACGCCGACAAGGCCGCTGCTCTAGGAATCCTGGAACAAGCCGAGAAGGAAGGTATCCAGATGATCCGCTTATCCTGGCCGGATCAGTATGGTCTTCTGCGCGGCAAGAGCCTTTCAATTAGTGCAATCAAGGCGGCGTTTGAGAGCGGCTCGGAGATCACGATGGCCCCGTTTTTTTTCGATACGGCCAGCGCAATAGTCATGAACCCTTTCGAGAAAGGAGGTGGCTTTGACTCCCCTGATTTGCAAGGTAGTCCCAATATCATCATGGTGCCAGATCCGTCTACCTTTCGTGTACTGCCTTGGGCAGACCGCACTGGCTGGATGCTCGCTGATTTGTATATGAATGATGGGCGACCGTTCTCGCTGAGTCCTAGAGCTATTCTAAAGCGCGCTATTGTAAAATTAGAGGAAGAGGGGTACGCACTCAATACTGGCCTTGAGGTCGAATGGTATCTAACTCGTATAATAGATCCTTGCCTGGAACCTGAGACCCTGGGCGGACCCGGTGTGCCTGCAGCTCCACCGAAAGTTATGCCGATAGCCAAAGGGTACTCATATTTGCTTGAGAACCACCTGGATGAGGCTGAGCCGATCATCTCGGAAATCGTCTCGCATCTGTTCGCACTGGGCATGCCATTGCGTAGCATGGAAGACGAATGGGGCCCCAGCCAGATGGAGACTACATTCGACGTCCTGCCGGCACTACAGTTGGCCGACACCATGGTGTTGTTCCGCAATGCCGTCAAGCAAATTTGCAAGCGCCGTGGATATTTAGCAAGTTTTATGTGTAAGCCGGGGATTGAAAGTTTTAGCGCGTCAGGGTGGCATATGCACCAATCGCTTGTCGACCTGAATACCGGCGAAAATCTTTTTGTTCCGCAGCAGGGAGAGGTGCTGTCCAGTCTGGGTACAGCTTATGTTGGAGGCCTGTTAGAGCACGCATGTGCAACGTCCAGCTTCACTTCGCCTACCATCAACGGCTATCGGCGGCGCCGACCCGACTCGTTGGCGCCCGACCGAGTGTGCTGGGCGTTAGATAATCGCGCAGCGATGGCGCGCGTGATCTCCAGCCCTGGTGACCCTGCTAGTCGGGTAGAGAATCGGGTTGGTGAACCTGCTTCGAACCCTTATCTGTACCTCGCGACACAGATTTATTCCGGCTTAGATGGCATCAAGCGTAATCTTGATCCAGGCAAGATAGAGGATGCCCCTTATAGGGCTGAGCTAACCACTTTGCCTGTTAACTTGTCTTTGGCTCTTGATGCACTCGAACCGTCTGCTCTGTTCCGTGAAGCCTTTGGCGAGGATTTTATAAAGTACTGGTTGGAACTAAGACGTAGTGAGTGGGACAGATTCACAGAAGCCGAAGGCAAGGATGTTGACATGCAATCCGACACAGTGACGGATTGGGAACATCGTGAATATTTTGAGCTCATGTAAGAGGCCGCAGACAACATGAAGAAGATCGCATTAATCTGGTGTTCCAATATTCCTGGTGATGAGCCGTTGCGAGAGAGCATAAAGCAAGCCTTTTACTCAGAAGGCGAGCAGTGGGAGTTTCTATCGCCTAACGAAGAGGAATTTCTGGCCCGGGCACTGCACTATGATGGCTACGTCATCAGCGGTAGCCCTAAATCAGTTATCGAGGATGCCGAGAGCTCACTCGTTAAAAATGTGCTGACTCTTATCCGGAGGGTGTACGAGCAGTCCTCGGCACCAATGATCGGACTGTGTTTTGGCTCTCAAGCGATAGCGGTGGCTCTTGGTGGCAAGGTTGAAAGTAACCCTGACGGGAAATTCAAGCTTGGCGTTGATTCGCTGATGTGGAATGACGCTGGCGATACTTCGCGCTGGCCAGAAACCACTTTGCCGGTGGTATCGGTGAAATGTCACGGAGAGTGCGTCAGTTTATTACCAAGTGACAGCGTTAACCTGGCTTCGTCGAAGACCATACAAAATGAGATTTTCTTGACGCACGGACGATTCCTTGGTGTTCAGGGACATCCAGAAGTTAACAACGAGCTATTGCAGCAAGGATTTATGCCCTATCACCGGTCGATGTTCGACGATGAGCAGTGGCTGGATATCGAACGTGAGTCGAAGCAGGCGCTTCATATAGAGCCCTTGGTTTCTTTGGCTCGACGCCTGCTGGTTGAGGGAAGCTTGTAGCTCCAATCTAACGCAGAGATTTGAGGCGATACTACACATACTAATTAAAGTAATAGGAATTAGCGAATGACCAATACTTCAAGTACGAAGAAAAAAGAAAACGCATCTAGCGATTGGGATTGGTTGGTGCAAGAAGATCGTATACACCGCACGGTCTATACCGACGATAATATCTTTGTTAGAGAGATGGACAATGTATTCGCTGGCACTTGGGTTTATCTGCTCCACGAAAGCCAGATTGCTCAACCAAATGACTACCGCTTAGCGTGGATCGGCACCCGAGAGGTCATCGTCTCACGCAACGAGGACGGCGAAATTCAAGTCTTCTCAAATCGTTGTACACACCGTGGTGCCACGGTATGCCGTGAACGCCGGGGCAACGCCCAGAGCTTCACCTGCCCCTACCATGGCTGGAGGTTTGACAACCAGGGGAAACTGTTCGGGATACCCGGCAAGAATGCCTATGGCCCTGCTTTTAAATCTCGAGATATGAATCTAGCCCGTCCGGCGCAGGTGGCCTCGTACAAGGGTTTTATTTTTGCCACATTGAACCCGGATGCACCATCACTCCTCGCACACCTGGGCAATGTAGCGCGTTACATGGATGAATGGATCGAGCACCAAGGTGGAGAAGATAACATCGTTATCTCCGGGGGGCAGCGTTACCACCTGGACTGCAACTGGAAACTGGTATATGACAATGCTGGCGATGGCTACCATGTGCCGTTTTCGCACCAATCGTTACTGGTAATGACCAACGAACGTTATGGTGGCGGTGATATGACTTACTTTGCCGATGCTGACCGCTCCAATATGCATGCCTACGGCCTAGAAAACGGCCATTCAATAATTGATCAACGTCCCGATATGTTTGCTAATTCCGCCTGGAACCAGCAACGACCTCAACCCGGACGGGAATCCTATGTTGAGCATGTCTTGAATACCGCTGGATCGGAGAATGCGCAAGCGGTGCTCGAAAGCACTGTTGGTGCAGGTATGAACCTGAATATCTTCCCTAATCTGCTGCTCATTGGCAATCAAGTGCAGGTTATTCAACCGCTGAAGGTTGATTCCGTGAATGTGTATTTCAATGCCACCCGTCGGCGTGATGCGGATGTTGAAATGAATACCATGCGCCTGCGTACACAGGAAGATTTCCCGATCGTGGGTGAGATGGATGATGCAGCCAATTTTGAGGAATGCCAGCGCGGCCTAACCTTTAGCCCCGAGAATGAGTGGGTAGATATGAGTCGCCATTACGAAACTGGTAAAGACGTTAAAGGGGACGATGTCGTTACCGGGCCTGTCACTTCGGATCTACACCAGCGAAATTATTACGCAAAATGGAAGAGCTTGATGAAAGCCAATCCCAGCTTGAAAATGAGAAAGGAGAGATTAAAGTGAATACAAGATCTGAGAAAGATAGCATGCAACCCAAGGGGTTAGAGCCGTCACCTTTCTCTTATGAACCGTGCTCTCACTATGTGGACGCGCCTTTTTATGATTGGCTCACTGAGGTCTCGAAGGATTTGTCATTTGCGGACATTCGGTCTGAAGAAGTTGTCGACGAAAAGACCTGGCGGCAGATAGAACGATTACTTGCTGTTGAAGCGCGTCTGCTTGACCAGGATGCCTTCGAACGTTGGCTGCTCCTGTACGTTGAGGAATGTGTCTACTGGATACCTTCAGAACGTTCAGCACATGATCTACGAGAGACTGTCGCACTTGAATTTCACGATCGGCGGCGGCTGTTGGATCGGGTCTCCCGATTGGGTACTGGGTTTGCTTACTCCCAAATCCCGCCCTCGCGAACAGCACGGCAATTGAGTGGGCTTGAAATCTGGCCGAGTCCGGATAGAGAAGACGAATGGCGAGCGCGCTACAGCTTTACACTGGCAGAAACCAGAGTTGGACGCAGTCGAATACTCGCTGGCTGGAATGGATTTGTACTACGTCAGACCAGCTCTGGATTAAAAATCGTCGTCAAACAAATTAATCTGATCGATTGCGACTCCCCCCAAGGCAATAACTCATTTTTCCTTTGAGGGGATTATAGGTATGAAAGTAGCGCACACATTAAAAGTTGCACAAGTCTCACCACAAGGAACAGAGGCTGTCCTGTTGAGCTTTGAACTTGACGTTGAAAAGGAAAAACATTTTCTTTTTAGGCCGGGTCAGTATTTAACATTAGCCGTTAACGTGGAAGGCAACGACCACTGGCGTTGTTATTCCATAACCAGCGCGCCAGTTAGGGGAAAATTCATCAGTGTCTTGGTTCGACGTGTGGCTGGGGGTTTGGTGTCGAACTGGGTTTGCGATAACGTTCAGCCGGGGGACCGGATGGATGTGTTGCCGCCGGCTGGCAGCTTCACGCTAGCGCGCCCCGAAGAACCTGTTCTGTTGTACGCAGGAGGCAGCGGGATCGCTCCGACCTTTGCGCTGGCAAGACACGCGCTGGCAGAGGGAACTCAGAAAGTTGTGCTTTTCTATGCTAATCGAGACCGCGCGACCATGATGCTACAGGCTGAGCTAGAAGATCTGAGACGTGAATCGGGCGAGCGGTTTAACATCCGGTTCTGGTTCGATGATGAGGAAGGGCTCCCATCGCAGGACGATTTAAGCGGTTTGGTTAAGGGTTTCGAGAAAGCCGATGTTTATCTGTGTGGCCCGGAACTTTTCATGAAGGCCGTTTGTGACAGCTTAGAGCAGACAGGTATTAACCAGGAACGGATACATTCGGAGGATTTTGGCACTGAAGTCGATGATGGTGCATCTGGTGAAGAAGGTGTGGAATCTTCGATGCTGGTTAAAATCAAAGGCGAAGAGCACACTGTACCGGTCAGAGGGCAACAGTCGCTGCTATCGGCCATGCTTAATGCTGGAATTCCTGCACCACATGCATGCCGAGTCGGCGAATGCGCCTCGTGCATTTGCAGCCTGGAGCAAGGTGAAGTCGACCGGCTGGAAAACTCGGTATTGGATGAAGACGACGAAGACGACGGTTGGCTTCTTGCGTGCCGCGCTCGAGCAATCAGTAAAGTCCTTAAAGTTCGCTTTATCAATTAGCCGAAGCTTCCTTCGTATTAACCGAACTGTCTTAACTGCTGCCGATGGTGCCGGCGAAGAAACCCATAGCGCCCTTTTTAAACGTATTTAGTTTAATTTGCGCGCAAAGCGTTGCGGGAATCAATCCATGGATCAAGCCACCAAGTACAAAGTAAAAGATCGGGAGACCGGTGAGTATTTTGAATGCAGCCAAGAACAGAGTCTGTTGGTGGCGATGGAAAGGACACATCCCGGCTTGATCAAGGTAGGTTGCCGTGGCGGCGGTTGTGGAACGTGCAAAATTCGAGTTCTGGAGGGCGACTATATCACTAAGGTGATGAGCAAAGCGCAGGTGTCCGAGCAGGAAAAACAGCTCGGTTATGTATTGGCTTGCCGAGCTTATCCGCGCAGTGATCTGCTGTTTGAGTTGGCAGTGCAAGAGCAATAGAGCGATTAAAATTTATAAAGCGGCGTTAATAGACTGCAATTAACTAGATTGAGGAGAAATGCAATGAGAAAGGGTGTAATGAGACCAGGACATATTCAGCTTCGTGTTATGGATATGGACGAAGCGGTAATTCACTATCGTGATCGTCTTGGGCTAATTGAAACGGATAGAGACGATAGCGGCCGGGTATATCTTAAAGGGTGGACAGAATTGGATGCCTTTTCGGTAGTGCTAAGACCTGCGGATGAGCCAGGTATGGATTTCATGGGCTTCAAGGTGGTATCCACAGAAGCGATGAATCAACTAAAGCAGGAATTGGTAGATTTTGGTTGTCCGGTGGAAGTGATTCCCGCTGGCGAGCTTAACCAGTGTGGAGAGCGAGTGCGTTTTGAAGCGCCCACTGGACATATGTTTGAACTCTATGCCGATAAAGAGCAAACCGGAAAATGGGGCGTCCAGCCGAATAATCCGGATGCTTGGCCTGAAGAGTTAAAAGGTATGCGCGCGCAGCGTTTTGACCATTGCTTGCTTTACGGTGATGACCTCGATGGAGCATTGGATCTATTTGTTAATGTGTTGGGCTTTCAGCTGAGTGAAGAGGTGGTTGATACCGAATCAGGAGTACGTGTTGCTCAGTTCATCAGCTGTTCGATGAAGGCCCATGATTTGGCCTGGGTGCGTCATCCTGAGAAAAATAAATTCCACCATGCATCCTTCTACTTAGAAACATGGGGTGACGTATTGCGTGCGGCGGATTTGATTTCCATGCATGACATGTCGCTGGATATCGGTCCTACCCGCCATGGTTTAACCCACGGGCAGACCATTTATTTCTTTGACCCGTCAGGTAACCGTTCGGAAGTGTTCTGCGGCGGTGACTACACCTACCCGGATCACCCGGTAGTGACCTGGGATGCGGACAAGTTAGGCAAGGCGATCTTTTATCATGATCGCGTGCTGAACGAGCGTTTCCTATCGGTGCTGACATAAGGCCTGTTGATATGGAACTGGTTGAGCGGTTATCAGTCGGCTGGACTTCAGCGCATCAGGCTTGTGAAGCAGCGATGCACCAGGCCCAGTCCCTGGACGTTTGTGTCAGTGTCGCGGTGGTGGATAGCAGCGGCAAACTGGTGGCATTTTTAAGTCATCAGGGAGCGCCTTTTCATTGTGGTGATATCGCACAGGATAAGGCGTACACCGCTGCCAGTTTCGGTCTGCCTACTGATCGTTGGGCGGAAGTATCGAAAAATTTTTCAGCGACGGTGAGTGACGGCCTACTGCAAAGAGATCGAATGGTAATGTTTGGTGGGGGTTACCCCATCATGTTAGAAGGAAAATGCGTTGGCGGTATTGGTGTTTCCGGTGCTAGCGAAGCACAGGACATGGAATGCGCTGTTGCTGCATTAAATAAAATTGGAGCTGATACAGAGAGCGTTTAAATGAGCACAAAAGAAATATTGAATTTTATCAATGGCGAATATACTACCGGAACTTCCGGTAAGACCTTCGAAAATCGCACTCCGGTTGACGGCTCTTTGATTGGGGTCGTGCACGAGGCGGGCCGCTCTGAAGTGGACGCCGCGGTAGCCGCAGCGAAAGCTGCCTTGAATGGCCCCTGGGGAAAAATGACCACTGAACAGCGCAGTGAAATACTGCACCGTATTGCTGATGGGGTCACCGCGCGTTTTGATGAGTTTCTCAAAGCCGAATGTTCCGACACGGGCAAACCCGTATCTATTGCCAACCATATTGATATTCCCCGTGGCGCGGCAAACTTTAAAGTTTTTGCTGATCTGGTTAAGAATGTCGCCAACGAATCCTTTGAAACGCCGACACCTGACGGTACTGGAGCGCTGAACTTTTCCGTGCGCCGTCCGAAGGGAGTTATCGGTGTCATCAGTCCTTGGAATTTACCGCTGTTGTTGATGACCTGGAAAGTTGGCCCCGCATTAGCCTGTGGTAATACTGTTGTGGTTAAGCCTTCCGAGGAAACCCCGGCGACTACTGCGCTGTTGGGCGAGGTAATGAACGAAGCGGGTGTGCCGCCTGGTGTGTATAACGTCATTCATGGTTTTGGCCCGGATTCCGCTGGTGCTTTTCTAACGGAACATCCGGATGTTGACGCCATTACCTTTACCGGTGAAACCAGCACTGGTGAAGCCATTATGAAAGCTGCGGCGAACGGCGTGCGGGATGTTTCCTTCGAACTAGGTGGTAAAAACCCAGGCATAGTGTTTGCCGATTGCGATATGGAAAAGGCAATTGAAGGGACTATCCGTTCCGTATTCGCCAACTGTGGACAGGTTTGTTTAGGTACTGAGCGAGTCTATGTTGAACGTTCGATATTTGATGAATTTGTGGCTAAGTTCTCTGAGCGTGCCAGCCAGATGAAACTCGGTGTACCTGAAGATCCGGAAACCGATATGGGCCCATTGGTCAGCCATGAGCATCAGCAGAAAGTACTTGGTTATTACCAAAAGGCTAAGGATGAAGGCGCGACTGTTGTATTAGGTGGTGGTGTTCCCGATATGCCCGGGGAGCTGGCAAACGGCGCCTGGGTAGAACCGACCATATGGACTGGATTACCTGATGATGCGGCTGTGGTTACCGAAGAAATTTTTGGCCCATGTTGTCATATCCGACCCTTTGACACCGAAGAGGAAGTCATCGAGCTGGCGAACTCCCTGCCCTATGGTTTGGCAGCAGCAGTCTGGACGGAAAATACTTCCAGAGCGCTTCGTGTTTCGACGCAGATGGAAGTTGGCATCTGTTGGGTAAACAGCTGGTTCCTGCGAGATCTACGCACAGCCTTTGGTGGTTCCAAACAATCCGGTATTGGTAGAGAAGGCGGTGAGCACTCGCTGGAGTTTTATACCGAACTTAAAAATATCTGTATCAAGTTGTAAGTATCAGAGAGACAGATGGCAGACGCGAATCCGGAGATTGCCAACAGCCTAAATACCGGAGGCTTTAGCACTAATTACCATGATCAGGGTGACGGCTTTCCGCTACTGCTGATTCACGGTTCCGGCCCCGGTGTTTCGGCCTGGGCTAATTGGCGTGGAGTCATTTCCGGACTGGTGGACACAGACCGGCATCGGATAGTTGCGCCGGATATGGTGGGTTTTGGTTTTACCGAACGACCCGAGGGATTTGAGTATTCGCTGGATGCATGGGTTGATCAGCTTATTAGCCTAATGAACGAGCTCGATATTGCGCAGGCCGACCTGATCGGTAACTCCTTCGGCGGTGCCGTGGCCCTGGCAACTTGCATTAAACATCCGGAGCGGGTGCGCAAGTTGGTCTTGATGGGCAGCGTTGGAATTTCGTTTGAGCTAACGCCAGGGCTGGATGAGGTATGGGGCTATACCCCTTCCTTTGAAAATATGCGTAAGCTGATGGACTTATTCGCCTGGGATCGAAATCTGGTTAATGATGAACTGGCTCAATTACGCTATGAAGCCAGCATCCGTCCCGGTGTGCAGGAAAGTTATGCAGGTTTGTTCCCCGCCCCAAGACAGCGCTGGGTAGAGGCAATGGCTTCCGATGAACAGGAAATTCGCGCCATTGAAAAACCGTGCCTGGTTATTCACGGCCGAGATGATCAGGTGATACCGCTCAGCAATTCCCTAAGGTTAGCGGAGTGGATTGAAGATGCCGAACTACATGTTTTTGGCCATTGTGGCCACTGGACTCAAATCGAAAAGAACCAGCGCTTTATCGCGTTGGTAAAAGATTTTTTAAATTAGCAGGATTAAATAGCGATGGATAAAGAACTGATTAATTCTTTGGGTGATGAGCTTTATGGGGCGCTGGTAGATCACTCTACCGTGCAGCCGTTGACAGAACGCTACCCGGATATGACGATTGAAGATGCCTACAATATCTCACTGAAAATATTGGAACGTCGACTGGCCGCCGGTGAGAAGATGATCGGCAAAAAGATCGGTGTTACCAGCAAAGCAGTGCAGAACATGCTCAATGTGCACCAACCTGACTTCGGTTTTCTCACCGACAAGATGGTTTATAGTGGCGAAATGCCGATCAGCAAAGAGCTGATTCAACCAAAAGCCGAGGGCGAAATTGCCTTTATCTTGAAACGTGATATTGAAGGTCCTGGCGTCACCATTCCTCAAGTGCTTGCCGCGACAGAAGCGGTGATGCCCTGTTTTGAAGTGGTGGATTCGCGTGTTGAAGACTGGCGCATCAAGATCCAGGATACCGTGGCGGATAATGCCTCCTGTGGTTTATTCGTGGTCAACGAAGAAGCCGCCGTCCGGCCTCAGGATGTGGACCTGGTCACCTGCGGCATGGTGGTTGCCAAGAACGGCAAAACTATCAGCACCGGTGCCGGTGCGGCAGCTCTGGGAAGCCCGGTTAACTGTGTTGCCTGGTTGGCCAACACATTGGGTCAATTCGGTATTGGGCTGAAAGCGGGAGAGATCATTCTTTCCGGATCGCTGGTACCTTTGGAGCCAGTGCAGGCCGGTGATCATATGAGTGTAAGAATTGGCGGTATTGGTGATTGCTCAGTGCAATTTACCTAAAACCCATAGCCAAACTAACGAATATTGGAAATTAAATGATGCGAACTTTAGATCAAAACACCGTTGAGCAGCTTGCTGAACATCTGGAAAAAGCAGAATTGGAAATCTATGAGGTAACCAAAATTACCGACGATTATCCGGACATGACCTTCACTGATGCCACGGATATTCAATGGCAAATCCGACGTAACAAAGAAGCCCGCGGCACTAAAATGATCGGGATGAAAATGGGTCTGACCTCCTGGGCCAAAATGGAACAGATGGGAGTAGAACAACCCTGTTACGGTTTCCTGGCGGACTATTTCAGTTTGCCCGATGGCGCAGAAGTGCAAACCAAAGAACTGATTCACCCCAAGGTGGAAGCGGAATTAGCACTGGTCACTAAGAAAGTCTTAAAGGGCCCTAATGTCACCATTGAAGAAGTGCTGGAAGCTACCGATGTGGTTGTACCGGCGGTCGAAATTATCGACTCGCGTTACAAGGACTTTAAATTCGACATCACTAGTGTGCAGGCGGATAACTCCTCCTCCACTCGCTTTGTGGTAGGTAGTCGCTCTGCCGCTCCTGATGCTTTTGACTGGAGCACCTTGGGTGTAGTGATGCTGAAAAATGGCGAAGTGGTGCAAATGGGCGCCGGTGCAGCGGTGCTAGATCACCCTGCCAACAGTGTCGCCATGCTGGCAAAAATGCTGGACGAGCGGGATGAAGAAATTCCGGCGGGCTCTTTTATTATGACCGGTGGTATCACTGCGGCGGTATTGGTTGAACCTGGTGATTCCATCGTGGTGCGTTACCAGCACCTTGGTGATATTACGATGACATTTAAGTAACAACTGGCAGATGAAACTGCGGGATTGAGCGATGAGTAAAAAATTAAAAGCGGCCATTATCGGCCCCGGCAATATCGGTACCGATTTGCTGATGAAAGCCATGCGCAGCGACTGGATCGAACCGGTTTGGATGGTCGGTATTGAGGAATCAGAAGGGATTAAACGTGCCCGTGATTTTGGCATGAAAACCTCCGTGTCCGGTGTCGATGGTTTATTGCCTCATGTCATTGAAGATGACGTACGTATTGCCTTTGATGCAACCTCCGCTTATGTACATGCGGAAAATAGCCGCAAGCTTAACGAGCTGGGCGTGATTATGATCGACCTGACCCCGGCAGCGATTGGCCCCTTTTGTATACCGCCGGTGAACCTCAAAGCGCATGCGGAAAAACTGGAAATGAACGTCAATATGGTGACCTGCGGCGGGCAGGCAACCATTCCCATCGTTGCAGCGGTTTCCCGCGTACAACCAGTTAGCTATGGTGAAATTGTGGCAACGGTTGGCTCCAAATCCGTTGGCCCCGGTACTCGTATGAACATCGATGAATTTACTCGTACTACTGCGGCCGGTGTAGAGCAGGTAGGTGGTGCGAAAAAGGGCAAGGCTATCATTGTTATCAATCCGGCGGAACCACCCTTGATTATGCGAGATACCATTCATTGCCTAACGGAAGAGGAACCGGATCAGGAAGCTATTACCCAGTCAGTATTGGATATGGTGGAAGCGGTACAACAATATGTGCCCGGTTATAACCTGGTCAATGGCCCGATATTTGACGGTAACCGAGTGACAGTATTTATGGAGGTTGAGGGTCTTGGTGATTTCTTGCCAAAATATGCAGGTAACCTCGATATCATGACCGCTGCCGGTTTGCGCACCGCAGAGATGTTTGCCGAAGAAGCGGCGAACAATACCATTACATTGCCGGCACGAGCATAGGAGGGTTACAGCATGAATTTACAAGGTAAAAAAGTCACTCTCCACGATATGAGCTTGCGTGACGGTATGCATGCCAAACGTCACCAGATAACATTGCAACAGATGATTGATGTCGCTACCGGCCTGGATGAGGCAGGTATGCCACTGATCGAAGTCACCCATGGTGACGGCCTGGGTGGTGCGTCAGTGAACTACGGTTTTCCCGCGCACAGTGATGAGGAATACCTCAACGCCGTTGTACCAAAAATGAAGCAGGCGAAGATTTCCGCACTTTTGTTACCAGGTATTGGTACGGTTGATCATCTCAGAATGGCTTATGACTGTGGTGTTAGCACCATTCGAGTGGCCACTCACTGCACTGAAGCGGATGTGTCCCAACAGCATATCGGACTGGCGTCTGAAATGAAGATGGATACGGTTGGTTTTCTGATGATGGCCCACATGGTACCCGCTGAGAAAATTCTGGAGCAGGCCAAGCTGATGGAGTCCTACGGCGCCAACTGCGTTTACTGCACTGACTCGGCAGGTTACATGCTGCCGGATGAAGTTTTGGAAAAGATTGGGTTGCTGCGTGCTGAACTGAAACCTGACACTGAAGTGGGATTCCACGGCCACCATAACCTAGGCATGGGTGTAGCCAATTCACTCGCTGCTATCGACGCAGGTGCGGCTCGAATTGATGGCTCGGTTGCTGGTTTAGGTGCAGGTGCTGGTAATACGCCTCTCGAAGTCTTTGTCGCCACTCTTTATCGTATGGGTGTTGAATCTGGTGTTGATCTGTTCAAAATTATGGACGTGGCAGAAGACTTAGTCGTACCGCTAATGGATCACCCAATTCGCCTCGACCGTGATGCTCTGACTCTAGGTTATGCCGGTGTCTACAGCTCTTTCCTACTGTTTGCCAAACGCGCGGAAGCCAAATACGGTATTTCCGCACGGGACATTCTGGTTGAGTTAGGAAAGCGCGGCACTGTGGGCGGTCAGGAAGATATGATTGAAGACCTGGCGCTGACCATGGCCAAAGAGCAAGGGCTTATTTAGTTGCACCACTAGCTATTCATTCCCTCTCCTTTGGGAGAGGGCTAGGGTGTGAGGCCCTCATCCTAACCTTCTTCCAAAGGGAGAAGGGGCGAGATTGATGGATATAACTTTTTCTGAGGCGTTTATGACAACCCCAATCGACGTAAAACTCTATTTCAACTTCCGCAGTCCCTACTGCTACATTGCATCGAAAATTCTGTTTGAGATTTTCGATGAATACCACACTAATTTAGTATGGCGCCCTTTGGGTGGATGGACTGGACGATCCTCTCCAGATCGTGCCAAGGTTAAGGTGCCGATAACAAGGCAGGATGTTGCAAGGATCACCAAAAAAATGGGTATCCCCATGAATCCGCCACCGATGACCACCGAACCCACCAAAGCCGGTGCCGGTTCGCTACTCGCCGAAAGCAAAGGCGTATTGCGACCCTATCTAGTGGAAATGATGCGCGCTGAATGGTCCAGTGGTTTGGATATCGGCGACACCGACGTGATTCTCAATGTCGGTGCTAAGGTAGGTTTGGATAGAGATGAACTGGCAACGGCCATTGAATCTCAGGACTATCTAGCACAGCTGGAAAAAAATTGGGAAGAGGCGCAGGAACTCGGTGTGATCGGCGTGCCCACCTTCGTTATCGGCGAAGAGATTTTCTGGGGCAGCGACCGCATCGAATTCGTGAAGGATCACCTGCGCGAGCTAAGGCTCTCCCGCGTATAATAACCGCATGATTACCCTCTACCACCGCAGCGACTGCCCCTTCTGCTGGAAGGTGCGCATCGCTTTGGCTGAGTTACAGATTGATTATCAATTGGTCGATACCGTGCTGGGTGAAAAGCACCCGGAAGTTATTAGGCTTAATCCTAAAGGATCGGTGCCGGTTTTTATTGATGGCGGCTCTGATGAAAAAGATTGCGTAATTTGGGAATCCAATACGATTCTCGAGTATCTGGATGATGTCTACGGCCCAGGGAAACTCTATCCTGGATCAGCCGCGCAACGTTCCCAACAGCGTTTACTAGTCAGCTATTCCGATTCCGTGGTAGGCCCAGCATTACGTGGACAGGTATTTGAAAAACGCTCTAAGCCTGAAGTCGAATGGGATTGGGATGTCATCAACACTAGCGAAAAGGCATGGCGAAACTGCCTTGCACAACTGGAAGAATGGCTCGGCGACAAATCTTACTTCACTGAAGCATTCTCCGCCGCCGAATGTGCGTTGTTGCCGCGCTTTGGGGTTGCCGAGGTTTACGGCGCAACGGTTTATCAGGATTTTCCTCAGATAGCCAGCTGGTTTAGTGAGATGAAACTGCGGCGGTCTTATCTCGATACCTCCCCTACCTCTTTTATTCAGCCAAAGACTTAGCGATACCCAAAGAAAACGCATCCCGCATTACTACGCGTCATTCCCGCGCAGGCTCAGGCTGATGGAATCTTACGGCGCCAACTACGTTTACTGTACCGGCTAGGCCGGGTACATATTGCCGGATGAAGTTATGGAAAAGATTGGGCTGCTACGTGCTGAACGGAAACCTAAAACCGAAGTGGCGTTCCACGGGCACCATAACTTAGGCATGGGAGTATAATTCATTCGCTGCTATCGATGCAGGTGCGGTTAGAATTGATGGCTCGGTTGCTCGGTTAGGTGCGGGAGCTGATTAGACGCCTCTCGAAGTCTTTGTTGCCACCCTTTATCGTATGGGTGTTGAATCTGGCTGTTTGGTCCTCCCCCAGCGACCTGTACAAAGCCCGCTGACAGATCGAATTATTTTTCAAATGGATCAAACAACATCTTCGCATCAAAAAGCTTTACGGTACGTTAGAGAATGCCGTGAAGGTGTAAATCTGGATTGCCGTGTCGCTGTACGTGCTCGTAGCCATCGTCAAAAAGCGCTTCAATCTGGATATCTCGCTCTACACTTTATTACAGGTATTTTCAGTCACACTGTTCGAGAAAATCCCTTTAAACCAAGACTTTTTCGGCACCAGGTATAGCTCGGAGGGAGACATGTTTCATAACCAATAGAATTTGTTTAACAATTAACCGGACAGTAGTAACTGATTTTCTATAATTAATTTATAATTGTATAATTATTGGTGAAGATTTATCATTGATACATGAATGAATTATTAGTGGATGATCTGCCTGATCTCGTTGTTTTTGCCAAGGTAGTTGATTTAGGTGGATTTACGGCAGCATCGAAAAGTTTATCCATGTCACAGGCAACTGTAAGTCGACGTGTCGCGCGTCTTGAGGAGCATCTAGGAGTCAGTTTACTAAACCGTTCTACCAGGGTAGTGGCCATCACTGATGCGGGAGGAGTCTTTTATCGCCACGCCAAGCGTATCATGGAAGAGCAAAACGCGGTCTCATCGGTGCTGATGGGAATGGCTGCAAAGCCAAGCGGGAAGCTTCGAATATCGGCACCAGTGGAGCTTGGCCGGATAGTTTTAACCCCCATTATTGCTGAGTATCTAGCGGCTTACCCCGACGTGAATCTGAAACTCGAGTTAAATCAATACCGTATTGATCTTATAGAGCAAGGTATCGATGTTGACATACGTGTAGGTTCTCTGGAGGACTCGAACCTAGCATTCCGAAAGCTCGGCCAAATGAAGACTAAGCTTTACGCGGCTCCAGTCTATTTAGAGAAAAATGTGCCGCCATCTACGCCGGAAGAACTATGCCATCACTCGCTGTGTGCTGCGCATCTCAATGGAAAACCTATCACGTGGAAGATGGAATGTGATGGCGAAGTCGCGATAGTGAAACAGTCTCCGAAGGTCGACGCGAGTGAATTCGAATTTCTTGCCGAGCTAACACGTTATGGCTGTGGGATAGCGGAACTTCCAACATTTATTGGCGATCACGGGGTCAAGGAGGGGAGCCTCGTCCATGTATTAAACGAATTCACTTTGAGTAATAACTGGGGTGACATCACGGCAGTTTTCCCCGCTTACCGTGGAATGATGAGGTCGTTGAAAGCTTTTCTAGAATTACTCCAATCAAGGATTAGTGATCATATAAAATAGTAGAACAGCCGTGTGGATGTGATGCGCAGATCCTGGGTTAATTGTTCTGCCTCACCATAATAGTGGGACCTGATCACATGCAGTGGTGAGCCATCTGAATCCTCCGGGTTGGTAATGCCCCCATCGTCCCACGAAGTGATTGACGTCAGTGTGTAGCTGTCGCTCAAGTCCCAGTTTACAGTCTAGGCGACTGCGTCATTCGAAAGCTCATTATGCTCGTCCTGGTCGGATTCAAATTCGAAGTAATCCAGGTTTCCCCGCTGGTAGTCCACGAGGGCTGTCGTACCGAGCTCGTTATAGAGCCCATAGGCACCGCCACCGACTCCAGCTTCGGAAATATTGGGACTGGATACCGTAGTTCACTGCGTCCTTATCGGTGTGGGTATAACGAAGGACAGCTTCCAGCGTGTCGCTTGCTTGCCAGGCGACAGTCAGGCGTGCACCGTACTGCTCAACCGCATTGCCATCATCCAGGCCGGGTTGCTTGTTTTCAAACCAGCCGTCTGCTTCTGTCCAGGTACCGGCCAGTCGCACAGACAGGACATCTTCCAGAATGGGTGTTCCAACTGCACCGCTCACTTCCTTCTGGCTGTAATTCTCGAAACTCACTGCAAAGTCGGCACTCATTGTATCGTAAGCCGGTTTGAGGGAAATGAAATTGACCGCACCGCCAGTTGAGTTCTTGCCGTAGAGGGTTCCCTGGGGACCCGCAGAATTTTAATTCGCTCCAGGTCGAAAATCTACACGCCCTGCAAAGCGGGATTGCCTTTGTAGACTTCATCGATATACGTCGCAACCGGACTCGCCTGGTTGAAGCTGAAGTCACTCATGGCTACGCCACGCAGTAAAAATGTTGGGAACCCACTATCTGCTGTCGTTGTTGACTGCAGATTCTGAATTTGGGACGTAATGTCTGTCGCGTCGCGCAAGCGAAGCGCTTGAATATCTGCGCCAGCAATAACCGATACAGGCACTTCCTGCAGGTTTTCCGTCCGTTTTTGAGCGGTAACGATAATTTCTTCCAGAAACACCTCCACCCCCGCAGTCATCGTCAGACAGATTGCCGTAACACCAACGAGTAAAGGTTTTACTGCCGACGGTAGTGCTTTCAATGTTTTCATTTACGCTCCCAGAAATAGATTTCTCACCGGTTATTTATTGGACTAAAGATTTGCCGATAATATCGGCAACACGGAGAGGTGTGTTGAAATGATCGGTTATTAAACTCACCCACCTCAGTTTCAAGGCTAAAGGTCCCTAAGCTGCGAGGGTTGTCTAGCCATTCAATCGTTTGCTGCGTATCGAGTTCAGGTGTAATGAGGGCCAATGTTACACCCAGGCTTAGAAAGCGAAAAACACCAACCTATTTATTCACTCGCCTGAGCTCTATAGCGGCCATAGATCAAACCCAGCCCCAACAATGCAGGTAATGTCACGCCGGCAAAATCCACAATCAGAGATTCGGGCCCACAGATGCCAACGAGAACTTCCCAAACATGGAAAATAGCGTGAACTACCAGCCAAGCGGTTGGCACCAACCAGAGCAGCAATCGATGCTTGGCGTAAATAGACCCATAAATAAAGGCCACACCTATCAACATGTAATTGATGCCAATATCCCGTACAAAATGCTGGTTAAATGGCCCTCGGTCTGGCACGCCCGGTACCAGCCAATACCAGGATTCAGGGGCGACCGCCATAAAGACGCCATTACCTAACGCTATTAATCCCAGCAGGATCGCTACCCCGGTGACCACGTTGTTAAAAATAGTATGGTTAAACATTCTCTGCCCTCCTGGTTAATGCTGATTGCCGGTTAGGCGCAAGAGATAAATCGTTTACTCTGATTCGGCTGCAGGCTTTACCGTATCCTAAGGTATATTTCAGAGCAGGATAAACTCGACAGGAACTGATGCTGTAAGCAATCGCAATGAGTCCTTTGTTGCCCCATAAGCCTAGTATTTTTTCACGCAAATCATCCGCCTCAGGATTGTGAGCCAACACAAGATCAGTAAACTGCACCACCAATGCGATGTCCTCGGGCAGGTTGCTCAAGTCTCTATCAATAATCGCACGCACAATATCCGGGCTCATTTTTGCCTCCAAAGCCATATTAACCACCAATTGTGTGCACGGTCCGCAATCATCCCAAATAATCGCGCGTACCCTGGCTGCAAACAGCGGCCCGGCGGGCAAATTACCCGAATGAGATGACATAGTTTGAAATCCCATAAACTTTAAAAACGCCCTTGGATCTGTTTTCAGGATATCCTGCATATAACGAACGTCGTAATCGTAACGTCTTTTCATCGCTAGCAGCATTTTGTTGAACACATATCGAATCATTTTTCTCACCTTAAGTTATTGACGTAACCCTCAGGCGAAACAGAGCATTCTTTTGTGAAAAGTTTTGTGACAAGCAATGCTCCATTTCGTAGACCTCAGGATTGATATTGCAATGACAATTCAACTGCCCCCACTTTTTTCTGTGCCTGCACAGGCTTGAATAGTAGAAAAAAACTCAATAAGAAAATCATGGCGCAGGTGTAGAGCATCACTGAAAAGTTACCATCATCCAGCAGGCTGGAAGCGAGCAGAGGCCCTGACGCCAAACCGACAGTGGCAACAACAGCTGCAA
The DNA here is from genome assembly GCA_021773395.1 of Gammaproteobacteria bacterium. Classification (GTDB taxonomy): domain Bacteria; phylum Pseudomonadota; class Gammaproteobacteria; order Pseudomonadales; family IMCC2047; genus JAJFKB01. The sequence continues at coordinate 5,307 of JAJFKB010000024.1, read as the reverse complement.
TGGTTGAAAGCCGCCCGCTATTGTCCATCTCAGCCGTTACTGCTAACAAATATGACTGAACCGCAGGCCAGGAAAAAAACAGCAAGGCCATTGAGGTAACATAGAGAAGAGGGGTAAGTTGTGAAAAACTTAGCAGTACCGCAGCGGTTATCGACAGAGCAATACCTGCTATAACCCAATACAAGCGACCAAAACGATTGCCGCTAATCACCGGCAACATCGCACCCGGCAGCCCTAACAACCCGGTTGTGGCGATATACGTACTGACACTTTCAGCGGAAAAACCAGCACCGAGACCGATGAGCCCCACGTAGGCCCAAATCGCACTGGCGGCGCATTGATAGAATATGATGGCCAACAACAATAACAGCGTGTTTCCAGGTAGCCAGGACAAAGGTATAGACTGTCTGGTTGACCTGCTGTCTATAGGACGAGAGGGTAGAAACAGCAGAAAAACCAGGCTTAACAATACAAAGCTTGCCATAACATAAAAAACCGCATACGCGCTAAGTAGAGCTTCTAGCCCTGGCAACAAGTAAATGACTAAGGATCCAATACTAAACTGCACAAACAACAAGAGGCCAAAGGCTCGGTCGGGATTGTTTAATCGGGCAAGCACAGAAAAAGCAATACCGACACACAGCCCGCCTACAGTTCCAGCTACAAAACGCCAGCCAAGCATTAAACTGTAGTCATCTATCCATACAGTGCCTATGTCAATGGCTGTCAGCGCAGCTAAAAACGCAAACATGGCGCGTTGCCAATGAATTCGACGCACTAAAAAAATAGCTCCGGTACTACCCACGATACCGCCATAGCCATTAATCGCAACGACCTGCCCCGCCTCAGCATCACTGAAACCGATACCTCCTGCTAGCGCATTAACGACACTCGGTAAGAAGTTAATGTAAGAAAGGCCCGCCATGGCTATAAAAGCGAGGAAAAAGTAGGCAAGGGGGCTATTGACGGGTACTTTTTCCAATATAAAGTGTTTCAACAAAAATGCCTTATTTAAGTAACGTTGTCTGTCGTCAGTTGTTGAATTTTATAGCGCTGAAAATATATAAAAATAGACCGACATCCCTAAGAGTCGTGAATATTATTCATGATCTTCGTTTGTTATACTCAGCCAATGGATAAACTGCGGTCTTTAAAAATATTTTTAGCCACTTATGATGGTGGCAGCTTCGCGGCAGCAGCAAGAACGTGTAACACAGACCCATCCACGGTCAGTAAGGCAATCGGTCGTCTGGAAGCTCAGCTGGGTTTGACTCTCTTCCAGCGTTCGACCCGACAGTTACGCATTACTGCGGTAGGCAAGCGCTATGCCCACACCGTGCGCAAGATGATTCAAGACCTCTCCTCCTGCGAAGACGAGTTAAGGCATTTAAATGATTCTCCCAGCGGTACCCTGCGTATCAATTCGGCTGTTTGCTACGGCCACCTCTATCTGCGCCCCTTGTTACGAGCATTTTGCCAACAGTACCCGGCCATCAAACTGGAGCTTGAGATCAATGATTTACACGTGGATATTATTGAGAACAACATTGATGTTGCCTTGCGTACAGGCTACGTGGAAGACAGTCGTCTGGTGGCCAGGCGTCTCAGCCCAATGGATTTTTTCATCTGTGCGTCACCGCAATACCTGGAGGCACACGGAACGCCGCGTTGTTCCGAAGACTTTCAACAGCATCAGTGGATTGGTTTCCGTATCAAAGAGACGCAACAGCTACAGCCTGTTTTTTTGCCAGATGATAAAGGTGAATATCTCCCCTGTGAATTAGAACGGAGTCATATCACCGATGATGGCGAAGCGATGGCGTATATGTGTGCCGATGGTTTGGGTTTTGCTCAATTACCCCACTTTCTTGCCAAAAAGGGCTTGAACAGTGGCGCCCTAGCTTCCCTCTACCCTTACTTCAGGCCTCTACAACCAGATAGTGGCGTGTTTGCAATTTATCCAAAGCGTGATTATTTACCCGCCAAGGTCAGGGTGTTCATTGAATTTCTGACAACATCTCTGTCCGCCATGGGGGAAAGTTCCAATCGCACCTGGGCAGAAAACTGGGTTCCTATTATTGATTTTGCACAGTAAAAAAGGGGTGGGCCTCAGAAGGTACTAATGTAAATAGAACTCAATAGTGGTTATACGTGCGTGATTTTTACGTGTTTGAGTTCTACTTCGTTATACTCAGTTATACAAAAGCTGCTACGGACGTCCACATAACACATTGATTAATAAAGATAATGAATTATCAGAGCTTACTCTTAATCCATAGGTCCAGGGTTCGATTCCCTGACGACCCACCAATTAAATCAATAAGTTAGATCTGTAAATATTTTTTATTTTTGTTTGTGTAGACGCAATGTAGACAAATAGTGAGAAGAAAGTCAGGTACTTAAAATCCCTCGGTATTTGATACCGTGCCGATTCGGTTCTGGCCCCGGGCACCATAAAAATCAACAAGTTAACTATTTTTTAGCGTCCAGCTTACTTCTTTAAATATTTATAGTAGACGTATAGTAAACAGCTTACAGAATATATTTGTGGGTAACACGGAATGCTAACGCTTTTAGCAGGCGCGCGCTTTTTTGCGTCGCTCGCCTAAACTTGTTAGGTGATACAATTTCTCAGCCTCACGATATCTGACAAGAGTTGATTGATTATAGGTATATATGATGCGGCCTCAAAGCCAAAAGCTCCGTCCCATTCAGATTTTCCTGTTTTGGTTGGATATCTATATAGAATACTAGGGGCTGGCGGTTTCTGGTTTTTTTTGAAAATTTCAATTTCAGCATCTGACATACCCAAGTAGTCTGATTTAAATGGCATATCAAATCTGTATTTTTCCTCAGAATAGACTTCATCATAAATTTTACTAAGCCTATCCAAATCATGAGTATTGTTTAGATTTTTGTCGGGATGTCGGTGAAGAATCATGCCCTTCATAAGAAGTTCTGCTGAGTGAGAAGAAAGCATTAACACTACGGCAGCATTGGCCCAAGTGTTCTTTTCCTCACTTCCTTTCATTTGATCTGTTAAGGCAATTGCACCATTGCAATAGGCTTCTGCATAAGCAACAAACCTTTCAGGAATGCTCAACTCTAAAAGCTCTGAATCTACTACCATTCTATAATCCATGCTTTCACCTAACGCCCAAAGCAGCGGTTTATCCGCTGCCTTTGCTTGTATGGTTGTTTTTTTGGATTCATTCTTTCAAATTCCTTTTCGAAACGGGTAAATTGAGGCCCACCTTCGGTGGCCACCGAAGGCCTTTTGCAGTAGCTCGTTGCTGTGCAGGTTCCTTTACAGAGACCGGTAACAAGTATGAGAGAACCAATAGGGTCAGATTAAACTTTCTCCACCCCTAGGCTGAAGGATGTCATTGAAAAGTCTAATCTGACCCCAGTTTTTGCAACAAAGAAAGCTATTGTGAAGGCAAACAACCAAAGTGCTAATTTACTATCGCTCCTCGTACCCTCAGGAATAAACTGTGCTAATAGTACAAAAACCCCTAGCCCGAAGATTACTCCTAAGATTTTTAGTAAGTATTTTTGTTTGTTTGCCATAGTAGAGATCATTTAGCGATAAATGCAGACTTGGGGGCTGCTTGATCGCTTGTTAGGCGCATTTAGTTCAGTTGTTAAAGAATAACCCCTTAAAATCATCTATTCTCCAAATTCGATATAGCCTAGAGCCTTGCTAATAGACAAACTGGTGGAACGAAGTGAAATTGAATGACCTGCTTGAGCAATTTGTTAACACTTATTGCTCGAAGCTATCTAGATAAAGCTTTCCAAAATAGAGACTTGCTATCCCTTCCAGTGTGAGCGAATATTTTTTAACATTGTCTAGTAATTCATCTGAGGATTTTACTATCTCCGATACAAACAGTCCGTCTTTAATTTCCTTTCTAAGCCCATGATCTTTTGCCCATTTAATTGCTTTTTGTCTCTTGTTTCTTAACTCTTCAGGTTTTAATTCTGTCTTAGCTGCAAAGAATATTTGTGGTTTTCCAGCTCTTGAGAACTCCCTGCATAATGCAATGGGTTTCATATCAAACACATCGTTTTCCAAAAGACCAACTTCCTCAAATATTTCTCTATACATATGATCTAGAAAAAAGGAATTGAAATTATCCTGATATTTGGGCCACTTAGCGACGCCCGAAGAAGTGCAATGTAACCCTCCAGGGAAAACACCAACATTCTTAGCTCGCTTAACCATATATGGCATCCAAGTGCCATCTATTTCATAAAATATAACAGTTGCTACGCCAACAGTATTAGCAAGAAAAGGTGCACTCAAAGGAGGTAATTCGTCAGGATAAAACTCACTTAGCATTGTTCTAAGAGACTTAAAACGTGCGCCACTTTGAGAATAATCAAGCACGAGATTAGATCTAGCTTGATCAAAATATCCTGCCTTTTGAATATGCAGGGTTATTGTGTTTTTAGACTCGGATATATTTTGAAGACGAATTGCCGACCCATCCTCACTAGCTCTACCTTTTTCTCTAAATGCATCGAATGCGTTTTCTGAAACTATTTTCCAGTGCTCATTAGGTGGCTCTAGGGTAAAATCATTGCCTATAACCGAGATATCAATCTCCTTGTTTGCGTTCAACAATAAGCATTCCAGCTCGTAAGGAATAAAGGGGGTTACCGAATGAGACCTGCGGTATTTTGATAGTGAAAAAGCAGCATCGTAATTTAAGAATTCATCCTTTTTTACAGAGATAAATTTTGGCCCTTTTTTACCAACCTCTGTGATTAAATTCGCAAGAATACTTGTTGCAAGAGTTATCTGATTTATATCCATATCCATATCTTTCCCCACTTTAAGCTAATAGAGCCAGACTCGATTGAATCCGCCTATAGTATTTTTTTTAATTGTATTCAGGAAGGACGATTAGAAATGTTCATCCGGTTACCTCCCTATATACCGTGATCAATAACATCACAATAGTACAACAATGTTTAGTCTTTGATCAAAAGCATTCAATAATGCTGTTTGGTTTTTCCCTCGCTACAGTTATCACGTTGAAAGGGGGCGCATTTATTTCCCATCAAAATGCCATCTATGATCTAAGAATCAGTGCTAAAAATTAAAAGATTCGATTAATTTCGCCCAGTAATTGTAATCTGCTAGAGTATAAGTCAGAGTGTTCTGGCCTAATAGAACCGGACACATTAATGAGAGACAATAATCGTCAAACATTAAGGTGTCATTATGGGAATGAAACGTAGTTATAAGCAATACCCGAAGGAATTTAAAGCTGAGGCGGTAGCCCTGGTTCTGGAGCA
>JAJFKB010000023.1 GCA_021773395.1 Gammaproteobacteria bacterium | reverse complement strand
GCTTTATGAAATATGATTTAGGATTCTTTGATGAGGATGAGGGCCGGGTAGAACCGGCCTCTAATCCGTTTGTACCGGAAAAGTGTTAACTATGTCTCCGGTATAAAGTGTAAACCTTGTCCTCGGTATACACCTTGATTTAATTGGCGCTCCGGAGAGGATTCGAACCTCTGACCTGCCCCTTAGGAGGGGGCTGCGCTATCCAGCTGTGCCACCGGAGCGTGTCGGTAGATGTGCGCTATTCTACTGATTCGGTTTAGGTGTCGCTACCGTGAATTCAATATTTCTTCTAGTGTGTGTTTTGTTGCTCTGTCCAATTAAATCTAAGCAAAAGGGTATTTCTGGACAGCGCAGTATGAATAGCGTTAGATCTCATTTGTTGATAGAAATATAATGCATGTGGACTTTGTTCAAGATGAAATATATTATGCATTTTTCGTGATTTTTGGTTATTTGGATGGTTGATAGGGGCGACTCCAATGAATATAGCCAATTTAGCGTCTGGGGTTTGCATAAGTGTGCGGTGGGTTATGATTTGCATGAATCAGTATGAAAACCGGAGTTACACCGAATTAATAAAAAATTAGGGGGAGGTTTCTAGTGGGGCAAGTTGAAATCAAGCGTGTTTTCCAGGGGCCACTTGGTACGGGGTTTGCGGCGCTGGCTCTGAGTTTTGTGGCGGCCAATCTGATATGGCCAATCTGGTCATTGGTTGTACAAAATCTCTATTTGGGAGTGATTGGGCCGACGGCAGCGTCGTTGGATCCTGGATTAACTCGCAAGTTGACGGGTGTCGTTGCTGAAGGAGCCTTTTTCTGGATGGTGATTAACACCTGGATCTGGATGACGCTGGTGATGGGAAATTACGGTAAGACTTTTATTACCGACCGTCAGCCCTGGGCGGGGATCTGGTATACGTTAGTTGCCTGGTTTATGGGTGTGGTTGCTTTTCTGGTGTTAATCAGCCTGCTGGGAATCTGGTGGAAGCCGTTTAGTCTTGCCTTGATGTTTATGCCGGAGTCAATTGAGGAAATTCATTTGGCGATTGAAGGTTGGGAAACCTCCAATTTTTATGCGCTATCGGTGATTGTCGCGCAAATTCCTCTTGTATCACTGCTTCTCAAATGGCCTTTTGCCGGTAAAACGGATAGCCCGACCGATGGGTACGGTGTCCTGGCGATGGGCATTGCGGTAACCTGGATTGTGTGGATGGCGATGATAGTGCCCAGTTGGATGAAGCTGAGCCTGGGGCATCATGAGGTGGTTAGTCCGCCGTTCGGAAATTGGCCAGCATTTATTGCCTTTTGTCAGGCTTATGTGATTTTTGCGATTATGCCGGTTGAGGGTGCGGAGCTATATCCGATGCGTTTCTTCGCCAAGAAACAGCCTTGGATGGGGATTGCCGGTTTTATAATTGCGGTAGCTGCCGGTTTTGCTATGCCGCCTATTGTGCGTGCAATTATCGAGCCGTTAGAGTTAGTTAAAGGGCCTCCCATTGATGTGGTGGTGTCTTCGTTGGAGCTCTCGGTGATTGTCTTTATGCTGGCCTGGCATCATTTGTTTGATGACTACCCGAGCCCGAAGCGAGTACCTAATCAGGCTGCACGTGTTTTGAGTCGAATTGCGATCTGGTTCGTCGGTGGCACGATTTACGGTGTGATCTGGATTAAAACTTACCAGCTGATCCCCTATGGTGCTAACGATCTGGGAATAGGCGTTTCTCCGTTGGGAATTCTGGCGGGGCAATTTGCGCTACTGATGACGCTACTCTTTTTGAATACTTTTTTTGATAAATGGCCGCTAGTACGCAAGGTTAGTACAGGCAACTAACACATTTCCCAATAAGGGATCGTAGATCTAGATCTAATCCGATCCCTTGTGTATGCATATTCACCCTCACTCTTGTCTTTATTCCCATCCTCACTCCGATCCTCCCTTTAAATGACGCTTTGCTGTTTAGTTAAAACCTAAGTTATTTGCTTTCTTATGCCATTGAAAGGGATAGAATTGGCCGCATAAAGGGTCAAAGCGTTCGAATATTATTAAATGGAGTAGAAGGGCAACTATGCGTATTTTGCTGTTTATTGCGACTAACCTGGCGGTTTTGTTCGTCGCCAATATTACCCTGAGTCTGCTGGGTTTTAATTCCTTCATGGCGGCAAATGGAATTGACTTGAATTTGACGGCGCTGCTGGTGTTCTGTGCGGTGTTTGGCGTTAGCGGTTCTTTAATTTCGCTCTTTATTTCCAAGTGGATGGCGAAGCGCTCTATGGGGGTGCAGCTAATAGAACAACCGGCTAATGAGCCGGAGCGTTGGTTGGTTGCTGAAGTTAAAAGACTTGCGGAACAATCGGGTATTGGCATGCCGGAAGTCGGGGTGTTTCGTTCTGAGCAGTCCAATGCCTTTGCCACGGGCTGGAATCGCAACAATGCATTGGTGGCGGTAAGCACCGGGTTGCTCAGCCGTTTTGACCGGGAGGAGGTCCGGGCAGTGTTGGCGCATGAAATCGGCCATGTTGCAAATGGTGATATGATCACGCTAACTCTGATTCAGGGGGTGGTGAATACCTTTGTCATGTTTTTCGCCAGGGTAATCGGGCATACTGTGAATCGTGTGATATTCAAGACTGAGCGTGGCCATGGTATTGGCTATTACATCACCACTATTGTTGCCGAACTAATTCTGGGTCTACTCGCGTCGATGATTGTGATGTGGTTTTCCCGTTGGCGCGAGTACCGGGCGGATGCAGCGGGTGCCAGTCTTGCCGGACGAGGCGCAATGATCGGTGCGCTGGCGCGACTTAAATCAGAATATGATGCGCCCAGCGAGATGTCTGATACGCTGGTAGCGTTTGGCATTAAGGGCACTGGCATCAAACAGGGATTCATGCGTTTGTTTATGTCGCACCCACCGCTGGATGAGCGGATTAGAGCGTTGCAGGAAAGTTAAGTCGCTTATTACCATCGCTCACGCCACCCGGGCTCCCGCAAATATAGTCATCGCCGGGGTCATCCGGGTATTTGAATTTAAAGGTCCGGGTTTGCCGGACAATAAGTGATTCTATTTAAGGTTTGCTAATGCTAGATACCAGGCCGCTGTTAGCCCGTTCTGATTTCCCTTCTGTTCATCGCACCAAGCTGGAAACCCTGCAGGTCAACCTGGGCTATCTGTGCAATTTAAGCTGCACCCATTGTCATGTTAACGCTGGCCCGCGGCGCACCGAGCTGATGGATCGAGCAAATATCGAGCTGGTGCTTGATTTCATTGAAAGGCGGAAGATTGAGCTGTTGGATCTGACTGGCGGCTCACCGGAAATGAATCCTCAATTTAAGCATCTTGTGATTGAGGCAAGAAAGCTGGGTGTTTCGGTCATGGATCGCTGCAACCCTACGATATTAATCGAACCGGGCTATGAGGAATGTGCTGAATTTCTTGCTGATCAACAGGTTATAGTGACGGCTTCTTTGCCCTGTTATTCGGAGCAAAATGTCGATAAGCAGCGTGGCAAAGGCGTTTTTTCAGAGAGCGTAAAAGCACTGCAGCGCCTCAATGCGTTGGGTTATGGGCAAGAAAAGAGTGGGTTAACCCTTAATCTGGTATACAACCCCACAGGTCCTTTCCTGCCACCACCGCAGCAGAAACTGGAAGTGGACTACAAGCGTGAGCTCTACGCGCAGCACGGTATCGTATTCAATCAACTTTTTGCATTGGCTAATATGCCGATTAGTCGGTTTGGCAGTACGCTGGTATCGAAGGGGCAGTTTAAACCCTATATGCAGTTACTGAAGGATAATTATGCGCCCGCTAACCTGAGTACTCTAATGTGCCGAAATATGATCAGTGTCGATTGGCAGGGTTTTGTGTATGACTGTGATTTTAACCAAATGCTCAATCTTCCCTTGTTGGCTACAGATAAACCGAGCACACACCTAAGAGATTTGCTCGATAGTGATCTGGAAGGGGCGGCCATTGCCGTTGCAGATCACTGCTATGGTTGCTCGGCTGGGCAAGGTAGCAGCTGCGGGGGGGCTTTATCCTGAGCAGATCTGCGCAAAACAAATCTATGTCGATTAGCTTTATTATTCCTGCACTTAACGAGCAGCAGTCTATTGTGCGAACTCTGCGACCATTGCGTGATTATGCTGATCAGTTGCAGGGTGAAATTATTTTGGCTGATGGGGGTAGCGAGGACGACACAATCTCTTTAGCGACTCCCTTTTGTGATAAGCAGTTGCAGGGCGGGCCAGGCAGAGCCCTGCAAATGAATCAGGCGGCTGCGCAGGCGCAGGGTGACTGGCTGTTGTTTCTCCACGCTGATTCGCAGTTGCCAACCGATTTTGTAGCGCTTTGGCAGCGTCAAGTGATTGCAGAGGGCCGAGGATGGGGGCGGTTTGATGTTGCCCTGAGCGGCAATCATCGATTACTGCGGTTAGTCGAACGGATGATGAATTTGAGATCAAGGCTTACCTCCATAGCAACCGGTGATCAGGCAATTTTTGTCAGGCGAGCGCTGTTTGAGGAGCTTGGTGGGTTTGCATCTATCCCTCTAATGGAAGATGTCGAGCTAAGTAAGCGCCTGAAGCGCACAGGTCGCCCATTATGCCTTACATCAAAGCTGGTGACCTCAAGTCGCCACTGGGAGCAGAGAGGAGTGACGCGGACCATCCTACTGATGTGGAAACTACGATTGCTTTTCTTTATTGGCGTCAGTCCAGAACGGTTGGTCAGCCAGTATTACCGACCTGCGTACTACCAAAGGGATGTGCTGTGAAGTATCCGCGGGGTTGTATTATTCAGTTTGCCAAGAGGCCGACTAAGGGGCAGGTAAAAACAAGACTTGCCACTTCAATTGGTGAGGAAAGAGCTTTGTTGCTGCATAAAAAACTCATGACTTCGGTCACTCAAATCTGCTGTGAAGCTGAGTTATGCCCCGTGCAACTATGGTTAAGTGAGGTCGCGGAGAAGGACGATTTTTTAGACGATCTAAGCAAAAAATATCCAATCGATATTCGTGTTCAGTGGGGAGATACGCTCGGTGATAGAATGAGAAATGCTATTAATAAAGCGCTTCAACACTATGAATTTGTTATTGTTATAGGAAGTGATAGTCCCGAAATAGATGCTGGATATCTGGAGCAGGCGGCTGCCAAGATGGCAGATGCCGGAGCGGATTCAAGCCTGGCGCTGGGGCCTGCTGAGGATGGTGGTTATGTGTTGATTGGTATGCGCAAGCCAGAAGCTCGGTTGTTTTCAGGTATTGAATGGGGGAGTGCCAGGGTGCTCAAACAAACCAAGGCGATTGCCAATAAAATAGGCTGGTCTGTCCAGGAGTTGCCTATTCTGTGGGACGTGGATCGTGAGGTGGATTATCGGCGCTTGATTTTGCTCGATCCAGATTGGGCTGTTTAGGGGTAAAAATAGCCACAATAAATGTAATGAATAACCCAGCGTGCAGATCCTGGTGTATATTTGGTGACCGTTAGGCAGGCTGAAATTATTTCGGTTTGTCTGGTGGGAGATCTGCTCCCTTCATGCTATCGCTAAAACCATTGCTAAAACTATCGAAAGGAATTTAATCGTGAGATACGGGCTGTTGTTGCCTTTATTAGGTTTTCTCTTGGGTTGGTCTGAATTATCCATTGCTTCTGAAACTGCTAAAACGTTGGACCTTACCGGGCACCCGGCGGGCTATATCGCCTTGGGAGTCTTTGTGTTGGCCTATCTGTTTGTGATGCTGGAAGAGATGACGCATTTGCGGAAATCCAAGCCAGTTTTGCTGGCTGCGGGGATCATCTGGGCCGTTATTGCCTGGGTGTATGCACAACAGGGTATTCCTCACGTAGTGGAGCAAGCGGTACGTCACAGCTTGCTGGAATATGCCGAGCTAATGTTATTTTTGTTGGTAGCCATGACTTATATCTGTGCAATGGAAGAGCGCCAGGTATTTGATGCGCTGCGCTCATGGCTGGTGCAGCGTGGCTTTAGCTTTCGAACATTGTTCTGGATGACGGGAGGGCTGGCATTCTTTATTTCGCCGGTGGCAGATAACCTGACAACGGCTCTGCTGATGTGCGCCGTAGTTATGGCGGTGGGCGGCACCAACCAACGGTTCGTCGGACTGGCCTGTATCAATATTGTTGTAGCCGCCAATGCGGGTGGTGCATTCAGCCCATTTGGCGATATTACTACATTGATGGTTTGGCAGAAGGGCATACTGGATTTTTGGACATTTTTTGCCCTGTTCATTCCATCATTGGTTAACTTTGTAGTTCCGGCCGCGGTGATGCATTTTTTTATTCCTAAGGAAAAACCGGATGCCAGTGATGATAGGGTTGAGACTAAGCGTGGTGCCAAGCGCATCGTGCTGTTGTTTTTAGCCACTATTGCAACGGCGGTTACTTTTCATTCGGCATTACATTTACCACCAGTTATCGGCATGCTGACCGGACTGGCTTACCTGCAGTTCTTCGGCTATTTTTTGAAGAAAACAACACCTGCTTCATTGGCGAAGCAGAAACACCAGGCGTTGGCTGAGGGTGACGATGAAGCCCTGCAAAGGCTGGGAAGCGAGGTACCCTTTGATGTGTTCAGCAAAGTGGCTAGCGCCGAATGGGACACGCTGTTGTTTTTTTGTGGCGTGGTGCTCTGTGTGGGGGGCTTGGGTTATATGGGTTACCTGGCCATGATCTCGGAAGTGATGTACATGGAGTGGGGCGCGACTCAGGCAAATATTCTGGTCGGTGTGCTCTCGGCCATTATTGATAATATTCCCGTCATGTTCGCTGTTTTGAGTATGAACCCTGATATGTCGGCAGGGCAGTGGTTATTGGTTACGATGACGGCCGGTGTCGGCGGAAGTCTGTTATCTATTGGGTCAGCAGCCGGAGTGGCGCTGATGGGGCAGGCACGAGGTCGCTATACTTTCTTTGGGCACCTTAAATGGACGCCGGTCATTGCTCTGGGGTATGTCGCCAGTATTGCAGTTCATATGTGGATAAATGAAGCCTACTTTACTGGCTGATGGTTGGTGGCCTATTTTGTAGAGGAGTGCAGTGCGCTACTTGGTTTCCAGGCGACGCGCTTCGCGTTGTAAAAAATAGACGAAACGGTCGATCAGTTTCTGTGATGTGCCATCCAATCCTTCAAATTGAAATCCGCAGGTTGTTTCGCCCCAGTCACGTATATAGGTTGCATGCTTTAGGGTGACTGGGGTGTTCAGAGCAAAATCGTTCAGTAGGATTTTACAGCTTTCAAACTTATCGCTACGCACCAGTGCAGGTTTGATCTCACCTTCAAAATTAATACGGCAACCGGAGAGAGATAGATCAAAAAGCCGACCGGTTAATGGGCCATACCGATGGCTGCCAGAAAGTGTGGCATTAATTTGCAGCGCGCGCGCTACGATTGCACGATAGGCATGGCGACGCTGTTGATAGATCATCTCCTTTGGCAAAGGGATCTTATAGAAGGCAATATCCGACTCGATGCCGGAGCCCGCTATTTCGTTGGGGCGGAAGAAAAGACTGACGCCCTTATGGCTGCCTCGTATTGAAAAGGGACGTTTCTCCATAGCCAGTTGATGACCGTCTTGCGGAGCGATTTCGTCAATAATCATGTAGTTATCGTCAAGATCGGTACGCAGTATCAGGCTGGTGTAGTAGCGGTCGTTATTCTCAAATTTAATGGTAATAGGGGCGCGTGCTTTTTGTACAGAGGACAAAATGCTAAAAATCTGCTGCTGGTTTGAAATCGTCTGAACCCCAATTACACCTAAGGGGTCACCGACTTTGTCGTTGGTTTTATTGTCCACTTTTGATGCCTGCAACTCACTGATTTTTATAATAAGTTTAGTAGTGTTGTCTAATAGAGCAAGCGCGGGTGCAGAATGATTATTGTGAGCTATTCCCTGTGTAGAGCTTTAATTCTCCTTTTAATACCTTGTCACTCGTCAAATGGCTGCTACTAATGCCGCGAATTTTATGTGCCACTTTTCTATTTCACTAGCCGCGGATAGCAACTAACTGCTTCAGGCTTTAGCGAGCATCGGATTATGATTAACGGACTGCGCAGTACCTGAATTGTTGTATATTTTGCCGCTATTCCGGTTGCCCTGCAATAGCCCTAGCAGGGTATCGATCTGTTGGCGGGAGCGGTGAATGATTTTTCCATTGACTGTATTGGCATCTTTGCAATTATGCATCTGAGTTTGTAACTCCTCCCAGCGTACTGTTATTTCACGATGAGAGGAGTCCGGCAGTTGTTCAATAAATGTCAGTACGCCTTCGCTGTTGGCTTCAAAGCCTGAGGATACAAGTAGTTGGCCACGTTCCTGAGCGTTTTGTTCCAGTAACTTCAGTAATGCGGTTTTGTCGGGGAGTATCGCCTGGGATTGTTGCGCGTCACTTGTTTCAAGCGCATGGCGTTCTTTTTCCAGTAATGTGGTAAGTTGATTCAGCAGTTCTGATGCTTGAATGACGGACGACAAAAAGTTAGTAGCGATAGCCATGGTATTCTCCATTCGGGTCTAGCAAAAGCAGATTCTAAAATCAGGATCTGCGATTATTTAAACTCAAAGTTGACAATATCCTGGGCCAGACTGAAGCTGTCGATCTCAAATTGTCCTTTGTCTATGGCATCGCGGAGGGCATTAACACGATCCTGGTCAACATCGGGTAACTCGCTGATCTTAGCTTCCAGCTGACTCAGTAATTGAGCCTGAGAGCTTAATTCAAAGCTATCCGCGGCTGATTCCTGAAGTGGTTCAGCCGGGGTTAGATTCTCAGCGCCAACAGCATCCACGCGACCAGCTTTTTTGCCGGTGCTACTTTGTGCAGTTGTCGGGTTTAGCCCGTTGATGTCGTTAACCATAGTTCGCTCTAGTACTTGCTAGTATCCAAGCTATCGGCCTTAGTGGTAAAAACTTTAGCCTATTTTGCAACAATAATTTGTCTTTTTTCTGCTGCCTGGAACTGCTAATTATCAACGCTGAGTCTTGTTTAATCAAATTTAGTCAAATGTGCAAGCTGGCAAACCGGGTATCTTTCATTAGATCGACACCTGTACCAGGCCTTTTTCTTTTACCCGGGCATTCACAATACGTTTCGAGGCACTGTTCTTAACCCGGATCTGCTGTCCAATACGCCCGTTTGACAAGGCAATGCCTGGACTGCGCACCTGTATAGTTCCGCTGCTTGCAACAATCATCACAGAGTCTCCTTTCTTAATCGCCAAGGGCTCAATTATTGAATCAGGGGTGATGGCGGCATTCATTGCAATTGACCTTTTGAGCTGCTTGTTAAGTACATGAGAGGGGTTTGTGAAATAACCCTGTGTGAGCCGGGATATCTCCTTTTCTCTAATCTGTAGTTTATCTCTTGTAATTAACTCGCCACGTGCAATCGGGGTATTTGCGGTAACAATTGATTTATAGAGCTTGACGGTTACCGGGACATAGATTGACCAGGGAAGCGCGCCGTTACACTCAACTTTTGCTGTAAGTCGACCTACCAATTTACGAGGGTCAATGAATACACTGGCTGGCTCGCTGCAGTCTGCCAGGCGTAATCTTGGGTCGACATTGGCAATTTGGTAGTCCACCCGCTGGTTGGGCTTAGCGCTAATACTATTTCGTTTTAGTAAGCCGCTCACGTGCGTCTCAACCAGCTGCTTGATTTGCTTGGCTGATGTGTAGGCTTCGCTAACAGGCGATATGAATAGGCAAATTGCCAAAATCAGCATCGTCATGCTGGCTGGATAGCGGGGTAAATCGTACATGGATCTTACGCTCAAAATTATCCCATCGACCTTAGCTACTATTAACTGCCTATTAACAACTATTCGTATAAGCGGCAAAAAATTGGCGGTACTGGCCATTTTCTTAGCCTTACTAGGTTATTAAGCAATTTTCATGCCTTATATCGTGACTACCTCAATAGTATTGTTTATGGGGTAAAGCGCTAGCTGTGCCTAGCATGGCTATTTTAATGGTATACAAATCTGTGATTTCGCAGGACTCACTAATTTTTTTGATCTACGAAACTCTCCGCTGAGCGGAACTCCATTGCCGCTTAATCCTGTAGGAACGAGGCGAGATCCTATAACTATATGAAACGTAAGGAAATAATAAGTTGGCATGAAATCTGCTTTGGTTTGTATTGCATATATAATTTCAGCCATCGCAGGCAAGTAGAAGAGAGCAAATCATGGCAATTAATTTTGAATCCGCACTGGGAATACATGATCGGGCACTGAGCCTGCATAGTCGCAGAGCAGAAGTGTTAGCGAACAACATTGCCAATGCGGATACCCCGGGGTATCAGGCTAGAGATCTGGATTTTGCCAAGTTACTCCAATCTTCCGTTCAGGAGCGGGTGAGCATGAAAAAGACACATGCCAGACATCTGCCCCTGATGGGTGCAGGGATGGGTGGCGCTGAACTTCTGTACCGGGTGCCGATGCAGCCTTCGCTGGACGGTAATACTGTGGATCTGCAAATAGAACAGGCGGAATATGCAAAAAATGCACTTAAGTTTCAAACCAGCTTTACCTTTCTGAACAGCAAATTTAAAGGGTTGAGCAAGGCCCTGCGTGGAGAATAGAGCATGTCGCTAACCAACATATTTGATATCGCCGGATCAGGAATGGCAGCACAAACGGTGCGCCTTAACACGGTATCCAGCAATATTGCCAACGCTGAGAGCGTTAGCAGCAGCGAAGGTAACACCTATCGCTCGCGTCACCCGGTATTTTCTGTGATCAAGCAGCAGTTTGAAGCGCTCGGTTCAAGTATTCAAAGTGATGCTTTGTCAGCGGGTGCTGGTGTGCAGGTGGATGGTATCGTAGAAAGCCAGGCACCGTTAAGAAAACATTATCAACCTGATCACCCGATGGCGGATGATCAGGGCTATCTGTTTTATCCGAACGTAAATGTGGTGGAGGAAATGGCGGATATGATTTCTGCTTCCCGTTCCTTCCAAACGAACGTGGAGATGATGAATACCGCCAAACAAATGATGCAACGCATTTTAACCTTAGGGCAATAAAACCGACTCAAAACGGAATGATCATCAAGGGTTAGATTATGAACGACGTAACCGGTATTAGCAGTCAATCAGTCTTGGAGCAGCTGAACCAGCGCGAAACCAAGGAAAGCAACAGCGGCGAATCGGATTTTCTGAAGCTGTTAGTGGCACAGCTGAATAACCAGGATCCATTGTCGCCTCAGGACAATGGGGAGTTCCTGTCGCAGTTGGCACAATTCAGTACTGTGGAAGGTGTAGAAAAGCTGAATTTAACCTTGGAGCAGTTTAGTTCCGGCATGCTGTCCAACCAGGCGCTGCAGGCAACTGCGCTGGTTGGTCGAAGTGTACAGATACCCAGTGATGTGGGGCAGCTGAATATAGGTGCACCGCTGACCGGGTCAGTCGACTTGCCAGCCAGTACAGCCAATTTAATGGTGAATATATTCGATCAGACAGGCGCACTGGTGCGACAGATTCCGATGGGTTCACACTCGTCCGGCAAGGTGAATTTTAGCTGGGATGGATTTGATAGTAATGGCGTAGCCATGCCTTCCGGGCATTACCGAGTCGTCGCTGATGCTGACCTCAGTGATGGCAGTCAGCAGGTTGTGGCTATGGTGAACGCCAATGTAGACAGTGTCACCACAGGACAATCGGGTGGTGTGATTCTGAATTTAGAGGGGTCGTTGGGCTCAATAGCACTCAATGAAATATCACAAATTAATTAGTAAAAAAATAGAAGGAGAGCACCATGGCATTTAATACCGCGATTTCTGGTTTACGAGCGGCCAGCTCTGATTTGAACGTGATTGGTAACAATATCGCCAATGCCAGCACAGCCGGATTTAAAGCATCCCGGGCTGAATTTGCTGATGTCTATGCCGCTTCGGTGGTTGGCGGCGGCGGTAACTCTGTGGGCAGTGGTGTTTTGCTGTCTAATGTTTCGCAACAGTTTTCCCAGGGTAATATTTCTTTCACTAACAGCGCACTTGATCTGGCGATTAACGGTAATGGCTTTTTTATTATGGATCAGCAGGGAGAGCAGGTTTATTCGCGTTCAGGCCTGTTGAGCCTGGATCGGGATGGCTACCTGGTCAATAATTCCGGTGGTAACTTGCAAGGATTTGCGCGGACCGCTTCCGGTGGTCTGGATAGTGACTTGAGTAATCTGCGTATACAAACAGATAACCTGGATCCCATTCGTACTTCCGAGATTCAAAGCCTTATGAACTTGGACGCAACTTCGTTGCCTCCAGCCGGATCCCCCTTTGACGCTACCAATACCGACACTTTTAACAATGCGACCTCGGTCACTATTTTTGACAGTCTTGGAAACCCACATGTTATGACGCAGTATTTTGTGAAGCAGGCGACTGTCAATACCTGGGACATGTATGTGCAGATCGATGGTCAGGACGTAGCTGGTGGCACGCCTTTTACCGTGACCTTCAATACCGATGGTACGTTAAGCGCGGCGCAGCCCTTTGGTCCGATCACGGACTGGACGCCCGCGGACTCGACCGGTGCACCCAATGGTGCCGATGTTGGCAATGGGGCGTTAAACACTTTCCCTTTTCCAGATCCACTGACCAGTTCAAACTTTGTGATTGATATAAGTGGTACCACCCAATTCGGTGGAGCATTTTCCGTGAATGATATCACTCAAAATGGATTTTCTCAGGGACGTTTGGCCGGTGTTGATTTTTCAGCCGAAGGCATTATTTTTGCGCGCTACACCAATGGTCAATCGAGAACACTGGGGCAGGTCGCATTGGCCAACTTCAATAATCCACAGGGGCTGTCTCCTCAGGGAGATTCATCCTGGGCAGAAACCTTTGAATCTGGAACGCCTAACGTAGGGTCTCCAGGTACGGCAGCACTGGGTGTGATTCAGTCCGGTGCGCTAGAGGACTCGAATGTTGAGCTTTCAGAGGAATTAGTGGCCTTGATTGTGGCGCAACGAAACTTCCAGGCGAGCGCCAAAACGATTGAAACCGAGTCAACGGTGACTCAGTCGATTATCAATATTCGATAAGATTAATGTTTTGTGATGGGTTGCCAGGGCAAACCCAAAACAGACCTTTCTTTCATGAATAACAAGTGAGTAGTGAGCAATGGATAAATCCCTATATGTTGCCATGACCGGGGCGAGCCAGAATATGACCGGCATGGCTATCCATGCCAATAATCTGGCGAATGCCGCGACCACTGGTTTTCGAGCGGACTATGCGCAAGCCAGGGCCATGCCGGTGTTTGGCGAAACTTTTCCCAGTCGTGTCTATGCAATGACCGAGCGTCCGGCAACAAGAATGCACGCTGGAGCTTTGCAAGAAACCGGGCGTGATCTGGATGTGGCAATTCCCGGTGACGGCTGGATCGCTGTGCAGAACCTGGATGGCTCAGAGGCCTATACGCGTGCCGGTGATCTGACCGTTGATGTGAATGGGGTGTTGCGTAACGGCAGCGGATTGCCGGTGATGGGCAACGGTGCTCCAATTTCATTGCCACCATCGCAGGGGATCAATATCGGTATAGATGGAACCATCTCGGTGCGGCCGCTGGGTGCTAAAGCACAGGAAATTGCGGAAGTTGACAGGATCAAACTGGTGAATCCTGAGCGGGCCAACCTCTACAAGGGTGAGGATGGATTGATGTACGCCAGAGATGGCAAGGATTTGGAGGCAGATGCCAGCGTTCGTCTGGAGTCTGGTTTTTTAGAAGGAAGCAACGTTAATGCCGTTGAAACATTGACCGAAATTATTTCGCTTTCACGTCAGTTTGAGATGCAAATCAAGATGATGAGTAACGCGGAGCAAAATGCGGAGGCAGCGGCACGACTCTTGCAGATGTCTTGATAAGGTATTGGTAAACAGAAGTCTTGATAGGCAAATGTCTTCATTCGATACAGAGTCAGTAAACAGATGAGTAAAGCACTTAATCAACACAGCCTGCAGCACCATATTAAGAGATAGAGCCAGGCAACGGGACATTTAGGAGAAAGTGATATGTTAGCGTCACTCTGGATTAGTAAAACAGGATTAAGCGCACAGGATAAAGCGCTGTCGACTATTTCCAACAACCTGGCAAACGTCAGTACTACTGGTTTCAAAAGAGATCGTGCGGTGTTTCAGGATCTACTTTACCAAGTGGATAAACAACCGGGCGCGCAATCTTCCCAGAGTGACCAGTTGCCCTCGGGGTTGCAGTTGGGAACGGGTGTGCGAACCGTCGCTACGCAAAAAGTTCATACCAAAGGTAACCTGCAGGTTACTGAACAACCGCTGGATATGGCAATTAATGGCCGAGGGTTCTTTCAAATATTGACACCCGATGGCACGGTGGCCTACACCCGTGATGGTCAGTTTCAAACCGATTCTGATGGGCAGATTGTTAATTCGCTGGGCCTACCCTTAGAACCGGCGATTACAGTTCCCAGCAACACCACGCAGATAACTATCGGTAGCGACGGCGTGGTCAGTGCGACCATTGCTGGTCAGGTATCACCCACACAGATAGGTAATATCCAGCTGGCCGATGTTATTAATCCGGCTGGACTGGAAGCAATAGGTGGAAACCTTTTTCGCGAAACGCAGGCTAGTGGTACGCCGACTACAGGTACCGCTGGTTTGGATGGGATTGGTACGCTGGAACAGGGAGTATTGGAAAATTCCAATGTCAGTGTGGTGGAGGAACTGGTCAATCTGATTACCACTCAACGTGCTTACGAAATGAATACCAAGGTTATTTCAGCATCAGATCAAATGCTTCAGTTTGTCGGACAAACACTGTAATTGGTGACTAGTTATGTTGCAGATTCAATACAGCAAACCATTCAATACGCAGCCTGCAGAGCAGAGCTCCAGTGGCCCACTAGTGGCTAACGCAAGTCAATGGCTAAAGCTGGTTGTATTTATGCTGATGTTATTGCTGAACGCCGCCTGTGGACGTTTGCAGCTTGAACCTCAACCGAACGATCCCGAGTTTGCACCGGTGGAGCAGACGCAACTAATGCCGCCACGCCAAACCAATGGGGCTATTTTTCAGACACCGCAATCAAATGGCTATACCAAGGTGTCTTTTTTCGAAGATCGTACCGCAAGAGATGTGGGCGACATTTTAACGGTGCTATTGGTTGAAAATACGACCGCAAAGAAAGAAACAGAAACCGAGGTGAAGAAAGAGTCTGAAACCAAAGTGGCAGAACCAACCCTCTTTCAGCGAGTGACTGATTTTGGGCTGCAGTCTAGTGTAGATAATGAGTTGGCTTTCAAAGGGGAAGCCGACAGCGATCAGAAAAACAGTTTGAACGGCAGTATCAGTGTGACGGTCACCGAAGTGTTAGCCAGCGGTACCCTGAGAATTCGCGGAGAGAAGTGGATTCGCCTAAACCGGGGTGATGAATATATTCGAATTAGTGGACTGGTTCGACCTGATGATATTGCAGCGGATAATAGTGTGATGTCTGTAAAAATTGCTGATGCGCGTATTGCCTACAGTCAAACTGGAGAATTGGCGCATGCAAACACCATGGGCTGGCTCACGCGATTCTTTAATAGCCCCCTATGGCCGTTATAGCCGGAATTCTTGGAGTACAACAATGAGCAATACAGCAATGCAGGGCGATTTGATGAAAAGACTGGGTATTTCATTCCTGACAGCACTGTTGGTCCTCCAGGCACCTTTGGCACTGGCAGAGCGGTTAAAAGATATTACTTCAGTGGCGGGCGTTAGAACTAACCAGCTGATTGGATATGGATTGGTGGTCGGCCTTGACGGTACCGGTGATAAAACGCCTTTCACCAAACAGACGTTTAGAAACATGATGGCGCAATTTGGCGTGATCATTCCGGCAAATGTCGACCCCAAATCAAAAAATGTGGCAGCGGTGACCATTCATGCCGAGTTGAGTCCCTTTATTAAGCCGGGGCAAAAAATTGATGTCACTGTATCGTCTCTGGGCGATGCCAAGAGTCTACGCGGCGGTACTTTGATAGCGTCACCTTTAAAAGGACTGGATAACCAGGTTTATGCGATTGCCCAGGGAAATCTGGTAGTGGGCGGTTTTGGCGCTGCTGGAGCCGATGGTTCACGAATTACTGTGAATGTGCCCAGTGTTGGTCGCATTCCAGGAGGTGCAACGGTAGAGCGGCTGGTTCCCAATTCCTTTGCCAGCAGTGATACGTTGACTTTCAATCTGGATAGCCCTGACTTTACCACTGCAAAACGCGTATCAGATAAAATCAATAACCTGTTGGGTAATGGTTCGGCCGTGGCCATGGATGCTGCCTCAGTTCAGGTAATGGCGCCCAGGGATGTTGGACAACGGGTCACTTTTCTATCGGTGTTGGAAAACCTGGAAGTGCAGCCAGCCGAGGCAAGTGCCAAAATCATTATTAACTCACGTACCGGAACGATCGTGATAGGCAAACACGTTAAGGTCAAGCCTGCCGCGATTACTCACGGCAATCTAACTGTGACTATTAGCGAGCGGATCAATGTCAGTCAACCGGGTGCCTTTGCGGAGGGTGGTGAAACGGTAGTAACCCCCCAGTCAGAGATCAATATAGATCAGGATTCCAGTCGTATGTTTGTATTTGACCCCGGCGTTTCTCTCGACGCTATCGTGCAGGCGGTCAATCAGGTAGGTGCTGCACCGGGAGATCTGATGGCGATTCTTGAGGCACTCAAACAAGCTGGCGCATTAAAAGCTGAAATAGTGGTGATCTGATGAATAGTAGCTTAAGCAACGCCAATTCTTCGCTTTCACAGGCGCAGGTTTACACGGATCTCGCTGGGCTTGATAAGTTGCGTCACTCTGCAAAAAACAACGATACCGGTGCGCTGCGTGAGTTAGCGGGACAATTTGAATCCATATTTATCAGTATCGCACTCAAAAGTATGCGTGCTGCCAATGAAGCTTTTGCCAAGGATAGCTATTTTGATAGTGAGGAATCCCGGTTTTATCGGGATATGTTTGATAACCAAATGAGCCTGACGCTTTCCCAGGGTAAGGGCATCGGGCTTGCGGACTCGTTGGTAAAACAGCTGAGTGCTTATCTTCCAGAGAATCAGCAGTTAATAGACGCTGATACTCCAGAAATTGATATAAGCCTCTAATCTTCGGATAAAAGTTATGCCTGATTTATTGAATATTGCACTATCGGGGCTCATTACCCACCAACGGGCGCTGAGTACGACCGGACACAATATTGCCAATGCAACGAATGAGGGGTATAGCCGCCAGATTAATATCCAGGCGACCCGCAATGCTGAGTTTCTCGGTGGTTCTTATCTGGGAACAGGTGTGGATTTGGATGGTGTGCGGCGGTCGGTTAATGAGTTTATTATCACTCAGCTACGCAGTGATACGTCCGCCTTTAAACAGGTTGAAACCATAAGTAATAATCTGGATCGCCTGGATTTTTTGTTTTCCGATAGCAATACCGGATTAACAAGCAATCAGGATCGGTTCTATACCGCGATGCAAGCGGCCAATGACGATCCTACCTCCATTGTTGCGCGTCAGGTGTTTCTGGCGGAAGCGCAGAATATGGTTAACAAATTCCACGCCATTGAGGCAGAACTGTCGCGACAAACTGAAACGATGAATCAGCTGATTGCCGCTTCAGTCAGTGAAATTGGTGGATTGTCTGACCAGATAGCGGAGGTTAATCGTTCCATTGTTGAGCAGTCCGGATCGGGATTTGGTAATCAGCCAAATGACCTGTTGGATCATCGTGACCGGCTGCTGAAAGAGTTATCGGAACTAGTGAGTATCAGTACCATTGAGCAAAATGACGGCGCTATGAACGTTTTTGTCGGTAGTGGGCAGGCCATTGTGCTGGGCGGAGAAGCTTTAACACTGGTAACGTCTCCCTCTGAATTTGATCCACAAGTCCCTCAATTGGGTGTTCTGGCCAATGGCACTGTCACAAAACTCAATAATGAGCTGACGGGTGGAATATTAGGTGGTCTGCTGCAATTGCGCAGTGGCTCAATGGTTGAGGCGACCAACTCGCTGGGGCGTATTGCGTTGGCGGTTAGTGAAACCGTTAACCAGCAGCATCGATTAGGTATGGATCTTGAAGGTAATCTCGGTGGTAATTTCTTTTCTGAAATTAACAGTGTCAGTGCCATTGCAGCACGAACCATTAATTCCAGTAGTAATTCTATACCGCTGGATCAGGTCGTTGCCGTGTCGGTTTCAGATCTTGCCGAGCTGACAACCAGTGATTATCGACTTAGCTTTTCATCAGCCACCAATTATACAGTGACTCGCCTGAGTGATGGTAAGACCAACGCAGCGATAGATCCTGCTTTAACTGGCACTATCGGTGGCTTGCCCGCTGCATTGACCTTTGATGGTTTAAGTGTTGCGCTGAGTCGGACGTCAGGGAATTTTGTGGCGGGCGATAGTTTTATATTGAAACCGACAAACAATGGCGCAAAAGAGATTGCGCTAGTGATTGATCGACCCGAATCGATTGCTTTAGCGGCACCCGTGCGTACAGGCGCTAACCTGAATAATCTTGGAACCGGTACGGTGGGTCCGGGTCAGGTGACCGATACCAGTGGCGCCTTATTCAGTACCACGCCGGGACAATTGAGTCCACCTTTGATTATTCGGTTTACCAGTGCTACTACCTATGATGTTTTGGATAATAGTGGGCCGGTGCCGGTTGCTTTGGCACCTCCGCAAACCGGATTAACTTTTCCACCATCTCCGGCTAACGCAATCTTGCCCGCTGGGTTTGGTATTAACCTGGAAATTAGTGGGCAGCCACAGGCGGGTGATACCTTTACTGTAGATTTTAATACCGGTGGCTATCAGGATAGCCGTAACGGCTTGGCTATGGCTTCGTTACAAACAACCGGGGTTTTAAATAACGGACAGACGACTTTACAGGGTGCTTATGGACAGCTATTGCAGCAGGTAGGTGTAGACGCCAGTCAAGCGCGATTTAATTTGCAGGCGAGTGAAACCCTGTTGCAACAATCTCAGGCACATAGAGACGATGTTTCGGGAGTGAATCTGGATGAGGAAGCAGCTAAGTTAATCGAACTCGAACAGGCTTATGGCGCTTCAGCACAGGTAATTACCGTAGCGCGATCGTTGTTCGATACCTTGTTAAATGCCGTCGGAGGTTAATGACTGATGCGATTATCAACTCAGCAGTTTTTCCTGACCAGTTTGCGAGGTGTTTTGGATAATCAGGCCCGCCTCAACGATTTGCAAAAACAAGTGGCGTCAGGCAAACGCATTGAAACGCCAGCCGATGATCCTATTGCTTCTGCGCAGATATTATCGGTCAATCAACAGTTAGCGCGTACCCAGCAATATGCGAGCAATGCGGCCATTGCAGAAGGGCGCTTGCGGCTGGAAGAGTCTACCCTGGATGGTATGGAAGAGGCTATTCAGCGCATTCGTCAATTGACCGTACAGTCGGGCGATGGTGCGATGACATTAGATGACCGGCAGACGATTGCTATTGAGATTAAGCAGCGTTTGGAACAATTGGTGGCGCTAGCGAATACCAGGGATTCAAATGATCAGTTTATTTTTGGTGGGTTTCAGTCAGGTATACAGCCCATTGTCGCCAGTGGCACCGGCGGATATAACTTTCAGGGAGACGCAGGTCAGCTGTTTATCAAAATTGCCGATAGTATTGATGTAGCGGTTTCAGATTCTGGACAGGGGTTGTTCATGGATATGGATCAACCGCTAAACTTCAGTGCGTTGCCCAATGCAGGGAATAGCGGAACGCTGGCCGTAGATAACCAGGCTGTGATTGATCAAAAACTTTTTGACGAATTCCATCCGGATGGGGCGACCATAACATTTGATACCACCGGGCCGGTTCCTACCTATACGGTGACACGGGTGTCGGATACCAGTGTCATTTCAGGAGGCAGCCCCTCAGCACCTTTGCTCAACGTACCCTATTCGCCTGATGAGGGTATCGAATTTGAAGGCGTCAGAGTGGACCTGTCCGGGACGCCTGGTAATGGTGATACCATCGACCTGGTTAGCTTGCCAAAACAAAAGCAGGATATGTTTACGGCCATTGAAACACTGATGTTGGGTCTTGAGGGAACTACAAATAATGTCACCCTGGGAGAGCTGGTCTCTGACGGGCTTAATAGTCTGGACAATGCACTGAATAATCTGCTGGAAACGCGGGCTAAGGTGGGTAGTCGCCTGAATGTTATCGATGAAACCTTAGCGAATAATGATAATCTGGAGTTGATGGGGCGTGAACTATTGTCTGAGCTTGAAGATCTCGATTATGCCGATGCGATTAGCCGCTTGTCTCTACAGAGTTTTATTCTTGAGGCAACACAGAAAACCTTTACGCAAATCAGCAATCTTTCACTGTTTAACTTTATTCGTTAGAAGACTTTATTAAGGAATTTGCCGGAGAGGGGCGGGGCGCCCAGTGTGCCTCCCTTCAACGGTTATGCTTGATAGGCTTTAATGGCACTGGCACCTTTTGTCAGGCTTCTAAGTAGGAGTTGAGTGCCTTCCTGCTCTTTGCGTGCCAGCCCTAAAATTTGTTCATCCATAGCCAGAATCTGCTTTATCTGACCCTGCAGTTCAAGCGCGTTATCGACAGTTATTGGTGACGAAAAATATTCGCGTATCAGTTTATCCCGATATTCCGCCTGCAGCGGCAAGTCCGTCCACTTTGACTGCTGCGCTGCATCCAGCAGCGCCTGACTGGCGCTAATAATCGCCAGCCACCTGGAATGACGTTTGCTGCTGACGGCTGTATCCAGTCTCACAGTGCAGCAACCGTGGTGGGAGATGTTTGATTATGAAATTCTTCCGGGATACCTTCCCAACCGGTTTTAATTTCCCTTAAGAGAACGATAACCTCATCGACAATTTGCATATCGTTGCTCAGACTTGCTTGGGTCAGGCGGCGCACCATGTAGTCGTAGAGCGCGTTTAGGTTTGAAGAGATATCTCCGCCGGCGTCCATATCCAGGCATCCCTGCAAACCGCTGATGATATCAATACCTTTGCCCAGCTGCTCCCCTTTGCCTGCAAAATCTTTTCGTTCAATACAGCCTTTGGCACTGGACAAACGGGTGAGCGCACCATTAATCAGCATCGCAATAAGCTGGTGAGGATTTGCGTCGACCACACCGGATTGAGTATTTACGTTCTGATATTGTCTAATGGCATGTCGGTCATTCATGGAATTATCCTCTAAAATTAATTATTATTTGAATTGTTTCGATTGGTGATGCTGTTAGTGTTAGCCAGTTGTTGAGTTAAAAAGCTGGCAGTTGAATTTAATTTGCCAATTAATATGTCAAGTGCGGCAAACTGTTGCCGGGTTCTTTCTTCAATAGCGGCAAGACGTCTCTGCAGGTCGATGCGATCATCGGAAATTTCTTCGAGTGTTGCATCAAAGCCATCTTCGCGAACACTGATAATTCCAGTAGTTGAAAGAAATCCGGTTACCAAATCATTGAGTTGTTCGGCGACGCCGTTGTTGCCAGCAAATAGATCTCCTACGTCGTTAAAATTACTGTCTATTGCCGCGTTGAGCGTATCCTGGTCGATTGAAAGCTTACCCTTTTCACCCGTAGTGATACCTAACTGGGCCAGATTAGTGTAAATGCCATCCGGTTCACTGATCGAGTTGTACAGAATTCTCTCAATTTGTGCTTCGGCGGTGCGTATAGTGGCATCGCCATTTAACAAGCCTGCTTCGCCGGTTTCTGCATTGTAATCCGAGAGTAGGTTAATGGTGTCTTTCAATGCATTAAACACAGTGACAAAGGAAGCAACCTTTCCTTGTACTGCTGTTTTGTTGAGCTCGACCGTCAGGGTTTCCGGTGGGTTGTTTATGGGGTCTACGGATGGCGCAATGGCGGAAATAGTCACGCCATCGATAGCGTCTACAAATTCGTTAGTGGCGCTACTGACAGTGAACCCATCAACAGTGATTCTGGCATCTGTTGCTGCTTCCAGTTCCGTAAGCTGATTGTTCGCATCGCCATCCACATAAAACAGCTGTGACAAGCCGGATGCGTCGTTATTAACGGCATCGTCGTCCGTCACCGTAATTTCAATGGCGTTGCTGGCACCGGTAAACTTGGCGTTAAGAACCAGCTTGGAGACCGTGCCGCCGCTGCCATCGTCAACGGTAATAATGCTGGCAGTGACTTTTTCACCAGCGTTGGAGCTATTGATAGCATCTTTGATTTCGCTAACGGAGCCATCAGCAATAGTAATGTTATAGGAGCTGCCACCGACCTCAATAGCCAAACTACCGGTGCCGATCACGGTGTCCGGGGTAGCAAAATTGCCGGTAACCAGTTTATGCGCTGCGCTCAAATTTAGTACATTTATATCGGTTACACCGACAGCAGCGGTGCTATTCGATGTAGCCGTAAAAATATCATCGTCACTGGACGTCGCTGAACGACCCTGAAACTCCGACAAGGATTCTAAATCTTTAAGGGTGGTTTGAAAATCCGACAACGCACTTTTAAAGGAACCAAATGCCGAGATGGAGGCCTGAGTTTCTGCTTCCTTCAGGTCTAGTCTGTTGGCTGTTGGAGCACGCTCTGCTTCAACTAGTTGCTGCAAGATTGATCCTAGATCCAATCCTGAGCCGACGCCGAGTGAAGTGACTGATGCCATGTTAATTCCTGGTTACCTGTGCCCGATTATTATCTCGAGCGGATTAGCTGAATTTCATGCTAATAATATGCAGATTTCTTGCCAGTTTTCTCGTGTATCTCATTAAGGGTTTAATAAGCCCAACTTAAGCGGTTGCCTAAGGAAAAATCACCCGAGTTCCAAACGCGTAACAACAGTGATCTTTCCTATGGGCAACAATATCGTTCCAACAGTCCTTTAAATGTTGGTTTTTACAAACAAGCCTTCTTTAACCTGGTCAGCGATCGCCTCTGAAATACGCTGCACCTCTTCAGAGGGAATTTGCCGTATCAACTCATCCGTTTCAGAATCATAAACCTCGATGATGGTACGCCCGGATGTTTCGGAAACACTGAAGTGAATACTGCGTTGAATATTCTGAACAAAATCATTGATGTTGTTCACAGTAATTTCCAATTCTTCCGTTTGTACCTTTTGCTCGGTTACTGACGCTTCCGTCTGGTTTTCAACGGGGTTACTATTAACCGTTGCATTTACCGCTACATCCTTGCCGGTTACTTCCTGTACTGCTGGTTTCTGAACCTGGTTCGAAGTAGGCAAGGTGGTATTGTTAAGCTGAATTACCATAACGTTCACCTATTATCCATTCGTATTAAGCTTGTAATGGAAGCCAAAGAACTCATTCCCTTTGGCTTCGTCATCACAATTGACCTAGTGTTACTGCAGCAGTGACAATACTTGCTGTGGTAACGCATTGGCCTGCGCCAGAATTGAAATGCCAGCTTGCTGCAGAATCGTCGAACGAGTCAGTGCAGCCGTTTCAGCGGCAAAGTCCGCATCCAGAATCCGTGACCTTGCAGAACTCAGGTTTTCAGCGGTGGTGCTTAAGCTGGAAATGGTGGACTCAAATCGACTTTGAATCGCACCCAGATCAGCTCGAATGCTGTTGACCTGGCTCAGTGCTCCGTCCAGTATTGAGATGGCGCTGTTCGCTCCCTCTACGGTTGAAATATCAACCGTGTTCAGCTTGGATAGTGTGGGTGAGGAGCTTGATAATCCGCCAAAAGCCAAGTCAGCACCACCGAGAGTGAAGTTGGAAGCAGAGCTGAGCGTTAGAGTACCAAGGTTTTGCACCGCTGTTGCGCCAGCCGCATTTGTTCCCGTTGTAACAGAAGCGATTGCTATAACAGTATCTGTATCTTGATTATCTGTTGAAGCTAAATCGTAGGCACCAACTTTTGCGTTAGTGACTGTTAGAACACCCGCAACATTAGCAGCTGTTGCAGTTGTTGTTCCGAGTAGCTGTTGTGCATTTATTTCGGCTTCAAGCGCGTCAGCAGCTTGAGTTGCCGTAAATGCCCCTGCTGTAATTGCAACTGCGACATTAGACCCTGTGACACCATCACCGGTATCAAATTCATAGGTGATACCATCAATTGTAATGTTATCTCCATTAACCAATTCTAGCGCGGTGACTGTGCCTGCGGTAGCGGCGGAGGTGTTTGTGAACGTAATAGTTTCAGAATCCTGCCCGGTTGGATTGGTTTCAGTCGCCGCATCTAAACCGGTTGCGTTAAAGATGTCTGTTACTGCTTGAGCACTGGTTCCTGCCAAGGTTATATCACGCCCATCCGATGCAGTTAAGGTCAGTACTCCAGTCGAAGCATCAGCAGTAGCAGTTACTCCGGATTGAGTACTAACAGCATTGATTGCGTCTCGAGCGTTGCGTCCTTGTGTAACTGCGCTGCCATCGGTTGCTTTTGCAACTGCGCCAACAGAAATACCATTAATTGTTAACGAGCCGTTAGCGAGCGAGGAGCCTGGTACGCTAGCGATACCTGTCACCGTATTGGTGGCGGTTGCCGTAACCCCTGTTTGGTTTGATACTGAGTTAATGGCTGTGGCTTTTGCGGCAGCACTGGCTGCAGTGACCCCGGCTGCGGAGGTGGCCGCAGATACACCCACTTCAACGCCATTTATAGTGAACCCTGAACCATCAAAGGCGCTTGTGGTGACTGCCGAGCTTGTAACCTGATAGGCACCAAGGATGTCGGTGGTAGCACCCGCAACCGATACGTTAATCGTTTGGTTGGCATTCGCGCCCACCTGAAATTGCGCTGATGAAAAGCTGCCATCCAGAATATTGGTTCCGTTAAACTGAGTTGTTTGCCCAACGCGGTCAATCTCTGACAGCAATTGCTGTACCTCAGCATTCAATGCTGCCCGATCAGAAGCAGAGTTGGTAGAGTTAGCTGATTGCAAGGCCAGCTGGCGGATACGCTGCAATGAATCACCACTGGAGTCTAATGCACCTTCAGCGGTTTGCGACAGTGAAATACCGTCGTTTGCGTTTCGAATAGCCTGGTTTAAGCCATTAATCTGAGTGGTGAATCGTGATGAAATTGCCAAGCCGGCAGCATCATCTTTCGCGCTATTAATACGCAGACCGGAAGACAAACGTTCCAGTGACGTGTTCAATTGGCTTTGTGAAGCATTTAGGTTTCGTTGTGCGTTCAACGACGCAATGTTGGTGTTAATTACCTGTGCCATTTTATTTCTCCTGCTTTCTTACGGTCTTTTGCCAAAATTTAAGGCGACCGATGAAAGTGGTTATTGAAAAGACGAAATATCGCCCATGCGCTAGAAGTATCGGCGTGATTTTTAGAAACTTTAATAATAATTTAGATTATGAAATGATAGGTGCATGGTGGTCACTCAGAGACTTTTATTGCGTGTATAAAACGTGTGAAACGCTGATATCCGATAGCGGAGAACTCAAGCTATTCAGGTCCGTATGGGCAGCGGGGAAGCCTGATCTGTTTTTTGACCAGTTGTGCCACCAAACACCCTGGAAGCAACCCGAGATATTAATCGCTGGAAACAGGGTGAAAATACCCCGGTTACAGGCATGGTATGGTGATCCGGGTGCCAGTTATCGTTATAGTGGATTATTAATGCAGCCGCTGACCTGGACGGACTCGCTCAATCAGGTAAAGCAGCGGGTAGAACAGGTTTGCGAGATGCATTTTAACTCGGCGTTGGTAAATTGCTATCGCAACGGAAACGATAGCGTGGGCTGGCACAGCGATGATGAGTCTGAGTTGGGCCGCAACCCGGTTATCGCTTCAGTTAGTCTTGGAGCAACACGTCGTTTTCAGTTACAACACAGGTCTGACAGTCAGCGTAAATTCCATGTCGATTTGCTGCACGGTGACCTGCTGGTTATGCAGGGAGAGTTCCAGCACCACTGGCGGCATCAATTGCCCAAAACAAAAAAACAGGTTGGTAAACGGATCAATATCACCTTTAGATGGGTGAAGATGCACCAAAAAAGCCAGGAAAAGGTTTGAAATTAAAATTTTTTGCTGAAAAATCAGGGTATGCGGATATACTGACGCCCCTGAAAATAATACAGTCGCCCAATTAATTACGGTTGAATCTATTTGTCATGAAAACTGCAGTATTGAGAAAAGTATTTCTAGATTACTTTAAAGAGCAACAGCATGAGGTGGTAGCCAGCAGCCCGTTGGTGCCGGCCAATGATCCGACACTGTTGTTCACAAATGCAGGTATGGTGCAATTTAAGGATCTCTTTTTAGGTAAAGACAAACGTGGCTATGTGCGAGCGGCCAGCTCTCAACGTTGTGTGCGTGCCGGCGGCAAGCACAATGACCTGGAGAATGTTGGTTATACCGCGCGTCATCATACTTTTTTCGAAATGCTGGGGAATTTTAGTTTTGGCGATTATTTCAAAAAAGAGGCCATACAGTTTGCCTGGGATTTCCTCACTAAAGAATTAAAGCTGCCGGAAGAAAAGCTGTGGGTGACAGTGTATAACGATGATGACGAAGCCGCGGCTATTTGGCTCAAAGAGCTGGGTGTTTCTGCAGAACGTTTTTCTCGGTTGGGTGAAAAGGACAATTTTTGGTCGATGGGTGATACAGGCCCCTGCGGGCCCTGTTCGGAGATTTTTTACGACCACGGTTCCGACGTGGCCGGAGGGCCGCCCGGAAGTCCGGATGAAGATGGGGATCGTTATATCGAAATCTGGAACCTGGTCTTTATGCAATATGATCGGGCCGCCGATGGCACTATGACACCGTTACCCAAACCCTCGGTAGATACCGGTATGGGATTGGAACGTATTGCAGCTGTCATGCAGGGCGTACATAACAACTACGAAATCGATCTGTTTCAAAGCCTGCTGACTGCCATTGCTGGAATTGCTGGAGTTAATGATCTGCAAAATACCTCTTTGAGAGTGATCGCGGATCATATTCGATCTTGTGGCTTTCTTATTTCAGACGGTGTAGTTCCTTCCAACGAAGGGCGAGGCTATGTGCTACGCCGCATTATTCGTCGTGCGATTCGCCATGGTAATAAATTGGGTATTCAGGAATCTTTCTTTCATAAGCTTGTTAAGCCGCTCACGTCGGAAATGGGGGAGGCCTACCCTGAATTGGTTCACGCACAGCAGCAGGTAGAGAAGGTGTTGTTGCAGGAAGAGGAGCAGTTTGCAAAAACTCTTGAGCAGGGTTTGCGAATTCTGGAACAGGACCTGGAAGCGATTGAAGGGCAGGAGATTCCAGGAGAAACGCTGTTTAAGCTTTACGACACCTATGGTTTTCCGGTTGACTTGACCGCTGATATTGCTCGTGAAAGAGGGTTGAGTGTCGATATGACTGGGTATGAAAAGGAGATGTCCGGGCAGAAAGAAAGAGCAAGAGCTTCCAGTCAGTTTGAAGTGGATTTAAGAAAGGATGTTGAACTGGAGGGGGAAACCGAGTTTTCCGGTTATGAGAAGCTGACTGATCGCGGACAGGTGGCGACGCTGCTACTGGCCGGCGAAGAAGTTACTGAGCTAAGAAAAGGAGACAAGGGCTTGGTTGTCCTGGACCAGACACCTTTCTATGCTGAATCCGGTGGCCAGGTGGGGGATACTGGATATCTTTGCAGTGAGACGGGTGCATTCAGAGTCGACGATACGACAAAGCAGGGTAGGGTTTTTCTGCATAAAGGTGAATTGATAGAAGGCGAGTTATCTGTAAAACAGTCAGTCAAGACTGAACTGAATGCCGAAAATCGCAAAGCGATAGCTTTGAATCACTCCGCCACCCACCTGCTTCACGCGGCTTTACGAGCAGTGCTGGGCGATCATGTTAAACAGAAGGGCTCATTGGTCGATGCCGATCGGCTACGCTTTGATATCTCTCATTTTGAAGCGGTCACGGGTGAACAATTACAGCAAGTCGAGAAGCTGGTGAACCAGCAGATACAGAATAACACGTCAGTGGATACTGACGTAATGGCTCTCGATGATGCCATGGAAAAAGGTGTGTTGGCCCTGTTTGGTGAAAAATACGGAGAGCAGGTTCGAGTGCTCTCGATGGGAGATGGCTTTTCCGTGGAGCTATGCGGGGGAACGCATGTAAAACGTACCGGCGATATTGGCTTGCTGAAGATTACTTCAGAAGGTGGTGTGGCCGCCGGAGTTCGTCGTATTGAGGCGGTGACCGGCCAGCGCGCGATCGCCTATCAAAATGAGACGGAGCAGGTATTGTTGACTGTTGCGGACCTGGTTAAGGGTTCGCGTGATGTAGTTGTAGATAAAGTTAGCCAGCTGGTCGCAAAAAATAAGCAGCTGGAGAAAGAAATTACTGAACTAAAGGCAAAATTGGCGGGCAGCGCAGGAGCAGATCTGGTCGAGCAGGCCAAAAATGTGAATGGCGTTAATGTGCTGGCCCATGCTTTTGACGGTGTGGATGGAAAGTCATTGTTGGCAACAATGGATCAGCTGAAGTCCAAATTGGGTTCGGCCGTTATTGTGTTGGCCGCCGTTAATGGTGAAAAAATCAGTTTGGTCGCCGGTGTAACAAAAGATGCTACCGATCGTGTCAAGGCAGGAGAGTTGGTCAATCTGGTTGCGCAGAAAGTGGGAGGTAAAGGTGGTGGTCGACCCGATATGGCCCAGGCTGGAGGAAATAATCCTGCTGCTTTGCCTGCTGCATTAGATGAAGTAGTACCCTGGGTAGAGGCAAAGTTGTAACAGAGCCTTTTTTCAAAAGAAACAAAAGCAGACAAATCGCTAATAGACTTTAGGTTGAGCATGCATTTTAATGCATGTTTTTCGGCGTATTTCTATAAAATCTTGCAGATTTAGTATGAATTCCAGTCGCGAATAAATAATATAGTGAAATTATTATTTTTTTATTCAAATCGGGTTGTATTTGTTGTTAAATGCAGCCCTTCAAATTAGCTGTAAAATACAACTTAAATGGCACTTTACGTACAAAAATTTGGTGGCACGTCCGTCGGGACGGTCGAAAAGATAGAAGCGGTTGCTGAAAAAGTGATAAGTTTTCGGCAGCAAGGGCACGATATTGTCGTCGTTGTTTCAGCGATGAGTGGCGAAACCAATCGTCTAATCGAGCTTGCTAATTCTATTGATGCGACGCCTTCTGCACGTGAGTTGGATGTGTTGGTGTCGACTGGTGAACAGGTAACAATTGCGCTGCTGAGCATGGCGTTAAACAAACGCGGCTGTTCAGCACGTTCCTATACCGGTGGACAGGTTAAGATTTTAACCGACAGCGTGTACGCCAAAGCGCGTATACTGTCGATTGACGAACACAATATTCGCAAAGACCTGGCTGAAGGCAAGGTTATCGTAGTGGCCGGTTTTCAGGGCGTTGATGAAGGTGGAAATATTACGACGCTTGGGCGCGGAGGGTCTGATACCTCGGCAGTTGCGCTAGCAGCAGCGCTAAAGGCGGATGAGTGTCAAATATATACTGATGTAGACGGTGTATACACAACGGATCCCAGAGTAGAGGATAAAGCTCGTCGACTGGATTGCATAACCTTTGAGGAGATGCTGGAGATGGCCAGCCTTGGATCGAAGGTTTTGCAGATTAGAGCAGTTGAGTTTGCCGGTAAATACAGTGTTCCATTGCGAGTACTGTCCAGTTTTGAGGATGGGCCAGGAACGCTGATAACCCTAGAGGAAGTTGATCAAATGGAACAACCCGTTGTTTCTGGAATTGCATTTAATCGGGACGAAGCAAAACTGACCGCGCTAGGTGTTTCAGATGTTCCCGGAGTTGCCTCACAAATAATTGGCCCGATCAGCGATGCCAATATAGAAGTCGATATGATCATTCAAAATACGGCTAGAGACAACACCACAGACTTTACTTTTACTGTGCATCGCAATGATTATCAAAGAGCCAAAGCGATTCTAGAGAAAGAATTATTGGAACTTGGCGTCAGAGAAGTTGTCGGTGATGATAGTATTGCAAAAGTTTCAATCGTGGGTGTAGGAATGCGCTCGCATGCCGGTGTGGCCAGCAAAATGTTCAAAACACTTGCAAAGGAATCGATCAATGTGCAGATGATTTCCACCTCGGAAATCAAGATATCTGTGGTCATTGATGAAAAGTATCTGGAGCTTGCAGTCAGGGCGCTGCACGATTCTTTTGGCCTGGAGGCGGAAGAATCTGAAAGATAGCCCATAATGAAAGAGTAGCGGTTTTAATTGCAACTCTATTGATTAATACCTTGAGTATTATTACGAAGTAATTGGTATGGAACGTGCCGTAAACCGGGGAGTTATTTTTAATGTTAATATTGACGCGACGTGTAGGAGAAACTCTTAAGATTGGTGACGATGTTAATGTTACCGTATTAGGAGTCAAAGGGAATCAAGTTCGCATTGGTGTCGATGCGCCGAAGCATGTATCGGTGCATCGGGAAGAAATTTATGACCGAATCCACAACGAGCAGAAGGCCGCTGGTGGAGAAGGTGATCCTGAGTAAAATTTTCTTATTTTATCTCTTTGAATTTTTCCTGAACATGGTATGATCTCGGCCCTCAAGTGGAGAGGTGGCCGAGTGGCTGAAGGCGCGCCCCTGCTAAGGGTGTATGGGTTAATAGCTCATCGAGGGTTCGAATCCCTCCCTCTCCGCCACGACAACGCCAAATACAATTTAAATGCACTCGTAGCTCAGCTGGATAGAGTACTCGGCTACGAACCGAGCGGTCGGAGGTTCGAATCCTCCCGAGTGCGCCAATTAAATCAAGGACTTACGGTTTTTGCCTGAGTCCTTTTTACCCTCTTTCCCAAAACTTTTCCCAAAACTATTGCCTATTTTGTTGCTTTCACCAAATCAGGCAACCTATCATAAACCCGTTTCATTTTGCCGGATCTGTGCCCGCCGTGCTTATGCTGATGATCCGAAATGCCTTTGGCCTTGAGGTCATGGAAAGTGAACCCCTGCTCAAGCCCAGAATCAAGTGCTTCATCCATTACACGTCGCCACGCTGTATCAAGCGCGTTCTTTTTGTATTGCAGCCCCTTTTTATCGTGCAACAAGTAAGCGCCGGTAACGGGCGAGGGTGCCTTGCTATTGAATTTCTTAGCCGCTGCAACCTGTGCCGTGCGAATTCCTAAATTAGCAGGCGATAGGTGTATTGAATAATCCGCTACAGTGTTTTTTCCAGCCATAATTTCTGATCGGGTGCTTTGGACAGTGAGTTCTATTCGCTTTTTGCTTTGGTGTTGCACCATTTAAGGAAGTATGGCCACGAATTCCATTATAGTAGTTAACATACTGGACGAGCTTCCGCGATAAATCCGCGTCATTCCAAAAGAGAACATGGTCAAGAAACTCTCTACGTAATGTGCCTATTGCGCGCTCAACAAATGGGTGTGAGAGCGGTGTGTAGGGAATGCTTTTGATTTCTTCGATGCCCAGTATGCGTAAGTTTGCATGCCATCGTTGATGGGCGAACAGTGGGTCATGATCAGTACTGATCCACCTTGGTGGTGATCGTCCGGTTTGTATTTGGTTAAACAGTCGGCAGGCTGCAATTCCGTCCACGTCTCCTGCATGAATCGCAAACCCTATAATACGTCTTGTATGGATATCAATAGCCAACATAACCCAGTGAGATTTGAGGTGTATCGATTCGCAACGAAATAGGTCAATACTCCATAAGCTATCTTTGGTTTGGCTGAGAAACGTAAGCCATGATGGGCCGCCAGGATATCTGGGTTTGTAGTGCTTGATTAGAATGCGCCGTACCACATGTTTGTCTACCTGAATGCCAAACGCTTGATAGATTTGCATGGCTATCCGGTCATAACCCATGCGCGGGTTCCGGTACTTTAGGTCTAACACCAAATTGATTAATTCCGGATTGGGCCCTTTGGGGCCAGGCTTGCCTCGGCTCTTTGCCGAGTAGAGTAGTCGATATTTGCGATTAACCAACGCTTTGTGGAAATTCAGAACGGTGGCGGGTTTAATAATGATGGCCAATTTTCCGAGTCGGCGTTTGGATATGACCTGGGCCAGCATTGCAAAAAGTGTGCGGTCGGTTTGAGTGAGCGGAGGTGATCGCTGACGAGAGCGATTGATAACGAGGAGTTGCTGTCGAAGGATCAAGTTTTCAGCGGCAATTGACTTTATGCCTCCAGGGTGCAGTGATTTGATAAAGCAAGCGACAAAATGATAAGCAAAGAGGGATAAAATTCTCATGTGGCCAGTATGCCACCCTCCGTTTTTCTTTCAAGATTAGAATTCACACGGCACAGGCAGAGAGAGCTATGGTCATTCCATGGTTGTCGATCCGTGGGGTCAGGTTATTGCAGAACAGGAAGAGGGTAAGGGTATTGTTGTTGCTGATATTGATTTGGTGAAACTCGATGAAGTTCGAAAAAATATGCCGGTTGCACAACATAGGAGGGTATAACGTCTAAAACATACTGATGCCTAACTAAGTGTTAGCGCATGCCGTGTTTGCTGGCAATCAGCTGAATTAGGGCCTACTAGCCATCAAGTCGTTTACGGTATTCGCCTGGGCTAAATCCTGTCCAATTTTTAAAGGCGCGAGAAAAAGTATTTGGATCCGAATATCCAAGTAAATAAGCTGTTTCTGCTATCGAGTATTTTTTCACTCTTATGTATTCCTCCGAAAGATCCATTCTAATCTTATCCAATAACTCTCTAAAGGAAGTGCTTTCCTCTTTCAGTTTGCGTTGAAGCTGACGGGTGGAACAACTAAAAAATTCTGCCAACGACTCCTGTGAAACCTTGCCTGAGGACAAATTTATGATGATAAATGAATAAGCCTGACTTAAGGATTCGCCCTTCTTTCTGCCCGAAACATATTTCCCGGCAAGCCCTTCGAGGTAATTCGACACAGAGTTATTTCCGGGTAGCTTTCTAACCAATACATCTTTGTTAAATATAATCGCATTTCTATTCGCATTAAATTCAATTGGACATTGGAAAAAGCGTTGAAAATCTTCAATTCTTTCTGGTTTACCTCTCATAAATTGGACCTTTGTTGGGATAATTTCTTCCCGTGCAATTTCTCTGCAAAAATGTAAAGGGGTTGCGATTGCGCAGTCCAGTCCCTCTTCAGCGCGCGGAGGGAAAAAATTCTCTAAGATCAGAGTGACAGAGGAATTGTCGATTTCTATGCTCATTGCAAGCGCATCGCTAACCATTTCGTGGTAGCGGGAAAATCTTTGGAGAGCTGATATCAAGTCTTCGCTGGCATACAAGGACATGCTTAGAGCATCAAAGGTTATAGGGCGCATACGTTGGGCCACTGCAATACCCAACGCATCATTAGAGGTAACATCAACACCCATACGCCAAATTTTCACTAACCGCTTTATCGCCACGCGTGAATGCTTGAAATCATCAACAATTTCAAGGTTGGCAGCGGCAAGGACGCTTTTCGAATTAAATCCCAATTCTTCTATCGTCTGGGCGATAGCGAGCACAAAACTACCGAGAGTAGAGGGCTCTTCTGGTTGCAATTGCTGATCGTAGTCAGTTGTCATTTCCCAAATCCCCAGATAGAAACCTCTAAAATGTAGGAAGCCTTGGCTGTATAATGGTTATTCTGGTCAAGTCCAACCGGACACTTTCCTTTGAGACAGTTCATAGTTGATCGGTGACAAACTGCCATTGGCGTTGTGTAACCGATCGTTGTTGTAGTAACGGATGTAATCCGCTACATCTTGCTTCATTTGCTCCCGT
>JAJFKB010000022.1 GCA_021773395.1 Gammaproteobacteria bacterium | reverse complement strand
GGGAGCAAATGAAGCAAGATGTAGCGGATTACATCCGTTACTACAACAACGATCGGTTACACAACGCCAATGGCAGTTTGTCACCGATCAACTATGAACTGTCTCAAAGGAAAGTGTCCGGTTGGACTTGACCAGAATACTCTATGGAGAACATGGGGTGTGGATCCGGCCGCTGGCAATGTTTGAGGAAGCCATCGAGCGCTACGGCGTATCCCGCAAAAGATTTCAGCTGATCGAAGAGAACAGCGACAAAGATCGTTGAAAGGAGTCAGGCGATGGCACGTTCAGGTCAGATTAGAAGCTGCCGGATAGCATCGTTGGAATGCAACAGCAATGCCTAAGACACAGTGGAAATGACCCAGTGGACTCAGAACTCTACCCTGAAATATATGCCGCCCTGAATAGCATTCCGAAAGGAGCCGTCACCAGCTACGGCGCAATTGCAAGAATCGTGGGTTGCGGGCCAAGGCAAGTTGGCTATGCGCTACGCAGGCTACCCAAAGAGACTAAACTCCCCTGGTATAGAGTGGTTAGCAGCTCGGGGAGAATCAGTTTGCCGAAAGGTCAGGGTTATGAGGTGCAGCACCAGCTACTCTGCGATGAAGGAATAGACTTTAATCTAAAAGGACGGATAGATATGAAGCGATTTTCCTGGCATGGATAACCGATCTGGCAGCTATGCATTACTTCTCCATTCGGTTAAACCCTTTGAGATTGTGATTGGGAAGTTAGGCAAAATGCGCGGAGAACCAGGCTACTACGTCTATTGCGGCAGCGCCTTTGGCCCCGGGGGAATTACTGCTCGCGTTAAACACCACAGACGAATCGCCGAAAAGCCTCACTGGCATATCGACTATCTACGCAAAAATTTAGCCTTACAGGAGGTCTGGTATTGCTACGACCCGATAAACAGAGAACATGGCTGGTCGCAGATTTTGGCCGCCCATTCAAACAGCCACTTACCGATGAGAGGTTTCGGCTCCTCCGACTGCCAATGTAACAGTCACCTTATCTATTGCGCGGAAAAACCCAGCCTGCACCGTTTTTCGGAAACCTTAGGGCAAAGTATTCCTGATCATGAAGCTGTGTTGTCTAAAGCGTTAACTTAAAACCAACGTTCCTAGATATCGGAATAGACGCTATTTATATATCTCTACAGAAATATGACCTGGTGTTCTACGCCGGTGTTTGCGTAACCCCTTCTCTTTCAGTGCAACCATACAATCTTCCACCATCGCAGGGCTTCCACAAATCATCACATGGGCTTGCTCCGGATCAATCGGTAAGTCTGCCATGCGTTCCAACTCCCCGGAACGGATGGCGTCCGGTATTCGCTGCGACAGCGTATCAGAAACTGTTTCACGAGTGACCGATGACAGCTTAACAAACTGATCAGAATGTTGATCCGAAAACTGTTGAATTAGTGTCTGATAGGTCAGCTCATCCGCAGAGCGCACACCATGCACCAGCACCAGTTTACTAAATCTTTTCCAGGGCTCGTCTGTTTTTAAGATCGACAGAAAGGGGCCCAGTGCGGTACCTGTCGCCAACATCCACAGATGCCCACATTGCGGCACTTCGTCTAGGGTCAGGAAACCGGCAACACCCTTTGAAAGATAAACTGAATCGCCCTTCTTCAGGCGATGCAAACGGGTAGAAAGTGGCCCGCCCGGCACCAGATTAAAATAGAATTCAGCAATGGGGTCGTGTGGCGCATTGACCAACGAATAAGCCCGCGCAAGCATCTCATCTTTTTTTGGCGATGCAATTTCTGGCGACGCAGTTTCAGGTAATGCAATTCGTGTGAACTGCCCGGCCTTAAAATCAGGCAAAGCCACCCTCACACGAAGCGAACAGAGCCGTTCGTTCCAGTGCAGATTATCAACGACCTCGCCTTGCACCCATTGATCCATAGTCTTGCTCCGTAATTTGAGCCCTTCACGCTAGCTGAGAAAATATATTGATAGCAAGGTATCAGATTCTGTTCAGTCCTGCAGGGTTCCTTGGTAGACTCATCTTTTTTTTCCCCAGATAGTATAGCAAGGCTTAGCAGGAGCAAGATGCGCAAACTCACGATTTTAATTGTAACAGTTATACTGCTGGCAAGTGCCTGCAGCACTAGCGAATACCAACAACGGAACTCTTATACAACCATCAGCGTTGAGCAAATTTTTAACAGTTTACCCGCTTCCAGTATCGCTGTGGGTTTTGATGTCGACGACACGGTACTATTTTCCAGTCCTGCTTTTTACTATGTGGCTTACAATAAAGATGGCACCGACGGCAGTAATATTTATGGGACGAACCCATTTGCACGCAGCGAAGCCTGGGCGGATATCAATAATAAATTTGATAAGTTCAGCTTGCCGAAAAAGATCGCATCTCGCTTAATAAAAATGCATCTCGCAAGAGAAGATAAGGTCTATTTTATTACCGCTCGCGAACCCTCTACGCAGGAGCAGCTCACCTCGCTATTGAAAGAAGCGTTCCAGATACCGAATATGCAACCCGTGATTTTCGTGGGCCATAACTCTAAGGCAGAACCGTTAAGCAAACATGATATCCAACTGTTCTATGGTGATTCAGATTCGGATATAAGAGAGGCGAAAGATGCCGGAGTACGCGCAATTCGTATCCTCCGGGCTGGCAACTCAACGGATCCCAGAAAGCTTGATTTAGGAGGGTTCGGCGAACCCATCCTAATTAACTCAGAATTTTAAATCTGTCCAGAACCAACCCTAAAGAGAAATCTGCTCGTAACCGCACCCGTTCGCTAAAGCCACACTAACCTATGTGTGATTAACCAGTTAATCACAAGCAATAGATTGAGAGGCATAATACTGTATTACTCTGCAAACCTCAGTTCCAGATACTCCGCAATCATCGCAGGCTTTGAGGACCCTTCAACTTCCACAGTGACCTCTATCCGCAGCATCAATTGACCCGGCCTTTTTTCTTCGGCTGCCAGCAATTTAATACGGCTGCGAACCTGGCTACCCGAGGGTACAGGTGACAAAAAGCGGACCTTGTCAAATCCGTAATTCACCCTGACCAAAAACCCTTCAACATTAAATTGGCTTTGCTCCACAAAATAAGCGACTAAGGATAATGTTAAGAGCCCATGGGCAATGGTTCCACCAAAAGGTGTATCCTTTGCACGTTCTGGGTCGATATGAATGAATTGCCTGTCTAATGTAATTTCGGCAAATTGGTCGATTTTATTTTGATCTACCATTAACCAGTCGGTCACAGCAACTTCCTGGCCGATGTACTCATTGAGTTTTTCTTTTTGAATTTTCATAACGCTTTCCTTTATACCCACACAATTAAAACTGGAGAAAACATACTCCTCAATAGCGTTTTTCGATTTACCTCCTTTCTCAGTGCCCAATAACAGGCGTGATTAAAAAATGTCTACCGGGATTCCAGGCTCCGGCTTTATAGCCATTGTTAAGCCTCTGCGCTGCATCCTTCATCTATACGAAGTCTATTATTGTCATTATTATTCAACGGACTTTCTGTACACCCGCGACTGACAGATCTTGCATCTATTATTCAGCAAACAATCAGATAATTAAATAACAGATTGTGGAAATAAGCACCGCGCCAATCAAATTAATCATCAGACCATATCTGGCCATCTCCCGAATAGGTACCTGGCCACTACCAAAAATAATTGCATTCGGTGCCGTCGCCACCGGTAGCATAAACGCACAACTGGCACTCATCGCGGCCGGAACCATTAGCAGCGCCGGTTCAATCTGTGTGGCAATTGCTGCGGCGGCCAAAATAGGCATAAGCAATGTCGTGGTTGCAGTGTTGCTGGTCATCTCTGTCATAAAGGTAACCACCAGACAAACCATCAACA
This sequence comes from Gammaproteobacteria bacterium, assembly GCA_021773395.1. GTDB lineage: Bacteria > Pseudomonadota > Gammaproteobacteria > Pseudomonadales > IMCC2047 > JAJFKB01. The sequence continues at coordinate 20,286 of JAJFKB010000022.1, read as the reverse complement.
ACAGCAATAGAACGGGTAATGCGGATAGTCCGACCAGCTGACCAGCAACTGCCTCACTTAAACCGGTATTTTTGAAAGCCTGAGCAATGGCGATCCCCCCACCAAACAAAAGCAGCATACCCCAGGGAATTCGATTAGCGGTTTCCCAATCAAGTAACCTCCCTCCCTTACCATCTGACACAATGAACATCAGCACCACCGATGCCAGGGCGACCGAGGCATCGTTGGCATTGGGCAGGTTTAACCATTCGCTCCATCCTCCGAACGGCTCCTTGCGGGTAACCCAGGCCAGTGCGGTCAAGCCGAACAACAATAGAACTCTAATCTCAGCCTTGTGCCACTGTCCCAGAGCAGGGATATCAATATTCTGCTCAACTTCCAGTTTTCGGGTTAACCACCAACCGATGATCGGAAGAAAACAGATAACAACCGGTAAGCCCCATTTCATCCAATCCAGAAAGGTAAGCTCGACACCCGTATTTTCCGTATAAATTTTCATGAAAATAAGATTTGGCGGTGTTCCAATCGGTGTCCCCATCCCACCAACACTGGCGGCATAACAAATGCCTAGTAACAGAGGGATCATGAGTGCTTTGTTTTTTGCACTCTCCAGCGTCGCCAACGCCACCGGTAACAGCATCAGTGTCGTTGCCGTATTGGAGATCCACATACTTAAAACAGCCGAAGCCGCCATAAAACCAAATACAATGCGGCGGTTGTTGGTTCCCCCAAACAGATGAACCATAGCCAAAGCAACGCGCCGATGCGCTCCATTTTTCGCCATCGCCGTCGAGAGGATAAATCCTCCCAGCAACAACAATATCAATGGGTTGCCATACGACTCAGCCACCTCGCCATGGCTTAGCGCGCCAAACAAAGGGAAGACCGCCAAGGGAATCAAAGAAGTTGCAGGAATGGGTATCGCTTCAAAAATCCACCAGACAGCACAAAGAATGGTCACAGCGGCTGCCAATGCAGACTGGCTAGGCCAACCCCACTGCAACATCAACAGGGCCCCACTCAAGGCAACGGTGGGCCCTCCCAATAAAGCAAAAAATCGAACACGTTGAGCATCCATTAATACAGGCGAACTCTTATTGTTATCGTTCGATTGTAGCGAATTGGGATTTCGGCACAATATAAATTTTTAGCCCAATCAAGATAATCCCTGTTCAGCATCGGTATCAATTGCATAGAAGGATTCTTTTCTGCCAATCGAAGACCTGCTCTAGCTTTATTATTTAATATGATGCAGAATCAAGGTGTTAGCGATGTTCGGTGGCTAGATACGCAGCCCCCTAAGGAGTACATATGAGACACGCTTGCTTTATTCGGAAGGGAATCTGGGGGAACTTCCAAAATCCCCAATTATTTAACCAATTATCGATGTTGAAAAATTGTACGTTAGAAACAAAAGGCACATGCTCGATATACAGTTGTTAGGTGCATAGGAGAAACAAATGCCCGTCATCGTTGCAGGAAAATTGTTTCTTAAACCTAAATGTCGTGATGAATTCATAGACCTGTCGATAGAACCAATCTCTTTGGCTCGCGCAAACCAAGAATGTGAAGACTTTTCTGTATCTCCTGATCCAATAGATTGTAACAGAGTTAATGTTTTCGAGAAGTGGGTAAGTCGCGAAGCCTTGGACTCATTTCGATCGTCAGGTCCAGATGATGACTATTTCTCATTGGTAGAATCTTTTGATGTAGCTGAGTATGAAATTCAAAAAGGTAACACCTAACCAGCGGTGTCTCCGGGCTTTTAGGTTCTCAATGAATAAAGTCTTAGTGATATTGGTACTCGTTTCTTTCGCAGTAATTCTATCGGCTGGTGTTGGTTTTATACTTCAATCAAATAATCCTGAAGGCATAAGGCTATATACTCCACCCACCGATAGCTCTGGAACGCTCAGCAATGCACTTTACGTTGGAGCATCATTAGGGTTACTTTTATCCGCATTTAGTGATGTAGCAGGTTTTACATGTACATTTGTTTGGCCAAAACTAAAGCACTCTGTTATGCCTACTGCATCTGTACCACCTAAAGTAGCAGCACTGATAGGGGGGGTTGTTTTGATAGAAAGGCATAATCGCTTTGTGCCCCTTGAGCCATACCTGAGAAGCGGAGCAATCAACTTGCGCCCTACCTTTTACCGGTCCAGCATGTTTGAATCAAGAAAATCAACAGGGAGTGACTAGTCGAATGAAAATTACCAATTGTTGTTTTAGCCGCCACTATTTATTGACCGCCCTCTTGCTATTGCTGTTAAGCGGTCAGATTGCTCTGGCACAGGGTAGCAATCCGTCCAATTGCGCTATTCCACAAGGCGATCTAGCTGCTCCTGACATACCTGCAGGTTATTCCGGCGTACAACGCATCGTCACTATAAATGGTCAGTATGTCGCTTCGCTCTCCACCGGACCGGCCTCCGCGGTAACCGGCACACCAGTACCCACGATGCTCGACCGCACGCCTCCCCAGGGTTATGACTGGGATCCTTGCGTTGGAACGGTAACATTCGTGTTTATCCCAACTTCCGACACCGACAGTACCAGTGACCCGAGCATCGGTACCGATAGCACAACTTCCGGTTCGGATAATGCAAGTGGTTCTGTAGTAGACGGGTCTGTTGATGGTGACACACAAGTTGGCCCAACTGATGGTAATTCCGGAACCGGACCGGTGTTGGATGAATCTGGCTCGGACATGGGCTGGGTCGACGAAATCGACCAAGAGGACGACAATAGGGGCCTGCGATCAAGCAGAAGGCGTATGTTAGATCCAGCTGAATTCGAACCACCATCTGGATACAAGCGCATGACCTATCCCAGTGAAAACTCCGATGCTACCCCACCAGAACTGAATAAACTGGCGGACGATTTGATGAAAGGTTTGGATGACTGTAAAGCCATATTGAACAGATCAAAAGAACCCGGTGACCGAAGTGAACTGGAGGCGATCCGCTGTGTTAATCATCACAGCGAGTATCAGGGCATTCTGTTAAAAGCAGTCAACAAGGGCATCGGTTATCGCCAATCAGCTGCCAGTAAGAATGATTCACAAGCCAGGGCCGAATTACCCGAATACCGGTCGCTACGCGTCCGGACTCAAGAGATTCGACAAAAGGTCAACGCACTAAATAGTCAAAGAAAGAAACGCTAGCCAGACTAGGTATCATCTGACTAAGCCTGGGTAGACGAAGCTACTGTTCAGGGTGTTAGCGTTCGAGGTAAAAATGACAAGCAATAGCAGGGCTATTGGCAAAATGTTCAACCGAGAAACCGCGCATCCTGGGTAGTAAGGAAAATTTCGGTGGGCAGTTCACTTATTATCCAAATCCTCCACTGATTTCAATTTAGGTGAAAAAACTTAGGATTTAGGACCACCAACACTGGCCGCTCAGTAAATACCAAAGGCGAGGCCTGCTGCCAGGGTTAACCCCAGCTCTTCACAATCGGCTAGCCCAGTGTCACTGACTTCGCCCCTTACAATGACCGGTTCCGCTACTTTCTTCATGGGATACCCTACCAGAATTCGATCGATCTCTCTTACCGCCCCCGAACCGTCATTGCCCGCACTGATAAACAGACCATAGGGCAAATTGAGCGCATGCTCCTGCGCTGGGTAGTAGGTACGATCGAAAAAATCTTTCATCGCGCCGGACATGTAGCCAAAATTTTCCGGTGTGCCAATTAAAATACCGTCGGTTTCAAGCAAGTCAGACAGACTTGCGTCAAATGCCTGGATTAATTTTGTGGTTGTCCCTGATTCCTGGTTTGCACCGGCGCAAACTGCTTTCGCTAACCTTTCTGTGTTCCCTGATTGACTATGGTATAGAATAAGTAATCGCTTTTTCGACAATTGGCACTCCGATGAGTAATTTCAGCAATGACTAACCCGCAAACTGTGCGCACCTTTATCGCCACTATACCAGAACCAGAAACGACAAAAAGATTGATAGCCGCCTATCAGCCAATCAAAACAGGGAAATTTGCCAAAAGCATTCGCTGGATCGATGAGGCCAACCTGCACGTCACACTGAAATTCTTAGGCAATCTCAGCCCTGAACAACTTCAGCAATTACCCTCTGTCCTCTCTGAGAAGCTGCACGGTTATAGGCCTTGCACTCTGGTTTTCGATCGCATGGTTTGGTTTCCCTCGGAAAGGCGCCCAAGAGTAGTCGCTGCGAATTTCAAGTCCAGTCCAGAGTTTCATGCCATTGCCTTAAGAGCTGAAATGGCTGCGCGCGCCATTGGTGTAACAGCGGATCGACGGGCATTCCGGCCACACCTGAGCCTGGGTATTTTACCGTCCAAAGATTCACCACCCCGCACGCTGGAACAACCCATTGAATATCTGGAAATGCCTGTTGAGCAGTTACTCGTGCTCAGTAGCGAGCTCACTCCACAAGGCCCGATATACAGAGAGCTTCATTGCGTGAGCCTGAAACTCTAATATTTTTAATGTGAAGAATTTTGCAACGGCTATCACTTTAAATGATCGCCCCGACACTAAAAGCCGCGAGCCAAAATAGTTAACAATTTTATAAACTTATGTGCGAAAACTAGAGTTCTAATCTACTATTAGTAAATATTGTGGTCTTGCGGCTTATATATGGCGAATAAACCAAAGCAGTCTCTTTCTTACAAGTTGACCAAATTGTGCCTGGCACTGGCGTTAACGATCGGCCTCGCATTGAGCGCAGCCCAGGTAGTGGTTGGCTATTTTAGGCTCTCCCATCAGCAAGCACAGGTAGTTGATCGGGTAATTGCCGTCGCACTATTTTCCGCCGAGAGGGCGTTAGCCAATCACGATAAAGTAATGGCGGAGGCGATGATAAACGGTTTACAGCGCCTTCATCCTTTCATCCTCAGCATTAAGCTGCAAGATCAGGATGGCAGTATCTTTGCAGCGAATAGCATACCACCGAAATCAACGAAGACTCGTGTTTTTACGCGATTCATGGGAGGCGCAGTTAGCGAGTACTTTATTCCTCTGAATACTAAAACAGCATCTCAGCAAGGTCTGGGCGCTCTGTCAATTAGCATCGACAGGGATTGGGTGCTTAGCAATTCTTACCGTGAACTGGTCTTTGTATTTTTAGTAAACTTTATTGGGCTGCTATTATTTAGTGCGTTGATGCTATGGGCGTGCTCCCAAGCCATTACCAAACCCCTGGCGTACCTGGCAGAAAAAATTCGTTTAATTGATCCTCGAATGCCAGGAAAAGATTCCCTGATAGCCGATGCTAGACACAGCAATGACGAGATTGGACAACTGGCATCGTCCTGCAATAAGTTCATGTTGACCGTTCGTCGGCTGATAGAAGAGCGTGATCAGGTTGAACTTGCACTCGTACGCAATAAGGAATTATTGCTGCAGACCAATCGGATGGCAAAAGTCGGTGGCTGGCAGTACGATCCGTCAACTCAGCAGTTGCGGTGGTCCGAGGAATTATGCAAATTACTGGGGCTGCCAAGCAATTCACAGATAGAACTTAACGATATTTATTCCCGAATCAGTAAGGAATATCAACTGCTGGTCGAACGCTCAATCGATACCTCATCAAAAACCAATGAACCCTTTGATATCAATTTTGGGATGTCGCATTCCGATGGCAGGAAAATATGGGTGCGCGCTGTAGGCTTGGGAGTTAACGATCGCGGCAAGGCTATTTGGATCTCTGGAATATTGCAGGATATTACGCAAAGCCGCATATCTGAAAAAGCACTCAGGTTGAGAGATTTTGCATTAAACCAAACACCGGATGCTATTTTAACGGTCAACGCTTTCGGTTATATCGTAGCTGTCAATGACACCACCTGCAGCACATTCGAATTTGACCGGAGTGAACTGATAGGTAGTACCGTAGACATTATCAACCCTGAATTCAGCATTACAAACTGGGATAAATGGTGGGCAACGGTTAAGCGTGAGGAAGGATTGCTCACCCACACTACCAATACAACCAAGAGCGGCAGGAAATTCCCAGTGGAGATTTCCACTGCTTATTTCCTTTACGAGAACGAAGAGTTTTGCGTTGTTTCGATCAAAGATATTACTGAACGCAAACAGCGAGAGGAAGAGATTCAACACCTGGCTTATCACGATACTCTCACTGGCTTGCCCAATCGTAGTCTACTTCAAGATAGGCTGGGGTTGGCAGTAAAAACAGCAACACGGCATGACTATATCGGCGCTGTACTTTTTATCGACCTGGACAATTTTAAAGTCATCAATGATTCACTTGGGCATACTGCTGGCGATCAGGTATTACAACAACTCGCGCAACGGTTTTCTTCGATGCTCAGGGGCGAAGATACGATAGCACGCCTCGGCGGAGACGAATTTGTCGTCCTCCTTCCCTATCTTAGCGATGAGCGCGAAGTCGCCGAACAGAAAGCCGAAGACCTGGCTCAGAAATTATTAAATACAATCTCTCTACCTCTGTCTGTTTTAGACCATGAATTACAGGTGACTGCCAGCATTGGGCTGGTTCTGTTTCCCGATGGTGATGAAGACGCTGATTCAGTTCTAAAATTTGCCGATACTGCCATGTACAGAGCCAAGGCGAATGGTCGTGACACAGTGATGCGCTTTGATAATGAAATGGCGGAAACAGCTACTCGGCAGCTTAGCCTGGAAAGTCAGTTAAGAAACGCTTTAAAAAATGATGAATATATACTTTATATACAGCCTCAATATCGGAGCAATAAGCAGCTGATTGGGGCAGAGGTTCTGTTACGCTGGAACTCCCCCACACTTGGTATTGTTTCCCCTGCAGAGTTCATTCCAGCACTTGAGTCTACCGGGATGATCTTCGAAGTCGGTGAGTGGGTACTTCGCAAATCCTGCGAACAGATCAGGCACTGGATCAACGAAGGTCTGTGGCATGACAATTTGGCTTTGGGGGTTAACATCAGCCCACGCCAATTCAGACAGCCACTCTTTGTGGAGCAGGTCTCCAGCATCCTTGAGGAAACGGGGATCCCACCACGTTACCTGGACATAGAAATCACCGAAGGCATGGTCATCCATAATATCGAGGATATCGTCAGTAAGTTAAAAAAGCTGAGAGTACTCGGTGTTTCAATTTCCATTGATGATTTCGGAACAGGGTACTCTTCGCTTACTTATTTAAAACGGCTACCTATTGATACGCTCAAAATTGACCAATCGTTTATTAGTGAAATTCCTGGCGAATCAGATGACGCGGCAATAGTGACGACTATTATCGCTATGGCTCAACAGCTTAATTTAGAGGTGATTGCGGAGGGTGTTGAGAACAAAGAGCAAGTCAATTTCCTTAAGGAGAACCACTGCAATCAGTTTCAAGGTTATTATTTTGATCGACCTTTTCCTCTGAAAGATTTTGAATCCTTGTTAACGGCCAAGGTCAAAGCGTTTGGCCCCGTAAAAAAGGCTTCCTCGTTAAACTAACAATCAAATAAAGGACAACTATTCGATGGCCTATAAAGAATATAAAGTCTTGGCGATTGCCGAAGGCGCATTGGGCACATTATTTCTGGGGGCATCCGGTATGCCACTAAAAAAGCTGGAGGCAACCTTGAACAAAGAAGCTTCCGACGGCTGGCAACTGGTCTTTCAGGTTCTGGAGCAAAAGCGCTTTTGGCTATTCTGGCAACGCGAAACCGTTATCATCACTTTAGGTAGAGAGTAGCTCATTGCTGGATAAAGAGGCGGTTTCGCTCGAAGAGGAGCGCATTCGACAGCAGGTAAGGGCACTACCTGAGGAAAAACGACTGCATTTTTATACTCGCCTGGAAAAAGAGGTCAAAGACCCGGACAGTTACGCCGTCCTTAACTATCTGTTTATTAGCGGACTACACCATTTTTATCTGGGCAAATGGTTAAGGGGAAGTATTAACCTAGCCGCCTTTACAGCGACCATTCACCTCATGTTTAACAGCATGGTAATGCTGGGCATCATACTGTTAATTATTATCAGCCTATTCGAGCTGTATGCGCTGTTTCAATCAGAAACGATTGTGCAGGATTATAACAATAAGCTGATGAATTCGCTGCTGCTAGACCTTGAGTAACCTGCTTGATTCTTTCTTTTATCCGTGATCTCAAGTAGTACTGGCACGTGTCTATTGACGCGGTAACTGTTGCTGATCTTTAAGAAGTTGATCGATCTTCTCCTCTAACCGATTCAGTTTATTTGCCAGCTGATCAAGCCTCTCCAAACTGAGCTGCTCTTTCTCGATCACCTCTTCCTCCTCCTGAGCCATAAAAAACGCAGAGAAACTCGCGGTTAGCATAGCAAAAAGGCCAACACCCATCGCCATAAGGAGGCCGGCAAAAACTTTTCCAATATTACTGACGGGCACGATATCACCATAGCCCACAGTGGTGATAGTAACCCAGGCCCACCAAAGGCCATCCCAGGGTGTTTTAATGGCTGGGTCGAGACTGGCAATGGTAATGCCAGCCATCACGATAATAATAAAACAGGCTAGCAGCGTGACACCCAAGTGATGTCGACTAAGAAGTTGCCGAATCGTACTGGATACATGGAAGAGCAATCCCAACAACACCACAAGCCTGAATGCCCTGAATATCATCACCGGATAATCCTGTGTCAGTCGCAGGACAAAAGGCAAAGCAAGCACAATAATCAACAAATTCATCCAGTTGGTTTGCAAGTAATGCCGGCGATCGCCCACCAGACTCGTTAGCACCAATGTCTCTAACAAAAATAAAAACCACACAGATACGCTGGTGAAACTGGTAAACTCTGCCGTCAGCTTACCGGAAACGTCCAGATACCATTCCAACAATACCCAGAATGCTATAAAAATCATCGGCCATTCAAAAATATGGCCCCACCAAACGGCTTTCGACCTTTCTCCAGGATCCACACCTGCCAAGCCTATCACTGACTTCAACGATCTCAGCATCATATGATACCTCTGTCTCCCCTACGCAGACTAAATACGCTATACAGATTATTGTGTTAGGGCCTATAACGCAAACATTGTATACTGCGGCAGTAGGCTCTTAGCTTAACCCCAATTATTAATTGAGCTTTTGGACTTAATGAGTACTGAGAATCTTGCAGAAGCTTCTTTAGAAAGCTTATATAAAATTTTTACTGTCCCGGAATCACAGGGTTCTACTTTAGCAAAGCTTGATCGTGAAATTTCCGAAAATCTACTCGGCTTTTTGCGTGATCGCATTGTCGCTGTCGAGAAGGATATATCGGAGATCGAGAAGGATTTTTCTCAATCTTTGATACCTGAGAATCCGCGTTTTGTATCAGATCACACAGAATTCCTGCTGGAGAGTCTGGTCGCCCATTCGGTGCATACCGCGGCGCCCAGTTTTGTCGGCCATATGACCTCGGCCCTCCCCTATTTCATGCTGCCATTATCCAAAATCATGCTGGCACTGAACCAGAACCTAGTCAAAATAGAAACTTCTAAAGCCTTTACTCCGCTGGAACGTGAGTTACTGGGCATGATGCACCGCTTGGTTTACCAGGAAAACGAGAGTTTCTACAATCGGTGGATGCACCAAAGTGACCATGCTCTCGGCGCTGTTTGCTCCGGGGGAACGATTGCTAACATTACAGCACTGTGGGCCGCACGAAATAATGCCTTTCCCGCCACTAATGGTTTTAAGGGAATCCGCCAGGAAGGTCTCATCCAGGCGCTCAAGCACTTTGGTTATGATGGGGCGGCCATACTGGTTTCAGAGCTTGGACATTATTCATTAAGTAAAGCCGCGGATGTACTGGGTATCGGGAGGGACAACATTATTCCGGTTGAAACCGATGCGCGATTCAGAGTTAAACCCCGGGCCTTGGAGCACCAGTGTTCGCAACTCGCAAAGAAGAATCACAAGCTAATCGCAGTTATCGGTATTGCAGGAACGACCGAAACCGGCACAGTAGACCCGCTTGACGAGTTGGCCGAGTTGGCAATGCAGGCTCAGTGTCACTACCATGTCGATGCTGCATGGGGAGGACCAACGCTGTTTTCCAGGCAGCATGGAGCAATACTTAAAGGTATCGAGCTTGCGGATTCCGTTACCATTGATGCCCACAAACAGCTTTACACCCCCATGAGCTCCGGGATAGTACTCTTTAAAACACCCAATACCGTTCGTGCCATTGAGCACCATGCCGAATATATCATTAGAAAAGGCTCCAAAGATTTGGGGGCCACTTCACTGGAAGGGTCCAGGTCAGGTGCTGCGCTACTGATACATGCGGGACTGCACATTATTGGCCGACAAGGCTATGAACTGCTTATCGATCAGGGTATCGAAAAAGCTCAATATTTTGCCCATCTCGTCCGTCAGGATGAAAACTTTGAACTGGTTTCAGAACCAGAGTTAAACATTCTCACATACAGACTAGTGCCGAAGTTGGTCGCCGAGAAATTAAAATACACGGACGATGCGCAGCGACAATTGATCAATGAGGGGCTTAATCGACTGACCATTTTGATCCAAAAAACACAGCGGCAGCGTGGTAAAACCTTTGTTTCAAGAACAACACTAAAACCCGTCGATTACGGCAAGCAGGAAATTACGGTGTTTCGCGTGGTGTTGGCTAACCCCTTAACCAACCAGACTATTCTGAAAAACGTACTGGAAGAGCAAAAGGCGATTGCACAGGAAGCCGACTCTCAAGGAATCATCGAAGAAATTCTTACCCCGTTATCACAGCTTCAAAATGCCAAGAGCTTGTAGTGACACCAGTGAGCTGACACGCCAGCTGGTCGAGCAGATTGCAACCGATCGAATCCGGGGAGCAAGCCAACTGGCAAGATTGGCACTGGAACTTATCCTGGAGTATATCCATCACACAGCAACGCGGAATCCCGCTCACCTGGCAAAGGGAATGGCCGATCTGGCGCAGCAGTTAAGCGGAGCACGTCCCAGTATGGCGGCAATTAGCAATCTGATCGATCGCTGGTTCGAAGATTGTTATCCGAATGAATTTCATAGCGCAGAAGAACTGCGCTCCCATGTGACAGTCCAAACAAAAAACCTGATCAGGCAATCAGAACAGGCGGTGACTCTGGCCGCCCAACAGGCGGCAAGTAGAGTTAGTGCAGGCCAAACTATCATGACACACAGTTGTAGCTCAACCATCAGAGCATTGTTTCAACAGCTGACTGATAAGAATATAAAAGCAATTGTCACAGAATCGCAACCCGGATGTGAAGGAGCCATTCTGGCTCAGGATCTCGCTGAGATGACGATACCTGTCAGTTACATTACCGATGCGCAAATGGGTCTTTTTGTCAGTAAAGCGGATAAAATTTTTGTAGGTGCAGATACCTTGTTGGCTGACGGTGCCCTGGTAAACAAATCTGGCACCTACCTGTTAGCATTAGCAGCAAATGACCTGAGTATCCCCTTTTATGTCTGCTGTGAAAGTCACAAACAAAGCAAACTAAAAGCCTCTGAAGTAACCCTTGAAAGAGGTGGCCAAGATGAAATTGCGATAACGGCTTATCCAGGAATTATCAAGCAAAATGTCTATTTTGATATTACCCCGGCTCGCTTGATCAGCAGCTGGATCAACGAACAAGGTATTTATCATTATGATTAATTGGGATGAAGTTCCCGCAGCGGTCTGGCGTCAGCGTAAGGGATACTTGCGAGCAGTCGACACAACTGATCCGGTATCAATCGAATCGCTAATCGGTATTGACCAGCAAAAAGAGTTACTGATCCGAAACACCACTCGATTTCTAAAGGGTTTACCCGCCAATAATGCATTGCTTTGGGGCGCACGAGGAACTGGCAAATCGGCCCTGATCAAAGCTCTGCTCAACCGTTACTGCTCAGAAGGCTTACGCTTGATACAGATAGACAAGGAAGACTTGGCAGATTTGCCGGATATCATCGATGAACTCCGCGCCGTAAATTTCCACTTCATACTGTTCTGTGATGATCTGTCTTTTGAAGCGGGAGAAAATAGCTATAAACCACTGAAAAGTATCCTTGAAGGCTCTATAGAGCTGCCGCCCGCCAATATGCTTGTGTACGCAACCTCAAACCGTAGACATTTGTTGCCGGAACAGATGAAAGATAATCTCGATACTTTGGTGGGCGAGCGCGAAATTCATTATGCCGATGCGATAGAAGAAAAAATCTCTCTTTCTGACCGCTTCGGACTGTCAGTCTCCTTTCACCCAATCAATATCGAAAAATATCTGGCCATTGTAGAAAGCTATTTTCCTGATTTTAATGGCGATAAAGAGGCATTGCACAAGGCAGCAAAGCTTTTTTCCATGACTCGAGGATCCAGAAGTGGACGAACAGCAAAGCAATTTTTTAATGATTATTCAAAACGATAATCATCATAAAGTTGCTTAGACTCCTTGGCGAGTGTGAAATGTTAGCGGGCACCAGTCAAAAGTGTCCGCTAAAAGACCCTATTGCTCAGCCTGAGCAGCTTTGTAAGCTTTGATTTGTTCATTAAAGTTCTGAGCCAACAACTGCATTTTATCAACTATCGAATTGTACAGCTCAATATTAGCCAGCTTCTGTTCTTCGGTCAGCGTCTCAGTATTTGTCTTTTCAGCCTCTTCCATACAAGCCAAAAAAGACTCCCCATCTGCAATATAGGCTTTGACGGCCGTCTGACCTTCCACCATCTGCTCTGTGCTCGCTGTCGCCCCATCAGGAAGCTGGACGTCACTGGGTTGTTCGCACGACGCGAAGAGAACACCCGGAAAAACCAGGCAAATGGCCAAAAAAGTGGATGTGGCTATTTTTTTCATTCTAAAATTTCCTTTGTGATTTATCTCGCAATGAAACTCAAGTTCAATGTAAATCGCATCTTACCACTAGGTTTAAGGTAAGCATATCCCTATAATAGTCCGCTCTTTTACAACCCGCTTTCGCAAATAGTAAACTTCTGAACTGAGGTAAATTTGGACACAAAAAGACTACATGGAACTCTGGCCGCTGGCTGGGCAGTAGCGGGATTTAGCTTATTATTAATAAGTGCTATTTTCAGGTTAGGGGAGATTGCGTGGAATATCAAAAACTATGAGCTATCTGTTTTTCAGTGTGTACTGTTGCTGGCAAGCATCCTGTTCATGGCTTATTCAGAAGGATATAAAGGCTTCCAACTAAAATTTTCACCGCGTTTTGCGGCCCGTTGCCTCCATTTGAAAAACAACCCCGTACTTATACACTCCATTCTGGCTCCATTATTTTGTATGGGATTTTTCCATACAACCAAAAGACGCAAGATTGCCACCTCAATACTCGCGTTGGCCATTATTGGATTTATATTCTTGGCACACCAGCTAAAGCAGCCCTGGCGAGGAATTCTCGATGCTGGCGTTGTGGTTGGACTCGGCTGGGGGATTCTCTCTCTCTTCTATTTTTTAAAGCAAGCCTTTACAGCACCGGAATTTAATTATTCGCCGGAATTACCGGAAAACAATTAATTCGAAGAGCCGCCTTGCATCTGGTTCATCCTATCTTGCAACTGAGTAATTCGGCCAATTAGCTGGCGCCTTGTCGCATCAATGGCCTCTACCGCTTCTTCGTTATTTATAACACGCTGCACCAGATTATCAGGAATATTTTTTAAGCGTCTTTGCATTAATTCCATCTCGCTTCGAAGTACTAAAATTTGCTCTGACTGATTTTCGACAGTCGCTCGCAAAGTAGTATTTTCCGCCAGCAACTGGTTACTTAACTGTTTGAATCCCGCGCTTAGCTCGGAATGTTTTGCGGTGATGGATTTTAACTGCTGCTCACCCGACTTAGCCTGCGTAGACGCTGCCTTTACATTAGTTGTTAAAGTATTTATTTGGGCGCTGATTTTAGCGATGGCAGTCCGATTCCGTTTATTTGAAACATCCCACAGTTTACGAATCTCAGAGTCGAAGAATTTGAATTTTTCGTCTATTACATTACCCGTCTGCGTGAAGTCAGCGCCAGTCGTAAATACTTCCGTACCGAGCTGATCAATGCGTTTGCGAGCCAATTCCAGGGAGACTTGTGTTTCCGATAACTGGCTTTGCAACTTCAAAGTTTGCAACACCAGCCAACCGCAGGCCGATCCGATCACCAACAAGAGAAGAAGAAGCAACAGCTGCCGCTTTTTTCCTGATTTCCCTGAGTTAGCCGCAGTAATTCTACTCGAACGCTCACCCCTGCTTCGCTCACCGACACCTGATTTTGAACGATATCGCTCATCGTCCTGCTCAACAGACAGTCCTTCGATTACATCAATATCATCATCATCTAATCTGGGCATATTCTGATTACTTTTTTTATTCACCGCTTAATTAAGAAAGTTATAGTTCAATCGCTAAAACTAACGCGTCTTCTCTATATTTACCCGCAGGATAATACCCTTTTCTTGTTCCCACTTCATTAAAGCCTTCAGAAATATAAAGTTGATAAGCCCTTTGATTTGAAGCCCGAACCTCTAGGAAAGTAACAGTAGCCGACAATTGCCTGGCTCTGGCTAACATATGCCTTAATAGGCCTTTACCCAATCCTTGCCCCTGATAATTCGAATCAATACTTAAATTCAGCAGGTGTGATTCTCCGGCAGCAGCCGATAATACGCTATGTCCTACATGACCTTCTTCGGCCGCCAAAATCAGGCACTCGTAATTTGCCAAAATACAGCTCTCAAAATTCTTTTCCGACCACGGGATACTATAAACTCTTCTTTCTACTGCCATTACCTTTTGTAGATCACTCAGCAGCATTCTTCGCAGATTATAATCCAGAGGGAAAGACTCAATCCCAGTCATATTTCACCGGCATAGTTAAGCAATCGAACCTTCAAATTACTAATTTTACTTTACTCTTTTATTTAACAAAAAAATGTCCGAGTTAGCCACCAACCAAGATAGATATCGCTTCCCTGGAGACGCGGCAACCGTGAAGTATGACGCAAACTAACTTTACTCGTACTCGCTACCCGTTGTTATGCTCCTCCAACAGTCTGGATAATACCTGTACATCCTGCCAAACCTCCCTCTTATATGAAGGTATTTCAAGCATTGCGTCGATGCTATGCGTAACTACCACCGAATAATCTCCAATTGACCATAGTTTGCCTCTATGTTCGCTAAGCTGAGATTCATGGGGCAGCAGGTAACCACTTGTTACAGGCCCCATCAACAAAAGAGAACGTGCTTTCCCCGATACTGTGTGTGCATTATAAAACCCCCAGACTGCATCTTTAGCTGCAGAATCAGCCTGGTTAACATGCTCTACATTTGAAATAGGCCAATTAAAATGGCTAAATTTTACTCCTTCAAAACTAACACCCATTGCTCTGACTAGCTCAAGCAAAAGTCTGGACTGAGCTGCAGCGTTTTGTTCAACGCTTTGCTTTGTTACATCGCTGATTATAAGTAACTGTTCGGAGCAGCGCACCGAGATCAAATCTACCTGAGGAACTGACTCTCTAACAACTCGCTGCTTGCTCGCAACGGCGACGGGGCTATCACTCTGCTTGTCCACTGGGCCAGATGTTTTTGGCCGCTCGAAAGTTTCCGATGCCACGTCAACAACTTGTGGCTCCGGCTCTTTCAGCCTTGTGATTACCGAGGGTTTTGCCCCCGGCAAGACCTGTCGAGCGTACCAAGGTTGAATGCCCATCGCCTTGAGGTACTTTTTTTGGGATTGTTTATTCAACCTGTTTTCCGGCTCAGCATTCAAACACCTTCCACCTGAGGGTGTTCACGTTTCCCATCAGACAAAATGATATTCAAGGCAATTAAATAGGCTTTCGCGGAAGCAATTACAATATCTGTATCCGCACCAGAACCATTCACAATCCGTCCTCCTTTTTCCAGGCGAACCGTGACCTCTCCCAGCGAGTCAGTGCCGCTGGTGATGGCGTTCACCGAATATAATTGCAAACTGGTGCCGCTATGGACGATTTCTTCTATGGCTTTAAACGCTGCGTCCACAGGCCCGCTGCCTTCTGCCTCAGCACTTTTCTCATCGCCACGACAGTTTAAAATCAATTTTGCACGAGGTATTCCTCCGGTTTTCGAAGTAACCTCAAGATACTTTAACTGGTAAAGATCTTCAAAGTGCGCCTCCTGTACATCTGTAACCAGTGCTTGTAAATCCTCATCAAATATTTCGTGTTTCTTATCCGCGAGTGCCTTAAAGCGCACAAAAGCTTCATTCAATTCATCCTGGTCCGCAAATTCTATTCCCAGATCTTCAAAACGCGCCCTCACCGCAGCTCGGCCAGAGTGTTTACCCAGAACAAGTTTATTTGCATTCCACCCAACATCTTCCGCTCTCATAATTTCGTAGGTTTCGCGAAATTTAAGCACGCCGTCCTGGTGAATACCTGATTCATGAGCAAAAGCATTAGCACCCACGATGGCCTTGTTGGGCTGCACGGGGAACCCGGTTACACTCGCAACTAGTCGAGAAGCAGGGACAATCTGTGTAGTGTCAATATTGGTTTCTACCGCAAACAAATCACTACGCGTTTTGATCGCCATCACAACTTCCTCCAGGGAAGCATTACCTGCGCGCTCACCTAGCCCATTGACAGTGCATTCAACCTGTCTCGCGCCATTCACGACTGCTGAAAGTGAATTGGCAACCGCAAGCCCTAGGTCATTGTGGCAATGGACAGAGAAAATAGCTTGATCCGAATTTGGTATGTTTTCGATCAAACGCGCAATAGTGTGACCGTACTCCATTGGCTCACCATACCCGACAGTGTCGGGTATATTGATGGTACCAGCCCCCGCTGCGATAACACGCTCGATAATACGACACATAAATTCGAATTCTGAACGACTGGCATCCTCCAGCGAAAACTCAACATCTGGTGCTAAGTTTCGCGCAAGTTTGACCGAGCTAACCGCCTGCTCCAAGACACTCTCCGGATCCATTTTAAGCTTGTATTTCATGTGAATCGGCGAAGTCGCTATAAATGTATGAATACGCGCGACATTGGCTGGCTTTAATGCTTCAGCAGCACGCTCAATGTCAGTAACATTGGCTCGAGCCAAGCTGCATACCGTGCAGTCTTTTATACTCTCAGCAACAGCCTTTACAGCCTTGAAATCACCTTCACTGGCAATGGCAAAGCCAGCTTCTATTACATCAACCTTCATTTTCTCCAGCGCTTTAGCAATACGCACTTTCTCATTTCGGGTCATTGACGCGCCAGGACTTTGTTCTCCGTCACGCAAAGTAGTATCAAAAATTATTAATCGATCTCTAGTCATGTTCTGCTCCGTTCAGACCTGAGTATTATAACCACGCAGACTGGCGCACTAAACAGCAAAAGCCAACTGCTAATAAATAAAACAAAGAATAAACTAAAATTGTAGGGGAGGTTGTCTGCCCTAAGGCAGCAGTCGATGGAGCTGTTTAGCTACCACAAGATAGATTACTGCGCCTTTTATACAGGCAGATGATCCGCTTATGGCAGTAAGTTTGATAGAATAGGTCATGTCTAGAATATATTTAAAAATCACGATCAATGCAACGTTAAAGCCAATAAATAGCACCCCTTATAAAAGAAATAGGTAACTAAGGAACCCCTGACTAACTCCTTGATCCCTCTGGCGTACAAAGCGCTTGTAGATCAAGACGGCTTTGTGTAGTAATGTCCAGACCTTGCAAACAAAGCCAACGCAGAGCTACGAATGCCCTATAAGTCCCGGAGAGCTAGGCCTGAAAGCTTCATCTGCGGCGTTAGAAACTTTGCTAAGGCGATAAGCATTAGCGGCAATTCCTGCCTTGCAGCTAAAACTTTCAGGTCTCGCAGAGGCATTAAGGAGTTAGTCATAGGTTCCCTAACCAGCTCTACGTTTCATTAATTTCCTTGCGATCGGACGTTTTAAGTAGGAATAGTAGTTAATTTGAATATAAAGCTTTGACCTTTTATTAAAAAAATATAGAATGCCACAATAATTTTGCAGCGCACAATATTGGAGTAACCTATGCCAGACCAGGCGCAAAAAGAAACGACTAGCTTCATCGATCAGCTGAACAGCGTGCTCGGAGATTTATCATCTTTTGACGATGTTGCCGCCGAGAATATGAATCAGGAATTTCGGGCAGCTATCGCCAAAATAACCAAAGGCATGTCCCCTGTTGCTCTGATTAATGCTTATATCGATTGGCTCGGTCACTTATCACTTTCACCCGGCAAACAGATTCAGTTAATGCAAAGTTTGGCAGGCAAGGTATACCAGCTTGGCACTTATACGGCAGAATCAGTAACTGATTCAGGTGAAAAATCAGCTCCGCCATCGTCCATAAAAGACCGTTCTTTTAGCTCTGAAGGATGGCAAGCCTTTCCTTTTAACTTCTTTTCACAGTCCTATCTGCTCACTCAACAATGGCTTAAAGAAGCGACCGGGAATGTAGATGGTCTGACAAAAGACCACGAAGGAGTGGTTAACTTTATCAACGAACAAATTCTTGGCGTGCTGTCTCCAGCAAACTTTCCTTTTACAAACCCGGAAGTTATCCAGAAAACCAAAGCCGAGCAGGGTGAAAACCTGAAACGCGGATTAGACTACCTGATCAAGGATGTTAAGAGCGAAAATGGCGGTGCCGCTACTACGACAGACGCAGAAAATTTTGTCGTTGGTGAACAAATAGCGATTACCCCTGGCAAAGTAGTCTACCAAAACCAGTTAATTGAGTTGATTCAATATAGTCCGACAACAGAGCAAGTTGGCAAGGAGCCTGTTCTCATAGTGCCGCCCTGGATAATGAAGTACTACATCCTTGACCTGTCACCCAAAAACTCGATGGTTAAATATTTGGTTGGCCAAGGTAAAACGGTGTTCATGATTTCATGGAAAAACCCAACGGAGCAAGAGCGTGATCTAGGGATGAATGCATATCTTGACTTAGGGCTTATGGAATCTTTAAAAGCTGTGCAGACAATCGTACCTAACACCAAAATAAATACTGTTGGCTACTGCATAGGTGGGACTCTACTACTAATCGGCGCAGCGGCTCTTGCCGGTGTAGAGGATGACACTATTAACTCCATCACGCTGCTAGCCGCACAAGCTGATTTTTCCGAACCCGGAGATATTAAAAATTTCTTAAACGATAGCCATTTATCGTTCCTGGAAAGTCTGATGTGGAAACAGGGTTATCTGGACGCAGATAATATGAGCGACGCGTTTAAGGCGATGCGATCTGGAGACCTCATCTGGGGCCCGATGATTCAACGTTATTTTCATGGTGAAGATACCTTTATGAATGACCTCATGGCCTGGAATGCAGACGGCACTCGCATGCCCTATCAGATGCATCACGAATATTTACGGAAAATGTATCTTGATAACGAACTGGCCGATGGTCATTACGAGGTTAATGGTCGAAAAGTATCATTGTCAGATATTACTGCGCCTATGTTTGTTGTAGGCACCCAAACAGATCATGTCGCGCCCTGGAAATCCGTTTATAAACTACACCAACTGACTAACGACGAACTTACTTTTTTACTTACATCTGGCGGACATAACGCTGGAATTATAAGTGGCCCGAGTCACCCCAGAAGAAGCTATCAGGTTCGCAAGCGCATGCTTCGAGACAAATACCTCTGTGCCGATACCTGGGCGGATTCAACCGAAGTACAACAAGGGTCATGGTGGCCTGCTTGGAACGGATGGCTCGATGAGCAACTTTCCGGACAGCGTAAACCACCCAAAACGGGCTGTGCTTCGAAGGGCTACAAAGCACTAAGAGATGCTCCTGGTGAGTATGTAAAAGAAAAGTAGTTAGCCCCTAACAGCCAAAAGCCGTCTGCAGATGGCTTTTGGCGTTTCTGTGCCCTTCCGCCACTGCCTCTCGATTTTTATTCCCCCGCATATCTGAACAGCATAAACATGTTTGATTGTGCTTTTTGATAAAACATTTCTTAATGATTAAGCACCGACCATTATCTAATAGCAGCCAGCTTGCAATTAGGCCACTCTATCCCATCACCAGCTTGCGTGGAATACGCCAGCACGTCAAATTCCACACGCATTTTAGTTAACAGATCTACCGGATGATCGTCCACATATCATTCGCATGATCATGCGTAGAACAACTTAAATCACTGTCCGGCATGAGTAGACCACTACAGAATGCAGATTTAGCAGGAGCAACAATCTGCCGCCCTACGAGCCGTCTTCATTGCACGTCAACGTGCTCAAGAGCCTGGAGCGCTTGGGTCTTTGCGCTCAAATTAAGCCCATCTATAAGATCCAATAAAAAAGGCCCACCCCTCAGGGTGAGCCTTTCTAATTTAAAGCCTGACGATG
>JAJFKB010000021.1 GCA_021773395.1 Gammaproteobacteria bacterium | reverse complement strand
GCTTTATGAAATATGATTTAGGATTCTTTGATGAGGATGAGGGCCGGGTAGAACCGGCCTCTAATCCGTTTGTACCGGAAAAGTGTTAACTATGTCTCCGGTATAAAGTGTAAACCTTGTCCTCGGTATACACCTTGATTTTATTGGTCGGAGTGAGAGGATTTGAACCTCCGACCCCCTCGTCCCGAACGAGGTGCGCTACCAGGCTGCGCCACACTCCGACATTTGGCGGGCTATTTTAGCGGCTAATTACTCCTATTAACAGCCAATGCAACTAAATCTTCAAGGGCATCGCGATACTTGTTTTTGGGCGCAGCTTCCAGCTGCTGTAGTGCCAGTTTAGCTTCATTCATTGCCTTTTCTTTTGCAAATTCTATAGCTCCGCACTCTTTAACCAGGTCGATAATCTGTCGGTGGTTTTCGGCGCTGCCTTCAGTGACCGTTTGTCGAATAAGCTTGAGTTGTTCCGGGGTGCTATGCTGCATTGCGTAAATTAATGGCAGGGTAACCTTGCCTTCGACCAGGTCATCGCCGACATTTTTACCCATCTCTTCGGCATCGCCTTCATAGTCCAGCACGTCATCAATTAGCTGAAAAGTCATACCCACATGAGAGCCATATTTTTGTAATGCTTGCTGTACGTCTTGGCTGACACCGCTGAGTAAAGCTGCTGAATGAGAGGAAGCTTGAAATAACACAGCGGTCTTGGCCTCAATCACACTGCGATATTCGGCTTCGGTCAAATCGGCGTTTCGAGCGTTGACCAGTTGCCAGACTTCACCTTCAGAGATTTGATTGGTGCTGTCAGCAAGAATCGACATGATGGGCATGTCGCCAAGCTGTACCATCATTTGAAACGCACGGGAGTATAGAAAGTCGCCGACCAGCACGCTGGCAGAGTTTCCCCACACCGCATTGGCGGTGGAGCGACCGCGTCGTAGCTGAGAGGTGTCGACAACATCGTCGTGAAGTAGTGTGGCGGTGTGCAGAAATTCGATGATGGTGGCGAGCAGGGTATGCTTGTCACCCTGATAGCCGCAGCATTTTGCCGTCAGCAATACCAAAAGCGGACGCACGCGCTTACCGCCGCCGTCGACAAGATACTGGCTGATAGTTTCGACTAATTCAACATCCGAATGAAGCTGGCCTAAAACAAGCTCATTGACGGCTTCAAAGTCGTCAGCAACCATCGAAAAAATAGGTTTAGGGTCCATAGGTTAAAGCCACAAAACAAGGGCCTGAATACTAGGATGCAGAGCCAGCAGTGTCAATATCAATAGTGGTTTAACAAATGATATGGGGTAATATTTGACAGGTATCATGGGGGGCGACAATTTTTTAAGCAATAAGCTGTTTTATTTGCGTTTTTGCGCTTGATTGGCGGGAGTCTATGCCGTAAAATTGCGCCCCCTGTTGACCTCGACCCAAGGATCAATAAAATGCGGGCTTGTGTGAGCTCATCTAGTGCTATAGGGCGAGGGGATTTTTGGAGTAAGGTTATGTACGCAGTAATAAAAAGTGGTGGCAAGCAGCATCGCGTTCAGGAAGGCGAAACGCTTAAGGTTGAGAAGCTGGACCTGGAAACGGGAGCGACCGTCGACTTCAATGAAGTGTTGATGGTAGGTGAAGAAGGTAAATTTAATGTTGGCGAACCCTTTGTTAAGGGCGGCAAAGTCAGTGCGGAAGTCGTTTCTCATGGCCGTGGTGATAAGGTAAACATTATCAAATTCAGACGTCGTAAGCACCATATGAAACGTATGGGACATCGTCAGTGGTTTACGGAAATCAAAATCACTGGTATTAAAGCTGGCGCGGCGGCGAGCAAGAAAAAAGCGGAAAGCGAGGAATAGATTATGGCTCACAAGAAGGCAGGTGGTAGTACCCGTAATGGCCGCGACTCGGAATCGAAACGCTTAGGCGTGAAACGCTATGGCAGCCAGTTAGTAAAAGCGGGTAATATTATTGTCCGTCAGCGTGGAACCAAGTTCCACCCGGGTGTAAATGTAGGTTGTGGTCGTGACCATACTCTATTCGCACTGAAAGATGGGCTGGTTAAGTTTGAAGTTCGTGGCCCTAAAAATCGACGGTTCGTTAGTATTGATGCGAGTGCGTAGCTACTAGTTAGTTTAGAGAAAAGCCCCGCGTTGCGGGGCTTTTTTTTGTCCAAGGCTTTTTCAAGTGATAAGTTGAAAGCTGGCTTTGGCACCATTAAGGGTAATTGATACACTAAAGCACTATGAAATTTATTGATGAAGCAAATATCACCGTTGAGGCGGGCAAGGGAGGCAATGGTTGCCTGAGTTTTTTGCGTGAAAAATTTCGGGCAAAGGGAGGTCCCGACGGTGGCGATGGAGGTGATGGTGGTTCGATTACGCTTGAGGCGACGAATACAACTAACACCCTGGTGGATTATCGTTATCAACCGCGCTACAGAGCAGAGTCGGGAGAAGGTGGTCGTGGCCGTAACTGTACTGGTGCCAAGGGCGAAGACTTGTTGCTGAAAGTGCCTGTTGGTACCACAGTTATAGATAGAGATACGCTGGAGGTGATTGCAGATTTGACTCAACATGGTCAGCGTGTTGTGGTTGCCAAAGGAGGTTTTCATGGCCTTGGTAATACACGGTTTAAATCCAGCGTAAACAGAACACCCAGGCAGACAACTAACGGTACGCCGGGTGAGGAGCGACAGTTAAAGCTTGAGTTGAAAGTGCTGGCTGATGTGGGATTGCTGGGCTTGCCAAATGCAGGCAAGTCGACCTTCATTAGGGCGGTATCCGCTGCAAAGCCGAAGGTTGCAGATTATCCCTTTACTACATTGGTGCCCAATCTTGGAGTTGTGAGCATTGAAAAGCATCGTAGTTTTGTAATTGCTGATGTTCCAGGGTTAATTGAAGGGGCCTCTGAAGGCGCAGGGCTGGGTTTTCAGTTTCTTCGCCATGTATCCAGAACCCGATTGTTGTTGCATATAGTTGATATGGCTCCCTTTGATGAAAGTGAGCCGGCAGACGCTGTGCGTAGTATCGAAATAGAATTGCGTAAATTTAGTCCCACTCTGGAGAAGCGAGAAAGATGGCTGGTATTAAACAAGCTGGATTTGATACCCGAATCAGAAAGAGAGGCGAAGTGTTCTGAGTTAATAGATCAGCTGGAGTGGACCGGCCCCGTCTACCAGGTTTCAGCGATTCAGAAGCAAGGTACGCAGCCGTTGTGTGGAGCGATTATGGATTATATTGAGCAGCGCAATAAGCAGACGCTTGAGGATCCGGATTTCGCTGCTGCTGAAGAGGAGATTAGGGGGAAAATGGAAGAGGAGGCCAGGCTTTGTATACGAAACTTCCATGAGCAACGAGCGCTGGCTCGCAATTCTAAAGTAGATGATCAGGATGATGACGGAGATGATGGGGATGTTGAAGTTCACTATGTCCCATAAGGGATGCTGGTGGCGGCGGCAATTGGAGATAACTAGGTGAATGAAGAACAGAGTGCCTGGGGGAAAGTGGCACAAGCTAAGCGCTGGGTAGTTAAAATCGGCAGTGCATTATTAACCGATGATGGTGCTGGTTTGGATCAGCGAGCAATAGCCGATTGGGTTGACCAGATGGCTGGTTTGCGGCGCCAGGGAATTGAGCTCGTTCTGGTGTCTTCGGGATCTATTGCCGAGGGAATGTCTCGACTCGGTATGAGCAGGCGTCCACATGAACTACATCACCTTCAGGCTGCTGCTGCGGTAGGGCAAATGGGGCTGATCCAGGCTTACGAATCAAATTTTAAGCGTTTCCAGATGCATACCGCGCAGATATTGCTTACTCATGATGATCTTTCAAATCGACAGCGTTACCTCAATGCCAGAATCACCATAAAGGAGCTGCTGCGATTGGGTGTGGTCCCCGTTATCAATGAAAATGATACCGTGGTTACGGACGAGATTCGATTCGGCGATAACGACTCCCTAGGAGCATTGGTCGCGAATCTGGTAGAAGCGGATGTGCTGGTGATACTCACTGACCAGATGGGGCTGCATAGCGCAGACCCCAGAAAAAATCCGGAGGCGCCGGTGATTTCCCAGGCGTTTGCCAGTGATGCCAAGCTTGATCAGATGGCCGGTGCTGGCATGGGGCGTTTGGGTCGCGGCGGTATGGCGACCAAGTTAACTGCGGCAAGGCTGGCGTCTCGTTCTGGAGCGGTAACGGTGATCACCAGTGGTCGCCAGGAGGCAGTCCTCTCAAGATTACAGCAGGGAGAGTTATTGGGTACGCTATTGGTGCCGGATCTTGAGCCGTTGGCTGCACGAAAACAATGGCTGGCTGGTCATTTGCAGGCTCGAGGACGACTAGTGTTGGATCAGGGAGCTGTTAATGTGCTAAAAAATCAGGGGCGAAGCCTTTTGCCAGTGGGTGTTCGCGCCGTGCATGGTCAATTTGCGCGAGGCGATATGGTCATATGCGCGGCCCCGGATGGGGAGCCGGTGGCACGAGGCCTTATTAATTATGGCTCTTCGGATGCTGCGTTGATTATGGGTAAAGCCAGTAGTGAAATAGAGACAGCGCTGGGTTTTGTTATTGAGCCAGAGTTAATACACAGAGATAATCTGGTGCTACTCTAGTTTGAGCGGTAATTAAGACATAAAAAAACCGGACTATATGATCCGGTTTTTTTATGTCTTGCTGGCTGCGCTGATTTTAGGCTTTTAGTGCCTTAACCTTAGCGTTCAGACGACTTTTCCATCGTGCTGCTTTGTTCTTTTTAATGATGCCTTTGTTGACCATGGTATCTACTTTAGGCACTGCAGCGAGGTAGGCTGCCTGAGCAGTTTCGTAATTACCGCTGGCAGTTTCACTAATAACTCTTTTCACATAGGTACGCACCATGGAACGCAGGCTGGCATTGTGCTCATTACGCTTTACCGTCTGACGTGCGCGTTTTTTTGATCCAGGGTTGTTTGCCACTGTTCGGCTCCTTGGTTTTTCGAATATTGGGTTGAAATTTAGGACGCGGAACTATGCCTGTTAGAAGATCGATTGTCAATGTTTTTGCATGATTCCCTGAGGGTTCTTTCTTAAAGACTGTTTCCAGGGGTATATCCGGTTTTTCAAGATGCTTTCATTCATTGCTGATGCGAAGAAGCGGAAGGCCGTATACGTATGATATGCCTGAAATCACAGGACGTATGTTGGAAATTGTTAGCTATGCAGATATGATGCGTTTACAAAAAAATTCTCGAAAAAAATAAATGCATCCCACAAAATCAACACCATCTTCAGGTGATCAAAAATCTTCGCATCTTAGGTCGACAGGTGTTGTTGGTGGGTTTACGCTGCTTTCTCGTGTGCTGGGGTTGGTTCGCGATATTGTGATCGCCGGGTTTATCGGTGCCTCGTCCGGGGCAGATGCCTTTTTTGTAGCCTTCAAAATACCTAATTTTCTAAGAAGATTGTTTGCGGAAGGTGCTTTTGCTCAGGCTTTTGTTCCGGTTTTATCGGAATACAGGACCCGGCGCGATCATCGGGCCGTTCAGGATCTGGTGGATCATGTGGCTGGCACGTTGGGTTTAAGCTTGGCGCTCCTGTCGGGAATTGCCATTGTAGCCGCGCCGGTCATCACGCTGATATTTGCTCCAGGGTTTATTCAGTATGAGGAAAAGCTGGCGTTAACGACGGATCTTCTGCGCCTGACTTTTCCCTACTTGTTGTTGATCTCCATGACAGCTTTCGCTGGTTCTGTGCTGAACAGCTATGGGCGGTTTTCGGTGCCTGCGGTGACGCCGGTGTTGCTCAATATATCCCTTATCGGAGCCACCCTGTTTTTGACACCTTACCTTGATCAGCCAGTGATGGCGCTGGGCTGGGGGGTACTGATTGCGGGTGTAGCGCAACTGTTGTTCCAGCTGCCTTTTTTGGCGCAGATAAAACTCCTGCCAACACTCAGGGTTGATCGCCAGCATGCGGGCGTAAAACAGATTGTCAAATTGATGATTCCTGCGTTGTTTGGTGTGTCAGTAAGCCAGATTAATCTCTTGTTGGATACCCTGTTAGCTTCATTCCTGCAAACCGGGAGCGTTTCCTGGCTCTATTACTCGGATCGACTGGTGGAGTTGCCTCTGGGCGTGTTTGGTATCGCGATTGCAACAGTCATTTTGCCCAGTCTTTCGCGGCTTCACGCAAATCAGGCTCCGGAAAGATTCGCTGCAACGATAGACTGGGCGTTACGTTTGGTAATCCTGATTGGCATACCGGCAGCTATTGCGCTATTTATTCTGGCGGAACCGCTGATTACGACGCTGTTTCAATATGGTGCGATGACCCAGCAGGATGTCTTGATGGCTGCCATGAGCTTAAGAGCTTATGCGTTTGGACTGCTGGCGTTTATGTTTATTAAAGTGCTGGCTCCGGGCTATTTCTCTCGCCAGGATACCAAAACTCCGGTCCGGATAGCGGTCTGGGCAATGCTGACTAATATGGTGCTAAATCTGATTCTGGTGTGGCCCCTGCAGCATGCCGGGTTGGCCTTGGCCACT
The DNA here is from genome assembly GCA_021773395.1 of Gammaproteobacteria bacterium. Lineage (GTDB taxonomy): Bacteria > Pseudomonadota > Gammaproteobacteria > Pseudomonadales > IMCC2047 > JAJFKB01. The sequence goes on along the minus strand of JAJFKB010000021.1, from coordinate 26,344 downwards.
TCGTTGTCTTCATTTCTGAATGCGCTGCTTTTATTTTTAGGACTCTATCGATTAGGGTTTTATAAACCCCGCCCGGGATGGCCGGTTTTGTTGTTGCGCTTGCTTGTCGGGAATACAGTAATGGTGCTGATATTGATCGGCTTAGGTAGTGAATTGGAATTGTGGTTAGATTGGGGGTGGTGGCAACGAGCCTGGCACTTGGGCCTGCTATGTTTGGCGGGAGTGGCGGGTTATTTTCTTGCCTTGCTGCTTACTGGGATCAGAATTGCGCATTTTAGGTCTTAATTTGCCGATTCATTTGGTAACGCCGTATTCGCTCCAGGTTGTGTGATATATAATCCTGCTTTTGTTTACTAATCTGTTGTTATGGAACTAATACGCGGGCTAAATAACCTGATCGCCCGGAGCCGCAAATTTCCTGATCGTGAATATGTTGTCACGACGGGTAATTTTGACGGTGTACATTGCGGTCACCAAATGATATTGCGACAACTCAGAGAAAAGGCTGATGAGCTGGGTCTACCCGCTCGGGTACTTATTTTTGAACCGCAGCCGATGGAATTTTTTGCTGGAACGGGTGCTCCGGCAAGATTGACGCCATTCCATAAAAAAGTAGCCTTGATTTTTGAAAACGGAATTGACTCTGTGGTCTGCCTGCATTTTAATGAAGCGCTGCGCAGTATGTCCGCCAATACATTTATTGAGCAGGTTCTGGTTAGCAATTTAGGTGTTCGTGCGCTGATTGTGGGTGACGACTTTCGCTTTGGTTATAAACAAAGTGGTGATTTTGAGTTGTTGCGCGAAGCCGGCGCGAAATATGGTTTTAGTGTTTCCAAAAACGATACCCTGATCTGGGATCATCACCGCGTCAGCAGCACGCGAATTCGTGTTGCGTTAGAAGATGGTGATTTTGCATTAGCTGAACAATTGCTGGGAAGGCCCTATAGTATGTCTGGGCGGGTGATGTATGGCCGCCAATTGGGACGAACGCTTGGCGTGCCGACTGCCAACCTGTCGTTAAAAGGTAAGAAAGCCCCTCTGCAGGGCGTCTTTGCGGTACAGGTTGCCGGTTTGGAACGATGCGGCGGTGCAAAATTGATGCAGGGCGTCGCTAATGTGGGATTCCGCCCCACAGTTGATGGTGAACAACCCCTCCTGGAAACACATATATTTGATTTTTCCCAGGCGATTTATGGTGAGCGTATACGCGTAATCTTCCGTCATAAAATAAGGGAGGAGAAAAAGTTCGATAATGTGAGCCTGTTGAAGGATCAGATTATGTTAGACATAGACGCGGCTAAAAAACATTTTGGGTTACTCTGAAAATTGTCTGAGTAATGTCCAATTAACGAAACAGAAGTTAACTAATAGTTTTGAAGAGAAATGACCGATTATAAGCAAACCTTAAACCTGCCCAAGACAGCCTTTCCCATGAAGGCAAACCTCGCACAACGAGAGCCTGGAATTTTAAAACGTTGGCAGCAGGAGCAAATCTATCAAAAAATCAGGCAAGCTCGCGCCGGTTGTGAGCAATACATACTGCACGATGGCCCTCCCTATGCCAATGGCGACATTCACATCGGTCATGCGGTTAACAAAGTTCTGAAAGATATCATTATAAAATCCAAGACGATGAGTGGATTTGATGCGCCTTATGTGCCGGGATGGGATTGCCATGGATTGCCGATCGAACATAAGGTGGAAACAAAAATCGGAAAAGCCGGTGTTAAAGTTGACCATAAGACTTTCCGTAAGAAATGTCGTGAATATGCCGCGCGTCAGGTGGACGGGCAGAGAAAGGACTTTGTCAGACTGGGTGTTTTTGGCGATTGGGATGCCCCTTATCTGACCATGAATTTTCAATTTGAAGCGGATATTATTCGTGCTTTGGGCAAGATCATAGAGAACGGGCATTTGCATCGTGGGTTCAAGCCGGTCTATTGGAGCGTGGTTGGTGCTTCGGCGCTCGCTGAAGCCGAAGTTGAATACCAGGATAAAGTTTCCTATTCCATTGATGTTGGTTTTTCGGCCGTTGACCAAATAGCCTTCGAAAGCGCGATGGGTGGTGTATCGGGGGAGGGAGAGATTTCTGTCGTGATATGGACCACGACTCCTTGGACTTTACCATCCAATCAAGCTGTTTCACTGCATCCTGACCTCGAATACGTGCTGGTGGAATGCGAGCTGGAGGGAGGAAAAAGTAGGCTGCTGCTGGCAAAAGATCTACACGAAGTGGCGTTGGAGCGCTATGGGGCAGATTCTTTTCAAGTTGTGGGCTCATGTGAAGGACGTGATTTGGAAGGCTTGTTGTTGACCCATCCTTTCTATGACAAAAAGGTGCCTATTATTATTGGTGACCATGTAACGGTAGAGGCTGGCACTGGCGCGGTACACACGGCTCCGGATCATGGCATGGAGGATTTTGTCGTTGGCCAGAAGTATGGCATTGAAACCCTTAACCTGGTGAATGATCAGGGTGTTTTCCGTGATAAAACACAGCTTTTTGCAGGCGATCATGTTTATAAGGTTGATGAGAAAATCGTTGCCGTGCTTAAAGAGCAGGGACGCCTGCTCGCGCAAGGAAAAATTACACATAGCTTTCCACACTGTTGGAGAACCAAAACGCCCCTGATTTATCGTGCAACGCCGCAGTGGTTTGTCAGTATGACCAAAAACAACCTGATGGACGATGTGAAACAGGCGGTAAAAGGCGTCAAGTGGGTTCCTGATTGGGGGCAAGCGAGGATGGAGGGTATGCTGGCGAGCAGTCCGGACTGGTGTATCTCAAGGCAGCGTACCTGGGGTGTTCCCATCGCACTTTTTGTGGATCGAGAAACACAAGAGTTACATCCTAGAACGCCTGAGCTGATCGAACAGGTTGCGGAAAAGGTTGAAGTCGAGGGAATAGATGCATGGTTTGAGCTGGACGCCGCAGAGTTACTGGGCGATGAGGCGCAGCAATATGCCAAGGTTGCCGACACATTGGATGTCTGGTTTGACTCGGGCGTCACTCACTATGCGGTTCTAAACCGGCATCCGGCATTGCGTTATCCTGCAGACCTGTATCTGGAAGGCTCAGATCAGCATCGCGGATGGTTTCAGTCTTCATTAAAGACCGCCATTGCGATTAATGGTAATGCACCCTATCGGTCGGTCTTGACGCATGGTTTTACAGTAGATGCACAAGGGAAAAAGATGTCCAAGTCCTTGGGCAATGTGATCTCTCCGCAAAAAGTGGCTAATGATCTGGGTGCTGATATCCTGCGCTTATGGGTTGCGGCCACGGATTTTAGTGCCGAAATGAGTGTATCTGACGAGATTCTCAATCGAGCGGCTGACTCTTATCGACGCATTCGAAATACTGCGAGATTCTTTTTGTCTGGCTTGAACGACTTTAATCCTGCGGTCGATCTAATAGCGACAGATGAGATGTTGGCGCTGGATCGTTGGGCGTTGGATAGAGCGGCACAACTGCAAAGTGAAATTCAAACGGCTTATGATAGCTTTCAGTTTCACCAGATTTATCAAAAGCTGCATAACTTTTGCGTGACGGATATGGGTGGGTTTTATCTGGATATCATTAAAGACCGCCTCTATACCGCTAAAACTGACGGTTTGGCTCGGCGCTCTGCGCAAACAGCACTTTATCATTTGTCTGAGGCTTTCGTGCGTTGGATAACGCCGATTCTAAGTTATACCGCAGATGAAATCTGGGGTTATATGCCTGGTGAACGTGATGCATCGGTGTTTACTACCCTGTGGTACGATGAGATCGCAGAGCTTGCGCAGGGGCAGCCGATGGGGCGAGAATACTGGCAGCAGGCTATGCGAGTGAAAGCGGCGGTCAATAAGGAGCTGGAGGCGGCCAGGGTGGAGGGCAAGATTGGCTCTAGTCTGGATGCCCAAGTATCTTTGTATTGCTCAGAGGAATTGCAGCAGGCATTGGCGCAGTTGCAGGATGAATTACGTTTTGTACTGATTACCTCTAGTGCGCAAGCGCTGCTCGATGACGGTCGTTCACCGGCAAATCAAACGGAGGTGTCTGGTTTGCGCGTTGCTGTTCACGCTTTGGATAAGTCCAAATGTGGCCGCTGCTGGCATAGAAGCGATGATGTCGGGGTCAGCGAAGAGCATCGGGAGCTTTGCGGACGTTGTGTCGAGAATGCCTTTGCCGAGGGAGAAGCCCGGCGTTACGCCTAGGCTATTACAACTTTTCAGGATGGCTGCAAATGAAGCGTTCGCTCAATCAATCGGGCTCAAAATTGATATGGCTAGGGCTGACATTACTTCTGGTGCTATTGGATCAGGCGACCAAATACCTGGCTGAGCAGCATTTGGACTATGCCCAGCCACAAACATTGTTGCCGGTTTTTGATTTAACGCTGGTTTACAATAAGGGTGCAGCTTTTAGTTTTTTAGCCGATGCAGGAGGCTGGCAACGTTGGTTTTTCGCACTGCTCGCAGCAGCAGTTAGCTTGGCTTTAGTTGTCTGGATAAAACGCTTGAAGCCCAATGAGACATTTCTGGCGATAGCGCTCGCAATGATTCTGGGTGGCGCTCTGGGTAATTTATATGATCGGGTAGTTTTAGGTTATGTAATTGATTTTATCTCGGTGCATTATGATAGGTATTATTTTCCCGCTTTTAACCTCGCTGACTCGGCAATTTGCGTAGGCGCTGCGCTATTGATTATAGAAACATTTGTTTATCAAAAAACTGAAGATTAATGTATGAGCTATCAAATTGGTCCTGATATGCGCGTGACGTTGCATTTTGCCGTTAAGCTAGTGGATGGAAGTATTGTGGATTCGAATTTCGAAAAAACTCCAGCGACATTTGAGGTGGGAGACGGCCAGCTTCTACCCGGATTTGAAAAAGCGCTGTTTGGATTAAAAGCCGGAGAGTGTAAAGAGATATCAATTCAGCCAGAGCAAGGTTTTGGTATGCCAAATCCGAATAATATCCAGCAAATGAAGAAAACAGATTTTGCTGCTGAACTTGAATTACAGCCGGGTTTGATGTTGTCTTTTGCTGATGCAAATAACTCGGAATTGCCTGGTGTGATCAGGATGATTGAAGGTGACCGGGTTGAGGTAGATTTTAACCATCCGCTAGCAGGCAAAGACCTGCTATTCGAAGTACGGATTCTAGAGGTTATCCCCCAATAGTTTCTTAGTCGTAGTATAATCAGGCAATAAAGTTGGTGAGAACGAAATGCAGTTAATATTGGCAAACCCGCGCGGCTTTTGCGCTGGCGTGGATCGGGCGATCGAAATCGTTAACCGCGCGCTGGAAATCTTCGGCGCACCCGTCTATGTCAGGCATGAAGTAGTCCATAACCGCTTCGTTGTGGATGATCTTAAGGAAAGGGGGGCTGTTTTTGTCGACGAGTTAGATGAGGTGCCGGATGAGGCGCTGGTAATTTTTAGCGCGCATGGTGTATCCCAGACGGTGCAGGCTGAAGCGAAAAAGCGGGGTTTGAAAGTATTTGATGCAACCTGCCCATTGGTCACTAAAGTACACCTGGAGGTTGCAAAATACAGCCGTGACGGACAGGAATGTATTTTGATCGGGCATGCAGGGCATGCGGAAGTCGAAGGCACCATGGGCCAGTATGATAATCGACACGGAGGGTCCATTTACCTGATCGAGAATATCGAAGATGTGGCATCTTTGCGGGTGAGGAATCCCGAGGAATTAGCTTATGTCACTCAAACTACGTTATCAGTGGATGATACATCAAAAATTATTGCGGCTCTGCGCGAGGCATTTCCAAAAATACAGGGTCCACGTAAAGATGATATCTGTTATGCCACCCAAAACCGGCAGGATGCTGTGAAGCAAATGGCCAGGGACTGCGATTTGATATTTGTTGTGGGCTCAGCTAACAGCTCTAATTCTAATCGTTTGCGGGAGTTAGCTGAGCGACAGGGAGCAGAAGCCTATTTAATCAATGGCGCGGATGATATTAATCCTTCATGGATTAAAGGGCGCGGAAGCGTTGGCGTCACCGCTGGAGCTTCGGCACCGGAGATACTGGTTGAACGAGTAATTGAGAAACTAAGATCGCTGGGCGCAGAGCTGCCTAATGAGCTGAGTGGGCGAGACGAAAATATAGTGTTTACATTACCCAAAGAATTGCGTACCAAATAACGAATTTCCAGTTATCCTAAAGCCTTCGGATGATCATTATAGATCCGAAGGATCCTGTCTGTTGATTTCTAAGAAAATTCCTGTTTTATAACTTTGCCTTTATTGCTCCCCTGCGTAAAGCCGCGTTCTTTTTGCTTGCCTTAGAGTAAAAAATATGGTTACATATGAAACTATATTGAGTTAATCATTACACTTATAGTTAGGAGCAGGATTAAGATGGCTAAGCAATTTGCATCACATGGTGATATGGAAGACAAGAAAAAATCTTTCATTAAACTTTCAGAGAATGCCTACGCATATACCGCAGAAGGCGATCCCAATACTGGCGTAGTCATCGGCGATGACTCGGTAATGGTCGTGGATACGCAGGCAACACCCATTATGGCGCAGGATGTAATCGACAGAATCAGGGAAGTCACGGATAAGCCGATTAAACACGTGGTGATGTCACACTATCACGCCGTGCGTGTGTTAGGGGCTTCTGCCTACCAGCCACAAAATATTATTGCCAGCAAAGATACCTATGACATGTTGGTTGAGCGAGGTCAGGAAGACTTTGATTCCGAAGTGGGTCGTTTCCCGCGCCTGTTTAAGGGGTTGGACTCTGTACCCGGCTTAACCTGGCCAAACATTGTGTTCGAAAAAGAGCTGACCATGTGGCTGGGCTCGCTTGAAGTTAAAATTATGCAGATCGGTCGTGGCCACACCAAAGGCGATACCATAGTTTGGTTACCTAAGGATAAAGTCTTGTTCTCAGGAGATCTGGTAGAGTATGGTGCGACACCCTACACAGGCGATGCCTACCACAAAGACTGGCCGACTACTTTGGATAACATGCTGGCGATGGGGCCTGAAAAGCTGGTGCCTGGACGAGGCGAGGCTTTAATGACAGCGAAAGGCTGCAAGGAAGCTATTGACGGAACACGCAGCTTTGTCAGTGACATGTTTAATGCAGTCAAAGAGGGCCGGGAAGCGGGTAAGGATTTAACCGGTGTTTATATTGATACTTACCGCCAGATGCAGCGAGATTATGGACATCTGGTCATTTTTGAGCACAGCATTCCCTTCGATATTGCACGTTGTTTCGACGAGGCTGGTGAATATGATGATCCGCGTGTTTGGACCGCTGAACGAGATCAGGAGTTGTGGCACTCATTACAGGATGCCGTCACAGAACTGGAAAATTAGGCGGTTTTTTCGACGAGGGTCACTGAATGGGCATGGCATCACCAAAAACCTATACCAATCCGGTATACAGCTATCAGCATAGTCCTGATCAGGACTCGGTTACTGCTGTGCATCATCCTGTTATCATCGTGGGGGCGGGCCCAGCGGGGCTGTCCGCAGCTCTGGATCTGGCGCTACAGGGTATTGTCAGTGTGGTTCTGGATGATAATAATACGGTCAGTATTGGTTCGCGCGCCATTTGTTTTTCGAAACGTACCCTGGAGATCTGTGATCGCTTTGGCTGCGCAGCGCCGATGCTCGATAAAGGGATTACCTGGAATCTGGGCAAGGTGTTTAATGGTGACAGGTTGATCTATGAGTTCAACCTGCTACCTGAGCAGCATCATAAAATGCCTGCCTTTATTAATCTTCAGCAGTATTACTTTGAAGAATACATGGTTGAGCGAGCTGAGCAATTTTCTGAGATTGACCTGAGGTGGCTGCATAAAGTCACCCAGGTGCAGACAGACGATAACTTGGCTCAGATTGAGGTGGAAACCCAGGATGGCAAATACCGCATGACTTGTGATTATCTGCTGGTTGCAGATGGGGCGAATAGCCCGATCCGTGCACAACTGGGGTTGGAAAGCAGTGGGCAGGTTTTTGAAGATCGATTTTTAATTGCCGATGTAGTGATGCAATCCGAACTACCGACGCAAAGGCGCTTTTGGTTTAATCCGACTTTTCATGCTGGCCAGTCAACATTGCTTCACCGGCAGGCGGATAACGTGTGGCGAATTGATTTTCAATTGGGTTGGGATGCCAATCCGGAAGAGGAAAATAAACCGGAAAAAATACTACCGCGTATTCAAAAGATGTTAGGAGAAGATGTTGAATTTGAACTGGAATGGAGCAGTGTTTACACCTTTCGTTGTCGAATGATGGAGAGCTTTATTCACCACAGAGTCTATTTTATTGGGGATGCGGCTCATCAGGTTTCCCCATTTGGTGCCCGAGGTGCCAACGGTGGAATTCAGGGAGTGGAGAACCTGACGTGGAAGTTGGCGAAGGTTCTGAAAAAAGAAGCGCCGGAGGATTTGGTGAAAACCTATGATGTTGAACGGCAGCAGGGGGCGAAGGAAAATGTCCTTAATTCCAGTCGTGCGACCGATTTTATGACACCTAAAAACAAAACCAGTAAGGTTTTCCGTAATGAAGTACTCAATCTTGCTGAGGCATACCCATTTGCCAGAAGCCTGGTAAATAGCGGTCGATTGTCGGTGCCCTGTGTTTATGATGGCTCGCCGCTGAATACAGAGGATACTGATGATTTTCCAACCAAAATTCGCCCCGGATCACCTGCTATTGATGCGGCGATAACGAGTGCTGATGGCAAACAGTGGTTGCTGGAGTGTCTCGGTGGACGATTTGTCGCGATGATCTGTGTGAAGGAAAGTAATCGCTTATCTATGGAGCGATTGCGCCAACAAATCACGGAACTCATGCGCGAGGCCGAAGAAATCGATGTGCTCTTGGTCAATGCGACAGCGTCGGGTGAAGATATGCTCAAAGAGGGTTGCCGGGAAATTAGTGATACTAAAAATTTAATTGAGCAGCGCTATGATCTTAAGCCAGGCAATGTTTACTTGTTCCGACCGGACCAGCATGTGTGCGGCCGCTGGCGTAGTTTTTCCGCTGGTAATGTGATTGGTGCAATGCGCCGGGCGTTGGGTTACGAATTGGAGGTCAGGTAATGGGCAATTTAAATTTAAAACCCAATTTCTCCGATCCGGATTCTTTCTATGCGGCGCTAACCGAGTTGCATCGGGATCTGGATCCGGATCAGAGTGAACGTATTAACGCCAGAATTATACTACTGCTCGCCAACCACATTGGTGATCAGGACGTTCTCCTGGAAGCGATGCGCATCGCCACTGAAAGTCCAGAATAAAAGTTTTTGCGGTAGCAACCCACGATAGGCTCGCTACCACATGTAGTGTTGTGTGCGTTATTGATGTTTGCCTGCTTCCCAGCCTTTAGAGCTAATGGCGCGCTCGGCAACGGATGCGGGATATTCCTCCAGCTGGGTTGCCATCGTATCATTCCAGCGATTCAAGTAACCAAAAAGGGCAATGGATGCAACTATTTCTACGATTTGTCCCTCATCGAAGTATTTGCCAAGCTCATCGAAGTCTTTCTGGCTAGCCTCGTTGGGCAGATAGCCAGCATGCAGGGCTAATCTCAGTGCGGTTCTTTCCGCATCAGAAAAAAGCTCGCTTGTTTCAAATTCCCATACCGCTGCAATTTTCGCATCGGATGCCTTATAGATGCTGGCGAGGTTAGCCATGTGCGACTGGCAGTATCGGCAACCCGCCGCAACGCTGGATACCAGGCTGATCAACATTTTTAGTTCTTCAGCTACCGTGCCCTCATATAGAATAGCCTGATTCAAGGCCGCGAAACGTTTAGCAATATTGGGCCGTCGAGACATGGTTTTTACACTGTTCGGTATAAAACCCCGTGTTTTTTCATAATGGGTTAGCATGCCCAGTAGTTCATCATCCTGAATCTGTGCCAGATCCAGAGGTTTCATATGTGCCATGATAGCTCCCTGATGTAGTGGATGTTATATAGTTTGCTGTTTAAGAAATATCAATGATAGCGTCTAATTCGATTGAGAAGCCAGTCCGGTCGCCCAGACAGGACAAAACAATAGCAGACTGGGCTGCTTAATGAGAGACAGATACCAGTAAATCTCAAACAAGGTCACTCAATACCGAATTTCTTCAGTCTGTGGCGCATTTGACGAAAGGAGATTCCGAGTTTTTCGGCCGCCGCTGTGCGGTTCCAGCGTGTTTCCTCTAATGCTTTGAGTATGGCTTGTTTTTCTATTTCCTCGAGATAGTCGTCCAGAGAATCACCCACAGAAACTGGCTTCTCGGTAACTGTGTTAGTTGTACCCATTGTGTCATGCGGTTCGTGAGAGGATCCTAGCTGCAAGTCTTGTACATTGATTAAATTATCTTCGCAAAGGGTGTAGGCCCTTTCCAGCGTGTTTTCCAGCTCTCGCACGTTACCGGGGAAATGATAGGCGCCCAGACTGCTCATGGCCTGCTCACTGATGACCGCTTTTGGATTTCCTGTCTGCGTGGCTAGTTTTTGTAAACAATTGTCGAGCAGCAGGGGCACGTCAGATAGTCGCTCACGCAGACTGGGTACACGGATTTCAATGACGTTGATACGGTAAAACAGATCCTGCCGAAAATTCCCTGACTCCACTTCCTTAGCAAGATCTTTGTGGGTAGCACTTAAAATCCTGATATCAATCGGAATTTCCTGCTCTGCACCAACTGGCCGGACTGATTTTTCCTGAATAGCCCTGAGCAGTTTAACCTGCATATGAAGTGGCAGATCAGCAACTTCGTCGAGAAACAGTGTTCCATCATGAGCGCATTGAAAAAGCCCATTTTTGTCGGCTACCGCTCCGGTAAAGCTACCCTTGCGATGACCAAAAAACTCGCTTTCCATCAGTTCGCTCGGAATGGCTCCGCAGTTAACTGGGACAAAGGGCTGATCGCAGCGTGGCCCCAGCGCATGAATTTGTCGCGCAGCCAGCTCTTTGCCGCTACCGGATTCTCCACTGATATAGATAGGTGCCTGACTGCGTGCAACCTTTTCTATTTGCTTGCGTAGTTTTTGTATCGGTTCTGAGTTTCCAAGGAGTGTGCTGCTATTTTCCTGTGCAGTCTCTTGGTCGGTCTTTGGGTGATTTATTTTTAAAGCCTGCTTCACCATGTCGCGTAATCTTGGCAACTCCACTGGTTTAGAGACAAAGTCGAAAGCGCCTGCTTTCAATGCACTAATGGCTACCTCCATACTGCCGAAAGCGGTAATTACGGCCACGGGCGTTTCCGGATAAGTTTTCTGGATTTGCGAGACGAGCTCTATACCATTGCCATCCGGCAAATGCATATCCGTTAGGCAAAGATCAAAATGGAACTCTTTGAGTAGTTTTTGGGCCGCTGCTATATTGGGAGCTTTGTGAACATTGAGTCCCATTCGCGAAAGCGTGATATCCAGTAATTCCAGAATATCCGGTTCGTCATCAACGATGAGGGCGGTGTGTTCGCTCATGGGTTACGCCAGAATTTGTTTGGGGTGAGGAAATATTATACGAAAACAACAGCCCTCGGTGTAGGAAGGAATGTAATCTAATCGCGCATTATTTGCTTCGCATAGCTCTCTGGAAATATAAAGGCCGAGGCCGGTGCCGCTACGCTCGGTTGTATAAAAAGGTTCAAACAGGTGGGCAGCGGCTTTTTCAGATACACCTAAACCTTGATTGATGACGTCCAAATAGGGGAGTTCGTTATCCTCGCGCACACCAGCCTTCAGTTGTACGCAAGCTTGACCAGTTGCCAATTCGCTATAACGTAACCCGTTTTTTACAAGATTGGTTATTACTTGCTGTAGCTGAGAGGTATCAAACCTGACCTCCAGTTCAGTAGGGTGGACATCAACAGTGAATTCTCCGCAAGATTGTTCTGCATCAATATAAGACTTGATGAAATTTTCCAGCCAGGCTTTAAGCGAAATGGGCTCTGCTGAAGCGGGCCTACGCCTGGAGAGTTCAAGTATATTCTCGATGGTGCTGTTCATTCTTCTGGAATGCTCTTGAACTATATTAGAGAGCTTTTGGTCACTTTTATCCAGGTTGGGGGACTCCAGTAATAATTGGGCTGCATGGCTGATCGCCCCCAAGGGATTCCTGATTTCGTGTGCAATACTGGCGGTTAGTTGGCCCAATGATGCGAGTTTCAGCTGTTGTGCCTGCTGTGTGGCTTTTGTGTTGTCCTCCAGAAATATCAGTACTTCAGAGCTGCTATCGCGTTGAAACGCCGTGAAATTTGCCTGTATCTCCGGATTGTCCGCTGAGCTTCTAAATGGCTTGGATCTACTGTGTGGATTCGATTGCCATTGTCGCAGACGACTCATGAGTATCTCAGGGAGGTGCTGATACTTCGTTGATGAGCCATGAAGAGACGCGGGTTTTCCTAATAATTGCTCGGCTGCCCGGTTCATCATATGCAGATCACCGGTGTTATCGCAGACGATGATGCCAGTCCTCATGCGCTGGATAATCAATTGGTTTAGCTTTTCCAGTGATGCGACTTCGCTGCCCCTTTTGAGCGCCAGACTTTCGCTCGCATAAATGCGTCGTGATATCTTTCTGATAAAAAGTGCGGTAGCGAAGAAAACAATACCGAGAATACCCGCCTGAAAGTAGTGCGGATTTGCGCCGTCAGCTAAGGCGCGATATAGCTCAATCAAAATGACCGAAATGCTTGCGACAGCCGCCAAAATGGATGCAAATCGTCCTGTTGATAGTATGCTGCCTGCGGCAATAGCAATGATGATCAGATTACCGAAACCACTGCCAACCCCTCCATTGGCGTAGGTCAGCATAGATAGTGCAAATATATCAACCAATATGCTGAGTGCCAGCTGGTGGGCTTTAAGTGTGAGTTGGGTCTTCAACAGGAAAATCAGTGTGATATTGATACTGCTATATGTCGCGGCGGTAACGATAAATAGCAGGGGGTGTTCCAGGCCAATAAAGACCTTGCCGACTTCGTTAAAGAAGATGAAGAGTAAAACAAAGGACAGGATAACCCGGTAGTAATTAAAAATTTGCAGAAGTCGAAGGTCTTGTGATTGTTGAGGGTTATCGATTTTCTGTGTAATAAATTCGTTGCCGGGAGATTCTGTCATATCTGCTTATTCTAGTTGATCTGAATAAGTATAGTCGTAAGCATGCGGTTACGCTAAAGAGTCAGAAACTGGTTAGTCGTACAGGGTTGGTATGGGTTGTCTTTTATGCTGGGTTTGACAGTATATCTCTAAAATCCTGGATTCCACTTCAGGGCGAACCTGCTTATTTTCCAGAAAATCATCAATATCGTCGTAGCTGAGGCCCAATGCGGCTTCGTCGGCTTTTTGTGGAGTGTCGCACTCTAAATCTGCTGTGGGTGTTTTTGTGATTAAATGTTCTGGTGCGCCCAGTGCCTTTGCGATTTGCCGAACCTGTCTTTTGCTGAGTCCAAAAAGAGGCGCAAGATCACAGGCGCCATCACCCCATTTGGTAAAGAATCCGGTAATATTTTCAGCCGAATGATCTGTGCCTAGCACTAATCCACCCAGCAGTCCGGCAATTTCGTACTGAATAACCATGCGTGTTCTGGCTTTAACATTGCCTTTAACAAAATCAATGCTGTTGCCTAGGTTGGTTGCTATGAATTTCTGGCTGAGCGCGCTGATGGTTTGATCGTGGATAGCGTCGACGCCTGGCTTTACATTAACGACCAGAGACTCGTTCGGACAGATAAAATGGATGGAAGTCTGGGCATCTTCTTCGTCTTGCTGCGCGTCGTAAGGCAGTCTGACAGCGACAAAGCGGTATTTGCCTGTATCTTGTTCTTGATTAAGTTGATTCACTGCTAATTGTGCCAATCGTCCGCATGTGGCTGAATCTATTCCCCCGCTAATACCCAGAACCAGGGTGCTAGCTCCTGACTGTTTCAGCTTGATCTGAATAAACTCGATGCGCCTCTGGATTTCAAATTCCGGATCAATTTCCGGCAGCACGCGCATCTCTTTGATGATTGCTTTGGTATTCATCTATTAATAATCACTGCTTTTCCTGGCTTCGCCTGTTACTTGCCAGCGGATTTTCCAAGTAAGCCAAAGGTGGCACGATTTAACAGTGAGCGTTTGGCGCCAACTTTGGATCGTTTGATGTTATATTCACCCGCTTGGCTAAGCGCAGGATAATCTGGGTAGTTAGTGGATAGCACCGATAATGACTGCTCTGCCAGGTCGTTTATACCCAATAGGCGGTAGGCTTCGACCATTACAGCTAAGCCATCCGCAGTGGACGGAGTTTGCGGGAAGTTTTCAACAACATATCGGCCCCGGTTTACAGCCGCCACGTAAGACTGTCGTTTCATGTAGTAGCGTGCGACATGAATTTCATAAGCGGCTAACAGGTTGCGCAAGTAAATCATGCGAACGCGGGCATCATCAGCGTAAGCACTGTCTGGAAAACGTGCAACTAGAGTGCCGAAATCTGCCAGGGACTCCCGTGCTGATCCAGGGTCTCTTTTGGTGCGATCAGTAGGTAAAAATCGGTCAATAAAGCTTTGATCTTGAGAGAAAGAAGCTAAGCCTCTCAAATAATAGGCGTAATCTATTTGATTATGCTGAGGATGCAGACGAATAAAACGGTCTGCCGCGGCTCGTGCTGCTTCAAAATCAAAGGATTTATAGTGGGCGAAAATTAAATCCAGCTGTGCTTGCTCCGCAAATCGACCGAAGGGGTAGCGTGATTCCAGTTCTTCCAGTAGTTCAACGGCTTCCGTGTAGTTATTCGCTTTAAGAGATTTTTTGGCGCCTGAGTAGTAGGCCTGCTCGGTAGATTCAACGGGTTCCAGTGGCTCTTTTGAGGCGCAAGCGGTCAAAATAAAGGCAGCCAGAATTAGAGTAAATATAGATTTTATGTTGTTGGCAATCATCGGTTGGGGTGCGCCCAGAGTTTATTGGTTTTAATAAGGCGGTTGTCGCCTTGAGATAAGCTACGCTGTACCTCATAATTCGGGTGACTATTAAAGCATAGGTTGTCGACTAAACAAAGTACTCCAGTCTTCAGCTTCCGAATAAATACACTATAGTGAAGTAATGGAAAATATCTCCCTTAAATCAGATGTCCCTGCAAGCATGGTCGGTGCACGGCTTGACCAGGCAGCCGCTAAGTTGTTTCCTGATTATTCGCGTTCGCGACTTCAGAGCTGGATTAAATCGGGCGAGCTTACCGTGGATGGACAAAAGAAAGTACCGAAAACAAAGCTGCTAGGGGGTGAGGTAATAGCAGTAGTCGCCGTGCTGGAAGAAAGTGCTCGGTGGGAGGCGCAGCCCATTGCTCTGAATGTGAGTTTTGAAGACGAGCATATTCTGGTGCTAAATAAACCCAGCGGGTTAGTTGTGCATCCGGCCGCGGGGCATTCAGATGGTACTTTGCTGAACGCGCTTCTGCATCATTTGCCAAATGCCGCAGTGTTACCACGAGCGGGAATTGTGCATCGCCTGGACAAGGATACCACCGGGTTGATGGTGGTAGCCAAGACGCTGCAAGCACAGACACACTTGGTTGAGCAATTACAAAGCCGACGGATGGGGCGTGAATACGAAGCAGTCGTTACCGGAGTGCTTACGGGTGGCGGGCGTGTCGATGAGCCAATTGGCAGGCATTCGGTGCAGCGTAAGAAAATGGCAGTGACACATTCAGGTAAGCCGGCAACAACGCACTACCAGGTGCTTAAGCGCTTTCGTGAACACACGCATCTCAAGCTCAAGCTGGAAACCGGGCGGACACATCAGATTAGAGTACATATGGCGCATATCCGCTATCCCATTGTTGGCGATCCGCTCTACGCTGGGCGCTTTCGTGTACCAAAGGCGGCCAATGAGGAGTTCATCCAATTGCTGCGCAGCTTTAAGCGTCAGGCGCTGCATGCTAAGCGTTTGGAGTTGGTGCATCCGGCGACCCGGGAACTGGTGAGTTGGGAAAGCGAATTGCCAAATGATATGCAGCAGCTATTGCTGGCGCTACAAGAGGATAGTGACCGGTGCAGTCAGCAGGCTTTATGAATAGCCACTATCTTGGGCCGCAATGGTTGGCGCCGAAAAAAGTCAGAGCTTGCGTAACCACACGCAAAGGAGGCGTCAGTTCCGAGCCCTACGAAAGTATGAATTTGGCATACCATGTTGGGGACACTACTCAAAGTGTAGCCGAGAATCGGTGCCGTTTGAAAAGAGAGCTGGGTTTTGCCTATGAACCGCAATGGCTTGACCAAGTGCATGGCACAAAAGTCGTGAAAGCAGTTGCTGGAGGTTTTCCATTGAAAGCAGATGCGGTTTATAGTAATCAGCCTGGTTTGCCCTGTGCGGTGCTCACGGCGGATTGTCTACCGGTATTTTTTTGTAACCTCGAGGGCACCCAGGTTGCGGTTGCGCATGCTGGTTGGCGGGGGTTGGCTGATGGTGTTCTTGAGGCAACGCTGGCGGTTTTCGAAGAGCCGCCAAATAAAGTGTTGGCCTGGTTGGGACCCGCTATTGGGGCAACTCACTTTGAGGTCGGGATCGAGGTAAGGGAACGCTTTCTTTCGCATCAGGTTGATATGGAACAAGCCTTTAGCGAGTCGGGAAACTCTGGCCATTGGTTGGCTGATTTATACCTGCTGGCGCGCATGAGGCTAGAGCATGCGGGTGTTATTCAGATAACGGGTGGTAACTATTGTACCTATGCCGAGCCGACCCGTTTTTACTCCTATAGACGCGAAGGCTTAACTGGTCGCATGGCCAGCCTTATCTGGATTGAAGCTGAATAGTTTTTAGTTCATTGTTTTAGATAATTCTAATGTAGCCTTGAATCTAACCCCTTTAGCCCATATTTATTAACTAAGGATAAAAAATAGGTCTTGCAGCCCCAAGGGGGAGGCCTATTCATGTTGATAAATATAGGGGGACGCCCGTGCGTATAGATAAATTTACTACTCAACTGCAGAATGCGCTTGCGGATGCTCAGTCGCTAGCGATTGGCAGAGACCATAACTTCATGGAGCCGGTGCATTTGCTTTATGCCATGCTGGAGCAGCAGGGCGGATCTATTAAGTCTCTTTTAGCGCAGGCGGGTTGCAAGGTTACTCAGCTGAAGAGTTTACTTGATGGTGCTCTGGATCGAATGGCTCAGGTGCAGGGTGGTCAGGGTGATGTGGCGATGTCCAATGATTTGGGACGTCTGCTGAATGTCACGGATAAACTGGCACAACAGCGCAAAGACCAGTACATTTCCAGCGAACTGGTATTGCTGGCTCTATTTGAAGTAAAGGGCGAGTTACAGAATATGCTGGAGCAAACAGGTGCCAATAAATCACAGATAGAGCAGGTGATTGAACGCGTCAGAGGAGGAGAGCAGGTGAATGATCCGAATGCCGAGGAAAACCGGCAGGCACTGGAACGCTATACCGTTGATTTGACGGCCAAAGCCGAAAAAGGAGAGCTGGATCCTGTGATTGGGCGTGATGAAGAAATTCGTCGCACAGTGCAGGTATTACAGCGACGTACCAAGAATAATCCGGTACTGATCGGCGAGCCCGGTGTGGGTAAAACAGCAATCGTTGAAGGTTTGGCGCAACGAATTGTCAATGGTGAAGTTCCCGAGGGGTTGAAGGATAAACAGGTGTTGTCACTTGATATGGGCAGCCTGATCGCCGGGGCCAAGTTCCGTGGAGAGTTTGAGGAGCGTCTAAAAGCGGTATTGAAAGAGCTGGATAAACAGGAAGGTCGTGTCATTCTGTTTATCGATGAGTTGCATACGATGGTTGGAGCCGGCAAGGCCGAGGGTTCAATGGATGCCGGGAATATGCTGAAACCAGCACTGGCTAGAGGTAAGCTGCACTGTGTCGGCGCAACAACGCTGGATGAGTATCGGCAGTATGTTGAAAAAGATGCCGCTTTGGAGCGCCGCTTTCAGAAAGTCCTGGTGGGTGAGCCAACAGAAGAGGATACCGTAGCCATTTTGCGTGGACTGAAAGAGCGTTATGAAGTGCATCACGGTGTGGAAATTACAGACTCGGCCATTATAGCCGCTTCGAAATTATCAAATCGTTATATCAGCGATCGCCAGTTGCCGGATAAGGCCATTGACCTGATTGACGAAGCAGCTAGCCGAATTCGCATGGAAATTGACTCCAAGCCGGAGAGTATGGACCGTTTAGATCGGCGCTTGATTCAGTTAAAAATTGAACGTGAAGCGCTAAAAAAGGAAGATGATCCTGCAGCACAGAAACGTCTCGCGGATCTGAATGAGGATATTGAAGGACTGGAGCGAGAATATTCAGATCTTGATGAAATATTGAAGGCAGAAAAAGCCAGTCTGCACGGGGCTCAGCAGATTAAGAGTGATCTGGAAAATGCTCGTATTGAGCTGGATGCTGCCCATCGGGCCAGCGATTTAGCGCGCATGTCTGAAATACAGTATGGCGTGATACCCGAGCTGGAAAAGCAGCTTGAAATGGCCTCTGAGGGCGAGACGGCTGAAATGACGTTGCTGCGCAATAAAGTGACTGAAGAGGAGGTCGCTGAGGTGGTGTCCATGTGGACAGGGATACCAGTCTCAAAAATGCTTGAAGGCGAGCGTGAGAAGTTGTTGCGTATGGAGGAGGGCTTGCATAAGCGTGTTATTGGGCAGAATGAGGCGGTTGTTTCCGTGGCCAATGCTGTGCGGCGTTCGCGAGCTGGATTATCCGATCCGCATCGTCCCAATGGTTCATTTCTGTTCCTCGGGCCGACAGGTGTTGGGAAGACAGAGTTGTGCAAGGCGTTGGCTGAATTTCTGTTTGATACAGAAGAGTCTATGGTGCGTATCGATATGTCCGAGTTTATGGAGAAGCATTCGGTTGCGCGGCTGATTGGTGCTCCTCCAGGTTATGTGGGTTATGAAGAGGGCGGATATCTGACGGAGGCGGTCCGGCGTAAGCCCTATTCGGTGTTGCTGTTGGATGAAGTCGAAAAAGCGCACCCGGATGTCTTCAATATCTTGTTGCAGGTATTAGAAGATGGACGCCTTACTGACGGGCATGGACGTACCGTGGATTTTCGCAATACGGTCATTGTGATGACCTCGAACCTGGGCTCGGATATGATTCAAACCCTCGCCGGAGATGAAAACTATGAGCAGATGCGCAGCGCAGTTATGGATGTGGTCGCTCAGCATTTTCGGCCCGAGTTTATTAACCGAGTGGATGAATCGGTGGTGTTCCACCCGTTAAGCAAAGACCATATTAAAGGTATTGCTGAGATTCAGCTGGCACAATTGCGTCAGCGTCTACAGGAAAGAGAGTTGGAGTTGGAGCTTTCTGATGATGCCATGAATAAGCTGGTCGAGGCCGGTTTTGATCCAGTCTATGGCGCGAGGCCCCTGAAGCGAGCAATTCAACAGTATCTCGAAAACCCGCTGGCTCAGGATATTCTGGCTGGCCGATTTGTGACTGGCGATATCATTAAGGCTGAGCTGCAGGACGGACGGATAGTTTTCTCTTAAAGCAGGGTAGGCTGGAAATTGGGAGCAGGCCCGAATTCCCGGGTCTGCTCTGTTTGGCTCAAGGGCTGACTGGCCCGCAGTTATCATCAATGATGGCTTGAGCGTTTTCCATCTGCTTTTGTTTGTCCTCTTCGCTCAGATAATGAAATTCTCCATCTTCCCCGAGCATGCGAATGCGTGCATTCTGTTTTAAAGTCGTCAGGTTGGCCTGCGCGTTCTTACAGTTTTCCTGGCGGACTCGCGCCTGTTCGTCCCTCATCTTTTTCTGAGTTTCAAAATCCAGTTGCGTTTCTTTTTTTGTGGCGTTTTGTTCACGGTTTTCTGCCAGCTTTTTTTGAGCTTTAGCGGAATCCGAGGGCGGTGCGCCGGATGTGGTTATCTGCTGGTAATCCTTACCCTTCGGCGCCTGCTCGTCATAGTGGGTTATGCCTTCCTCGTCTACCCACTTATAAACTTTTGCCGCGTTAGCTGTTGCTGCAATAAACAATGCAAGCGTCAGCCAAGTAATGATGGAAAGCCTTTTCATAATGATCTCCGATAAAAAAGGGCAGCCGATTTATCATAGGAATGCCCAACCGATATTCAGTTGGAGTATAAGTATAGCCTGATTATCACAATTTGTTGAGCTTAGCTTTTAACTCAATTCCGGTGACAAACCATCACCGAAGCGATTATAGATCAAAACCAATATGCATAGGGGCTTCAGAGCTATTTTAGGCGTACTGGTGAAATATTCGGGCTAGGTTGTTGAGCTACCTCTGGCCATCACCACTTTGCCGGTTCGAACCAATTCGATAACTTCAAAGTTGGAGGTCATTTCTGTCAGTGCATCAATTTTATCGCTATCTCCAGTGATCATTAGAATCAAAGAGTTTTTGGTCAGATCGACGGTTTTGCAATTAAAATGCTCAGCGATTTGTAAGATCTCACCCCGCTCATCTGGTGAGCAGAGGATCTTAATGAGTCCCAGTTCCTTGACCACAGAGTTGTCAAAGGTGTGATCGATACAATGCACGACATCAACTAATTTCATCAATTGCTTAATGATTTGGTCGAGCATGTCGGGATTGCCGCTGACGCCGATACTCATACGTGAGAACTCGTCATTGCGTCCGGGAGAGACCACTAGCGATTCAATGTTGTAGCCACGTCGCGCAAAGGTTTGTGCAACGCGTGCCAGTACGCCAGGCTTGTTAGACACGTAGACACTTAGAGTATGCTGAGCCGTGGTGGCTTTATTTTCTTCTGCGTCAATCTTTGTAACTGTGTCAGCTGCTTGCTGCATGGTGTCTTTCCTTACAAAAAATTAGGTTGAGCCTACGGGCTTAGGGAGCTTGGTTTTTGGTGGTTCAATCAGCATATCCTCTAGCGCTGCACCGGCCGGGATCATAGGGAATACATTAGAAGTTTTTGCCACCTCAGCGTTGATTAATACCGGGCCGTCCTTGTGCTCCAGGGCTTTGCTTAGAACTTTACGGACATCGGCAGGACGCTTTAGATTATATCCGGTGGCGCCATAGGCTTCGGCCAGCTTGACGAAGTCGGGATTGCCATGTAAATCCACGCCGCTTTCTCGATTATCGAAAAATAGTTCCTGCCATTGGCGAACCATGCCTAAATAGTGGTTATTGAGTACGAGAATGATAACGGGTAGTTTTTCTAAAACTGCAGTTGCCAGCTCGAACAGTGTCATCTGAAAGCCGCCGTCCCCGACAACGGCTACCACTGTTTCGTTGGGTCGCCCTATTTGCGCGCCAATTGCTGCGGGAAAGCCGAAACCCATTGTGCCTGCTCCACCAGAGGTAATCCAATTCCACGGCGCATCACATTTATAAAACTGGGCTGCCCACATCTGATGCTGTCCTACATCTGTCGTAATAACCGCTTTGCCTTCGGTGAGGTTATACAGCTCATCCAAAATATGCTGCATTTTGAGGCCGCCATGCATTTTATAGGAAAGCGGATATTTATTTTTATAGCCACCGAGATGGTTAACCCACTCATCTGTATCGAGCCGCTGTATTCGTTTGTTTAGTTCTACCAGAATGGCTTTGGCATCGCCAATACACTGAATGTCGGCGGTTATCATTTTGTTAATTTCTGCCGGATCGATATCAATGTGGATAATAGTGGCATTACGACCAAATTTGTCAGCCTGTCCGATAATACGGTCATCAAACCGTGAACCAACCGACATGATTAAATCAGCTTCAACGATTGCTTTGTTCGCGTATGCTGTGCCATGCATGCCGAGCATACCGAGAGATAGATTATGGGTTTCAGGGAAAACACCTTTGCCAAGTAGTGTTGCTGTGACTGGCGCATTGAGTGTTTCAGCAAACGTTTTTAATTCAAACTCGGCATGTGCCAGCACGGCTCCATGTCCTGCGAGTATAACCGGCCTCTTTGATAGTTTTAGTGCATCAAGAACGGCTTGAATGGCTACAGGATCGAATTTACTGGCTTTCTCCGGTTGGTAGCCTGGCAAGTCCATCTCCTGATCGAGTTCCCCGGTAAAAGGGTTTTGGCTGACGTCTTTAGGTATGTCTATTAAGACGGGGCCAGGGCGGCCAGTGGTCGCAATATGGTAGGCTTCTTTAGTAATACGCGGTAGGTCATTTGTTTCTTTAACCAAATAGCTGTGCTTTACAATCGGCATGGAAATGCCAAAAATATCAGCTTCCTGAAAGGCGTCTTTGCCTAGCATCCAGGTAACCTGCTGGCCGGTAATGATAATCATAGGAACAGAATCCATATGCGCGGTCATAATACCTGAAATGGTATTGCCGGCTCCTGGGCCACTGGTGACCAATACGCAGGCTGGTTTGCCGGTGGCGCGAGCATAACCGTCGGCCATATGTACTGCTCCTTGCTCGTGTCTGACCAGTACAAATTTAATATTCGTATCCAATGTTTCCAGGGCATCGAAGATAGGGAGTACTGAGCCGCCTGAATATCCAAAAATAATTTCGATGCCTTGGCGATCAAGACATTTTAAGAGGGCTTGCGCGCCGTCTAATCCGGTAGTTGTCATGGTTGCGTTCCGATGAATCAATAGAAATATCAAAATTCAGCTTAATTTTATATTCTTTAAAAAAATTTGCCACAAAAAATGTGTTTATTTGGTCAAGATAGGGTGTTTATTCATTTATGTGGTGCAAAAACACACAAAAATACGATAAATCTTCTATTTTTTGGTTGGTGATGGCGGGAATTAGTTGTTTGGCAGGTAATGTTTTGGTTTGTGTTCCGCTAGTTGTTTCCAAAAGGCGTTTACAATGGGGCTGTGCAGTCTTTTTTTAAGCACACAAATACCCACATCGTAATCTTTAAGGCCTTTTTCCGTTGTGACAATCTGTACACTCTCTCGCAGCGGACTGTTTTCCAGCACGATCCTAGGGACAACACCAATACCAAAACCGAGACTTACCATGCTGACAATGGCTTCATGACCGGCTACTTGGGCGTAGATAGTTGGATTGACCCCGGATTCAAGAAACCAGTGGTTAACACGCTCCCGTGCGAGCCCGTCTTCGGATAGGATCATCGGTGCTTCGGACCATTGGGTAACGGTTTTTGGCAACGGGGAGAGGTTGGTGGGCGCAATAAATACCAGCGGAGAGATGGTGATGCGACGAAATGCCAGGCCGGCTGGCAATTTATCAGGGCGAGCGGCGATTGAGATGTCTTCCGTGCCTGTTATAACGTGCGAGATGGCTGGTGTTGGGTCGCCAGTATGCAACTTGATTTCTATCTTCGGGTGGCTTACCCGAAACTCGCTAAGTATGTCATAAAGAAAGCTGTAGCTGGCAGTTACCGAGCAATAGATACTAAGGGCGCCATGTAGTTCATTGGAATCCTCAAGCAATGTGTCGCGCAATGTATCCCACTGGGCCAAGGTTTCACGCGCGTACTTTTGTAGTAGCTCCCCTTGTCGGGTGAGGGTGACAGTACGGTTGTCTCGCTCAAAAAGGGCGACTCGTAACACGGTCTCTAATTGTTTGATGCTGCGGCTCAGAGAGGATGGGCTTACATGGCAGGCTTGGCTTGCACGACCAAAATGGAGTGTTTCAGAGAGGGTTAGGAATAATCTAAGAGAATGGGTGTCCATCAGGTAACTTAATTATTTCAGTTTATTATTTCATTTTCAGCAATATAGTGTTTTAAATATATCACTTTACGCAACAAATGTATTGAATTAAGCTGCGCAACCAATAATTCTCCGGCGTGGATATTTCGGTCAACGCTGTTCTGTTATGTGTTATTTAAGTAGGAGTACTGAAATGCAAGTTTATTATGATAAAGACGCGGATCTTTCCATTATTCAGTCTAAAAAGGTTGCTGTTATTGGTTATGGTTCGCAGGGGCATGCGCATGCCTGTAATTTAAAAGACTCTGGCGTCGATGTGACCGTGGGTTTGAGAGAGGGTTCTTCCTCTATTGCTAAGGCTGAGGCGCATGGGTTGAAAGTATCTACTGTAGCAGAGGCGGTTGCCAGTGCTGATGTGGTGATGATTTTAACGCCGGATGAGTTCCAGTCGCAGCTTTATAAAAATGAAATAGAGCCAAATATAAAAAATGGTGCGACACTCGCATTTGCTCACGGCTTTGCCATTCACTATAACCAAGTGGTGCCTCGTGCAGATTTGGATGTGATCATGGTTGCGCCTAAGGCTCCAGGCCATACGGTCCGCTCCGAGTTTGTTAAAGGTGGTGGTATTCCCGATTTAATCGCGATTTGCCAGGATCAATCTGGTTCTGCTAAAGAGTTGGCTTTATCCTACGCTTCTGGCGTTGGTGGTGGCCGCAGCGGTATCATTGAAACTACTTTTAAAGATGAAACCGAAACGGATCTATTTGGTGAACAGGCGGTGCTTTGTGGTGGTTGCGTTGAGTTAGTGAAGGCCGGTTTTGAAACGCTGACCGAAGCAGGTTATGCCCCAGAGATGGCATATTTTGAGTGTCTGCATGAGCTTAAGCTGATTGTTGATTTGATGTATGAGGGCGGAATAGCGAATATGAACTACTCCATCTCAAATAATGCAGAGTATGGCGAATACGTTACCGGACCCAAGGTAATTAATGATGAGTCTCGTCAGGCAATGAAAGAGGCGCTCAAGCGCATCCAGGATGGGGAGTACGCTAAGCAGTTTGTCGCTGAGGGGGCGACTAACTATCCGTCAATGACGGCGTATCGTCGTAATAATGCGGCGCATCCAATTGAGCAAGTGGGTGCTAAGTTGAGAGCGATGATGCCTTGGATTGAAGCAAATAAAATTATCGATAAAGATAAAAACTAAGTGTATGTAAATAGCTAAAACACTACATTATAGGGAGTGCAGAAATATCTCTCTATAACGCAAATACCCGTATCGGTTGATGCGGGTATTTTTTTGTGCCCCATATTCAAGAGGATTCCTGACAACAGATGGCACTCTTTCCTGATGGTCTTGGTGATTTTGTCAGTGCAGATAACCCGATGTGGGTTGTTGATGCCTTCATCGACTCTTTGGATATACTGAGCTGAGTTTATCCAGGTATTGGTTAAAGGCGCCCACCATTATTCTTATTATCGCGCAAAACTCTACAAGCACTGCATCTAATGTATCTGAAGCCATGAAAATCAGGTCTGTTTGTCGGTCCAGGAAAAGCAAAATCCCTCTGAGATTGGATAAGGATTCGGGGGGCTGACGTTCCGAAATAGGTAATTACGCTCGCCCATTGGGCCTGTTATTTTGTCTGGATATGTTGCTCTTTTGCACCTAATATACTCCACTGAAACTATTTATAAGGCCATAAACACGTGACCGACCAAGAAGCCAAGGCTCGAAGAAGAGCGATATACCTGTTACCGAATCTATTTACCACAGCGGCGTTATTCTGTGGGTTCTATGCTGTTGTAGCGGCAATGCATGGCTATTTTGAGGCAGCTGCGAGCGCTATCTTTATTGCGATGGTTTTTGATGGGTTTGATGGTCGAGTGGCGCGCCTCATTCATTGTGAGAGCGAATTTGGTGCCCAGTTTGATAGTTTATCTGATCTGGTTGCGTTTGGAGTGGCGCCTGCGCTGGTATCTTTAAGTTGGAGCTTGTCCACTTTGGGTAAAGTGGGATGGATGGCTTCATTCATCTTTCTTGTGTGTGCCGCATTGCGATTGGCACGCTTTAATACACAAATAGGCGTTGTTGATAAGCGCTTTTTTATCGGGCTAGCAAGTCCTCCTGCCGCTGCGCTGATTGCTGCCATGGTGTGGGTTTGTGCGGTCAAGGAAATTGAAGTGGATAGTACTATAGCGATTGTAGCGGCATTTGTGGTGGCAACAACAGGCCTGCTTATGGTGAGTAACTTTAAATATTACAGCTTTAAAAATATTGATATTAAAGGGCGGATTCCCTTCGTTGCGTTGTTGGCCATTATATTTGTCTATATTGTTATTTTTATTGATCCTGCCAGTGTGCTGTTTCTCTGTGCCCTTATCTATGCGCTTTCTGGTCCCGTAATGGCGCTAAAAGTATGGCGTACTAAGAAGTAATTTGTCGTAATGCTATGGTCGCTATATTTTACCCGTTAGTAGTTTTTTGGAATTCATTTTAAACAGCTATTGACTATCAATTTGGCAGGACTATAATTCCACTCCCCTTTGATATTAAGGCCTGAATTTTGGGCTTCTGCGGAAGCCAGATAAATTATCAAAATTTAATTCAAATATAGGGTTGTACAATCAAAGGTGGCGTGTATAATGCGCGCTCTCTTGAGGGAGACGAAGCGTTTCCCTGGCGGGTTAAAGTGATCTAACCGGCGACTGTTCTTTAAGAATTTGGAAGATAGAAGCAATACGTGTGGGTACTTGTTGAAGAGAGTTTGGTG
>JAJFKB010000003.1 GCA_021773395.1 Gammaproteobacteria bacterium | reverse complement strand
TCGACTCGATAGCCGAAGTACAAGACTACGCAACCCGGTGGTTATGGACTTACAACCATGAAAGACCCAATATGGCACTGGGTGGTTACACACCCAAACAACGACTTGCGCAAATAGCGCATTAACCTCTACTTTTAACTGTGGTTATTAATGGGGGGATTACCGCACTACCTTAAGCTATTCGACTACAAATTCCCTTTTCCACGGGATAACACTTGGGCGCATAAAAACGGCTAGGATGAGGGGCTGTTTAAAGACTATGCACAGGGCCATTTCCACCCTCACTCCAACCCTTATTTGTTAGGCAGCGCCAGTCGATGAGTCCCCTTTTGACAATTGCTCAAAGTAACGGCAGCAATATTGTCTGCAAATTGTCCACGGTCTGCTGCTTGATGAGTTTATCGCAGGCTTGGTGCAGTGCTTTTTGGGTCGACTTTTCCAGTAACGTTACATTTTGTTGAAAATCCGTTGCAGCGAAGCTCAACTGATTTCGATTGGCGTGGTTTCGTTCACTGATTTGACGCGACAGGTAAATAAAACGACCGATCACTACATAGGGGAAGTTACGGTTTTTTATCGGTCCAAAGCAGGCTTCGTAACCGCCGAACGGCAGGCCATGTAGTTTGAGTTGGGCTAGCCGATCGGCACCAAACCAAGCGCTACCAAACCCCGCCAGGCCACCGCCTATCGCGCCGAGCATCAAGCTGTGGCCCGCCAGCGCGATATCCAGGGTAACGCCGGCAGCGGCACCGGCGAGAGCGGCAGCCGAAACCAGTTGTTGTTTGGTTAGCCCCCAGGCGTACCACTTATCAAGATCAAACAGGTCCGGAGGGAGGTCGAGCTGCCCGAGGTCGATCTCGATCTGAAAATGCTGGTAGTTGGCAAACAGTTCGCATATTGCCTGATTTTCCCTTGCCAGCATCCAGCTTTTATATTTTTTTTCGAGGGCTGGCTGAATTATTTTGGCCTGTTGTTGGTTAAGTACTTTCTGGCTGTCCCGGTGAAAGCACAGATCCTCTACCAGCCGCGACAGAATCATTGCGCTATTGGTTTTTTGTGTGATGCGTTGTTGTTGCAAGTCCTCAGTGATGGTATTTAGGGTGCTGGCCCAGTTGGGGTTAAGGTGAGCGAATGCCTGCAATAATTCTATCTGCCGGGTAAAGTCAGCAGTCATTGGGTTGAACACCCTAACGATTTTAAAATACTGGGTCAGCGCTCGCTCCCATTCAGCGACATACTGCTCACTCTCGATTGGATTAATCAACGCCATACTGGGCCGACCCGTCCAACGTAGTATTTCCATTTCTGCTTCATACTCTGCACCATAGGGCCGGGAACCATCCACCACATAAAGAATTGCCGCACCCTTAATCAACGGGGTGAGCAATTCAACTTCATCGGGGAATTGTTGCTGACACTGCGGATCTGCCACAAAATCGCTAACCGCCTGGGCGCGAAGGTTGGCCGTCGGCGCATGTTGATTGAGCCAGGCGATGACTTTGGTTGGTCGCTGAAAGCCCGGGGTATCAACCAGTTCATAGCCAGATCGAGCGGTTTTCACCTGATAACAGGTCGCCTTTGTGGTGGTGCCGCTGTAACCTGAAATATTGATTGAGTCATCTTGTGACAGAGTGGAAACAATTGATGACTTGCCCTTGTTGGGGTGTCCCACCACTGCAAAAATTACTTTTTCCAAGGTTATCCCAGCTGTTGCGGTAAAAATATCCGCCATTGAGGTAGTTGACTGATGAACCGCTGCCACTCTTGTAGATGACTGTGGCGCGGCGGTTTTAATCCCGTTTCATCCCAATCCAGAGGCAGCAGATAACCGCGGCCGTGCTGTAAAAAATCAAATAGTTCTCCCAATGGAGGTTCCCAGGCTTTGACCAGTACAAGTTGCTCGTCGTGCCATGATTCGGCACTAGCTTGTTGCTCTTGTGTTGCCAGCGGCCCGGCGATCAGCAGATTGTCCGTCCGTAAATCCAGCTCATTTAATGACTGCAGCAGACTTAACTCCACTCCGGCCCAATTAGTGATGGTAATAGCCGACGGGAGTTCAGTTACCACTGGGGCCAGTACATAGCTCTTGCTGTGGCTGAGGGGGTGACGACTGATTTCCTGTTGTAGTCTCGACTCCAGATCTTGCCGGGCCTGGTGAATGAAGCTCAGGCGTGCGGCGACCAGCACCAAGGCTCGGGGTAACAAACTGTAAAATAGCTGAGTGGCTAGAATAAATTGCCACCAGCCAGCGTACAGGTTGGCATCGGTTCCGGTTATCAGCAGACGGGAATCCTGCGTTGCCTGTAACAACACCAAGGAAGGCTGTGCGCTGTCCCAGAACCCCCAGGGCAACGCGATAATATTCAAAAAAGGTAATAGATCGGTTGCATCAAGCAGGGTGCTGCGCCAGACAAAGTTGATATCCGTTGCCAGCAACAGCATGAAAAATACCAGCAGGCTGGTGCATGAAAATGCCAAAGCCGCCGCCTGGCTCTGCAGCAAAAGCCAATGCTTGTGCAGGTTGAGCTGGCGGGTTTTTCTGAACAATGATTGTTGTTGTGCAGACCAAAACGGCAGCGCAATCACCAGACGAGCCAAATTGATACCTTTGCTACCCAACAGTGAAACCAGGGAGATGAGCAGGCTTGCAATGGGCAACAACACATAAAGGAACAGTAAATACAGCAAATTAACTCTGCCATGCTGATCGCCACTTAACACGCCCCAGCTTAGAATCAATCCGAGAGCGGTGCCAACGGCGACAATTAACCAGAGTATCCTTGGTGAATCAGCTGACGAGGGTTTGCTATGGGGCACGCTGACCCGCCAGGTACATTTTCCCAGGTTGATCCGGCGCAATGATAGTCGCGAGTATATTTTTAATGGTCACTCATATTTTCCCTGTCAGATGAGCGGCAGGTCAATGTTGCCACTCAACCCGACATTTCTTGCGCTTCAAACCAGAAATAATAAGAACTATACTGGATAAAGTCCATGACTAACTGGACGCACCCAACTACTGGCATGATCGGAACGTTGAATGATTTCCCGGAGACGATTGCGTGGCAAGGCTCGCATCAGGCGTTGATGTTTTATGTGTCTTAAATCTTAACCAGGGTTCCGGAGGTAACGAAAAAAAGGGACGCATTTATTTTCTCAAAGAATATGGGCACCAATCGATGTTGATCAGGATAAAAAAATACGTCCGCTTTTGCTCAGGTTTTTATATAAGGCTTAGGCTTAGGTTGAACCTGAGAGAAGTGTCAGTATTATTTACACTCCGCTCCATTGAGCGTGTTCCCAGAAATTCAAAGCTAGACATTTAGGGCATCTTGTTGGTTGGCACGCCAATTGCGTTCTTATTTAGTGATCAATCAACCAAAATAGGACTCCTATGAAACGCATACTGTTATTGGCCCTCACAATCTTACTTCCCCAGATCGTTATTGCTGGACCCATGCGGCTACTTGTAGAATCCAACACCGACGAGGGTGCTGGCAGTGAGGTTTTCGCAGCCAGCTTTGCCACTTTTGACGACTTCATCAATTCGCCACCGGGGGGCAACGGTGGATCGTTTTCAGGAATCAACATCAATCCCTCTTTCGATATCGTCGGATTTGCGAACGAGTTTGAAATTGCTTCAGTGCCTGAACCGGCTAGCCTGGGCTTACTGGTAATAGGTTGGTTAGGCCTGGTTGTCGTCCGGCGCAAGAAGTTAGTTTAAAGTATTTCCGGGGCCGCGGGCATTTATCTGCCGTTTTATATGTTGAAAACTGTCCCGTATGTCGGCGGCTTTGATCAACGATCGAAAGGGTCAGTCTCCATTGATTTGCAGGAACGTCCAGATAGCTGTAACTGGACGTTTTTGCGCTTACGGCGTCGCAACTGCGCGCAAATCAGCAAATGCTCTCAGCCAGGGTTTGAGGTGCGCAAGCTGGCGTTGCCTTGATTCAGCCTGCGCGCGTTCAGCATAAGCGCCGTGCAGTACCAGGTATTGTGTGCTGTTTTCCTTGCGCACCGGGTAGCTATAAGTCGGTGCGGGCAAGGATTGCTGGGTAATAAACTGGATGGCGGCATTGCGGCTGCTGAACGCGCCCAGTTGCAGGGTGTAGTGTCGCTCTCGCTGTGCCATTATCCAGCGGCTGCCGGGATCTTCGAGTGCGGTCTGGGTCGATATGGGCCGCATTGCCGTTTTTACCACGGTTTTCTCGGTGCTGCCTCCCAGACAGAGAGCTACACGCAATTCATGCCCGGCATCTACCTGGCGATACTTGTCCCAGAACGCCTCATCGATTTTACGGTGGGCGGCAGCCACGTTCGATCGACGGTAGCGGGAGAGCTGGCTGGGCCCACCGTTATAGGCGGAATAGCTTGCCCTGGCCAAATTAGTCAGCCCGCCAGGATGCTGTTGTTCACCCTTTTTGAGGGCATATTTATTCAGATAACCCAGCAGTATCTCAGTGCCGGTATCGCTGTTGTAGGCGATATCCCAACGCAGCTTCTGGATGTCATAAAAACCTCGCCATACCCGCTCATTAACCTGCATCAGCCCCACATCG
The DNA here is from genome assembly GCA_021773395.1 of Gammaproteobacteria bacterium. Taxonomy (GTDB): domain Bacteria; phylum Pseudomonadota; class Gammaproteobacteria; order Pseudomonadales; family IMCC2047; genus JAJFKB01. Next base: position 295,511 of record JAJFKB010000003.1, on the reverse strand, counting down.
CCGCTACTCGATCGTAGCGGCTCCAGGCGCTTGTTGATCACCACATACTGACGCCAGCAGCTTTCCTGCCAGGCGGTAGTCAGCACCATTTTTTTAAATAGCCGTTTGTGCTCTGGCTCCAGGCTGTGCTGCTGCAAAACCCTGTCCACACTCGCCATCAGCAGGGCAGACACCGTGGGCAGGTACTGATCCAGCTCAGAGATGTCCGGCGCCCAGTTGTTGAGGCGCTGAGCTGGTGAGGCGGCGTATGCAAGGGGGAACAGTGAAAAATTGAATCGCAGAGCAGACGGCCGCTGCGCATCGGGCTGAACCTGTTGTCGTAGCAACTGCTGCAATTGTGGATCGACCGCCTCATGATAGCGAAGGGGTTGATCGGCCTGGCCGGCGTTTAGCATGCGCGCCATACGCCTCAGGCCGTCAGCGGAGATATCAAGACCGATACCTGGACCCAACTGATCCAGCGCATCCAGTGTATCGGTTGCCGTTAACAGGCTCAACCAGAGCAGATGCTCTCGTCCCGGTTGTTCCAGGGCGATATTGCGAACCAGTGGACGCAGTTGCTTCCAGCTCTGCAGAAACCATGTCCTCAGCTCTACATTAGCGCGTTCCGGGGTTGCAGTTAATGCATCACGCAGGCGATAACGGCTATCAATCAACATATCGAGTAGAGTGTTGCGGACCTCCTGCAGACTGGTGGCAGCGGCATAGTGTTTAACTGCCATCACCAGCAGGGCATCCATCAACTGCCAGCGAGTTTCCCACTCCTGTAGCTCTTCCTCTGTCAGTATAGTCTCCACCTGCTCAGTTTTTGCCAGCGCGTCAACCATAAAGCCGATGGTTGCATCCAGGCTGGCCGGTTTTACCTTTAAGTCATGCAGCTTCAGGCTGCTTATCATCGCCTGCAGTTGCTGCGTGGTTTGATGGGGTAGCACCTCGGGCAGCAAACCTCCCAGAGAGTCGATATAGGGCGACAGCTCCAGGGTGAAGTTGGCAAAAAAGTTGTTCAGGCTACCTCGGGCTACATCCCACAAGGCGCCAGAGACAATCTTGTTGCCATTTGTCCCGATCAGCCAGGTGGACGAAGGCTTCACTCGCACAGAACGACTGTCGGGGCTGATCAGCGGCTGTCCAAGAAAACCGACTCCGCCTTGCCAGGCCAGCAGTTGTTTGCAACTACCCAGCAGATCGATACCCAGGCGCGCATCCACGCGTGCGGTCAATTCGAACTCGGCGCCCCGGGGCGCGATAGCCGGATTAGTCAGTACAATTTGGTTACAGCCACTGGGGTCGTGCAGCAACTCGGCACGCTCACCTTCCTGGTTGAACAGTTGCCGAACCATCAGCTGACGTAGCAACGGGTAGTCAAAATTAACGGACACCTCTACGGGCCGGGTGGCCGCACTGGACTGACAGACAACAAGGAAGCCGAGTAGCAGCAGGCTGCAAGTGTGGATCAGTCGTTTAGTCATAGGTATCCTGTAGAATTGCTCGAATCTTTAGTGCCGCAATCAAGGGTTAACGACGGCTGGAGCCTTCAGACTATAGGGTCTGGCAGCGCAGAAACAAAGGGCGCAGACAGCCCCTTTTGATGCCTTCGCGCAACGTTCCCAGGAATGGCATAGATAACGGGAACGGCGGGAATGGTACTGTCTTAAGGATACAGCCCCTCATCCTGGCCTTTTTTATGCCCCCAGGTGCACCCCGATTTGTAGTTGAGTTAGCTTAAAGCAACGGCATTCCGGACGGAGGTATTTTATAGTACTACGATTCCTTATTCCTTGGTCTACCGCTTTTCATCTGAGCAAATTCTATTCCGTATTGTTTTTCAATCCTCTTTCGGAACCGGTCATCATCTTTGGGCTGACAGTAATGCGTCGCTATTCGGGTGGTATGCAAATCGGATATTAGTAGCTGGGCTTACCAGATATTTAAGGACCTCCTTTAAGCATAGCGGCGGTGGCCGCCCTGCTACGTCGAGCGTGAACTCGAAGAGTTTTTTACCTGCGACCGTCTGGAACACGGTTTTTGCGAGTGCACTGCGAGAACTGCAAGCATCAACTTCTACCAGCCAGAATTTAAGCTTCAGCTGTGCAAATCAATCACCTGCAGTGTCATCGGTATTCTCATTTTCTTCATCCTCCTTGCTCAGCTTTTCGATGAGCAGGCTACCCACACGGTGGTTTTCCACGCTCTGTATGGTAAAACGATAACCGTATTCGATCACTTCATCACCAGGCTTGGGCATTTCGCCCTTTGAGGCCATGCACAGACCGGAGAGGGTGTTGGCATCCAGCCCATCCGGAACCACCAACCCAATGTTGCGCTCAGCATCGGAGAGCGATGCCAGGCCATCTGCCTCCCAGCGATTCTCCTCCAGCGGAGTGATGCCATAGGCTGTTGAGGCTTCATCGGTTTCATCCTCGATATCGCCCACAATTTCCTCCAGCAGATCTTCCAAAGTGATGATGCCGACGAGATCGCCGTATTCGTCGGCAACGATCGCCATGTGCGCACGTTTGGCTCTCATCGCATCGAACAGTTTCGATACCTTCTGTGACTCGGGAACGATAAAAGGTTCACGACAGTATCGCGATAAATTTAACCACGGCTGCTTATCGTCATTTAGCATGGCGGCGTAGAGATCCTTGGCCAGTACGATACCAAGAATTTTTTCGTTATCTTCACCGTCGACCAGCGGAAAACGGGAATGACCGCTATCGCGGATGGTCGCGAAGTTTTCGTCGGTGTTACCGTTGATATCCAGCAATTTAAGCGCGGTGTGCGGGATCATCACGCGACTCACCTGGCGCTGATCGAACTCGAACATGTTTCTCAGCATTTCCGCCTTGTCTGCGCCTAGTTCACCGTGTTCCACCGAGGTGGCCACCAGTCCTTTGAGCTCGTCATGGCTGTAGATGTCTGCATGGCTTGCTTCTGCTACGTTGAACAACGAAAGAATGCTGCCGGTCGCGGCGTTGAGCAACCAGTTCAGTGGGTACACCGTGAGATAGGTGATTTGCAGTGGATAAGCGACCCACAGCGACACCGACTCTGACTGGCGTATAGCAAAGGTTTTGGGCACCTGTTCACCGACCACGATGTGCAGCGACGAGAAAATCAGGAAACCGATAACGAAAGCGGTGGTATGCAACAGCGTCTCGGGTAGGCCCATGCTGAGAAATAACGGCTCGAGCAGCGCAGCAACCGCCGGCTCACCGACCCAGCCAAGCCCCAGCGAAGCCATGGTAATACCCAGTTGGCAGGCAGCCAGGTAGGATTCGATATTCTGCTGCATGCGCACGGTGAGTTTTGCAGCTGAGCTGCCGTCATTGGCCAAGCTCTCTAACCGCGTTCCTCTTGCCTTGACGAGGGCAAATTCGGCGGCGACAAAAAAACCGTTGGCAGCCAGCAAAGCAATGATTGCCAGCAGACTGAGCGTAGTGTTTTCCATGATTAATCCTGTTAAAAAGCGGCTGACTATAGATAATACAGGACTAGACTGCTCGGCAATAAGTTACATTCAACTATTTTTCTTCATCCGCCTGAATTGAAGGAGTGAGGAGCAGATTTGTGTCGCATTATTATTGTTGGCGTGTCGCTGAAGATCATCTTTTCCCGGGACGTAGCCGACGGCCAACAGATTAAAAGCTGACAGGGCACTGCCGACTCTAATCTGCCCGGAAAAGGCTCATCTGACCCCACATTTGGTGTTGCAATAACGCATTGGCTGACGGTAAAAAGATAACCTACCTCACAAACTAATACTGTACGAATAGTCAGTATCTGAAAAATAATTAGTGAAATATACGCGTTTTGCACCTGCACAATGGCTCGCTTTGCTCTAGCTATATTTTCTAATATGGTGCAGAATCAAGGTGTTAGCGATGTTCGGTGGATAGGTACGGGAATCCGCCTAACGAGTACATATGAAACAAGCTCGTTTTTGTTCGGAAAGGACTCTGAAAAAAATCCAAAAATCCCTTCTTATTCAATGAATTACTGATACCGCAAAAAAACACTGGTGGCCAAACGCGCATGCGCGGTATTCAAATGTTAACTTTACAAGGATCTTCTAGTGGTACATGACAAAATCAAACTGGTAATTGATTACCTAAACGAAGTGAAAACACGCTGCACGTTCAATGCTGCGGCTGAGGCAATAGGCATTACACCACAGGCACTAAAAAAGCAGCTAGGTGAGCCGCGCCCAGAAATCTCCTGGTTTGTTAGTCCAACATCAGGAAATCCAATGCGCCACACAGACAGCGAGAAACATCCAGAGCTTTATCGTACTACGCGCATTATTACATCAGCAAAGGTTTTAAAGCGTAACCTTGATTTGTAAAAAATTAACAAAACGCTCCATTGGTACGTTGCTGAAAGGAGTGCCGCCCCATGTGCTCAGCGTTGGGCTAAATATCATAAAACTAAAACAGGAGTATCATTCTAAAAAGGCACAGAATACAGTTTCCAAAACCCGAATCATCCAACCTTAATCAAGACGAATCCTATTTCTACCTTCAGGGTTCTGGAGGTCAACGTAAAATACGATTTCATGACTACGTTGAAATTTACCAAGTACAAGGTCTGTACGAACAAGTATATTATGATCGCTTAAAGTGCACATCCCCCAGTAAAGTAGCAACCATCCTAGAATCTGCCATAGAGCAATCTCAAGATACTTTCACGGAGTTACGAGTGCTCGGATCTGGGTGCAGGTAATGGCATGATGGGCGAGGAGCTAAAAAAAATGGTATATCTCGCTTGGTAGACGTGGATATTATACCCGAAGCTTATGAAGCCACCATTCGCTATATTACTTTGCTATTGTGGGTCGGAAAAATGCTGATGTGCCAGATGAATTTCTGGAGTCAAAAGGTATCATGACCTAACAAGAAAATTATCATGGATAAATCAAAGCAGTACTCCAATCATCGCACGGCTTTGATTTATCAGTTATTTAAACAGTTCAAGTCCCGCAAAAGGTCTGGTACCGCGCAGTAAAGTCCGGCGTAGCTGGCTCTGCAAATCTCTCCCATTCAGCATTCTCTTCATAAGGCTGCTCTAATGCAGATAAGAGTAGCTCAAATGGCCCTAAATCTCCTTCATTCGATGCGGCAGCAAGCGCCTCCTCCACACGATGGTTGCGAGGAATCAGCCAGGGGTTTATGGCGCGCATGGCTTTACCTCTATTTTCCCTTAACTGTTCGCTTACCATTTTTGTGTCCGTGCTATCTTCTTCGTCACAACGCACCTGCCATTTACTGAGCCAAGCATCGATTGCAGCCGCTTCGGTAAAAAGTTCTTGCAACCCTGTTGGTTGACCTTCGGCAGCATCTGCCAGGCGACGCCAGGCCATGGTGAAATCAACCTTTTGGGCTTGCAGTAATTCCAGCCATTCTTCGACCATGGCCTTATCTCTTTCCCCACTCTCTGCCTTTAATTCCAGCCCCAGCTTGGCACACATCTTTTCCAGCCAGCATTTCTGATAAGTGTCGGAGAAAGGTTGAACTACCTGATTTGCCAGATCAACAGCTTCCTGTTGGTCCTCCGCTAGCAAGGGTAAAAGGGTTTCCGCGAATCTTGCAAGATTCCACTGTGCGATTCGAGGCTGGTTCTGATAGGCATAACGTCCCTGCTCGTCGATAGAACTGAAAACCGCATTTGGATCATAAGCCTCCATAAAGGCGCATGGACCATAGTCTATGGTTTCACCGGCGATACTCACATTATCGGTATTCATCACCCCATGGATAAAACCCAAACTCATCCAATGTGCCACTAATTCGGCTTGTCTTTGGGTGACGGCACCAAGAAATTCGAGATAGGGGTTTTCCGCTGCGGCAAGCTCAGGATCATGCCGAGCAATACTGTAATCGGCCAAACGCCGCACTTCATCATGCTCGCCCTGTGCTGAAAAAAACTGGAAAGTACCAATACGAATATGACTTGCGGCGACGCGGGTTAACACCGCACCAGGCTGTTGCCGATCTCGAAACACCTGCTCACCGGTAGCTGTCACTGCGAGGGAGCGCGTGGTAGGAACGCCCAAGGCGTGCATGGCTTCGCCAATGAGCACTTCACGCAGCATTGGGCCTATGGCAGCTTTACCGTCGCCACCCCTGGAAAAGGGAGTTTTACCAGAGCCTTTGTAGCCGATATCGAAGCGTTTCCCTTGATTGTCAATGACTTCGCCAATAATCAGCGCGCGACCATCTCCCAGTTGTGGGTTAAAGTGACCAAACTGGTGGCCAGCATAAACTTGGGCAATGGGCTCGGCACCCTCGGGCAGACTCTTTCCGGCAAAAAGTTCTGCTAATGCAGTTTTATCATACTCAGTTAAATCCAGCCCAAGCTGTTCCGCTAGCGTTAAGTTGAGGTAAAGCAGTTCCGGGTTTAGACTAGGCTCTGGCTGCCAAGCGGTATAAAATCCGGGCAAGTCCCGCACATAGGTATTATCGAATGAAAAGTCTGGCATCTTTCAGTTTCTACTCGCACTTTGGAAAGCTGTTATAGCCCTTAAGGGACCAATCATAGGTTCCTTAACAAATCAACATTGTACCGCGCCTGCTGTTTAGGGTCATTCCGTGTTCTGGATTTTGGGTGACGGTCATTTGCCTCCCACCTCAACACCGGCGCAGAATCCAGCAACTGATCATCGGCCCTGATTATTATTTTGAGAGGGCGTATAGGAGGGCAAACTCAGTCCCCAAATAATTGCCGCGCTTCTCAAGGTCAAAGCCGCCAGGAAACCACCTATAGCCGCAATATCCTCGTGGATTCCCAGCCAATGCAGCGCCAAATAAACGGCGGCACCTGAAACCGCTGCTGTCACATACAATTCCCGCGACCCTAGAACCAAATCATAGCCGCAGAGCACATCTCGCATAATACCGCCAAAACTGGCGGTGATAACGCCCATGCAAACGCAAATGAGGGGTGAGACCCCTTGGGTTACCGCAATCTGAGCGCCGAGGACGCAGAATAGCGACAGGCCCAAAGCATCCATCCAAATCAATGCCTTGGCTCGAGATGCAATAATTGGAACAATGAAGTAGGTTATCGCTGAAAGTAACAAACACATACCAACATAGGCTGGCTCTTCCACCCAGTAAACTGGAAGTTTGCCTAGTAACAGATCTCTGACGGTTCCTCCGCCTAGACCGGTTAACGTTCCAATAAGCATAAAGCCAAGAATATCCATATTCTTACGCGCAGCATCCAGAGCTCCGGAAATCGCGAATACCGCGATGCCAAATAGCCCGAGCCAATTAACGACCGAACTTAAATTCAGCAATTCAAACATTAAAACTGACTCACTGCATCGACTCTAAATTACCTAAACGGATAAAAATATTCGTCACTATCTGTAAATCCCGCCGCACTGCCAGATCTTCCATTAACCCCTATTGGTTCTTTGTTTGCAAGGCCTGGACATTACTGCACAAAGCCGTCTTGATCTACAACCACTCTGTACGCCAGAGGGATCTAGGAGTTATTCAGAGGCTCTAGCTATCAATCTCATCGAGTCAAACCATGAGCGACACGCCAGGTCTAGTGTGCGGATCCTACTTCCAATTGTTCCAGCCAATCGAGAAACAACCCGACATTTTCCCCCGAAAAAATCGAGCCATGCTGCGGACACATCATGTCAACATCCAATTCCCGCACTCTGGCGACCCAATTTCGCAGCGCTCTTTCTGATGGCATCCATCTGCGATGGAAGTGATCCATATACTGAATGTGCTGCTGGAAATCTGTAACCTCAAGTTCATTGGCGTCAATGGGCATAATTGCAGCACCGATATCCCCAGAGAAAAGAATCTTTGCGTTGGGATCGTAGAGTGAAAAGTTGCCACTACTGTGACAATAGTGTGCCGGGATCAGTTGTAAATCGGCCTTATCTTTGCCTATTGGAATGCTTACCCCTTTATCCGGCACTTTAACAAAGTTATCCACATACTCATGTCCAAAATGAGCAATAAAGTCTGACCAGATAGCGGGAAGATATATCTTTGCCTTTGGGCACAGGCCCATCCACAAGGGTAGCGAGGACATGATATCCGGATCCTGATGAGAGCAGAAAAAAGTACCTATTTTACCTACATCAACCACTTCTGAAACGGCTGCAACTACATTCGGAAATATCTCAGTACCACCAGGATCTAGCAGTATATACTGCTCATTGCTGATAATGAGATACTCATTAGTATCAATGACTGTATTAAATTTTTTTTGCTCTCTCCCAAATACAAACCAGGTATGGCCATCTTTTTCAAAAATCGGCTTTTTAATCATCGATAAACTCCCACACCCATCTGGTTGATATACTGCAGCGCATTCTCGGTGGTATTATGGACGCTGGCAATCACCTTTTTTAACTCCTCATTGAGCAGTAATAAATCGGCTGCATTGGTGGTAAATGTATCCCGAAAATCATTATCTCGGTTAGCTTCGATTTTCATTAACGTTGCGATTACAGGTAGCCGGTGATGTAAGTGCTCCATGTCATTCATCATGCGGTGCGAATTAACCAGCGAGCTATATACTTCCGACAGCGCCCGCATAATGCCCTCGCCAACAAACTGATGACGTGCAGCGACCTGCTCCCGCGTAGGAGAAGTCACCCCGATTATTATTGCCTGCTGATATTTTTCACACAGCCGAGTCTGTTCAGCACTCTCAATGGCCTGAACTGAAATTGTATCTACGTTCGCTAATAACTGCCGGACTACCTCGGCAATATCACGGGATAATTGGTTGGTTTCCTTCGAAAGGCTTTGAAATACGCGACCTTTGACTCCAGCCTGGACAGCGAATATTTCTGAATTCAAAGCCAAACGTTTGAGACGGCTTGCTGCTTGCAACAGGATTTCACCATCCCTCGTTAATCGCATGCAGGTTCGATAAAGATCTATCATTTCCTGCAAGTTTGGAAGTTCTATCTGTTTCGTTTGCAAATTATGAACCCCTAATTACTCACCACTCTAGCAATTTTTGCCATCAAGCGAATCAAAAGCTCCGCTATTGACGCATAGTTCGCGCCCGAAGCCCCAAAAAGATTGAGTAAACCATGGTTGCTACAAACACAGCCAGCGAAAGTGCGTTAAGCAGTCCCCCCAGTGCATACACCTTAGGCATCAGACCCAGGTTTCCGAACACACGCACCACCAGAGTTACATGCAGGAAAAGTAGGGGCAAGTAAAATACAGCTGAATAGGGTATTTTTAGTCGCGTCACGGCCGGAAATATTATCAATGCATGGCCTAATACCATCGAGAACACAAACCCCAGGAATAGGGCATGATAAGGCGCATCACGGGTGATATCGGCTAACTCTAAATAGGCCAATATCAATAGGAACGCAGAAAAAAACAACCAGGAATAACCGCATAGCATACAAACTGCAGTAAATCGCGGCAGGCCTGTTTGAAAAACCGTACGTCGCGCAATGTCATAACTGACTAACCAAACCGCAATAGACAGCACCCCCAGAGCCACACAAAACTCTCCAGAGTTAAAGTCAAAAGCACTCAACAACGCGCCAAGAAATGTAATCATACATAACACTGCTAATGCTTGACGCTTTTTGTTGCTGCGGATCACAAGCCGACTCAGTTCTAACCGCTCACCTGCAATTGTCAGCACGAGAAAAATCATCCACCAAAGCACCGACATCCTTAAATGGAGCTCGAACACTAATAGTAAATTACCTATTAATAGACCTATGGCACCCATTAAGAGGATCCAGTTATGCAACGCTTTCTGAATATTAAGCACCGCATACGAGGCGGCAACAAAAGCAATGCTGCCACCACACAGAAATATTTTTGCAATTGCCGGATCAGCTCCCACAATCAGTATGACACCGCCAACACCACTTAATAACGGGGCCGCGTAGGCCCATAACCTGCCGATGGCGACCGCCCTTTCCAGACCAATCACAGCACCAAAAAATGCCGGAACCATTAAAATACCGTGATGGACAATTTGTGATGATCCAAAAACGGGGACGGGCCAGCCGAGGCGTGCCACTCCAGCCAGCGTGCCAACAACTAGCGAAATCATCCCCAAAATCAAAAGCGGTATTCGTAAATGATTGGGAAAATCCAATTTCACAGCGGTCCCCTAAGTAGGCTTGGGTTAATACCCTATTGAGTCAGAAAGAAACATAAATAAGATTGAGAATTGTGATGGCGGTGAAGCAAGATCCACTTTCTAAATAGCATTTTTCACAACGGGCAAGGCCTAGCTAAAACTAATTATCCAAATCACCAGCCGAGTTTTTTCTTGGCCTCATCAGACATCATATCAGGGCGCCAGAAAGGCTCCCAAACCAGTTCCACATTGACCGCAGCCCCCTTGGCGACCGCCTCGACCGCTTGCGTTGCTTCTTCAACAATCTGATCGCCCATGGGACAGCCAGCTGACGTTAGAGTCAAAGTCACCGCTATTCTTTCTTTTTCGCAAAGAACTTCATAGACCAGCCCTAAATCGACAATATTAACGCCAACCTCGGGATCAAGCACATTTGATAATGCTTCATAAACCTCTTTAACCTCAGAACTTGTTTCACTCTCACTGTTATTCATCGACGAAACACTCACTTATAAAAATGTCTATCATTTATATCATGACCTCTAAACGGGTTAAACCAAAATGCTTGGGCTTTCAGCCAAATGGTTGGTAAATCTCAGTATTAAGCATGGCAAATTAAAGTCCAAGCAATCTTATCCAGTTCTGGTCATGAAAAAGTCTGGTAATGCAGAAGAGTAAGAGGCTACTTAATAAATCGAATGCAAAGCGGATACCGGTAATACTCTCCCTGACTGGCTTTAATAGCTCCAATAATAGTCACTATCAGGGCGAAAATACCGATTGCTCCCAGCAAAAAGAATCCTATTACGATAAATATAAGCAGCCAACTCAGGGCAACCACTATCAACAAAGTCAGCTGGAAATTGATTACCTCTTTGCCATGGTAATCAACGAAAGGCTTTTCATCTTTTTTCATCAACCACAGCACCGATGGCGCAATAATATTACCAAAAGGGATCAGGAACCCTGTAAATACCGCAATATGACAGAACATTCCCCAGTTTTTTTCATCCTGGGTTAGCGCCGGGGAATTCTCCTCGGTCTGCTCACCGGATACTGAATCAACTCCATTTTCCATCATTATAGATTTGCTCCCAGCGAAATTTTTCAATTGCCTATTTATATATCAAATTTATGTTCAGATAACACTTAAACTATCTTAAATAGTTTTCTTCAATTAAGTTGTGTTTATACCCCACAATAGAAATAATAAAAAGGCATTAATTTACCGCTACGCGAAAATTAGTTTGTCGATGACAGCATTGCTGGATTTTAGACTGCTGGCAAGCAACAGCCAAACATTACAATAATCGGGTATCTGCCGGAATGCCCTCTACCGATTGTTTGTTATCGATTATAGATTTAAAAATATTTTCAGCTTCCGCAATTTCACCAATGGCGTGCAGGGTTTTTTGCCAAATTTGTGTGAGCAAAAATATTTTCCGGGTCGAAACTCATCGCTGCTTTATAGCTTTTTACTGTCTCCTTATATTGCCCTGACAGCAACTCAGCTCGACCTATACCAAGGTAAAATACCGGCACATTCCTCTTTGGTTTGATCGCATTTTTGAAACCGTGGATCGCTGGGGTCAGGTCATTTTGCTGCGTGTGAAATTGCGCAAAAAAAAACCAATTTTCAGCCTGACTGGGGCTAACTTTTTAGGCTTGGCCGATAGTTTCCACCGCCAAACTTATCTTACCAAGCCGTTGATATAGGTCGCACATAGATTTTTAGACAGAGCCTCCTGTAGCACAAGATTACCCAACCGTTTAAAATAGCGCTTGGCACTGTTAAAATTTTTATCTTTTAGTGCTCTTTGTCCTAATTTATAAAGACTTTACTGTTTTGCATAATTTATTCGGTCGTCAATATAAATTAATTTCCAGACCACGATAGGCATACAAAAGGGATTACACATGTCTGCTGAAGTAAAACGTGCCGGTTTAATACTGCTTTTCGTACTATTGACCACCGACCTCTTTTATATGTGCCTTCACATTCTTAGTTATAGAATCCCCTGGTTCCCAAAGGGTCCGTTCTGGATGAACGCGGATGGCAGCTACCCGGAATCTTTCCAATACATCAAAGAATTTTGGATCGTATTGCTGCTCGCTTATGTAGCAACAGCTCGCAGATTAAGGCCTCTTTGTTTTTGGGCCTTAATTTTTCTTTGGTTAATGCTGGATGATGCACTACAAATCCACGAAAAATTCGGCGGTGCTACGGTGGGGCAGTATATTTCAAAATTCTATACCTTGTCGCGCGAAGATATTTATCACTATGGCCAATTTTTTTACGCCTTAGGTGCCGGTATCATTTTGTTTCTGGTCGGCTCTCTGCTCTATTTTTTTTCCAGCCCTGAGGTGCGCAAAATATCGAGAAATGTTTTCGCACTGTTGCTACTTTTGACCTTCTTTGGTGTCGTTATAGATATCATAAGTCACATCACAACACCCATAAAAACCATCCTTTTGTCTCATATTTTCAGTTTTATTGAGGAGGCTGGAGAACATATCGCCATGAGTCTTATACTCTTTTACTCCTTTACTATCGCGCTTTCGAGGGCATCAAACCAAAGCCTTGAACCCTCGCCTCCATTAAAACTGTCGGATTAAAAATCACTCTCCAGGCATTTGCAATAATAGCGAGCATCATTACAACAAATGCCTGAGAGCGAGCCAGACAATGTCACTCCGACGCGGCATCTACTGCCTTATCGCTCGATGAGGCACTGGCCGCATTGCCGCCCTTGGCAGATTCAATTTGTTTTTTTACATCTTCTGGCATCGCTTCTGATAGCCCTTTAAAGAACTCGCCCAGCGCTTTCCCTGCTTCCTCTGGCGTCATATCTTCAGTACTCTTGGAAATATTCTCAAATGCTTTGCCCATCTCTTCAGCACCCTGCTGCCATTCTTTGGTGGACTCTTCAATGGTAGCCTGAATATTCCGTGCAGCATATTCCCCGGACAACTGAATAAAGATAATGACTGCGGCGAGCACTCCGATCACAGTTTGCGCTGTTTGTTGTTTTATTTGGTGTACTTCCAGCGTTGCAAGATACATCAGGTACATACCCCAGCCCACACCTACCAGGGTTCCAAGGTAGGGCATCCAGGCGACCAGCGGCATAATGGGATAAATCACACTGGCATAGGCAATACAGCGATAGGCCGTTTCATAATCCTTTTCAGAACCCATCAGCTTCCATACCACAAACATGATCAGGGCTCCGACGAAACTGCCGATTAGCGCCATTACTGGAATTATAATGATTGAACTGAAGCCAATGGCCACCGCTCCCATTTTCCCCATACCAAAGAACGAAAACAGGGTTGCCATAGCACCCATAATGAGCGCCATTACCACAAGGAAGATGCAGGGTTCGGCAAACCCGCCAGTTTGTGGCATCGATTTATAGAAAGCGACCGGCTGAGTGACCACCTGTTTCGCGTCTTCGATAACTTTTCCCAAATTAAAATTGCTGTCTGACATATCTTACCCCCCCTATTTTTATATGATTGCAAAAGACATTGAATTGCATCAGGCACTTCTTTCCCACTAGAGACTGACCACCTTAAGCTTGTCCGACTCTATCTGGATCTCTTTGTACTCACTGGCCGACCCACCCACGAGCCTTAAGCGATAAGCCCCCGGAGCCAATTTGATTGGGGCAGCGCCAAGCTCACCCGCTCCGATCAAAGCACCCTGCTGATCGAGAATTTCATAGGATTCCTGCAAAGATTGACTTAAGCTGTTTTCCAACTGTTGAGCATCCTGTGCATCAAAATAACGTCCATTCCCTAACCTCGCCCACCGCTGGAACGTCTCTTGCAACATCAATTCATCAATGGCAAAGCCGACTATATTCACCTGCACGTCAATACCACTACCCGCTATTTGTTGAATTGATTCTGCGGGGTCTCCATCACAGGTTTCCTCACCATCCGTTATCAGCAAAACTATTTTTTCTCCTTTGGCCTGCGCTAAATCAGAGATCGCCAATTGCAAAGAATGCGCGATCGGCGTTTTCGCCAGGTTCATGGCATTGATCGCTGAAATTTTCGATTTCACTGCCGACCTATTCAGCGGCCCGAGAGGAATTTCCAAGTCTGTTCGACAGCTGTCTTTTTCCTTATGACCAAAAACCCGCAGTGAAAACAGCGTATTTTCCGGAATAACCTGTTCGGTTAATTTTAACAACGCTTCTCTTGCAATCTCGATACGGCGTCTGCCATCCATGCGCTGCAACATGCTACCGGAAGCATCTAGAATGATGGATATTGCTGGCAGCGCCTGACCTTCAGTTCCAGCCTCCCCGCTTCGCACCACTTGCAGTGTTCCCGGAATACGCGACGGCGTAACCTCAAGGTTAACGCTCGCCAGCGTTTGCATTAAACCACCCGTGACATAACGAACTTCGTAACTCCCCACTTCAGCAGGGGATGCAATCCGTAGGTTTTTACCACGACGCACATAGGCATAGGTTCCTCTTCGATTTTGTTTACTGCCAGATGAAACAATAATAACGTAATCCTGGTTGTTACCGGGACCCTCCCACGAAACAGGAACCACTTCGCCCAGTTCAATACTTTCCGGAGCCAGCAAGCTGGCACTCGCCGGAGTCACTTTCACCGGGCGGCTCGCTAGCGTTCTGTGTGAACCGCCGGTTAAGTAACGTATTTCATAGTCACCAGGAATTTCGGGCATCTGCAATAGCGCAGGATTACCAGAGTGAGTGTATCGATAATCACTGTATTCTTTCTCTTTGGCACCCTGTTTCACCACCGTAATATAATCCTGTACGTTATCAGGCCCCCGCCAAGTCACATTCACCATTGAACCAGCCATAACCTCCGTGGGTGCGTCCAACCCGGCACCGGTTGCAGTCACCGTTAGGTCATAGCTGCCTAACGTATAATGAGCACTCCCCGTCAGATAGCGCACCTGATATTCACCCGGCTCATCGGGCGCTGTTAATACAACGGGATTACCTGTATTCGTGTATCGATACTTGCCATAGCTTTTTCCCGGCGCATCCCGCTGAACCAGGGTTATAAAGTCCTGCTGATTATCCGGGCCCACCCAATCAACCGAGAATTTTGCCCCCGCAGGCACTTGCTTTGGCCCCTCGACTTTAGCCTGGGTTGCCTTGACCTGAATGGCCGAGCGAGCCAGCGTTTTCTTTGAACTTCCCATGAGATAGCGCAGCTCATATTCTCCCGGTTCATCCGGCGCTCTGAGGCTAAGTGAGGGGCCTTTTCGTGTGTACTGGTACTTTCCGTACTTTCTTCCTGGTGCGCCTTTGGAAACAAGTGTTATGAAATCCCTTTCATTATCCGGCCCACTCCAGCTAAAGCTGAAGTTCTCCCCGGCCATCACTTCCTGCGGCGCCTCAATGGTCGCAGTGACCTCTGTTACGGTTAATTTACTGCGGGCTAATGTTTGATAGGGACGGCTTGCATTTAAATAACGAATTTCATAATCACCGGGGACGTCAGGTGCAACCAATTTGACGGGGCCACCCTTGCGGGCATATCTGTATTTGTTATATTTACCCTCAGCTTCCCCCTGAGTGACGATCGAAATGAAGTCGTTATCGGCTCCCTGACCTTGCCAGGATATAACCACCGTGGCGCCTGCACCAACGGACTCAGGTGCCTGTAGACGAATGTCAGCAAACGCAATGGCACTATTGAATAACAGTGCGAAAAATGAAAACTGATACAGCCGAGTTACCTTCATATGACAGCACTCCCTGCTGCATTTCTGTTAAGGTGATCATTTGAAACAGCGTAAGGTGTTTTAGCAAACTTACCGAATCATTGCAAGATTTAGCAAGGGCGTAGCGAAGATTATCCTACCGAAGATGCAACGGGTTAGAATACCCAAAGCACATTTCACACAACCGTATTGAGAGCAAAAATTAATTTATGAAAAAGCGCACACCTCTGAGCCGGGAAACGCAGGCCTATCAAATATTTTTCTTGGTTGCCGCCATAGCGGCCATGCTAGCTCCCTTATTAATGCTCAGTATGCGAAATGGCTATCTTCCCAACCCGCTTTGGCTATCTCCCGGTCTCTGGCATGCTCAAGAGATGATTTTCGGCTATAGCTTCGCCGTCATTGCTGGCTATCTGATCACCCGCATATCCATTTTAAAATTAGCCGGACTAATTCTTTTATGGCTAGCCGGTCGCCTGGTCTGGTTTATTGATATTGGGCTTCCCAAAGAACTGGCCTTTCTAATCGCTGGACTCTTTCCACTCATTCTTGGCGCAGTAACCAGTCAGAAATTTAGAGCGGCGAAACGACTTCGCAACCGCATGTTTACCTTTGTTCTGTTAACTCTAGCCATTTTATCCGGCACTTTCTACTGGCTCGCCTATACCGCAAAGCTTTCTGGCGCTTATACCAGTCTCTATATAACCCTCTATCTCATCAGCCTTCTAATAATCACCATGGGGGGACGCCTGATTCCACCAGCCACCATTGGCGCACTGCGCGAGCGCGGACAGGAAGTAAGGATTCCTTTCCAGCCCACCTATGAGACCCTGTGCATGCTGCTCGTCATGATCCTCATGCTGATGGAGCTGCTGCCGATTACGAAAACCTGGTCGGCAATACCTGCTCTCAGTCTAGCGGTGATCCTTATGATCCGGTTGTCCGCATGGCGCAGCGTTGGAATTCGCAGTGTGATTTCTGTAATACCTCTGCATTTAGGGTATTTTTGGATGGCTGTTGGATTTGGCCTGCTGGCCTGGGCACGATTAGGTTTCCTTTTAAGCACCCAGGACGCAGTGCATATAATCACGCTGGGCGGAATCGGAACCATCACCTTAACCATGCTGATCAGAGTGACGGGGATTCGCAGCAAGCGCCCAGCACCTGGTCTCGGCCTGTTATTAACTATTCACTCTACGTTGTTGGGCGCGCTCACCACCAGGCTTATGGCCCATCATGCTGGCCCCTACGTGGAGCATTTTCTGTGGTGCTCTGCGCTACTTTGGGCAATCACTTTCCTGCTATTTATCATGCATTCCTATATTTTGCCCGCGATCAAGGGCAATAGGTTAAGCTGATTTTTAATCAGATAACATAATCTTACCCATATGCTCGCTCGACTCCATACGCTCATGCGCTCTTGCTGCCTCCGAAAACGGGTACACCGAGTCTATAACCGGCTTGATTTTGCCACTGCCAAGCAGCGGCCAGATATGACTTTCCAGATCACGTGCAATACTGGCTTTACTCGCAACTGATTGTGACCGCAGCGTCGAACCCAATAGTGTCAGGCGCTTCAATAACATGGGGTTAAAATTGACTTCTGCCTTCGATCCGGACAGGAACGCAATCGATACAATCCTACCCTCTACGGCTGCCACTTTCATGTTACGCTGGATATACTCACCTCCCACCATATCCAAAATAACATTCATTCCCTCGGTTTGTGCTTTTAAAATCTCAACAAAATCCTGTTCACGATAATTGATTGCCAGCACCGCACCCAGATCTTCACAGAAACTGCATTTTTCGGCACTACCGGCGGTCGCATATACCGACGCACCCATCCGGCTTGCAATTTGAATGGCCGCAGAGCCTATGCCGCTGCTTCCTCCATGTACCAGGCAGTTTTCACCGGACTTTAGCCCTGCGCGTTGAAACAGATTATGCCAAACCGTAAAAAAGGTTTCCGGCAAGGCCGCAGCCTCCAGGTAATTAAGCCCCTCCGGTATCGGAAGCACCAGTTGTTCGTTGGCATTTACGAAATCTGCATAGCCGCCACCGGTCACCAGCGCGCAGACTCGGTCGCCAATTGCGTAGCGATTCGTGTCCGGACCCAGCGCAACCACTTCGCCCGCCACTTCCAAACCCGGTATCTCACTCGCTCCTGCGGGAGGAGGATAATGCCCCATTCTCTGAACGACATCAGGCCTATTAACTCCCGCTGCCTGAACCCTGATCAAAACCTGGGTTCTTTCCAGCTCAGGTAGCGGCCTGGTTCCCTCGATTAACACTTCAGGCCCACCAGATTTGGCTATTTCGATTACTCGCATTTTTCAGGCATCCAGTATCTGGTATTCAATTTCTTGTTTATAACAGTTTGTATCATCTAGGCCAATACTACCGCTTAACCACAATTTTTCTTGATCTGTCGCTCCAACTCAACCACCCGCTGCTCCCTTTCCTTTTCAGTCACTTTAACCTCCTTGTTATCATCATCGTAAAAAATCACCCTGCCTCGCATGATTTTCAGGCGCCGCCGAGCTTCTTCACAATCCCGGCTTGTTGCGCTTACAGCACTGGACGAAATTTGCTCGCGCTGATTTTGCTCTGTTTTTTCTGCAGCCTTATTTCTATTGATTTGCTGCAACTGCTTCTGCGCAGACCGATTACCGTAATCCACATTCTGATTTTTAACGGTATCGGATATGTCCTCAGCCTTGTACTCCGGTGGCTTTTTATCACTAAAATACACGTTACCGTTCTCGTCGACCCAGCGATACATCTCGGCATGGAGAGCTAAACTACTTAAGACCAAAAAGACAAATAGTAATGATCGGCGCATAATTATCCTCACTGATTCTATGACGTTTAGGTTTTATTATAGATCGAAGCAGCACAATCCGGGCGATGAATTGGAGGTTTTCATGCAAATTCTTGTGACTGGCGGAACGGGTTTCATTGGTACTGTTCTGGTCAAACTTCTCATAACAGAAGGGCACCAGCTTACTCTACTGACTCGCAGACCTGAAGAACCCTCTCTGCAAACCCTCTGTAACACCGATATTATCCAGTCACTTGACCAGCTCACCCCGAAGCACCGCTTTGACGCTATCATTAATCTGGCGGGGGAAGGCATCGCCGATAAACGCTGGTCTACAACACGCAAGCAACAGCTACTGGACAGTCGACTGAAAACCACTCAGGCACTGATTGACTTTATCAAGCAGGCCGAGCACAAGCCCGGATGCCTGATAAGCGGTTCTGCGGTTGGTTATTACGGAGACCAGGGTGACAAAGAGGTCGATGAAGAAACCGAGCCGAATAGCGATTTTGGGCAGGAACTTTGTCGGCGATGGGAAACTCTGGCACAGCAAGCACAACAGGAAGGAGTGCGTGCTTGCCTGCTCCGAACCGGTCTGGTTGTGGGTCACAACGGTGGATTTCTGAAACGGATGCTGCTGCCCTTTAAGTTAGGGCTCGGCGGTCCAATTGGGAATGGCCAACAATGGATGTCCTGGGTGCACCTTGAAGATCTGGTGCAGTTAATTTTGTGGCTACTCAACAATAAGGACTGCCAGGGTGCTTATAATGGTGTTGCCCCAGACCCGGTAACGAATAAAGTATTTACCCAGATATTAGCACGCTGCCTGCATCGCCCAGCACTGATCCCAGCGCCTGCACCGATCCTTAAACTGGCCCTTGGAGAGATGTCGACGCTGCTGCTAACCGGGCAAAAGGTGTGGCCAAAACGAGCACTGAAACAGGGCTTTGTGTTTCGATTCACGGAACTGGAACCGGCGCTGCTTGACGTACTTTGACTGATCAGTCGAATCCAATCACCCCGTTAAACCGGAGCCCAACTTAGCGCTGTGGACTCGATACCACACTTCGCACACTAAAACAGCACTCGGGTACGAATTGTCCCTTCAATACGGCGCAGGGCCTTTAGTGCTTTTTCGCTATGATCCGCATGGATGTCCATCACTACATAACCCAGTTTTCCATTCGTTTGCAAATACTGGCCGCTGATGTTGATGCCGTTATCTGAAAATACGCTGTTTATCTGGGACAGTATGCCGGGGATATTGCGGTGTACATTAAGCAGTCGATGCTCGCCAGGGTGGGCGGGAAGCGCTACTTCAGGGAAGTTGACACTGGACAGGCTGGTGCCATTATCACTGTACTTGACCATTTTCTGCGCCACTTCCTCACCGATATTTTCCTGTGCCTCAACAGTGCTGCCACCGACGTGCGGTGACAGAATCACATTATCGAAATCTCGCAAAGGTGAAGTGAAATTTTCCTGATTCGATTTCGGCTCTGTAGGAAAAACGTCAATCGCCGCGCCCAGTATGGCCTCCGATCGTAGCACTTTCTCCAACGCCTCAATATCAACTACCGTGCCACGAGAGGCGTTTATCAACACGCTCTCTCTTTTCATCTTTTTAAGTTCGGCAGCACCCATCATGTTTTTGGTTGCCGGAGTCTCAGGCACATGCAGACTAACCACATCCGAGTTCGCCAGCAGATCGCTCAGGCTCTTCGCCTGCGTTGCGTTCCCCAACGGCAACTTAGTGATGGTGTCATAGAAAACAACCCTCATCCCCAAAGACTCCGCCAATACACTCAGCTGCGCACCAATGCTGCCATAACCCACAATACCGAGTGTTTTGCCGCGAATTTCGTAGGAATCTTTTGCGGTTTTCTGCCACTCACCACGGTGAGCCCGGGCATTTTTTTCCGGAATGCCGCGCATGAGTAGAATCGCTTCTGCCAGTACCAGCTCAGCAACACTTCGCGTGTTGGAAAAGGGTGCATTAAAAACCACCACCCCATGTTCAGTCGCGGCGGTCAAATCCACCTGGTTGGTTCCAATACAGAAGCACCCGACCCCGATTAACTTTTTAGCTGCTTTAAAAACCGGCGGTGTTAGCTGCGTTCTTGAACGAATACCAATAAAATGTACATCTTTTATCTTTTCAATCAGCTCGGCCTCACTAAGTGAAGTGGCTAATTGATCAACCTGATGATATCCAGCTTGGTTGAAGGTATCTACGGCACGCTGATGAACCCCCTCCAACAGAAGAATTTTTATCTTTTGCTTGTGTAACGATAAACTGATTTTAGACATGGCAATAGTTTAACCCGGAACCTCTCTTTCGAAGGCGCGCTATGGTACCATAAGCGCCTCGAAAAACGATCCATTTTTTACGTCAAGAGCCAAGCGAAAAACGATGTCCTCCCACTTAGCTGCAACAGATAATATCCTGAATATACTCGCCCAAATATTTCCCGATAAAGACCTGATTACCGAGGGTGACGAACTTTCACTCTACGGCAAAGACTGGACTCGTGTATATGAACCCAACCCGCTGGCGATTGTTTTTCCACGCAACACGGAACAAGTACAGTCCCTGGTTAAAGCGGCAAACCAACAGAGTTTTACACTGGTACCCTCCGGTGGGCGAACCGGACTCAGCGGCGGCGCCATGTCGACCGACCAGGAAGTAGTGGTTTCCTTTGAGCGCATGAACCGTATCGGCGATTTCAGCCCAGTTGATCGCACAGTGCAGTGCGAGGCAGGCGTTATCACTGAACAGTTACAACAATTTGCCGAACAGAACGATCTCTTTTATCCGGTGGATTTCGCCTCCTCAGGTTCCAGTCAGATCGGCGGCAATATCGCTACCAACGCGGGCGGCATTAAAGTGATCCGCTATGGCCTCACCCGCGATTGGGTGGCCGGATTAACGGTGGTAACCGGCAAGGGAGATATTCTCGAACTAAATAACGGGCTAGTCAAAAACGCGACTGGTTATGACCTGCGCCATCTCTTTATCGGCTCCGAAGGCACCTTGGGTTTTATCACCGAGGCCACCATCCGCCTGATGCGTCCGCCTAGACATTTAGCGGTACTGGTATTGGGCGTCCCCGAATTTGATGCATTGATGAAAGTCTCCCAAACCTTCCAGGATCAGCTTGATCTTACCGCCTTTGAATTTTTCTCCGATAAAGCTCTGCGTTATGTCACCGCTAAGGGCGATGTCGCGAAACCTTTTGAAACCGAATCTCCCTATTATGCGCTGCTGGAATTCGAGTTGATTTCAGAACAAACCGAAGAACAGGTAATGAGCCTGTTTGAACGATGTGTTGAAGAGGGCTGGGTATTGGACGGCGTGATGAGCCAAAACGAAACTCAAGCCGCTAACCTTTGGCGACTGCGTGAAGATATCTCCGAGACCATCGCAGAATTCACCCCCTATAAAAATGACCTTTCCGTCACCGTCTCAAAAGTACCTGAATTCCTTAACGGAGTGAATCAGGTCGTCACCCAGGGCTATCCTGATTTTGAAATCGTCTGGTACGGCCACATCGGTGACGGCAACCTGCACCTGAATATTCTCAAACCCGACAATCTTGGGAAAGAAGCCTTCTTTGAAAAATGCACGCAAGTGAACGATGCAGTATTCGACATCGTTGCGAAACTCGGTGGCAGCATTTCAGCCGAGCATGGTGTCGGGCTTTTGAAGAAACCCTATTTGCACTACAGTCGCAGCAACGAAGAATTGGGCTATATGCACGCGTTGAAGCAGGTGTTTGATCCAAATGGGGTGATGAATCCCGGGAAATTATTGGGCTAGCGCAAAATCAGGGCTAAATTGTATTAGCCTTGCGCTAAACCGACACATAGAAATAGATGTTTCGTTTTGACCTGACGGTCTGTAAATTCCCGGCAAAAGAGATAAGCTATACGACTTCGTTTTTGTTGACCCTATCTGTGCTTACAAACAGCATAACAAGAAGGAATTAACAAAATGTGCGCGTTTTGCGCCTGCACAACGGCTCGCTTTGTGCTAGCTATATTTTTTAATTTGATGCAGAATCAATGTGTTAGCGATGTTTGGAGGGTAGATACGCGTCCCTCCTTAGACGCACATATGAGACACGCTCGCTTTGTTCGGAAGGGAATCCGGGAAATCCTGAAAATCCCTTTCGATTTAGTCAATTACCGATATCGCTGAAAAATGCGTTAGCGGCAAAACGCGAATGCGCAGTATACAACTATTAGTAGGCGAAAATGAGTAGCAGCAAAACTGCGGAAGAAGTACGGGTCGAGTACATCGCTGCCATGGGATCCGAGCTGGGCGGGTGCTTCTATTCGCTGTATCACGAGCTAGTTTTGGTGCACGCAAAGTGGCTTGAGTATCGTGAACTTTATGCCCACAGTTCAGACCGATTGGATTTGCTAAATCGAACTTCGGGCTTTTTTTTCAAAATCGTGCAAGATGGACTTTGGGATGATGTGCTATTGCATATTGCTCGCATTACTGACCCGGTTCGAACAGCGGGAAATGAGAATCTCACGATTCAAATCCTTCCTCCTCTAATTGAGGATAGAGAATTGCAGAAAGAGGCCAGAATCCACCTAGAACGTTGCATCGAAAAATCTGTTTTTGCCAGAGAGCATAGAAACAAGCGCCTAGCACATCGCGACCTACTACTTGCTTCCGATGAGAAGGCTGTTCCACTGAGCGGGGTTAGTCGCGCACATATCGAAGACATGCTCGCATCGTTGAGAGAGTTGATGAACAAACTGGATCACCACTATCGAGACACAACAGTGATGTACGAGCGCTTTGTGGCACAGACCGGCGCCCGCAGCCTAATCGGTTCGCTAATGAGCGCGGAAGAGCACAATAAATAGGGTCAGATGAAACTTTTCTATTTGAAAGTCTTTTACGACCCCACTTATTAGGACTTTTAAAAAGTGGCGCTGCGCTTCGCTCTTGAAAAGCCCCTTACCCAAGTTGTTATGAGTAATATGGTTAATCGAATCACATCAAGCATTGCAACACTGGCATGCTCAGTATTATGGGTAGTGATCTTAGTCGCACTCCCATTCATTGAAGAATATTTTAACCCGCCGGGTCCCAATGATTCATGGCAGCGTGGCCTTATAATAACCCCTTTTATTATTGTTCCAGCCTTAGTTGTTTTCTATCACATCACAAAAAAAACTATTAATTCGGGCCACGTTAGTTTTTTAAGGTTTATCGGCCTGACAAGTTTTTACGGTATTTTGGTTTTACTATCTTTTGGGTTACCAACCTTTATTATTGCACTTATTATTAAGGCAATGCCATTAGCTGCATTAATCACGGTTAGCTCTTACATTGTTGCAGTAATCTATTTAACGCAGTTACTGCCATTATCAATTTGGTGGTTAATTGCACTCCGCAGTCATAACCCGTCAAGGCAGCGGATGGCTTCGCCGCCAGCTGCTTGAGGCATTAATGTCCGTTCTTCGATATGACTGCTGACTATCAGCTCATATCGAAACCTCTAACCTTCAACTACCCAATCGAGTTCGGGGCATTTACAGCTAAATATTAATCTTCACGAGCTCTGAGTTTAATCCCCATAACGACGCCTTTTTGCTATTCAGCCTTTCTCTGGTTAACTGTTGCTCTGAGAGATAAATAGTCTGGTCCGCTCCTCTATCTCATTGGTCAAATCAACTACTCGTTCAAGAATCTGATCTCGCGTCTCAAATATCAGCCGCCGTAAATCTTCGCAAATATCCTCAGGTATTTCATGCTCATCCAGCACTTCACTCTTTGCATCTGGTGTGACCAGTACATCCAACACCAGATCTCGCCAGTAGATTTGTGATTCACTAATCCGGGTCGAATCACTCACATTGAAATAAAACGCCAGGGTTTTGCCTTGAGCGGTCACAAAGTGATAGACATTATAATTTCGTGCTTCCCAGAAATAGCCGTAGCTGATCGTCCCTTGTGGCATGTGCACGCCCTCTATCACCACTTCCCGCTGCAAGCGGTAGATCACCACCGCTTCGCTATTGGATAGTTCCAGCAACTCACACTGAAAGGTTTTTGCCGCACCAATCAACACTGCCTTATGTTCGCTAATAAATTCAGGCCGTTCAACAATCATTTATATTCCATTTAAGAATTAAAAAATTATTTAATAATTCCTATTTGTTCTATTAATAACTAAAGCAAAGGTTGTTTTATTGCTCAAATGTGTAATAGTTACACGTATGTTACTTCGGGTAACACTAATGGTAACAAAAAAGATTTGTTGCCCAATTTAATTACGATGTTTATATAAGGAGATCGTAGCATGAAAAAGTTAACCGCTATACTGATCGCTCTTGGCGCCTCAGCAGGATTAGCGTTTGGCAAGATTGTCTATGAAGACGCTCAAGTGAGTGCTGCGAACCCCGATCAAATCGCACAGCAGTTAGATTCGATGAGCGACCGCATTGACGCGGAATCTCAAACAGTCGCTGGCGGTTTGCTCGTGGAGCAGCTCAATCACCGAGTAGCGCATCAATTAGATCAGATCGCCCGCGAGCTGGACTCTAAAATCGACGCTAAAATGTCGACTTATGTCCTATAAAATTAAAAGGGCGGCCAATTATTTGCTGCCCTTTTTAGCTTTCGCGTCCCGCCCTGAATTCCCGGCATATCCATTCTGATCAAGTATTTTTTTCTAAACCTCTCCAACAATCTCTCAATCACAGAATACCGTTTAGCGTAAAATCCGCTCGCGGCTATTCGCTACAATTTTGCTGCCCGGCCCGGCACGCTTTCCATTCGCTTAGACTAACAACGTAAACACACTGGAATTTCGTTGCAGGTTATACAGCGCCTGCTTGCCCTGCGGCAATGCATCCACTCCCGTCTTTTCAAAACCTCTCTCCAAAAACCAATGCGCGGTTTGCGTAGTCAACACCACCAGCGCTTCAAGATTCTGCTTCTTCGCTTGCTTTACCATATGCGCAAGCAATTGATCGCCCCGGTTGGCTGCCCGATAATCCGGGTGTACCACGAAACAGGCTAACTCGCCGGTTTTCTCATCATCCAGAGGGTATAGCGCCGCGCAACCGATCACCGCAGCATCGCGCTCAATCACACAAAACTGGCCGATCTCCTTCTCCAGCAGCTCTCTTGACCGGCGCACCAACACTCCTTGCTGCTCAAGTGGCCTAATCAATTCGATAATGCCGCCAACATCGGTAATATTTGCCTGTCTTAGCTGCTCATAACTTTTAACTGTAATCAGTGTGCCGGCTCCATCCCTGGTGTAGAGCTCCGTTATCAATACCCCATCATCCTGGTAGCTCACCAGATGGGCTCGCGGAACTCCTGACTTACAGGCTCGACAAGCGACCGCCAAATGCCGATCAATGTCACTACTCTGCGAAGTTTCAGCAAGTAACTGCTCCGCCTCTTGAGTATTCAGCTCACTCACCAGCACACCATCTCTGGACGCACCCTGTTCTGCGCACATTAAAATTAGCTTATCCGCACCAAGCGCAATCGCAGTATCAGTCGCCAGATCCTCCGCCGACAAATTGAACAGCTCGCCGGTGGGTGAATATCCTGTCGGAGGTAACAGCACAATACCACCCAAATCCAGCTGCTGCCGGATAGCGGCACAATCGACGCGCCGAACCTCTCCGGTATGACCAAAATCTACGCCATCACGAATGCCCAGGGGTTTGCCAACTATATAGTTGCCGCTGCACACTCTCAGCCGCGCACCATGCATGGGAGAATTGGCAAGCCCCATCGAAAGCGCCGCCTCTATTTCAGATCGCAATGCACCAACCGCCTTTTTGACACAATCCAGGGATTGCCCGTCAGTAACCCTCAAATCCTGAAATACCTGACTCTGGATCCCTTGTTCCGCTAACAGCTGATCTATCTGGTTACGCGCACCGTGCACAATAACCAGCTTTACCCCTAAACTATTGAGCAACGCAATATCATGAACAATACTTTTAAACTGTGTATGCGCAACGGCTTCACCACTCAGCATCAGTACAACCGTTTTATTCCGATTAGCATTGATATAGGGTGCCGAATTACGAAACCAGTCTACATAGGGTTTAGTTTGATTGTTCATTGTCTGTGCTCATGCCGCGGTTGGTTAATTTATGCCTGGTTTGGTTAATTATAGGCAATAAATTTTTATCAATTTCTCCAGAAGATCAATTGTAGGCTGAATTCGATTAATTGATAAGTACTCATCCGGTTGATGAGCCTGATCAATGTCTCCCGGACCCAGCACAACTGTCTCCATACCCATCTGTGACAGGAAGGGGGCCTCAGTAGCAAAGTTAACACTCGAAGCGGTATGCCCGGTGATTTTCTCCAGCTGTTTTACGAGGCCTGCTGTGGCGGCCGTTTCGTGCGCAGGAATACCATCAAACAGCGAATCCACACCGATTTTCACCTGATGCTTCTGGGCCAGCGGCTGCACACTTTTTGCTAACGCTTCGCGCACCAGATCCAGGTCCATACCCGGGATAGGACGAATATCAATCTGTAATTCACAGTGCCCACAAATTCTGTTCGGATTATCGCCACCATGAATGCACCCCAAATTCAATGTCGGAAATGCAATATCAAAATCACTATTGCGGTACTGTTGCTTGAGCTGTTGCTGGAACTGTATCACCACGCCAAGCACGTCATGCATCGCCTCCAGCGCATTATGGCCCAAGCCTGGATTAGAGGAATGTCCCGATTCCCCCTGAATTCGAATCGCCTCCATCATCATGCCTTTGTGCAGGCGAATAGGCCGTAATCCCGTAGGTTCTCCAATAACCGCATAACGTGCCAGCGGCCTGCCCAGCTCTACTAATGCTTTAGCGCCCGCCATAGAGCTTTCCTCATCTGCGGTGGCCAATACAATGAGAGGCTGCTTAAGTGGCGTATTGAGATACTTTTTGGCTGCTTCAATGACAATGGGGAAAAAGCCCTTCATATCGCTCGTTCCCAACCCATACAATCGATTATCTTTCTCGGTCATCCCCAGTGGGTTGCAACTCCATAACTGCCCATCAAAAGGAACGGTATCGGTATGACCAGCCAATACCAGCCCTCCGGGACCACTGCCCAAGGTGGCAATTAGGTTGGCTTTATTTGGCTGATTGGGGAGCGGCAGAATTTCAGCAGAAAACCCGATTCGCTCGAGCCATTCGGCCAGTAAATGAATCACCGCCAAATTGGACTGATCAATTTCCGTGTTGGTACAACTCACAGAAGGGGATGAGACCAGCTGATCCAATAGTGTTACAAGAGATGGCAAAGCTAAGCTGGTCATAAAATCAAAAAAGGATTAGGCCCGCATCGCAGGCAGCCCTAGCCAAACATTCCCTTAAACATGAAAAAGAACATGATCGACAAACCCGCACCCGCAGGCAATGTTACGATCCAGGACAAAACAATGGTGCGTATCATACGTAAATTAAGGGCTGCCATACCACGCGCCAGGCCTACACCTAAAACCGCCCCGACCAGGGTGTGCGTTGTTGAGATGGGGAGCCCGGTGCCGGAAGCAATCACCACGGTGGTAGCTGCGCCAAGTTCGGCCGCAAAACCACGGCTCGGCGTCAAATGCGTTATTTTTCGACCAATCGTGGCAATCACCTTAAAGCCGTAAGTCGCCAAACCGAAGACTATTCCACCACCACCAATTACCAAAATCCACCAGGGCACTGCTGATTGTTGTAAAATTTCCCCGCCTGATGAAGCAACGCTCACCACTGCCGCCAACGGCCCAATTGCATTGGCCACATCATTTGAGCCATGAGCAAAGGCCATACTACAGGCAGTGAAAATCATGAGTACTGCAAACACTTTCTCTACGTTGGCAAAACGATCAACGTTTTGATAACCGTGCGTATGGCCTGAAGGTTCAACTATCTTCAATCTGGACAGCAGAAATTTGCCCAAAACCATCACCACTAATCCGCCCACCAGCGCAAATCCGAGACACTCCATATAACTCAGAGAAAGGCCTACATGCTTGAGTCCTTTGGTGAGAGTCACCATGGTTATCATCACACCTACATAAAAAATATAATAAGGTACGTATTTTTTAGCATTTTCATAGGGGTTTTCTGTGCTCAAGACTAATCGCTGAACACTCTTGAAAAGCATGTAGGATATTGTTCCAGCCATCACAGGCGAAACCACCCAACTGGCAACAATCGTACCGACTTTATCCCAGTTAACCGCGTCAACCGAAACACCGACCATCACAAATCCGACGATTGCTCCAACAATAGAATGGGTGGTGGATACCGGCCAACCCAGCACACTGGCTATCATCAACCAGAAGCCAGCAGCCAGCAGCGCCGACATCATGCCGTAAACCAGCACTTCCGGCTGCCCGACCAGTACATCTGAGTCAATGATACCTTTACGTATTGTCGAAGTGACCTCACTCCCGGCCAGATAGGCACCCGCGAATTCAAAGACCATCGCAATCAGAATCGCCTGTTTGATAGTGATCGCCTTAGAACCCACAGAGGTTCCCATCGCATTGGCTACATCGTTAGCGCCAACTCCCCAAGCCATAAACAGCCCGAAAAAACAGGCCATCCAGACAAACGTATTTGCGTGTTCAACAATTATGCTCATAGGACTTTATTCTTAAATTTATTGATAAAAGCTAGGAAGAAACAAATCTACCGCGCGATCAGTAGTTGCAATCGGCTTCCTACCTTTTGCGCACAATCAGCTAAATCACCTATCCATTCGATAATCTTATAGAGAAACATCACATCAATCGGAGGCAACTCCTTTTCAATAGCGAAGAGTTTGGCCCGAATGGTAATTTCTATTTTGTCGGTCTGGTGCTCAAGCTCGTTAAGCTCTGTAATCATTTTCTCAACCAGCTTAATTTCCCGCCCGCCAAATGCCGTTTCGACAAGCTCATCCAACTCATTAATTGCTGTTACCGCCTGCTCAGAGGCCGACAGCGAACGTTTCAAATATTCAAATACTGGCTCATGCAGCTGTTCTGGAATTGACATTTGCCGACCAAGCATTAATCCGGCAATGTCCTTTGCCCGATTTGCAATCTGATCCTGCTTGACCAACAACGCTACCAAATCAGATCGTGGCACGGGTAGAAACAGACTTTTGGGCAAATGCAATCGAATAGTCTTCTGAATTTCGTCAGCTTCATTCTCTAGCTGGGCAATTTTGCTCTGAATCTCCGCCGCCTGCCCCCAATCATCATGAAAAACCGCCTGAAAAAACGGAATTAACTCGGCAGCACATTGGTGTGACGTTGCTATATGACGCTGCAACGGCTCTACCGGCGAACGCCCGAAAAGGTCAGCAAAAAACTTACCCGTGGCCATATAATAATTCTCAATAATTATAAATAATGGAAAAGATTATAAGAGCATCTGCACATGGGGCCAACAGAAGTAGGCAAATTAGCTAACAAATCTTCAGCCTTTC
This sequence comes from Gammaproteobacteria bacterium, assembly GCA_021773395.1. Taxonomy (GTDB): domain Bacteria; phylum Pseudomonadota; class Gammaproteobacteria; order Pseudomonadales; family IMCC2047; genus JAJFKB01. The sequence goes on along the minus strand of JAJFKB010000003.1, from coordinate 265,394 downwards.
TTTGTTGAATTGATCTAAATCGTTGACTTTACAAGCCCTTTAAATAAGAATAATTCTTATTTACCAGACTTGCAGCTAGAGGATTACCAGATATGGTCAGCTTTCATGGAATAAAACGGCTTTGCATTATAACTTTTATATCGATTATTTCCGCAATTCCTGCTTATGCCGCCCAGGAAGTTAATATTTACTCCGCACGACAAGCGTTTTTGATTAAACCCATGTTAGATGCGTTTTCCCAGGAAACGGGCATTAAAGCCAATGTGATTTTTGCGAAACAAGGGCTTATTGAGAGAATTGCCAATGAAGGGCGCAATACCCATGCAGATTTATTTCTGACGCCTGATATCGGGCCACTCTACGACATGGTCAACAAAGGCTTAACTCAGGCGGTTGACAGCCCGATTTTGGGGGGAAATATACCCACCCAATTCCGCGACCCTAATGGTCACTGGTTTGGTCTAACCACCCGCTCACGCATTATTTACCTGGCAAAGGACCGCGTAAAACAGGGTGATATATTGCGCTACGAAGATCTGGTCGACCCCAAATGGAAGGGCAAGATATGCACGCGCAGCGGAAAACACAGCTACAACCTGTCACTGATTGGCAGCATGATTGCCATTCACGGTGAGGCAGAGACAGAGCAGTGGTTGCGCGGAGTGAAAGCAAATCTGGCCAGAAAGCCTCAAGGCAATGATCGCGCACAGGTTAAAGCCATCAAAGAGGGAGTCTGCGATATTGCACTGGGCAATAGCTATTATTTTGGCAACATGATTACCAACGCAGAAAAACCAGAGCAGATCGAGTGGGCCAAGTCCGTCAACCTGCTTTTTCCCAACCAGTCTGACCGTGGCGCGCACATGAACATTAGCGGTATTGCGCTCACCAAACACGCCAAAAACAAAGGCAATGCGATCAAATTGATGGAGTTTCTCAGCGGCCCGCTGGCTCAGTACATGTATGCCCAGGAGAATTTTGAGTTCCCGGTGCGACCCGGCACACCTAAATCTTCACTGATTCAACAATACATGGGAAATTTCAAAGCCGATGAGCTGAGTCTCGCCACCATCGCGGCCAACCGCAGCCAAGCCTCTAAACTGGTTGATAAGGTGGGTTTTGATAACTGATAATAGCCGCAATGACTCTTGGCCACCGTTTGTGTTTAGACAGCGCGGGAAAATATAACTTCCATGAATTCAAGTATCAGCGCAATTTCCGCTGAAAATGCACTATTAAGAAAAACCGGCTCGCACAGCCGCTGGCTCAGCGGCGCACTCATCATTGCCTTTTTAGTTACGCTGCCCGTTGCGTCAGTCTTTTACCTGGCACTTTTCCCCAGTGAGAATATCTGGGCACACTTGGCGGCAACCGTTCTACCTACCTACATCTGGACAACACTGACGCTGATGCTCGGAGTTGGGGCGCTTTCCGTTCTGATCGGCGTGAGCACTGCCTGGCTGATCACCATGTGTGAGTTCCCCGGCAGACGCTTTTTTGAGTGGGCCTTGCTGTTACCCTTCGCAGTACCCGCCTACGTAATCGCCTACGTGTATACTGATCTGCTGGAATATGCCGGACCGGTGCAGATTGCGCTGCGATCCCTGTTTGGCTGGAGCAGCTATCAGGACTACTGGTTTCCCGACATTCGCACCATTGGCGGTGCAATCCTCATGCTCTCATTGGTTCTGTATCCTTACGTTTATATGATGGCGCGTGCTTCTTTTCTGGAACATTCATCCAATATCAGCGCTGCCAGTCGCACCCTGGGCTGCACCCCGCTACAGAGTTTTATTCGGGTTTCCCTACCCATGGCACGCCCCGCAATCGCCGTGGGCCTGTCTCTGGTATCGATGGAAACCATTAACGACTTCGGCACGGTTGACTATTTTGCCGTAAAGAGTTTAAGCGCAGGCATTTACGATACCTGGCTAAATATGAACAATCTGGGTGGTGCCGCACAAATTGCCAGCATGATGCTGATTTTTGTCGTGCTACTGATTTCCCTTGAGCGCATAGGCCGAGCCAAACAAAAACAGTTCGACAGTGCCGACCGCTATCAATCACTGGTTGCTTATCGCCTGACTGGATGGCACGCCTGGAGCGCGACAGGAGTTTGTTTGCTGACTTTTATAGCCGGGTTTGCCATACCTTTTGCGGTACTTTGCTCATACGCCATTGATAATTTCAGCAGCAGTTGGAATGAACAGTTTCTTAGCATCGCCGGCAACAGTTTTGTACTTTCTCTCAGTGCGGCACTGATCGCCTGCCTGATTGGCCTGGTACTCGCATACAGCAAACGCCTCAGTCCAAGTAAAGGGTTACAGGGCGTCGTGAGAGTCGCTAATCTCGGCTATGCGCTACCAGGCGCAGTATTGGCGATCGGTGTGATGATCCCCTTTGCGGCCTTCGACAACTCACTCGATGCTTTTTTCAGAGAACATTTTGATATCTCTACCGGCCTATTGTTAAGCGGCACCGTAACCGCCATCATTTTTGCCTATGTAGTGCGCTTCCTGACCGTCGCCCACGGCTCAATAGAATCCAGCCTTGCGAAAGTCACTCCAAACATGGATATGGCCTCTCACTCACTGGGGCATAATAGCCTGCAAACACTACTCAAAGTTCATTTGCCGCTGATTCGCGGCGGCATTCTGACTGGCACTTTAGTGGTTTTTGTGGATTGCATGAAGGAGCTTCCCGCCACACTGATTCTCAGACCCTTTAATTTCGACACCCTGGCCACCTATGTCTATCAATTTGCCTCGGATGAAATGATCGAAGAGTCAGCACTAGGGGCGCTTTTGATTGTACTGGTGGGTTTGGTGCCGGTTATTTTATTGAGCCGGTCGATTACGGCATCCAGGAAGGTTTAGGCTATCAAAAAGTAAGCACTGGAGTAATAACCATAAGATTTACGTACCGAATTCAAAGAACTTAAAACATTGCTACTCCGCCTGTCGAAACGCCACCAGTTTCTCCGTTTCCAGGCGCAAGCCAATCTGATCACCCACCTGATAGTCATGATCCGCCATAAAAGACGACTCAACCAGTGCGCCACTGGCCAGCTTCAAGGTATAGAGGGTTGAGGTCCCTAAGAACTCCCTCTTAACCACCTCGGCATTGACCGAGCTGCCATTAATACCGGGAACCAGCTCGTGGGGGCGCACAAAAACCTGAACACGATCGCCCATCTGACCCGTCAAGTTGGGTGCCTGCACGACCCCCAAATCCGTTTCAATACGACCGTCACTCATCAATTTACCGGCCAGAAATTTACCCTCACCGACAAAGCTGGCAACGGCCGGATTTTCGGGGTGATGATATATCTCAAAAGGGCTGTCCCACTGCTGCAAACGGCCTTCAGCAAGCACGCCAATCTTGTCACTCACGGTAAAAGCTTCGTCCTGGTCGTGGGTGACGACAATGGCGGAGATTTGCTCTTCTTTTAATATGTCCCGTACCTCAATCGCCAATTGACGACGCAATTCCGTATCCAGATTGGAAAACGGCTCATCCATCAGCAGCAATCGCGGTTTTGGTGCCAGCGCACGTGCCAGCGCGACACGTTGCTGCTGACCACCCGACAGCTCATGCGGATATCTGTTACCCATGCCCTGTAATTCCACCAACTCCAGCAGGTGATCGATGATCTTTTGCCCTTCGCTGCCACTCGTGTTTTTAATCCCAAAGGTAATATTTTTTTTGACGCTCAAATGTGGAAACAGCGCATAATCCTGAAACACCATACCGATATTTCGCCGTTCGGGTGGCACCGCCTTACCGGGTGTTGAGATCAGGCTGCCCGCCAGCGAGATTGACCCATTATAAATCGGATTAAAACCGGCAACCGTCCTGAGCACTGTGGTTTTGCCACAGCCACTCGGGCCAAGTAAACAGGCAATTTCGCCCTGCTCAACTTTGAATGAAAGCTGACTAACAATAGTTTGCGTTTGATAACGACATTCAATAGCCTCTACCTGAAGAAGCGTAGCCATATATATTTTTAATCCTTTTTAACTCATGCGATTTCACCCTCTGCTGGATCCTAAGAATCCTTGAAGGTGCGATAAATAGGAATTATAAGAGTATCAATCGATCAGAGCCAACAAAAGGCTTCCCATTAACCGTCAATATATGCTGTTAATGCCACAGATGCAGCTATAATGTGGTTAGGGAACCTCTGAATAACTCCTTGATATCTCTGACTCACAGAGCATTTGTAGATCAAGGCGGCTTTGTGCAGGAATGTCTAGACCTTGCAAAAAAAGCCAACGCAGAGCCACGAATGCTTTGTAAGCCCCGTAGGGCGAGGTCTGAAAGCTTCATCTGCGGCGTTAGAAACTTTGCTAAGGCAATAAGCATTAGCGGCAGTTCCTGCCTTGCAGCTAAAGCTTTCAGTTCTCGCAGAGACATTAATGAGTTATTTAGAGGTTCCCAAGCTAACCATGCAAAACAGGAACAGTGACCGGAAAACATGTCATCGACAGAAGTGATTAAGGAGCAGTCCGTCAGCAAGGGGAAAATCGAGCTTAACAGCCTGATATTTGAGCTGGTTGCCGATGGCCTGTTGCTTGAGGAGGATAAAAATCGGATTTTTGTCTCCCAGCGCAAAATCGGACACAATAGCAGGCATCCTGTCGAGCAGGTCGCAGCACATGAATTAACCGACCAGCAAAACCCTGACCATCATCTCGACCAGAATCGCATCTGCCAATGGTTGGCCGAGAAAGCTGAGCAGCCCTACTACCATATTGATCCACTTAAAATCGCAGTGCGTGAAATTGCCGAGGTGATGTCCTACGCCTTTGCCGAAAGGCATAAAATTCTTGCGGTTGAGGTTACAGAAAACGAGGTGGTGATTGCCAGTGCGGAGCCCTTCGTTAGTACGTGGGAGGCTGACCTAAAACATGTGCTGCGTAAGAATATCAAACGTGTCGTTGCGGCACCCGGAGATATTCAACGCTATACCGTTGAGTTTTACGCACTCGCCAAATCGGTCATTAGCGCCGTAGGCGAAACCGGTGCCAACTCAAACGTCACTAATTTCGAGCAGCTGCTGGAGCTGGGTAATTTAAAATCGCCGGATGCCAATGACCAGCATGTGGTGAATATTGTGGACTGGCTGTTGCAATACGCTTTTTCCCAGCGCGCATCTGACATTCATATTGAGCCTCGCCGGGAGCAGGGCAACGTGCGCTTTCGTATCGATGGCGTATTACACATGGTCTACCAGCTTCCAGCTCAGGTTATGACGGCGGTTACCAGTCGCCTTAAAATATTAGGGCGAATGAATGTTGCTGAAAAACGACATCCGCAGGATGGACGCTTAAAAACAAAAAGCCCCAAGGGTAAAGAGATTGAGCTACGCCTCTCCACTCTTCCCACCGCCTTTGGTGAAAAAATGGTCATGCGGATTTTTGACCCGGAAGTATTACTAAAAGGGTTTCACGAATTGGGTTTGGCCGATCAGGACTATGAACGCTGGCATGACATGACCAGCCGCCCGAATGGCATTGTGCTTGTGACAGGGCCAACCGGTTCAGGTAAAACTACCACTCTCTATTCTACACTCAAGCAGCTGGCAACATCAGAAGTGAATGTCAGTACCATTGAGGATCCGATCGAAATGGTGGAGCCCAGCTTTAATCAAATGCAGGTGCAGTCCAATATCGATTTGAATTTTGCGGACGGGGTGCGGGCGTTGTTACGCCAGGATCCAGACATCATCATGGTAGGCGAAATTCGTGATCTGGAAACAGCGGAAATGGCCATTCAAGCTGCCCTGACGGGGCACCTGGTGCTTTCTACGCTGCATACCAATGACGCACCATCGGCAATTACCCGGATGCTGGAATTGGGCGTGCCCTCTTATCTGATCAAGGCCACTGTTTTAGGCGTAATGGCACAACGTTTGGTACGTACTCTTTGCCCAAGCTGCAAAACACAAAATACAATAGACCAGGATACCTGGGATGCACTAACCAAACCGTGGCGCTCAAAAATCCCTACCCATAGCTGTCAGCCAGTGGGTTGTCTGGAGTGCCGGGATACGGGTTACAAGGGACGCTCCGGTTTGTATGAAGTCATGCCATTGAGCAATGACGTTAAAAAGTTGATCTCTCCTCAATGTGACATTAATGAGTTAAGGCAACAGGCGCTCAAGGAAGGTATGCAAACGCTTCGGCTCAGTGGCGCCAAAAAAATTGCCAGCGGTCAGACCACCGTTGAAGAGGTTCTGCGTGTCACGCCGGTAGTACAGGACTAAAATCCCCACTAAAATATTACAGGCTGGGCCGTTTCTGGTTTAATTGCATATATACCAACCTTACCATTGATCATAGTTGCTACAAATGACGCTTGAATTCCCAAAAATAGATTTTTTAGTACCACCCCCCCTTCTTAGCCAGTTGCAACATCAATGGGAAAAAGTTATCTCTGCAATGAATCCGCAGCAACGGGAAACTTTTTGTGAAATGGTTAACTCCCAGTCGCTCATGGAGCAGTTATTGCTTTGCTGGGCGGGCAGTGATTTCGTATCAAATCAGTTCGTTCGTAACCCCTTATTGCTGATTGAATTACTCGTAAGTGGTGATCTGGTTCGTCATTATCCAGACGCTCACTATAAGCTGCGGCTCGACGAACTGATTCGTAACGCTGAGAGCGAAGATTCATTAATCGAGATACTGCGCCATTTCCGCCAACGCGAACAAATTCGTATCATCTGGCGTGACCGGCAACCTGACAGTCATATGCTGGAAACAACCAGGGATCAATCTCTACTCGCTGATGCCTGTATCGATAGGGCCCTGAAATGGCTTTATCAGCAAGCCTGTGAAAAATGGGGCACCCCCATTGCGAATTTGAATGGTGCAGAAGTTGCGCAACAAATGGTGGTCATAGGCATGGGAAAACTGGGTGCTTATGAGCTCAATTTGTCTTCTGATATTGATCTGATCTTCGCCTACGAAAGCAAAGGTCAAACCCAGGGTGCAAATAGACCGCTCGACAACCAGGAGTTTTTCACTCGCCTGGGGCAACGTCTGATCCATGTATTGGACACACGTACTGCCGATGGCTTTGTTTATCGAGTCGATATGCGTCTGCGTCCTTACGGACAAAGTGGCGCACTGGTTCTTAATTTTGACGCCATGTCCGAATATTATCAATCACAGGGACGCGACTGGGAACGCTATGCCATGATCAAAGCTCGGGTCGTCGCTGGCGATCAGGCTGCCGGTGAACGCCTGATGCTGGAGCTAAAACCCTTTGTTTATCGCCGTTATATTGACTTCAGCGTAATCGATTCCCTTCGCTCAATGAAGGAGTTGATTCGTCGCGAGGAACAGCGCCGAGGACTTGAACACGATGTCAAACTGGGCTCAGGCGGAATAAGAGAAATTGAATTTATTGCCCAGGTATTTCAGCTGATTCGCGGTGGCCGCGACAATCGGTTACAGCAAAGAAGCTTGCTGGAAACTTTACAAATAACTACAGAGCTGGGCCTGCTGCCCCGGAAAATCAGCACAGGATTAACTGAGGCCTACTATTTTCTCAGAGATGTAGAACATGCGTTGCAAGCGGTACGCGATGAACAAACACAAAAATTGCCGAGCGATGAAGAGGCACAAATACGGCTAGCTTTTGCCCTTGGCTTCCAGAACTGGGATGCCTTCTTTGGTGCTTTATCCAGGCACCGGGAATTTGTCCACGCCCAATTCCATGATTTGATCGCACCAAACGAAGAGGAAGGCTTAGACCAGAAACCCTCAGAGCTGACGAGTTGGCAGGCGCTGTGGCGACGGGAACTTGAGGACACTCAGGCACTGGAACTGCTGGAAGCACAGGGATTTAATGAGGTCGAAATTGTCTTGGAATCTCTGCAACAACTGCATGACTGTCGCAAAGTACAGGCGTTACAGCCAATTCCCTTTCAGAGACTGGATGATTTCATGCCGCTCATGCTCAACGCCATAGTCAGGGAAGCGCAGCCACATATTACATTAAAGCGTATCTTACTGCTGGTGGAGGCGGTATTGCGACGCACCGCTTATCTGGTATTACTGGTGGAAAACAGATCCGCATTAAATCAGCTGATCAAGCTGTGCTCGGCCAGCCCCTGGATTGCCGAAGAGTTGGCAAAGCATCCTATCTTGTTGGACGAACTGCTAGATGTTCGCGAACTCTACCACCCGGCAGACCCGGAGCAGCTGCAGGATGAGTTAAGGCAGCAGCTACTGCGAATTCACCCGGATGATGTCGAACAACAAATGGAGTGCCTGCGCTATTTCAAAAGAGCTCACGTATTGCGTGTCGCCGCCTCTGAAGTAGGTGAGGTTTTACCGCTTATGAAGGTAAGCGATTACCTGAGCTATATTGCCGAAGCGGTACTAAACCAAGTTCTGCAACTGGCCTGGTCTCATCTGGAGCAAAAATACGGAACACCACAGATGGCACCGGGAATACCCTGTGATCCAAATTTTATTATTGTCGCCTATGGCAAATTGGGCGGTCTGGAGCTCAGTTACGGTTCCGATCTGGATCTGGTGTTTTTAGATAATTCACCCTCTAATATGTCAACAGATGGTGACAAAGCCGTTGAAAATTCCGTTTTTTTTACCAGGCTGGCGCAACGGATTATCCATTTACTAACCACTTTTACTGCGTCCGGACAGCTCTATGAAGTCGATATGCGATTACGCCCATCCGGCGCATCCGGTCTACTAGTCACTTCGCTGCAGGGATTTGAAAGCTATCAGCGAAAGCAAGCGTGGACCTGGGAGCATCAGGCGCTAACACGCGCCCGTGTGATAGGCGGTTCAAAGACGCTGCAACAGCAATTCGAAACATTGCGCGCACAAATATTGGCACAACCGCGCGAGCAGCACCAGCTGATACAACAAGTGATTGAAATGCGTGAAAAAATAAGGAATACGCACGGCACCAACAGTACTGTGGAATCCGAGCGTGACCTGTTTGACCTGAAATATGATCCGGGCGGAATAATTGATATTGAGTTTATCGTGCAATTTGCGGTGCTGGCATGGTCACAAAAGCATTCAAAACTATTACAATACACTGATAACATACGAATTCTGGACAGTTTAGAGCAGCTTAACCTGCTTCAAAGCGATGATGCCGAAACGCTGAGAGAAGCTTACAAGTCTTTCAGATCAGTCATTCACCGGTTAACGCTTGACAAAAAACCAGCGCGGTTATCCACGAGTGAACTAAAGCAGTTTAAACTCGATAACCACCGAAAAGCGTTGGTTGAAATCTGGCACAAAGTGATGATGCATCAGGTTTCAGGCTGATTGCCATTTTAATAAGTACCCGCCTTAAGGGTTCTTTCCCGTTTTTAATAGGAGTAAAAGTATGACGCCGGCATCAATGGCCGACCGAGAGGGTCTAATTTGGTTCGATGGAGAACTGGTTGAGTGGCGAGAAGCCAAAACCCATGTGCTAACCCACACACTGCATTATGGTGTCGGGGTATTTGAGGGTGTCCGCGCCTATAAGGCAAAGCAGGGCACCAGTATTTTCAGATTACAGGATCACACCAATCGCCTGTTTAACTCTGCACACATTCTTAATATGGATATGCCGTTCAGCAAAGAGCAGTTAAACGAAGCGCAACGCACTGTAGTAAGGGAAAACAATCTGGAATCGGCTTACCTGCGCCCACTGTGCTTCCTGGGCTCAGAAGGCATGGGGCTGCGGGCCGATCAGTTGCGCACTCATGTGGTTGTCGCCGCTTGGGAATGGCCCTCCTACGTGTCGCCAGAGCTAATGGAAAACGGCATGAAGGTGCGCACCTCGTCCTTTACCCGCCATCATGTCAATGTCACCATGTGCAAAGCCAAGGCCGTCGGCAACTACACCAACTCGATTCTCGCCTTGCGAGAAGCGCTGGAAAGCGGTGCCGAAGAGGCTTTGTTACTTGACCCTGAGGGCTATGTAGCCGAAGGCAGTGGCGAGAATGTATTTGTGATTCGTAATAATCAGGTGCACACACCAGAGCTAACCTCCTGCCTCGACGGTATCACGCGTGACACTATTATTCGCTTTATTGCAGAGTTAGGACTGGAACTTAAGGAACGCCGTATTACTCGAGATGAAGTGTACACCGCAGATGAGGCATTTTTTACCGGTACCGCCGCTGAAGTACTGCCAATACAGTCTTTGGATGGTAGAAAAATAGGCAGTGGGCACCGTGGTCCGATTACGGAAAAGTTACAGACAATGTACTTTGATCAGGTGATGGGACGCCGCAACATGAATCAGGATTGGTTAACGCCTGTCAGCTAGCTTTTTAACGCCATTTAAAACAGGAAATACCTGTCCAGTGAAAATTTTAATCGTTGGCCCCTCCTGGGTAGGTGACATGGTCATGGCACAAACGCTCTTTATTGAGCTTAAACGCCGCTATCCAAAGTCTGTCATTGATGTTCTGGCTCCAAACTGGAGTCACCCTATCCTGGAGCGTATGCCCGAAGTAAACAATGCCATTATGATGCCTGTCGGTCATGGAGCACTGGAATTAGGCAAACGCTGGAAGCTCGGCCAGAAGCTAAAAGAGGTAACCTATGACCAGGCCATTGTCTTACCGAATTCATTGAAATCAGCGCTCATTCCCTGCTTTGCCGGCATTGAGAAACGCACTGGCTGGCGTGGTGAAATGCGCTACGGTCTGATCAATGACATTCGTCTGCTGGACAAAAGCAGGTACCCTCTAATGGTGGAGCGGTTTGTGGCCCTCGGTGTTGCGCCCAATGCTGAACTGCCCTCTCCCATAGCACCACCCCACTTAAGGGTAGAGCCAGAAAATGTAAGGTCGGCGCTGAACAGCTTTCAGTTACAGACTGAAATGCCTGTTTTGGCCCTATGCCCAGGAGCAGAATTCGGAGAAGCCAAACGCTGGCCAGCCGATTACTATGCTGCAGTTGCACAGCACCAGATTCAACAGGGCTGGCAGGTCTGGATATTTGGTTCAGCCAATGATCACCGTATCGCGGAACAAATTCGCTCGCAGCTGTCACTGCAAGATCAAACCCATTGCCATAACCTGGCTGGCTCAACCAGCCTCGCAGATGCCGTAGACCTGATGTCACTGGCGAAGGCTGTTACCACCAATGATTCTGGATTAATGCATATTGCCGCCGCGTTGGATCGTCCGCTGGTGGTACTTTATGGTTCTTCATCACCAGATTTTACGCCACCGTTAAACCAGCAGGTCAAGATACTGAGAACTGGCATTGCATGTAGTCCCTGCTTTAAAAGAGAATGTCCACTGGGTCATCTCAAGTGTCTCAAGGATCTATCTAAAGACCAGGTTATCGAAAGTCTGGAACAACTAACCCAAGTCAATTCCGATGCTACCGGGTAGGGACTAGTCGTTGCGCGTACTTGTCATTAAAACCTCCTCTCTGGGTGACGTGATCCACACGTTGCCTGCTGTGAGCGATGCTGCCAGCCAGGTAGACGCACGATTTGACTGGGTCGTGGAAGAATCCTTCGCCGAAGTCCCAGGCTGGCATGGTAGCGTTGAAAGAGTAATACCGGTAGCAATCAGGCGTTGGCGTAAATCGCCGCTGGAAGCCTGGCGATCAAAGGAATGGCAACAATTTAAACGCTGCATCCAGGAGAAAAACTATGATGCAGTAATCGATGCTCAGGGGCTAGTCAAAAGTGCCTGGCTGACGCACTATGCAAAAGGGCCTAGCTACGGCCTGAATCGTGATTCAGCAAAAGAACCATTGGCCAGTCGATTTTATAACCACCCGGTTGCTATTTCCAAAGAACAGCACGCTGTTGAACGCATCAGGCAACTCTTTGCCAAGTCTCTGGGATATAAATTACCGGATGGCGATGGCGACTACCGGATTGAGCGAGCCCAACTTCCATCCCGTGCAAGCCAAGAAAAATACCTGGTTTTTTTACATGGCACGACGAGAACCAGCAAATACTGGCCAGAGAACTATTGGCATATCCTCGCTAACCGATTGGCCTGCACCAACTTGAAAATACTACTCCCATGGGGCAACGACGAGGAAAAACAGAGGGCCGAACGCATTGCCCGGAAAGCTGCGAATGCCTCCCTACTGCCCCGATCTGACCTCCGTACCCTGGCGGGAATCTTGGCCGAAGCGCAGACCGTTGTCTCTGTCGACACGGGACTGGCTCATCTTACGGCAGCGCTGGGGACACCCAACATTACAATGTACGGACCGACCTCACCCACTCTGGTGGGCACCTATGGCGCCAACCAAATTCATTTGCAAGCACGCGCGATTCGTCAGCAATCCTGTTCGGATAAAGAATCACAATTAATGCAGGTAATTACCCCGGAAATCGTACTCGAGCATCTTTCTCCCCTGCTGAATAGGGATCCTGTTTAATGCAACTCGGCTTTTGTTTATTCAAATACTTCCCATTTGGTGGGCTGCAAAGGGACTTTTTGAGAATTGCAAATGAATGCCATGCAAGAAGACATAGCATTCGCGTTTACTGTTCACAATGGGAAGGCGTCGAGCCCGAGCACTTTGAAATTATTAAAGTGCCACAAAAAGGCATAAGCAGCACTGCAAGAAATCGCTCTTTCGTTAAGTTTATAACGCGCCATATTCGCAAGTACCCGATCGATTATCTGATTGGATTTAATAAAATTCCCGGTCTCGACTGCTACTACGCCGCCGATGGCTGCTTTCTTGCCAAGGCAAAGGAACAAAAAAGCCGATATTATCAATACAGCCAGCGATTCAAGCATTTTTTCGCTTACGAAAATGCGATATTCGCCAAGGGTGAGAAAACCCACATACTGATGATTTCCAAACCACAGCTTGCAATCTATCAACATCTCTACAATACCGAGTCAGAGCGCTTTCATCTCCTGCCACCCGGCGTAGCGCGGGATCGAGTGGCACCGGACGATGCGCCACAACAGCGCCAAGCGTTTCGTACGAAATATGACATTGCAGAAGATGAGTGGCTCTGGTTGATGGTTGGTTCTGGCTTTAAAACCAAGGGGGTTGATCGTTCCCTGCGAGCTCTTAGCGCATTACCAGCCCATTTGAGAAACAAAACCAAACTCTTTATCGTAGGCCAGGATAACCCTCGTTCTTTTTTAAACATGGCGCGGCAACTCAGGATTCAAAGCAATGTCCACTTTTTCCAGGGCCGCGATGACATTCCCGGATTTTTGCTGGGTGCGGATATACTGGTACACCCTGCTTACAATGAAAATACTGGCACCGTATTACTGGAAGCGCTGGTTTCGGGACTGCCTGTATTAGTTACGGACAATTGCGGTTATGCAGACTATATTCAAAAAGCAGATGCTGGATTGCTCATCCCAAATCCATTTAATCAAAAAACAATGGATCAGCAGGTGCAGCGCATGATGAATCGCCAGCTAATTAGCCGCTGGCAGAATAATGCTCTAACATTTGCAAAAGACGCTGACCTATACAGTATGCCGGAGGCCGCAACCGACATCATCGAAACTCTCTGCAAAAAACAGTGCGGTAAAACGTGATTCACACAGGCTGGCACTAAGGTTACCCATGACCGGACAGGAATCCCTGAAAAATTATAGCTCGAAAGAGGCTCTAGCGGCCGGGTTTGACCTGCAAGCACCCTTTGCGCTAACTGACCTGGACCCATCACCTTTGGGTTGTGAAAAAATTCTTCGCGTGTTGCCGGGCAAACGACTGGTGTTACTTGCCGATGCTGCAGGTGAAAAAGTTATCCTCAAATTAATGGGCCATGGTGCATACGCCAAAAGAGAACTTAATTTGGAGCTAGAGGGCAGCAGAGCATTAACCTCTGCAGGCATACTTACTCCCGACATTGTAGATCATGCAGCCAATTCCAATTCAGGTATCAGCTATATCAGTTTCCAATTTCTGGAACAGGCCACAAATTTATCCGAGCTATTCCATCAAGCCAGCGAAACACAAAGGAAAGAGCTGCTGGAAGTGGTATTCAAGATCATTGCGCGCATGCATAATGCGGGTATTTACCAACACGATATACATCTGGATAATTTTGTTCTGCACAATGAGTCCGTCTACACCCTGGATTGCGCCAGCGTCATTACGAATACCCATTCTCACTCTGGAATAGAGGACAAAACCGCTATATCGAACCTTGGGCTATTCATCGCCCAGCTTTATCCGCATCTGGATGAACTGACTGAAAGCTGTTTTACTCGCTATTTGGAACTGCGCCAGATAACCAACATCGACTTCCCTCAGGTATACCGATCAGCGGTATTAGCGCGCAACAAGAGAATGCACCGCTACCGACGTAAAATATTCAAATCTTCAAGCGAGCATATCCGCCTGCGCAACTGGAGAGAATATAGAGTCTGTTGCCGAAATCACTACGATCCGGAAATGAAACAGTTCCTGGATAATCCCGACCCGGCCATAGATGCTGGAGTAATACTCAAAGCAGGCAATAGCGCCACCGTCGCTCGGGTAAGCATCGGATCAAAATACTATGTGATTAAACGCTACAATGTAAAAAACTATTGGCATGGTTTTAAGCGTCTGTTTCAAACCTCACGCGCCTGGAGATCATGGCGCTCTGCCTATAGTTTAAAATTACTGGATATTGACACCCCCGAAGCCGTCGCGCTGCTGGAAAAGCGCTTCGGCCCACTAAGAAAGAGATCCTACCTGGTCTGCGATTACCTAGAGCCCGAGCGAGGCGCTCATCTCGACCAACTCATTAAAAACGGACTAACAAAGCAGCAGGGGCAGAACCTTTTTCACTCGCTATTTAAAAAGATGAGCAAAAGTCTGGTCAGTCATGGGGATTTTAAGGCAACAAATTTTTTTATTCAGGGGGAAAAAATCTTTGTTCTGGACCTGGATGCGATGACTCTTCACTACTCGAAAACCCGTTGCCAAAAAGCTCTTAAGAAAGATCAGAAACGCTTTGCCCATAACTGGATTAAAGCATGAAACATTTCTATTTGAACGATCACCTCTCGCAAAGTTGGCCGCAAAATGACCCTTTTGGTCACGCCATGAAACTGGAAGGCGAACTTTTTCGAGATATGCCGTCGCGCCGCACACTTCGATTCATAAATAACGAAAAGCCTTATTTCGCAAAGATTCACACGGGTGTTGGCTGGGGTGAGATCGTAAAAAACTATCTGACCGGTCGTCAGCCCATTGTAGATGCCAGTACCGAATGGAAAGCAATTCAACATCTGACTGCGCTGAGTATCGACACCATGACTATTGCCGGTTACGGTGTCCGAGGTACTAACCCTGCGCGCAGACAGTCTTTCCTAATCACAGAATCGCTGGAAAACACGGAAAGTCTGGAGGATTTCTGCAAAGACTGGCAGAAAGCTCCTCCAGACTTTCGACTAAAATCAGCTTTGATTAAAAAGGTTGCGCTAGTTTCCCGCTCACTTCATCAAAGTGGCTTGAACCATCGTGACTATTATATTTGTCATTTTTTGCTCGACCTTAAGCCAGGAAGGGAAAACCTTGATTACGCCAATCTCAGGCTGCACCTGATTGATCTGCACCGTTCTCAAATAAGGTCCAAGGTGCCCGCAAGGTGGATAATAAAGGATCTGGGCAGTCTCTATTTTTCCGCGCTTGATATCGGCCTAACCGGCCGGGATATATTGCGCTTTATTCGCCTTTATTCTGGACAGACTCTCAAGCAAAGTCTTATCGATAACCGAGCATTTTGGAAAAAAGTTGAGTCTCGCGCGGTAACCCTTTATCAGAAAATGCATAATAGGCCGCCGCATCTTCCACTTTAACCCGGCCAGCCTGAGCGTCGTTAATTCGTGTAACTCTTGAGTTTTTTTTGCAGGCCACGCAACAGCCAGTTTTGCTTGTAAACCGCAAGCTCGTCTGCCTCCGACTTATAAGCTTGCCAATAGGCTTGAAATCCTTTTTCACCAGGCATCTCTCCATACATCGCCAGCCGATCCTGCGGATAGCGACAGGTATGCTTGAAATTGCGCAGCCTTAACATCAGAGACAACGGCTTGCCATAATAGCGAAGATCTGCAATATCTATCAGTCCTAACTCATCCTGTGGTGTGAGCACTACGTTACCAAGATGCATTGAACGAAAATATATCCCTTTATGGTGCAAACGCGCAACAAACTGTCCGAACTGACTGATAAGCTCCGTGGAAAATGCTCCTGCGGACTCCTGTATGTCCCTTAACGATTCGCCGGGCAAGGGTGAATAGCAGACGGCCGTTCGATCAATACTTGGGATCTCCAAAGGCTCAACGTCGGATATTGTATGAATACCATTATTTACCAGCAGTGCTGCATTTTCCGCAAACCTTTTGGTATAGGGGCAGTAGAGCGCAGATGAAATGATTCTTTTTCGTCTGAATAGTTTTAAGATCTTACCCGAATCCAACTGAAGCACTTTGTCTCCATGGCCATCGGCGGTCAGCAGCTTGGCCTTAGCCCGCCAATGCTGGTATTCTTTTTCCGTAATGGACCTCATGCTATAAACAGCGCTCCATGCCCGCTTTAAATCAATTGCCGCGCTTTGCCAGTATCATAAAGGAATGAGAGAAGTAACTTCTAAAGCGCGCTGGTAGCGCTTTAAACCAGTCGCTTTTGGGCTGCACCCAATGCACGGCGTAGGGATTAAGCCCGCACATACGACACAGATTGCAAAGCGTAATGGGATCAAACCAGCAGGTGTGCTCTTCATGCACCTGAGGACAATTGTAGCGCCAGATTTTAAATGACTGTTTGGAGTAAAAGGGGTTCGGCGTGGTAATTACCAGGGTGCCATCGGTCGACAAGTGACGGTACATATTTTCCAGGAACTGTCCAACATTCGGCAGGTGCTCAATAATTTCGCCTGCGATGATGGTATCAAATTGCTCTTCCAGATCCATCGTCACCACGTCGGCAGTTCTGGCATTAAAACCCTGCTCTGTTAGCAACTCAATGCCTTCGCTATCGATATCGACTCCAAGGCAATTCGAATTTAGCTCACAAATCTGGCGAAACAACAGATTGGAATGATGTCGCTCGAGCTGTGATTCCGTATCACGACGACCTCTCCTGGATTCAACCACGCCCATGTCGAGTACTTTGCCGCTTTTAACGAGCGGAGCGATAATTTCCATGCGATTTGCAATGGTTCCAACAAAATTCAGACTGCTCAACCTTCACCTCTTTACTAAAAAATAATAGCTCCCAACAGCCCCATTAAAAAGCCGCAGCTTCTCAATAGCGAGCGTGCGCGATCATAACAGACATGGCAAAGCCTGTTAACAAACTGGTCAAATCTAGCGCCTGATGACTGTGTCGCCATCACTCCCGCAACTTAGTGCGACAGCTTAGACGGCTACTCTGCGGCTTTCAATATAATAATCTCATCCTGTTTCTCATTGCTAAAGCTTTTTACCACACGAAACCCCTTGTGCTTTTGCAAACTCTTCAGTCGTTTTGCCAGTGCTATATCCTTTGTCTGCATTTCGATCACCAGCAGATTTCTCCCAGGACAATTTTTCTTAAAATAGGCTCTTGCAGGATTCAGGTTATAGGCGCAGTCATCAAACTGTTGATTACTAAAATAGGCAATATGAGCATTATTAGTGAGCAGTTTACTGTCTTTATTGCTATTTGCATTGAGCCAGACTAGCGCCTCTGCGATATGCTGTTTACTGGTGCCGGTAGAAATCAACGAATCTAAGAGCGAGTAGCCAAGTAACAAACATAATAGTATCGGTGCCCATCGAATTCTTTGATTATAAGACTGATCTATAATGGCGTTAGCGTAGAATGGCAACCACAGCAGCATGAGCAGGCAAAAAGGCACCATGAACCGGTCATTTATAAACTGTTTTGTAAGAATCGCAAATACCAGATACAGAAAAATGACCAAAAGATAGCCCAAAATGATAGGCATGCTTTGGCCAGCAAATGGACTGCGAATCAGCCCACGGCCCCAGATCAGTAGTATCAAATTATTGGGTAGAAATGCATGCATTCCTTGAAAGAAAAGCAACACAAGCATTCCAGATACAAATACAAAGCCCACGTCATCTGATAAATACGGGTTTGCCAGCGCTTGGTCAATGACCTCAGTTGACGCAGAAATACCCTGAAAAATCTCATTTATCGATATCGGAACACGCCCTATTTCAAGTAACACCTGGTCTACTGAAAGCGAATCCACAGCGCCTATCGCACTAAACAGTAACAACAGACAGAGCGTTACCATGACCAGATAGAGTGTGCTCATCGTCGCCAATCTGGATCGCATTTCCAGTTTATCCCCAACTAACAACATTAAGGGCACAAATAAGAGGAAGGCCATCGCCTCGACTCTAAAGGCGAATGCCACTAAGCAGGAGATTACCCAGCCAATAGCATTTCGCAATCCCCCACGCGACTGATAGCGCAAAAGTAATACCAGGCTTATAAGCAGGAACGCCCAAAATCCATGATCGCGAATAATGTAATCGCGGTAATCATTAAGTGTCGGATAGGTTAGAACCACGAATGCAGCCAGACATTGGGTACGGAATGACCCACCCAAATCCCTCACTAAACGGATGAAGCAACAGCAGATTATGGCGTAGAAAAAAATGCTTATCGCATAAGCGGAATTTTCAAATGAAAGCCCTGACAGGCTTTGCAGCTGGGCAATCAAAATCGACAAGAAGGGCCAGGAATAAATTTCCAGTGCACCCGAAAGCCCGCCCACGGCAAAGGCTTCTGCGGTTCGTAAATAAAGCACAGAATCGCTGCTTAGAACAGGATTCGAAATGATTGCTTTAACGGACAGAAGAATGCTAAGAGTCGAGACGATGAAATATAAGCCGATGGTTTTACTCTGTTTCAATATCCAAACCCTAATCTATTTTTATTTGGCTGATGGGCCTTTCAATACGGCCAATATGATACCTGAAACGCATGCCGGTTATCACTACCCGTCATCTAAAATAGGTGATTTCTTGGCACTCTTAGATATATCCCCATAAAAAGTCTATTGGAATCACGCGCTTGACCCAGAACATTACGGGTAAAGCAGTTGTTCAGCCTGGCACTCTTATCTGGCCTATATCAGTTTACAATAAAGGCTGAGCAATCATTAGATAAAGGCGACGACAAAAGAAAGGGCCTCGAGAGAGGCCCGGCTGCCCTGGGTTTTACCCGGGGAGGTTATGTACAGTACCGATTCTATGCCTGAACAAAACAGTTGTGAAATGATATTTTCCTCTATAAAAAGTTGTTTTTAAGGGCCAACGTTATAACTAGGGGGTACAACACTTATAGACCGTGGTCAGCTCAGATAACTATATTGGCCTCTAAAATCTGAAACACACGATTCCGAATTTCGACGGACTCATTCACCAAATGGTGCCTTGCCTGAGGGAAATAGTGTATTTGAGGCCGATCAAATTTCCGATCAATGATCGACAGGTTATACCGCCAATCGATGGTACTATCTTCGCCGCCCTGAATAACAATGGGCGACAGTAATGAAGGCGCAACCTTTTCGAAGTCATTCGCCCAGTTTATCAGTGATGTGACCCAGGACAGAGGAACTCTTTGATACTGCAGAGGATCACCGGTTTGAAGAAATTTAATAAACTGTTCGTCATGGGAACAGTCCATAAATTTGCGCTGCACGCTTTTAGCCCAGTGTTTTGATACCTTGTATAACCATATCAGTTTCTTCCATTGCACCGGCCGCACCAGTGGTGCCAGCAAAAAGACATTTTTAAAAGGCGAATTCGTACGCGTGAACCCCTTCTCCATGAGATACGCCATCGCGATTGCACCGCCGGTACTTTGTCCCAATAAATAAAGCGGCTCATCAAAATTTCGCTGACACCAGGGTATGTAGTGATGCAGAATATCAACGTAGTGATGAAACCCATCAATACCCGCCGGCTCTCCTGTCGACAGGCCATGTCCGGGCAGATCATAAATAACAACCGATAGATCTCGCTCCAGACAAAAGCGTATCAGATGGATAAACAAACCCGAATGGTCAAAATAGCCATGCAGCAACACCATGGTTCCCTTGGACAACCCCATTCGCGGGCGAAAATAATGGGTTGCCAAACGAAAGTCCGCAACCTCGCAATAGCCAAAAGCATGCACAAAGCGCGTGAATTCATTTTCGAAATCAAGCCCATAAAATTGGCAGTACTCCCTTTCTATGGGCGACAAGCTGGTAGGGCTATCGAAATCAATCGGCTGCCATTGCCTTTGAATGCTGTACGTATCCCAATTCAAAGCCGAGGACACAAGAGTTCCCTTATTTGCCAGGCAAAGCCCAAGGGCGCTGCCTTTGATTAACTAATCGGTATTTTCCATTTCCGGCCGATAGGCGCCTCTTTGCGCCGCGCCGGTTAAGGCTGCCCGTCGGTAGAGCGTTTCCTGCGCCTCTTGCCAGTTCTCCTCTTTGCCACCCCACGCATGCAGCGCCTCCTGCTGCAACGCACGTCCATATGAATAACTAAGCACCCAAGGGGCTTCTTGCTGGTTAATAGCACTAAGATAAGCATCTGACTTTGCAGGCGATAAGCCGCCGGACAAAAAAGCTATCATTGGAACGGCGGCTGGCACCGCACGCCGTAAAACTTTGAGCGTATAGTCCGCTACCTGCTCGGAGCTGACCTTAGTCCCATTGTCCTTTCCCGGCACTACCATATTCGGCTTCAATATCGTGTGCTCCAATACCACTCCATGTCGATACAGCGCCTGATAAAGCGTCTGAATGGCCGCTTCAGTCGCAACCGCCGCGCTGTCTATATCATGCGACCCATTAATCAGTACTTCCGGCTCAACAATCGGAACGATTCCCTGCTCCTGACAAAGTGCAGCATATCGCGCCAACATTTCCGCATTGATTGTCAATGCTCGCTGGCTGGGCGTATTCTCTGCTATATGATAAACATTCCGCCATTTTGCAAAACGTGCGCCTGCCGATTTATAACGGGTAAGGCGTTCACGCAGACCATCCAACCCCTGTGTCACCTGCTCCCCAGGGCAATTGGCTAACGTGGTCAAGCCCTTATCGACTTTAATCCCGGGGACAATATTTTGGCTCTGCGCCAAATGGGGTATCGGAGTTCCATCGATGCTGCAGCTCTGCTCCAGCGTTTCCTCAAAGAGTATAACACCGCTGATAAAATCACCCAGCTTGGGTGTAGAAAGCAGTAATGAGCGATAACAACAGCGGCTGTGCTCAGTGGACTCTGCACCAATATCGGCAAATCGCTTGGCAATGGTATTGGTGCTTTCATCTGCAGCCAAAATCCCTTTGCCACGCACCGCCATTGCCTGAATGGTATCCTGTAGTTCCTTCGTTACAGTCATGGTCGTCTCCCGGCTAGATGTTGCCAGATCAAGTGGATCTCACTTATAGTACCAGACCAGATGGAAAAAGGTTAAGAATACAGGCTGGTCCGCTACCCTTGCGCAGCACGTTTTTCAAGCATAGCGACAGCGGGCAGCGCTTTACCTTCCACATATTCCAAAAACGCACCACCGCCGGTTGAAATATAGGAAATCTGATCCGCTATACCGTATTTGTCGACTGCGGCCAGCGTATCGCCACCCCCGGCTATCGAAAAAGCATCACTTTCGGCGATCGCTTTTGCCAAAGTAGCCGTACCCTGACCAAATTGATCAAATTCAAATACACCCACCGGCCCGTTCCAGATGATCGTTTTTGCCTGTTTCAAAATAGCAGCCAGATTTTTTGCTGTGTCTGGGCCAATATCCAAAATCATGTCATCCGCTTCCACATCGCCAACCGCTTTCAAGGTGGCCAACGCAGATTCATTAAATTCCTTAGCCACCACCACATCCGTTGGTATGGGTATTTGTGTTTTCTCCATTAATGCTCTGGCGTCCTGAAGCAATTCATGCTCACAGAGCGATTTGCCAACCGGCTGACCGACCGCCGCCAGAAAGGTATTTGCGATGCCGCCGCCGACAATGAGCTGGTCTACGCGCGCTGACAAGGCATCCAATACAGACAGTTTAGTGGACACCTTGGAGCCTCCCACAATGGCTACCATCGGCCGCTGCGGATTCGCTAATGCCTGATCAAGAGCATTCAGCTCCTTGACCAGCAGTGGACCTGCGCAAGCCACCGGCGCATATCTGGCAACACCGCAGGTAGACGCCTGTGCGCGATGCGCCGTGCCAAAAGCATCCATCACAAAAATATCGCATAGCGCCGCCATTTTTTTAGCCAACCCATCGTCATTCGCTTTTTCACCCAGATTGAACCTGACATTTTCCACAACAACCAACTCTCCGGCATCAGCGGTGACGCCATCCAGCCAGTCCCGCTCAAAACGCACTGGTCTTGCCAGCAAGGTGGACAAATGTTCAGCCACCGGCTGCAGAGAAAATTCGTGCTGTTGATCCACCGCTACACCTTCCTTGGGGCGCCCTAAATGAGACATGACGATCACCTGCGCTCCAGCTTTCAGGGCTAGCTCCAGGGTAGGCAAAGCTGCTCGGATTCGTGCATCACTGACGACCCTGCCATCCTTGATCGGCACATTCAGATCTTCGCGTATCAATACGCGTTTACCTGACAACTCCAGATCAGCCATGTTTAGTACAGACATCTTAATATTCCTTAACTCTTAACTTTGCTTATAACTATGTTTATAACTACGCGAAAAACTATGCTAAATTTTTCAAAACCAACGCGACATCCAGCATACGATTGGCGAAACCCCACTCGTTGTCAAACCAGGCCATTACTTTTACTAGCCGCTCGCCAGTCACGCAAGTTTGTCCACCATCAACTATCGATGAGCGAACGTCATGATTAAAATCACAGGATGCCAGCAGTTCGTCAGTGTAACCGAGAATACCGGACAGACTTCCTTGGGCCGCAATTTTTAAAAGTCCGTTAATCTCCTGCGCACTGGTATCACGGCTCATCACCATCGTCAGATCCATGATGGAAACATTAACCGTAGGAACGCGCATCGCCGAGGCTGTAAACTTATCTTCGAATTCCGGTAACACTCGACCAATACCTTTGGCCAACTGTGTTTCGACCGGAATAATGGAGCTGCCGGCACTGCGAGTACGACGTAAGTCCGTGTGGTGGTAGGCATCGATCACTGGTTGATCATTCATCGCCGAGTGGATAGTGGTAACGTGGCCAAGCTCAATACCAACTCCCTGGTTCAGGCAACGAATAACAGGGACAATGCAGTTGGTGGTACAGGATGCATTCGAGATCACTGTATCACTTGGTTTCAGGCTGTTCTCATTAACGCCAAATACAATCGTGGCATCGACACAGGATTCTGCAGGCTGAGAAAACAGGACCCGTTTGGCGCCGCAGGCTAAGTGCTCTTCAGCAGAGCGCCTGTCATTAAAGCTACCTGAACATTCCAACACCAGGTCAACCGCATAGTCTCCCCAGGACAAATGGTCGCGCTGTTCGAAATGAGTAACAGGAATCCTGTCTTCGTTTACAAATAGCGCCTCACCCTCTACCCGAACCTGGCCTGCAAATCGCCCATGAGTCGAATCATATTTGGTGAGGTGCGCAATGGTCTCAATATCAGCCAACTCGTTGATAGCGACGATTTCCATATCGTGCTGATGTGCAGACTCATAAAATGCCCGCAGCACACAACGGCCAATACGACCATATCCATTGATTGCTAGGCGATAGGCCATGACTTGATTTTCACCTAGAGAACCGCCTTGACGCTTTGCACAATATTCTCGACAGTAAAGCCGAAATATTCCATTAACTGATCACCAGGTGCTGACTCACCAAAGCTGTTCATTCCGATCACGCGCCCGTTTAGACCCGCGTACTTAAACCAATAATCTTGATGTGATGCTTCTACCGTAACCCTTGCCGCTATACTGGAAGGTATGACACTTTCCCGGTAATTATCGTCCTGCGCTTCAAAATGATCGACGGAAGGCATGGAAACCAACCTTACCTGAACATCCTGCGCCTGCAACTGTTCAACTGCGGCCATTGCTATCTCAACCTCTGACCCAGTCGCAATCACGATGGCAACAGGAGTTTGAGCACAATCTCTGAGGATATAACCGCCTTTTTGTACATCTGCCAGCAGCGCATCGCTACGCGGCATTACGGGTAACCCCTGGCGCGAGAATATGAGAGCGCTGGGGCCATCCTGTTTTTCGATCGCTCGCTGCCAAGCCACGGCAGATTCCACCGTATCACAGGGTCGCCATACCGACATATTCGGCGTAGCGCGCAGTGCCGTCAGTTGTTCCACCGCCTGGTGGGTAGGGCCATCTTCACCCAATCCGATCGAATCATGGGTATAGACAAAGATGCTCCTTAGTTTCATTAGCGCTGCCATGCGTACAGCATTACGCGCATATTCCATAAACATCAGGAAGGTACCGCCATAGGGGATAAAACCACCGTGCAGCGCGACGCCATTCATAATGGCCGACATGCCGAACTCACGCACTCCATAATAGACGTAGTTGCCTTCTGCATTTTCCCGCGTTAACGGCTGCGAACCACTCCAGTTAGTGAGGTTGGAGCCGGTTAAATCCGCAGACCCTCCTAACATCTCTGGCAAAACGGGCGCAAAAGTATTCAAACAGTTCTGCGATGCCTTACGCGTCGCTACTTTTTCTCCAGCGGCCTGAACCTGTTTAATGTACTGCTGCGCAATTTCGGTGAAATTTTCCGGTAACTGCCCCTTGCTGCGACGCACAAACTCAGCTGCTTTCTGCGGATAAGCCGTAGCGTAACTGTCAAACAGCTGCTGCCATTCACTTTCAGCCTGAGCACCTTTAGCAACAGCATTCCAACCCGTATAGATATCATCCGGCACTTCAAAAGGCGCATAATTCCATCCCAGATTGTCACGTGCCGCCTGCACCTCTTGGGCACCCAGCGCTGCACCATGCACACTTTCGGTACCCTGTTTGTTTGGCGCACCAAATCCAATAATCGTCTGGCAACATATCAACGTTGGCTGCTGCGTATTTGCTCGCGCTGTTTTCAACGCTATCTGTACTTCCTCCGGATCATGACCGTCAACATGGGCTATGACCTGCCAGCCATAGGCTTCAAAACGCTTGGCCGTGTCATCGGTAAACCACCCCTGAACCTGTCCGTCGATGGAGATGCCATTGTCATCGTAGATCGCAATCAGCTTACCAAGCCCATGCGTCCCCGCCAGCGAACAGACTTCATGGGAGATCCCTTCCATCAAACAGCCGTCACCCAGGAATACATAGGTGTGGTGATCGACAATTGTGTGATCTGGTTCATTAAACTGAGCTGCCAGCACTTTTTCGGCGAGCGCCATGCCCACTGCGTTCGCTATGCCCTGGCCCAGCGGCCCGGTAGTAGTTTCAACACCTGGCGCATAACCATGCTCCGGGTGTCCCGGCGTTTTTGAATGCAATTGACGAAAGTTTTTCACATCGTCAATACTCAATTCGTAACCGGTGAGATGCAGCAAAGAGTATAGCAGCATGGATCCATGGCCATTCGAAAGTACAAAACGATCACGGTTCGGCCAATCTGGATTTTTAGGATTATGAATCAGGAAATCATTCCAGAGAACTTCCGCGATATCAGCCATACCCATGGGCGCACCAGGATGCCCCGAGTTGGCTTTTTGCACGGCGTCCATACTCAAGGCGCGCACGGCATTGGCTAATTGATTTCGCGAAGCGGAAGGGGATGACATATTAAACCTCTTTTGGCAGCATAGTCTGCTAATTTTGAAAGCCGCCTATTTTCACCTAACTGAGTCAAAGCATCAAATTTAACTTTACAAAACTGCCAACTAATTATGACGAGTAGCCTTAATTTAGCTTTCTACTCACCCAACCGGCTACGTAACTCGTTAGGCAGCCCCAAATCTATATCAAAATATTTTGATATAGATTTGATTAATCGCTTACTCAATGCTATAACTGCACGACTATGGAAAACTCTCTGCCACAGGATAATTCAAACAAAACAGATCCGTTGGAAACGGCTGATCTGGGGGAAGCCTTTTTGGCACGCGCCTGCAAAGCTGCTTCTGATCCGTTGAGACTGAGGATTCTGCGGATTATGCGCACGGAATCATATGGTGTGCTGGAACTCTGTCGTATCCTGAGCATGGCGCAACCGAAACTGAGTCATCACCTTAAGGTTCTCGCACAAGCTGGTTTAGCCGCAACCCGACGCGAAGGAAATTCTATTTTTTATCGCCGGCCATTGTTGACTTCTGATAACTCACTGGCAGGTTTTATACGTGCACTTTTTGTAAGTGTCGATCAGTTACCCATTGAGCCCGATATCATCTCGCGTATGGATATGATCAGGGAGGAACGATCACGCTCTTCATTAGAATTTTTTGCCAAAAATGCAAATAAATTTAAAGAGCATCAAGCTTTGATCACGGAAAATTCACAATATGTCGCCAACATTCAGGAGCTTGTCAAACTGACTGGACTTGAAAGGGGAGCAACCGCTATTGAAATTGGTCCCGGAGAAGGCGATTACCTGGTTGAGCTAGCGACACTGTTCGGCCAAGTAGTTGCGGTGGATAACTCCTCCAGTATGTTGGCACTTGCCAAAAACAAAACGGTTCAACAGCAACTCACCAACATCCAGTTTATAGAAGGCGAACCCAGTGATGCAGCCGATCTGCATATTAAAGGCGACCTGGTAGTTTGTAATATGGTATTGCATCACATCGCTTCACCAGCGGCCGTCTTTCAGCATGTCCGTCAGCTACTAAAAGACAACGGTTTTTTGCTAATTGCGGAGCTTTGCCCCCATGACCAACCCTGGGT
Organism: Gammaproteobacteria bacterium; assembly: GCA_021773395.1. GTDB lineage: Bacteria > Pseudomonadota > Gammaproteobacteria > Pseudomonadales > IMCC2047 > JAJFKB01. The sequence continues at coordinate 238,581 of JAJFKB010000003.1, read as the reverse complement.
TAAGGAAAGCTGTGGTGACATCTGGCTCGGTTTTGAACCAGAAGAGTTACAACACTGGGCAGAAGCTGCAGCCCTCGAAGCACGACAAAGTCTTTACCTGAGCCTGCGTAATGGTTTTCAGGTTCAACTACATTTATTCCAAAAAACTTTTAACTAACTCTTAATCAACAATGAACGAGTAAAATTATGAGCGATTATTCCCTGTTTACATCCGAATCCGTATCTGAAGGGCACCCAGACAAAATGGCTGACCAAATATCCGATGCAGTACTCGACGCCATTATTGCCGACGACAAAAATGCCCGAGTAGCCGTTGAAACCATGGTTAAGACAGGCATGGCTATTATCGCCGGAGAGGTACGTACCGATACTTATATTGATTTGGAAGATCTAGTTCGAAATGTCATCCTGGATATTGGCTATAACAGCTCAGATGTAGGTTTTGACGGAGCGTCCTGTGCCGTGCTGAATGCTATCGGTAAGCAATCCGGCGATATTGCTATGGGCGTTGATGAAGGCAGTGCAAAGGAGCAGGGTGCCGGGGACCAGGGTCTGATGTTCGGTTATGCTACCAATGAGACAGCCGTGCTAATGCCCGCACCGATCTACTATGCACATCGATTAGTTGAACGCCAGGCGTATCTCCGGAAGCACAATGTTCTGACCTGGTTGCGTCCAGATGCGAAAAGTCAGGTCACACTCAGATACGAGAACGGCAAACCAGTGGCAATAGATGCCGTTGTACTCTCCACACAACATAATCCAGATGTCAGCCAAAATGATATTCGTGAAGCGGTGATGGAAGAGATTGTACAGCACGTATTGCCGGCAGAGTGGCTGCATGCGAATACCAAATATCATATCAACCCAACAGGTCAGTTTATTATAGGTGGCCCCGTCGGCGATTGTGGTCTGACAGGACGCAAAATTATTGTGGATACCTATGGTGGAATGGCACGCCATGGTGGCGGCGCTTTCTCCGGAAAGGACCCATCCAAAGTTGACCGTTCTGCGGCCTATGCCGGGCGCTATGTAGCAAAAAATATCGTTGCGGCCGGTTTGGCTGATCGGTGCGAGATTCAAGTTTCTTATGCCATCGGCGTTGCCGAGCCTACCTCGATTAGTGTTAATACTTTTGGCACAGGCAAACTGGAAGACGCAAAAATTGCTCAATTGGTGAATGAAAACTTTGACCTACGCCCGGCGGGTCTGGTCGATATGCTTGATTTGAAACGGCCTATCTATAGAGCGACTGCAGCCTACGGCCATTTTGGTCGAGAAGAAGCCGACTTCACCTGGGAAAAAACAGATAAAGCTGCAACGCTTGCCGCGGCGCTTTAAGACACTATTTATAGTAACTAATTTATTATTCAGGAACATTTATCATGACCGATTTAGCCACCACACAATCCTCTGCCCGTGACTACAAAGTCGCCGACATCAGCCTCGCCGACTGGGGACGCAAGGAAATTGAAATAGCCGAAAATGAAATGCCTGCTCTGATGGCCCTAAGAAAGGAAAATCGAGAAGAACGACCATTGGCAGGCGCACGCATTATTGGCTGCATTCATATGACCATTCAAACCGCCGTATTGATTGAAACGCTGCTGGACTTAGGTGCGGATGTGCGCTGGTCTTCATGCAATATATTTTCAACACAGGATCACGCTGCCGCAGCTATTGCCGCCGCTGGTATCCCGGTTTTTGCTTGGAAGGGGGAAACTGAAGAGGAATATGAATGGTGTATTGAACAAACGATTCTCAAAGACGGACAACCCTGGAATGCTAATATGCTACTCGATGATGGCGGTGACCTGACGGCCGTCATCCATGAAAAATATCCAGAGATGCTAAATCATATCCACGGCGTCACAGAGGAAACTACCACCGGGGTGCACCGACTGTTAGAGATGCTGGAACAGGGAACTTTAAAAGTTCCTGCTGTGAACGTGAATGATTCGGTCACCAAATCCAAAAACGATAACAAATACGGTTGTCGGCACAGCCTGAACGATGCCATCAAGCGTGGCACCGACCACCTGCTTTCCGGGAAAAAAGCTTTAGTCATCGGCTATGGCGATGTGGGTAAGGGATCAGCCCAATCATTGCGCCAGGAAGGAATGATAGTCCGGGTCAGCGAGATTGACCCTATATGCGCCATGCAAGCCTGCATGGACGGTTTCGAACTAGCCTCGCCCTATATTAACGGCGAAAACGCCGGAACCATCGATTCGATTGATCAGACTCTCTTACAAAGCACTGACTTGATCGTAACAACAACAGGTAACGTCAATGTTTGTGACAAAAATATGCTGCAAACTCTGAAGAACGGTGCGGTGGTCTGTAATATTGGACACTTCGACCACGAAATCGATACTGCCTTTATGCGTAATAACTGGGAATGGGAAGAGATTAAACCACAGGTTCACCGGATTCATCGTGATAAAAGCAAAGGCGATTATTTGATTCTGCTTTCAGAGGGTCGTTTGGTAAATCTGGGTAATGCAACCGGGCACCCCTCTCGTATTATGGATGGATCTTTTGCCAACCAGGTACTTGCCCAAATTTATCTGTTTAAACAGGCGTTTGCCAGTCAGGATGCGGCGACTCAGGTGCAACAGCTCAGGGTTGAGGTGTTGCCTAAACAACTAGACGAGGAGGTTGCACGTCACATGGTAGCGGGCTTTGATGGCGTCATTACCAAAATGACTGCGGAGCAGTCCAAATATATCAGCGTACCGATTAACGGTCCTTATAAGACTGACAGTTATCGTTATTAGGATTAAATCCGAGCGCAGAAACTGCCTGAGTTTAATTAAATCGCGCGTAAAGGTTAAGAGATAGAAGTAATGAGTAACAAAATCTACAGTTGTGAGTTTTTTCCACCCAAAAGCGCGCTGGGCGACCAAAATCTGGCCGCTACCTGGGAAACACTGCGCGAGAAGAACCCTGCCTTTTTCTCTGTAACCTATGGCGCAGGTGGCTCGACCAAAGAAAAGACTTTCACCACAGTAAAACGGATTAATGATGCAGGACTAAAAGTTGCGCCACACCTATCCTTTGGAGGGGATGGTGGGGACGCGGTAATTGAACTGTTAGATCAATATCGTGAAATGGGCATCAATCGGTTGGTAGCATTACGTGGTGACCTGCCCTCGGGCATGGGAGGCAGCCACCTCGTTTATGCCAATGAACTAGTCACATTTATTCGCCAGCATAGTGGAGATTATTTCCATATTGAAGTGGCCGCCTACCCGGAAATTCACCCACAGGCTGAGAGTTTTGATAAGGATCTATACTACCTCAAGAACAAACTGGATGCCGGTGCCAACAGTGCGATTACGCAATACTTTTACAACCCGGATGCCTATTTTTATTTCATTGACCGCTGCCAAGCCATCGGTATCGATAAACCCATCGTTCCGGGTATTATGCCCATTACAAATTTTTCTAATTTAGCTCGATTTTCAGATGCCTGTGGCGCGGAAATTCCGCGCTGGATGCGTAAACGCCTTGAATCTTTTGCCGATGATTCAGACAGCATATTGGCATTCGGTGTTGAATTGGTTACGGATCTTTGCGAAAAATTACTAAACGGTGGTGCTCCCGGATTACATTTTTACACCATGAACAAGACGGAGCCAACCATAAGTATCTGGAATAATTTAGGTTTAACGTCTACTTAAATCTTTGCAATGACGAGCTATGCGAATCCCAAGAATTTTTGTTGATCAGGCCTTACAGCCGCATACTGAAATCTGCTTTACACAGGAAACGAGCCATTATTTATCGCGCGTACTACGTTTATCTTTAGACGCCAAAATAAGGGTATTTAACGGCAAAAGCGGCGAATATGAAGCTAAAATCACAAATATTCAAAAAAACAGGGTTGCCGCATCACTTTTAGCTTTTGTTGAAGAAAGTCGCCAATCACCGCTTCCGGTTCATTTGGCCATTGGAATATCTCGAGGGGAGCGCATGGATTGGGTGATTCAAAAATCAACCGAATTGGGCGTCGTCTCCATCGTTCCATTATTTAGTGAGCGCTGCGAAGTCAAACTCGATAGCAAACGGTTACAGAGCAAACTTACACACTGGCGTAAGGTCGCAATCAGTGCCTGCGAACAATCCGGTCTGAATATCATTCCCGAGATTCACCCACCCCAGCAACTTAAAGAGTGGCTACCGACAGCCAATACTGATCTAAAACTCGTATTGCACCCGCTGGATAGCCAACCACTGGCAAGGTTAGCCACTCCAGACTCAGTAACACTGTTAATCGGGCCTGAAGGTGGCTTTTCCCAATCCGAGATAACCGCTGCGATACAATCCAGCTTCCAGCCTATTCAGCTAGGCCCTCGCATTTTGCGCACGGAATCGGCGCCTATTGTCGCAATTAGTATTTTACAGTACCAGTGGGGTGATCTAGGCCACCATCTCCAGCGCTAACGCTACAACCCACTGAATTTTTGGTAACTTCGGGCTAACTCATAAACGGAAACAGGCCAACTTTAGAGGCCCGCAGTCGCTTTTACCCCTGAATGGGTGATGATAAGCGATAGCGCTAGACGAAACGATAGATCTTAATTTGCAACCGCAGTTTCGAACAGTTGTTTCTCTACACTGTCCAGGTCCGGGATGCGCAGATGTTCATTTTTCAGCTGCACAGACATCAGTTCCGTGTCACTGAGATGCTCATCCAACTCGCAGATATCTTTTTCGCTTACCTTTACTGTGCGTGGCTGCCCCTGCACTAACATACCCCAGAATGGCAGCTTGTCATTGCCTGCAAAAGACTTAAATACAGCAATACAGGCTTTCTCAGAATGTTTCTTTAAACTGCCTCCAGATAAGGTTTCGAAGCAAACCACAGGAATACGTAAATTACGCCAGTGTTTATGCCCCAATACCCAGCGCTGCGAATGTGACTCAACGATTAATCCTGCCATCGGTGTTACTTCCGCAAGAGTGCATGCCGGCAAAAGCAAACTTCTATCCTGCAGCGGTATGATTAGACTGGGCAAAGGTGATTCTGCCATATATTCAACCTTATTTAGAGAGTAATCTTTTATTGTGAAGCAGCTGCATCCGGCAATTCAGAATGCCGCTCGTAATTGGTCAATTCAGCAATTGCATCCAGCAAATCTCCTTCCTGGAAGGGTTTACCCATAAATCGATTTACGCCAATTTCCAATGCACGATCTCTGTGCTTATCACCGGTACGAGAGGTAATCATCACGATAGGTACCTCTTTCAGGTCATCATCATTCCTCATGAATGAAGCCAGCTCAAAACCGTCCATTCGTGGCATCTCAATATCAAGTAGCATGATATCCGGGATGACATCCTGCAATTTGGTCATAGCCTCCACACCATCCTTAGCCACAATGACATCCATACCGTTACGCTCCAGTAAACGCGACGCAACTTTTCTGACCGTAACCGAATCATCGACCACCATCACCTGCAGGTTATCCGAAGCGACTAATTTAGCGTCAGCATGTATTAGAGCCCGATCAGGCATGACCTCCATAGACCTTGCCATCGCAGCAATATCAAGGATAAGTACCACACGCCCATCACCCAAAATGGTGGCTCCAGACATTCCCGGAATTGCACCGAGCTGAGGTCCTAGCGGTTTAACTACGATCTCGCGGCTACCACTAATACTATCGACCTGTATTGCGATTGCCCGGTCAGCCGTACGTATAAGCACCACGGGCAAAGGCAACGCCTGGTTCTGTAATAAATAACTATTGCCATGCCCCGTGTACTGTCCAAGGTAATGCAGCTCATATTTCTGCCCGGCGTACTCAAACTCCGGCCCATCCGCTTTATAGTACTCCTCCAGTTCGTAAGGACTGACTCGCACCACACCTTCTACGGTGCTTAAGGGGAGGGCGTATACTTCATCTGCTACATTCACCATCAATGCACGGTTAATCGATACAGTAAAGGGCACGCGCACGGTAAAGCACGAACCTTCGTCCTGCCTGGAAGCAATGTCTATACTTCCACCCAGTTGCTTGATCTCACTGCGAACCACGTCCATACCAACGCCACGACCGGATATCTGCGTCACCTGCTTAGCCGTACTAAATCCAGCCTGCATAATGAACTGCATCACTTGATGATCTGACAGCTCAGCTTCCGCAGTCATCAATCCCTGTTCGATGGCTTTTTTCCTGATTGAATTGACATCAATACCCGCACCATCATCGCGCAGGGTTAATACAATATCACCGCCGTCTCTGTTAAGTTCCAACTCAATATTGCCTACGCGATCCTTACCTGACGCCTCGCGTTGACTGGGCGACTCTACCCCATGATCCAACGCATTTCGTATCATGTGCTCCAGCGGCGCTGTCATGTGTTCCAGCAGCGAACGGTCAAGCTCTAATTCCACATTCTTCAGAGAAAGATTGACCTGTTTTCCAAGCTCATTCCCAACCTGCCGCGCAATTCTGCGTAATCTTGGCACCATTCGAGCGAAGGGTACCATGCGTGTTTTCATCAATCCTTCTTGCAACTCGGTATTTACACGAGACTGCTGCAACAGCAGACTTTCTGTGTAACGCGACCGATCCTGAAGTGTTTCCTTCAAGTCGAATAAATCCGAAACAGATTCCACCAATGCTCGTGACAGTTCCTGCATACGGCTATAGCGATCCATTTCCAATGGATCAAAGCCCTTGTGCGCAGGTCCTTCTCGCTCTTGGCGGAACAATATTTGCGCTTCCGTTTCAATCTCCATGCGGCGCAACTGCTCTCTCAATCGCTCAACTGTGGAACCAATCTCGTCAATAGCATAACCAAAGTTGCTAACCTGTTGCTCAACTCGCGACCGGGAAACGCTGGTCTCTCCCGCCAAATCAACCAAGCGTTCCAACAAGTCTGATGAAACTCGGACATTTTCTTTACCCGACTGTCTTTCCGACGGGTCAGTCACAGCTTGTGGCGCGACGGATTTTTCCAGTTCATCACGCTCTGTTATAGATTGAGCTTCCTTATAGCTGCTTTCAATACGCTCCAGCCACTCAGTCAGATCGGTTTGCGCCTCTTTTGTGATCAGCTCTTGCGGGGCAATATTATTAATAACTTCCAAGTAAATTTGGCACAAGTCACCGACTTCGTGAACCGCCTGCTCATACGCCATGCTTTGCAGCGCGGATACAGTCGAACAGATAGTTTGATGCGCCTTTTCCGGTTTTGTCCTTTTCTTGGCGGCTTTCTTAATATCGGAAGCCAGCTGTTTCAACAACTTGCCACCCTTTTCAATAAAGTTCGCCATCTGATCCGCGGCATTCATATCATCAACAGACGGCTCAGATACAGGCTGTATTGGTGCCACTTTTCCTTGCAACTGATGCTGGTGGAACTGCCTGACTTTATTGATTAGATCATTGGCTGACCTATAGCTAAGGTCGGCTTTCAAGCTCGTCAGCATATCGACCAGTCGGTCATCACATTCATGCACCAGCTCAAACAGCTCATCGGAAACTTTGAGTCTACCTGCGTTAATATTTTCGTAAATGGACTCCAGTTCATGGCTCAAATTACCAATCCCTGTTACACCCGTCATACGGGAACTGCCCTTAAGTGTGTGCAAGCCACGCTGCAATTCGTCGACCGCTGCCAACTGATCCGGGGCCTCTATCCAGCGCTGCTTGGCCTCCGCCACAATATCCATAATTTCTTCAGCTTCGCTGAGGAATATTTCCAGCAACTCTCGATCATCCTCAGATTCCAGCACGAGGGTCTCAAGGGCATCTACTTCAGCGAGAATCTTCTGCTCAATCTGTTCCTCGGCAACGGGTTCTTCAGCCTCTGCCTGCTCAACCGACTGCTTCTCACCGGTAGCTTGCTGTAGCTCCTGCACCTGGTTTAATTCGTTATCCAAAGCAGCAACCCAGTCATCCGCGCTGACGAGATCCTGTCCTGCCGCCAGTTGATCAACTAAAGTCACCAACCCTTCATGCGCCTGACTAAGCGATGCCAATAATCTTGATGGAACAGGTAGTTTTAAGCCAACAACCGTACGATACACATATTGCATTGTTGCCAACAACGTCTGCAGTTCCGGGATTTCCTGTGCTTCAACGGATGTATTAACCGAAGCGAGTCCATCCATAAGGTTTAAAAGATGCTCGCTATCAAGACGTGAATCTTTTTGCCACTCTTCATATTCGTCATTAATCACACACAACGCATCAACATTTTGTCGCATAAAGATCACAACAGGAGAAAGCTGACCCTGCGCCGACTCCCCCTGCTCAGGAATTCTGCTCGTTAATAGCTGCGCAACTTCTTCCAACAACGTTTCACTGCCATCAATTTCTACAAAACTGCCGGTTTGCAGTTGCGCCACGCCCTTATGCAGTAATTCGCTAGCTTTACCAAGAAACGCTACCATTTCGCTATCTGCTGGAATTTCAAAGTCTCTCATTTCCCTGACCAGTGATTCGCCAGCCGATGCGACATTGGCAATCGCCGGGAGCGATGCCATATGGGCGCTGCCTTTTAGCGTATGTAGCGCTCGATGGAGCTGATCCGTAAAATGAACTGGCTCTGCCGCAGCCTTTGTATCTTCAATAAAGGCCTCAAGCACGCCGATATGTATTGCCGATTCTTTAGCAAATATCTCATAAAGAGCATCTTCACTCTTTTCTTCCGTTTGCGGTGGTGCAGTTGTTTCGTCAGCAACCTCTGTTAACAGTTCGCCTGCAGCAAGCTTGTCAGCACAACTCATCAAAGCGGAGACATCCAGCTCTGGCTGCGTCTGCTCTTTAAAATGCCTCACTAACGCTGGTAATTCTGAGCGAACCTGATCAACCAGGGTCACCATTGCCGAACTGGCCGATACACCACCCTCAATCAAATTATTCAGCATGTTTTCTACTGACCAGGCCAACTCCGCGATAACCGAAGCTTCGACCATGCGCCCACTACCTTTGAGCGTGTGAAAAGAACGGCGAACTTCTTTTAGCGCCTCAACATCACTAAAGCCTTCAGCAAATTTGGGCCAGTACTCATCGATGGTAGCCAGAACCTCTTCTGCCTCTTCCACGAATATTTCGATAATTTCTTCATCAACCATGGAGTCGTCTGCCGGTATATCGACTTTCGCTTCGACCTCTTCAACATTCTGCTCCGTTGATTGCCTATCGCTGGCAGCAACTGTACCCTCTTGATCATCTGTTTCCGGTGCTTCTGTACTTTCAGTTTCCAGCAGCACTTCTACTTCAGATTGCTGTTGTGAAACTTGCTCTTCAGCTACAAGCTCCTGAGGCTCAATAATCCCGTCTTCTTCCGAGTCGTGTAACTGCCAATTCTGATCACTGACAATACCTTCAGTCTGTTCAATCGGATAGCCCAAAGCCGCCATACTGGCTTTTGCTCCTTCCAAAATACTTCCATTTACTGGCTGTTTGGCTACGAGTCCCTCTAGGTAGTATTCAACAGCCGCTGCAACTTCTGCCAGCATATCCATAACCGGTTGCTCTGGCGTCTGTTGTCGTGCACTAATATCGTCTTCAACGTATTGGGCAATAGAAAAAATCAATTGCGCCGGGGTGTTCAGCTCCAGAATAGTTAATCCGCCGTATGCTCCTCGAAGCGTCTGAGGCACGTCGGCAATCAGATCATAATCTCCGTCACTGCCCATAAATTCACTGAGCGCATCCTTAGCCTTTTTCAGATTTGATAAACTCTCAGTTATAACCGCCTCTGACGCCATATGCGTGTGAACACTTAAACTATCCTGTTCGCCAACTGAACTTATTCTCTCAGCAATGCTGTCTAGCTCAGCCTCAACATAGAGCAACGCTTCGGCGATCTCTAAAAGTTGCTCATTAGCAATCTCTATTCCACCATTGGAGTGCTTGACCAGTACTTCCAACTGTTCCTGCACCACCAGCTTCGGGGCTTCCATGTTAAGCAGCTCCAGGGTGCTGGAAATCTGGCACAAACTTGGCCGTAACCCACCGAGATCAATATCTCCCTTTGCCTCGTTACGAACATACAGATCAATCGTATCCTTGATCCGTTGCAACTCTTCCGTTAACGCCACAACCACAGAATTCAACGTTTCTTTATCAGGCGGGGCAATCAGTACCGATTCCTGCGAATGATTGGAAACCAGAGGGTATTGATCAAGACGGTATTCCTGCTTAACGGCCCGAACATGAGGCGTCGCTGCTGGTGTCTTCGCAATATAATAAAGCAACCCCTTTAACAAATCAGGTGAAGACTGACGATCCAGCCCATCGGCGCCAGACGACGCCAACTCTTTTATTTCTTTATCAATCGATCGCAGCAAATCAATGGCGTGTGAATTTAACTCAATGCTTTCACCAATCAACCCTTCCATGAGTGCAGAGGAAATTTCCCACAATTGGCTGATGCGCGTCCCTTTGCATTCCTGTTGAAGTCTGGCCAACACATTAGAAATTCGGGCAAGATTAACCTTTATGTCTTCGTTACGTATCAGTCCAACCAGCGCAAATTGATAGATCTGTCTTACCTTTTTGGTACTTTGATCACTATTCTCATTAAAAGCGTTTTTGATCTGAGTATTTGCGGCCGGTCTTTGATTCCCAAGTTTAGGTTCGAATAGTTGCAGTTCAGGCAGCAAGGATACGCCCTGTGCACCCCGAAGCTCATTAATTGCTGACAACAGTAGTAATGGCGATTCTTCACCGTCAGATTTTACACGCGATAAATAGGGAGGCAGATAAACCAAAGCCTGCGCCATTGCCGCATAGGCTCCATCGAGATCTGACACATCACCATCACGCATACCGCCCAACAACGACTCCATTTGCTCGGCCAACATTACCGCTCCCGATAATCCGACCATGTGCAATGACCCTCGCACCTGACGTACGGCCTCGTAACAAGACTGCAAATGCTCCTGGCTGTTTCCATCCCCTGATAGACAAGCCTCCAGCTCTTGCTGGGCCTGCTGCAGGGTTTGCTCGATATCGCTCTGAACCAATTCAAGGTTCATGACATCACGGGACTCACCCATCTTGACTCCATCCTCTTTGCTAGCCCTTCAATAAAGAAGGGCTACAAGTTCTGAAAAGTTGACCGGCTTATTGCCAGATACAACCCTGATCCTGTTTAGGCCTTAAGCAACCGACACATTGCGGTTATCGTCTCGGTCCTCATCGTCATCAGCGCCTTGGTCTTCCAACTGATCAAGGGTAGAATCCTCGCCTAAAACTTCCAGATCCTGCTCACCCAGCTCTAATTCCGTAACCTCGATAGTTTCTAGCGCCTCTCTATCCGCTTCAGGTTCAGATTCAGCCGCTGTTTCATATATTTCAGACGATTCATCCTGACCCTGATTCTCGGTATTCAGCTCATCTGCTATCTCATCACTTTCAAGCACATCTCCAGCAACTTCTTCGAGCTCCTCACTGACTTCGGCCACTTCCAAATCGGCCTCATCCAGCCCTGAATCTGGATAACTGATCTCCTCAGTCACTCCAATATGAGCTTCATTGACAGCATCATCGACAAGCGTGTTCGCTGGCAGCTTGAAGCCCGCCACAGAACTCTGCATGTCTTTGGCCATAGTCGCCATTTTACCAATTGACGAAGCCGTCGCCTTGGTTCCCGAAGAGGTCTGCGACGTAATTTCTTGAATCACATTCATCGTTGCTGAAATATGGTTAGCCGCTGATGATTGTTGAATCGCCGCAGAGGATATTTCCTGAATCAATTTCGCCAGGTCATTGGATACCAGCTCAATTTCTTCCAGCGCCACACCTGCATCCTGTGCCAGTCGCGCTCCCTGAACCACCTCAGCGGTGGTCTGTTCCATAGAAATAACCGCGTCATTGGTATCTGCTTGAATAGTTTTGACCAATACCTCGATCTGTTTCGTGGCAGAACCAGAACGTTCCGCAAGTCGCTGTACCTCGTCAGCTACCACTGCGAAACCACGACCAGCTTCCCCAGCCATCGACGCCTGGATGGCCGCGTTGAGCGATAGGATGTTAGTTTGGTCGGCAATATCGTTAATCAACGAAATAATATCTCCAATCTCCTGCGAACTCTCACCCAGACGCTTAATCTGTTTCGAAGTTTTTTGGATTTGCTCACGAATCTTATCCATACCATTAATGGTATTTTGCACGGCTGATGCACCCTTATTAGCGATCACAACCGAACGCTCTGCCACTTTGGAAGATTCATCCGCACTACCAGATACCTCGTCCATGGACCCTGCAATATTGTTAATCGCAGCCGTCGCTTCCGAAATTTCACTCGCCTGGTTAGCCGCAGCTTCGGATAAATGGGATGCCGTCGCGCGAGTTTCCTCAGCAGCAGAAGATACTGAAATTGAGTTTTCATTAATGGTTACTACCAGGTTTCGAAGCTGGTCGATCGCAAAGTTAATCGAGTCCGCAATCGCTCCGGTAAAATCTTCCGTAACTGTAACGCTGGTCGTTAAATCACCATCCGCCAAATCGGCGATCTCATCGAGCAAGCGCAGAATCGCTGTCTGGTTACGTTCATTGGTAGCTGACTGCTCATGCAAACGAGTACGTGTATCACGATAGAAAAGGAACCCCAACAACGCAATAATAACCAGAGACAACAACCCGCAAGCATAGCCCATTGCCGGTGTAACCTGACGCTCACTAGACAAAACCTGGAAGTGTTCTGTCAGTCTGGAAGCACTATTTAACAGCTCTTTAGAGTTTGCGGAAATTGTATTTGCCGCCTCACGAACCTGAAATAGTTTTGGAGATGATTCAATAATTTTATCTGCACTATCGCGAACAACCTGGAATTGATCGGTAATATTTTCAAGAATTTTTACCACCTGGGCGTTGCGAATTCGGCTGACGTTAAGCATCGCGTCGCCCTTCAGCATACCCTGATAAACTCGGGCAAATTCATTCGCATCCAGTTCAAATGCATCGGCCGCCAGAACTGCATTTTCCCCACCTTCGAGAATAACATTGACGTTCCGCGCAATACGTTCCGCCAGCCAGGATTGCCTTTGTGCGACAGCAATCTGATCCGCTTTGGCATCTTTGACAAGCAGAATAGCAATCGCATCATCGTATTCGGTCTGTAAGCGTGGAACTGTTTCGCTTAGGGCTTCAGCTACCTGATGCAGCTCCAGAACTGATTCACGGCTATCAAGAATCTGCTTGGAATCCAACTGCACCTGCTCCCAGAGAGCCGCCACATTGTCCATACCGCTTTTAACAAGCGCCGGGCTACTCGGTAACCCTTCACTGGCATCGCCATTTTTCAGGTAGCCCCAGCGACGCTCAAATTCACCTGATGCCTTCTCCAATCCGGCAAAGGCCTCGGCCTTACCTGAAGCAGCCTCGTTAGCATTCTTTGCAATCTCTTGCGAAAGCACTCTCAGCTCACCTGAATGACGAATATACTGCTTATCATAACCACTTTCAGTAATGGTGATCGCCAAGATACTAATAAATCCAGCGATGGCGAAAACTAAAAGTACGATCAGCCCTAAGATTAACCGGTTACTTCCCACGCCGGTATTTACGTTTTTTGCCTTCATCCCTTAAACTCCCAAAAACAATATTGGAATACTGGCCTTACTGCTCGATGACCAGCCTTTTTATTGGGCCTAATATGCCCATTCCCCTATAGCGCAACCTGCAAAAATTCTGGCGCTTTTACTAACTCAGATAAACTAAATATAGTCCAATTAGTACCATTCTGCTGAAACCCACCGGTTACAAACGGCCGAAACTCTTTCGGTAATTTTTCCGGCTGCACGCGGTCTCGCTCCTCTAATGCCTGCATCCCCAATACCTGTTCAACAATCAGACCTGTATACAGATCGTCCAGTTTCACGCAAAGAATGCGGCTGGTCTTTGATGAAAGGCTTGGCTTTTGGCCAAAATATACCCCGAGGTCAATCAAAGATAGCAGTCGCCCCCGAACGTTTGAAACGCCATTGACCCAGGATTTAACTCCTGGAAAACTGGTATAGCTTGGAACATAAAGCACTTCATCCACTTCTTCCATCGGCGCAACAAACCGCATTCCTGCCAACCTGAAACCGACACCTCTCCACTGACTTTGAACTGCGCCCTGAGAAGGCAGCTGTACCGAATGCTGTTCACTTTGGTGCGCAATCGAGGTTAATAATTTATATGCTGAGCGATGCTTTGACTGACCCATAATCACCTCTGTCCTAAGTAACTTATGCGACCAACACGTTATCAATTGCCGATAGCAGAAGTGATTTATCGATAGGTTTTACCAGATAACCTTTTGCCCCTTGTCGCATGCCCCAGACTCGGTCTGTTTCCTGGTCTTTAGTCGTTACAATAATGACAGGGATATGTGAAGTATCTGTTCCCCTGGAAAGCTGACGTGTTGCCTGAAAACCATTCAGTCCGGGCATTACAATGTCCATCAATACTACATCCGGTTGTTCCTGTCGCGCCAAAGCAACTCCATCCGCTCCATTTTCTGCAGTTAACACCTCAAGCCCACTTTCCTTAAGAATTGAAGCAAATGCGTGGGTCTCTGTTGGACTGTCATCTACAATTAATACGCGTGTCATATATTTCACCCCTAATGAATATGCTAGTTTGAATTATTTATGGAGCCTTGATACCTAAGCCACCTAGTTAGTTTGCAAATGTGACTGTTCTTCATGTGCACTTTGTGTGTGCTGCTCTATTGCACCGAGCAACTCTTCCTTACTGAACGGTTTGGTTAAATATTGATCTGACCCAACAATTCGCCCCTTGGCCCGATCAAACAGCCCGTCTTTACTGGACAACATAATGACAGGCGTCGATTTAAACTGCGCATTGTTCTTTATTAGGGCACAGGCTTGGTAACCATCAAGCCTGGGCATCATAATGTCGATAAAGATAATGTCAGGCTTCCCATCCACAATTTTTGCAAGCGCATCAAACCCGTCTATCGCTGTTATCACCTCACAGCCAGCCTTTTTCAGCAGGGTTTCTGCGGTACGCCTGATGGTTTTGCTATCATCAACCACCATCACTGTTAATTCGTTAAATTGTTCACTCATCCACTCAACCTCAAGCACCTACGATTTAATGATCCACTATTAAAAGATAGCCAAAACTGCTACTCTGTCCAGAATATCTGCGACCGAGCGATTGGCGGTCTGCCTATCAAGCGTAATTCATATTGCCGTAACTTCAAGTTTATCGGTGAAAATCCCCATTTTTTCGTGGGCTTAGCTGTTTCGCGGCTGGTTCCGTAATCTTAAATCTTTGTGTTATATATTCTTTAAGCCGCTATATGCCTATACAATGGTTAAACTCTCAGGTTCTGCTAACAGTCCCTGGCAAAGTGTTTGCTCATAAACTCAGCGAAGGTAGTGTAATGACGGTAAAGCTCGGCGTAGTTATGGATCCCATTGAAGCCATCAATTACAAAAAAGACAGCACTCTTGCGATGCTGCTCGAAGCCCAGAAACGGGGCTGGGAATTGTATTACATGGAACAACAGGATCTGTTCCTGAAGGATGGCGTCGCACAGGCCAACATGAGCAGGATTCGAGTAGCTGAAAATCCGGAAAACTGGTATGAAAAAGGCGAAAACTTGCTGCAGCCACTGTCGGCGCTCGATGTCATCCTGATGCGTAAAGACCCTCCCTTTGACAATGAATTCCTTTATACCACCTATTTTCTGGAGCAAGCCGAAAGCGAAGGCACGCTTGTCGTTAATCGTGCGCAAAGCCTGCGTGACTTTAACGAAAAAATGTTTGCCGCCCAGTTTCCACAGTGCTGCCCTCCCTTGCTGGTCAGCCGCAGCATTGAAGCCTTAAAGCAATTTCAACAGGAACAGCAGGATGTGATCTATAAACCACTTGACGGTATGGGTGGCATGAGTATTTTTCGCGTTAAACCGGGCGACCCCAACATCAATGTGATTCTTGAAACACTAACCATTCATGGTCAGCGTCAGATTATGGCACAAAAGTTTGTCCCTGAAATTGTTGATGGAGATAAGCGTATTTTGATGGTGGACGCTGAACCGATTCCCTATGCCCTCGCACGCATTCCAGCACAGGGGGAAACCCGAGGCAATCTGGCCGCCGGCGGACGGGGAAAAGGCATCGAGCTGAGTGAGCGCGACCGATGGATTTGCGCGCAAGTTGCACCTAAACTGAAGGCCGCTGGACTGATTTTTGTTGGCCTGGACGTCATTGGTGATTACCTTACTGAAATTAATGTTACCAGCCCGACCTGCATTCGAGAGCTGGACAAACAGTTTTCTATTAGTATCGCAGGCAAGCTGATGGATGCCATTGCCCATAAATTACAGCAACAGTGATTGGCTTTTTGCTGCAGAATCCTTTAAAACTAGCCTGATGGACGCCAACAATTATTGGTAGAATGTGCCTCAATTGTAATGACTCATACGGAACCGATAGTAGATCCTAATTTCTATCCAGGCATTAGCAGTGGAGACCGGCTAGGCTTCACTCTTTTTTTGGCTCTTGTGCTACATGCCACCCTGATTCTCGGTATTGGATTCGATCTTTATCGTGAAACCAATCGTTCACCGATTATTGAAGTCACGCTAGCCCAGTCACCCGATAAACAGCAACCCGAGCATGCTGACTATATCGCCCAGGAAAACCAACTGGGTGGCGGCGAACTGGAAGAAAAAAGCATGCCCAGCGTAACCAACCCTACCGAGTTTTTTGCTGAACAAGCTAACCAGCTCACCCCAGAATCACCACCGGAAACGTTTAGCTCAACAAAGAAAAAACAAATAATGAAGGTTGCAACTGTTGTACAGAGTACACAGAAAACACCGGTAGAATCTATTGAGCCAAAAGACACAGAAGTCCTGGATGAAATTAAACAGGAAATATCTTTACTGGAACGGAGCCTCGAACTGGCCAGTCTGAATGCCAAGCTTGATGTGCGAAAACAGTTGGCGACTAAGAAAACTCGAGTAAAAAGAGTAAGTTCGTTAGCCACACTGAAAACCGTTGATGCCTATTATGTAAAACAGTGGATCAAAAAAATCCATCGCGTTGGCAGACTTAACTATCCGGAAGAATCACGGCGTCGAAAAATTTTTGGCGATCTAAGGCTGACCGTCGCTCTCTATTCAAACGGAAAAGTTAAAGATATTAAAGTGCTAAGATCCTCCGGACACAAAATTCTGGATGACGCTGCGATCCGTATTGTACGATTAGCCGCTCCATTTGCACCCTTTCCGAAACAACTAAAAGCAGAATACGATGTCTTAGAGATAACCAGAACCTGGCTATTCAGCAAGGACGGGCACACCCCGGTTCTTTAAACATACCCGTTCTGGCAGGTGTGGCGCGGCAAATAAGCGCTTGTGTTTTTCTAAAACTGGCCCCATATTTAAGATTATGAATAAGTTTTTTTCGCACTCACTTAAAAATCAGTTTTTAATCGCCATGCCCCACATGCAGGGTTCAGGGTTTGCCAGTACAGTAACCTATGTTTGTGAGCATGACGAAAAGGGCGCTATGGGATTGGTAATCAATCGGCCCATCGGTATTGCGCTGGCAGAAATATTTGAACAGTTAAAAATTGGCTCAGATGAGAGTCCGCATGGCTTTGATCCCATATATGCTGGCGGCCCGGTACAAACAGACCGCGGCTTTATTCTTCATGCTAATAATAAGCACTGGGACTCGACGATAAACATCACCGACAAAATCAGCCTGACAACATCCAAAGATATTCTCGCTTCCATTGCACAGGATGACGGTCCCGAAGAATGTTTGGTAGCTCTTGGTTACGCTGGATGGGGCGCAGGTCAGCTGGAGCGCGAAATTAGTGACAATTACTGGCTAACCGCACCAGCGAATTCTGATATTATTTTTAGAACGCCAACGGAAAATCGTTTGGAGGCCGCTGCAGAACTGCTGGGAATTAACCTGGAACGACTCAGCCCTTTGTCCGGGCACGCATAGCTTTATGCCCTCTCCCAACAACAATCCACCACAAATTGCCTTAAGCAACTCACCCAAGCCCATGACTCAGCGCAAAGTTATGGCCTTTGATTTCGGTACTCGTAAAATCGGAGTTGCTATAGGCCAGGAGCTAACCGGGACAGCGCAGCCTTTAGCACCACTGGCAGCGCAAAATGGTATTCCCGATTGGGGTGAACTTGAGAAAAGAATCGATGAATGGAAGCCTGACGCATTAGTCGTGGGCATGCCAATTAACATGGACGGTACTGCCAGTGAAATGTCGATAAGAGCAAATAAGTTCCGTAACCGCTTACATGGCAGGTTCCATCTTCCCAGCTATAGCATGGATGAAAGGCTCTCCAGCCGCGAAGCGAGAGATAAAAAAGATTCTGGAATAACCCGGCACAGGAAAAACTTAAGCATTGACAGCCTATCAGCGACGCTTATCCTGGAAAGTTGGTTTAGCGAACAGAGCGCCGCACACCCAGACAAACAAACGGGAGAAAATGAGTGACCGAAATTCAAGTCGAACCATTACTGGAGCAGATTTATCCCGCATTGCTTGAGCACATTAAAAAGAAATCGATCAAAGAACCGTTGGTGATAGGCATTCACACGGGGGGTGCCTGGATCGCAAAACGACTGTACGAACGCCTAACAGCAGACGGGCTTTCCCATGAGCAACTTGGCACATTAGATATCTCCTTTTATCGAGATGATTTCTCCCGGGCGGGTCTCAATCCCAAAGTAAAAACGACAAGCCTGCCTGTAGCCACAGAGGGCAGAGATATCATATTGGTGGACGATGTCATTATGTCTGGGCGCACCTGCCGCGCCGCATTAAACGCACTTTTTGAATACGGGCGACCAGCTTCTGTTACGTTAGTCGCACTGCTGGATCTGACTGCGCGAGAATTGCCTATTCAAGCCGATATTATAGGGCGGCACCTTGAGCTTAAGCCCAGCGAACGAATCAAGCTCAGCGGTCCGGAAAACTTGCGTCTCGAAGTGCGCTCATTGGCACCAAAAAACAGTTAACAGCGCGCTTTAAATTAGTTAAACTACCCGACCTATGGGGCCCATTGCCGAATCACCACAAATCCAACTTACCGATAACGGCCAGCTTCGGCATTTCCTGACTATTGAGGGGCTTCCCTCCAGTATTCTGTGTGAAATACTCGATACCGCCGACTCCTTCATCAGCATGGAACAACAGTCGGTCAAAAAGGTGCCGTTGCTGCGCGGCAAAACCATCGTTAACCTGTTTTTTGAACCCAGTACCCGTACTCGCACCACTTTTGAAATAGCTGCCAAACGACTTTCCGCTGACGTAATCAACCTCAACATCAGCACCTCCGCCACCACCAAAGGCGAATCTCTGCTGGATACCCTTAGAAATTTGGAGGCAATGGCCAGCGACATGTTTGTGGTACGACATGCAGATAGCGGTGCGGCTCACTTTATTGCGGAACAGGTTACTCCAAAAATCGCCATCATTAACGCGGGTGATGGCCGCCATGCGCACCCAACTCAAGCAATGCTCGACATGCTGACGATTCGTCGCCATAAGGGAGAATTCGAACAACTGAGTGTTGCCATCGTCGGCGATATTCTCCATTCACGGGTGGCGCGCTCGCAAATCCAGGCACTCAATACGCTAGGTGTTCCTGATATTCGAGTGATTGCTCCCAATACGCTACTGCCCTTTGATGTAGAGTCACTAGGCGTCAAAATTTATAACCGAATGATCGACGGATTGGCGGATGTCGATACTGTCATCATGTTGCGTCTGCAAAACGAACGTATGCAGGGTGCTCTACTGCCCAGCCAGCACGAGTTTTATCAGCTGTACGGATTGACTATGGATAAGCTCAAGTATGCAAAACCGGATGCGATTGTGATGCACCCGGGGCCGATTAATAGGGGTGTTGAAATTGCGTCTGACGTTGCCGACAGTAACCAGTCGGTAATTTTAAACCAGGTCGGTTACGGAATAGCAGTCCGCATGGCAGTTATGTCGATGGCCATGAGCGGGCAAACCATGCAAAACCAGGAAAACAGTGCGGGCCACAACGATGAGCACCTGGAGTCGCCCGATTCAAACGGAACTGCGAGACTGTAGGCTTATTTGATGAGTATATATATCAAAGGCGGCCGCCTGATTGACCCCGCCCACAAAGTTGATATGACGGCGGATCTTTACGTTGCCGAAGGCAAAGTGGTAGCCATCGGGGAAAACGCAAAGTCTTTTAACGCTGAACAAACTATCGATGCCAAGGGACTCATTATATGTCCCGGTTTCATAGACCTTTCAGCTAGCATCCCGGAACCCGGTCACGAAACCAAGGGCACCGTAGCCTCAGAAACACGAGCTGCGGCAGCGGCGGGCGTCACCTCACTATGCTGCCCACCGAACACTACGCCTGCAATTGATTCTCCATCCGTCGCAACACTCATTCAGGACCTTGGACGGCAGAATGATTTTTGCCACCTATACCCAATAGGTGCGATGACGGTAGGTTTGCAGGGCGCACAGCTAAGTGAAATATATGCGCTCAAGGAAGTGGGTTGCATTGCGGTTTCGAACATGCGTCGCCCCTATCAGAGTAATGCCGTATTGCTGCACTGCCTGGAATATGCGGCAACACACGATATAACCGTATTTTTCAGCTCAACCGATGTAACTTTAGAGCAATCCGGATGTGTCCACGATGGCCCCTACGCCACGCGACTCGGCCTGGGAGGAATTCCTGAAACGGCGGAAACCGTTGCATTATCACGCGATTTATTATTGGTCGAACAATCCGGTGTCCGAGCGCATTTCGGACAGCTTTCAACAGCTCGATCTGTTGAGCTAATTGCCAGAGCCCAAGACAGGGGTATTCCGATAACAGCGGATGTGGCAGTACAACATCTGATATCTACAGAAACCTGCATCCATGACTTTAACGCGCTCTACCATATTCAGCCCCCTTTAAGATCGGAACAGGATCGCCGCGCACTTCTGCAGGGCGTTAAGCAGGGCGTAATCAGTGCCATCTGTTCCTATCACCAACCCCATGAAACAGCGGCAAAAATGGCTCCATTCGCGGCAACAGAACCTGGTATTTCAAGTATTGAAACACTGCTGCCTTATGGTTTGGAACTAGTGAGAAATAACGCTCTTGAGCTTACCGAGCTCATTGAGCGCCTTACCTTTGGACCCGCGAAAGCAGCCCGCATCAAGGGCGGAGCGCTGGGCATCGGCGACATTGCCGACATTTGTATTTTTGATCCTGATGAGTATTGGCTACTCAACGAAAAGACGATTTTTTCAAAGGGGCATAATACTCCTCTGCTGAATACTGAAATTCAAGGCAGGGTGCGGTATACAATGGTCGCAGGGCGCAAAGTACACCAGTACACCAACTGATAATAGGCAGGGCGGGATTACCCACACCCTGATTTATTTCCGACTAAAATCCCCTATCGCTTGAGCCTGCGCCTTCCAAGGTCAACCTATCGGCAATATCCATCGCATCCTCTACGTGCGTTTCTGAATCAAGCTTGATCATCAATCGCAGATCGTTCATAGAATCGGCATGTCGCAAGGCCTCATCATAACTAATATTGCCTGCTTTATAGGTTTTAAACAGCGCTTGATCAAAGGTCTGCATACCGACCTCGGTAGAGCGTGCCATGATATCTTTCAGAAGATGCACTTCACCTTTGCGAATATGATCCGCGATAATAGGCGTATTGATTAGCACCTCAACCACTACCTGTCGACCTTTACCGTCAGGTCTGGTAATTAATTGCTGAGCTACAATTGCTTTTAAGTTAAGTGACAAATCCATCCATACTTGTGGGTGCCTATCTGCGGGAAAAAAATTAAGAATCCGGCCGAATGCCTGATTAGCGTTATTGGCATGCAATGTCGCTAGACACAAGTGTCCTGTATCGGCAAAGACGATCGATTGCTCCATCGTTTCACGCGTTCGAATCTCGCCGACGAGTATCACATCAGGTGCTTGACGCAAGGTATTGCGTAATGCGATTTCAAAGCTCTCTGTGTCAATACCGACTTCACGCTGAGTAACGATACATCCACGATGCTGATGCACGTACTCAATTGGATCTTCAATACTGATAATATGGCCATTTGAGTTCCCGTTGCGATAACCAATCATAGATGCCAGCGAAGTCGACTTACCCGTTCCTGTGGCCCCTACAAAGATGACCAAGCCACGTTTGGTCATGGCCAGTTGATCAACTATGGGCGGCAGGCCCAGCTCCCCTGATACCGGGATATTCGTTTGAATACGCCGAAGCACCATGCCTACCAGGTTTCGCTGATAAAATGCGCTAACACGAAACCGACCAACACCACGCGCGCTGATAGCGAAGTTACACTCATGGCTCAACATGAACTCTTTACGCTGAGCCTCATTCATAGCCCCCAAAACGGTTTCTCGTGCTTTTTCGGGGCTCATCGCATCCTTTGTCACCGGATAGATAACGCCATCGACCTTAATACTGGCGGGCAACCCCGCTGTTATAAACAGATCCGACGCCTGCTTATCTACCATTAATTTCAACATCTTGTCGAGATTCACAATCTACCTCCTGTACCCCACAACCTTCCTGATTCTTAACTAGCCAATAAAGGTATCTGAATTCTGTGCCTTTTCCATAGCTGCGTCTTTAGAGATCAACCCTTTAACCAACAAATCCTTAAGGGTTTGATCAAGCGTGACCATACCATGCGCCGCTCCCGTCTGAATCGCTGAATACATCTGTGCAATTTTATCTTCACGAATCAGATTACGAATCGCCGGCGTAGTAATCATTATTTCATGCGCAGCAATTCGCCCGCCGCCATTTTTTTTCAACAACGTTTGTGACACTACTCCCCGCAAGGACTCTGACAACATGGATCGAACCATAGACTTTTCCTCTCCGGGAAAAACATCAATGATCCGATCAATGGTTTTTGCGGCTGAGGTGGTGTGTAAAGTGCCAAAAACCAAATGTCCTGTTTCCGCAGCTGTAAGCGCCAAACGTATTGTTTCCAAATCCCGCATTTCGCCCACTAAAATCACATCAGGATCTTCGCGTAAAGCAGAACGCAGAGCTTCGCTGAAGCCGAAAGTATCCCTGTGTACTTCACGCTGATTAATCAAACACTTTTTGCTTTCGTGAACGAATTCGATGGGATCTTCGATGGTTAGGATATGGTCGTAACGCATATTATTAACATAATCCACCATCGCAGCGAGTGTTGTACTTTTACCCGAGCCAGTTGGCCCGGTCACTAACACCAATCCCCGCGGCAGCATTGCCAGCTCGCTGAAAATCTTACCCAGCCCCAAGTCTTCCATGGTCAGTACTTTCGAGGGAATGGTTCTAAATACCGCACCGGCACCCCTATTGTGATTAAAGGCGTTCACCCGGAAACGCGCTACATTGGGTACTTCGAATGAAAAATCTGTCTCCAGATATTCCTCGAAATCTTTACGCTGCTTATCGTTCATTATGTCGTATATAAGCGCGTGTACTTCCTTATGTTCCATCGCAGGAACATTAACCCTGCGCACATCACCATCAACTCGAATCATCGGCGGCACACCCGCCGATAAATGTAAGTCAGACGCATTTTGTTTAACGGTAAACGAAAGTAATTCCGTTATATCCATAGCGTTTATTCACCATTCAATTATTTTTCAATTAATGTTAGCCTTCTTCTCTTCCGGCAACTTTTTGAGCATACTCCAGAATTTTTATGAGTACATCCATTAAAGACAATATTACCCAAGTAAAAATGCGCATCAATGCCGCAGAAAAAAAAGCAGACCGTACAACGGGTATAGTACAGCTTATAGCGGTTAGCAAGACCAGAACGGCAAATGAGATAAGAAAAACATACCAAGCAGGAATCACCTGCTTTGGTGAAAATTATTTACAGGAGGCCTTAGCAAAGCAACAAAGCCTGTTGGATCTGGATATCAGCTGGCACTTTATCGGCCCAATTCAATCAAATAAAACCGCGGATATTGCAAATAACTTCGCCTGGGTTCACGGCTTGGATAGAATCAAGATCGCCAATCGACTCAACGATCAACGCAACCCAAATACCGAACCTCTTAATGTTTGCATTCAAATCAATATCAGTAACGAACCCAGCAAATCCGGTATTGCCATCGAAGAGCTCGCCGATTTTGCTGCAGTTATTGAACAGCTGCCACGGCTTAAACTTCGCGGCCTGATGGCCATTCCATCACCCTCATTATCTGACCAACAACTAAAGCTGGAATACCATCGCCTGTATGAGGCCAAGATTCATTTGAGGCATAGCGGTATTGACTGCGATACTCTATCGATGGGTATGTCAAATGATTTAGAATGCGCTATTGCTGAGGGTGCGACTTTGGTGCGCGTAGGAACTGCTATTTTCGGACCACGCAAGAATAACAACTCTCGCGACACTCACGACTAAGGAATCGGTGTTTTATGACCATTAAACAATTAACAGATCAAAGCGCAAGACTATGCTTTATCGGTGCCGGAAATATGGCGAGCAGCATCATAGGCGGTCTGGTCGAGCAGGGGTATCCGGCATCCCTGATTCATGCTGCTGACCCCGACATCGCGCAGCTGGCTAAGCTAAAAAAGGAAAACGGCATTCATACAACCACAGATAACCAGCAGGCCATTGCCGAAGCTGACGCGCTGATTTTAGCAGTCAAACCACAGGTCATGGGTGCGGTCTGCGCCCCGCTTTCAGGCACCGTACGACAAAAACGCCCCTTGATTATCTCTATCGCCGCGGGCATCAAAGTGTCCAACCTGATCGACTGGTTGGGTGATGATTTACCCGTTGTCAGAACCATGCCTAACACCCCCGCTTTGGTGCAGTCTGGTGCTACCGGATTATACGCAAACCAGTATGTGACAAAGATGCAACAGGATATTGCAACGACCATCTTCGGCGCAATTGGGATGACTCGCTGGTTTGACCAGGAAGAGGATATGGATAGGGTGGTGGCGGTTTCGGGCAGTGGCCCGGCCTATTTTTTTCTGGTCATGGAGGCCATTGAACAAGCCGGCGTGAAGCTTGGGCTCAGCCCCTCAATTGCTCGTGACCTCACAGTGCAGACCGCTCTGGGGGCAGCAAAATTGGCGCAAGCGAGCGACGTAGAGCTGGCAGAATTAAGGCGCAGAGTAACCTCGCCCGGAGGTACTACCGAAGCTGCACTGAAAGTATTGCAAGAAGGGGGCCTAGTGGAATTATTTGATCGAGCCTTAATCGCAGCGTCAGATAGAAGCAAGGAACTTGCAGACTGAGCGAATACACATACACTTAGCTTAAATAACCAAGGATAATTATAGTGGATTCATTAATAGTTGCAGTCGTCTATCTTGTTAAAACGCTTTTCAACCTTTATCTCCTGGCTGTTTTATTAAGATTTTTGCTGCAGATAGCAAGAGCCGACTTTTACAACCCGCTGTCCCAGGCAATTGTAAAAATTACTGACCCCGCCCTGAAGCCTCTGCGTCGTTTTATTCCTGGAATAGGGGGTATTGATTTAGCTTCATTAACTCTTGCGCTTCTTGTACAGGTCGCTGGAATTTGCCTGATATATTTGCTGCTGGGTCAATCAGTACCTAATTTTCTGCTGGTGTTAGCCTGGTCATTTGTTGGGTTAATGGCACTCGTACTAAACATCTATTTTTTTGCTATGATCATACTGATTATTTTAAGCTGGGTCGCACCCAACAGTAATAATCCGGGCGCAATCCTGATACATCAGTTAACTGAACCCGTTATGCGCCCCGCTCGCAATCTGATTCCACCCATTGGCGGCCTGGATCTTTCACCCATCTTTATTTTCATAGCGATCAATCTGATTGAGATGCTGGTGATTGATCAACTTGCTGCAAGCCTGCGTATCCCTCGACAACTAATATTTGGACTGTGATACTTGGCTCAATATTATGACTGGGATGGCAAGGCACTAACACTTAACTGTTATCTGCAGCCAAAAGCTTCCAAAAACGAGTTTTCAGGTCTGCATGAGGATTATCTAAAGATTAGAGTCACCGCGCCGCCCATAGAGGGAAAAGCTAACAAAGCGTTGATTAAATTTATCGCTAAATCGTTTGGCATTAGTGCCAGCCAGGTAAGTTTAGTCAGCGGTACCACCAGTCGATATAAAAGGCTTCGCGTTGATAATCCGAAAAAAATACCAACCGCACTGGCGATCAGCCCCGCTGGAATTTCTGACTAAGGATCCCAAAGCGCAGATTGCGCTGTGATCCTTGCGTTAAACTCCGCGACTCATTAGACTTCGCGGAATCATTCAATATTAGAATACAGATGCCTAATTCTATCCCTGATAATTCCGTCGGCCTGGTAAAACCCCAGCTGATGCACTTTGAACAACCGCTCAGTCTCGCCTGCGGGCGGACGCTGGAAGATTATCAGCTGGTGTACGAGACCTATGGCGAACTAAATAAAGATCGAAGTAATGCGGTGCTGATCTGCCACGCACTTAGTAGTCATCATCACGCAGCAGGCTACCACGAGCATGAGGATAAGCCAGGCTGGTGGGAAGTTTGTATTGGGCCAGGGAAACCTATAGATACCAATCGTTTTTTTGTGGTTTGCCCAAACAATCTCGGTGGCTGCCATGGCAGCACGGGGCCTAGCAGTATCAATCCCGACACCGGACAAAGTTGGGGAGCGGATTTTCCTCCGCTGCGAGTCAGGGACTGGGTTAACGCGCAGGCAAAATTGAGCGACAAGCTCGGCATTTATCAATGGGCCGCCGTAATAGGAGGCAGTCTTGGAGGTATGCAGGCGATGCGCTGGGCTCTGGAATACCCGGATCGTCTGCGCAATTGTGTAGTAATTGCTTCTGCAATGAAATTGACTGCGCAGAATATCGCTTTTAACGAAATCGCGCGCAGCGCCATTCGTTCGGATCCAGAATTTCATGAAGGGAATTATCTGGCGCATAATACGATTCCCAAACTGGGTTTGACGCTGGCCAGAATGATTGGGCATGTTACCTATCTATCCGACGATCTCATGGGGCGCAAGTTTGGCCGCCAGTTACGCAGTGGCGATTTCGAGCAGGGCTCTTACAATCCGGTGGAATTCCAGGTTGAAAGCTACCTGCGTTATCAGGGCGATAAATTTTCGGAATTTTTTGATGCGAACTCCTATATCCTGATTACCCGGATATTGGATTATTTTGATCTCGCTCGAGAATATGACAACAACCCGGTCAATGCATTCAGTCAAGCACTCTGTGATTTTTTAGTCGTTTCTTTTACTACCGACTGGCGTTTTGCACCCGAGCGATCTCGTGAAATCACAGACGCTCTAATCGACGCGGGGAAGAATGTTTGTTACGCCGAAGTAGATGCACCTGAGGGGCATGACGCGTTTTTACTTCCCATACCTCGCTATTTGGAGCTGTTCCACACCTATATGCAGCGGATCGCTGATGAGGTGAATTCATGAACGATACCAACCGCGTCGACCTTGATATTATTCAAAGCTGGGTTGCTCCACACAGCCGTATTCTCGATTTGGGTTGCGGCGACGGTACACTGCTCAAAAGATTGATGGAGCGAAAAAATATTAAAGGTTATGGTTTGGAAATAGATGAGGACCAGATTACCCAATGCATTAGCCGCGGTGTCAATGTAATTGAACAGGACCTGAACAGCGGCCTCAGCAACTTCAAAGATAACAGTTTTGACACTGTTATCATGACCCAGGCATTACAGGTAGTGAGACGACCGGATCTGGTGCTGGATGAAATGCTAAGAGTAGGCAAGGAATGTATTGTTACTTTCCCGAATTTCGGAAATTGGCATGCTCGTCTTTATCTGACACTACGCGGGCGCATGCCCGTCACCAAGCAGCTAGCTTATCAGTGGTATGATACGCCCAATATCCATTTTTGTACGGTCAAGGATTTTGAGGTGTTATGCCAAGAAAAATCCATTGTTGTCAACGCAAGAAAAGTTGTCGCTACACGTTTTCCAGATATTGTGATGAAGGATATCAATCCAAATATTTTCGGTGAAACGGCAATTTATTATTTGCGTCAGGCAGACGATGCATGAAAATTGTGATGGCAAGCTCTAATAAGGGCAAGCTCAAGGAGATCGGTCAAGTGCTCGAACCACTGTCGATGACGCTGCTACCGCAGTCGGAGTTTGTCAAAGAGGATGCTGAAGAAATCGGACTAAGCTTTGTCGAAAACGCCATAATTAAGGCGCGCCATGCGTGCCGGTTGTCAGGCCTTCCCGCCTTGGCGGATGACTCAGGGCTGGAGGTGGACTACCTGCGCGGTGCGCCTGGCATCTACTCCTCCCGTTTCGCAGGCTCCAGAGCCACCGACGTCGACAATAATAACAAATTGCTAAAGGCGCTCAACGGAATCCCAGAAAATGAAAGGTCCGCTCGTTTTCATTGCCTGATGGTATTCATGCGCCATGAAGCGGATCCTACTCCACTGATTGCCCACGGCGTTTGGGAAGGTTATATTCTGGAACAATCAAGAGGGCAAAATGGCTTTGGTTACGATCCCCTGTTTTTCTGCCCACAACAGGATTGTGCTTCAGCTGAATTAACTGCGGAAATCAAAAACAAAGTAAGTCATCGGGCGCAGGCTCTCAAACAGCTGCTTCGTCTCTTACAAAATCCCAACGATGCGACAGCCTATTAGCCCGCTTCCTCCACTCAGCCTTTATATCCACATTCCCTGGTGTATAAAAAAGTGTCCCTATTGCGATTTCAATTCCCATGCGACACAGGATAATACTCCCGAGCGGGCTTATGTAGATGCCCTGTTAATGGAGCTTTCCAACAGTTTAGCCTACGTCCAAAGTCGTCCACTACAATCCATTTTCTTTGGCGGCGGCACCCCCAGTCTATTTTCGGCACATAGTATTGATCAAATAGTAGGGGCTATCAGTCGGTCCATATTACTGACCGATGAGTGCGAAATCACTTTAGAAGCCAATCCCGGCACATTTGAGCAACAGAAATTTCTGGACTATCGTCGAGCAGGTATTAATCGTTTATCAATTGGCGTACAAAGCTTTAATGATGCTCAGCTCACGGCGCTTGGCCGCATCCATACGGGGATGGATGCCCGCAATGCCATTGCGATGGCAAGACAAAGTGGCTTTGATAATATTAATATCGACCTGATGCACGGCCTGCCCGGGCAGAAGCCTGAATCTGCGCTGGATGACCTGGAAATTGCGCTTGGCTTCAAGCCTGAACATATCTCCTGGTACCAGCTAACCATTGAAAACAATACCGAGTTTTATAAAACTCCTCCGCAACTGCCCGATGAAGATCAACTTTGGTCTATATTTCAGGGCGGACAGCAATTACTCTCAGCAGCAGGCTATCAGCAATACGAGGTCTCAGCCTATGCTAAAGATCGGCAGCTATCACGCCACAACCTGAACTATTGGGAATTTGGGGACTACCTGGGTATTGGCGCCGGCGCCCATGGAAAGGTAACGCTTAAGGGTGATCCAGGCATTATTCGTACCCAGAACACACGACACCCGACCGATTATTTGCAAGCAAAAACGGGGCAAAAAACGAAAGTAACAAAAATAGCAGAGTACGAACTTATCGGCGAATTTGTGATGAATGCGCTGCGCTTGAACAATGGTTTTAACAAAAGACTCTTTGAGCAACGTACCGGCTTGGGGTTTGAGCAGTTGCGGGGAGCCATTGATCTTGCCAAAAAGAAAGGGCTGCTCGAGACAGGAGAACAAATCAAGCCCACGACAAAAGGGCGGCTATTTCTCAACGATCTGGTGAGCTGTTTCCTGTAGTTTACCCATTACGAAGCAGTCCCCTGACGATGGGTCAGGGGGACTTCAGGAAGATCAGCCTAGATTTTTTGTAACAAATTCCCAATTTACCAGCGCCCAAAAGGCGTCCATATAAGCAGGGCGAGCGTTACGATAATCAATATAATAAGCGTGCTCCCAGACATCGACCGTCAACAAGGGGGTTTGACCCTCTCGCAAAGGACAGCTCGCATTACTTGTGTTTACAATATTCAACGCACCATCCGCCTCTCGCACCAGCCAAGTCCAGCCAGAACCAAAATTGTTAACCGCTGAGTCAGTAAAGGCTGCTTTAAAAGCCTCAAATGAACCAAATTTTTTATTGATGGCGTCTGCGGCTGTCCCTTCAGGTTCACCACCTCCGTTGGGGCTCAAGCAGTTCCAGTAAAAGCTATGATTCCAAACCTGAGCAGCATTGTTAAACAGCCCCCCAGCAGGCGCATTGCTGATAATTTCTTCCAGACTCATATTTTCAAACTCAGAACCAGACAGCATCCCGTTCAGTTTTGTAACATAGGTATTGTGGTGCTTGCCGTAATGGTACTCGAGTGTTTCAGAAGACAGGTGCGGCTCTAAAGCATCCTGAGCATAAGGTAACGCGGGTAATTCGAAACTCATTTTTTATCCTTTATCAATCCTGTTAAAAAAATATCTATTTTATGTATGGATTTTTAGCAATCCATTACAGGTGAAATGTTAGCAATAATCCATTGCAAATCATACTGTCCACCTGGCAAATTAGTTACAATTGATTTTGGCTGATCCAATACCATTCGCGAAGAGTGCAGGGTAGAGTAAACACCGGGAAATACTATTTGCAAAGGCTACCTCCAACATAGCCATTGAAAACATTACTATTGAAAGTAACGCAGCAGATGCATAAGACGGATACAAAAAAACCCCTCGATTTAGAGGGGTTTTAACTCTAGTTGTTGGTTTTTCCTGTGCCCTTGGTTATCCCAGCTCTTTTTGCAGCACCAGATTTTGTGTCGGCTCAAAGCCACAGCTATTCATAAAATTAAGCAGCGAAAAATCATCCCAACTGACTTGAGTTTGAACACCTTTAACCTGTAATACCGCTAGATTACCTAACAGCTGAGACAAAAGAGCTTTCCCTACTCCAAGCTCACCGTAAGCGGGATGAACACCGATAGTATCCAGTACAGCCGACGGCTCTGCCTGACCAAACTCGCCATAATCCAAGCGTACCATCGCAAATCCGACAACGGCATCATCCTGCTCCGCAACCAGAGACATCCTAATGGCAGAATCATTTATCACTTCTGCCATCTTGGCCTGATAAAATGCAGATCTGTCTGTACCTGACAGCTTGCCATCCAGACGAATAATCGCTGCCAGATCTTTCTCTTCCATAGAGCGCACAGGAATGGTATCCCGAAACAACGCCACGTAATCATTATGTGCTCCATCCTGATAACGTTCCACTTCAGGGTCGCCTCCATCAAAAGACGGCTGCACTTCACATTCACGACTAACGACTATTGAAGGTACCAAATTAAAACCCGCTGAAGAGAAGAATCCGGTTAACGAGGTATCAGACCAATCCATGATAGTTCTGATCTGTTTAATGCCATTTTTCGCCATTCTCCTTTCCAGCTCTTCCAGCATAAGAGTCGCAACTCCGCCTTTGCGGTAATTCCTGGCAACGCTCAACGCATCAACAACGGCAATTTTCTGATTAATACCAAAGGCTCCTTCCTCAATGCGTACAAAACTAAAGCCAATCAGCTCGTCGCCTTCCGTTGCCGCACAGGTAATGAGCGTTTCTGGTGCAGTTAAGGCTAGCTTCAATCTTTTGTTATAAAATTCGTGTCGCGAACGACCAGCAATCTCTGCGTCTATTGCGACAACTCTGTCAATATCTTCAGGGTGCAATGATCTAAGGGTGATATTCGCCATGTTCCTGTTCCTCATACGCTGTATTATTGAATATGCAGTGAGCCCTTCAAGTAGATACCTACTTTTGAACCTCTACTGTAAAACTCTGTAGCTCCGCGAAACACAAGCAAATTCTATATCCATGCCTACAATCATTTATACGATTGTGCTCTGTCACTGCGGCTTGTTATACCATTAGCAAATTTTAATGGTTTCTACGTTACTCACTTTAACATCCGTTTTTGCTGAAGGCGGAGTACAACTGCCGCTGGCACAGGGGGTAGGCGCAGGCAATGCTGCATTACCAATTTTACGGTAACCCTCATTCCACTCAACCGTCATCAGCTCGACATCAACCGAAGGGAACAGTGAAACTGACCCGGTTGTTCCATTGTTTTCATGAACCTGATAGCTTTCCCCCTCAAAAAGCAGAATATCTCCCTTTTCAAAATTATAGTTTTGCTCTGTCATCATACTCATCATCTCCTGAAATTGGAGCTGTGTATTACTTCTTTAGAAAAGCAGCAATGTAACAGCCTGTCTTTTTATAAAGGCTTTATTTCAACTCTATTAACGTCAAATCCTTAAAATTACTATAGGATCCAATAGAACCAATAACTCGCTGAATGCTGACCCGACCATGAATAAATATCACCGCAAGCATCGAAAGAGTAAGGCAATTTCTATATTGTAGGTCTTACATACTATAAGGTCAACATAATAATTTTGCTAGCTGTGCGCACAACAGCATTAGGACGCGGGTGGCAATAGCTCACGAATCTCTTTCGGCAGTGGAATCGAGCTGCCTTTTTCATAATCAACCCAAACAATCCTTGATGTGCCTTTACTGTAGATACAATCTGATCGATTCGCATCCTGCAGTTCGTAATAGGTTTCAAAGCTTGACCGGCCTGGTTCACCTCCAAGCATGGTCAACTTCAGATCAGCCGGATACACTACCGGTAACAAAAACTGGCAATAGGCATCAACGGCAACGGGGCCCCGTGAAGCACCGTTTAAGGTAATTTGGCAACCTTGTTTTCTCAACCACTCGGTACGTATGTTCTCAAAGTAACGAAAATAAACGGTATTATTCACATGTCCAAGCGCATCCATATCGCCCCAGGAAACAGGAAAATATATCTCATCAAGTAAATTACGAGGGGGGTTCATCTCAAGAGGGTACTCCACTGATCATTTATAGCCGACTATGAACAGCCACAAAACCTGTTAAAGTAAGACATTAAACCATCTCACCACTAAAAATCCAGATTATTCCTTTGTTTAATTATCCCGATCAGTCATATCGCAGGTGAGCTTGAAGACAAAATCCAACTGTTGGCTATGTAAAATATATGTAAAACCCTCAAGGGAAAGCGGGGCTCGGTTTACTTTTTTAAAGACACCTTACTATGTCGCATTACCATTGCTTAACGGTAAACTAACAGCAATATCACCACTGGAAACCCTGCATGATTAGCCAAGTCAGACCTATTGCCTATCAAAACCCATTTTAAAAAGAGCGCAAAGCAGTGCCATTCCAAGCGCTCCCTTTCAGTTTCATTGGCCTTCTGCTATTAAGGACTTCATCTAATAGCATGTGGGGTTCGGTAATATCCGGAACGATTAAAGTTATCCAGACCTGTGATTAATGGCTCTTTTGCGTATTCCAATCAGCAATAACATTGCCGCCAGCATGACTAGGCCGTACTGGCTGACCGATGGAACCGTTAAGATACTCCGGATGGTTCTTGTGTAGTCTTCCACCTCTCCATCCGCAGCGGGGCCATTGAACGATAGGCCACCGACGCTGCTGCAGCGGATGCGTACGTAGGTCTCGCCTTCAATTGCCGAGGAAGGAATTTCTACCAAATAAGTTTCTGTGCTAGCTGCCACCTGGAAAATATCTGTTACTACCTGTTCGCCGGCACCGCCAAAACTACCGTCCAGATCAAAGTCGATCCAACCATTAAGTGTACAGTCGCCATCTGCTCCAGTGGTAATTTCGATTCGTGAACTACTACCCCGGTTGAAGGTATCCAGAAAGACTACGCCATCCTCATCCAGATTTGCTGTGCTACAACTGCCAACTGTAGTTCCCAGACCGCCAGGTGCGGCAAGATCATCAGCATCAGCTGTGACGCCTTCGTTGGTCCCGGTGTCAGAATCTACACAGCTACCCAGGTAGGGTGCATTGGGTATATTGATTAGATGGCTGGGGCCATTGCTGGCTTCAGTTGTCAGGTAGGTATCGGGGGCGTCACCAAAGTCCACCGGCACCAGGCTCAGGTTAGGTCGGATCTCAACCAGGTAATCCTCCACTTCACCGTCGTTGGCAGCACCTACCGGGCCATCACCACCGGCACTGCTGCAGCGAAAGCGGGCGTAAACGGAACCCGGAATTGCGGCGGCAGGTATGGTAGGGGTAAGACTGGTGGTAGCGCCGCTGGCAATATTCACGTCTGCGGCAATCTGCTCACCTGCACCACTAAAAATACCGTCCCTGTTAAAGTCAATCCAGGCATTCAGCAGACAAGCATTGGTGCCGCTGCTGGCGGTGACATCAATGTTGGCGACTAGATCCTGCGTCAATATTGAAAAGGTCACACCATCCTCATCGTCGTTGGTAGTGCTACAGGCGCCAACGGTTACCGCTGGCGTAACTCCTGCGGCTGCACCCAGGTCATCTGCATTGGCATGGCTATTTTGCTGGGTGTTATTATCAGAATCGACACAGGCGCCGAGATAAGGAGCACTGGCCACACCAAGTACGTGACTGGCACCATCGTCAGAGGGTAGTGTTTGATAGTTGCCAGCACCTGTGCCAGGGCTTGTATCCGGGGCGTCACCATAGTCCACCGGGGTTAAATTTGCACTGGGATCAGGTTGCAGGGAAATCAAATAATCCTCTACTTCACCGCCTGTGGTTTCTTCAACCGGACTTAATCCGCCTGCGGCGCTGCAACGAAAACGTGAGTAGCTGTCACCGATGGTCAGATCGCCAGGGACTGTTATTGTTTCAGTGTGGTTGCCTGCAGCCAGTGACAGCGCATTGAATATCTGTTCACCTGCATCATTGAAGTCACCGTCAGCATTATAATCAACCCAGCCATCCAGGGCGCAGTCGCTACCAGCGATTGTAATTTCCAGGTCGGCATCCTGTCCCGCGACCAGTGCCGGAGGAAGATTGATGCCGTCTTCATCGTCATCAGCGGAGCACGTACCGGCTTGTAACACCCCGGCATTGACGTCATCATCGTTAGCTGCCAGATTTTGCTGACTGCCATCACCATCACTGTCGACACAGGCACCCAGCCAGGTACCACCCGGTTGTATATGGCGGGGGCCACCATTATCAAGAGTCGTAGCATAATCACCCGCTCCGGTACCGGCTGTGGTATCTGGAGCATCTCCATAGTCGCTGGGGAAATAATTATTGATCACGGTAACCGCACCGCATATATCTTCGTTATTGGCAGGTGTAACATCGACACCGGTGGTAGTAGCCGTTGCGCAGTTTTGCACGCTCGATGCCGTGAAGGCATCCATCATTACGGGTACCGAAATAATTGCCGTGGCTCCTACTGACATAGTGCCAAGGTCACAACTTAGATCGCTCCCAGCAATACTACAATTACCGCTGGTGGAATCGTTGGCATTATTCCAGCTTGGCACCGCGCCATGGAAAATCATACCTGCGGGCAGCGTGTCAGTCAGGTCCGTCTGGTCACTCTCAACGGGGCCATTATTGACCACGCTAATGGTCCATGTATAAGGCTGATCCAGCTCGACCGAGGCATCAGAAGGGGTTTTTGTCACCTCAAGATCCACACGGCCACGCACCGAGGTAGTTTCTGCCTCCGCGTTATTTCCAAGAATAGTCTCTGCTTCATTGGCACTGATAACAGCATTGGTGTTGTGTGTGTCGCCGGTACCATCGGGCTCGGTTAATACTCGAAAATGCAGATATCGATGACCGGTACTATTAGCCGTCATTTCATCGGTTTTACCTGACACCGTATTGCCTGTACAGGTTAGTTCCAGAGTATCACCTCCGGTTACCGGGTTGCTGCCGCCAGTGATGCTACAGGTATCTGTACTGACGCCGCAGGCATCCAGGGCCGCGGCTTCATCACAATCAAAGCGAACTGTTTTTCCGGCTTTGGGTGTCATGGTGTAAACATACTGGACACCAGTCGCGTAGGAAGGCCCACGGTTGGTGTATTCCACATGGTAGACCACATCATTATTGGCGTTGTCACCACTCGATGCCGGATCCCAGGCCACTGGATCAGGGATATCGGAGTTATTGATTAACAGATCAATATCGTCCTGTACGATAGTCAGGGTGACCGGGCCAAAGTCGTCGTTGAGCGAATTGTCATCGTAGGTTGTGGTGCTGATTGTTACCGAATTATCCATGGTTCGCGGAGTTGGTGGCGAGGCCATGTAGTTGGGTCGAATTTTCAGGGTTATAGTTGCAGTGTTGTTGTTATTCACGTTGCCCAGGTTACAGGTCAATGTCGGTGTATCCGCAGCAACATAGGTATTACCTGGCGTCAACCCAGAGCAACTACCCTGGGACTCAGACACGGAAATAAAGGTAAATCCGGTATCGCCACCCGCCAGAGAGAAGGTGTCCACCACGGACACGTTTTGTGCTGTATCAGGTCCGTTATTACGTACCGTTATTACATAGGTGGCCTCGACACCGGACTTAACCGGGTTAGGTGAAACGGATTTGCTCTGCACCTCGACATCCGCCACGGTCTCAACCACCACAGTTGTTGAAGCGCTGTTATTGCTTCTGTCATCATCTCCTACTGTCGTGGAGAAAGCTGTGGCATTGTTCGTTCGAGTACCGCCACGAATGGGTCGAGTGACGGTGATAGTAAAACTATCACTTGCCTGGTCGGCCAGGGAACCGGAGGTCTGGGTACAAACCACAGTGCTGCCAGTGCTGCAACTGTAATTTGCCGGACTAGCGGTAACAGCTACGGTCGTTTGTCCGCTAATATAACCCGGTATCGGGTCTCTTAATACAATACCATCCACGGCATCAGGCCCGTCATTGAAAATAGTCAGCGTGTAGGTGATTGTTGGTTCCAGATTGGGCCCTGCCGGGTCTGCATCCAGGGTCGTTATATCACCATCACTGTTATCGGCATCAGCACTTTTGCTCAGTTGTAAATCCCCAATCAGGGAGGTAGAGGTGACGGTTTCACTATCGCTGTCATTGGCGTTGTTATAGTCCCCGGGAGAACCGCTGTAGGCCACAGTGGCGGTGTTGCTCAATGATCCCGAGGCAGCAGCTGTGGTGGTAATGGTCAGGGTTGAGCTGTTAGCATCATTGTTCAGTGCGGCGTTATATGTACAATCAATATTGGGGGTGTTGTCTGTGCAACTCCAGTTTGTGCCACTAAAAGAAACGTAGGTTTCACTTACTACCAAAACATCCTGGATAGTGACGGTTCCAGCCAGAGCATTCCTCGGACCATTGTTGTGCACGGTAATGACGCTGCTGATCGAACTTCCCTGTGCAACAGGTTGAGGCCCCTTGGTCTTGGATATGGATAGATCCACACCATCAGGATTAACTGTCACATTGACAGAATCCGTATTATTCGCCATACGCTCAGCAGCTTCTGCTGTAGTGGTACTAATGCTAACAGGATTGGAATAAACAGTTGGTGCTGCCGGAAAAGGTGCCGTCAGGGTAAGGCTGATATCATCTGTGGCACCAATCACGTAGCTTGATCGTGAACAGGTGACGATTGGTAATACGACACCACAGCTCCAGCCTGTGCCGTTCGGAGACCCTACTAAAGTAAAGCCTGCCGGAATGGTATAAACCACATCGACATCTTCAGCATCAAAGGGTCCAAGATTACGTGGTGCCAAGGTTAGGGTGATATTGTTGCCCGCTATAACCGAGCCGGATGAACTGCTGATCGTTACTGCAACATCGGTACCCTCATTCAGGGTCACATCCGAGGTTACCACATTGTTATTGGGTACCGGATCTCCGGTTGCCGCCGAGACAGTAGCCGTAGAAGTAAGAGTGCCTCCTGTAGCACCGGTAACCTGGGCCGTGAAAGTAATATCAGGTGCTGAGCTGCTATCTGCCAGACTGCCACGAGTGCAGGTTAACTGCTGGCCGGATATAGAACAACTCCAGCCCGAGCCAGAAGCAGAACCCGATTCATAGCTCAGGTTGGGTGACAGAATAAAAACCACCTGGACGCTTGACGCATTATTGGGTCCGTTGTTACTGACTGTTGCTGTATAGTCAAGATCACCACCACCAAGCACCGGGTTGGGGGTTCCGACCAGGGTTGTTGTAAGATCAGCGCCATCATCGATGGTGGTATTCTGGGTGAGTGTATTATTGACCGTATTGGCCTCAGAGGAGTCGGTTGTAACACTGGCAGTAACATCAAGAGTGTTGCCTGTATCCTGTGTGGATCGAATCACGATATTAGCCGTTTCTATCGGACCTGCAGGTACAGCAGCAGTGCCCAGCATATCCCCGTAATTACAGGTTACGGTGCCTGGTGTACCGCCATCATGACTACAGGCCCCATTGTCCACGCTGACAAAAACACTGGTGGGGTTAATGCTGGGGCCGGGAAGAGGAAAGCTTAACACCACATTGCTAGCGGTATCACTTTGCTGGTTTTGCACCTCGACGGCGTAGGTGATTTCACCTTCACGCACGGCTGGATCAGGCGCATCAAGCAAGCTGGAAACCAGTATATCCACCGCAGAAGCGGCTACTGGGAAAAATAGTGATACCGCTATAATTGTCCATTTTGGTAGTGCAAAACGCATGCTTCATTCTCTCCTGGGCAGCGAAAAACTATGGCGCATAATATAAAGAGAGAGAGAGAGATACAAATTAAATATCCTTTCGCTCAAAACATCTCTTTGTTTTCGGTTAATCGAATCTTCTACTGATCTCCACCCCCGACCATCCATCCCTATAAAAAGCATTAGTGGCATTGCCAACCCTTCTTAAAAGATATACTGTACATATATACAGTATATTGATGGTTTGTTATCCCATGAACTCCTATAAACATAAAGCCCTGTCACCGCTATTGGCACGTCCCGATCTTTGGCAAGCTTCATCCCTAAGCAAAAAAAATAGCGGTATCGACACCGGCTTTAGTCCGCTCAATCAAGCTTTACATCAAGGCGGCTGGCCAAAAAGCGGGCTCGTGGAAATACTAGCTGAGCGTACAGGCAGCGCTGAGTTAATGCTGCTGATACCCAGCCTGGCAAAACTCAGCCAACTACCCGGATGGCTGGTGCTGATTGCCCCTCCCTATATTCCCTATGCTCCAGCCATGCAGCATCAGGGCGCTAACCTGAGTCGTATCATCATCGCCCACCCACGCAACACCTCAGATCTGCTCTGGTGTACGGAACAGGCGTTAAAATCAAGTGGTAACAGCGTTGTTAGCTGGCTGAATAGCCCACATATTACCTATGCCAAACTGCGTAAACTGCAATTGGCCTGCCTGAATGCTCCAGGATTATCGGCACTCATTCGCCCGCCCTATACTAGCCAACAAAACTCACCCAGCCATTTACGCATTAGCTTAAGCAGCAGCGCCTCATCACTGCACCTACACATCATAAAACAGCAGGGCGGCTGGGCCGGACAGCAGCTACAGCTGACGCCAGAGTTGCCCCCGCACAACAGACAACTGAAGGCGGATCAACTACCCGTGCATCGTGCAACCTCACACTGGAAGCAAAGGCAACTACCCACCAATGGGCTGTCAAGTATACGCTTGAGCAACCTCGAACCGGCTATTACAGCAGCAACGTTTGCTCCCCAGACAAGAAACTAGGTCCTGCCCGTGCTATGGCTTTGTCTCTACTTCCCTCTGTTGCCTCTGCAGGTTTTTACCCGTAGCGAACAGACCGAGCGCCCAACTTTAGCCAGCGAACAAGGACTGGTCGTCTGCACCAATACGGTCGCGGCAAAATCAGGTATTAGACCCGGTCAGTCGTTAACTACTGCCATGGCACTGGATGGCAGGCTGCATGTTTTATCGCGGGATATCTCCAAAGAGGTCGCCGCTCTTAATCAACTGTCGCGCTGGTGCTATCAGTTTTCACCCATGGTAAGCCTGAAATCACCTCATATCCTGCTGTTGGAAATTGAAGGAAGCCTGCGCCTGTTTAAGGGCCTGGGTTCTTTGCTGAAACGGATTACCCATGGTCTGGAAGCGCAAGGGTTTATCGGCCAACGGGGTCTGGGGTATACCCCAAAAGCCGCCGAATTATTCGCTCGCAGCGCGCTAAAACAAACTCCCACAGATATCAAGTCCAGCCTGTTAATACAGGAATTAAGGGAAATCTCCATTGCTCTTCTGGATATCCCCGGCAAACAGATCACTCTTTTACAGGAGATGGGATTGACGACCCTTGGTCAAGTGTTGGATCTACCACACGCGGCCATTGGCAAGCGCTTTGGTGTAGAGTTCCTGCGTTATCTGCAGCAAATTATGGGGAAACATCCTGACCCACAATTACCCATCAGTCTGGAACCCCGCTTTCATAGTGAGCTTTTTTATATTGAGGGCATTCAGAATAAGCAGGGGTTATTATTTCCCATTAAACGCCTGTTAACTGAACTCTGTGACTATCTGCGCACACGGCAACTGGATTGCCAGGGTTTTGAGTGGTGTTTCGCTGAAATCAAAGGGAAAACAAGGCTATTACAGCTGGCATTTTCGCAGCCGCAGAACAGTTTTTCGGTCTTTCTCGAGCTGACCCGCATCAAACTGGAATCATTACCACTAGGCACGGCCGTTCACAGCGTCCTGTTAACCAGCAAAACGCTGATTGCCGCCAACCCAGCACCTTTTTCATTATGGGATGGGTTGCAGTATTCATCCACGCAGTCACCGGAACTGTTGCTCGATA
Organism: Gammaproteobacteria bacterium; assembly: GCA_021773395.1. GTDB lineage: Bacteria > Pseudomonadota > Gammaproteobacteria > Pseudomonadales > IMCC2047 > JAJFKB01. Next base: position 197,912 of record JAJFKB010000003.1, on the reverse strand, counting down.
AGCTCAGCGCCCGATTAGGCAAGGATGCTCTGCACGGTATTGCCTGCCGCCAGGAACACATCCCGGAACTGGCCTGGCAGCCGCTGCCCTGTACGCAAACTCAACCGGTTAGTGCCCCATTGCCGACCGTCACCAAGTTACGCCCGCTCTGGCTATTGCCTCAACCTGCCCCCGTTCAGCAACGACAGGAAAAACTTTACTGGCAAGGTCAGCTAACCCTGTTGCGTGGGCCAGAGCGTATAGATAGCCACTGGTGGCAAAGCCCGCGTATTCAGCGCGACTATTTTGTCGCCCGTCACGAACAGGGAGGGCTGTACTGGCTGTTTCGTGATTTAGCAACTCGCAGATGGTTTGTTCATGGCCTGTTTTATTAGGGCCTAGCCTGATGTCTTACGCCGAACTGCACTGTATTAGTAACTTTACTTTCCTGCGCGGTGCTTCACGCCCGGAAGAGTTCGTCGAACAGGCCGCCAGACTCGGCTATACCGCCCTGGCCATCACCGATGAATGTTCACTGGCAGGCATTGTCAAAGCCCATGTCGCCGCCAAAGCGCAGGGCATCAAACTCATTGTTGGTAGTGAATTCCTGTTATCCGAACAGTCAAAACTGGTAGTGTTGGCCCCGACTCGCATCGCCTATACAGAACTTTCCGCCTTCATCACGCTCTGTCGGCGACGCAGCGGTAAAGGTCAATACCAGATTGAGGAACAGGACTTTGAATTCTGCCTCCAACACTGCCTGCTGATTTGGTTACCACCACCTGCTACACCTCTGCAAACAGGACAGCAATTAAAACGATATTTTACACAACGCCTGTGGCTGGGCGTCGAATGCTATCTGCAACCGGACTATCAGCAACACTATCTCGATTGCTATCAGCTGGCCCGACAACTGGACATCCCCATGCTGGCCTGTGGCGATGTACATATGCATGTGCCTGAACGTAAACCACTACAGGATGCGCTCACCGCGATTCGCCTCAACGTCCCCATCCAAAAGCTAGGTCTGCAACGCCAAAGCAATGCCGAACGACACCTGCGGCCCATTGAAAAGCTGCGCCGGATCTACCCTCCGGAACTGCTGGAGGAAACCGTACATATTAGCCGTTGCTGCACCTTTTCTCTGGACGAGTTGCGCTACCAATACCCAAAAGAGATTATTCCCCCGCAGTCATCTCCGAAGCGGTATCTGCGGCAACTGGTGGAGCAGGGGGCCAAACAACGCTGGCCTCAGGGCATCCCTTCGCCTATTCATCAGCAAATTGAAAAAGAACTGCTCCTGATCCATGAGCTGAACTATGAATACTATTTTTTAACCGTGTTCGATATTGTTTGTTTTGCACGGGATCAGCGCATTCTTTGTCAGGGCAGGGGGTCAGCAGCCAACTCCGTGGTCTGCTACTGCCTGTATATTACCGAAGTTAATCCGGAACAAACCTCATTATTGTTTGAGCGTTTTATCTCCAAAGAGCGCAATGAGCCTCCCGATATCGATGTCGATTTCGAGCATGAACGCCGCGAAGAGGTTATTCAATATATCTACAAGAAGTATTCCCGTGAACGTACCGCGCTGGCCGCAACGGTTATTACCTACCGACCCCGTAGTGCGGTTCGCGATATTGGTAAGGCACTGGGCCTGGATCCCTTATTCATTGATCAGCTTTCCAAATCTCTGGCCTGGTGGGACCGCTCCAACGATCTACAACAGCGCTTTCAAAGTGCTAATCTGAATAACCCGGAGCTGGCCGACCGGTTTATGTATCTGATTAACGAAATCCTGGGGTTTCCCCGCCATCTGTCACAGCATGTCGGCGGATTTATTATCTGTGACGGTCCCATCAGTCAGTTGGCCCCCGTAGAAAACGCCAGCATGAAGGATCGCACCATTATCCAGTGGGACAAAGAGGATATCGAGGCCCTGGGATTATTGAAGGTTGATATCCTGGGACTTGGCATGCTCAGCGCTATCCGCAAGTGCCTTGAGCTGGCCAACCAATATAGTCCGTACAAGCTAACGCTTGAGACGATCCCCCGGGAACAACCGGAGCCTTACAAAATGCTATCCCAAGGTGACAGTGTCGGCGTATTTCAAGTAGAGTCCCGGGCGCAAATGTCGATGCTGCCACGGCTACGCCCCGAGAATTATTATGACCTGGTGATCCAGGTCGCCATTGTCAGGCCCGGCCCGATTCAGGGCGATATGGTGCATCCCTATCTGCGGCGGCGCGATGGTACGGAGCCGGTTAACTACGAAAATAAAGCGATAGAAGCTGTCCTGAAACGCACCCTGGGCGTTCCTATTTTTCAGGAGCAGGTGATCAAGCTGGCAATGGTAGCCGCTGGCTTTAGCGGTGGTGAGGCGGATCAGCTGCGCCGCGCTATGGCTAGCTGGGGACGCAACGGTAACCTGCTCAGATTCAAGGAAAAACTGATTTCAGGCATGCGCCAAAGAGGGCATTCTCAGGATTTTGCCGAACGCCTGTTTAATCAGATGAAAGGTTTCGGCAGCTATGGCTTCCCTGAATCTCATGCTGCCAGCTTTGCCCTGTTGGTGTATGTTTCTGCCTGGCTAAAATGTCACCATGGGGCGGCCTTTTATGCTGCCTTGCTTAACAGCCAGCCGATGGGGTTTTATTCTCCCTCGCAATTGGTTCAGGATGCGCAACGCCACCATATTCACATACTGCCAGTTGATGTGGTAAACAGCCACTGGGACTGTACGCTGGAAGCCTGGCAGCAGATGCCCCGGCAACAACCGGCACTGCGTTTGGGCTTAAGACAAATCAAGGGCTTTAACCAAAAAGCCGCCCAACGCCTGGTACAGGCTCGGCAACAGCGTCCTTTTAGCGATTTACAGGATATGCAGTATCGTGCCCAACTTAATCAACAGGAACGGTCTGCACTGGTGCAGGCTAACGCCATGCCCGGGTTTGCTGCTCACCGGCATCAGGCCCACTGGCAAAACCAGGCGCTGAAAGATCCGCTTCCACTGCTATATCAACCACCCCCAGACTCGCCTGACGCCATCAAAATAACAGCCACATCCGCCCAATACTGCTCGCTGGACGATGGCATTGTGCTGCCCCCGCCCAGCGAAGAACAAACCCTGCTTGCGGATTACAACAGCCTGGGCCTTACCCTGAATCGACACCCGATGGCGATTTTGAGGAACCGCTCCCCCTTTAACGCTTGTCGAACCGCCACCGCCCTACAGCAGATCAAACACGGCCGCTTTGTTCGTGTTGCCGGTCTTGTGACCGGAAGGCAACGCCCCGGTACAGCATCCGGCGTTATTTTTCTTACCCTGGAAGATGAAACAGGTAACCTGAATATCATCGTCTGGCGTGATTTACAGGAGCGTTTCCGCCAGCCGCTTCTGACTGGCAAGCTTTTGATGATTAAGGGGATTTTAGAGCGTAAAGATTCGGTCACTCATATCATTGCCGGAGAGATTATCGACCATAGCCAAGCCGTGGCTGAAGTGCTTTTACCTTCACGCGACTTCCACTAGTTTCCCTGATACATCATCAGCTAATACCCAGTTCATGCAACAGGGCCGTTAGTGTATCCAGCTTACCTTCAGCAGTTGTGGCATATCCCTGTCCCGGATGAGAGGCACTTTGAAACCAGTACCAAAGCATATCAATATAGATATAGATGGCATAATTACTGAGGAACTGCCTTCGAACCGAGCTGTTAATGTAGCCCAGATAACATTCGAGCAAATACTGAAGCTGCTGCTCATTTAACTGCTGATTATGCACCACCACGGCCAGATCAAAAAGCGGATCACCCATCGCGGCATATTCCCAATCCAAAAGAAACAGTCTGTCGCCCGCATCAATAATATTGGCGCACACGATATCATTGTGACAAAAACAGCGTTGCGGATAATCCGTTTGGGTCGCGAGCATCAACCGCTCCATTTTCTGCCGCAACGCTTGAAAGCGGGGAGGTATAACGACGAACTGATCCCTGACACCCTTCCAGTAATGATCTGTGACGCGTCTTGGATCCAACGCTTTGGTCGTTACGGGTAGTGCATGCACCTGTTTCAATAGATTAGCCAATCGCTCGATATTGAAACTGGTTTGTGCTTGCGTTTCAGTCCATTGCCGCCCCTCTACAAAGAGTGTTACCAAAACGCCCTGCTGCGGTGAACAATAAACGATCGGCGCGCCCAACCCCGCCTCTTCCGCATGACGCAATGCAACCGCCTCATTAACGCGATCAAGCCCCAAAACGCGGCTGTTTTTTGCATTTAGCCTCAACACGCAGCGCTTATCGCCAGCCTGTACCAGGTAGCATTGATTGGTCAAACCCGTATCAAAGGGTTCAATGACAACAGGCGGATGAGCGCAATCAACATGTCGCCATTGGGGATAGGTTTGAAGCGCTTGCTCCAGGTTTAAATACTGTTGTTGAGGGTTTTCTGTCCCTGAGTCTGGTAGTGTCGTGTCCATGTCAGCAGCCCAAAAATGACAATCACAATATAGACCATAAACAATAAGGCATACAAATAGAGGCCGCGGTCAAGGTATAGAAAAATTGATAAAAAATCAATAACCAGCCAGTAAATCCAGTTTTCCAATACCTTTTTAGCCACCATATAAGTGGTTACGATACTTCCCCAGGTAGTAAACGAGTCCAGGTAAGGCCAGGCGGCACTGGTATTTTCTGTCAGTAGAAAGCCGGACAGGATCGAGCACCCTATAACCAGCATCAATAACCACAGGTGTGTCTGGAAAGGCCAACTGACTATCGGGAGCTGTTCTTTCCCTCTAGCGCCAAATTTCCATTGATACCAGCCATAAACGGCCATTACCAGATAATAAATCTGCAGAGCGGACTCCATCAACAGCTCTACATCCCAAAAAATGTAGATAGACAATGCCGTGCTAACGAAGGCCGCATACCAGCACAGAATATTTTCCTTCATCGCCAACAGCAGATACAGCACGCCCAGCAACACCGCGCTGAACTCAATGACTGACATTGCCGCAATCGCAGATTGAGCCGCGGAGAACATCTCATTCATAACCGTTAGCGCGTGCGTCTCCATGTAAAAACTTAGTCGCAAACACCACCTTATTAAAACGCTCGAACGATTCCTTGATTGAGGCTTGTAACAGCGCCATCACCTGATCGTATTCACCAAACAGCTGTGTACTCATGCTATTGGTTTTCACCTCAACCTGCTGATCCTTATTCAATTGTTCAATAAAATAGCCAATTACAGGAAGAAATTCATCCCTTAACGGATACATGCTGATTTCTACGGATATCTTCATTGTTCACCCTCTAATCTGGGCCAGTAACTTCAACCTGAAATTTCCGGCCCAATTAAATGACCCCTGCGCACAAGCCACAGGAATTCTCTATCAGAAACGATATTTGCCCGTGACACCAAAAACTCTGGGCTCACCCAACTGCTCGTAGGTGTGCGTCGCGTAAAAGTCACGCGGGTCGTTACCAAAGCGAAACCCGCGCACCCCATAATCTTTATCCAGCAGATTTCGGCTCCAAAGGATCAAATCAAAATGCTCTCCTCGGTATCCCAAGGTCAGATTGACCAGCTCAAAGCTGTCGGACTTCGATTCATGGCTATTGGAATAGTAGAACTCATCCTTAGCTTCCACTTCCAGTCGCGCATAAAAATTCTGGGCAAATTCAAGCTGCCCACCGACATTGAACTGATAATTCGGTGCGTGTGCCTGTTCGCGGCCTTTCTTGTTGACCAACCCGAGATCCACGTCATTCACAAAGAAATCATCTTCCAACTCGGTTTCCAGCCAGCCTATGTTGGCAAATAATTGAAGCGCATCAGAAACCTGCCAGATGGATTCCAGTTCCAGGCCATAATTCTCACCCTGATCGACATTATCGATATAACCGGCAAACTGTACACCATCCACTATCCAGGCTTTCAACTGCATATCACTGCGATCCATGCGGAACAGTGACAATCGGGTTTGTAGCCGCTCATCAAAATAGCTCCCTTTATAGCCCAGCTCGAAATTCAGTAGCGTTTCCGTATCAAATTCCAGGTGCTGTGTTAGAAAATCCACCAATGTGGGCGGCCAAGCTCGAAGTAACGCTTTCCCAAGTGCATCACCATTGACGGAGCCAGCCTTATAACCCCTCGACACCAGACCATAAATCATGCTGTTATCGTTAAGCTGATATTCCAGGCTGATCTGCCCACCCCACATATCATCGTCAGGTTCCGCGCTAATCCCGATATTATCCCGATACTCATGATCAAACTGCTCGACCCGCAGACCAACCTTGAGTGTGAGATTCTCCGCCAATTGCGAGTCCAGCTCACCGTAAAGTGCGAGCGTCTGCATTTCCGAATTGCTCTCAAACAGCGGCACGTCACCATAGGTGTAGCTTCGCTCCAGCTGCTCCTCCTGATTTTCAAAATAGAGCCCCACTACCCAGTGGGTTGAACCATTAAATAGCTCACTGCCCTCCTGCGAAAGAAGACGCAGGTCGACACTGAGCTGATCCCGATCACGCACATAGTTGTCAACCGACTGGTATTCCCAGGGATGGATGCCCACGAATGCCCAGTCTTCATCATAACCATATTCCAGATCAGATTCCTGATAGACCAGACTCGCTTCCAGGGTAAAACCGGCTGCCGACTCCCAAGTCGTCCCAAGGGAAACAGCTGTTGACTCCTGGCGATCGTTTCCCGGCTCATCGGATAGCGTATTGCGATTTCTGTCCAGCGAAAAGGTATCGTAACCGTTATCCAGATCTGCGTAGAACAGGGAGAGATCGAAACTCAGATTATCAGCTGCCAACCAACGCAGCTTTCCGCGTACTGTCAGCTCATCACGGGCGTTGGTATCGTCTCGATTGAGAAACTCATTATCGATAAAACCGTCACTTTGATATTGCTGAACCGCAAAACGGCCCAGCAGGTTAGGCGAGACAGGCCCGCTGACCACAACCCCGGTGCTCCAGGTATCATAATTCGCAACACTGGCCTCTAGCGCTCCTTCAAACGCTTCTGTCGGATTATTTGCGGTCAGATAGACCAATCCCGCCAGCGCATTATTACCAAACCGGGTACCCTGTGGTCCGCGTAAAATTTCAACCTGGTTAATATCAAAAAGCGTTCCGGCGTTACCGATACCGCTGAAATCTATATCATCAACCATCACACCAACCGAAGGATTGACCGGGTCGACAAACTGACTACGCTCGCCAATACCGCGAAGCTGGATAAAGCGCCCCCGGGATGCCCCGGCAGCAAAGTTAACGTTGGGTGCAGCATTGAGTATTTCATCGAAATGACGGGCATTTCTGGCATTAATCGTGTCACTTGTGACAACGCTTAAGCTGGCCGGCAGATCCATCAGGTCCTGTGGCCGAAAATCCGCATTCACAACAATCTCTTCAATGCGGTTGTCCGCCAGTGCCAACGCCGGAAGCAATGCCGCCGACATGATCAAGGGTGTTCTAACTATTGATTTAAATTTCACCTCAGTGTCTCCTTAAAAATGACAAAAGAGACCCGGAGTGCAAAGCGCAGAATGTATCTATGGAAAAGATCCCTATCCCTACGCCGGCATTAACCGGATCAGGTTCAAAGGGTTTATGTACAGATAAAGTGTTTATCACTTCACCAGACAAATCTCAGGCCGGAGGCCACCCCTAGGACTGTGCTTATTTAGATAGTCGCTGGTTATCTACTAAATAAGCGCGGGTATACTAACATTTATTGAATGCTCTGTTAACATAGATATTTATCGAAAACATGGCGCGACAAGGCCAACGAAATTAAACAGCCCATCACAACAAAAGGAAATGAACGCGACAGGCTAGCTAGCGATAATTCCCATTACCTGGAACACCTGATACTCGCTGAATCTTTCTGCTCATGGGTAACTCACCAAACAAACAAACACCAGGATCAACCGTTCGATTAAAACCAAAGCTTACCTGATCTCCCGGAAAACCGCAGGAGGTTTTACTCTTCCAGTTTAATATCCACCATCAGCTCATTAGCCAGATTTTCCAGCTCATCTTGAAGGATTTCAAGGGACGCTTGTGCTGGAACCAAAATTCTGGCGTTAGCTATAAACAGATTTTCCCCAGACATCGAAGCATCTTGGCATTCCGTTTCGAGTTCCTCGACGTTGATATGCTGTCTCGCCAATATCTGGGTAATATCTCGCACAATACCTGGCCGATCCTGGCCAACTAGTTCAAGGCTGAACTCGCGTGCTCCCTCTGGCCTGGCTTGAGCGTCGGTGCGTTCGACCACTATTTGTAATCCAGACGCACCTAACGCCTGCAAATCCGCAATCAACGTTTCTGTGTGCTCGTTCGGCACAGTCGCCATCAATATTCCGGCAAACTTTCCCGCTAACGACAGCATGCTGCTCTCAACCCAATTACCGCCATGGGCCGCCAAGGTTTGTGAAAGTGATTCAACAATGCCTGGACGGTCATCGCAGATCACAGTTAGCACGATTGAACTCGACATGATTGATCACCTCTATTGAAATTGGACGCTTTACACGGTGACTATAACTATCACCAACATAAGCCTGACTGTGAACCTATTATATGCGATCCGTGTATTCCAGGGGTTAAATTTTCGATCATCCATGGAAAAACAGGTTTCGATCCAAAAGACCATAAGCCCTATCCACCCTTCCACTAGCCAAAGCATTTGGCCAATTATGGTATGACAAGATAGTGGTATGCTTTTCGCGAAGGCATAGGGTTTAGGCTTAAGATTTGATGCAGCAGTATAAAGGCTTTAAAGTCTGTACGCGTCAAGCCCCTCTCTTCTGCGTGATATTATAAGTATTGATGGCATCAGTACTTTTAAACCGATACCACGGATCTAAGAGTGCCTTATGCAGTCTACTGGATCCAATATCGAAAATTACCAGCAAAACCGGTGCTAGGTAAAATTTAAATGAGGACTCTATGATAAACGAATATGTTACACCGAAGGTTTGGGCTTTTAATAGCGAAAACGGTGGCAACTGGTCAAAGACCAATCGGCCCGTGGCCGGCGCAACACATGAGGCAAAGCTTCCAGAAGGGACGCATCCCCTGCAACTTTATTCTATGGGAACCCCCAATGGCCAGAAGGTGACTATTATGCTTGAGGAGCTGTTGGCCTTAAACGAACCGGAGGCCGAATACGACGCTCACTTGATTAAAATTAGTGAGGGAGACCAATTCTCCACTGGATTTGTAGATGCCAACCCCAACTCGAAAATTCCTGCATTAATCGACTGCTCAGGTGAAACTCGCATACGTGTCTTTGAATCAGGCGCCATTTTGCTATATCTAGCGGAAAAATTTAGCCACTTTTTGCCACAGGAAACGGTAGAGCGAACCGAAGTTCTGAATTGGCTCTTTTGGTTACAAGGTTCGGCGCCCTATTTAGGAGGTGGGTTTGGTCACTTCTATTCTTACGCGCCGATCAAGATCGAGTACGCCATTGATCGCTATACCATGGAGGTCAAACGCCAGCTCGACCTGCTAGACAAACAATTATCATCCCGGCGTTTTATCGTGGGCGATTATTACAGCATCGCAGATATGGCTATCTGGCCATGGTACGGTAATTTGGCCCTGGAAACTCTATACGATTCAGGCGAATTTCTGAACGTTAAGAGCTACCAAAATGTCCGGCGTTGGGCCGAATTAATATTGCAACGTAAGGCCGTACAGCGAGGAAGAATAGTAAACCGGACCTGGGGAGAGCCTTGGGAACAACTTTGCGAACGACACGAGGCATCAGACATTGACAATGTTCTGAAACTAAAACCCAAGAAACCCCGTTAATACCGAAACAAATTTTATTTTATTCCCAAACCCTTTCGAGACAGCTCTGACTTAATCGGGATGAATATGCTTTTTAACCCAGCAGAAGGTCACCAATTTAGTCAATCCTGCGATTCATATTCCGACGGGGAAGGGCATGCGCAGATCAAATTGCGATCGCCATATACGTTATCAACACGTCCTACCGGTGACCAATACTTATTAGTTCGCAAACTTTCTACCGGATAAGCTGCCTGTTCTCGGCCATAGGCATGCGCCCAGTTGTCGGCAACCAACACCTGCGCCGTATGAGGCGCATTTTTCAATGGGTTGTCATGCTCATCGACTTCGCCCCGTTCAACCGCCCTGATTTCCTCCCGGATGCAGCTCATGGCTTCACAAAAGCGATCCAGCTCCTGCAAGGATTCACTCTCCGTAGGTTCAATCATCAACGTCCCGGCAACCGGGAAAGACATAGTCGGCGCATGAAATCCAAAATCAATTAGCCGTTTAGCCACATCATCCACGCTAATACCGCTGGCATCTTTGATGGCCCTTAAGTCGATAATACACTCGTGTGCCACTCTGCCGTTAATGCCTGTATAAAGCACCGGATAATGCTCTTGCAAGCGCGCTGCCAGATAGTTGGCACTCAGTATGGCTACTTCCGTGGCCTGCCTGAGTCCCTGTGCACCCATCATTTGAATGTACATCCAGCTGATCGGTAGAATCCCCGCGCTGCCCCAGGCGGCCGCGGATACCGGCCCTACCTGTTGCTCTTTGCCCTGAGCTATTAGCATTTTGTGCCCAGGTAAAAATTGCGCCAGATGTTCGCCTACAGCGATAGGCCCTACGCCGGGGCCACCGCCACCATGCGGAATACAAAATGTTTTATGCAGGTTAAGGTGCGACACATCACCGCCAAATTTTCCCGGCTGACACAACCCCACCATAGCATTGAGGTTTGCACCGTCCATATACACCTGCCCACCATTGTCATGAACGACGGCACAAATATCTTTGATACGGTTCTCGAACACCCCATGTGTAGAGGGATAGGTCACCATAATAGCAGCCAGATTATCACGATGCAGTTGTGCCTTGGCCGTCAAATCAGTCAGGTCAACATTTCCCTGCTCATCACACTTCACGACCACCACTTTCATATCACACATTTGTGCCGATGCGGGGTTGGTGCCGTGTGCAGAACTGGGGATCAGACAAATATTACGATGCCCTTCACCACGGCTCTCGTGGTAGGCGCGAATGGCCAGTAAACCGGCATATTCTCCCTGGGATCCAGCATTTGGCTGCAGTGATACGGCATCATATCCAGTGACCGCACAGAGCATTTGTTCAAGCTCTGACGTCAGCTGCAGATAGCCTTGCGCCTGATCCAAAGGTACAAATGGGTGAATCTGGCTGAATTCCGGCCAGGTAACGGGCATCATCTCAGCCACCGCATTGAGCTTCATGGTACAGGAGCCCAGCGGTATCATCGCACGATCCAGCGCAATATCTTTATCCGCCAGCTGTCGCAGGTAACGCATCATCTCGGTTTCTGAATGATAGCGGTTAAAGCACTCGTGGCTGAGTAGTGCATCTGTGCGTAGCATCTCTTCTGATAAATCCAGAGATGTGTTCGCCGTCAGCTGGTCAAAGCTAAAGTTCAGCTGCTGATCCCGTGCAAATATTTGCCAAAGCTGATCTACATCCTTTGGCAGAACCGTTTCATCCAATGAAATTCCCACAGACTGCGCGTCAATTTCCCGAAGGTTAATCTGCAGGCCCCGCGCTGCCTCATGCAATGTCTGCGTATAGTTGCCGGTCTCTACCACCAGCGTGTCAAAGCAGTTGTCATTGGCTATCTTCCAACCCAATTGCTTTAGACCTTCAGCCAACACCAGGGTCAGTTGATTCACGCGGGTCGCAATTCGTCTCAAGCCCTGCGGGCCATGGTAGACAGCAAACATGCTGGCCATCACGGCTAAAAGTACCTGTGCAGTACAGATATTACTGGTCGCCTTTTCACGACGAATATGTTGCTCACGAGTTTGCAAAGCCAAGCGATAAGCGGGCTGCCCCTGACTATCTACCGATAATCCAACTATACGGCCCGGTAGCGCGCGCTTTAATTTCTCCTGCGTCGCCATATAACCGGCATGCGGTCCACCAAAGCCTAAAGGCACACCAAATCGCTGGCTACTGCCAATAGCCACATCAGCACCCAGCTCGCCTGGTGATTTCAATAGCATAAGACTCAATAGATCGGCTGCCATCACCACCAATGCCTGCTTTGCATGAGCGGATTCAATCGTCGATCGATAATCAAAAACCTCACCGCAGGCAGCCGGATACTGCAATAGCACACCAAAACAATCCAGGCCTTCTAGATCCGTTCGATGATCACCGACCACAACCTCAATACCAATCGGCTCAGCGCGAGTTTGCACCACATCAATGGTCTGCTCAAAGCACTCACTTGATACAAAAAAGCACTTGGACTTGGACTTGCTGATTCGTTGACAGAGCGTCATAGCTTCTGCCGCCGCGGTGGCCTCATCCAATAATGAAGAGTTGGCCATATCCATACCGGTAAGATCAGAAATCATGGTCTGGAAGTTAAGCAGCGCTTCCAGGCGGCCCTGGGAAATCTCCGGCTGGTAGGGCGTATAAGCAGTATACCAACCGGGATTTTCCAGTATGTTACGCAATATGACGTTCGGTGTGTGACAGTTATAATAGCCTTGCCCAATGAAGGATCGATAGATCTTATTTTTCTGCGCAATAGCCTTTAATTGAGATAAAGCTGCCTGCTCAGAACAGCTTTCCCCAAGTGCTAGAGGTTGCTCAGAATAGATCGCCGGTGGCACCACCTCTGCCACCAGTGCCTCGATACTATCCAAACCCAGATGCTCCAACATTTTTTGCTGGTCTTCAACGCTCGGCCCTATGTGACGCCCGATAAATTCGTTATTAATTTCCAGCTGTTGTGGCCCGCTTACGTCTTGTTCTGATCTCATCTCTATCTCTACTAACTAATGCCGCTTAATTCAGTTTCTATAGCCGGTTTTCGTAAAATAACTCAACTCGCTAACACTCATCCTCAACATAACGATTGTAGGCCTCATCATCCAACCACTCATCGTTTTCAATATCGCCTTCAACGCGTAATTTGAAAAACCAGCCAGCTCCAGTAGGATCCTGATTTACCGTATCAGGAGCGTCCGCCAGCGTTTCATTGATCGCAACCACTGTTCCCGCGAGCGGTGCATTGATTTCCCCCGCTGCTTTGACAGATTCAATAACCGCTGCTTCTTCCCCTTCCAGCAATTGCCGACCCTCTTCCGGCAACTCGACGAAAACCACATCGCCCAGCTGTTCCTGTGCAAAGTTGGTAATCCCTATGGTTACCAGATCTCCATCTATCGACAGCCATTCGTGTGCCTTAGTAAATTTAAGTGCGCTCATTTCAATTCCTCATTCTCTTAAATCTGTTTTAACCAGCATGACCCCTGCGTCACTTACAAACGCGACGCGTGCTAGCCTCGAAAATAACGTTGCGCCACAAAAGGCATCTTCGCCACTTGAACCGCAACTGGCTTGTCTCTCACCAATGCGCTCAACTGAACACCCTCCTTTGCGTACTCAGTCGCTACATAACCCATCGCCACAGGGGCATTCAAACTAGGTGCAAAGCCACCGCTGGTTACCTGTCCGACCAATTGACCCTCTGCATTCAGCAACTGTGCGCCTTCTCGTACGGGAACCCGGCCGTCGATAGATAATCCGACGCGCTTTCTGGATACTCCGTTGGCCATCTGTGCCAGTATTACATCAGCGCCTGGAAAACCACCTTCCTTTGCACCGCCAGTGCGTCGCGTCTTGGAAATTGACCAGTTTAAAGCTCCCTCGATCGGGCTTGTCTCATTATCCAGATCGTGCCCGTACAAACACAAGCCAGCTTCCAGACGCAATGAGTCGCGCGCACCTAATCCAATTGCCTCAACTTGGCCAAAGGCCAATATAAGCCGAGCAATTTTATCAGCCTGTGCCGCGGGTAGTGAAATTTCAAAACCATCCTCTCCGGTATAACCGGATCGGGTAATGTAGCACTCAACACCTTCAATTACAGCCCTGCAACCCGACATAAATACCAGCTCACTGGTTTGCGGTGCCAATTCCCCCATCACATCTTTTGCCGTAGGCCCCTGCAAAGCCATTAAGGCCTGATCGTTCAAAAGGCTCAGTTCAGCCTGTGCACCTAAATGCTGTTGCAGGTGGGCCACATCCTGATCCTTACAAGCCGCATTGACTACTAGAAAATATTGCTCTTTCCCCCAGCGAGTGACGATGAGATCATCGAGAATCCCGCCTGCCTCGCTGGTAAACAACGCATAGGTCTGCTTATTTAAACCCAGGGCATCTATATCTACAGGCACTATTGCTTCGAGTGCTCTGGTCGCGTTCTCGCCCTCAATGATCAATTGACCCATATGCGAAACATCAAATAGCCCCGCTTGTGCGCGCACCTGTTGATGCTCCTTGATGATCCCCATGCCTTTATACTGCACAGGCATATGATAGCCCGCAAAAGGTACCATTTTGCCGCCAAGTTCCATATGCAGATCATACAGCGGTGTTTTCAAAACATTATTTTCAGAACTCATATTTCATCCCATCGACTGGATTATTTGGGCACTCGCGTCTCCCGTACTTGACGCAAAACAGGGTTATCCTATAGGCTTAACATAAATTTGTTAAATTAATAATAAAAATATACTCATTTATAATATAAATGCTATGAGCGTACTCAAAAATTTACCAATGGATGTCTTGCGTTCTTTCGTCACCGTTGCCGAATTAAGAGGCTTTACTCAGGCAGGAGAATTATTGGGCAGGTCACAGCCGGCCATCAGCCTGCAAATAAAACGGCTGGAAGAGATAATAGGGTCACCGCTGCTAAAACGCTCCGGACAACAACTGGATCTAACCCAGGCGGGCAGGGTACTTTTTGACTATGCAAAGCGAATTCTCGCGTTAAACGATGAAGCCCTGGCGCAATTTATCAAGCCAGTGGTCAGTGGGCGCATTCACTTTGGCATTCCCAGCGAATTCGCCACCGCGCTGCTACCTAAAATAGTGGGACGTTTTGCTCAGTCTTACCCCAGTGTGACACTGGAAGTAACCTGTGACTTAAGTAAAAACCTGTTGCGCGACAAGCCAGAAAGACCTTTCGACCTGATACTCGCCCTGCACGACGACCCCAACGCCAGCCGCACTGATCGGGTCAAAGTTGAGGAACTGGTATGGGTCACCAGCACCGACCACCAGGCCCACCTGCAGCCGGTTGTACCCTTGATTGCCGCACCGGAGGGCTGTATCTACCGAAATCGTGGTGTTCAGGCACTCGACAATGCAGGCCAATCTTGGCGTATTGTCTATACGATCCCTGATTTAACGGGAATTCAAGCTGCCATTGAAGAGGGCTTGGGCGTTACGGTACTCGCTAAAAGCACAGTTCCTGATAATTTGCAGATTATCAAACCATCCGAAAAATTTCCCAAACTGGGCAAAATAGGTGTTAGCCTTAACTATCAGAACAAGGACACCAATGATGCTATCACGCGCCTGGTGGAATTTGTGAAAACCAGTCTGAGCTAAAGGATTGTATGCCCATTATAAAGCACAACAGCATCGTTTTAGTCGGCATGCCCGGAGCGGGAAAAAGCACTATTGGTCTGCTGCTGGCGAAGGAGCTGGGACTGGATTTTTTGGATACCGATGTCGCTATTCAGGTACAAGAGGGCAAAACATTACAACAAATCATGGATACCTCAAATTACCTGAAATTAAGACATATTGAAGAACAGGTATTGCAGAAGACCGATCCCCGCAGTAAGGTCGTGGCCACAGGCGGCAGTGCCGTGTATAGCGAAGCAGGCATGTCTCACCTAAAACAGTACGGGTATATTGTTTTTCTGGATGTGCCCCTGCGCGAACTCACTCGACGCATCCACAATTACGAAACCCGAGGCATTGCCCGACATCCTAACCAGAGCTTTTCTGATCTCTTCGACGAACGCTCAAAGCTGTATAAAAAATATGCCGATCTGGTCATCGATTGTGATGCGCTTGCCGCACAATCAGTGGCAGAACTGTTGGTTTCCCGCCTTAATTCTCCAAGCTGATTGCCTTACAAAGATAGCCTTTCAGGTAAGCCTCATATACTCCTGACAGAGCTGCTGCACCTTAATTCAACGGTAAAATACAGACACAAACCTACCGTATAGCCACCCATATACCTTTGCCAAAAATCACACCCCTATGAGAGCAAGAAGTCCCGGGCAAGCAATTACTTAAAATATTTTTTGCATTTTGTTGTTTGAATATATTGTTTTTTACTCCTATATATAGTAAGCGCAGCCAAAATAGTTGGCTTGATTAGTCACCTATTAGGCCCACCAAAAAGGAGCAAAGATTATGAAATCACTTGCTGTAATTACAATTACTGGATGTCTGACTATCAGCCCTGCAATCGCTGAAGATCTTATTAATAGCAACGATCAGACTATGGCAGAGAATAATAATGGCAATACCAAAGAGCTGGCACAGGATAAACAGCTGGCCGAACAACGCGCTCAACGGCTGAACCAAAACATGGAGCTTAAGCTGGATGAAATAAATGGCACTATCGAGCAACAAATTGCTATTCGCTTTGATTTCGAGCTAAACGACTAGCTCTTTTATAACATCCTCTAGTGCCAGTTAGTTTCTTCCAAAATATTCTTTCGTCAACCTGAATACCAGCGGGCTGAGCAGTATTAAGGCGATCAAATTTGGAATTGCCATCAGCGCATTGAGCATATCGGCCAGCGCCCATACGAGATCCAGCTGTGCGATAGCCCCTAGCGGTATCGCGGTAATCCAAAGAATACGAAATGGCAGAATGGCTTTGACACCAAATAGAAACTCCGCACAGCGCTCGCCATAGACACACCAGCCCAGCATAGTGGTAAAGGCAAATATCGCCAGGCCACAGCTGACCAGATATTCTCCGCCTGGAATACCTAGACCGAAAGCCATTGAGGTTAAAGGTGCACCGTTGATACCGCTACTCCAGACACCGGTCACAACGATGGCAAGGCCAGTGATGGTGCAGACACAAATGGTATCTATAAAAGTCCCCAGCATGGCAATCACACCCTGGCGCACAGGGTCATTGGTTTTCGCTGCGGCATGCGCGATGGGCGCGCTACCCAACCCGGCTTCGTTGGAGAAAATTCCACGAGCCACACCCTGGCGAATGGCCAGCGCTATGGCAGCGCCGCTAAACCCGCCTGTTGCAGCATGTCCGCTGAAGGCGCTGTCAACGATCAGCAATATTGCACCGGGAATTTGCGGTAGATGGGTCGCCAACACCAGTAAGCCAGCCGTAATATAGGAGATGGCCATAAAGGGAACCAGCTTTCCGGCGACCTGCGCTATACGCTCAATGCCACCCAATATAACTGCAGCAACCAGAATGGTAATCACCACTGCAGTGAGCTCTACCGGTATACTAAAGGTGTCATTGAGCACATTGGCAACAGAATTTGACTGTACGGTATTGGCCAGGCCAAAACCGGCCAGCGCACCAAATATGGCAAAGGCTGTACCCAGCCATTTCCACTTTGCAGATAAGCCATTTTTGATATAGTACATGGGCCCGCCCACATACTGACCCCTTTCATCGACTTCACGAAATTTGACCGCTAACACCGCTTCCGCATACTTGGTCGACATACCCACCAGTGCGGTACACCACATCCAGAACAGGGCACCCGGACCACCAATGGCTATTGCTGTCGCAACGCCTGCGATATTTCCGGTACCGATGGTGGAGGAGAGCGCTGTCATGAGCGCATTAAAGGGAGAAATCTGGCCTGCTTCCGAGCTGTGACGGCCCTGCCATAGCATTCGAAAACCATAGCCCAGCCTTCGAATGGGCATCAACGCCAAACCCAAGGTCAGATAAATACCTGTCCCCAGGAGCAATGCGATCAGCGGCGCGCCCCAGAGCAGATGATTGATTTGACCCACCAGATTCTGCGCCGCTTCCATTAGCTTGCCTCTATCAGATTTGAGCCACTAAAGTTGTTACTGCCATTTCACCCATTGATTGCGGGATTATTGATAATAACTATATCCCGCACAGAAATGACTATAGGGCCGTTTATTTTTTTTCGTAAACCGGAAAATCACAACATAGCGCCAAAACCTGTTTGCGAACTCTTTCAATAATTTCCGGATTTTCAATGTCATCCAATACGTCGCACATCCAACCCGTCAACTTCTCAACCTCTTCTTCCTTAAAACCGCGCGTAGTAATCGCCGGCGTGCCTACCCGCAAACCGCTGGTGACAAAAGGTGATTGAGGATCTTTGGGTACCGCATTTTTATTGACCGTAATATTCGCACTACCCAAAGCCGCATCGGCTTGTTTGCCAGTGATGCCCTTATCGATCAAGTCAACCAGCATCAGATGGTTTTCCGTACCACCAGAAACAATCTTATAACCACGCTCAATAAATATCCCCGCCATGACTTTGGCATTCTTCACGACTTGCGCCTGATACGTTTTAAATTCAGGCTCCAGTGCTTCCTTAAAGGCAACGGCTTTGGCCGCTATAACATGCATCAACGGGCCACCCTGTTGACCTGGAAATACCGAGGAATTGAGCTTTTTCTCAAGCTCAGGATTGGCGCGCGCCAGAATTAAACCTCCGCGTGGCCCGCGCAGTGTTTTATGCGTGGTGGTGGTTACCACGTCAGCGATGGCGATTGGGTTTGGGTAAAGCCCTGCCGCAACAAGACCCGCTACATGCGCCATATCAACCACAAAATAGGCCCCGACAGCATCGGCAATATCGCGAAACCTCTGCCAATCGACTATTTGAGAGTAGGCAGAAAACCCAGCTATAATCATTTTTGGTTTATGTTCTTTAGCCAGCGTCTCAACCTGATCATAATCAATTTCGCCGGTTTCTTCGTTCAAGCCATACTGAACCGAATTATAAATTTTACCGGAGAAATTTACTTTTGCGCCGTGCGTCAGGTGTCCACCATCCGCCAGGCTCATACCGAGCACCGTGTCGTGTGGCTGCAACAATGCCATATAAACTTCCGCATTTGCCTGCGAACCCGAATGTGGTTGAACATTCGCATAATCAGCGCCAAAAAGCTGTTTGGCGCGATCAATCGCCAGCTGCTCTGCTGTATCCACATATTCGCAACCGCCGTAGTAGCGCTTTCCGGGATAACCCTCAGCATACTTGTTGGTTAATACCGTGCCCTGCGCCTCCAACACCCTCGGGCTGGCATAATTTTCAGACGCGATCAGTTCGATATGCTCTTCCTGACGGATCACTTCATCTTGTATAGCAGCGGATAAATCTGGATCAAAGTCAGCAATGTTGTCAACAGCTTTAAACATCTTTTACTCCTGGAAATATGACAAAGGGCGCCTTGGCAGTATCAGTCGATTAACTTTCAATCCACCTGGCTGAATAGGAAAAGCATCTTTACCAAGACGCGGCAAACTAATTTATTAATCACCAAAATTCATCAATTAAGAATGTAGCCGTCTATTATCTATTGCCAATTCTCAATGGTGAATTAGAAAGGGGAGTACCCCTACCTTAAAAAGGCGCTATTTTAAACGAAAATCGACCACCAATGCCATTGAATAGTTAGGGCTTGCAACCCAATATCAGCCTGCTGACCGATAGCGGTTTCAGGTAACTTGAGCAGGTTAACATCAAAACCATCCATTATTGTTGGCATCGTTGCAGCCAATAGGTAGAAACCATAGCAAACACCAGTGGCAGTGCCAGCACCAGGAAATAATCGGCCTGCTCCCAGCCAATACCGATTAACACCCCCGCTACATTAGGACCGAGAATGGCCCCCAGGCGGCCAATACCGATACCCCAGCCAAGTCCTGTATTACGCAATGCTGTGGGATAAATACCGGCCGCTGCGGAATACAACCCGATCATCCCACCGATCGCGAAAAATCCTAAACAGAACGCCAAAAACAAAAGCATGGCAACAGAGGCGTCGATCAGCGCAAACGCCACCATACTTAGCGCGCCCATCAAGAAAAAAAGCATAATCAGACGATACAGACCAAACCGCTCCGACAAATAACCCAGCAACAGCATACCGACTAAACCGCCACCGTTAAGCGTTGCTCCAACACGAATTGCCTGATCCTGAGGTAATCCCGCATTTACAATAATTTGTGGTGTCCATAGCAACAAAAAGTAAAGCGTCAACATACTCATGAAAAAACTGATCCATAACAGCAGTGTGGAGCTCTTCAGTTCTGCTGAGAACACTTTGGTCACACCCGCCTGGACTCGCGAGCCACTAGCTTCTGGCATTACTTGCAGCGCCTGGTGTCCAAGTTTTTTAAGTATTCGATTCACCTGTTGCAACGCATTTTTAGGCCGATTCTCAAGCAAAAAATGCAGCGATTCTGGCAGTAGCAGCAGCACGACAATCACCATTACCAGCGTCGCCAAACCTCCCCCCAGAAAAACCACCTGCCAGCCATAGGCGGGGATCAGGGGCGCGGCAATCAACCCTCCAACAAGGGCTCCAATGGGATAACCACTTTGTAAAAAGCTGATCGCAAAATGTCTGCGTCGATCTGAAGCGTATTCGGCCACCATGGTATTGAGGCTCGCCAACAATCCGCCCACACCCAGCCCGGTCACAATACGCACCACAACCAGCGGCGTAACTGTCTTAACAAAAGCCGTCATCAACATAGCACTACCAATAACTGCCAGACACCAGAGAATCACCTTTTTTCGGCCAAAACGATCCGCCAGTGGCGCAATACTGACAGCCCCGATTGCCATACCGACCAGCCCTGCACTTAGCACCATCCCCAGTTGTTGCGGCGATAACAGTAGCTCTTTGCTGATGGTCGGAGCGGTATAGGCAATCGCCAGCACATCGAAACCATCCAGCATATTGATTAGCCAGCAGACCAGAATCACCGCGAACTGCATCGGCTTCATCTTTTCCTGATTAATGGTTCGTATAATTTCTGTCTGCTGCATGGCCGCCCCTTGATCTTTGTTATTGGTTAATTGCCTTTGCCTATCTGCCTAGCTACACGAGCTTAGATTTTGCCAGGGAACCTCTGAATAACTCCAGTAACTGTTTCAAATCTTTCACTCCCAGATCCATTTTTTCCGGCCAGCGGAAAACCCCTCCGCTGTCGACATGCACCGCTGCAACACCCGCATTTTTGGCACAAAGCAAGTCATAGAGGTAGTCACCTACCATAAGCGCTTGAACAGTCTCCGCTTGCCATCGCTTCAAAAGCCATTCCACGCCCTCTGGATTAGGCTTGGGCTTTGCCTGCTCTCGCCCCAGAACGTGGCTGCTTTTAAAATAATGGCTTAACCCCAGCACCTCTAATACAAGATGCGCATTCGCCTTGGAGTTACGTGTCAGTATCGCCATCTCGACGCCTTCACTCGCGAGCGAATCCAGTAATGCCTTAGCACCCGGTGCCGCTTGAGCCTGTCCCGCTAGACCATACTCAATCTGATCCAGTAATACATACTTTTGCTTTGCCTGCCAACTAGGCAAGCCACCCAGGTAATTCAGAATATCAGCATCAAGCGGGATCCCCAATGCCTTTTTGATCGCTTGGAAATCATGCTGGGGCTGGGTGAGGGTGCCATCCAGGTCAAATATCCAGTAGCGATGACTCAGCAACCAGCGCCTGCTAACCAATGATTTATTGCTCATCCTCTCTATACCGGATTAAATTTGTTTTGTTAAAGCGCATTATAATGCTCTAGTGTTTTCTTTTTTACCTGCATAAACCTATAATCAGCCAGACTTTCAAGCGATTGATCAACATAAGAACAGGAACATGGAAATAGACGATAACCCCTCACCATCCGGTGAGCTTGCCCTAAGCACTTACGCATTGCCCAAAGACACCAACGCCCATGGCAACATATCCGCCGGATGGATTGTATCGCAAATGGATCTGGCTGCTGCAATTATTGGTGAAAAAGCTACGCGCAGCCGCGTTGTAACGGTCGATATCGAACAAATGGATTTTGTATCACCTGTTAAAGTCGGGTCGGTTATTGATATTTACGCAAAAATTACCGAAATCGGCCGCACCTCTCTAAAAATACAGGTAGAAGTCTGGGCGCATAAATATGACGAAACAGATAGCCATAAGGTAACTGACTCGCAATTTGTCGTCGTATCGGTAGATAAACAAGGCTGCGCGCAGATTATCAAGCAAGACTGAAATGCAGCAAGCCCGGCAAGCCTTCATGCAGTCCTTCATTAACGGTGTCGACAGGTTCAGCGAATTGCTTGGGCGGAGCATTTCCTGGTTAACGCTGGCATTGGTGCTGGTTACTTTTGTAATAGTGGTTCTGCGTTACCTGTTCAATATCGGCTCGATCGCGATGCAGGAATCGCTGCTTTATCTGCATAGCCTGATATTTTTGATGGGCGCCGCCTATACACTCAGTCATGAAGGTCATGTTCGAGTCGATATCTTCTATCGCCCCATGTCCGTCAGAAAAAAGGCCTGGGTTGATCTTTTGGGCACGCTGCTGCTATTGATTCCCTTTTGCCTTTTTATTTTTAGCATCTCCTGGCAGTACGTGGCCAGCGCGTGGTCCTACCACGAAGGATCACGCGAGGCCGGAGGGCTTGATGCGATCTACATCCTGAAGACGCTGCTGCTGCTTATGCCTGCTACCCTGCTGCTGCAGGGCCTTGCCCAGGCGACTAAAAGCCTGTTAATCATCACTGGGCCTAAAAACCAGGTCAACTCAGCATCGGTAGACACACGTTAATGGAGTTCATGTCTCTCGCGCTGTTTATCGTTGCCATTCTGGTGCTGATCGCTGGTTACCCAGTGGCTTTCTCACTGGCAGGCACCGGACTGCTATTTGCACTGATCGGTTTTGTCACCGGCTCCTTCGACCTGGTATTCCTTGAAGCGGTACCCAATCGAATCTATAGCATTATGACCAACGAAGTACTGGTCGCCGTGCCGCTGTTTGTTTTTATGGGTGTGATGCTGGAAAAATCCAACGTCGCTGAAGAACTGCTGGATACCATGTCCTCATTGTTCGGTAAACTGCGCGGCGGGCTGGGCATTTCCGTCACTCTGGTCGGCATGCTGATGGCGGCCAGTACCGGTATCGTTGGCGCAACGGTGGTGACCATGGGCCTGCTGTCGCTGCCGACCATGCTAAAGCGCGGTTATGACGTCCCGCTTGCCACGGGTACTATCTGTGCGGCAGGCACCCTCGGGCAGATTATTCCACCTTCGATCGTACTGGTACTGCTCGGCGACGTCATGTCCTCTGCCTATCAGGAAGCACAACTCGAAATGGGTGTCTTCTCGCCGGAAACTGTATCCGTCGGCGATCTGTTTATGGGCGCGCTGATTCCGGGTCTGCTACTGGTGTGTCTCTATATTCTCTACGTGTCACTGGTCGCCGTTTTTAAACCAACTGCGGCACCCGCTCACCCAGAGGAAGAACTGGGTAACACCTCAGCACTACAGATTGCCAAAGCACTGGCACCGCCACTGCTGCTGGTATCAATGGTACTGGGCTCTATCCTGGCCGGACTGGCCACACCCACTGAAGCGGCCTCAGTTGGCGCTATGGGTGCAATATTACTGGCCATCAGCAAAGGCAGTTTTACACTGCAAATGTTACGGGACGTAATGCGCGCCACCACGCAAGTCAGCAGTATGGTGTTTTTGATTTTAATTGGTGCCGCCGTATTTTCACTGGTGTTCCGGGGGTTCGGCGGCGATGATCTGGTCCGTGAATTTCTCGGCAACCTGCCCGGCGGCGTGATGGCAGCCATGATCCTGGTAATGCTGGTGATGTTTTTCCTGGGTTTCTTCCTCGATTTTATCGAGATCACCTTTGTGGTGGTACCGATCGTCGCACCGATACTGCTCACCATGGGTCTCGACCCGGTTTGGCTCGGGATTATGATCGCCATCAACCTGCAAACCTCCTTCCTGACACCACCCTTTGGCTTCGCACTGTTCTACCTGAGAGGCGTCGCCCCCGAATCCGTTGCCACCAGCCAGATCTATCGCGGCGTGATCCCCTTTATTGTCATTCAGCTGATCATGTTGGCGTTGATATCGTATTGGCCGCAACTGGTAACCTGGTTGCCGGGGCAGGTGTTTTAAGCAGGGGTGTTAATTCTTCCTATACCCACCTATACTTCTTGCTCATGGATTGTCCACTGACAATACCATTTGTCACCCACACCGCATGTAAAGGAGGAGGTAAAGATGAAAACAACAAGTTCATTCTGTATCACTGCTGCTCTTATGGTGTTTATATTCGCTGGCGGCCCGGCCGTTGCCAACGAGCGTCGTTGTTGTAATGTCCCGAAAGGCAGCTGGGTTAAACAACCTCCTTTTATGACATTGGATAGATGTCGGGCCATGCCCCAGCATGCCTGGGAGGGAACGCCGGGAGCCGAGGCCTGTACCAAGGGTCGCAAGGGGCCACCCACCAATCCACCACCCCCTCCGCCGGGTCACCGCTAGGCGGCTTAAGGGTTTGGTGTTGGGGTCGGAGTCAACGGCCCCCGCATCTTAAGCGATAGGACAAGATTCAAAAAAGCTATGCTTTCAGGATGGCGAATTAACCATCTATCCAACATATGGTGACCTGGCTGCCGGGGCAGGTATTTTAGGGACGAGCCTGTCCAGCGTCAGCATTCAATCTAATGGTGGGTTCTAGTGGGTTGTTCCCGGCAAGGAAGTTCAATAAAAATAAATACGTCCCATTTTCTTTAAAAATTAAGGTATTACACAATCCACCCCTTTGAAGTCGCCGAGCATCGCAGGCGGTTAACGGACAAGAGCGAGGACTGTTTGAGCAACGCGAGTCCGCAGCGACCGTTAACCGGCGAGAAGCGCAGGGAACCCGAAGGGCGACGGAAACGGGGCGCCATTTCTTTTGGTTCGTTTTCTTTGTGGCGCTTCAAAGAAAGTGAACTCGCCAAGAGGCGAAACCAAGAATCTCCATATATCAAAAAGTCGAATACTGGACACCTTCAAATAAAACAGCCGTTGCACCCCGGTAATAGCCTCTCCAATTTAAAGCACAAATGGGGTCAAGCCTTATTTCCGACCAGAGCCCTATCGATAACCGCTTTGGGTCGATAAAAGCCCTAACCCAGCATGAAGTCAATCCCATGACAAAACAACCTAATCCTCCTCCCTAGCCTCCAAATACGCTTTCTCCGAAATCCTATGCCACTCTACCACCTGACTGTTAAAGGCCTTGAACGATTCGTAGACTTTCTGGGTGATCGGGTCTTTTGCGGCTTCCTCTTCCAGCACCTGCGCGGATATTTCCCGCAACTTACTAATCACTTCATCGGGGAATTTGCGCAGCTGTACGCCATGCTCATTGACCAGGGTTCTCAGCGCTCGGTTATTTTCAGCTGTGTAATTGGCCAGCATATCCATATGGGTAGCTTTAGCCGCTTCACGCACGATGGCCTGCAAATCAGCGGGCAGGGCGTCAAAGGCTTGCTTGTTCACCATCGCTTCGAGGATCGGGCCAGGTTCCTGCCAGCCGGGGTAATAGTAATATTTAGCCACTTTGTGCAACCCGAAAGCCAGGTCGTTATAAGGCCCGACCCATTCGGTGGCGTCCAGCGCACCGGTTTGCATAGAGGGGAAGATCTCACCACCCGGTACCAGTACGGACACGCCTCCGGCACGGCTAAATACTTCGCCACCTAAACCGGGGATGCGCATTTTCAACCCCTTGAGATCCTCGATGGAATTAATCTCCTTATTAAACCAGCCCCCCATCTGGGTTCCGGTATTTCCAGCTGCCAGCGGCACCAATCCAAAGGGTTCATAGACCTCTTCCCATAGTTCCATGCCACCGCCATAGTAGAGCCAGCCAGCCATCTCCTGCGCATTCATGCCAAAGGGCACGGCGGTAAAAAATTGCGCGGCGACGGATTTGCCTTTCCAGTAGTAAGACGCACCATGACCGATTTCCGCTGTGCCGCGTGAGACCGCATCAAAGACTTCCAGCGCACCCACTAATTCGTTGGCGCCGTATACTTTGACCTCGAGTCTACCGCCACTCATTTCGGTAATGGCTTTGGCCATGTAATTCGCGCCGGTACCTAACCCCGGAAAATTTTTCGGCCAGGTGGTGACCATTTTCCATTTGATCACCTGTTGAGGCTGCTGTGCTGTTTTAGCAACGGATGATGCCTCTTGATTCCCCCCACAGGCCACTAGCAAAGTTGAGAGTAGCGCCCACATTAAAGCCCTTAATCTTGTTACTTTCATAACTTCCCTCTGTAATCGGTTTTTTCTAAAAGTTTAGCTAACCTTGAGAGCTAAACTGCTTGCAGTTTTGCATAGCCAACAACCAACCACTTACTGCCTTCTTTATCAAAATTCACCTGTATTCGCGCCTGCGAACCCTGACCCTCAAAATTAAGCACCACACCCTCACCAAATATGTTGTGCTGAACCCGCTGACCCAGATGAAACTCGGTATCCGGAATTTGATACCCGGCAAATGGACTGCCTCCGGATTGCCGGTTAAAACTAACCGGTTTGCTGATTTTGCTTTTAAAGCGAATTTCATTGATGCATTCTGTTGGAATTTCACGAATAAAGCGGGAAGGGCGATTCATGGTCTCACTGCCGTGTAAACGGCGGCTTTCTGCATAGGTCATATAGAGTTTCTGCATAGCTCGGGTAATCCCGACATAGCAAAGCCGCCGCTCCTCTTCCAGTCCACTGGGATCTTCCATCGACATTTTATGGGGAAATAACCCTTCCTCCATACCCGCCAGAAATACCAGCGGAAACTCCAGACCCTTGGCTGAGTGCAGGGTCATCATCTGTACACAGTCATCATGCTCGTCAGCTTGCGCCTCTCCCGCATCCAGCGCAGCCTGTGCAATAAACACACCCAGCTCAGTCATACCCTCGGCATCATAGGCGTCAGCGGAAAACGCACGGGTGGCACTGACCAGCTCCTCCAGGTTCTCTACCCGCGCCTGACCTTTCTCGCCCTTTTCCTGACGATGATATTCCAGCAGGCCGCTCTTTTCCAGCACATGATCTGTCAGTTCATGCATGGGTAGATCCGTCGTATCCCTGTCGAGCCGATCAACCAGGTCGATAAATCCTTGCAACGCTGCAGCGGCGCGGGCGGTAATTGCTTTCGAGGCGATCAGCTGTTGTGCGGCACGCCATACGGATACTCCCCCGTGTCGCGCTTCGGCCCGCAACAGATCGACGGTTTTGCCACCAATACCACGAGTAGGCACGTTAATCACCCGCTCGATAGCCGCATCATCGTCACGATTAAGTATTAGCCGCAAATAGGCCAGGGCGTTGCGAATTTCAAGTCGGTCATAAAAGCGCTGCCCGCCATACACGCGATAGGGTATACCGGCGCGCAGTAACGATTCTTCCAAAACCCTGGATTGCGCATTGGAGCGATAGAGAATCGCACAATCGCTATAGGCGCGACCCTGTTTGAAGGCATCCTCGATTATACCCACAATAAAGCGCGACTCATCGATTTCGTTAAATCCGGCGTACAGGGAAATAGGCTCCCCTTCGTTGCCCTCTGTCCACAGCTCTTTACCCAGCCGCCCCTGATTATTGGCAATCACCCGGTTCGCTGCATTGAGAATAGTGCTGGTGGAGCGATAATTCTGCTCAAGCCGTATCATTTGCGTGTCGGGGAAATCCTGTGAGAATTTTTGGATGTTCTCAATTTTCGCACCGCGCCAGCCGTAGATGGACTGATCATCATCACCCACCACTGTGGTTCGGCTGCCACCCCCGGCCAACACTCGCAACCAAGCGTACTGTATCGTATTAGTATCCTGAAACTCATCTACCAGAATATGTTGAAAACGCTCCTGGTAATGCTTCAACAACCGAGGATTGTTTAACCACAGTTCGTGCGCACGCAATAATAGCTCACCAAAATCAACCATCCCCGTAGTGTTACAGGTATCTTCATAGGCCGCATAAATGGTACGCATGGTTTTACTATAAGGATCCAGCTGCTCGGGAACAAAGGCTGCTCGCAGGCCTTCATCTTTTTGCGAATT
Organism: Gammaproteobacteria bacterium; assembly: GCA_021773395.1. Taxonomy (GTDB): domain Bacteria; phylum Pseudomonadota; class Gammaproteobacteria; order Pseudomonadales; family IMCC2047; genus JAJFKB01. Next base: position 169,913 of record JAJFKB010000003.1, on the reverse strand, counting down.
AATAAACCATTGCGCCTGTTTGGGTGGCCAGCGACTGTCATCAATATTGAGTGCTCGCATGACTCGCTTCACCACCCGCAACTGGTCATCCGAATCAAGAATCTGAAAATTCTGCGGTAGCTTGGCATCTTGCCAATGGGCTCTTAACAGACGGTGTGCCAGGCCATGAAAAGTGCCCACCCACATCCCCTGCACGGACATACCCAACAACTCTTCGATGCGATTGCGCATCTCCTTTGCCGCTTTATTGGTGAAGGTAACCGCGAGGATACTATGGGGAGAGACCGCTTCTGTTTGAATAAGCCAGGCAATACGTCTTACCAGCACACGGGTTTTACCGCTCCCGGCACCCGCAAGTACCAAAGCGCTGGCGGCGCAGGGCAGACTAACAGCTTTGCGCTGCGATTCGTTGAGAGCGTCCAGAATTGGGGTAACATCCATAAGAATAATTTCTGCGCCTGGTGCCGGCGATCGTCATAAAGTGCGAAATTATAACAGGGATAGTGAGTGGAGTGTTTTAGGATTTGGCGCAATTTATGAAATCGATGAGCACCGATTTTGCAGTGCCCACCGATTGCAGAGGATATCAATTTTAGCTTTGATAGTGTGCCATAAGTATCTTTGCCACTTCTGGGCGCGCAAACTCCTGGGGCAGATCTTCACCCGCCGCCAACATCTGTCGTACTTTAGTGCCGGACAGAATAACAAAATCATCCATACTGTGATCTGGCACATCGCGCATCATCACGACCCTGTTCAGTTTTTTCGAATAGGCAGTATGATCAGCTTTGAAAATCTCAATACCCAGCGCACCTTCGGGCACCTGCTGATCAAAGATCTCCTGAGCTTCAAATGCGCCGTAATAATCGCCAACCCCGGCATGATCACGCCCCACAATAAAGTGTGCACAACCACTGTTTTGGCGGAAAATGGAATGTAGCACCGCTTCGCGAGGGCCAGCGTAGAGCATATCGAAACCATAACCGGTAATCATCACGCTGTTTTTAGGGAAATAAAGCTCCACCATTTTACGAATCGCGGCATCACGTACCGGCGCCGGAATATCGCCCGGCTTCAGTTTTCCCAGCAACATATGAATCAATACACCGTCCGCGTTGACCGCTTCCATAGCCATTTTACACAGCTCTTCATGGGCTCGGTGCATCGGGTTACGGGTTTGGAAGGCCACAACCTTTTCCCAGCCACGCTCCTGAATTTCATTACGAATTTCGACAGCTGTACGGAACGTATCCGGAAAATCCTGTTGGAAATAACTGAAATTGAGTACCTGGATAGGACCGGAAACCAGGAAGCGACCCAGTCCGGTAAAAGTTGCCACACCCGGATGATCACTATCCGTGGTGCCAAAGATTTTTCCCGCCATTGCCAGAATCTGTTCCTCGGAGACCTCCTCAATCGCTTCCACATCCTGTACGGCGACAACAGGATTACCCTCGACATTAGGATCCCTCAGAGCGATCCGTTTGGCACCCGAGATCGCTTGTACATCCTGTGTCACATTAACAATAGGCACTGGCCAGAACAGCCCCTCAGTAGTGGCCATACTTTCCGCTACGCTAATCGCATCGGCTAAATTCATATAGCCCTTATGGGGGTTAAAATAGCCGGCACCCAGCATCACAGCATTGGCCGCTGCCGCTGAATTGAGTAGTAATGCAGGCAAATTTTCAGCCTCGCTAGCCAGCTCATGATGCCTTTCAGAATCATAGACAAATAGCGGGTTCAGGTCTTCAGACCCATAGGGTTTAATCATTTCTTAACTCCAAAATTCTTACTGGTATCGGTTTGGTGGTCACCATCACTAGCCACGCACCTGTTTAATCGCATCGACGACCTGTTGATGTATTCCTCCACCAGTGGCGACCACGCCCTGGTTGGCATCCAGAAATCGGCCCCGACTGAAATCCAGAGGCTGGCCATGCATATCCGTCACCTGACCACCCGCCGCTTCAACAATAATTTTACCGGCCGCGTGATCCCAGATTTTTTCCTGGTAAGCTGCATCGGTAGGCAGGCGTAAATAAATCGAAGCATCATTACGCGCGACCGCCGCATATTTGCATTGACTGTCGATGCGGTAAGGCTGCGCTTCGATTCCCAAAAGTTGAGCAATCTGAGCCGCTTCACTCTGATTGGAATGCCCCGATTCCACCGATTCACAAAAACGCGCCTGACTGGCCTCGCCAAGCTGATCGATGTGCATCACCTGACCCTGGTCATTAACATCATCCAGCGGATAGATCCTGGTCTGGCTATCGGTTGTCGCTGTCAACAAGCATCCCCGCTGCTCACCCACATTAAGATTGGGACAGCCAAGCACGCCGAGAACCACTTCACCCTTCTCAATCAGCGCCAGGGCGATGGCATATTGCTGACCGCGCAGAAACCCTTTAGTCCCATCAATGGGGTCAAGGGTCCAAAAACGCTCATGAGTGGCATCGGCATTGCCGTGATCGATCCAGTTCATTACCTGGGCTTCGTCCAGATCCCCTTCCATCTCTTCTGCTACATGGGTCACGACAGCATGTCGTAACGGCGCCTGATCATGATTCTGCAGATCCAGCGAATCCTCTTCACCGACCACTGGATCCAAAGGCATCGCCTGATGCAAATAGGCGCAAACGATCGCCTGAGCAGCAAAATCGGCGACCGTCACAGGGCTTTTATCTTGCTTCTCCAGGGTATCAGCGCTCACCAGATTTTGCTGTACCCGGCGACAAACATTGGCCGCAGCGCGCACCGCCTGGATCGCAACTTCAAGTTCCTTTTGGTATTTCATGGAAGTCCTCACATTGCCTACTGACAGACACTCGTTGATCGATTCACTCAAGCGCTGGGAATGATGCCTTTAAGCTCTAGAAAATCGATAACCTGTTTCACACACTCATCAAGACCGTGTTGCGCTGTATTGACTGTAATCTCCGGGTTATTAGGTGCTTCGTAGGGCGCCGATATTCCCGTAAATTCTGGAATCTCGCCAGCCCGTGCCTTTTCATAAAGCCCTTTCACGTCGCGACTTTCGCACACCTCTAGCGGCGCATCAATCAGCACCTCAATAAACTGTCCTTGTGGATGCTTTTCCCTGACCAGATCGCGGTCAGCACGATAGGGAGAGATAAAGGCAGAAAACACGATCATTCCGGAATCACAGAAAAGCTTGCAGACTTCGCCGATACGACGAATATTTTCCGTACGATCCTCCGGCGAAAAACCCAGGTTGCTATTCAGGCCATGGCGAACATTATCACCATCCAAAATGAAAGCATTGATGCCCCGTTCTATCAACGCCAGTTCCGTAGCGACTGCCAGAGTAGATTTGCCGGAACCTGATAATCCGGTAAACCATAAGGTCGCCGGTTTGTTTCCCTGCAGCTGCTCCCGCTGTCCTGCTTCGACCTTGCTTTCACTCCAAACAATATTTTTACTTTTTGGTTCACTCATGATTCAGCTCTTTTGACTCCACGACGTTTACTTTTTAAGGCGCGCCCATACTACATTTTTTATGGTTAAGTGCAACTAATTGCCTGATAAATCATAGAATTATTGGAAATATTCACATAACAATTTTGTTTTCATATACTCAGAAAACTACCCGTCAGATCAGCGTCCGCATGCCATTAACAATATTGCTATTTCCATATTAGCGTCTATTCTTAATTTATACTCTTGAGGGGAACTTTAGATAGACGCAACGCGACTATTTCACGGTCGCTGCTGGACGACCGGCGGTGCTCTCAATTATTTCACTCTGTAAAATTAGCCCAACTAGCAAATTAGGCCGTATGGACATAGAGAACTGCCTTACAGACATGTCAATTGAAAACATTGCGCTTTATCAGCATGTTTTCGATCTTTTAACGGATCCTATTCTAGTCATCGACCGTCAGTTTCGCTATTTGATTGCCAACCAGGCCTATCTTGACGTTGTTAATTTGCCTCGCGAAAAGGTCGTCGGCGCCTGTATCAGCCAGGTTGAAGGCGAAGATGCCTTCAGATTGATTAAACCCCGTGTGCAGGAATCTCTGAAAGGAGCTGAACTTAACTTTCCTTCTCAGGTTTACTCAGCGCGCCCTGTCGATGCCCTGCTACATATCAACTTAACCCCATTAAAAAATGACGTTGGTCAAATCAACCATGTATTGGTAGTTATGCGCCAATCGGATAGTTTTTTTGACGAAGACAGGGGCGGAAAATACGATCAGTATCAACTTTCAAGATCTTTAGCCAGCAGCCCTAATCCGATCATTATGACTAGTCTGATCGAGGGCAAAGTGCTACAGCTCAATAAAGCCGGCCAGAGATTACTGGGTTACTCAGCCGAGGAGTTGATCGGGAAAACACTGCTTGATTATATGGTTGATACCAGTTACCGCGAAAATCTGGTTGATAAACTGAAACAGGAGAAGCATTTTAAAATCCCAGATCTTCCCATGCGACACAAAAACGGCAAGACTGTACATATCGAGGTTGTACTGAACCTTACATCCTTTAATGGCACGGCAGCTATTTTGGGGTTTTGTCGGGACAGAACCGATGAGCTTGCCGCGCTCAAGGCTACTCAGGACAAAACAGCGACGCTAAGGTTGTTGCGCAAAGTGGCCGTTGCCGCAAACGAGGCAAACAATCTGGAGATGGCCATTAAGATGTGCCTGGAAGAGATCTGCAAATACAGCGATTGGCCGATCGGACACGCACTGCTGCCTAACCAAAAGACAGGTCTATTGGAAAGCTCTGACCTTTGGCATTTCAACAACGAGCAGGAGTATCAACATCTAAAATCCTGGTGTGCCGGTGTTCAATTTGGGCCCGGGGACGGAATACCCGGTAAGGTACTAAGTACCAAAAAACCGGTTTTTCTACCGGATGCTTCGCTAGATGACGGTTTTCCTCGCAGCAGCATTAAAGAGGGCACCGGCATACAGAGCGCATTCGCGTTCCCGGTCATCGTGGATGATCAGGTATTAGTCGTCATGGAGTTCGTCTCGCCAGAAAAACAAGAAGTATCCAAAAACCTGTCGGATATATTAAAGCCGGTTGCAATACAGCTTGGACGGGTGATTGAACGGCAGAGGGCCCAGCTATCGCTGCAAGAAAGCAATGCGCATTACCAGCGCCTGGTCAATGATATTAATGCGATTGTCTGGGAGTCAAATATAGAAGGCAATGAAGTCTATTTCGTCAGTGCTTCAGTATCAAAGATATTGGGCTACAACCCCGAACAATTTTACCAAAGCGGATTTTGGGCTAACCTGATTCACCCTGATGATCAATTTGGTGCACTAAGAGAAGCTGAGGGAAAATCTAAAACCCTGGAAAATTACGAAATAGAGTACCGTATGTTGCATGCAGACGGGTCGACTGTCTGGATCCATGACACGGTCCATATCAAAAACGATAGTGATCCGGCCAATGTCCGAAAGTACGGTGTGATGCTGGATATCACAGAGAAAAAGAACCTGTCAGCGGAACTTGAGTACCAGGCTGCACATGACTCCCTGACCGGCCTTTATAACAGAGATGCGTTCGACAGGCGGCTGCGAATACTGTTAAGCACTGACCAGCCCAACCAGCAGCATGCGCTTTGTTATCTGGATTTGGATCAGTTTAAAGTGATCAACGATGCCTGTGGCCATCTCGCGGGCGACACGTTATTACATCAGTTAGGTGCTATCTTAAGCACAAAGATTCGACGCAGCGATATGTTAGCGCGGTTGGGCGGTGATGAGTTTGGTATCATAATGGAGAACTGTTCACTGGAGCGTGCGGGTAAGATTGCAGAAGATCTAAGAAGGGTTATACAGGATTTTCGGTTTGTCTGGGAACAACAGCGATACAACGTGGGCGTCAGCATTGGTCTGATACCCATCGACGAGTATAGTGGAACCGTTAACGAAATTATGAGCGCTGCGGACATGGCCTGTTATGCCGCCAAAGACGCTGGCCGCAATCGAATACGCACCTACCACCCAAATGACCTGGAGTTAACTCAACGCCGCCGAGAAATGGATTGGGTCAGTAAAATCAATATGGCACTTGAACAGGATCGCCTGCACATTTACATACAACCCATTCAGGATTTACAGAAAGAACAGAAAAATAGCCATTTTGAAGTGCTGGTGAGAATGATTTCTGAAACCGGAGAAATTATTCCTCCGGGTGCTTTTTTACCCGCTGCCGAACGCTACACTCTATCCACACAAATAGACCAATGGGTTATCAATAAATCACTTTCATGGCTAGGTAACCACCAGCAACAATTAGCCAAAATCTCAATGATTTCTATTAATTTGTCCGGGTTATCGCTCGGCAGCGGTACATTCCTAAAATTCTTGCTTGAGACACTTCGTAAGTCTACGGTGCCCTGTGAAAAAATTTGTTTCGAAGTGACCGAAACAGCCGCCATATCAAACCTGTCTAAGGCCATTGATTTTATTACTCAGGTTAAAGCCGCTGGTTGTCTGTTCGCACTGGATGACTTCGGAAGCGGTCTATCTTCCTTTAATTATTTAAAAAACCTGCCTGTCGATTTTCTTAAAATCGATGGTGCTTTTGTTCGGGATATTACCTCCGACCCGATTGACTACGAAATGGTTCGCTCTATCAATGAGATAGGGCATGTCATGGGCAAGCTGACGATTGCCGAATTTGTTGAAGATGAACAAACGTTAAATGCACTACGACGCCTGGGTGTGGATTACGCACAGGGTTATTTTATCGGTAAACCAATACCCCTTTATAAAAAGAGGGCTGTCGTACCACTGACAGATTCAGAACCGAACGTTAGAAATGCCAAATTAGCGGTGTAAGAAACACGACGACCAAAGTAACCGCCATTGTGACCGGTAATCCCATTCGAACAAAATCATTAAAACGATACCCTCCCGGACCGTAAACCATTAAATTTGTTTGATACCCGATGGGTGTGGCAAAACTTGCAGAAGCCCCTACCATTAGCGCGATCACGAAGGGCGTAGGGCTCACTCCCAGATCCAGTGCGCTGGCAGTCGCGACAGGAAAAAATATCACTGCCGTAGCTGCGTTGGAAACAATGGCCGTCAGCAATGCCGCCAGTAAGAATATTGCCGTTAGCGTCAACGTGGCACTGCCGGAGGCCAGACTGGTCAGCCCGTTGGCTAACAGTTCAACAATCCCTGTCTTCTGTAGCGCAAGCCCGATGGCAATCGCTGCCGCAATTGCGCATAAAAGCTGAATATCAATACTGCGCCTTGCACTGGTTATCGAAGTACAGCCCATGAGCAGCATCATCCCTGCTGCAACAACAGAGGCCTTAAACATGGATAATAAACCCAAGGTCACCAGCACAATCATTCCCAGCAAAATTGCTCCGGCAAAATAGCGTCGTTCAAATCGGACTGGCTGTGAGTTATCTACTTGGCTCGCCAATAAAAAATCCGGCGCATAGCGCTGCTGCTCTGCAAAACCATTATGAGTGTCCAGCAATAGCATATCGCCGGTTTTAAGCACTATTTCACCCAGTTTTTTATTAAGTTGTACGCCATCTCTGGCTACCGCAATGACAGCAGCATTGTAATGTGTTCTGAAGCGACCCTCCTTGATAGATTTTCCAATAATTGGGCATTTATCGGAGACCACTACCTCAACCAGTGCTCGCTGGTCTCGCGGCGCGTCTACTTTCAATATTTGATTGGTTGCCGGTACCAGACCGCGAATCTTTTGCAGATCTACAACTGACTCGACGATACCCGCAAATAACAATATGTCACCTGCAGCTATTATTTCCTGTGGCGATACTGCAGGAATAACTTTGTTCCCGCGTGTAATTTCTACCAGGAACATACCGGGCAACTGCCTTAAGCCTGCCTTTTCAATCGATAGGTTGACCAGCGGACAGTCACTCTGTACTTCCATTGCCAGAGTATAGCGACGCGCATCGGCAAACTGCTGCGTACCCGAACCGGTCTTGGGCAATAATCGACCACTCAATGCCACAGTGAGTAAAATGACCACTAAAGAGCAGGGAATACCCAGCCACGCCAACTCGAATAAAGACAACTCTAACTGTTCGTCATACTCAAGCAATAGCCCATTAATTATCAGGTTGGTGCTGCATCCTATTAGAGTGCATGTGCCGCCAATAATTGCAGCATAGCTCAGGGGCATCATAAGTTGTGCGACATGCAAATTATTTCGCTTCGCCCAATCCGATACCGCTGGAATGAGCATGGCGACAACCGGGGTATTGTTCATAAAAGCACTGGCACCCGCCACAGGCAACATTAATCTTAGCTGCGCATGAACGGTGTTTTTCGGGCGGCCCAGCAAATTTTGCGTCAGATTACCGATAAAACCGGTATCAGTTAAGCCTCGGGCGACAATAAAAAGTAATGCAATGGTAGCCAGCCCCTCATTGGTAAACCCAGTAAGAGCCTCCACCGGAGTGATAACTCCCAGCAACAGCAAAATCCCTACGGCAGCCAATAAAACAGCGTCAGGCGCCAGCGAGCTAATAGATAGTGTTAATAGTGTGGCTAACGTAACAGCCAGCGTTAGCCAGGCTTGATGTTCCATTGTATAACCACTGAGTTATCGTAATGTTTGCCCGTAATCTCGTTGGTTCTTTATCCAGTTACTCAACCGTAACAGATTTTGCCAGATTACGTGGTTGGTCGACATCCGTACCTTTCAGCACAGCAACATGATAAGCAAGCAGCTGCAGCGGCAAGGTATAGACAATCGGCTCAAGAATATCATCCACCGGGGGAATTACCAGTACTCTGGTATCCTCCGCCTCACCAACAGACGCTTCACGGTCGGCAAACACATAAAGCACTCCGCCACGTGCTTTGACTTCTTGCAGGTTGGATTTTAGTTTATCCAATAACTCGTTGTTGGGTGCAACCGCTATCACTGGCATATCACCATCCACCAAAGCCAACGGTCCGTGCTTTAACTCTCCTGCTGGATATGCCTCGGCATGAATATAGGAAATCTCCTTAAGTTTTAGAGCGCCTTCCATGGACACCGGATACATGGCTCCTCGCCCCAGAAACAGGGCATTGTGTTTATCCGCAAATTGTTCGGAAAGCAGCTGAATATTTGCATCTAGCTTGAGTACTTCTGTTAACAAATCAGGAAGCTGGTGTAAGGCTGTCACTATTCGCTGTTCTCTCTCTGCGGGCAACCCCTGTCTTCGGGCCAACATCAGTGTCACCAGTAGCAAAGCGACCAGCTGTGTGGTGAACGCTTTCGTGGACGCCACACCAATCTCCGGGCCAGCCTGTGTTAACATGACCAGATCCGATTCGCGCACCAATGTACTGGTCGCCACGTTGCAGATACCCAGACTCGCCAGATACCCCATGCTCTTTGCCATGCGCAGAGCGGCCAGTGTGTCCGCTGTTTCTCCTGACTGCGAAATGGTCACAAACAGCGTATTCGGTGCTACCACCACTTTACGGTATCGATACTCGCTTGCTACCTCCACCTGACATGGAATCCCCACCAGGTCCTCAATCCAGTACCGCGCTACCAACCCCGCATGATAACTAGTGCCACATGCAATAATCTGAACAGCCTGAACTTTATCCAGTATCTCCTTGGCGGCGGTACCCAAAGTCTGTTCCAGTACCTGCTTGTCTGTCATTCTTCCGTTTAATGTTGCTTTTACTACCTGTGGCTGCTCAAAAATTTCCTTAAGCATAAAGTGCCGATAAGTGCCTTTATCTGCTGCATCAACGTGGTGATCAAAGCGTGTGACGGGACGCTGAACCGGTTTTAACTGATCGTCAAAAACAACAACACCCTCTCGGGTCAGTTCTACAAAATCACCTTCATCCAAAAAAATAAATTGATCGGTCACCTGCAGTAGCGCTAATTGATCGGAGGCGATAAAGTTCTCGCCGATACCCACTCCAACAACTAAAGGACTGCCACTACGAGCTGCAATTAGTCGGTCAGGTTGGGAACTGTCTACCACGCCTAAAGCAAAGGCTCCCTCCAGTCTCATTATGGTTTTTTGTACCGCCAGACGTAGCTCATCACCAGCATTTCGATAATAATGAATCAAGTGCGCCACCACTTCGGTATCCGTATCCGAAGTGAACTGGTATCCGGCAGCTTTTAGTTCGTCTCTTAACGATTCGTGATTTTCAATAATGCCATTATGAACCACGGCTATCTGATCGTTTGACATATGCGGGTGCGCGTTACGCTCGCTGGGAACACCGTGGGTCGCCCATCGGGTATGCGCCACCCCAATCATACCTGTTAAATGTTCATCGGCGATCGCATCCGCAAGCTGCTGTACCTTGCCTTCTCGACGCACCCTTTCAAAATGGTCTTGTCCTGATTCGATGACAGCCATACCCGCCGAATCATAACCTCTATACTCCAATCGCCTTAAGCCTTCCAGCAATATGCCGGTTACATCACGATTTGCGATTGCTCCTACTATTCCACACATAATTTCATGGCCTTGTATTCTTCTGCTATTTTTTCTTTGGTCGCTGCCAGCCCTCGACAACCTTTGGCTTTCCTCTGGCTACGACAAGCGTGTCTGCAGCCACATCTTTTGACAGCGTAGAACCTGCACCAATTGTGGCATTCTCACCGACCGTGATAGGAGCCACCAGCGCTGTATTTGAACCGACAAATACACCATCCTGGATTTTCGTTTTAAACTTGTTGGCGCCATCGTAATTACAGGTGATAGTACCTGCGCCCACATTCACCTGCTTGCCAATTTCAGCATCACCGACATAACTGAGGTGATTCACTTTACTACCAACACCGATATAGGATTTTTTAATTTCTACAAAGTTACCAATCTTTGCTCCTTGCGCGAGGTGCGTTTGCGGTCGCAAACGAGCAAACGGGCCAATATCACAGTTATCTTCTATTTGCGCATCTTCGATTACCGTATTCGCATGAATGGTGACACCACTACCGATTTGTGCGTTCTTGATCACTACATTCGGCCCGATCTTTACCCGATTTCCAATACTGACCTTGCCCTCCAGCAGCACATTCGCATCGATGAAAATATCCTGCGCAACCGTTACTTCGCCCCGAATATCCAGGCGTGCGGGATCCGCGAGCGTAACCCCCTGATCCATTAGTTTTTCTGCCTGTTTAAGCTGGTGCCAGCGCTCCAACTCGGCTAGCTGCCTGCGACTGTTAACTCCCTGTACTTCCTGCTCGATTGTCACCACTTCTGCTTCGACCCGCATACCTTCAGATACCGCCATCGCGACAATATCCGTTAGGTAGTATTCTCCCTGAGCGTTATTTGAAGAAAGTTTTGGTAACCAGTCCTTCAGTTTTTCGCAGCTGACGGCAATAATTCCGGTATTGCCTTCTTTGAACGCTCGTTGTTCTGTCGTTGCATCTTTTTCTTCAACAATCGCCTGCACCAGGCCCTGCTCATCACGAAGGATGCGGCCATAGCCCGCTGGATCTCTTAACTGAACCGTTAACAGGCCAATACTGTTTGAATCCAGCTTTTCAAGCAACCGGTTTAGCGTTGTAATTGGAGTTAAGGGAACATCACCATAAAGAATAAGCACCATGCTCTTCGTATCAATCGCAGGTAACGCCTGTGCTACTGCATGCCCCGTACCCAGCTGTTGCTCCTGAGTAATCCAGTTAACAGGGTGCTGCTGAAGGCTTGCTTCCACCTGCTCTCCGCCATGCCCGACCACCACATGAATCGCTTCCGCATCCATCATCACAGCGGTTTCTACGACGTGTGACAGCAACGGTTTGCCGGCCAGTTGATGCAGCACTTTCGGCAAATCCGACTTCATGCGGGTACCTTGACCTGCAGCGAGGACAACAACCTCCAAACTCATAACGCTCCGTACTCCCTAAATGTCGATTTCTAACTTTCTCTCAGAAATAATTTAAATAAAAAGCTTTGATACATTATTGTCCAATTCGACTAAAAAGCCATAAAAAAAGGCAGCTTATGCTGCCTTTTCTATAATCGCTGAGATGAACTCTTGAGTTATTTACCCATCTTTTTCCTGATACGCGAAAGTGTTCTCAGCTGAGCTGCCGCTTCAGCCAACTGCGCTGACGCTAAGGCATGATTGATATCTGAACTTTGATCCGACATCATTTGCTCGGCCTGCTTCTTTGCCTCCAGAGCCGCAGCCTCACTCATATCATGGGCTCGTAACGCTGTATCGGCCAGAATGGTGACCAAGTGCGGTTGCACTTCAAGAAAACCACCGGAAGCATAGAAAATTTCCTCTTCGCCACTCTCCATGATCAATCTCACCGGACCGGGCTTTAGCTCGGTCAGCAAAGGTGCATGGCCGGGTGCTATACCCAGATCTCCAAGAGAACCAGCCGCAATTACCATTTCCACCAGACCGGAGAAAATCTTTTCTTCTGCGCTAACAATATCGCAATGGACAGTCATCGCCATGCCTATTAAACCCTTTTATCCTTTGATCACCTGTGAACTGATAGGTTCAGCAGGTGTCAATGTTACATTTTTTCTGCTTTTTCGATCACTTCTTCAATACCACCAGCCATGTAGAAGGCCTGCTCCGGAAGATGATCATACTCTCCTTCCAGAATCGCCTTGAAGCTGCGGATCGTCTCTTTCAAGGATACATATTTACCAGGAGAACCGGTAAATACTTCCGCGACAGTGAAAGGCTGCGACAGGAAGCGTTCAATTTTACGAGCACGTGCTACCGTCAGTTTATCCTCTTCGGACAACTCATCCATTCCCAGAATCGCAATAATATCCTTTAACTCTTTATACCGCTGCAGTACACCCTGCACACCACGAGCTACGTCATAATGCTCCTGTCCGATAATTAGCGGATCGAGCTGGCGCGATGTGGAATCCAGCGGGTCCACCGCAGGATAAATACCTTTTGCTGCGATATCACGCGACAGTACCACGGTGGAATCCAAGTGGGCAAAAGTTGTTGCCGGCGATGGATCCGTCAAATCATCCGCTGGTACATAGACCGCTTGAATGGAGGTAATGGAACCGGTTTTCGTAGAAGTAATACGTTCCTGCAAAACACCCATCTCTTCTGCCAGCGTAGGCTGATAACCCACCGCTGAAGGCATACGACCCAGCAGTGCCGATACTTCTGTACCCGCCAGTGTATAACGATAGATGTTATCCACGAATAAAAGCACGTCACGCCCTTCATCACGGAATTTTTCCGCCATGGTCAAGCCGGTCAATGCCACGCGCAAACGGTTTCCAGGGGGCTCATTCATTTGCCCATAAACCATTGCCACTTTGGATTTACTAAACTCTTTCACATTAACAACGCCCGCTTCCTGCATTTCGTGGTAGAAGTCATTCCCCTCACGAGTCCGCTCTCCCACTCCAGCAAATACTGACAAGCCTGAGTGCTCGGTCGCAATGTTGTTAATCAATTCCATCATGTTAACGGTTTTACCAACACCGGCGCCACCGAACAAGCCTACCTTACCACCTTTGGCAAAGGGACAAACCAAATCAATAACCTTAATCCCGGTTTCCAAAAGCTCATCAGAAGCCGCTAACTCTTCATAGGCCGGTGCATCACGGTGAATCGGCATACGTTCCTTTTCACCAATTTCCCCCATTTCGTCAATCGGCTTACCCAGCACATCCATAATACGGCCGAGTGTTTCCATCCCTACAGGCACTGAAACCGGAGCGCCGGTATTTTCAACCGCTAGACCACGGCTAATACCTTCGGATGATCCCATGGCAATCGTTCGAACGACGCCGTCACCCAGCTGCTGCTGGACTTCCAGGGTTAAACCCTTTTCCGCCACCATTAAAGCGTCGTAAACACTGGGCAGTGCGTCCCGTGGGAATTCCACGTCAATAACCGCGCCAATGATTTGTACAATACGTCCGCTACTCATTTCCGGTTCCTCTTTTCTTAATGGGGAAAATCAACCATTCCCCGGTAAAATTAAATTCTTTAGACCGCCGCCGCGCCACTAACGATCTCTGAGAGTTCCTGAGTGATCGCCGCTTGTCGTGCCTTATTGTAGACCAGCTGTAGATTGTCAATCAGATCACCAGCATTGTCTGTGGCGCTCTTCATGGCAATCATCCTGGCCGCCTGCTCACAGGCATTATTTTCAACCAGACCCTGATAAACCTGCGATTCTATATAGCGGGTTAACAGGCCTTCAAGCAACGAAGCATCGTCCGGCTCATACAGGTAATCCCAGTGATGGGCCATTTGTTCACTTTCTTCTGCCTTAAGTGGTAACAACTGATCAACACAGGGCTCCTGAGTCATGGTATTAACAAATCGGTTGTATACCAGGAACAACTTATCGATTTTGCCTTCTTCAAATGCATCCAGCATAACTTTGATCGATCCAATCAAATCTGATGCATTGAATTCATCACCCAAGTGCGTTTTTGCGGCAACTACATTGCCACCTACACTCTTGAAAAAGCTGACCGCTTTGGCGCCTACCAGACACAGATCAATTTCAGCGCCCTTATCCTGCCACTCTCTGGTAGAACGAATCGCTGTTTTAAAGAGGTTAACATTTAAGCCGCCACACAGGCCTCGATCAGTTGAAATAACAACTACACCAACACGTTTAACCTCTCGTTCATCCATATATTGATGGCGAAACTCCGAGGCCGCATTGGCCAAGTGACTGACGACCGCACGTATTCTATCCGAATAGGGCCGCCCAAGACTCATTCTTTCCTGAGCTTTGCGCATCTTACTTGCCGCTACCAGCTCCATCGCGCTAGTAATTTTCTGCGTACTTTTAATACTCGCAATCTGCGTGCGGATCTCTTTTCCGGCTGCCATGAGTTATCTCAGTATTCCAGAGTTAATAGTTAACTTTTGAGTTACCAAAGGGTAACCCGCTACCAGGTTTGTGTTGATTTGAACTTGTCGAGGCACTCTTTGAACTTAGCCTCATAGTCATCATTCCAATCACCACTGGTTTCGATCTCACTCATCAGGTCGCCATACTGACTCTGCGCATAGGACAGCAGCGCTTCCTCAAAATCGCCAATTTTAGGCACTTCGATATCTTTCAGATAACCTTCGTTTGAGGCATAAATAAGCAGCCCCATTTCAGCAATTGTTTGCGGAGAGTATTGTTTTTGCTTCATTAATTCTGTTACACGCTCTCCGTGATCCAACTGGGCTTTGGTGGCTTCATCCAAATCCGAAGCAAACTGTGCGAATGCTGCCAGCTCACGATACTGCGCCAAAGAGGTACGAATACCACCAGACAGTTTCTTCATGATTTTAGTTTGAGCAGCACCACCCACCCGGGATACCGAAATACCAGCGTTCATTGCTGGTCGGACACCGGCGTTAAACATATCCGACTCCAGGAATATCTGACCGTCGGTAATAGAAATCACATTGGTAGGTACGAATGCTGATACGTCACCGGCTTGCGTTTCAATTACCGGCAATGCGGTAAGTGACCCGGTCTTACCCTTGACTTCACCGTTGGTGAACTTCTCAACGTAGGCTTCACTAACTCGCGCCGCTCTTTCCAGCAGACGCGAGTGCAAATAGAAAACATCTCCTGGGTAGGCTTCACGACCCGGTGGACGACGAAGTAACAATGAAATCTGACGATAGGCCCATGCCTGCTTGGTCAAATCATCATAAATAATTAGTGCGTCTTGACCACGATCCCGATAATACTCGCCCATTGAACAGCCGGCGAATGGTGCCAAAAACTGCATGGATGCCGGATCTGAGGCGTTAGCCGCAACGACAATGGTATGTTCCATCGCGCCATGTTCTTCAAGTTTGCGCACAACCGCCGCTACTGAAGAAGCTTTTTGGCCCACAGCGACATAAATACATTTAATACCCGTGTTTTTCTGGTTGATAATGGCATCGATCGCTACTGCCGATTTACCAATCTGGCGGTCACCAATAATCAACTCCCGCTGGCCACGACCAATTGGCACCATAGAGTCGATCACTTTCAGTCCAGTCTGTACCGGCTGATCTACCGACTTACGTGCGATTACGCCAGGTGCAACTTTTTCAATTGGATCCGTCAGAGCTGCTTCAACGGGGCCACGTCCATCGATGGGATTACCCAAAGAATCAACTACCCGTCCTTCTAGCTCAGGTCCAACTGGAACTTCCAGAATACGGCCGGTGCAACGACAAGTCTGTCCTTCAGACAGTCCTTTATAGTCGCCCAAAACGATGGCACCGACAGAGTCGCGCTCCAAGTTAAGCGCCATACCGTAAATACCACCAGCGAATTCAATCATTTCCCCGTACATTACGTCCTGAAGACCGTTTATACGGATTACACCATCAGATACACTAACGATAGTACCTTCATTGCGAGCTTCTGATGAGATATCTACCTTAGTAATGCGCTGTTTGATTATCTCACTGATCTCTGCAGCATTCAGTTGTTGCATGGTATGCCTCTTAACCTGTAATAGTTCTTTCCAATCTTTACGTGTTTACTGCTTCAGCCAGCCGCGTTAACTTGCCACGAATAGAGTCATCAATAACCAGATCTCCTGCGCGAATGATGACACCACCTATTAAGCTGCTATCTACCTGCTGAATGATACTGACTTCCTTTTGCCACTTAATTTTGAGCTTTTGAGTCAGAATATCCTGTTGTTCTGCCGTCAATTCGAAAGCCGTAATCACCTGAACATCAATAGCCTGTTCTTTCTGCGCTTTCATCACCTCAAACGCCTGACTAATGGCGGGCAGGGCAGCTAATCTCTTGTTTTCTGCCAATATAGTGATAAAGTTCTTCACTCCATCATTCAAATCGGCACCACAAACATCAATGAAGAGTTCAGCCTTTTTGGCACTGTCAAGAGCAGGGCTGGCCAGCAATTGTTTCATATCAGGATCACTGGTGACTGCTGCGGCCAAAGCAAGTGCTTCTGACCACTGGGATAATTCTGCACCCTCTGTGGCATGCTCAAAAGCCGCTTTAGCATAGGGTCGTGCAATGGTACTGACTTCTGCCATGATATGGACCTATAGTTCCGCTGCCAATTTATTGAGCAGTGCTGAATGGGCTTTAGCATCGACACTTGAACCCAATACTTTCTCTGCACCTGCGACCGCTATTTTAGCCACTTGCGATCGAAGTTCCTCTCGAGCCCTATTGAACTCTTGTTCAATCTCAGCCTGTGCCGCTTTGAGCAGGCGATCACCTTCTTCGCGCGCCTGATCTTTAGCTTCATCGACCAATTGGCTGGATCGCTTATGCGCCTGATCAATAATTTCGGCAGCCTGTTGCTTGGCTTCCTTTAGTTGATCCATCGCTTTTTCTTGAGCCAACTCCAGGTCTCTTTCAGCACGGTCCGCAGCACTTAGGCCATCCGCAATTTTTTTTGTTCGCTCAGCCAACACACTGATTAGTGGCGGCCAAATGAACTTCATGCAGAACCAGACGAAGACCACAAACGTCAACATCTGTCCTATGATAGTTGCATTAATATTCACAAAGCACCTCTCGCTTATCGCTAGGGTTTATATAAAAGACCGAGCTTTAAACGACAGCAAACAGAATATAAAGCGCGATACCCACACCGATCATTGGAACCGCGTCAACCAGACCCATCACGATGAACAACTGGGTACGCAGCATAGGGATCATTTCCGGTTGGCGCGCAGCACCCTCCAGGAATTTTCCGCCCAATACACCAATACCTACAGAAGCACCCAGGGCAGCAAGACCCATTAGTATGCCGCCAGCCAAGTACAATAATGCAGTTGCGAGTTCCATTTTTACTCCCGTTTTTCTAACAGTTAATTAAAATTTAGTTAAATAGTTAGTGTGACGATTCGTGCGCCATACTCAGGTACACGATAGTTAACACCATAAAAATAAAGGCCTGTAGCAGAATTATCAGAATATGAAAGACCGCCCATGCCCACTGTAAAACACCACCAAATAAGCCAACCACCAAACCACCGCTATACATTAACGCGATTAGAATAAAGATCATTTCGCCAGCGTACAGGTTACCGAATAACCGCAACCCAAGTGACACGGGCTTGGAGATCAGGTTAACACCCTCCAAAAACAGATTAAAAGGCAACATCCATTTACCGAACGGGTGTAGAGTCAGCTCGCCAAGGAAACCCCCGAGCCCTTTAATTTTTATGCTGTAATACAGAATGAGTAAAAACACTCCCAACGCCATACCCAGCGTCGCATTGGGATCGGTTGTCGGAACCACTTTAAGGAAGTGAATACCTGCAAGTTGCGCAGTATGTGGAATCAAATCGACTGGCACCAGATCCATCAGGTTCATCAAAAAGATCCAGATGAATATGGTTAGTGCTAAAGGTGCTATCAAGGCGTTACGGCTGTGGAAAATATCATTAACGCTGTCATCCACAAACTCGACGACCCACTCCACAAAGTTCTGCATACCCGAAGGAACATCAGACGTGGCTTTGCGCGCAGCACCCCAAAAGAGCAGTGAAAAAATGACTCCCAATAGAACAGAAAATCCTAGAGTATCTACATTAAACGCCCAAAACCCCATTTCTCCGGCTTCCTGTGCGCTGTGGGCAAAACCCCAGCTGCCATCAGGGTGCTGACCAAAGGTCAGATTGGTCAGGTGGTGCGTGATATAACCTTTGGTTGTTAGTGCTGCGTCAGTAGCCATTCGTATTATTTCTGTTCCGTTGGTACGCGTTAATACTTACAAAATTTGGTTACGGTTTCGTTTAGGTCCACTGCATTAGTTTAATCGCCTAAACAACAGGGGGGCTATCCAGCTAATCAGCTGCGATATAAAAAAGGCAGCAATGAAAAGTAAAAAATCCAGCCCTTTAAAGGTTACGATGGTGATGAGAAACAAAAATAACGTTAACACCAACTTCGATAATTCAGCCCTGTATGCCGTTTGAAGGATATTATGTGCCGTTTGTCTTGCCCGGATTCTATAAAAATAGATCCAGATAAATAAACCACTGCCTGCCAAGCAAATCAGACCACCAAGCAGTATCGACAAAGCCTTATCGATACCGGCCAAACCAAAGCCAATAACAGTTAACACCAGTGTTACACAGAGTTGCGCAAGTGCAATTCGATAAACTGGTAGGTTAACCTGCGTAATCGATCGGTTGATCCCGGTTCACCCCAAATATCGTAACCATTAAATAAATGGCCGATTGAGCAATAAAAGCACATAACCTGCCTTCCAACAGGGCGCGTAGTATATGAGCAATTGCACGGCCAATCAAGCTTTAATGCGCTGCTGGTCAAGGATGAAACTACTCGACAGAGCAGTCATCCCAAGCAGTACAATATAGCTACCCCTTAATTGAGTTAACCAGGCGAACACCCGCCAGGCATCAAGGGTTCAGCAGTTATAGCCTATTTATTTGCCCAGCTTAAAAACATCAAAAAAATTATAATGATTCCTTACATTTTGTTTAATTATAACGTGCATAAACGGGCTTTATTTGATGTGCTCTAGAATCCCGTCCAGCTCTTCGGTGGAATTATACTTAATGACCATTTTACCCTTTCCTTTGGATCCATGCTGGATGACAACCGGCGATCCCAACTGATCGCTCAAGCGCTGCTGTAATAATTTAATATCCGGATCTATTGCTGGCACTCCTTTAACGTCAACTTTTTGCGTCAACAGTTTTTTTACCAGCGCTTCTGTTTGTCGTACCGATAACTGCTTGCTGGCAACATCTCGTGCTGCTCCGGTCTGTTGTATTCCCGACAAAGCCAGCAAGGCTCGCGCATGCCCCATATCCAGTTTCCCATTTAACAGCAGCGCCTTTACTTCCTCGTTCAATCCATTTAAGCGAATCAGGTTGGCAACAGATGCTCTTGACTTACCAACGGCATCGGCCACCTGCTGCTGTGTAAGCTCAAATTCATCCTGAAGCCGCTGCAGAGCTACAGCTTCTTCCATCGGGTTCAGATTCTCCCTCTGGATATTCTCAATGAGCGCCATTGCAATAGCAGTCTCATCCGTCACATTGCGGATTATGGCGGGAATCTCATCAATACCTGCCAGTTGTGTTGCCCGCCAACGCCTTTCTCCAGCGATAATTTCATAGCGATGATCTGCGATAGCCCTAACAACGATAGGCTGCATCACTCCCTGCGCTTTGATTGAATTGGCTAGCTCCTGAAGCGCCTCTGGTTCAATTTCCTTGCGCGGCTGATATTTACCTCTTTGTATTAAATCTACAGGTAATCGGGATAGCTTTTCCTGTTCGGCTAACGTTGCCGGAGCTGCTGTTTCGTCATTTATATTTCCCAGCAAAGCATCCAAGCCTCGTCCTAAACCCCTTTTTTGTGTTGCCATTTTCTTTTCCTGGTTATCTAGACTGCAACCGCATGCTGCGATCTGGATTTTCTTAGAATTTCCCCTGCCAAAGCCAGATAGGCCAGTGCTCCCCTGGATTTTCGGTCATAGATCAGCGCTGGCAATCCATAACTGGGCGCTTCGGCCAAGCGTACATTACGGGGTATCACCGTATCGTAAACCTTTTCACCAAAATGGCTGACCAATTGATTCGAAACATCTTTACTTAAACTGTTGCGGGGATCATACATGGTCCGTAATAGGCCTTCGATTTTCAGCTTGGGATTGGCACCACCAGCAATACCGTTAATGGTACTTATTAATGCCGTTAATCCTTCCAGGGCATAATACTCACATTGCATTGGAATAATAACGCTCTGTGCAGCCACCAGCGCATTTACGGTCAGCATACTTAGAGATGGGGGACTGTCTATTATGATATAGTCGTATTCTTCTTTAACGGTTGACAGTACATCGCGCAACCTATTTTCCCTGTTTTCAAGGGACATCAGCTCGACCTCGGCCGCTGTTAAATCGGCATTCGCCGGCAACAAATCAAATCCAGCCGCTGTTTTTTTTATAATTGCCTGTGTAATCGCACAGCGCCCC
Organism: Gammaproteobacteria bacterium; assembly: GCA_021773395.1. Lineage (GTDB taxonomy): Bacteria > Pseudomonadota > Gammaproteobacteria > Pseudomonadales > IMCC2047 > JAJFKB01. The sequence continues at coordinate 148,990 of JAJFKB010000003.1, read as the reverse complement.
GTTAGAAGATCGTAAACAGAATATTCCAGCTGGTTTTTATCCGCACCGCAACCCATAGTCGCATTACCCTGTGGATCCAGATCTACCATCAATACTTTTCGTTTAATCGCAAACAATGATGCAGACAGATTCACGGCGGTGGTGGTTTTTCCTACACCACCTTTTTGGTTGGTCACTGCAATAATTTTACCCAAGGATGCCCCCGGTGCTTATTAGTTTGATTTCTTTAACACGACCAAATGTCGTTGTTCCGATAGAAAGGGCACCTTTAACGGCTGTATCCTCACTAAACAAGCACTGGCTGGAAGGCTTGCTATCTCCTCTTCTGGAGACTTTCCTTTCATCGCATAGAACTCGCCCAGTTCGCCAAGCAAGTGCTCAGTATTCTTTACAAAGTCTGCCAGTGTGGAAAAAGCTCTTGATATAATCACATCAAATGGGCGATCAATAATCAGATTTTCCACCCGTTGCCTAACGACGATACAGTTATCTAAACCTAGCTCCAGTTTAGCCTGTGTCATAAATCGAGTCTTTTTGCCATTACTATCGAGCAAAGTAAAGTCTTTATCTGGAAATACTATACTGAGTGGTATCCCTGGTACTCCCGCGCCTGAACCTACATCCAAAATATTCTGTGTTTGCTGATCAAAGCTGTCTTTTAATACCAGGCTATCCAGTAAATGGTAAATCACCATTTTTTCTGGCTCTCTGATCGCCGTTAAATTGTATGCTCTATTCCATTTAACCAGTAAATTAATATAGGCTTCGAGTTTATGCAGTTGCTCTTTCGAAAGCTTCAGCTGTATACGCTGACAGCCTTCACCAATCTTTTTTGCAATCGATTCCACAACAATCCCCAGCTAAGCGCTCTTGCTCTCCAGAATATTTTTCTTCTTTAGATAAATCAAAAGCAATGAAATTGCCGCCGGTGTAATTCCTGGTATACGTGAGGCGCTGGCTATTGTATCCGGACGCATCTGCTGTAATTTCTGTTTCACCTCATTGGATAATCCTGAGATGCGATCATAATCTAAATCTTCAGGCAAAGGCGTATTTTCCTGGCGTCTTAATCGTTCTATTTCGCCCTTTTGACGTTCAATATAACCTTCGTATTTAGCCTGTATTTCCAACTGTTCTGCGACCTCTTCATCTGCAACTCCCTGGCCTTTAATCGATTGAATATCCCTATAGGTTAGCTCTGGTCGTCGCAATAACTCCATCAAAGAGTGCTCGTGGCTTATTGGTTTTTCCAATTTATCTATCAGCAGTTCACTTTCAGAACTTGCTGGTTGAATCCAGGTTGATTTTAAACGCTGCTGTTCACCGGTAATCATTTCCTGTTTTTTATTGAAGTGCTGCCATTGCTCCTCTCCCACCAGACCCAACTTATATCCCTGCTCTGTGAGTCTCAGATCAGCATTATCTTCGCGCAGCAATAGCCTGTATTCAGCTCTACTGGTAAACATGCGGTAAGGCTCACTGGTTCCTAATGAAATCAGGTCATCCACCATTACACCGATATAAGCTTCATCACGAAGCGGATGCCAGCCTTCTTTGTCCAGTGCTTCCATCGCAGCATTCAATCCCGCCAGAAGTCCTTGAGCTCCAGCCTCCTCATAACCCGTGGTTCCATTAATCTGTCCAGCAAAATAAAGGCCCTTTAAAGATTTTACCGCCAGCGTCCTGGTTAAATCCTGCGGATTAAAAAAATCATACTCAATCGCATATCCGGGTCGGGTAATATGCGCATTTTCAAACCCTTGAATGGAACGTACGAAATCCAGCTGCACATCAAATGGCAGGCTGGTTGAAATACCATTCGGGTAGAGTTCGTGGGTATTTAGTCCCTCAGGTTCAACAAATATCTGGTGCGCGCTCTTGTCAGAAAACCGGTGGATTTTATCCTCAATCGATGGGCAATAACGTGGCCCAACTCCCTCTATTACCCCCGTATACATTGGAGATCGATCGAGTCCAGCTCGGATATAGTCGTGCGTCTGTTGATTAGTGTGAGTAATAAAACAGCTCACTTGTTGTGGATGCATTTCCCGTGAGCCCATAAAAGACATCACAGGTAGAGGGGTATCTCCGGGCTGCTCCTGCAATTTCGAGAAATCAACTGAGCGCGCGTCAATTCTGGGTGGAGTACCCGTTTTTAAACGATCAACGCGCAGCGGTAATTCTCTAAGTCTCTGGGCTAATGCAATGGACGGTGGGTCTCCGGCACGGCCGCCTGAATAACTCTGCAATCCGATATGAAGCAACCCTCCTAGAAAAGTGCCGGCCGCTAAAACCACCGTCTTAGCAGTAAACTTAACTCCCATTTGTGTGACCACACCTAAAACGCGCTCTCCATGAACTATCAGGTCATCCACGCCTTGCTGAAAAATATCAAGATGCTGTTGATTTTCCAGGATGTGTCGAATGGCTGCTTTGTAAAGTGTGCGGTCAGCTTGAGCTCGGGTGGCCCTTACAGCAGGACCTTTTCTGGAATTAAGTATTCGAAACTGTATTCCTGACCGATCGGTTGCAAGTGCCATTGCTCCGCCCAGCGCATCAATTTCTTTTACCAAATGACTTTTACCGATGCCGCCTATAGCCGGATTACAGGACATTTGTCCGAGCGTTTCGATATTGTGAGTAAGCAATAGCGTAGACGCTCCGACTCGAGCTGACGCTAATGCAGCTTCCGTTCCGGCGTGGCCACCTCCGATTACGATCACATCATATTGCTTGGGGTAATCCAACTAAACTCTCACAATTACGGTGGAAAAGGGACACTAGTATAATGTTTCAGGCCTAAATGAAAAGGGGTGCGCAGTGAATAATATAAGAGCCATTATTTTTAATTTGTGGGCACCTTATAATATTAATATATTATTTAATACTTTAATTACTGTTATTATTATTAGAGAGGTTAAGATTTATGTATAACCATATAAAACTATTTTAAAATCAGTTGGATAAGACTAAATAGACTCTGTTTAAAACTACCGGTATTGTCTCGTATATGTAGGTTTGTAGCTGTGGGTAAGTAGCAGCTTTATCCACAGGTAGGAACTATGCACAATTTACTAAGACCTTATGAGTATTCGAATTAACAGCTTATAGACAGGGTTTAATGGCTAAATAAAATCACTTTCCAATACAAAAACTGGAAAATATTTTGCCCAAAAGATCATCGTTAGTGAAAGCCCCGGTAATTTCTGAGAGGCATTGTTGCGCCAACCGCAGGTCTTCAGCAAGCAATTCTCCCGCGTTGGCGCTTTCCAGCTGTTGTTTACCGCTATCCAGAAGTTTTAACGACTGCTGAAGCGCGACCAGGTGTCTCCTGCGGGCACTAAAAGAGCCTTCTACAGAGCTAGTAAAGCCCATACAGGATTTCAGGTGTTGTCTTAGAAGATCCAAGCCCAGGCCCTCTTTTGCAGACAATCTTATTATGGGGAACGGGTTATCTGTATTTCGCTCAATTAATTTTACTGACAGTTTTGAACGATCCACTTTATTTTGGATAATGGTGATTTTTTCGAGCGAGTCCAGCTGGTCTATAAATTCAGGCCAGATGTCGTGTGGGTGAGTAGCCGTTAGAGTGCTGCTATCCACTACCAATAGAATTCGATCGGCCTGTTTAATCTCTTGCCAGGCTCGTTTTATACCTTCCTGCTCTATTGCGTCACCGCTTACTCTTAACCCTGCAGTATCAATAACATGCAAAGGCATACCATCTATTTGTATATGCTCTCGTAGTAAATCTCTGGTGGTGCCAGGTATGTCTGTAACAATCGCGCTATCTCGACCTGAGAGTTGGTTTAACAAGCTGGATTTTCCGGCATTCGGTAAGCCGGCCATTACCACTGTCATTCCCTCGGTTAACACTGTACCAAAACTGGCTTGCTCTATAACCTGCTGTAAAATAGCTATGATTTCGTCAAGCTCTGACATTATTTTACCGTCAGCCAGGAAATCTATCTCTTCTTCCGGGAAATCAATAGCGGCCTCTACATAGAGACGTAATTGAATAAGAGCCTCTACCAGAGCATTAATACGTTTTGAAAAATCACCCTGGAGTGTACGTAAAGCGCTTTGCGCCGCCTGCTCGGAGCTACTGTCAATCAGGTCAGCAATGGCTTCAGCCTGAGCCAGGTCCAGTTTGTCATTAAGGAAAGCGCGCTCTGAAAACTCTCCGGGACGGGCCATACGAGCACCGGCAGCAAGGATATTTCTGATTAATAAATCAACAATTACCTGACCACCGTGGCCCTGTAATTCCAGCACGTCTTCACCAGTAAAAGATTGTGGACCCGGAAACCAAAGAGCAATACCCTGGTCAATTATTTGATTGTTTTTTGTTCCTATCGTGCCGCAAAATGAGGTAAAAAGCGCATAACGTGGCGCTATATCCTGTTTTAATAGCTTTTTAGAAATAGATTTTGTGAGGGGACCTGAGATACGCACAATAGCCACCCCACCACGACCAGCTGGAGTGACCTGTGCTACGATTGTGTCGCTATCTGTAATTATCATGCTGGTATCTTTCTGAAACTCACAATAATTCGATTTTCAGGCAGCATCTTAATAATTGCTTGGTGTCGCTTCTTCTCTATTTTCCCTTTGCTGCCGCAGCCTGTTCTATTCGGCGGGTAATGACCCATTGTTGAGCAATCGATAAAACGTTATTCACCACCCAGTAAAGAACGAGGCCAGCCGGGAACCAGAGGAAGAAAAAAGTGAACATGATGGGCATCATCTTCATAACCTTGGCCTGCATCGGATCGGGTGGCTCTGGGTTCAGTGTTTGTTGGAAGAACATGGTGGCACCCATTACAATCGGCAGAATGAAATAAGGGTCTTTGACCGATAGATCATTTAGCCAGAACATAAAGGGTGCTTGTCGCAATTCAACACTTTCTAATAAAACCCAATATAGCGCAATAAAAACAGGCATTTGCACTAGAATAGGCAAACAACCTCCTAAGGGATTTATTTTTTCCTTTTTGTAGAGCTCCATCATGGCTGTAGACATTTTTTGTCGGTCGTCACCATATCTTTCCTTGAGTCGCTGTAATTCAGGGCCAACACGACGCATATTGGCCATAGACTTATAGCTGGTAGCAGACAACTGAAAGAAAAGGAGTTTTACTACTAGGGTAGTAAAGATAATGGCCCAACCCCAATTGCCAAAAAATCCATGCAAGGTAGAGAGTAACCAGAATAAAGGTTGTGCAATAAACCAAAGCCAGCCATAGTCGACGGTGAGCTCCAGTGAGGGTGAAATTTCACTTAATCTACCCTGTGCTTTTGGCCCGACGTAAAGTTCAGCTCCGGTTCTTGCGGTTGAGCCAGGGACGACTGTCACAGCAGGGCTGACCAAACCTGCGATATTTTCTCCCTTACTGTTTTTGCGTGTTTGATAATTATGCTGTAACTCTTTGTTGGGTACCCATGCGGCAACGAAATAGTGTTGCAGCATGGCAATCCAGCCACCAGTATTCTTTAGCTTTAATGGTGTTTCAGCAAAGTCTTCGAAATCCAGTTTTTCATAGCGCTTGTCCACAGAAGTGATGGCTGCTCCGACGAAGGATTTCATACCCATGCTGGTTGTTTGGCTGGGATCCGGGCTATTATCTCTTTTAAATTGTGCAAAAAAGTTTGCCTGCCATGGCTCTGCGGATTGGTTGTCGATCAGATATTCAACCTTTACCAAATAGTCACCGCGTAAGAATCTATAGCGTTTGGTAATGCTTATCTTGTCTTGACTGGTATAAGTCAGATCAACAGTTAGCTCATCCTGCCCGTTATCTAACACATAATTTGCTTGTTTGGTTTGGAATAAGGGCCGTCCCGCCGGATTTGCGTCGGGACCGTTGGTGCCAATCAAACCGCTTTGGGCGATATAAGTCCTTTCTGAATTTTGTTCAAGCAGCACAAACGGATCTTCGGGCTGGTTAATTAATCTTGGGTAAGCACGCAAAGCTGCGTAAACAATATCGCCGCCTACAGGATCTATCTGTAATGACAATACATCCGTTTCAACGGTTATTCTATTCATAGCGGCTTTGCTAACGGTAGGCAAAGTCTCAGCGGTTGCAGGGATATCTTTACTGGCCAGTGTGGATGCTGCGGTAGCTGTCGGTAGATCCGTGGCTATTTCCGTTTGTATTCCTGTGGCGGCCAGCTTTTCAGAAGCGCCCCCTTGCTCAAGGGATACCGGAGTCACAGGAACTGGCTGACCATAGTCCTCATTCCAGGCTTGTAATAGCAGATAACTAACAACTGCGAGCGATAAAATAAGAACTATACGTTGTGCGTCCATGGAGCATCTCTTGTTGTCGATGAGGTAGAGGAGGTTGATTTGGTAAGCTTAATTTCTGGAACAGGATCCAGACCACCCTCATGCCAGGGATGACATTTTAACAGGCGCCTGATAGACATCCAGGTACCACGAACAAAGCCAAACCTGAGAATAGCGGTTTCCGCGTAGCAGGAGCAGGAGGGGTAAAACCGGCAATTATTGCCAAGTAAAGGGCTGATAATAAAGCGGTACCCTTTAAAAAATACCACGATAAGCTTGGACATGAGATTTTTCAATTTTTGTTACCCTTCGTCCGCAGCATCAGTTTCTGCCAGAGGTTTTCAAACTCGATACGGATTTTCCGGCTACTCTGCTGGTCCACCCCTTTGCGAGCGAGAAGAATGACATCATAGGAGAAATCCCCAGAGTCGAAGGAGCGGAAGGTTTCACGGATAACCCGCTTGATTCGATTGCGCTGTACAGCTAAACGAACCTGTTTTTTGGCGATAATAAAACCAATTCGTGGTTGGTTTAATCCGTTAGGCGCGGCGATTAGTAACATTACCCGCGAGGAAGCTTTCGCGCTAGAGCGATCGAAAACCCGCTGAAAATCGCGGGCCTTTAATAGCCTTTTCTGCTTAGGAAATCCAAGTCTGACCATGAAAAATGGACAGTAAATGGCTTATCACGAGCAGCTAGGCAGAGAGTCTTTTTCGACCTTTAGCACGACGTCGATTAATCAACAGGCGACCATTTTTTGTAGCCATTCTTGCTCTAAAGCCATGGGTACGTTTGCGTTTTAAATTGCTGGGTTGAAAAGTTCTTTTCATCGAAATTGCTCCACACGAATCCTATATCGGTCATTTACCAATATTTTGGGAGCGGGGATTCTAGTGAATTCGGAGCCAATCTGCAATTTATTCCTAAAGAAAAGCCAATAAATTTTCAATGAGTTAACATATTTACATAAATTATTTGATGAATTAGACCTGCTTATTCGTTTTATTGTGATAAAAGAGTAAAAAAACAGCCGGTTTTCCATAGCAAATATTATGTTAATTCAAGCTTCTAGCTAGGCAAAACTCCCTTGGATAGTGTCTGGAATAGCAAGGCCATTCGACGGGTAATGTATTGAGTATCACGCAATTAATCCAGGGTTTTCTAAGTAAAAACAATGGTAATGGCTTTAAACCGATTAAATTATACAACCTGTTGAAATTGCTAGTAAAAATAAATATTTTATCCTGTGGATAAGTTTTCTTTAAAAGGTTAAAATGCTGGGTTCTGTTTCTCAAGATAAAGCTGCCTTTATTGTAAGTGGCGAAGATAGAAAATCGAGTTAAAAATAATTAGAGAATAGGAATTAATGGCCAAAAAGATATGGGCAAATTGTGCTGGGATGCTGCAGAAAGAGCTACCCGAACAGCAATTCAATACCTGGATAAGACCGCTGCAATCTGATTTTGTCGATGGAAATCTAACTTTGTTGGCACCGAACCGTTTTGTTCTTGACTGGGTTTCACAAAGATACCTGCAGCGCATCAGTGAAATTGTTGGTGAAATTGAAGGAAGTGCAATTACGGTAGAAGTTGTGATTGGTACGCGGAAACAAGAGGCTTTGCCCACAGAGCCGGTAGCGGTTAAAGATACAGAAAGTCATTCGCGCAAGCAGCCCCCTCAATTTGGTAATAGAAAGAAGGAATTAGACGGCCAGCCCAACAACAAAGCTAAGCACATTAGCGGTTTAAATAGAGCATTTACCTTTGACACTTTTGTAGAGGGCAAGTCCAACCAGCTTGCTCGGGCAGCGGCCTTGCAGGTTGCAGAGAACCCGGGGGGCGCATATAACCCCCTGTTTATATACGGAGGCGTTGGTCTTGGTAAAACACACCTGATGCATGCGGTCGGTAGTTATATGTTAAAACAAAATCCTGAAGCAAAAGTGGTCTATTTGCATTCAGAAAGATTTGTTGCGGATATGGTTAAAGCCCTGCAAATGAACGCTATTAATGAGTTTAAGCGATTTTATCGATCTGTAGATGCGCTGTTGATTGACGATATACAATTTTTTGCAGCGAAAGAGCGTTCCCAAGAGGAGTTTTTCCATACGTTTAACGCATTGCTCGAAAGCGAGCAGCAGATGATCTTGACCTGTGATCGCTACCCGAAAGAGATAAAAGGGCTGGAAGAGCGATTAAAATCGAGGTTTGGCTGGGGGTTGACTGTTGCCGTGGAGCCCCCTGAACTGGAAACCAGAGTAGCGATATTGCTTAAAAAGGCAGATCAGGCGAACATTAATTTACCAAAAGATGTCGCGTTTTTTATTGCTCAAAAAATAAGATCTAATGTCAGAGAGCTAGAGGGCGCGCTAAAAAGGGTGATAGCAAGCGCCCACTTCACAGGAAACGAGATTAGTATAGAATTTGTTAGAGATGCGCTTAAGGATATGTTCGCGGTCCAGGATAAGCTTGTGTGTGTCGACAATATTCAAAAAACGGTGGCCGAGTACTACAAAATAAAGATGGGTGATATGTTATCCAAAAGAAGAAGTCGATCAGTGGCCAGGCCCAGGCAGGTTGCGATGGCGCTGGCAAAAGAGCTCACAAACCATAGCCTACCAGAGATAGGGGATTTTTTTGGCGGGCGTGATCACACCACGGTGCTGCATGCTTGTCGTAAAGTTAAGGAGTTGAGCGAAACCAATAATGATATTCGAGAAGACTATAAGAACCTGATGCGTTTGTTGACAACCTAGCAGCTGAACTTCCAAAGAAAAGCAGCCTATCAACAGAGACCCGCTTATGAATTTACAGATAAAAATTAAGAACAGAGGATAACAATATGAAATTTGTCATATCCAGAGAGGAATTGCTGAAGCCGCTTACTTTGGTAGCCGGAGTAGTTGAGCGACGCCAAACGTTGCCTGTGTTGTCAAATATACTCATTGTTGTTGAGGGTGATCGTTTGTCCCTCACCGGAACGGATTTGGAAGTTGAGCTGGTAGGCCGGGTTCAACTTGAGCAACCGGGAGACGCAGGAGAAATCACGGTACCTGCTCGAAAGATGATGGATATCTGTAAAACACTACCTGATCAATCTGTCATTAGTGTCCAGCAGGATGGAGAGAAGCTGGTTATAAAAGCGGGTCGTAGCCGCTTTACTCTATCAACGCTTCCAGCGACAGATTTTCCAAATGTTGAGGAAAAGCCGAGGAGCATGGAATTTGATATTTCGCAGAATGTGTTGCGACACTTAATTGAGAGAACCAGTATTGCAATGGCGCAACAGGATGTCAGGTATTATCTCAATGGTATGCTATTTGAGATAAGGACAGGTTTGCTGAAAGCGGTTGCCACGGATGGTCATCGGTTAGCGCTTTGTCAGGCAAATATGGATATATCGGATATCGAACTACAACAGGTGATTATTCCAAGAAAGGGGGTTCTTGAGCTAAACCGTTTGTTATCGGAGCCTGAGCAAAATACTAAACTGGTAATTAGCAGTAGCCATATCAGGGCGGTTACAAATAATTTCACATTCACTTCAAAATTGGTCGACGGGAAATTTCCGGATTACGAGCAGGTTATTCCCAAGGGTGGCACCAAAGAGGTAGTGGCGGAGAGAGAGGAGCTAAAGCAGGTGCTGAATCGGGCCGCGATCCTTTCCAATGAAAAATATCGTGGAGTGCGCCTAATCGTCCGGGATAATTTATTACAGGTTTTTGCCAATAATCCGGAGCAGGAAGAGGCCGAAGAATCGATGCAGATTGTATACGAAGGCGAACGTCTGGAGATAGGGTTCAATGTCAGTTACATGTTGGATGTGCTTTCCGTTACAACAAGTAAAGAGATAAAAATGACACTCTCAGATGCCAATAGCAGTGCGGTTATAGAGGAAGTGGCTGATCAAAGTGATGCCATTTATGTCGTTATGCCCATGCGATTATAATAACAATACCAGGATGCCGATAGAACTGTTCCGGTTGTTTTTGGTGAGCATCCTTTACAAGGGAGCGTCATAGGAGGCGGTGCTTACAGAAATAGTAATTACTCACTTGCGTAATTTGGAGAGAGTTTCCTTTTCGCCGGACTCCAAGATTAATTTGATAGTGGGCCCAAATGGTAGTGGCAAGACCAGTATACTCGAAGGGATTTACCTGCTAGGTAGAGCAAGGTCTTTTCTAACCAATAAATATAAAAGTATCGTTCAACAGGGTAAAACGAATTGCACAGTGTTTGGCCGCGTGGCGGTAGATGATCATAGCCCGAGGCTTTCTATCGGCGTATCGAGATCTGTGGATGGGGCCAGTCAGATTAAAGTGTCGGGTCAGAAGGTTCGAAACAGTGCGCCACTGATAGAGTTATTGCCGACACAGGTAATAAATCCGGACTCATTTTCGCTGCTTACGGGCGGCCCAGGAGCCCGGCGGCAGTTTGTTGATTGGGGTGTGTTTCACGTGGAACATACGTTCCTTAAAAGCTGGCAAAAGTTTTCCCGCTGTTTAAAGCAAAGAAACGGTTTGTTAAAGCTACGAACTTCGGGAGCTAAGGAGTTGGCTCCCTGGAACGAAGAGTTTGTTGAATGCGCTAGAATTATCACAGCGCAACGGGAAAGCTATTTGGCCAGATTTTCGCCCTATTTCGAAAAAGCACTGAAGCAGCTCACATCGTTAGATGATGTCACATTAAGTTTTTATCGGGGGTGGGATGAGAAGCTGGAGTTGCAGGCGGTATTAATGGAATCGCTTGCTAGAGATCAAAAAAGAGGCTTTACCCATTATGGTCCACAGCGGGCTGATATTAAAATAAAATATTTGGGGATGGATTCGGGTGAATCATTGTCCAGGGGTCAACAAAAGATGGTGGTATGCGCACTAAAGGTAGCGCAAGGTTGTTTCTTTGCTGAATCGACGGGCCGAGAAAGTTTATACCTGGTTGATGATTTAACCGCTGAGTTGGACGAGGATCACCAAATCAAATTGTGTGAGATGCTTGGTGAGATAAAGTGCCAGGTATTTGCAACTAGCGTGGATATTTCGAGTTTTAGCGAAATTTGGAGTCGGAAACCCCATAGTATGTTCCACGTGGAACAAGGTAACCTAATTGAAGCACAGAGGGTGAGCCCTCATATTTGGAGAAGTTAATGAGCGAAGAACATGTATACGATTCGTCCAGTATTAAAGTACTGAAAGGGCTAGACGCAGTTCGAAAGCGTCCGGGTATGTACATCGGAGACACAGATGACGGGACAGGATTGCATCACATGGTGTTTGAGTTGGTCGACAATTCAATTGATGAAGCGTTAGCTGGCCATTGTTCTGAAATTAAGGTGATTATCCATCCCGATGAATCGGTAAGCGTTTCCGATGATGGGCGGGGGATTCCCGTGGATATTCATGAAGAAGAAGGGGTGTCAGCTGCAGAAGTGATTATGACTGTGCTGCACGCTGGAGGAAAATTTGACGACAACTCCTATAAAGTATCAGGAGGGTTGCATGGCGTGGGGGTATCGGTTGTAAACGCTTTGTCCAGTGAGCTTACACTGACGATCCGCAAGGAGGGGAAAGTCTATGAACAAGTTTATTGTCATGGGGTACCTCAGTCACCCTTAAAAGTGGTAGGCGATACGGAAAGTAAAGGAACTGAAGTTCATTTTAAGCCCTCCCCGGATACATTTTCTAATATCGAATTCCATTTTGATCAATTAACCAAAAGGTTACGCGAGCTTTCTTTTTTAAACTCAGGGGTAGCCATTTCACTTAAAGATGAGCGCTCTGGTCAAAAAGAAATATTTAAGTACGAAGGTGGATTAACCGCTTTCGTTGAATATCTTAATCAAAATAAGAAAGCGATTAATAAAATTTTCCATTTTAACTGCTCCAGGGACGACGGTGTGGGCGTTGAAGTAGCATTGCAGTGGAATGATTCTTTCCAGGAAAATATATTTTGTTTTACGAATAACATTCCTCAGCGAGATGGCGGCGCTCATTTGGCCGGATTTAGAGGCTCACTGACAAGAACGCTGAATACCTATATAGAAAAGGAAAATCTGGTCAAAAAAGCTAAAGTTAGCACTTCTGGAGATGATGCGCGAGAAGGATTGACGGCCATTGTTTCGGTTAAAGTGCCGGATCCAAAATTTTCATCGCAAACTAAAGATAAACTTGTGTCTTCAGAAGTAAAGTCCGCGGTGGAGCAGGAGATGAATACAGCGTTAGCGGACTACCTGGTAGAAAACCCGCAGGACGCGAAACAGGTTGTTCAAAAAATGCTGGATGCGGCGAGGGCCAGAGAAGCAGCGAGAAAGGCGAGAGAAATGACGCGAAGGAAGGGAGCGTTGGATATCGCAGGTTTACCCGGAAAGCTCGCGGATTGCCAGGAAAAGGATCCTGCATTATCAGAATTGTATCTGGTGGAGGGTGACTCAGCCGGCGGTTCCGCCAAACAAGGTAGAAACAGAAAAACTCAAGCGATTCTTCCTCTTAAAGGTAAAATTTTAAATGTCGAAAAAGCCCGCTATGACAAGATGTTGTCCTCAGTGGAAGTGGGCACGCTTATTACAGCGCTAGGCTGTGGTATCGGCCGTGAAGAGTTCAACCCTGACAAACTCAGGTATCATTATATAATTATAATGACGGATGCTGATGTGGACGGGTCGCACATCCGGACGTTGCTGCTAACTTTCTTTTTTAGGCAAATGAGGGAGATTGTCGAACGTGGCCATGTGTATATCGCGCAACCTCCACTTTACAAAGTAAAGAAAGGCAAGCAGGAAAGTTATGTTAAAGATGACGAAGAGCTTGATGCTTACCTGATTCAGGTGGCTCTGGAAAACGCCGCTCTATTCGTTGAGGAGGATGCGCCTGGAATTAGCGGTGAAAATTTAGAGAGGTTAGTCTCCGAATATCGGTCGGTTATGGCCAATATCGACCGTTTAGCTAGAGTATATCCTCCGGTTGTGTTGGAGAAAATGATCTATTTGCCACCGTTGGACGAGGAGGTTTTGGCCAATAAAACAAGCGTAGAGTCCTGGATAGATCAACTTCAACAAGAGCTTTTGGATGAGCGTTTGCCTGCGGAACATCGTGTAGAAATAAGGGAAGACTCAGAACGTCACCTATATCTACCTAACATCAAAGTAGTCCAGCATGATTTAGAAACCGAATATCCCTTTAACCATGAGTTTTTTGTTTCTAATGATTATAAAAGAATTAAGGCATTAGGGGGGAGCCTACAGGGGATGATTGCAGAAGGCGCTTATGTTCAGAGAGGAGAACGAAAAGAAGCAATAACTGAGTTTAAAGATGCTCTAAATTGGCTTATTCAGGAGGCAAAGCGAGGGTATAATATTCAGCGTTATAAAGGATTGGGCGAAATGAATCCGGACCAGCTTTGGGAAACCACAATGGACCCTGATAACCGAAGAATGCTTCAGGTGACCATTGAGGATGCGATTACGGCTGATCAAATATTCACCACTTTGATGGGCGATGAGGTAGAACCGCGGCGAGATTTTATTGAGAGAAACGCGCTATCTGTTGTAAATTTGGATTTCTAGAAAATATTCAATGAAAAAATGGGAAGTAAGCGGTTTTATATATCTCTAAAACGAATATAGGAAGCCGTTTATATTCTTTAAGCGAATAAGAAAAAATTGTCATTAAAATCAAAAGCTTATAAATAGGCATATCTTTTTTTTCAAAAAATGCAGATATACGAGTAAAGCTAACCCCCTCTGAGAGCCCTTCTTAAGCGTTTCAGGAGGCTTTTATATTACCCTAACCAATGGGTCACAAAATCTGATAAATCCTCGTATACGTCGGCTGAAAAGGACAAATTTTCGGCCGATTTTTGCCCTTTTCCGGTTTTTACCAAAATCGGCTGGCAGCCTCCAGCGATTGCTGCCTCGAGATCTCGAATTGAATCACCGACAAATGGGACTTCTGATGTACTAATATTTAGACCGACGCCTATTTGTGCAATCAGCCCGGGTTCTGGTTTTCTACAATTGCAATTTTCATTAGGGTGGTGAGGGCAATAAAATATCCCTGCAATTTCCCCTCCGGCATTATGTACAGCACCCAGCATTTTTTTATGTATTAGCGAAAGCGTATGTTCGTTGAATAATCCACGTGCTATGCCAGACTGATTCGTTGCCACAACAACGGCTATTCCTGATTGAGTTAATTTTGCTATAGCCTCTAGACTACCTGGAATAGCAATCCACTCTTCTGGCGATTTAATGTAATCATCAGAGTCATAATTAATAACACCATCTCGATCGAGGATAACGAGGTTTTGGTTTGCTGAGCGTTGCAAGGGGTTTAGCCCAATTGTAGGAGGGAGATATCAGCTACTTCCAAAAACAAACCTCTTAATTGCCGGAGCAAAGCCAAACGATTCAGGCGTAAAGGTTGGTTTTCGGTCATAACCATAACGGCATCAAAAAACTGATCAATTTGAGGCCTTAGCTCAGCCAGCGATTCCAGTACCTCCCGGTAATTGCGATTGGACAATAGCGGCTCAATGGCTAACGTCTTTTTAATAACCGATTTGGCTAAAGCCTTCTCCTCTGGCTGCTCGAGTAAGTGAGTACTCACATTTATGGGTAAGTTTTCAGTTTCGTTTTTATTGAGAATATTAGTGACACGCTTATTTGCGGCTGCCAAAGCGGCAGCATTGTCCAGTTTTGTGAATGCGGTGACGGCATAAATTCTACTTTGAAAATCAAGAGGCCTGGTTGGTTTCCTGGCATGTACTGCTTGAAAGACGTCAGCCGAAATACCCTCTTCTTGATACCAGGCACGAAAACGTTCCAACATAAATTCAAAAATGTTTTCTGCAAGCTGGTCTGATTTTATGAGTTCCGGGTAACCCTCTATGGCCGATCGTAAAGAATCATAGAGATCCAAATCCAGCTCTTTCTCCATTATAATTCGCAAAATACCCAATGTCGCACGGCGTAAACCGAACGGATCCTTATCTCCTGTTGGTGGCTGGCCGATAGCGAACAAACCGGTAATCGTGTCGATTTTATCAGCAATAGAGACTGCGCAACCTTCCAACGAATGTGGAATCTGATCACCGGAGAAACGTGGTAAATAATGCTCGTAAATGGCCTGAGCTGTCATGGGGCTCTCACCATCGAGTAACGCGTACTGCTGCCCCATCAGTCCTTGAAGCTTAGGAAATTCTCCAACCATTAATGTTACAAGATCAGCTTTACAAAGTAACCCGGCCCTATGGGTGGCCTGTGAGTCCGCGCCAATATGCTTAGCGAGCTGCTCTGATAATTTAGCTACCCGCTCGGATTTACTATAAACACTGCCCAGCTGGGCCTGAAAAACGACTTTCTCGAGCGCTGTAAGACGACTGGCGAGAGGTGTTTTTTTGTCAGTATCAAAAAAGAAAGCGGCGTCGGCTAATCTTGGTCGAATTACACGTTCGTTGCCGGAAACTACTTGTGCGGGATCTGTACTTTCAATATTGGATAGAGTAATAAAATTTGGCAGCAGTTTGCCCTGCTTATCGACTAGGTGAAAATATTTTTGATGTTCCTTCATGCTGCAGATAAGGGCCTGCTCGGGTAGACGTAAAAATACCTCATCGAATCCGCCCAATAATGCTACCGGCCACTCCACTAAAGCAGTAACTTCCTCCAATAAATCGGAGTCGATAATCGGTTGCCCCTGGATTGTCTTGGCAATCTCAATGATCTGTTTTTCGATTAGAGACTGGCGTTCTGCCATATCAGCAATCACATAACCTGGAGTTCTCAACTGCTCCAGATAGGTTGCAGGCTCACTGATAACAATGGGTTCATTATGATGAAAACGATGTCCGAAACTTAAGTTGCTGGCCTGCTGACCCAGAATTTCACAATCGACGATTTCGCCACCAAATAGCATCAGCACCCAGTGTGTGGGCCTTACGAATTCCAATCGCCGACTGCCCCAGCGCATACGTTTAGGTATGGGTAATTGGTCGAGAGAATTTTTCACAATATCGGGCAACATTAGAGTCGTAGGGCGCCCTTTCTGTACAACCTGGTACGCGAGTTTGACGCCTTTGCCAGAGTCAATTTCCTGTAGATCCTGAATAGCTACATCGCATTTGCGTGCGAAACCCTCAGCTGCTTTGGTCGGATTACCTTGCTTATCGTAGGCGGCACTCAGTGGTGGCCCAAAGAGTAATGTTTTGGTATCTTGCTGCTGTTCTTCGAGCTGTGTTACCAGTACGGCAAGGCGCCGAGGTGCGCCATAAACGGAGGCGCTTGAATAGGTTAGCTGCTTATCCTTAAGTCCTGACTCGATACCTTGAAGAAATGCTTGGCATAGCTGCTTTAGTGCTTTAGGTGGAAGTTCTTCAGTTCCGATCTCCACTAAAAAATCGCGTGCACTCATAAATCAAGACCTCTCCTGTAAGTGGGCGCTTACATACTGCTGTTTCATCTCTTCAGAGGCCATCGGAAATCCTAGCTCTTTACGGGTATTGAAATAAGACTGTGCTACCTTTCGTGCCAAAGTTCTGACTCTGAGGATAAAGCGTTGCCGCTCTGTGACAGAAATAGCTTGCCGGGCGTCTAGTAAATTAAAAGTATGTGATGCCTTGAGAACAAATTCGTAGGCGGGCAATGGCAAGCCGGCAATAATTAATTTTTCGCACTCTTGCTCACAATAGTCAAATTGCGTAAACAGCGCTTCAACGTTGGCATGTTCAAAATTGAAAGTCGACATCTCGACTTCATTCTGATGGAACACGTCGCCATAGGTTACAGGTCCTTCCGGCCCCTCGGCCCAAATAATGTCATAGACGCTATTTACGCCCTGCAGGTACATGGCAATACGCTCCAGCCCGTAGGTAATCTCCCCGGAAACGGGATAGCACTCCAATCCACCGACCTGCTGAAAGTAAGTAAACTGAGTCACTTCCATACCATTGAGCCATACCTCCCAACCCAGACCCCAAGCGCCCAGGGTTGGCGATTCCCAATTATCTTCAACGAATCGGATATCATGTATTTTGGTATCTATACCTAGCTCAGACAGTGAATCCAGATAAAGCTGCTGTATGTTGTCTGGAGAAGGCTTTAACAGAACCTGAAACTGATAATAGTGTTGCAGGCGGTTTGGATTTTCGCCATAACGACCGTCTGTCGGTCTGCGACTTGGTTGAACGTAAGCGCTGCGCCAATTTTCCGGGCCAATAGCTCTCAAAAAAGTTGCCGGATGAAAAGTGCCCGCCCCCACTTCCATATCCAGAGGTTGCAGCACTACACAACCCTGTTCGCTCCAATATTTTTCCAGAGTATGGATTAGCTGTTGAAAAGTCATTTGTTGCTTGTTCGCCAATTTACTGCCTATATCGCCGGTTTACAGGATGATCGAATATGATCCGAAAGACGCGTAAGTATACAGCCTGTATGGGAAATTCCAAAAAGTTCATGATAAAAAAGAGTAAGATAAAGCCATCCTGGCCATGACAAGGTAGAATTCACCCATTTAGTAAAGCCATTTAGGCTGAGATGGACCAAGTGGAATCATTTAAAGCAAAATTTCTTCGTGGCGTCGTTCGCTTGTTATCCATATTGCCATTGCCGGTTGTACAGATGGTGGGTAGCTTAATAGGGAACTGTTCCTGGTTGCTTAATGGTCGTTCGGCGAAAGTGACTCGCCGTAACCTAGAGCTTTGTTTTCCCGGGTTGGAAGAGTCGGAGCGAAGGAATCTAGCTCGGAGGAGTATGGTAGAGACCGGCAAGACCTTTGCCGAAATGGGTAAAGCCTGGTTGTCCCCAACTCAGGTAGCATTGGGTTATATTAAGGGCGTTACTGAAGAACTCAATGTAAATGCGGCAATTGCTAAAGGTAATGGTGTGATTACTATCGTGCCTCATCTTGGTAATTGGGAGGTGCTTAATCTATACGCAGCTAAACGCTTCCCCCTTCACGTACTGTATCAACCACCCAAGATTACAGAACTGGAAGACTATATTCGAAATGCGCGAACCCGAATGGGAACCAAAATGTATCCGACCGACCGCCGTGGTGTGGCCGCTATGTATGAAGCATTACGCAATGGGGAAGTGATCGGAGTATTACCAGACCAGGAGCCGCCTTTGTCTGCAGGGATATTTGCGCCATTTTTTGGTATAGACGCTCTTACTGCTACACTGATTTCCAAACTTGCACAAAAAACCGGCGCCAAGGTTATCTGTGCCTATGCCAAGAGGTTACCCAAAGGCAAGGGCTTTGAGATCGTCATTAAAAAAGCGGAAAAAGAGATTTACTCTGAAGATCTTCAGCAGTCGGTGACGGCACTTAATAAGACCATTGAAAATTGTGTTTCAGAAGCAGTTGCTCAATATCAGTGGGAATATAAACGCTTCAAAAAGGGGTGGAACGGAAAGACGGGTTATTATAATTTTTAGCACAGCGCTGCTAATACGCTTAAACGCGCCAGCCAGTTTTAACGTCACCAAAACGTATTTAACCTTGTTCGGGTCGTTGCCAGGGAATGCTAACATTCTTCATGAGTAATTACAGAGTCACCCTCCAGGGGCGCCTTTGTCTTCTATCTGAATAGATGCGGGTGCCCTGGTGTTACCATCAAGACCAAGCGGTATGATAATTAAACACCACGTTATAAGCGTCGATAATTTCGTGGATTTAAGGTGAGATTATACCTGGGACTTAAACAAGAAACCCGGTGATACCACCGGGTTTCTCTAGGACTTATGGGTTGAGCTAGAAATTGTATTCTGCTGATAAGTACCAGTTACGAGGACGGTCATATACCACTAATGAATATCCAAGCAGACCGTTTGAATCCCCGGCAATAATGTACTCTTCATCTGTTACGTTATTAACGCCCAGGGAAAATTTCAAATTGTCGTTGAACTCATAGGCCACCGATAGGTTAAGACGCTTGTAGGAGTCCCCTTCAACGTCTTTGTTATTCACCGGTTCATACTGGATTTCCGATTTATAAATCCAGTCCATTCGTGGCGTAATTCTGCTGCCACTATCCAATTCAATAATGTAAGAGGCTGAAAGATTCCAGGAGAGTTCCGGAGTACGGATAAAGTCATCCTGTTCCGTTACTTCGACAGTCAGGCCTGGATCCAACTCGGTGTATTCGGCATCCTGAAATCCCAGACTGCCTTCGATCAGCAGTTCAGGCACAGGAACATAGGTAAACTCAACCTCAATACCTTTAATTTCCCCTTCAGCCGCATTCACGGTGACGGTGCCAATATCATCGGGTGGGTTAGCAGAGACGTGCATATCTTCATAGTCTGAGAAGAATGCCGCAATGTTGACGCGCAGCGTATCCGTCAGGTCTGCCTTCATGCCCAATTCATACAGAATCAGTGTTTCAGGCTCGTAAGTCGCAGGGTTTGCGCGCGGAGCGGTATGCCGTTGGTCAAAACCTCCACTTTTAAAGCCCTTGGATATCGTTGCATAAAGGCTTACCTCATCGAACAGATCATAGGCCAGCGTGGTACGCCAGGTAACCTCATCAAACTCCAGTTCGCGATACCCCCTCGAGATGAATGGCTGTACGCCATCGGCAATCACCTGACTCAAGGATGGGGTAGTAGCGTAACCTCTCACTGCGTAAGCGATAGGGTCGTTGCGTTTGGTTTCGTCTGTATAACGCAAACCGGCGGTTAAATGCAGTTTTTCACTGATATCATAGGTCATCTCTCCATAGACGGCCCAGTTTTCGTTATCGGTAATGGTTCCTATATACATTGGAAATGCGGGCGCAATAATGGCTTCTACCAACTCTGGGCCGCTGGCCTCCTCCTCCATATAGAAAACACCGCCAATTACGCTCATGCGATCGAAAGTTCCAGACAGTTGAAATTCCTGAGAAAATTGATCCTGCTCATAATCATCGGTGGTCTGAAAAATGAGAAATGGTGTGGCATCAGCGTCGCGGGAGAATTGTGCATCCATATCACGATAAGCAGTAGTCGACTTCAGCGTCCAGACATCCGACAAGGCCCATTCAACCTGCAGTGATAGGCCCCATTGGTCAACATCATTTTGCGAAAGTGTTGCCCAGGTGTCATAGGGCGCGCCGGCATACTGGTCGTTGGCGCATCCGGGGTTGGTCAGCGGACCGCCGCCGGCACAACCGGGGGGCGCTCCATTACCAAAAACGTTGGCATTATAGAAATTAGGGAATTGGGCAGTTTCGTAGAAATCCACCATTACTTCGGGGGCACTTTCCTCCCGTTCCTTGGTATAGTCACCCGACAGCTTAATGGTTAGATCTTCAGAGGGTGTCCAGACAAATTTGGCTCTTAAACCGGTTACATCTTCATCACCGGGATCGTCACCCCCACCGGCGTTGCGGTCTACATAGCCATCGCGGGTTTTACGAAGCGCGGTAAATATAGCACCGAGGTTGTCACCCATGGGCACTTCGAGCGTGCCGTAAATGGAAAAACGTTGATCTTCCCCGACGGTCGCACGAATTTTACCGGCTAGCTCTTCGCCCGGATCCCGGGTTGTCAGACTGATCGCGCCACCAATACTGTTGCGGCCAAACAGAGTTCCCTGTGGGCCTCGCAATACTTCAAGTCGCTCCAGATCAACGACGTCTAATACAGAGCCCAGCGTTCTTCCTAGATAAACATCATCGACATATATGCCCACACCCGGATCAGTTACCGGCGTAAAGTCGTTCTGTCCGACACCACGGATATAAACGACCGCGGCAGATCCTGATCCCGAACTGGTGCCGCTAAAACTAAAGTTTACATTGGGTGCGATATCGGCAATAGCTGATATCTGTGTCATATCGCGCTCTTCAAGCGATTGTCCAGTCACCGCAGTCACCGCAAGCGGCGTATCCTGCAGGCTTTCTTCACGTTTCCGCGCGGTAACCAGGACTTCTTCTATTGAAAATCCGCTTTCAGCAGCGAATGTTAAATTGCCAACGGGCAGCAGTAAACTGCCGATGGTTGCGGCGAGTAGCTTTTTCCTCATGGTATCCCCTCCAGGGTGATTTATTTTTTTCTGGCAAAGATTATATTTATTAATAATTGAAGGTGCAACTAATTAGATGCGAATGAAAATTAAAGCTAGTCGGTGCAAGGATCTTTCTCAGACGGCTGATAGCGGCCAAAATCAAAGTATGACATTGTGTCCACGCAGAGGACTATTCCCATTCATCATCCAGTTCGCTCTCTAAATGCTCCATATGACGGTCGAGTTTATCTAATATTCGCAGTAAAGATTTCAATTCCTGGCTGTTTAACCCCGCAGCAATAAGTTCGCCAGTTTCGATACGCTTCGGAGTAATTTGGTCGTGATAACTGGCGCCGTCCTCGGTGAGGAAAATTAATAGCCTGCGACGATCCCTTTTTGACTGCATCGTATCAACAAAACCAATCCCTTTCAGCGTTTTTACAGCTCTTGAAATAGTCGCTGCATCGAGGCTTGAAATTTTGGCAAGTTGTCCATTAGTTAATCCCCCGTAAGAGCCTAGTAAGGCAATGACCCGCCATTCACGATCACCGATGGGGGTATTGGACTCGCGAATCAGCTCGGAAAGTTTGTTTCCCGCATCGGACATTCGCAAACCCATCTGGAAAAAACGGAAAGGAAGAAAGGTTTGCAGATCAATAGGATCTTTCACCTGCGCCGTCTTTCGGAAGGCGGGTTTATTTTTGATATTTGCGGCAGGCTTTACCTTACTCTTGACCATGGTATGAGTCTCTAATAGCAATGAGAACACATTATAATACAGACAAAATATAGAAATACAATTTAGTTGAAGTTTCAATAAAATAATTGATATTTCATAAAACAAGATGTAGGTTATTATGATAAATGTGGACTGTAGTGATATAAAGAAAAGAATCTGGCGGTAACGCCAGTAATACCCAATCTAATATAAGTAGTCGCCAACGATGAGTATATTTAAAACCTGCGGAGAAAAATTTGGCCCGGGAATGCTGTTTGCTGCGGCCTGTGTCGGTACGTCACATCTGGTTCAATCAACGCGCGCTGGAGCAGATTACGGCCTGCTGCTCTGGTGGGTGATTGTATTAGCCTGCTTTATAAAATATCCCGTATTTTATTTTGGCTCAGCCTACGCTGCAGCGACAGGCGAGTCTTTGATTGAAAACTATCGACGCCAGGGTCGCTGGGCAGTGGGCTTCTTTTTCCTGGAGTTGCTGGTCAATATGTTTATTGCGACCTCCGCTGTCGCACTGATAACCGGGGGGCTGATTAATAATATTCTAGGCTTGGGGCTTAGCCCGTTAATTATGACGGGCCTGCTGTTGTTTTTCAGTAGCTTGTTATTGGTATCGGGGAAATACCATCTATTTGAAAAGGTAACTACCCTGTTTGTGCTGTTGTTTACCCTGCTTATTATAGTGGCCGTACTTTTGGCCGCACCTCAAATTCAATTTAGCTCGGTTGCTCCGCAAATAGTAGAGATAGGGGATCTGAAAACCCTGCTGTTTATAATTGCTTTTGCTGGTTGGATGCCCACAGCACTGGGGGCATCTGTTTTTCAGTCGCTGTGGGTTTGTGCGAAATCAGCAGATCTGAAAAGACCGGTTACTCCAGCTGAAGCGCGATTTGACTTTAACCTGGGTTACATCGGGACGGCATTGCTGGCCTTTTGTTTTTTGCTCCTTGGCTCTGTCTTCATGCACCAGGAGGGAGTTGCCGTAGCGGCTTCGGCTGCAGGATTTGCTGGACAATTCATGGGCTTGTTCACCGCAGCCATTGGGCCCTGGGCCTACCCCATTATTGCTGTCGCCGCAGTCGCCATTATGGTATCGACTTTGTTAACACTAATGGATGCCTGCCCTCGAGCGATGGATGCGTTAGTTGATGTTTTTCTTCCTAATCAGCAAGAGAAATCAACCAGGAAAAGTAAATACAGTCTGTTTATTGTTATTCAATGTCTCGGTGCCATCCTGATCGTAATGTTGTTTATGCGCTCATTCAAAAGTTTCATTGATTTTGCTACCAGCGTGGCGTTTCTGGTAGCGCCTTTCATTGCCTATATCAATCATCGGGCCATGTTTTCCGACAGCGTCACCAAAGAGCTTAAGCCTCCAGGCTGGTTGTGGGTATGGAGCTGGTTCGGCATTATTGCGCTACTGAGTTTCGCAATTTGCTATTTGTATTTTGGAATATTTAACTAAAAAAATCAGATTCTGGAAGTTGACATGCTAAAAACGGGATTATCCGATTGTTACAACATCGCTGACTTGAGAAAACGCGCCAGACGCAGATTGCCGAAAGCAATGTTTGGCTATCTCGATGGGTTTGCCGAAGATGGCGTATCAGGCAGGCGGAACCGCAATTCATTTGATCGATTTCAACTTGTACCGCGGGTGCTGGTGGATGTTGCAGATGTTGATCTATCGACCAGTATACTGGGGCAGCACTCGGAGGCTCCTATCATCTGTGCGCCCGTTGCATTGCCGCGCCTGTTTCATCATCAGGGCGAAATCGCATCAGCACAAGCGGCCAATGACGCGGGAATCATATTTACGCTGTCAACTTTGGCGAGTATACCTATGGAAGCAGTGGCATCGGTGCCTGGGCCAAAATGGTTTCAACTGTATATGTACAGGGATAAAGGGCTGGTCAAGGAGCTAGTCGACAGGGCAAAAGCGTCTGGATATCTTGCGCTTTGTCTAACGGTTGATGCATTCATAGGTGGTAATAGAGAGCAGGATTTGCGTAATGGATTTAGTGTTCCTCCGCATCCGAGCATGCGGACCATCCTGGAAACGGCGTTGCATCCGGCCTGGTGTTGGGATTATCTGACCAAGCCAAAAGTAACCACGGCTAATGTTAGTGGCGACAGAATTGCAGGTAGCGAAGGAAAAACAACACTTCTTGAGTATGTCACCAAGCAATTGACGCCCTCCGTGACTTGGAAAGATGTGGAATGGTTGCGTGAACAGTTTGATGGCCCCTTACTTATAAAGGGGGTGCTGTGCGCTGACGATGCAGAACAGGCACGCAACTTGGGTGTGAATGGGCTGGTTTTGTCAAATCATGGTGGGCGCCAGTTAGACCATACGGTTGCACCGATCGATGTATTGCCGGAGATAGCCCGTCGAGTGGGCGATGACCTGGAAATAGTGATTGATGGTGGTATTCGCAGGGGTACCGATGTAATCAAAGCGATTGCCTTGGGAGCCAAAGCCTGCATGATCGGCAGGCCCTATATTTACGGATTGAGTGCGGCTGGACAGGCCGGCGTTAAAAAATCTTTGGACCTGTTGCGTGCGGAAATTCTGCGTGACATGCAATTACTAGGGTGCCGTTCGCTGGCGGAGCTCAACGGGAAATTTATCAGGATCGGTGAATGAATGAACTTCTGGAGATTTTAGCTGAACGCCTTGATCGCAAAACGCTGCTGGTTGGTGATGCGATAACGGATAAATATTGTGTAGACTGGAGTGGCTCGGAGCCGGTTCGACCGATTGCGGTTGTTCGCCCCACCAATACTGACCAGGTGTCTTCAATTTTGCAGCTATGCCATCAGTATGTGCAACCGGTAGTTACTCAGGGAGGTATGACCGGGCTAGCCGGAGCTGCGACACCAGAGAACAATGAAATCGCCTTATCGTTAGAACGGATGGTTGGCATTGAAGAAATTGACCTGGACTCTATGACCATGACATTGCTGGCTGGAACGCCTCTGCAGCAGGCACAGGAAGCAGCTTCTGCAGCAGGGCTTTATTTGCCACTGGATCTCGGTGCCAGAGGCTCCTGCACAATCGGCGGAAATTTGAGCACCAATGCTGGCGGGAACCAGGTGGTACGCTATGGCATGATGCGTGAACTGGTATTGGGCTTAGAAGCGGTTTTGGCGGATGGTCGAGTGATCAGTTCGATGAACAAGGTGATTAAAAATAATACGGGCTATGATCTGAAACAGCTTTTTATAGGTAGCGAGGGCACCTTGGGTGTAGTGACACGGATTGTCTTGAGATTGCAGCCCAAGCTAAAGGGAACTTACACTGCGCTGTGCGCCAGCAATGATTTCGCCAGTCTAATACAGTTTTTTAAGCATGCGCAAACGGAATTGGCCGGTGGTGTGAGCGCCTTCGAGGTGATGTGGACGGGCTATTATGACTATATCGTTGAGAACCTGGATACGGTAAAAAATCCATTTTCGCAATCGTATGCATGCTATGCATTGGTTCAATATCAGGGTGCAGATAACAGCCAGATGGTGGAAATGTTTGAGAGCATGTTGTGCGACGCTATACAGCAGGGAATGGTGGCGGAAGTGATGGTGGCCCAGTCCAGTCGTGAAGCAGATAATTTCTGGCGGATTCGGGATGGGATCGGGGACGTTTTAAAACTGCTGGCGCCGACGTTAGGGTTTGATGTCAGCATCCCTATTCGGGATATGCAGTCTTTTGTCGAAACGGTAGAGACGGAATTAAAATCTCAATTTCCGAGTGCTCGTTTATTGCTGTTTGGCCATATTGGCGATAGTAATCTGCATTTGGCAGTGGGTTTGGGTAATGTTGACGACGAGCTGAAAATTGCCGAACTGGTCTATCAAAAAGTCAGTTATTACGAAGGCTCTATCTCAGCGGAGCACGGAATCGGTAAGCTCAAGAAAAAGTATTTGCCGCTTTCACGTAGCAGTGAAGAGCTGGCGTTAATGAAGCAATTAAAGTTAGCGCTTGATCCGCAACAGATACTCAATCCCGGTCGAATTATTTAGGCTATTAATTTCAATATTCGCGAGTAACGTCGATTAGTTCTGAGGCTTTTTAATCACGAACAGGCTGCTGGAAAGCGCCATTACCACTCCTGCGAAATTGGTAGCCGTCCAATGAAAGTCTTCAAAATAAGTTGAAATCAATAGGGCGACGATGGGAAAAAAGATAGTGGTATAAGCAGCTCTGCTTGGACCAATGAGAGACATCAGCGTTAAATAGCAAACAAAGGAAAGTACCGTGCCCACCAACACCAGAAAGGCCAGGGATGAGACATAAGTAACACTGGTATCAAAGGTAAAGGTTTTGCCATTGAATACAGCAAACAGAGCCAGGAATAAGCTGCCGTATAACATTCCATAAGCGTTACAGGTCAGCACCGGTAGCGACGCAGCGTGATTCCGAACGGAAACCATATTGCCCAACGAGAAGGAAATAATCGCACAAAAACAGAGAAACAGGGAAAAAACAACATCATTTCCCACGGATAAATTTGAAAAATCTGGCCAAAATATGAGCGCAATACCCGTAGTACCTAAAGCTGCGCCCAGCAGCATGCGTAGCTCAATAGGCCGACCAAAAAATATACGATCAAAGGCAATGTTTACTATAGGTGCTAGTGAAAAAATAGTTGCCAGCAGGCCAGAGGTAATAGCGCCAGCCGCCCAATAAGTGAACAGGTAATTGAAGCCAAACATCAGAAATCCCAGCATAGCGAGATACCGATGGTTGATCATCCCAATCCTTAATTTCTGTCCTCTTAAGAGTGCCCAGATAAAGAAAATAAATGAAGCGGCAGCGAAGCGATAGACTAGCGAAACCTCTGGCGCCACGTCGGTTAACTGGAATTTGATGGCTATCCAGGTAGTGCCCCAGAAAAGCACGGTCACTACAAATAAAAAACCGCTCATTGATGGCCTATAAGTAAAAAAGCAGCGATAAAATGCGAGATATTGAAGCTAAATGTCGCTATCTGATGATTAGCCTATTTGCGCCAGAACATGGGAGAGAAAATTACGATGAGCGTAAAGACCTCCAGCCGTCCTAACAACATGGACAGACAGAGCACCCATTTGGCTGGATCATTCAGGTCGCCATAATGTGCGGCCACGCCCCCCAGACCGGGGCCCAGGTTGTTCAGCGTTGCGCCCACTGCGGACCAGGCAGTGACCTGATCAATTCCGGTAGCCAGTAGCGCCATCAACATAAAGACAAATACCAGCATATATACCGAGAAAAATCCCCAAACGGCCTCAATAACCCTTTCTGATACGGGCTGGTCACCAAGTTTAATGGAAAATACTCCGTTTGGGTGGATCAGACGTTTTACCTCCCGAATACCCTGTTTGTATAAAAGCAAGATCCGAATAACTTTCATGCCGCCGCCTGTGGAGCCGGCACAGCCTCCGGAAAATGCAGCCACGAAAAGCAAAAATGGCAGCAGACTGGGCCAATGTGCGAAATCTGCCGTGGCGAAGCCAGTGGTCGTGGCAACTGAGACGACTTCAAATAGGCTGGTACGCAGGGCGGTCAGCGGTGGATAAGTATCGCTGTAAATAAGAATCGCACAGGTGGTCAGGCTAACCACGCCGAGAATAGTCAGATAAAAACGAAATTCCGGATCTGCAAAATAGTGCCCGATTTTTCGGTTTTGCCAGGCGAAAAAGTGTAGGCCGAAATTGATTCCGGAAAGCAGCATAAAAAGGATTGCGATGGCTTCGATCGCCGGGCTATCGAAGTACCCGAAGCTGGCATCATGCGTAGAAAAACCGCCGATGGCGACGGTGGAGAAACTGTGACAGATTGCATCAAAGGCAGACATGCCGGCATACCAATATGCCAGGAAACAGAGAACCGTAAGGCTGGCATAAATATACCAAAGTGCTTTCGCGGTTTCTGTGATGCGCGGAGTGAGCTTGTTGTCTTTTACGGGTCCCGGTGTTTCGGCTCGATACAGCTGCATGCCGCCAATGCCAAGCATTGGCAAAATAGCCACCGCCAGAACAATAATACCCATGCCGCCGAGCCACTGTAACTGCTGACGGTAATATAGCAGTGAATTGGGCATCTGGTCGATGCCGGTTATCACCGTTGCCCCGGTGGTGGTTAGCCCCGAGACAGACTCAAAAACCGCATCAACCGGGCTTAGGGTAAGGCCTTGGGACAGATAAAAAGGCAAGGCACCAAACAAGCCCAGCACTGTCCAGAAAAGTGCCGTGATAATAAAACCGTCACGTGTTCGGAGTTCGTGGTGAAAACGCTGAAAAGGTAACCAGATGAGCAGGCCGGTACAAAAAGTAATACCGAATGCCATTAGGAAAGCATCACTCGCCGATTCGCTGTAGATCAAACCTACTATCAGAGGGATGACCATGGTCAGGCTGAATACCATCAACAGGATGCCCAGAATGCGTAAAATCACCGTGAAGTGCATAATCGAGTCTTTGTAATCCTTATCTAAAAGAAGCTCAGGCTTACCTGGAATAACCGCTCTACCTCCGACACCTTGCTCTTGTCCGGCAGGAAAAGAATCAAGTGATCGTCGGTATGAACCACTACGTCATGGTGAGCGATTAGGACTTCGCGATCACGCACAATGGCGCCTATTGAACTGCCCTGCGGCAAGGGGATCTGTTCGAGTCTCCTGCCGACCACTTTGGACGAGTCTCTATCCCCTCTGGCAATAATCTCTATTGACTCCGCTGCGCCTCTTCTTAACGAATGCACTTTTACAATATCTCCGCGACGTACATGCCTTAATAAGCGGCTGACTGTAATTTGTTGCGGAGAAATAGCAATATCAATATCTCCACCCTGTACCAGGTCCACATAGGCCGGGTTGTTAATCAAGGTCATGACTTTGCCTGCCCCCAACCGTTTAGCCAACATGGAAGCCATGATATTAATTTCGTCATTGTTGGTAAGTGCACAAAAGACATCAGCACGGTCGACATTTTCCTCTAACAACAATTCTTTGTTCGAGGCATCGCCATGTAACACGATGGTTTTATTTAGTTGTTCGGAAAGTGTTTTGCAGCGATCCATATCACGTTCGAGAATTTTAACCTGGTAATCATCCTCCAGTTCGCCAGCCAGTCGGGCACCTATATTTCCGCCACCCACGATGACGATACTACGATAAGCGCGATCAACTTTACGTAGTTCACTCATGACTTGGCGAATATCCCGTTTGGCGGCGATAAAGAAGACCTCATCCTCGTCCTCGATCACCGTATCAGCTTCAGGGGCGATGGCTGCGCCACGACGGTAGATCGCTGCTACTCTGGTGTCGACTGCGGGCAAGTGCTCTCTAAGGGTGCGTAACGCATGGCCAACCAGTGGCCCGCCTTTAACGGCCCTGACACCTGCAAGCTGTACTTTGCCGCTGGCAAAATTAAGGACTTGCAAGGCTCCCGGATATTTAATCAGGCGGCTGATGTAGTTGGTGACCTCCTGGTGCGGGCTAATTATTTCATCCACAGGGATAGCCTTGCGGCTGAATAGTTTGCCTCGTGACAGGTAATCTGGTGAGCGTACCCGACTGATTTTATGGGGTGTATGGAAAAGCGTATAGGCAACCTGGCAGGCAATCATATTGGTTTCATCATTACTAGTCAGCGCGATCAGCATATCCGCGTCTTCTGCTCCCGCCTGCTGCAGAACGCTAGGAAAGGATGCGCTACCATGTACGGTACGAATATCCAGCCGATCTTTCAGTTCGTCCAGTTTTTTCGCATCGTGATCAACAACAGTGATGTCATTGGCTTCGCTGGCAAGCATTTCGGTAACCGTGGTGCCAACCTGCCCTGCCCCTAAGATGATTATTTTCATATGCTAATTTATTGTTTCAGCCTGTTTTTCAAGCCTTGCTTAAAGTGGCAAAGTAAAAGCCGTCTGAACCCCCAATAGTGGGCAGCAGATAACGTCCTACAGTCCCCGCAACACCCCAACTGACATTAAGACTTTGCTCCTGTGCATCAGGGGTATCGGTTAGAAACCGAGAGATAACCTGTTCGTTTTCTTCCGGCAATACTGAGCAAGTTGCATACAGCAAAAGACCCCCGGGTTTTAGAAGTGGCCAAAGCCTTTGTAACATCAGTCGTTGTTGTCCAGCAAGCTTATCAATATCCGCGTTGCGGCGCAGCAACTTTATGTCAGGGTGACGGCGAATTACGCCTGTGGCGGAGCACGGTGCATCCAGTAGTATGCGGTCAAATGGCTCGCCGTCCCACCAGCTATCAGGAACCGTGATATCGGCGGTTACCAAATGAGCCTTCAAGCCAAGACGTTGTAAACTGTCTTTAAGTTTCTCTTGTCGTGTAGCCACCAGTTCGACAGCCCATAGGTCTCTGATCGCAGGTTCCTGCTCAAGCATATGGCAGCATTTTCCTCCGGGTGCAGAGCAGGCATCTAAAATGCGTAAACCGGGTGATAGCTCTATTAAGCCAGCAGCTAGCTGAGCAGCCTCATCCTGAACGCTAACAGCCCCTTCAGCGAAATCCGGTAAGTCGGTGACCGGGTGAGGCTGTGTGAGGGTGATACCCTGATCGGACCAGGAACAGGGCTGCGCGGCAATGCCCTTTTCAGCGAGCTTTTCCAGATAGCCTTCACGACTGATTCTTTGGCTATTGACGCGCAGCGTCATCGGCCCTTTCGTATTATTAGCCGCGATGATTGCTTGCCAATGCTCTGGCCAGGCTTGTTGCAGGCGACGCAATAACCAAATGGGGTGCGAATAGCTGAAGTCAGGTGAGGCTGATGAGCGCTCGGCAAGCTGTTCCTGTTCTCTCTGAAAACGCCGCAATACAGCATTCACGAGACCTTTTGCCCAAGGCTTACCCAGAGTTTTCGTGGCATTGACTGTTTCATTGATGGCGGCATGTGCGGGCGTACGCATATAGGCTAACTGATAAAGTCCCAGGAGGACTAAAATTTGGATATCGGCTTCCTTGGCTTTCAGCGGTTTGCTGAGCAATTGTCGAGCAATATATTGCAGCCGAAAGTGCCATCGACACACGCCATAGCATAGTTCCTGGAGTAACGCTTCGTCCGCGGTGGTCAGAGATTCGTCGCGGTATGGCAGGAGTTCATTTAATGAACTCCCTTTTTGCACGATTTCGACTAAAACCTTCGCTGCGACAGCTCTAATATTGATCATGCGGGACTATCGAAAGTATTACCGGGGGCAAACCACGCGCCTTTTGCTTTCAATACCTCTGCGACGGGCAATGCTTTTGCTCCCGCGAGTTGAATAACCTCTAGATTTAGCTGATCTTCGCCACAGGCGATACGGAGAATATTTGGATCGCTTTTAATAATGGTCCCAGGAGCCGCTTCGCTTTGTTGTGCCATTGCGGTTGCCTGCCAAATTCGTATCCGTTGTTCACCTAAATGGCTGTACGCAACAGGCCAGGCATTAAATGCACGGACTTGCCGCTCCAGTTCGATTGCTGGACGCGCCCAGTCCAAAAGGGCCTGCTGTTTTTCAAGCTTGTGCGCGTAGTTCGCCAACTTACTGTCCTGAGGAAGTTTGTTTGCCTGAAAAGCATCCAGGTCGGATAGAGTTTCCAGCAAAGCTTCAGCCCCAAGAGTTGCCAGTCGATCATGCAGGGAACTGCCTGTGTCCTGAGGTCCTATTGTGCAGCTCAATCGATGCAGCATATCACCCGTGTCCAGACCGGCATCCATCTGCATGATGGTAATACCGGTTTCTTCGTCTCCAGCTAAAATCGCATGTTGAATGGGTGCGGCTCCCCGCCACCTTGGTAGTAAAGAGGCATGCACATTAATACAGCCAAATTTCGGGATTGTCAGCACCAGGGGGGGCAGTATAAGGCCGTAAGCGGCGACCACTATCAGGTCCGGACGAAGTTCTGCGAGCTTCTGTTGTTCGATACCATTCTTAAGGCTGGCGGGTTGCAGTACCGGAATTTCCTGTTCAAGCGCGAGCTGCTTCACCGGACTTGCGGATAACTTGCGACCGCGACCGGCCGGTCGATCCGGCTGTGTGTAAACGGCTATAACCTGATGCTGACTGCCGAGTAAAGCCCCTAGGCTGGCGGCAGCAAAATCGGGCGTACCTGCAAAAACAATACGTAACGAACGAGATGATGACATAAAGATATTTCTTGGGGGGTTAGCAGTGAGCCGTCAAAGCTGCATGCGTTGTTGTTTCTCAAGCTTTTTGCGAATACGTTGTCTCTTTAAGGGAGACAGATAGTCGACAAACAGCTTGCCATCGAGATGGTCTATTTCATGTTGGATACATACCGCCAGAAGTCCCTGGTCTTCCAATTGAATGGGTTCGCCACTTTTATTCAGTGCGCGGATAATCACATGATCTGGCCGATTAACCGGTTCAAAAAAACCGGGTACGGACAGGCACCCCTCTTCCATCTCCTCGAAGCTGTCACCAACGATTTCTATTTCCGGATTAATAAATACCAAGGGAGTGTCTTTTTCTTCCGAAATATCCATCACTACTAGTCTTTTTTGTACATTAACCTGAGTAGCTGCCAGTCCGATTCCGGGTGCTGCGTACATCGTTTCCAGCATATCCTCTGCAAGCTCTTCGATACTATCATCAACGAATTCGATAGGCTGGGCTACTTTGCGTAATCTGGGGTCAGGGAATTTAAGGATGTTCAGTAAAGCCATTGTGAATCTGGGAACTCCGATCGTGGTTAGTCATGCGTCAAGATACTATAATGTGCACCTATTACAAAATTTATCTCTCTTGCGGGTTGCTTTCATTGTTGTCAAACAGGGTAGCCTTCGAAACAGCTATATAGCATGCGTTTTTGGCGCATTTGGGCAGATTTTATAGGGGCACTTAATCATCACAGGCGTTAATTCTATTGTATCGAACACACGCGTATGGAAATTTATGGCGATAAACTGCTTTAAAATCTATATTTTTCAGGCATAGTTGTATTTTTGTTCTATTATACAGAGTAACTAAACGGTGTTTAACTACCCGAAATTTAAGGATTAAAGCCATGAGGAAAGCGCTTTTTGGGTTCCTGAGTGTTATTTTGATGTCGGTTTTTGCCTATGCAGAACACCACGAAGGCACTAGCCCGCTGCGACTCGACCACCCGGATAGATATGTCGTTAAAAAGGGAGATACACTCTGGGGGATTTCTGAAACGTTTTTGAGAACGCCCTGGATGTGGCCTGAAATATGGCAAGTTAATCCTCAGATTGAGAATCCTCACCTGATTTTTCCGGGCGATGTGATCAGTCTGGTTTACCTTGATGGTAAACCCAGGTTGGTTCTGCAGCGAGGTGATGGCAGTCGAACAGTTAAACTCTCGCCAACAACAAGAGTTGAACCGTTGGATACGGTTATTCCAGCAATTCCACTGGATGCGGTTGACGCTTTTCTCAACCGTAGTCGAGTGGTCACACGACAATTGCTTTCAGATGCTTCCTATGTAATTTCAGGCCATGAGGGACGAATTGTTTCTGGGAACGGCGATAAGCTATATGCCAGAGATCACTTGGACGGCGGTATTAAGCTGTATTCCTCCTATGGCGTCTATAGACCATCGACCCGCTACGTTGATCCTGACACGGGGGAAGAGTTGGGTGTTGAAGCGCTTGAAATCGGGCTTGGGAAAATCATTGAAAAAGAAGACGATATTTCCACTATGCGGTTGTCAGCCAGCAATGAAGAGGTGCGGCTTCAAGATCGGTTATTGCCTACCGAAGAAGCTAAAGTTATTCCCACCTTTTTCCCCAGCACTCCTGAGCAGGAAGTTAGCGGTAAGATTATTGCCGTACTGGGTGGTGTGAGCCAAGTCGGGCAGTTCGATGTGGTTGCCATTAACCGGGGCGCACGCGAAAATATTGAGATCGGCAATGTGATGGCGATTTACCATAGCAGCGGCACCGTTAAGGACCGACTGCGTAAAGACGTGGTGCGGTTGCCGTCAGAGCGAGCGGGTATCCTGATGGTTTTTCGGGTATTTGAAAAAATGAGTTATGGACTGGTGCTCAAGGCGCAACGACCTTTGGCGGTTATGGATGAGTTGAGAAACCCCTAAGGAAGGGCCCGTTTGATTTAGGAGTAATTTATTGCGGAAAAGCCGCATATAGGCATTTTTTAGATCATTTTTGTTAAATAGCGAATTATTCGCCTCAAATGATCGAAAAATGTGTATCAAATCGGACTTTTCCTGGCTACGAGCACCTAAGCCCGACAGATTCCTGGCCTTCTGTCCTGGCCCACTAGTTTTCAGTATAAGCATCAAGGATGATCAATGAACAACCCTCAGGAAGAGGAATTAGGGCCATGGCTGGCCCTTTTTCACGCGCCACAGCTATCACTTAAACGCAAACATGCCCTGTTAAGTCACTTTGGTAGTGCTGAAAAAATACTGGCCGCATCTGCAGCCCACTGGAAGGATGCAGGTATAACAGCCCCCGTTCAAAAAGCGTTTTCCGACTACCGTCTTCATGCTGGCGCTAGCGAATTAGGGCAGCAGATCTCGCGTTCGCTGCAATGGGCGCAAAAGCCCGACTGCACAATCCTTTCACTGAATCATCACTGTTACCCGGATCGATTAAGGCAGATTGCTGTGCCGCCTTTGCTGCTGTTTGTCAGGGGTTCGCCCGCACTTTTACAGGCACCGCAAATCGCAATAGTGGGTAGTCGTAATGCCAGCGCGACAGGTCTAGAGACCGCCCGGGTTTTTGCTAGACAGTTGGGGACGCTTGGCCTCGTTGTTACCAGTGGGTTAGCTTTGGGCATAGACGGGGCCAGCCACCGGGGTGCGCTGGAAGTGAGCCAGCCAACTGTCGCAGTGATGGCCACTGGCGCTGATCGTATCTATCCGCGTAGACATAAAGAGCTTGCCCAAAAAATGACTCATCAAGGTGCGCTGGTCACAGAGTTTCCTTTGAGTAGTCAGCCGAGACCGGCCCACTTTCCACAGCGTAACCGTATCATCAGCGGCTTGTGTTTGGGTGTTCTAGTGGTGGAGGCTGCTGTAAAAAGTGGCTCATTGATTACCGCAAGATTTGCAATGGAGCAAGGCCGCGAAGTATTTGCCATTCCCGGCTCGATTCACAATCCCTTATCTAAAGGTTGCCATGAGTTAATACGTCAGGGAGTAAAACTGGTTGAGTCGATTGACGACATATTGGAGGAAATAGCTCCGCAGCTGGTTGCGCCCGTTAGCATATTGAGTCTTAGTGAAACAGAGCCTGCAACGCTGATGCTGGATGGTGAAACCGAGCAGGTACTCGCTCAGGTGGGATATGAGGTAACGCCGATGGATCTATTGGTGGAAAGAACGCGACTTCCGGTAAGTAAATTAATCCAGGCTTTGATGCGTTTAGAGCTGGAACGCTATGTGCAGCCGGTATCCGGGGGTTACATCCGTATTGCCTAGGCCGAACCCTTGGCAGCCCTGGATTGCAGCAGCATTTCCAGCCTGCCGTCACCAAGCAGCATGGTCCGGGTCGTGTTAAAACTGCTTAATAGCCCCTTAAGTGCAGCCTGAGGATGAGGGTACAAAACCGGTGCAGGATCTGAACGTGAAGTTACGCTCAGGCTGTCGGGTTGCAGAATACCGTACTGCTGAAAAGCAAGAGGCGTATTTGTCTTAAGCAATCCAAAGCAATGGGCTTTTGTTTCGGGGTGCAAATAGGGTGCAAGTAGCCTGTTAAAGGTCGTGATGGCCGGCTTATCCAGGTAGTTAAACAGGTCCCAGAATAAGCAAACGTCAAAACGGGTGCTTTCGGGAAAGCTAAAAATATTCGAGAGCTGGGTGTCCAGCTCATCGTCCGTTAACAACGGTTGCTGTGTAATGATCGGTTCTGAGAACAGATCCAGAATATGCAGGTGGCACTTATAATGGCCAAAAAAATTAATACTTGTCGATACTGCTGGACCAAGATCCAAAACAGACAGTTGCCGCCCATCCTCCAGTGACTCAAGATCAAATAACCCAGGGAATAGCGTACTTTTAAAAGTCGAGACTGCCCCGCCAGGGGCCGCATGGTTGCTGCGATTGGCTGTGGAAAACACTAAAAAATAAGCTCGCTGTGAGAATGAAAGCGGCTAATCAGTTCCCCTTAGAGCCACTGTCTGTGGACTCATTTTTTTGAGAACCTGTTAAATTCATTGGTTTTATGGGGGTTACCGGCGTTGAGACAGCAGGATCCATATCAATACTGCCCTTAAACTTAGCACCATCTTCCAGCGTCACGCGAGGAGCGATAATGTTGCCCTGAACATTGCCTGTCTTGGAGATAATTACCTTCTCATTGCCCGAGATATCGCCCTGCACTTCACCTTCAATGCGTATGACGTTCGCTTGCACGTTAGCCGAAACCCGGCCGCTGCGGCCAATGGTCACTTCTTTTGTGCCCATTTCAATACTACCTTCCACTTTGCCGTCTATAACAAGGTTTTCGTCACCGCTAATATCACCCTTGATATTAATGGTTGAGCCTATAAGTGCCTGTCTGCCGCTAGCAGGAGCACTTGGGGTGCTGGGTTCCCGAACGGGGGCATAGTCATTTTTGGGTGTCTCGTCTTGTCTCTTTTTATCAAACATCGTCTGAAATTCTCCCTATTAATTGATCTAAATGGGCTTTAAGAGCCGGGTGTGTGCAATACATATTTGAGTATAGACAACAGAATCTATCATGAAGGTAAATCGGATGCATATTTTTATGTCAGGTATCAACGATAGGGTAATATGATTTGAGTGGTTCTACAGTACTTGAAACTTAAAGCACTCTGGGGTACCGTTCGCCCTCTTTTTACTATGTGAGGCTGCCCTGTCATGTCAACACCGTTCGTCGCCATCCTTATGGGATCTGATTCCGATCTGCCCGTTATGCAGGCCGCAATCGATGTACTTAAAAAACTGGAAATTGAGTTTGAGGCTAAAATCACTTCTGCGCATCGTACGCCAGATGCAACGCACAATTATGTCAAGGATGCCGATGCTCGAGGCTGTGTCGCCTTTATAGCGGCGGCCGGAATGGCCGCGCATTTGGCAGGAGCGGTAGCAGCGCTGACGCTTAAGCCGGTAATAGGTGTGCCCATTGAATCGGGTGGTTTAGGCGGAATGGATGCGTTGCTCTCTACCGTTCAAATGCCGGGTGGAATTCCCGTGGCTAGCGTTGCGATTGGTAAAGCGGGAGCTAAAAATGCTGCGTATCTGGCGGCTCAGATTCTGGCGACCAAAGATGAAGTGCTTGCAGATCGTTTAAAGGAAGAGCGTGCTGCCAACATGCAGGCTGTGCTGGAAAAAGATGCGGCGTTGCAGGAGCAACTTGCCAGTCAATGAGCCTCATCGTTAAATGAGTATCTGGCAAATAAAATTTGCAGCAACGGTACTGCGACACGGAGGCGTTATTGCTTATCCGACAGAAGCGGTGTGGGGTCTCGGTTGTGATCCAAATAATGCCAAAGCCGTAGCGCGCTTGCTCGCGTTAAAACAACGTCCGCTGGACAAGGGGCTTATTCTTGTGGCCGCTGATCTGGCGCAGGTGGCACCTTATATTGAGTCGCTGGACCTTAAGCAGCGAAAGCAACTTGAAGCGTCCTGGCCAGGCTTTCAAACCTGGATAGTACCCGATAATGAAAAGGCGCCTTCGTGGATTAGGGGCGATCATTCAGGTGTTGCGCTCAGAGTAAGTGCTTACTCGTTAGTCCAGCAGTTGTGTTGGGCATTCGGTGGCCCACTGGTCTCAACGTCGGCAAATCTAACGGGGTATCCTGCCGCGCGAAACAGGCTGCAGGTCGCTCGTTATTTTAAGGATAACCTGGACTATGTGCTGTGTGGCGAAACAGCCGGAGCACAACAGGCGTCTCCCATTATGGAGCTCACCACTGGCCGCCCGCTGCGTCAGGGGTAAAAGTGATAATTGTGTCAATAGCGGTTGCTGAAACCGGATATACTTAGCCCTAGTAGCTATCGAGTTAAAAGGACAGTCCATATGTCGCTCGCCATCCCAAGTGTTAAAGATTATCTGTTGGCTCTGCAGGACGATATTTGTCAGCAGCTTGAGGAGGAGGATGGCGGCGCCAGATTCGTCGAAGAAAGCTGGCAGCGTGCAGAAGGCGGCGGTGGCCGCTCGCGGGTTATCAGCAACGGCGCGGTTATTGAAAAAGGCGGTGTTAACTTCTCGCATGTTTTTGGAGACAAACTTCCACCCTCGGCATCGGCCTCTCGTCCAGAGTTAGCAGGCCGTGGCTTTCAGGCCATGGGCGTGTCGCTGGTCATTCACCCGAAAAATCCCTATGTCCCAACGTCACACGCGAATTTTCGGTTTTTTGTTGCTGAAAAGGAAGGTGCAGCACCGGTCTGGTGGTTTGGTGGAGGTTTTGATTTGACCCCCTATTATGGCTTTGAAGAGGACTGCGTACATTGGCATCAGGTGGCCAGGCAGGCCTGTGAGCCATTTGGCGATGAGCTTTATTCACAGTATAAAAACTGGTGTGATGAGTATTTTTATTTGAAGCATCGCAATGAGCCCCGCGGTGTGGGGGGGCTGTTTTTTGACGATCTCAACGAGCCGGGATTTGATCAATGTTTTGAGTTTGTAAAAAGTACGGGTGACGCCTATATAGAGGCTTACCGACCGATTATCGCCAAGCGCAAAAACACCCAATACGGGGGAAGCGAACGTAAATTCCAGTGTTACCGACGTGGTCGTTATGTGGAGTTTAATCTGGTCTATGATCGCGGCACCTTGTTTGGCCTGCAGTCGGGAGGACGGACCGAATCCATTTTAATGTCGCTACCGCCTGTGGTTCACTGGGATTACAATTGGCAACCGGAACCGGGTTCAAAAGAAGCTGAACTCTACGACTGTTTTTTGCAACCAAGAGAGTGGGTATAAAGCGTGACTGACCGTTATGCCGTGATGGGTAATCCGATCGCGCACAGTAAATCACCTCAGATTCATAGCGCCTTTGCGAAACAGACTGGGCAGGATATCTGTTATGAAGCGCTGTTGGCGCCTATCGATGGCTTTTCAGTCCAGGCACAACAGTTTTTTGGTGGGGGCGGAAAGGGCCTGAATGTGACTGTTCCCTTCAAATTGCAGGCCTGGCAACTCGCAGATCAGCATACCGAGCGGGCGCTACAGGCAGGTTCGGTGAATACACTCATGATGACGGACCAGAGTCAGCTGCTGGGTGAGAATACTGACGGCTTGGGGTTGGTCAACGATATACTGAATAATCACGGCGGTCAAATAGAAGACAAGCGAGTGCTGGTGCTGGGAGCCGGTGGCGCTGTGCGTGGAGTACTGGGCCCCATTCTTGAGCAGCAGCCGAAAACGCTGGTCATCGCCAATCGTACTCTCGCCAAGGCGGTGCAGTTGGCTGAGCTGTTTCAAGGACCAACAATGGTGGAGGGCTGTGGATTTGACGCGCTTGATGGGCAACAGTTTGACCTGGTAATCAATGGCACCGCCGCCAGTCTGCAGGGTGAACTGCCACCCTTGCCGCAGCACCTGCTGGCTGCCAACGCCTGGTGCTACGATATGATGTACAGCGTGGCAGACACAGTGTTTTGTCAATGGGCGAAAGAGCAGGGCGCAGCTAAAGCGCCGGATGGCCTGGGCATGCTGGTCGAGCAGGCTGCGGAGTCGTTTTACTTATGGCGTGGTGTGCGGCCAAAAACGCAGCCAGTCATAGAACAAATAAGGAGTCAGCTTTCATGAAAGTGATGATAGATTTATGTGTGGTGCCGATTGGAGTAGGTCTTTCGGTATCCAAGTATGTAGCCGCCTGCCAGACGATTCTGGAAGAGGCCGGCCTCTCCTATCAGATGCATGCCTATGGCACCAACGTAGAGGGTGACTGGGATGAGGTGTTCGCCGCGGTCAAGCAGTGTCACGAGAAAGTGCATGAGATGGGCGCGCCACGCATTACCACCAGTCTGAAAGTGGGTACTCGTAATGATCGGGAGCAATCGATGCAGGATAAGATTGACAGTGTGGAGGCCAAGCTGAGCAATAGCGACTAGTTACGTGTCTGCTTAAGCAGACAAATATCCTTTTTAAGCCAAAAAAATATCTTACCCCAATGCGATAATTGCGAAGAAAGTCAGGATAACAAAAACAGCCAAGCCGACAACGGATGGCCAATTTCGCGCTGCCAATTCTTGAACCCTGGCTTTCATCATCGACTTTTCCACGCTGTCGATTTGATCGCCACAGCCTCGGCAATACTGGTCGGTGATGCAC
This sequence comes from Gammaproteobacteria bacterium, assembly GCA_021773395.1. Lineage (GTDB taxonomy): Bacteria > Pseudomonadota > Gammaproteobacteria > Pseudomonadales > IMCC2047 > JAJFKB01. The sequence continues at coordinate 108,750 of JAJFKB010000003.1, read as the reverse complement.
AGCCATTCCTGGCAATGGACGCAGCGGTATCGGTCGCGCAGGTTCCAGGGGGAAGCGCCAAAGACGGTGCGCTTATGGGCTTCCATATATCCAACATCTTGAGCGGTAAATACAATGCCACATCGGCGGCAGTAGCTATTCCCGCGCGCAGCAGGGGCCTGGCATTTGCGGCAGCGGTAGAGATCAGAAATAACGGGAATTTTGGATTCCATCATGGTCCCGCTTACTCTTCGGGTTTGCTTTCCTGATTTAGCGTTTTATTTTGCCTGCGGCTCAGACAGCCCTCACTTTCCCCGTCATTTACCTGCGATGCTCACCCGCTTTAGGGGGAGGTGGTATGCACTTCGTACTGAGCTATGTGGTGATTTTTAAAGCTCTAAAAAGATTTCGAGCTAGCAACTGCTAGGTTGATCACCAGGGCAGTATTTCGCCATTCATATGCCAGAAACTACCCGAGTTATCCAGGTTCAGTTGGTCGATACGATCCAGCAGGCCGGCAACCGATTCATCGGTGTCGATTAACGCGGCTGTCCCGGTCATATCCGTCTTAACATATCCCGGATGCAACAGTGCCACGGCGATGCCTCTGACACTTAAATCTTTCGCCAATGAAACACCCGCCGCGTTCAGCGCTGCCTTTGACATTCGGTAACCATAACTACCGCCTGAGTCATTGTCGCCCATAGACCCCATCCGGCTAGTGATCAGCGCTACTTTGCTACCGTGTTTTAGCTTGGGAAGCAAAGAAGCGGTCACCCGCAAGGGACCAATCGCATTGACCTCAAACTGGTGGCGTATCGAGTCAATATCCAAAGCGTTAAGCGACATCCCCTGTAACACGCCCGCATTGTTAACCAGAAGATCGATTGAATCAGGAGCAACCCTATTAGCGAAGACATCAATTGCGCTTTCATCGGTCACGTCATAGCCCTCGTGAACTTCGACGGGCAAAGTTTTCAGCGCATCACTGGATTGGCGGCACAAGGCCGTCACCCGGTAACCACGTTCCGACAACGCTCGGCAGAGGGCTAACCCAATGCCTCTGTTTGCGCCTGTGACTATCGCATTTAGCATAAAGGGTAGTTTATCATGATCAGTTGATTGAGGGTTGATCTGTATGGTCTGTTAGTCAGTCGAAAGCGGACTTTTTAAGCAACGCTCACATAGTAGGTACCGCGTCCTATACCTTCCGCCTGTATGAGGTTTAGCTTAACCAGCTTATCAAAGTCCAGCTTTCTCGAAGCGAGGCTGCGAGATGATATGCTGCCGTATTCGCGCTGCGTGATGCTGCCATGCTCTTCAATATAATCCAGTATTTGCCTGTGGTGAATCTCTAAACGTGGCTTTGCTCCTGTTTGTTCCGGCAAAGTTTTACGCACGCGGCGAAGCTCATCCAAAATGCCGTCCGCGAAATACTCTAACCAATCCGAAAACTCAACATCATCTTTCAGGTCGTAATAATCCCCCTCAAGGCCAACAGCCTTAAAGTAGCGCGTGATGTTTCGATTGTAGTAATTCTCAAAACTGAATATCTCGAACAAATCTAGCCCTGCTGTTCCTAAAATAGCCGTTGTTAGCAATCTTGTTGTTCTGCCATTGCCATCAATGAAAGGGTGGATAATTACGCATTGGCGGTGGAAAATCCCCGCCAGAATGATGGGGTCAATCTTCCCTATATTGCTTTCGACAAATTTGAACAAGTCGCCAGAAAGCTTTCTAACGTCTTTGCTATCGGGCGGAATAAATACAATCTCACCGATTTTTCGTGGGTTACGAATGATGACCGGAGCTTCCCGTAAAGCACCGCAATGCGCGGGATTGTCCATTAAACCATGAACGACCTGTCCTTGAATTTTTTCCAGCGCCTTTATAGTTAGTTTAAATTTACCCGAGCGCACATCGGCATAAAGAGATTGCAGGGCTTTATTGTAATTCAGCACCTCCCTTTCAGTATCACGCAGATTCTCTTTTTGAGCTTTTAGCAGGCGTTTTACATCGGTCAGAGGCAGAGGGTTGCCCTCAATGCTGGTGGATGCATAGGACGATAATTCCCTTGCTTCAATCTCCAATTTGGCGAGATCCTGATCGCTAAGGTGGAATGATTTAAGCTCTCCCAAAGATTCACCTATTGCACGCATCGTCGAGAGAAGTTTGTTGCTAATTGTGTATTTAGGCACCCAGTTCATAGCCTTAAATTAGCCGATAACTAGCCTTAAAGCAACAAATTATTGAGCCGTAATATAGCCCTAAATTAGCCGTTGTTAACGGAACATCCTTCTGTAGGCCTAAATTCTTCGTCAGATGCAACAACTTCTAAAGGATAGATAAAATGGATAATTATCATATATATACAGACGCGAAACCTTTTCACCTATCTATTGGTTTCTTCAGGCTAAGGTTTCGCCTTGCTGGGCGAGTTCATTTTCTTTGCATGCCCAAAGAAAACCGAACCAAAAGAAAAGGCTCCCCCGGAACGCGGCAGGTTTACAACCTGTCCATTGCGCTTCTCATCAAATGACGCCCGTTCGGGAACTCGCTATGCTCAAACAACCCTCTCTTTCCCCGCCATTTGACTGCGATGCTCACCCGCTTTAGGGGAATCAAAAAATACTACGCCGGGATATTCTCGGAATTTTTAATAATAGGGATCGGGCCGGAGTGGAAGGTTAGTCAAAATAAATGCGTCCCCTTTTTCTTCCTTTCAGTATCACGCAGATTCTCTTTTTGAGCTTTTAGCAGGCGTTTCACGTCAGTTAAAGGCAGAGCACCCAGAAATGAAATTGTGTGTGCAGTTCTGTAGGAGCTTCCTCAATTTGTGGGTGTCCATTATTTACGTCGCCATTATTCACGGGAAAGTTAGCGGGATTAATTCTCTCGCCAGAAGAGGAATTTCGTCATTAGAAGTTGTAGCTAAGGGAGACACCATAGGTTACCGGCACCCCCATACTTCGCACATAGGGCCCGTTGCCGCCGATATAAGCCGCGGGATAGTAATCTTCATCCGTAATATTGCGGCCCCAGAGGAACGCCCGCCATTTGCCATCGATATCTTTAACCCCAGCGCGGGCGTTATAAAGGGTGTAATCGTTCGTGGCATTCGAGGGCTGCGCGCCGCCGGTGGTATCGTCGGTAAAATTAACATCCGCACCCACCTCCAGCATCAGCACTTCTCCCACCGGCCATTCATAGTGCACCATCCCGTTGTATGTCCATTCCGGCGATTGTGCTAACTCAAGCCCGGACGCATCAAAGGTCACAACCGTTGGCCACGTACTGGCATTAGAGGTTGCGTCCCACTCCTCAATCAGAGTATCCAGGTAGGCCACTCCGAGATTTATCGATAAACCCTCCATGGGTGCCCACTGCAAATCCAGCTCAGCACCATTGATGCGCGACTCAGGCACATTGGTTAAGCCACTGAGATTACCGACAAAAACAACCGCCAGGTCCTGCTCCTGCTTGTCTTCATAGTCATACCAGAAAGCGGCAGCGTTTAACTGCATGGCTCCGTCAAATAGCGTACTCTTAATGCCCACCTCAAAGGCGGTGACCTGTTCCTCATCATAGGGCTGAAGTTGCAAGGTAGTGTTGGAGTTTGCACCGTTAAAACCTCCCGACTTAAAGGCGTTGGAGTAGGTGGCATAAATCAGCAGATCCTTGGTAACAGCATAGTCAACGCCCACTTTCCCCATCCACTTTTCGGTACTGATAGTCCCCCCAAAAACATGGAAGGCGTCATTGACGTTGGGTCTACCGATCAAGTTAAAGATATAGGTCGGAGAGTTTGGGTCATCATCGATAGTGCCGCAATCTCCCGCTTCCAGACTGGTGTCGAACTGCGCGTTCAAGTAGCCTGCCAAACTGCCGTCGCTGGCAACAAAGGTGCAGCCTGACCAGTCCCGCTCCTCTTCTGTATAGCGTAAACCGACGGTTAACTGCATTTTATCGGTGAACCGCCACTCCAAATGACCAAATACTGCGCGTGACTCGGTTTCCTGCGAATATTTGGTATCAATCTCCAGAATCGGGGTCAGAGCAAACTGGCCCACACCCCAGGAGATAGAACCGAAACCAAACACCGAATCAGACAAAAAATAGTGATAGTATTCATCCATCTCATCTTTAGAGTAGTAAACACCCGCAACCCAGAGCAGGCTGTCGGTTTTGCCGGAGAGCCGCAGTTCCTGGGAAAACACTTGCAGGTCGGTGGCATTAATATTGCTGGAGTCGTTAAAGAAACCACCGTCCCAATCATTGGCCTCCTGCCGTTCAAAATCATCATAGCCAGTAATGGAGGTGAGCGTTATCTCTCCCAGACCCCACTCCAGCTTCACCGATAGCCCCTTCAGTTCATTATCCCGTTTTGGTCGCAGATCCCAGGTTGACCCTGTGATCGGACTGGTATAACTATTGGTCCAATCGGCAGCGCGACTATCTCCAGTGGAATACCAGGGCGGCGTTTCACCAAAATATTCACCGGTCGGAAGTAAATACTGGTTCAGCGGCGTATAGGGATTATTAAATACAGCGAGTCCAGCCAAGGCGCCATTATAGGAGGTGTTGGCCTTGTTATCGGACTTATCCTTGACGTAGTGTAGGTTCAACCGCAAACCTATATCCTGGGACAGGTTAAAGTTAAACAGCGCACGAATCGCATTGGCGTCCTTCTCACCCAACTCATCATTGCGGGTTTGACTGTTCTGCCACCCCTCGCCGGACTGACGGGTCTTGAAAGTAACCCGAGCCTGCACGCTATCGCTTAAGCCGCCGCTGATAAACCCCTCCAGGTCGAACAGATCGAAACGCCCGTAGCCGGCCGTAAATCCCGCCTCAAACTCCTCGGTAGGCTTGTTACTGATAAAGTTGATCTGGCCGGCGGTGGTGTTTCGCCCATATAGATCGCCCTGTGGCCCTTTTAATACTTCAACACGCTCGACATCGAACACTGGGCCGCGGCTCATTACTGTGTAGGGAACAGCCACCTCATCAAAATAGAGCCCCACGGCAGATGAAGCCGCCGTGGAATAATCCTGAAACCCAATGCCGCGAATCGTATAGAGCGGCACACCAGTAGCCGCTGTTTCATTAACGGTTAAGCCCGGTGTCAGTTGCGCCATATCCCCGGCCGAGCTCACTCCCAGATCCTTGATTACATCACCACAGAAGACATTTACGGTAATACCGATATCGTTGACACGCTGTGCATGCTTTTGCGCCGTGACAACTACCTCCTCCAGTATCGCGGCATTGGCCAGTTGACCGGGAGCCGCCATATTAACGGATGCTATAACGACCGCGATTAGTAAAGTGCGCTGCCTGAATTTACTGTTTGCCCTTATTTTCATTCTTATCCTTGAATTCTCGTCTAATTTTATCAGTAACGATATTAATTAGGGAAGGGGCGGGAGAAACCCTGCAATATGGGGGTTCTTGGTTAAAACCTGTTCAGCAGCTTAAACCAGAGAATGGTATGGCTGGAGAGTGATACGATATGTTGAAATATATGAAAAAAATTGAATAGTTTTTGCGTATTGGATTTTCTTAGCGATGTGAACGAACGGGCAGCGTGAGACTGAGCATGGAAAGCTATAATAAAAACAGCGGCAAACGTTACGTACGAAGGCTCTACTGACGAAGTTGATATTGGGCAACCACAAATGAAATTGCTGTTCTGTTGGGGCCGGGCCTCTCCGATTTGTGAGTGTCCATTATACCCGATAACAAATGAATGAAAACGCTCCTACCACAAATGACCTCTCCATTTTTCCCGAAAGTTAATCCTTCGTGAGTAATGTCTATGGATATAGCGAAATAGTCTGGACAACCCGTCTGGCTCCTCGGGAACAACAACGAGGTGAGTATGATTAGACATTAGACAGTAAGCCCAAATATCCACGCCAATCTCGTCTTTAACATCACAGATCAGATCCAGATAAGCTCGATAGTCTGCTGAAGAAAAGAAAGTTTTCATGTGTCGGTTACCCCTTTGTGCCACATGGTGGGGGTAACCCGGTACAACCAGTCTAGGCATCCTTGCCATTGCTTGTTCCCTCTATGAAATATGATTCTAGTAAGGTCTCGCCTTCACATCATTGCTTTTATTGAATTTAGCAAACGTTCCCCGGAATTCACCAGCTAATCCAACTAAAACAATAGGTTAAAAGGAATATGGTTTAGTTAACTGGGCCAGCCCCATGTATTTTATTTTTTAGATTTGATTGGCTCTCTTGGTAGTGTTTCCACACCACCTTCAGTCACTCTAGGGTAGAAAATAGTGGGTACCCATCCAGAACCCTGAGCTGTACCATCGTTACCCTTAACTGAGGCATAGATCCAAACACGTCCAGTCGTCGTATCCAAAAGGAAGGGTTCTGTTTTACCGGTTAGGCTCTGGATGGTGATAATTTGGTAACGCGCTTCCTTTTCATCATCAGCCGAAGCTGTAATAGGCGTCACGAAAAACAAGGTTAGTACTAAAGTCAGAATAATTTTCATTTAAGACTCCTCTTTTTAACTATTGATCTACAAAATGTAAAAAACGATCACGATCCGAAGACAAGGCGAACTCACCAGGTACTCTTGATTTTATTCTGATGTGCATTAGCTCACCACGAATACGACTGCTTCTAGTACATGTGAGTAATAGCTCCGCTTGCGCCATTCCGGGAGGAACTAGTGCTTCCCCTGTAATCAGGACTTCATCTGAAGTTGATGGCGACAGCCGCACTATCTGGTTTATTATCTGCTGGCGATTGACCAACATTACAATTTTGCAATCCGCGATTACTGTCGATCGGGTTTTTTTATCAAATTCATATTGGAATTGTATACCAAATTGATGCATTCCTCCTTTCTGCACCGGGTATAGGCTGTGCAATTTGTACGAGGAGGATTCAGGTTGTTGGATGTCATGATTTTCATGTGCCATCAATGTAAAAAGTGTTTCATCCAGAACAAATTGGCCCACATCATTATCCGCTAACTCGTAATTCGTTCCACTTGAAGGTGGGTAGACTTTGACTAGCCAGCCAGGCCGCAGATATGGATTATTGAGTGCGATATTGGTTGGGTTTTTTGCGTTAAAGGTAGCCGCAAAAATACCCGTCAATACATCCAGCTGTTGCTTTAATCTTTTCACCTCATAGTTTGAGGCACTATTTTTTTGGTAATAAAATAATGCCACTCCCAGAGCGGAGATCATGCCCGTAGCCAGCAAAATGATCAGCAAAACTCGCCAGTTAAATGGCTCTTGTGATTTAGCGCTCTTGTGATAATGATTACTCATTGTCAATTAGCCCACAGTGCTTTTTATAATTTTTCTGAAGGGAGTATAACTCGCCATCAAACTAATATCTTGCCAAACCATTCTTTTATAAAGATGTAATTGAGACACTGTATCCTTAAAGGAAATTCTGGTCCAATATCCTCACGATTTACGTCATTAATTTTAGAAAACTTACTGGCTAACGTTAGTTTTAACCCCGTTTTGTTTTGCCAAAGTAGAAATAATAACCCAATACATAGCAATGCCAATGAACCGGGTTCCGGCACAGATTGGGCGTTCTGAAAAACATAAGCACTGCCAGCATTGGTAATGCCGTTCGGATCATCGTATCTTGCGCCGACCAGTACGGTCTGGCCCGAGACAGAAACGGAATTTCCAAAATTATCGCTATATCCCGGCGTTGGGTTAGCGAGCGTAGCAATCAAGTTGCCGGTGGTGGTATCAAACACATAGGCGCTGCCGGAGCTCGAGCCATCCCCACCGGCCCCTACCACCGCTGTGGTGCCACCTACCGCCACTGAGCTGCCAAAATAATCAGAATTTTCTGGTGTCGGGTTGGCGAGGGTCTGTTCAAGGGTGTAGTTATTGGCATGCGCCGGACTCATGATGCCCATGACCATCATTAGCAGGCCAAGCGACAATGGATGAACTGTGGGTTGGGTAGTATTCATAAACACTCTCCTTGTTACTGAGCAGCCATCTAATGGGTTTTCAATGTATGGCTGAGATTTGGTTAGGCACTATGAAACCATAGCGCCTTTGCCAGACTAGCAGACCTAACCCCAGGGCCACTAATAACCATGAACCGGGTTCCGGCACAGATTGGGCGTTCTGAAAAACATAAGCACTACCAGCATCGGTAATGCCGTTCGGATCATCGTATCTTGCGCTGACCAGTACGGTCTGGCCCGAGACAGAAACGGAACTTCCAAAAATATCGCCATATCCCGGCGTTGGGTTAGCGAGCGTAGCAATCAAGTTGCCGGTGGTGGTATCAAACACATAGGCGCTGCCGGAGTTCGAGCCAGTGGTTTCATCCTCATAAGCCCCTACCACCGCTGTGGTGCCATCCACCGCCACCGAGTCGCCAAAATAATCGAAACTACCTGGCGTCGGGTTGGCGAGGGTGAAAAGCAAGTTGCCGGTGGTGGTATCAAACACATAGGCGCTGCCGGAGTTCGAGCCAGTGGTGTCATCTGCACGAGCCCCTACCACCGCTATGGTGCCATCCACCGCTACCGAGTCGCCAAAATAATCGTAACTACCTGGCGTCGGGTTGGCGAGGGTGAAAAGCAAGTTGCCGGTGGTGGTATCAAACACATAGGCGCTGCCGGAATCCGAGCCAGTGGTTTCATCCCCATAAGCCCCTACCACCGCTGTGGTGCCATCCACCGCCACCGAGTAGCCAAAATAATCGTTAACTCCCGGTGTCGGGTTGGCGAGGGTGAAAAGCAAGTTGCCGGTGGTGGTATCAAACACATAGGCGCTGCCGGAGTTCGAGCCAGTGGTGTCATCTGCACGAGCCCCTACCACCGCTGTGGTGCCATCCACCGCCACCGAGTAGCCAAAATGATCGGAAGCCCCTGGCGTCGGGTTGGCGAGGGTGAAAAGCAAGTTGCCGGTGATGGTATCAAATACGTAGGCGCTGCCAGAATACGAGCCGGTGGTGTCATCCCCATGAGCCCCTACCACCGCTATGGTGTCATCCACCGCCACCGAGTAGCCAAAATAATCGGAAGTCCCTAGCGTCGGGTTAGCAAGGGTAGTAATCAAATTGCCGGTGGTGGTATCAAACACATAGGCGCTGCCGGAGTTCGAGCCAGTGGTGTCATCATAAATAGCCCCTACCACCGCTGTGGTGCCACCTACCGCCACTGAGCTGCCAAAATAATCAAAATTTTCTGGTGTCGGGTTGGCGAGGGTCTGTTCAAGGGTGTAGTTATTGGCATGCGCCGGACTCATGATGCCCATGACCATCATTAGCAGGCCAAGCGACAATGGATGAACTGTGGGTTGTGTGGTTTTCATAAACACACTCCTATTTACAAAACTAGCCATTTATTGTATGGGTTCGATTCGGTTAGGTTAGGTACGATGAAACCATAGCGCCTTTCACTAGTGTCCGGTTAACTTGGCTGCAGTAGCATGAATTCTGCTTCTTGCGCACAATCATAGATAATCAAACCTGTTGCAATCATTATGATCTGGATTCTGGCAAAACTAATACTACGGCTCACCAAGGTTATGCGTCATGTCCCATATGGGACACAAAGTAAAAGAAATATCGGTGGAGGTTTTCTAAGTTTAGCGCTTCAGGGGAATAGCAGAGCGTATTAACAGAACGGCAAGTTCATGCTGGCGATGAGTGCCTGTTTTGGCAAATACTCGCTTGAGCAGGTTTCTGGATGTGGACACTTGGTGCCCCAATTTTATTGCGCACTCATCTATCGACATCCCTTGGGCAATGTAGAGCGCCAGTCGAGCTTCGGTTTGTGTCATGCCGTATAGTGATGCTAACTGTTCTACGGACAGTGCCAGTGGATCTTCCGGATCAAATATGAATGCTACCATGGTGGGAGTTGTCGATATCATTGCGTCCGCTGTCGCACCTATGGGAGACAGCAGAATCTGGTAGGGGCGAGCGCCCGAGAGCCTTTGCACAATAACCGGTTCCGGGAGCGGCATCGCGGATGCCAGGGCACCTGCATTTACCATCGTTTGAATGATATGGCTTAGCTTTTCATCTGCGTGCTTTGAGTGGATATGAAACCCGCAGCATTTCAGATCAATGCCATCGTTACTTTCAATAATGCGTTTGGCTGCATTGTTAACGAAAATCGGGGCACCCCGAAAGTTTAGGAGAACAATACCGTGACGATGCGCATTGAGCATCTCCCAAAGCACCGCAGAGTGTATTTCTGCGGCGCCAAGGTGTTGTTTTACTTTCCAGTAGCGCACCATGTGTGGAGCAATCTGGGAAAAAATTGCCCGCTCACGCTCTGAGTAAGAATTTCTCCTGTTACAAGCAAAATGAGCTAATGTTGTGGCGGAGTGGTCATGTTGTATACATACACCCGCTAATTCTTCAATTCCCCAAAGACTGAGCCAATCAGCGTAATATTTTGTTTTGCGAATCTCTTTGTGCGGGATTATGTCGTTTGCATAAACTGCACTGCCCGCGCTGAGTATCGAAATGAGGTGTGGAATATAGGGGTTATCGAGCACCGCCGACTCCGCATACAGTTCTGCGTTAGGCCGAGCACTTTCGGTAATACCAACAAAACCCGCCACCCGGGGTGAAGGCTCATGCAGAGTCGTTTCAACATAACCGCCAATGCTGTTAGTGCTTGTAGCCACGCCATCAAGAAATCTAACAAACTGATCCCCATCGACCAGTGACTCGTATAGAGTATCGATTAGTGAATCAATGCTAGATTGCTGAGCAACCACAAGTGACCCCCTATAGGGAAAGTATAGCCTCAACCTACATAGAATTAACAAATCTCGCGCCAGCGTATATCAATCAGCAGGTTACCAGTCACCAATTAAGCAGGCAACCCATTTATGCAATAGAAGCTAACTGCCAACTGGCGCAAACTTACCTGTGCGGGAAACCTTCTGGCATTCTAAGTTTCGGTATTGAGGGAGGTTTTGACGCTGGAGGAATTGATATTGAACACCCACAAATGAAATTGCTGTTACCGTCCTGTAGGGGCCTCACCAATTTGTGAGCTTCCATTATTTACTTCAGCTTAATATCACCCAGAAAAATGCCAATCGAAGCATGCGTCAGATTCTGGTAAATAGAAGCATAGTCTGAGTTAGCCGACCACAAGGCCGCAAGTGTAGCCACTAGAAGAAACCAGCTGGTAGTTGTCTGCGTCCGGATAAAGCTTAAAAAAGATCATGAATATTTTCAAGGCCACGTTGCAACGCATTGTTTGAGTCATCAGTCATTTTGTTACGTCATAATCTTACGGCTAAACCTTGAGCAATCATAACGCACGCTGCATGGGCGAGGCGCGAAGTGATGGGTCCAGCCGGAAGTGCGTTCATGGCTGCGCTGGATAGCTCTATGTATCATAATTATTAGTCTATTTTACGATATTGTAATATAAGGCCAATAATTTCATGATCGCTTGTCGCTGACGCTAGAGATTCATTCATCGATGTTCTTTGCGGCAAGTGGATGTTGAAATTAGAACGTAAAACCTCCTCCACCTGTGCATCAACAGCCGGGTCAAAATCTTTGTCAGCATAAATACGAATTCGCTGACGAACAAATTCTTTATTTGCCATGAAAAGCGTTTCTCTTGTTTGACATTAAATTTCCGTTTTAGACTAAATACAGTTGGCGCCCGGCTGAAAAAAGCAAAGCTTTTAAGGGTCAAGTCAGCCTGCTGGCGGGCTGTCTAAGCTGGCTGAATGCTGATTCTATCAAGTTCATTTATTATTGCTTGAATTGAATCTCTAGTTTCTTTACTCATTGTTTTCATTTTAAAACCATTAGGCTCCAAATTTTTAGATATGGTATTAATAACCTCCCTTCTAATCTTCTCTAGCACATCAATTTGATAAATACTAAATGAGAAATTTTCCCATTCATTTCTGGTATAGCTTTGATCCAATACCCTGTTTAAAAAACCAATGAGATGTTTTCGAACTTCGTAATTTATATTCATTAGTGTGTACTTTCTTGTTAACTGTTGGTCGGTAATAATGCATGCTTTCGAAATAATAAATAAATTGCGTAAGCGAACAAAACATATGTTGGACTACTCCCACTATCACATATCCCCTGATATAAGCTAAACAATTTATGCGAAGTTGTTTATGAACACCCCGCTTGAGTCAGTCCAGGTGTTTGCTCAGAATCGTACCCCCATTAAACTCGGCCCTCAGTGTTTTAATAAAACTATATACACCAATCAGCTTGCGGTTCATAAACATAAACTCTTTGGGGGGTAGTGCGAAATACTTGGAGAGCGAGGCCTGGGAGGCTTTTTTTGCCACGCGCCGGGGAAGGTTGCTTTCAGCCCAGCGGTACTCGCCGTTTTCATTCAGGGCGAAATCCGGAATATTTGCGTTGTTTTGGGCCAGAGGCTCGATTATCTCCATCGCCACGTCAGCAAAGTTCTGTAGCACTTCTTCGGGGTGATCCGCACGCATAAACTCCAGCTCAATAGCGTACTCAATAAAGGTCTGGCGCTGCTGCTGATGTGCGGCACTGACCATGTTGCGGAACGGATCAAGGAACTGTTTCGGAAATCGTTTCATGGCACCAAAATCCAGCAGTACCAGCCGGTCGGGTTGTTTTGGGCCGCCCGGCCGTATCCGGTAGTTGCCAAAGTTGGGGTCAGTTTGCATTTCGCCCCAATCAAACACTTCGCTTAGAAAAAGATCCAATGAGGCCTTCGCCAAATGATTACGTCTCGATAAAGGCAGGGCTAGCACCTGCGCATCACTGACTACCAGGCCCGGTTCATAGCTAGTGGTTAGTACCGAATGGGTTGAAAATTCGCTAAACACTTCTGGCACAATATAGCGCTCATCCCCGGCAAGCATCTGCGCGGCAAACTGGGTATGATGCGCTTCCTTTAGATAATCGACCTCCTGGTGCATCATCGCCCGTGCTTCTTTAAACCACTGATCAAACGCCTGTTTGGAGGTGACCATCTGCGCCAGCGTCAGTAGCTGAATGATGGCATTAAAGTCTGAGTCAATTGATTTTGCGACGCCAGGGTATTGCACTTTAATACAGAGCTCCCGACCATCTTTGATGCGACGGGCACGGTGAACCTGACCGAGAGAAGCCGCTGCGATAGGTTTTTCCTCGATCTCCAGCAGGTCGAGTTTTGCTTGCCCCAATTCAGAGAGAAGTTGTCGCTGGATCGCCGGCCAGGCAAGTTCTGCGGTGTTGTCCTCCAGACTGTGTAGCGCGTCCGTGACCTCTTTGGGTAAAAAATAATCGCCATACATGGCCATCATCTGGCCTACCTTAACCACACTTCCCTTGAGCTTGCCCAGTTCGGATACCAGATAAAGCGCCTGCTCTTTGAGCATTTTTCGGTTATTGGCTTCACGCTGTTCCGGTGTGGCCCAAAGATTCGAAGCTGAATGCGTTAACATTCTGGAGCCGCTGATAAATCCGGCCTTGGCCAACTCCATGCGGCGTTCAAAAAAACCGGTTTTAATACGATGAATGGGCTTGTCAGTGGGGCGGGCCATAAAGCGGCAGACTTCTCTTTTAATGATTATTGGTGACAGGCATTATATCATCAAAACTCTACTAGCCAGTTAAGCATGGGTAAAGAGTTAATGTGGCAACAAAAGCTATTGGTCATCGCCCCAAAAAAAAGAGGGTTTCATCTGATCACGGAGGAACTGCTCGATCAGTTACCGGAGCTTGAATCGGTACGTGTCGGGTTGGCGCATTTTTTTATCCAGCATACCTCTGCGTCACTGAGTATCAACGAGAATGCGGACTACACGGTTCGCACAGATATGGAGGCGCACCTGAACCAAATGGTTCCCGAAAATGCGCCCTATTACCGGCATACTCTGGAGGGCTCAGATGATATGCCCGCTCACATCAAAAGCGCTCTGCTGGGCTCGAATGTCAGTGTGCCAGTCAGTAACGGTCAGCTCTGTCTGGGAACCTGGCAGGGTATCTATCTGGGTGAGCATCGAAATCATGGTGGAAGTCGTCGGATTCTGGCCACTTTACAGGGCGAATAGGCAGCTCAAGCGGTTGATACCAATAGTTAAGTGAGGAGCTAAGCGGTGTACGATCCAGCACTTAAGGGAAGAAATGCGTTAGTCACAGGTGCAACCAGTGGTGTGGGTCTTGCCATGGCAAAGGCGCTTGCCTCCGGTGGCTGTAATCTGATGCTGAGCGGGCCGGGTGATCTGCACGTGGTTAATGAGCAGTGTGCGCAGCTCGCTAAAGAGCATCATGCGAAGATATGTTATCTGGCAGCTGACTTGAGCACAGTAAAGGGAGTCGAGGCGTTGGTGACAGGGACGTTAAAGCAGCTGGGCAAAATAGATATTCTAATAAACAACGCCAGTCATCATCATCCTGCTCCGCTGATAGACCATACAAAGGAGGTCTGGGATGAGAGTCTGGCGCTCAATCTGTCCTCTGCGTTCCATTTAATTCAGCAGGTGTTACCGAAAATGAGAGGCGCCGGGTGGGGGCGAATTATTAATATAGCTCCGGCTCAGGCGCTTGAGACATCGCCTTTGAAAGTAGCCTTCAGTTCTGCGAAGTATGGGTTGCTGGGGCTGACCAAGGCGGTTTCTGAAGAGCTGAACCACCCTGATATTACCTGCAATGTTATCTGCCCCGGGGTTAGCAAAGAGATTGGTGCAGGACTGCAGCGCCTGAGTACGATCTCTTCACCTGCGGGAACTATTGCGGCGCAGGTGGACATGGCTTGCGACAAAGCGATGGATGATCAAAATCCATTGGCACAGTTGACGCTGTTCATTTGCTCGGATGCTGCAAAAGAGTTGAATGGTCAAGTCGTACCACTGGCTTGGTAGCGAAGGTACCAGTGGATTTGAGATAAGTGGTGTGTTGAGTAGCCTCTCCTTCTAAAAGCTATCCAAATTGGTTTAATATCCTATCGTCTGGCGAGTACTATTCAGCGTCCTTAAGATGTCGATTTTTCAGTTCGACATAATGCTGAGCGCTATAGGTGAAAAATCCCATCTCCTGTTCGGTGAGAGGGCGTACTTTCTTTGCCGGGCTGCCCATGTAAAGGAAACCGCTTTCCAACTCTTTACCCGGTGTGACCATGCTGCCGGCACCGATCACCACGTCAGAGTTGACCAGCGCACCATCCATGACGATGGCGCCCATGCCCACCAGGATACGATCTTTCAGCGTACAACCGTGCAGCGTTACGCTGTGTCCTACGGTGATGTCATCCCCAAGAATCAGCGGGTAACCATCGGGGTTAAATTTCCCCGCATGGGTAATATGCAGCACACAGCCATCCTGAATGTTGGTTCGCGCGCCGATTCGAATATAGTTGTCGTCGCCACGGATTACAGTAAGAGGCCAAACGGAGGCCTGGTCGCCGAGCTCAACATCACCCAGTACCAGGGCGGTTGAGTCGACGTATACATTTTTTCCTAATTTGGGGGTAACACCTTGATAGGTTCGCAGAGACATGGGTTTTTTCCAATAAAACTAAACAAATAAAAAACTGAGGGTGACAATTTAGCAAATTGCTGCACAATTAAGAACGAATTTTCGTAGTTGAGTAAAAAAAATGACCAATCCCCTTTTGCAGACTTCCACCCTACCCCCATTTGATCGGATCAGCGCTGATTGTGTTCAGCCTGCCATCGAGCAGATTATTTCTGATAACCAATCCCGCATCAAAGAGCTGTTGTCCGAAAAAGATGGTTTTACCTGGCAGGATTTGGTGGCACCCATTGAGACACTCAATGATCGACTTAACCAGGCTTGGTCGCCAGTTGGTCACATGAATGCTGTAGTAAACTCCGAATCGCTGCGAGAAGCCTATAATGCCTGCTTGCCTTTGTTATCTGAATATTCGACGCAATTGAGCCAGAGTCACGAGCTGTTTCAAGCCTACCAGTCGATTGCGCAAAACGAGAGTTTTTTGCAGCTAAGTGCAGCGCAGCGCAAGCATATTGACAATACATTACGCGACTTCCGGCTGGCGGGAGTGTCGTTGGCCAAGGATAAAAAGCAGCGTTACGCTGATATTAAAAAACGCCTTTCCGAGCTTTCCAGCAAATTTTCAGAAAACGTCTTGGATGCCACGCAAGCCTGGACCAAGCAGATGGATCGCCCTGAAGATCTGGCTGGTGTCCCGGACTCGGCCTTGGCGGCAATGCAACAGGCTGCCAAAGCTAAGGGGGAGACAGGCTATCTGATCACGCTGGACTTTCCCTGCTATTTCCCAATCCTCACCTATTGTGAGAACAGGCTGTTGCGAGAGGAGGTTTACCATGCCTACGTCACACGGGCGTCGGAGATCGGTCCTTACGCCGGAAAATGGGATAACAGCGACCTAATTGATGAGAAGCTGGCGCTGCGACATGAGCTGACGCAACTGCTGGGGTTTGAGAGTTATGCGCACTATTCGCTGGCGACGAAAATGGCCGAGTCACCAGAGCAGGTGCTTGCGTTTTT
Organism: Gammaproteobacteria bacterium; assembly: GCA_021773395.1. Lineage (GTDB taxonomy): Bacteria > Pseudomonadota > Gammaproteobacteria > Pseudomonadales > IMCC2047 > JAJFKB01. Next base: position 92,290 of record JAJFKB010000003.1, on the reverse strand, counting down.
GAATGATCTTGCCGAGAAAACGGTACCTGTGGCAAAACAGGAATATGCTGAGTTACAGCAATACGCTCAAGAAGAATTTGGTGTGCAAGAACTCAAGGCTTGGGACGTGGGCTTTTATGCCGAGAAATTAAGGCAGAATCGCTATGCTCTTTCGCAAGAAGAGTTACGACCCTATTTCCCAGCTAATCAGGTAATCGAAGGGATGTTTGAGGTGGTAGGTCGGCTCTACGGCATCCAAATTGAAGAGCAGAAAGACGCCGTTACCTGGCATCCCGATGTACTTTTCTATCAGATTAGTTTGGGCAATAAGCTTTTAGGACAATTTTACCTGGATCTTTATGCCCGTAATGATAAGCGTGGCGGTGCCTGGATGGATGAATGCCGGGTACGCAGATGCCGGGAGGATGGAACATTACAGCTGCCGGTGGCCTATCTGACCTGCAATTTTAATGGCCCGGTCGGCGGTGATCCGGCGCTGTTGACTCATAATGAAGTGACCACGCTTTTTCATGAGTTCGGCCATGGTCTGCACCATCTGCTGACGCTGGTAGATGTCGCTGGTGTGTCTGGTATCAATGGTGTTCCCTGGGATGCGGTAGAGCTGCCCAGCCAGTTTCTGGAAAACTGGTGCTGGGAGCCCGAAGGGATCGAGTTGATTTCCGGTCATTTTCAGACGGGTGAAAAATTACCGCAGGCGATGCTGGATAAATTGCTGGATGCTAAGAATTTTCAGGCTGCGATGCAGATGGCGCGCCAGCTGGAGTTTGCGCTGTTTGATTTTAAATTACATCTTGAATTTGACCCGGCTTCGCCGCGCGCGGTTCAAGCGGTTCTGGATGAGGTGCGAGCAGAGGTTTCAGTGGTACCAACCGCTGATTTTAATCGATTTCAACATGGCTTTAGCCATATTTTCGCGGGCGGTTATGCGGCGGGATACTATAGCTATAAATGGGCGGAAGTGCTCGCGGCCGATGCCTTCTCACGATTTGAGGAAGAGGGGGTGTTTAATGCGGATACTGGCCAATCTTTTCTCGCAAGCATACTCACGCAAGGCGGTGTTTATGAGCCCATGGAGCTGTTTGTCAAATTCCGTGGCCGCGAACCGAAGATTGATGCGTTACTGAAACATTCCGGATTCAGTTGATTGGCAGACCCAGGAAGGGCATTTTTCTCCGAGGATTTCCGTAAAATAAGCGCCGAGTCATTTTGTGGTAGGCGAACTCGGCGCTCATCTTTGGGCCTGTTAACAGGCGCCAGATTTAGCGAACGGCTAACGTATAGGCGATCAGTCCGCTCAAGATTAACGGGACTGCAAATATGATGAAGTTAACTTCCATGCTGACTCCCTGTGCGATAAACAGGCCACCAAAATAGGGGCCTAGCACGGCGCCAAATCTTCCCAGTCCGATCGCCCAGCCGACGCCTGTGCTGCGTAATTCGGTGGGATATATTTTTGCTGCCACCGCATACAGGCCAACAAAACCCCCTTGCAATAAAAAGCCGATCGCGATCAGATAGGGGAACAGGTGGTTGACGCCGGAGGCATAGGCGAAAATGATCATCACCACAGCAGAGGAAGTTAAATAGGTGCCAATGAGCTTTGAAAGGCTGACCCGTGCGGAAATCCAGCCGAGGGTCACTATGCCAATCACGGCACCACCGTTAAAGGCCGCTGCTGCGTATACACCGAAGGATTCAGAGAAGCCGGCATTGATGAGTAGCTTGGGTATCCAGCTCATCATAAAATAGAGGCTCATAAAGCAGAATAGAAAGCTGGCCCACAAAGTTAAGGTCCGGACACGCCGCCCCTGTGTCAAAAGGCTTAGCACATTCGGCCTTGCTCGCTCGGCCTGCATATCTATGAGGGGCAGTTCGGTCAATGCTGGACGTTTGAGTCGGCCCAGAACCAGGTTTATCTGCGCCAGGGAGTTTTCATTGCGCTTGGCGAGCATAAACTGTAGTGATTCTGGAATGAAAAAGTAGACAAGAATAAGCATTGAAAGGGTGGCCAGTCCACCGGCAAAGAATACACTTTGCCAGCCGTAAGCCGGTATCAGCGGTGCCGCAATGAAACTGCCCAGAGTTGCGCCCAGAGGATAGCCCGCAGTGATGCTCATTACCGCCAGGCTGCGATATTTTGCCGGTGTGTATTCCGCACTAATCGCGGCCAGGCTCGCCAGCATGCCGCCCACGCCTAATCCGGTAATCGCACGGTAGACGATAAGCTCCCAAAGAGAGGTGGCAAACCCGGTCGCGCACATGCTAAGGCCAATCATGGTTACGCAGGCAATAATCATCTTCCTGCGGCCCAGCATATCTGCTACTGGAGCGAGAAACATAGCGCCGATCATCATGCCGGCCAGTGCCACACTGAAGACAATACCCAAATGATTGGGGGCAATTTGCAACTCCTGTCCAATACCGTGCACAGTAAAGGCCATTGCGGTGACATCAAAGCCATCCAGCATGTTCAGGGTAAACGCAACCAAGACAACCAGTATTTGCGTGGTAGCAATACTGCCTTCATCAATAACTTTGCGTATAAAGACTAGTTCTTCTGTCTCGGAAACAGCTCCGGTTGCCATAGATTGGGCCTCTGTATAGTTATTCTGTAAATACTGTGGGCTCGTGCTCGTGCGTTATCTTCTTATTGTAGATGCGCATCGTTGTTATTTTGTTTTCATAGGCCAGGGAACCTTCGCATTTTTTAGCCACTGCGTCCAGCATTCAGTCAGGTAATGAGATGTTCGTCTAGCGGTGTCTGTGCAATTAAAGCGGTGTGCCTAGTAGCCAGGACAATTCGCGAGCCCACTAACTTTAAACGCTGTAAGGCGCGGCTACCTCAATTATTTGTCTGTGATATTGACCAGCGACAGATATTTTTGTATTTACCTTTACGTTAACGTAAACTATATTTCTTCGAAATCTGTAGAAAAAGAGACAGAGGATGACCGAAAACTATTCAATTTCCGATCTTGCAAAAGAGTTTGATGTGACTACCCGCACGATTCGTCATTACGAAGATGAAGGACTTTTGTTACCTGCCAGAAAAGGCCAAAAACGTATTTACAGTAAAAGTGATCGGACCCGATTAAAACTGATTTTACGTGGTCGGCGTTTGGGTTTGAGCCTGGATGAAGCGGGGCAAATCGTCAATATGTATACGCCGGGCTCAGACAACCTAGATCAGTTACAGGCGCTGATCGATAAAATTGAAGAACACCGCAGAAAGCTCTATCAGCAGCGAAAAGATATAGAAATGATGCTTAAAGATTTAAGTGAGGTAGAAAAAATCTGCCTTCAGGCGATAGATGAAAAACGTGGTACGTAACTAAATTCAGGAGAACAATCGAATGAATACCTACCGTTCCCTAAACTTTGATTTAGGTGAAGAAATCAATATGTTACAGGATATGGTTGCGAGTTTTTCGCAGGCAGAGCTTGCGCCAATCGCGGCCGACGTTGATATAAAAAATGAATTTCCCAATCACCTGTGGAAAATGTTTGGAGATCTGGGGTTGTTGGGTATCACGGTGGAAGAGGAATATGGCGGTAGCAATATGGGCTATCTGGCTCACGTGATCGCCATGGAAGAGATTAGTCGGGCTTCGGCTTCTATCGGTCTATCCTACGGTGCCCATTCCAATCTCTGTGTGAATCAGATCCGCAAAAACGGCAGCGAAGCACAGAAGCAAAAATACCTGCCGAAACTTTGTTCCGGTGAGCACATCGGCGCGTTGGCAATGAGTGAGCCCGGCGCCGGTTCGGATGTTGTGGCTATGAAACTGCGTGCGGAGAAAAAAGGCGATCGTTATATCCTTAACGGTAACAAGATGTGGATAACCAATGGCCCGGATGCGCATACCTATGTGATTTATGCAAAAACCGACAGCAGCGCAGGTTCTCGAGGTATTAGTGCCTTTATCGTGGAGCGTGATTCCCCCGGATTTAGCCAGGCACAAAAGCTGGATAAACTGGGTATGCGCGGCTCGAATACCTGTGAACTGGTATTTGAAGACTGCGAGGTGCCGGAGGAAAATATTCTCGGCCAGGAAAATGGCGGCGTTCGGGTGCTTATGTCCGGACTTGATTTTGAGCGCACCGTTCTGTCAGGTGGCCCGGTTGGCATTATGCAGGCCTGTATGGATGTGGTAATTCCCTATGTGCATGATCGCAAACAGTTTGGTCAGAGTATCGGTGAATTCCAGCTAATGCAGGGCAAACTGGCGGATATGTATGCGCGGTTGAATGCCAGCCGGGCTTATCTCTACGCCGTGGCAAAAGCCTGTGATCGAGGTGAAGAAAGTCGTAAAGACGCAGCCGCGGTGATCTTGTATACAGCAGAAGCCGCGACCCAACAGGCGCTGGAAGCGATTCAAGCCCTTGGCGGCAATGGCTATATCAATGAATTCCCTACCGGACGCTACCTGCGTGACGCCAAACTCTATGAAATTGGTGCCGGTACCTCAGAAATACGGCGCATGTTAATTGGTCGTGAGCTGTTTAACGAGACTATTTAGGGGCCAAAACCGATGGCTGTAATTAAAAGTAAAATAAACACAGGTTCTCAGGAGTTTCAGGACAACCAGGTCGCAATGAAGGCCCTGGTCGCTGATTTGAAAAACCTGGTTAAAGAGATTAAAAAAGGTGGTGGGGAACGTTCCCAGCAGCGTCATCTGGCGCGCGGCAAGCTGCTGCCGCGGGATCGTATTCAAACTCTGCTTGATGAAGGGTCACCTTTTTTGGAAATTGGTCAGTTGGCAGCTCATAAGGTCTATGATGATCCGGTCCCCTCTGCGGGAGTGATCGCAGGTATCGGCCGTGTTGCCGGTCAGGAGTGTATGATCGTCGCTAACGACGCGACCACTAAAGGCGGCAGCTATTTCCCGCTCTCGGTAAAAAAACACCTGCGTGCACAGACGATTGCGGAGCAAAGTCATTTGCCCTGTATCTATCTGGTGGATTCAGGAGGGGCAAATCTGCCCACCCAGGATGAGGTGTTCCCGGACAGAGATCATTTCGGCCATATTTTTTTCAACCAGGCGAACATGTCCGCCAAAGGCATTCCTCAGATTTCCGCAGTGATGGGTTCTTGTACCGCGGGTGGGGCTTATGTGCCTGCCATGTCGGATGAAAGTATCATCGTTAAGGAGCAGGGAACCATTTTTCTGGGAGGCCCGCCATTGGTAAAGGCCGCAACTGGAGAAGTTGTTACTGCGGAAGAGCTGGGTGGCGCCGATGTGCACTGTCGTACGTCCGGCGTGGCTGATCACTATGCGCAAAATGACCAGCACGCACTGCAGCTCGTACGTCAGGCAGTGGCTAGGCTGAATCGCCGCAAACCCGTTTCTCAAGATGTGCAACCCAGCGTGGCGCCACTCTATGATCCGGAAGAGATATATGGGGTTGTTCCTGCGGATAATCGCACCCCCTACGATGTGCGCGAAGTCATTGCGCGCATTGTTGATGGCTCAGAGTTTGATGAATTCAAACAGCTCTACGGTACTACGCTGGTAACCGGCTTTGCGAGAGTACATGGGTATCTGGTTGGTATTGTGGCCAACAACGGTATTCTTTTCTCTGAATCGGCGCTGAAAGGCGCGCATTTTGTTGAGCTCTGTGCGCAACGTAAAATACCGTTGATTTTTCTACAAAATGTGACCGGTTTTATGGTGGGTCAGATCTATGAAGCCGGGGGGATCGCGCGTAATGGTGCGAAAATGGTGACCGCGGTTGCCTGTGCCAAAGTACCCAAATTCACAGTCATTATCGGCAGCAGTTTTGGTGCTGGAAACTATGGCATGTGCGGTCGTGGCTATGACCCCAATATGCTTTGGATGTGGCCTAATGGCAGAATTTCTGTGATGGGCGGCGAGCAGGCTGCAGGTGTATTGGCGCAGATTAAACGCGATGCCATGGGCAAGCGTGGTGAGGATTGGAGCGAACAGGAAGAAGCTGAATTTAAAAAGCCGGTGATGGAAAAATACGACGAGCAAGGTCATCCCTATTATGCAAGTGCACGGCTTTGGGATGACGGCGTTATCGACCCTGCACAAACACGGGATACTTTAGGATTGGCAATCTCAGCGGCATTGAACAAACCGGTTGAAGAAACAAAATTTGGTGTGTTCCGAATGTAGAGCCATGGCCGACTATAGACGGACTTTAATTAGGAAATCCAAATAATGGCAGACGATAATCTAATACTTGATATAGACCAGCGTGGCGTTGCAACGCTCACTCTAAACCGTCCAGAGGTACATAATGCCTTCGATGACGTAATGATTGCGGAGTTAACCCGGGCTTTGGAGCAACTGGCTGAGAGGGATGATGTGCGCCTAGTGATCCTGGCGTCGACTGGAAAGAGTTTTAGTGCCGGGGGCGATCTGAACTGGATGAAACGCATGGCGCAGTATAGCTATGAGGAAAATCTGAATGACGCTAATGCGCTGGCAAAGCTGCTAAAGAGCTTAAACTTTTTTGCCAAGCCTACCATTGCGAGGGTGCAGGGTGCAGCCTATGGCGGTGCGGTAGGGTTAGTGAGCTGTTGTGATATGGCGGTTGCTTCAAAGCGAGCCAGCTTTAGTCTGAGCGAAGTAAAAATTGGAATTATGCCTGCAACTATCAGCCCTTACGTTATTGCAGCCATGGGGCAGCGTGCCGCGCGTCGCTATTTTATTACCGCGGAACGCTTCAGCACAGAAACTGCAGCTGAGTTAGGTCTGGTGTCTCAGGTGGTTGAGGATTCGGATCTGGATGATGCGTTAAATCAGTTGGTTGATAGTCTGCTGGCAAATAGCCCTGCAGCGGTGAAAGCCGCCAAGCAATTGATTTTTGATGTTGCAGATCGGCCGATTGATGATGCGCTGATAGCCTTTACCAGCAAAGCGATCGCCAACATACGTGTATCCGAAGAGGGACAGGAAGGGCTTACCGCCTTCCTGGATAAACGCTCGCCCGCATGGATAAAGAAATAGGTACATCTGAACATGTTATGAATTATTATTCGTCGGTTAAAATCGTTCGCTTCTTTTTCGGCGCTGAGGACAAATTAGGCGCTGAGGAGAAAGCCGCAAATCATGGCTATAGCGGGCTAATGTCTGCGGTTTACGCCAAGAGACAGTCACTTTTTGCTCACCGAAAATCTAATCTCGACTTGCTCAGAAGTTCCTTAGAAAAAAGGATCAATCATGTTTAAAAAAATTCTCATTGCCAACCGTGGTGAAATAGCCTGCCGTGTAATGCAAACGGCACATAAGCTCGGAATACGCTGTGTTGCCGTCTACTCAGAAGCAGATGCCAATGCGCTGCACGTTTCGATGGCGGATGAAGCCTATTGCATTGGCCCCGCCCCCAGTGCTGAAAGCTATCTGTGTGGTGATAAAATCCTTGAGGTCGCAAAACAATCCGGCGCTACAGCGGTACATCCGGGTTATGGTTTTTTATCGGAAAACGCCGGGTTCGTCAAAGCCTGTGAAGATGAGGGTATTTGTTTTATTGGGCCGCCGGCTTCAGCTATTGAAGCGATGGGCTCCAAAAGCGCCGCCAAAACCATTATGGAGAAGGCAGGTGTACCGCTGGTACCGGGTTATCACGGTGATGATCAATCACCGGATTTGTTAAAACAATCCGCTGACCAAATGGGCTATCCGGTGTTGCTTAAAGCTACTGCTGGGGGTGGTGGCAAGGGTATGCGTGTGGTCTGGGCAGAAAAAGAGTTTGATGAAGCCTTGAGCTCCGCGAAGCGTGAAGCTGTTAAAGGCTTTGGTGATGAGCGTATGTTGGTTGAGAAATACCTGACGCAACCCCGTCATGTGGAAATACAGGTGTTTGCGGATCACCAGGGCAACGCGGTCTATCTGTTTGAGCGGGATTGCTCAGTACAACGCCGACATCAAAAGGTACTTGAGGAAGCGCCAGCACCGGGGATGACAGAGCAACTCAGGCAGCAGATGGGAGAAGCTGCTGTCAAGGCCGCACAGGCGATCAATTATGTAGGTGCCGGTACGGTAGAGTTTTTACTGGATAAAGGCGGATCGTTCTACTTTATGGAGATGAATACCCGTTTGCAGGTAGAACATCCAGTCACTGAGCTGATTTCCGGACAGGATCTGGTGGAGTGGCAATTACAGGTGGCTGCCGGTAACAGGCTGCCATTGCTGCAACAGGACTTGAGATTAAAGGGCCATGCTCTGGAAGCGCGTATTTATGCAGAAGATCCCGATAACGATTTTTTGCCGGTGACCGGCAACCTTACTTATCTACGCACTCCTTTGGAAAGCCAGCACGTGCGCATTGATAGTGGGGTACGTGAGGGGGATGAGGTTAGTGTCTACTATGACCCGATGATAGCCAAACTGATCGTATGGGACCAATCCCGGGAGCGCGCATTATCGCGTATGTCGCAGGCCTTATTGGAGTTTCGAGTTGCCGGTATGAAAACTAATACAGGCTTTCTAAAGCGGCTGGTTGATCACCCCGCATTTCAAAGGGCCGACCTGGATACCAGTTTTATCGATAAACATGAGGCGGAACTGTTCCCCTCTGTAGATCTCCAGGCGCAGGATAACCGCAATGTTGCAATAGCAGCGCTCTTTGTATTGCTGAAACAGCGACAGAGCAGCGCAATGGCTGCCCAGACCAGCAGTGATCCCTATTCTCCCTGGTTTAATCTCAGCGGTTGGCGCGTTAACGAGTCAAATCAGCAGCGGGTGAAGTTAAGCGTTCCGAACAGCGAACAACCCAGTATTGAAGTGTTGGCAGAGCAGACCAGCGAGGGCTATCTGTTGCGGCTGGTGGGTGAAAAGATGATTGTGAGCGGGCAACTGGATCAGGATCGGTTGATAGTTAAACTCAATGGACATCAGACTACCGTTTTTGTGGCTGAGTCGGAAGGTCATATCACGCTCTTTACCGAGCAGGGTACCCGTGAATATATCTGGTATAAACCCGGGTTGGAGGAGCATGCTTTCGAACAGGATGAAGGCAGTCTCACCGCACCGATGAATGGCACTATTGTTGCCGTGTTAGCTGACCCGGGAACAGCGGTGGACACGGATCAAGGGTTGATCGTGATGGAAGCGATGAAGATGGAATATACCATTCGAGCACCGACCAAAGGATTGGTGACAGAGGTGTTTTTTAAAGAGGGTGACCTGGTTGATGAGGGCGTGCAATTGGTGGCGTTCGAAGCAGATGCAGATGCAGATGCAAAGGATGGAGAATAGCGTGTCGTTACCGGCAAAAGTTAAAATGGTAGAGGTTGGGCCTCGGGATGGACTGCAAAATGAACCGGGCCAGATAAACACGCAGATCAAAATTGAACTGATCAATCGGTTGGCCAATGCTGGCATCAGCGCCATTGAAGCCGCCAGTTTTGTTTCGCCGAAATGGGTGCCGCAAATGGCAGATTCTGCCGAAGTAATGCAGCAAATAGAGAGGAAGCCAGGGGTGATTTACAGTGCTTTAACACCTAATTTGAAAGGTTTTGAAAGTGCTATCGCCTGTCAGGTTGATGAAGTGGCGATCTTTGCGGCGGCTTCTGAGCAGTTTTCACAGAAGAATATCAATTGCAGTATTGAAGAAAGCCTGCAGAGGTTTGAGCCTATTATGGATGCAGCCAAAGCGCGGGGTATTCCGGTGCGTGGTTATATCTCCTGCGTTATGGGTTGCCCCTATCAAGGTGAGGTTGAGCCCGGTGCTGTCGTTTCTGTGGCTAAATCCCTGGCGGCCATGGGCTGCCATGAAATTTCTCTGGGGGATACCATTGGTGTAGGAACTCCCAGACAAACCAAAGCGATGCTGGAGGCTGTAGCCGGCGAATTGTCAGTTGAGCAGCTGGCTGTACATTTTCATGATACCTATGGTCAGGCGCTGGCCAACATATACGCCGCTTTGGAGATGGGCGTTGCGGTAGTGGATAGTTCGATCGCCGGATTGGGCGGTTGCCCATATGCAAAGGGCGCATCGGGCAATGTTGCGAGCGAGGATGTGCTCTATATGCTGAACGGTTTGGGGGTTGATACCGGTGTTGACCTTGAGAAATTGCTGGATGCCGGAAACCATGTGATGCAGGCCTTGGGCAGGAGGTCTAATTCCAAGGTGGCAGCGGCGATGGCCGGTTATTGAAAAGCCGGATTATCAGGCACATACATAGATAATTATGGCTGACAGCTCTCCCAGAGACGTTATTATGGGCGGTTCAGAGCAGGCTTGAAAAACGAAATTAGTTTCACTATTTCTTTATGGAAATGCCCCAAACAGGGGTTTATCATCAGATCTCTTTAGAGAGACCTTCGCGTAGCATGATCGTTATGCAAAGGGCTTTGGTGCTTATAATCAGCAGGTACTACGTATGCAACAACCCCTGTGGATCCCGTCAGATCAACGCAAAGAACAGGCCAATATCACCCAATTTTCTCGCTGGTTAAAGGGTCGTTCCGGTCTCAAAGCTTCCTCTACTGGAGATTATGGGGCACTGCATCAGTGGAGCGTTGGCCAACCGGCGGCGTTTTGGGATGCGGTTTGGGATTACTGCGATGTGATCGGGGACAAGGGTGGTGATACTGTGCTGGTCGACGGCGATAAGATGCCGGGCGCGCAATGGTTCCCGGACGCCGCACTAAACTTTGCGGAAAACCTGTTGTGCAACCGCAGCAATAAAGCCGCTATAGTTTCTCGGTTGGAAAACGGCGAACGCCACAGCCTGAGCTATGTCGATCTCTATCAAAAGGTTAGCCAGCTTTCAGCGGCATTACGCGATGCTGGTGTAGCGAAGGGCGACCGGGTTGCTGCTTTTATGCCCAACGTTGCGGAAACAGTCATCGGTATGCTGGCAACCACCAGCATTGGTGCCATCTGGTCTTCCTGTTCGCCGGACTTCGGTATTAACGGCGTGATGGACCGCTTTGGTCAGATCCAGCCTAAGGTACTGTTCGCCTGCGACGGCTATTTTTATAACGGCAAAACTATAGACTCGCTGCCTCGCGTGCGAGAGATCAAAGAAAATATCAATTCCATTGAAAAGCTGGTTATTATCCCCGTGGTTAACCGCCAGAGGCCAAAAAATATTGAAGTCGACGGCATTCCTGGTGCCGTGCGGTTCAACGAATTTCTGGTCACCGAAAACACTCCCGAACTGAGTTTTGAGCCGGTACCTTTTAATCACCCGCTTTATATTATGTACTCCTCTGGCACCACCGGCGTGCCAAAGTGTATTGTGCACAGTGTCGGTGGCACTTTGTTACAGCATCTCAAGGAGCACACCTTTCATGTTGACCTGAACGAAGAGGATGTGCTGTTCTACTTCACCACCTGCGGCTGGATGATGTGGAACTGGCTGGTCAGTGGCCTGGCGCGCGGTGCCACGCTGGTGCTTTACGATGGCTCGCCGTTCTACCCGGAACCCAAATCCCTGATCGATATGGCAGATGAAGAAAATATTTCTGTATTTGGCACCAGCGCCAAATATATTGCCGCGCTGGAAAAAGCCGGAGTCACGCCAAAATCCAGTCATCAACTCAGCGGGCTAAAGGCGATACTGTCCACCGGTTCGCCGTTGTCTCACGAAAGCTTCCGTTATGTCTATCGGGATATTAAAAGCGATGTTTGCCTATCCTCGATATCCGGCGGCACTGATATCGTTTCCTGCTTTATTCTTGGCTCTCCTACCCTGCCGGTCTACGAAGGGCAACTGCAATGCCGCGGTTTGGGTATGGCTGTGGAGATCTGGAACGATGACGGCCTGCCGGTTGAGCAGGAGAAAGGTGAACTGGTCTGTGTTAAGCCCTTCCCTTGCATGCCTATTGGTTTTTGGAATGACCCGGAAGATAAAAAATACCGTTCAGCCTATTTCGAGCAATACCCAAATATTTGGGCCCATGGCGACTATGCTGAAATCACCGAAGAGGGAGGTCTGATTATTCATGGCCGCTCGGATGCCGTGCTAAACCCCGGTGGCGTGCGCATTGGCACTGCTGAGATCTATCGTCAGGTGGAGAAGGTGGAGCAGGTGTTAGATAGCATCTGTATTGGTCAGGACTGGGAAGATGACGTGCGTGTCGTGCTTTTTGTTGTATTACGCGAAGGCGTGCAATTGGATGAGCAATTGCAGCAAACTATCCGGCAAACCATTCGCGCCGAAACCACCCCGCGCCATGTCCCTGCCAAAGTTATTCAGGTCGCCGACATCCCGCGAACCATAAGCGGTAAAATCGTCGAACTGGCCGTGCGCCAGGTGGTGCATGGGCAAACGGTTAAGAATACCGATGCCTTGGCAAATCCGGAGGCGTTGGAGCTATTTAGGGATTTGCAAGAGCTGAAAAGCTAGCATGAACATAGCAGGGATAGGGATCGCATTGACAGCGGCCCCTATCTTAGTTTTAGGTGTTGTTAATTGCGCTAAATAATGTAGTATTTGATCCCAACAATATCATGGACCGCTCGAAGGAATGACGAAGATAATATTAAGGGCTTCCTGCCCGATAAATTCTGCGTGTAAAATTAGTAAAGTTATTCCCACAAAATCAAACCCCTACACTCTAAAAGTGGCCTATTTATTGTTATGAGTCCGTTGGCTGCATATGCGTGTGCCATTTGAATTTTTTATATGACATTGCGGTGCCAGGGTCTTAACGGGTCGAGGCTTTTTTGAGCAACCCGTTCATAGGAGTTTTATAACTATATTAATAAAAGGAGTCACATCATGCAGCAAATTCGATTACTGATAACCATTGCAATACTGGCTATATTGACTGGCTGTGCACAGGTCGCTACCTATAATCCCAGTTACACGGGAGAGACATTATCAGTTCAGAAACAGTTGCCGGGGAAAGCGCTAATTTATCTGAATAAGGAGGATGCAGAATACTCTTATAAGGGAAATCCAACTAGTTTGACTGGAGCAGCGACGACCTTAACAGTGCCGCTTGGAGAAATCACTTATCGAATTGCAAAGGATGTATTTGGCAATTTATTTGAGAAAGGGGCGGACCATGCAACAAATCTCAATCAGGTAGAAGATTATGAGATTGTAGTAGAGCCTAAGTCGGTAAATTATTCCTATGCCTATAACCAGCTCAAGAATGTCGGTTTTGCGATTACGCCTCAGGTAAATATGACTTTAAATGTTAAAGCTGTCACGGCGTCTGGAGAGACTTTAATGGATAAAGATTATCAATCGGGTGTGGTCGACGGAAAGTCCTATATGATTAGTGGGTCACCTGGTGATAAGGTCGGTCAAGCGACGCATGAAGCAGTGACGCAGTTAATGAATGCCGCCGCGCAAGATATTTATAACCTGTTATTAGGTAAGCATGAACCAGATGTCGTGGTTGTGACTGATGAGAGGGATATCCCAAATCAAACCGCTAAGGAGAGCGCGAGTGATTCACTCTAAGCTTATGATCTCGAAGATTGTATGTACGGTTCTTTTGTTATCATCAGCCTTTTTTCAGGGCTGCGCATCTGTTGCGAAAGGGACAAACCAGTCCCTTTCGGTGATTACACCTGGCTGTGATGGGGCGAGCTGTAAACTGACAAACAATAAGGGAGAGTGGTTTGTTACGACACCCGGTTCAGTTACTGTGCATCGATCGAGCGGGGCGCTAACAATCGTCTGCAAACACGAGACGACTGGTGAAGCTGAAACGATAGGGGCTGAAGACTCTTCGACTGGTGGCTGGGTTTTTGGCAACATTTTGGTTGGGGGTGTAATTGGCGCTGGCGTTGATATTATTAATGGCGCAGCCTACGATTATAGTTCTACCATTAGCGTTCCGATGAGTTGCGATGCAGAGGGCAATGAAATAATTGCATCAGCCGAAACAGAGGCGCTGAATGAAATTGTTTATCAAGAGCCAAAAGTGGCTGAAGACTGCAAAGAGCTTCAGACCAAAATTGATCAGGCAGAAGATGGGTTGGCAAAAAAAGTTTTAAACTCCCGCTGGGAGAGTATGTGTAAGGAGTAGATTGAAGAAATAAACAGATTGGACCGCCATTGGTGCTCGAAGTTAGCGAACAGTTTGAGTAATCTATGCAATTTCAGGAGGAGGGAAGAGATTTTTTGCTCTGGCCCCGTTCAATCCAGTCGACATTAATTCAAAGAGCACCCAGAACTGCTGGTTTCTTTTGATGCAGCGGGGCTACGCTGTTTATATTGTTTTGAGTTTTGCGATTTTCAATGGTTAGTCGCATGAGCCGTTAAGCCGGTTTACTCCACCGCCCAACTCTGTTTGAGTATGCGCCATGCTTCCTCAACACTATCTACAATCTCAAATAAACTGAGATCCTCCTCTTCAATCGCACCTTGTTCCATCAGAAAATCAAAGTCGATGAGCTTGCTCCAGTAATGACTGCCCATCAGTACCACCGGCACCGGTTTTATTTTAGCTGTTTGAATCAGCGTCAGCGTTTCAAACAGTTCATCCAGCGTTCCAAATCCACCCGGGTATGCGATCAGCGCTCTAGCCCGCTTTAAGAAATGCATTTTACGAATGGCAAAGTAGTGGAACTGAAAACATAACTCTGGCGTGATATAGGCATTTGCTTGTTGCTCAAAGGGTAAAACAATATTCAAACCGATACTTCTCCCGCCCACATCTGCTGCGCCTCTGTTGGCGGCCTCCATAACACCCGGGCCACCACCGGTCACAATCACAAATTCTTTTCCTTGATGAGCCATTGAAGTGAGAGTGATCCTTTTTGCCAGCTCTCTGGCTTCTGAGTAATAGCGGCTGTTTTGCACAACGGCTTCGGCAATCCGGCATTTTTTTATCAATAATGGCTCCTGCGGATTCAAAGCAAGTGTATTTTTTGCCGCTTGAAGCTTATGCTGCGCATAGTCTGGATCAGGAAACCGTGAGCCACCAAATATAACAACCGTCGACTCAATATCGTGTTCATCCTGAATAATGTCTGGTTTTAACCACTCCAGTTGCAACCGCACAGCCCTTAACTCATCCCTTAACAAAAAACGGTCGTCACTGAATGCCAATCGATAAGCGTCGCTATCAGAGTTGGATAAATTGGCTCTTTCGACATCCTCAGCGGCAGATGGAAAGATCCGATCGGTTTGGTATTTATCTTTCATGTTGCCAGCCTGTTTCAGGAAGTTAAAAATTGACGGTTTGATTAAGACTTGGAATCTCTGCTGACCACCCGTGCTCGCGCACTGTTCGCTGTAAAGTCAGCTTCGCACTCTCCTCTCCGTGAACCAGATACAGTTTAGGTTTTTTCCGGGTGAAAGCGCTCAGCCAATTGACTAGCTGAGTCTGACTGGCATGCGCGGAAAATCCTCCCATGGTATGAATGTTTGCCCGAACAGCAATTTCCTCACCCGCCATATGAATATTTTTGGCGCCATCAACAATCGTTCGACCGGGCGTGCCCAGGGCCTGAAAGCCAACAAAAATTACATGCGATTTTTTTCGCCACAGGTTATGTTTCAGATGATGTCGTATTCGACCTCCGTTACACATGCCGCTACCGGCGATAATAATCGCCCCACTTTCCAGTTTGTTGAGCGCCATTGATTCAGCAGTGGTGGTCGAATAACGTAATACTGGTAAAAAGGTGTGCAGACTTTTTTGGTTGGGGCTACCTGGCCTGGCATGACTTTGTATGGCGGCTTTATCTTCTGCGTTGTAGACATGCTGGTATCGATGATAAATCTCAGTGACCGCAATGGCCATAGGACTATCGAGGTAGACCGCCTGATGTCTCAGCTTGCCCTTCTGATAAAGTTCACCCAACCGAAAAATGATCTCCTGAGTTCGGCCCACAGCAAAGGATGGTATTAAAATATTGCCACCATTTTCGGAAGCATCTTCGATCACCTCTTCAAACTCAGCCAAGGTCGCTTCCATGGAGCGATGATCTCGATCGCCATAGGTGGATTCAAGCAGAAGCAGGTCTGCACTATCGACCGTCTCTGGATCGCGTAACAGAGCTGCCTGCGAATTCCCGAGGTCACCGGAAAATACCAGTTTCTTCTCTTTACCGCCCTCTTGAATAAATATTTCGACGATAGCAGAACCCAGTATATGGCCGGCATCCACAAATCTAAGGTCGACACCTTCGGCTATATTGATGCGTTGATGATAGCTAACGCCCTGGCAGCAGGTGAGAGTTTCCTCCACATCTTCAAGACGATAAAGTGGTTCGATCTCCTCTTTGCCTGATCTTCTTCGACGCCTGTTTTCCCACTCAACATCACGTTCCTGTAAAGAAGCCGCATCCTTAAGCAAAACTTCGATTAGATCGCAGGTCGGCCAGGTCATATAGAGCGGTCCTTGATAGCCTGCTAACACTAACAGAGGCAGTCTTCCTGAATGGTCGAGATGCGCGTGCGACAATACAACTGCATCTATCTCCTGGGCATCAAAAGGCAGTGGATCCCGGTTCGCCTCCTCCTCTTTTCGTCGCCCCTGAAACAGACCGCAATCGAGTAAAATCCGGCTAGATTCGGTCGTTAACAGATACGCCGACCCCGTCACGCCTTCAACCGCACCGTAAAATGTTAATTGCGCCATATGTGCCTCCAAATTAGTGTTAACAGGTCCTAGGATAACGTTGTTAATGCCTGCTTATCCGAGACGTCATTGATGCTTGTCTTCCTGTCTTCATCGTTGCTCCCTAAAGCATCGTTGCCGTCAGATGAGTCTTGACTCACAGCGCCAGACTCGACAACCAGTTGTTTTATTCTTTTAATCGCTTTGTGCCACTGCTGCGCCATCCTTTTAAGCTCTCCCATATGTTCTATCGCTTCGGACATATGATGCACTGAAATCTGAGATCGCGTTCCAGCCAGGAGTAAATTAGCCTTAAGTTGGTCGTACTCTACCTGAAGTGCTGCACTCTGCTCATCAATTTGACTGTCAGAAATATCAGCGGCTATGAGGCCGACATCAATAAATTCGATGACATGCCCAAAGAATTTTTGGGTGTCTCGGTCAAGATATTCGACACCAAATTTTTCCAGCGGTTTAGACGGCTCAAAAATACGCTCCGCTGAATTTGTGCAGCTTAGGAAATACTGTTCTATTCTCAGCAATGTAGCCAGACTCTTGGTGATCTCCTCTGTCAGCGCTGATCTTTCAATGCCAACTATAAAGTTTGATACTTCGCCCGATAGCAGTTTTATAATACTGGCCTTGGCTCTAAACTCAGCAGCTGTTTGTCCAGAAGAAATAGCATGTTTGCACAAGTGGCTCACCCGAGTAGCGATGCCCTGCATTTCCAGAACGAGCGCATTCAAGGCCAAAATAGGTGTCGCTGCGATCGCTTTATCGAGATATTTAGGATGAGATTCCTTTTCTTCCCAGGAAAGAAACCGTTTTTCAAGAAACGAAGCCAGCCGGCTGTTGAATGGAAAGACCAGCAGGACACCAAGCACATTAAAAACACTATGAAATATGGCAAGGGTGATTCCGGGATTAGCCTCCAGACCAATGGCCTTCTCTAACGCTTCGACTGTGAGAAACAGCAGAGGCAGTATCGATAGTGCCACCATCGCCGTCACCACATTAAATATGACCTGCGCACCGACCACACGCTTGGCCTGCGAGGTGGCACCAATCGCTGCAATCATCGCGGTCGAAGTAGTACCAATATTAGCGCCAATCACCATTGCAGCAGCGGCGTACAGTTCGATCATGCCACTCGCGGCCGCAGTGATGGTTAATGCAATCGCCGCGCTGGAGGACTGAGTCAGGATGGTCATCACGATTCCGATCAGTAAGAATACAACTACCCCCGTTAGGCCCTGTGCGGTAAATGCACTGATATCAAATGTCTCTACCAATCCTTCAAAAGCTGTTTTGAGGATATCAATACCCACAAAAAACAATCCAAAACCGACCAGGGCTACGCCAAACGCAGCAGCCCTGTGCCCTGGCTTCAGTAGCTTAACCAGCATACCGATACCAATCATTGGAAAGGCAAAGGCGTGGATATTCAATTTAAACCCGACTAAGGCAACCAGCCAGCCGGTCATCGTCGTCCCGACATTAGCGCCATACACGATACCCAGCGTCTGGCGCATATTCAGTAAGCCTGCATTTACGAAGCCTATCGAGGCGACGGTTACTGCGCTCGATGATTGAACAATGGCGGTGATGATGAAGCCGGAAAAAATGCCTCTTAATGGGGTTTTTGTCCAATTGGCGAGCATTTTTTTTAAAGAAGAGCCGGCCGCCAGTTTGAGACCATCAGTCATCATCCCGATAGCCAATAAAAAAAGACCCAGTCCCCCTAACAGGGCACCTATGATTTTTATCGTCTCTAACAAGATCGCTACCTATCTATCATCCTATCATTTGGAAATAATCAGCTATTCACAGGGCCAAAACCAATTGGCTACTTCAGGCATATCTACCCCATGCTGATGCGCGTACTGGCGACATTCAATTTGGCGGTCACGAAAAAGTTGTTTGGCGTGTGCACCCGCCACCTTTAACTGGGGGACACGATTAATTACGTCAATCGCCAAACTGAATCGATCAATTTCATTTTCGATTGCCAGCTCAAGAGGCGTGTTGATATTACCTTTCTCTTTATAACCGCGAACATGCAGGTTGTGATGATTGGTTCGACGGTACGCTAAGCGATGAATCAACCAGGGGTAACCATGAAAATTAAAGATAACGGGTTTGTCGACGGTGAAAAGACTATCAAAATCGCTATCAGGAAGTCCGTGTGGATGCTCACTCTCCGAGGTCATTCGAAATAGATCCACGACATTAATAAAACGGATTTTTAATTCAGGAAACTGTTCGCGTAAAAGTGCCGTCGCAGCAAGAGCCTCCTTGGTCGGGATATCGCCACAGCCCACCATTACCACATCGGGCTCTACACCCTGATCATTGCTCGCCCACTGCCAAATACCCAGACCCTTGGTGCAGTGCTTAATGGCGCTATCCATATCCAAATATTGAATATGTGACTGCTTATCGCAAACAATCACGTTGATATCATTATGACTGCGCAGGCAATGATCCGCCGTCGACAACAGGCAGTTTACATCCGGCGGCAAATAGATTCGGGTGACCTCAGGGCTCTTGTTGACCACCAGATCCAGAAATCCCGGATCCTGATGCGTAAAGCCGTTATGATCCTGCCGCCATACGGTTGAAGTAATCAACAGATTGATCGATGATATGGGCGCTCGCCATGGTAACTCCTCACAGATGGCCAACCATTTTGCATGTTGATTAAACATTGAATCGATAACATGGACGAAGGCTTCGTAAGTTGCAAAAAACCCATGCCGTCCGGTCAGCACATAACCTTCATACCAGCCTTCAAGTGTATGTTCTGACAACATTTCCAACACTTTGCCATCTGGACTGAGCTGCCCACCATTTTCATCCTCAGGCAGATAATCCGCCAGCCACAGCTTCTTGCTCACTTCATAGATAGCATCCAGTTTATTAGAGGTATTCTCATCCGGCCCGAACACTCTGAAATTATCAGTGTTGATTCGCATGACGTCCCTCAGCATGGCGCCCAGAGGCTTGGTGTTCATGGCGCTTGTCTGAGCCGGTTTTGCCACGCTCGCCGCGTAGTTACGAAAATCAGGCATACGCAGGTTACGTCGCAACAAACCACCGTTAGCACGAGGATTAGCACTCATTCGACGCAAACCTTTTGGTGCCAACTGTTGCAGATCAGCTACTAATCGACCCTCTTCATCAAACAATTCTTGCGGCTGGTAACTTTTTAGCCACTGCTCCAACTGCTTCAGCTGTGTGTCGTTGCTATGTACGCCTGACAGGGGGACCTGGTGCGCGCGCCAATACCCTTCCACCTTGTTCCCGTCTACTTCCTTGGGGCAAGTCCACCCCTTAGGTGATCGTAATACGATCATCGGCCAGATAACGCGCTTAGCCTTGCCCGATGCTCGCGCACTTTCCTGATGGTGTCGAATCTCTGCAATACAGGCCTCCATGGTAGAAGCCATCTGCTCATGCATGACTAAGGGGTCCTCCCCTTCAACAAAGTAAGGCTGCCAGCCATAACCACGGAAAAGGGCTTCCAGCTCCGAGTGTGGAATACGTGACAATATTGTTGGGTTGTTGATTTTATAGCCATTCAGGTGAAGTATTGGCAGTACTACTCCGTCACGTATGGGATTTAAAAACTTATTTGAGTGCCATGAAGTAGCCAATGGGCCGGTCTCCGCTTCGCCATCTCCGACCGCTGCTACGACAATTAAATCCGGGTTATCAAAGGCCGCCCCAAAAGCATGAGATATGCTGTAACCCAGCTCACCGCCCTCGTGAATAGAGCCAGGTAACTCCGGGGTACAATGGCTTCCGATCCCACCGGGAAAAGAAAACTGCTTAAAAAGCCTGCGCATTCCGGCCTGGTCCTGGCTGATATCGGGGTAAACTTCAGAGTAGGTACCTTCCAGATAGACCGGTGCCAGCACCCCCGGGGCACCGTGGCCTGGGCCCGCGACAAAGATAGCGTTCAGGTGGTACTTATTGATCATGCGGTTCATATGAACATACATAAACGAAAGCCCCGGACTGGCCCCCCAGTGGCCTAACAACCGGCTTTTAATGTGCTTGGTTTCCAGGGGCTGAGTTAGGAGCACGTTCTCCTGGAGATAGATCATTCCGGCCGCCAAATAGTTACAAGCTCTCCAATAGGCATCAATAGATCGTAACTCTTGCTCAGTCAGGGCTGCTTGACCTTGTTGCTCATGATCTGCTGTTATTGTCATTCGTCATCCACCTCAGTCAGGTTTCAATTACTTTAATTGCTTACGACGACTATGAAATCCGCTATCCTGCTGCGCCCTCCGGCACTGTTTCTTCAGGCGTTTCGAGGGTGTTGCCGGATGAGAAGAACTGAACCGTGGTGCAGGCGACAACGTCTCCTAACACGTTCAAAGCGGTTCGGCTCATATCCAAAATTCGGTCAACCCCGAGTATTAGAGCGATACCGGCTGCGGGAATTCCCACTCCCTCCAAAACCATACTCAAAATAATGATGCCTGCGCCTGGTGTAGCCGGAGAACCTATCGATGCTGCTACGGCCATCGTGACAATAAACAGGTAACTGGAAAGGCTCAGATCCACATTAAACACTTGTGCAAGAAACACTGTAGCGACGCCTTGATAGAGTGCTGTGCCGGTCATATTGATCGTGGCACCGAGTGGTACCAGAAACCTTGCGATCTCCGGTTTGACCTTCAGTTTGTCTTCGACCACCTGTAAAGTGATGGGCATCACTGCTGCTGAGCTGCTGGTGGAGAAGGCTAATAGCAACAACTCACGGACGTTAACGAAGAACTCTTTCAATTGCTGTGCCAGAGTCAATTTTGCAACCACCAGATAGAGGCAGGCTACGATTAGCAACCCGAGCAGGACGGTGACAACATAGATGGCCATACCCGCTAACACGTCAATACCAAGGTTTGCGACCAACCTGGTGATCAGGCCAAAAACCGCAAGAGGCGCCAGCAGCATTGCCCATGAGACAATTTGCAGGCTCACATCCTGCAACGCCCCTAACAGGTCGAATAACGGCTTGGATTGTTTGGCGGGGATTGATAGCAATGCCGCGCCGAGCACAGCGGCAAACAGTATGACCTGTAACATCTCCCCCGAAGCCATTGATGCAAGCGGGTTTCTGGGAATCAACGCAGAGACCTTCCCAGGTAGCTCGGATATCTCCGGGAATCCGTTTGCAATGGTGCTTGTTAAAGGTGCGTTCGAAACATCCGATAACGCACTTGCATCAATATAGTTTCCTGGTTGAATGTTTAATGCGAGCAGGATGCCAACGGCAGCAGCTATTGCAGTAGAGATGACAATAAAAATCAGGGCGATTGCACCATTTTTTTTCATTGCAGCGGGATTATTGTTTGCTGCCAGCCCCCTGACAATGGATGCAACAACCAGTGGCACTACAATCATTTGAATAATTGCCAGGAATACTTGCCCCGGCAAAGCAAGCCACGCGGTAACTGTTTTTACCACCGGCGCTGATACCAAGCTCAGGTCAGGGCCCAGTAAAATTCCTGAAATCACCCCCAGAGCCAAAGCGATCAAAACTTTTAGCCAAAGTCTGCCCTTGATCAGCCGCTCAAACTGGCCTACCAGGTTTTTGATTGGTTTGAAGAGATAGGTTGAGTTCGTCATTTTAACTCCTGTGTGCCCTTTTTATCACCTTGTCACTTTTATGTGCAATATATCTAATACAATCATCTGACGTTACTTTTTACCCGATACTTGGGAATGCTTCTCAGGCACTCTCTTTTAACTTGGTTTAGTGGTTAGGATCCCCTCGTTTTTTCTCATACGCTGAATAGTTTTCTCACATTCAACTATAAATAACACGGGTATAGTGCACACTACAATGGTTATCCAATCTCCGAAACCAATCGATTCTAAACCGAATAAGTCCTGGAACGCGGGGAAGTATGTAAAAGTAACCTGCAAAACTATAACGCCCAAAGTTGCAGATAGCACAGGCTTACAACCGATAAAGAAGTTGCGACTGAATACGGATTGAGAAAGAAATCGGCAATTGAATAAATAGAACATCTCAATCATAACCAAGGCGTTGACTGAAATGGTTCTGGCGAAATCAAGGGTCGCTCCATTATCGCGATAATAATAGAACAGGGAAAACACAATTAAAGCACCCAGCCCCCCAACCAGTAACATCCGGACTACGAGGCTGGGAGAAAATAATCCTTGTCCAAAGGGCCGCGGGGGTTTATTCATAATGTCACGCTCAGCTGGTTCAAACGCCAATGCAATGGCCAGTGTCACAGTTGTAATCATATTCACCCACAGAATCTGAGCCGGCGTAACCGGCATCATCAGGCCCAACATGATGGCAGTAAAGATAACCAGCGCTTCTGCGAGGCTGGTAGGAAGGATAAAAATAATGGACTTAACAATATTGTCGTAGACGGCACGTCCTTCACTGACAGCCCGGGCGATGGTGCTAAAGTTATCGTCGGTCAAAATAAAATCAGCGGCTTCCTTGGCGGCATCGGTACCTTTATGGCCCATTGCAACTCCGATATTGGCTTTTTTTAAGGCTGGAGCGTCATTGACACCATCGCCCGTCATTGCGACAACGTGTTGATTTTTTTGCAAAGCGCTCACTAGCTGCAGTTTGTTTGCCGGGCTGGCGCGCGCAAAAATATCGACATCCTCAACGACTTTGGCTAACTGCTCAGCGCTGAGTGTATCTATTTCCGTTCCGGTCATAACCTGAGCAGCATTTAACCCCAGTTCGTTGCCGATCGCGGCGGCTGTAACCGGATTGTCGCCGGTGATCATTTTGACCCGAATTCCAGCGTTATGGCACAGTTTAATACTCGCTATGGCTTCAGGTCGCGGTGGATCACTGATACCGACCAATCCGACCATCACCAAATCGCTTTCTACTTCCTGATGACTGAGTACAGCAGGTTTTTTTTCATAATCTTTGAATGCCAGCGCCATCACCCGCATCCCTTTTTTAGCGAATTCGTCCATTGCCCGCTGCCATTTGGTCTCTTCTATAGGCAATAATCCGTTTTCCCCCAGTTCATACCGTACATACTTAATCAGTCGCTCTGGTGCACCCTTTAACATCAATTTTACCTGCCCATCCGGATTATGATGAAGGGTTGCCATATAACGCCTTTCACTTTCAAAAGGTATTATGTCAATACGTGGCCAGTCGTTGGATAACTGCTGCACGGTCAGCCCGTGTTTCATTGCCAGTGCGAGCAGTGCTCCTTCGGTTGGATCGCCATGAAGCACCCATTCACCGCGCTCGGTCGCAAGATTTGCATCATTGCACAACATGGCGATAACAGATGCCTGTGTAAAACAGCTGTCATGATCGAAAAGCACCTTTCCTGCTGGCCCTGTTGCTTCGATAGAGCCCTCCGGCCGATAGCCTTCGCCACTGACTTTGTAGCTGTTGGACGAAGTAAAAACCTCTCGTACGGTCATTGCGTTTGCCGTTAATGTGCCGGTTTTATCCGAACAGATTACGTCGACCGATCCCAGCACCTCTACAGCAGGCAAACGCCTTACCAGTGCGCGGTTTTTGGCCATGCGCTGCACGCCAATTGCCAGCGCAATGGTGACGATTGCCGGCAACCCCTCCGGGATAGATGCCACCGCTATTCCGATAGCCGCCTGATACATCTCTTTTACATCAAAGCCATGGATATATATGCCAAGGAACACGGCAATGGCCGACACAATCAAGATGCCGATCGTCAGTTGTTGGGTGAAACGGGCCAATTGCAGCTGCAGCGGCGTTTGCAGCATTTCAACCTCGCAGACGAGGTTGCTGATTTCTCCGATCTGGGTGTTTAACCCGGTTTTGGTTACCACCCCTCGGGCCAACCCATAGGTCACCATAGTTCCCATATAGGTCATATTTTTGCGCTCTGCCAATAGCGTATCCGCTGGCAAAGTCACGGTATGCTTACCCATTGGCTGTGCCTCACCCGTCAATGCCGATTCATCACACCTGAGGTCTTTACAAAAGAACAGCCGAATATCAGCGGGTACTCTGTCTCCTGCTTGGAGCACAATAATGTCACCGGGTACAAGGTCAGCACTGTCTATAGACTTTAGTGTGCCACAGCGCACGACCATACATTGTGTTTTGGTCATCGACATAATCGCACGCAATGCATCCTCAGCCTTGCCTTCCTGAATAAATCCGAGAAGGGCATTTACGATGATGACGGCAAAAATAACCCCACTATCCAGATAGTGCTGAAGCAACGCACTGATCAATGCGCTGCCGATCAACACGTAGATAAGGACATTGTGGAATTGCGAAAGAAGGCGCTCCCATGATGATTTGGGAGGCGCGAATGGTAGTCTATTCTCCCCGTACTGCTGCTTGCGCTGGCTGGCAACGTCGTCGCTTAAACCTTCCTCTTTGGTCTGGTAAGTGTTAAAAACTGTTTCCAGATCAAGCGAGTGCGGCGAACTAACTTCATTAATCATGAGTGCCTCAGACTAAACTGCAGATTGTTTAACTACTGTTCTCACCACAATTCCAACAATAGATCATAATTCACCATATTAAGGTAGCTAATCTGTTTTTAAAATGAAATTGATTTAGGATAATACGCATAATTGCTGAAAATCATTTTAGGCACCGAAAAATATAAATGTTTAGTTTTGTCCCTCCGATACTTTTAATGTAGAGAAGAAAGTAATGACCGAATATCTGTTTCTATTACCCATATCGATTTCACTGGTATTGGGAGTCATGAGTCCCGGTCCAAGTTTCATTTTGATTGCCCAGACTGCAGCGTCGAAATCGCGAGCGGACGGCATTGCCGCTGCAGTTGGTATGGGTGTTGGTGCTGCGATGTTCGCGATAATTGCGTCCGCCGGTCTGTATGTTGTGCTGGAAACCGTGCCTTGGGTTTACCTGATGGTAAAACTGTTGGGGGGCCTTTATCTCTGCTTTCTCGCTTATAGGATATGGGGAAGTGCTCATGCATCTGTGGTTCAAAAAACTGATAATAAAGATCAACGCAGAGGCGCTGTTCACTCTTTTGTTGTTGGGCTGGCGACGCAATTAAGCAATCCAAAAACAGCTATCGCTTTCGTTGGTATCTTCGCTGCTTTCTTGCCTACTGAAGTACCCAGCTATTCCTACGGAATTTTCTGTCTGCTAGCTTTTACGATTGATACCGGCTGGTACTCTCTGGTAGCTATCGTTCTATCGACAAGAAAAGCACAGGCGGCCTACGCGAAATACAACCTGTATATCTGCCGTGCAGCTGGTGGTTTTATCGGGTTAATGGGGTTGAAACTGATCTCGAATCAATGATCAGAATTTAGTGCCAGGCTTTGATTGGAGCGGATTTTCAGTTTACTCCGGGATGGCTGAGTGCATTTTACCCATTAAACCGCATTGTTTCCGTTGAGTTCCATATTTTTCCTCACCACGATATCTGCTTTTGCCTGCGTTTCGTTAATGACCAATTGTCCTTTGGTAGCAAAGGCGATATTGGCAGCGTTAGCTTCGTCGGTATCGATATGCATTTCTGTGACATAGCTGTCTTTCACTCGAATCAGCGTGTTGGAAAAAGCGACGCCTCTCTCACCATTGCCTAGTTGGACATCGACATAGTCGCCATCCTTAAGGCCCATTTTTTCTGCATCCTGTGGGCTCATATGAATGTGCCGGGCAGCAATGATCAGCCCATTGGTTTCCAATTCTCCGGCTGGACCGCGCAGTTTTACCAGGGGCGTATGCTCCAGTTTTCCGGAAGGGCGCACAGGAGCATCAAGGCCGAGTGTAAAAGTATCTGTTTTGGAGACCTCAATCTGTGTCTGATCACGCGTTGGGCCGAGAATACGTACTTTCCCAAGTGTTCCCTTGGGACCGATAACCGCAACGGTTTCATTCGCTGCCCAGCTCTCTGGCTGTGTTAATGAGCGCGCTTTAGTGAGTTGATGGTCGGCGCCAAATAGAGCTGCAACGGCTTTGTCTGATAGATGAATGTGTCTTGCAGAAACGGCGACTGGAATGTTCCAGCTGTTACTATGGCTTTGTTGTGTCTGTTGTCGATCAAGGCTGTGTTTGACTTCCTGTGCAATCATGTATTGCTCACAGGTCTGGGTAACGATCACCTTAATTCCCGAGTCAAAGGATTGTAGTTGCGGCGCCTCATAACCCTGGAGGCGCACCGCCTGATTCAGGTCCTCGTCCAGATGCAGCCCCAAAAACTCAAATTTATCGCATACACGTCGACGCATCGAAGCGGAGTTCTCGCCAACCCCTCCGGTAAAAGCGATGACATCAACACCGCCCATTGCAGCGGCATAGGCACCAATGTATTTGCGCACGCGGTATGCATAGACGTTCAGGGCCAACTGGGCATCAGCATTACCGTTTGCCGCCATCTTTTCGACATCGCGCATATCCTCAGTGCCCGACAGCGCTTTGAGGCCGCTTGCAGTGTACAGCTGCATTTCAATCGTCTGGGCATCTAACCCTAGTTCTCGGGAAAGGTAGGCGAACAACCCTGGGTCGACATCGCCGGAGCGCGTACCCATCACCAACCCTTCCAGGGGTGTCATGCCCATGGAGGTATCAATTGAAAAGCCTCGGTTTATTGCGCAAATACTGGCACCGTTGCCCAGATGACAGCTGATGATTTGCAGATCGGTAACCGGGCAGTGCAACGCTTTTGCCACGCGCAGGCCAACGTACTTGTGAGAGGTACCATGAAAGCCATACCGGCGCAGTCCGGTGTCGCGCCAGGCTTTGGGGACTGCGTAGGTGAAAGCACGATCGGGAATCGTATGGTGGAATGCGGTGTCGAATACGGCAACCTGAGGCAAATCGGGCCACAGGCTTCTACTCAGATTAATGGCCAACATATTGGCCGGGTTATGCAGAGGTGCCAACGGCGTGCACTGTTCGATAAAAGAAAGTACTTCGTAGTCAATCGTGGCGGCATCGTGAAATCGGTCGCCGCCGTGTGCGACGCGATGTCCCAGAGCGTCGAAATTATCGTAACCAAATTCTTTCAATTTAGCAGGCACCGCCTTGATGGCATCTTCCAGGGTGGCTAGCGCTTCCTGGCGCTGCTGCGGTTTACCCTGCAGCCCGTCAGTGCAATAGTGAAACGTACATTTGCCATTTTTGAAACGCTCGAATTCGCCTTTAAAGATGCGATGGTCTTCCCTGGCCATATCGAAAATGCCAAATTTAAGGGAAGAACTACCGGCGTTGAAAACTAGAATTTTCATTAGTGCCCTGCTTTTGTGTTCGAGGTTAACGGGTGAAGGGCTTCAAGCATTATCCTGTGGATAAATGAAGGGTTTATGACGCTTCATAAATGTGGTGGCAAGAATAGTGAGCTTTTTCGTTAAAGTCCATATACCCCGGTCGTTAAAATGTAGGTGTGATCGATATCTCTCTATTACCTGAGTGATTAAATGCGTGGCAGGAAATTTGGTTACCGTTCGTTCTGTTGTAAAAAACGTTCAAGTTGCTGCTGTATGCTTTGTTTTTCTCGTTCAAGCGATTCCTTTTGCTGCAACAGGTCAATCAGCATGGCGACAGCAATCCATTCGATCTCCAGATCCTGATGTAAACGGATCGCTTTTTTTAACCAATGTACACTGTTGGTATCGAACACCCATTCCGTCACGGATCTCCCACCATGGGGCTTGGCGATGCCATGGTCGACAGCTTCAATAATAATCTGTTCGTTAATGCTTTCTATCTGGCACAGTTCTTTGACAGAAACTTTCAATAATATTTCGATCATTGCTGGGTGCTCCATTCTGATCTTGGATCGAATTTGACCTTATCCGCCAGCTGCTGCCAGAGTTTCGCTGCCTCTTCATCAGCCGTTGCAGGCATTACTATTTTTAAGATTGCATAGAGATCGCCATGACCGGTCTTCGTGGGCAGCCCTTTGCCTTTGATCCGTAATTTTTGTCCCGCATTAGCGTTGGGTGCAACGGTCAGGCTGATTTTTCCATTAAGTGCAGGAATAGTGACTCTTGCGCCCAAAGCGGCTTCCCACGGCGCGATAGGTACGGTTAGTATAAGGTTGTGGCCATGCACATCAAACAGGGGGTGTGGTACCAGACGAATATGCAGATAGAGATCGCCGTTTGCACCGCTGCCCTGCCCTGGAGAGCCCTGCCCCCGTATTCTAATCCTTTCGCCGTCTGCGACGCCCTTTGGAATTTTTACTCTCAGGTTTTTCTCGATCAGACTGACCTGACCATTTTCATGGACGGGAATCTGGTAGGCGATCGTTTTTGACTCCTCGATCAGCGTGTCTTCCAGAAATATTGGCATCTCGATCTCCAGGTCGCGTCCCCTTAGACCAAAATTGCCATCTCCGTGCGTCTGCTGGAATTCCGAGTGGCGTTGACCAAAGATGGAGTTGAAGAAATCGGAAAACTCCTGGTCCGAGAAAGAGTTTGTGCCACTTGTGCTTTGCCAGCCAGGGGGAGGCTCAAAGCCCGCGCCGGAGCTGCCACCATATTGCCGCAGCTCATCATATTCAGCTCGGCGACCCGGATCCTTGAGTACCTCGTAAGCTTCTGCAACCTCCTTAAATTTTTCTTCGGCATCTTGTTCGGGATTTACGTCAGGATGGTATTTGCGCGCCGCACGCCGATAAGCCATTTTGATATCTTTTTTTTCTGCGTCTGGCTCAACGCCCAATATCTGGTAGTAATCTTTGAACTTCATAAAGTTATCCAATTTAAAATGCCCAAAGCGCAGTGCCCGGTTTATTGCAATCTATCCCGAATAGTGATGCTGCGCCAGTTTACAGACTACTTTTTATAGTTTGTTTCCACAGTGTGATTTTATCACCGTTAAAGAATCGATTTAAATATCCAACGGTTGGTCAACTTAGTCAATGAATACCAAAATATTGTACGCTGACTGGCGATGATTAAAAGTTTAGAGCGCATGTTCTTTTTGTTGGTGTCATTGTTGGCTGCTTTACAGCAGCAGACACAATCAATCGCGTTGGCTATCCGGCCAGGATATGGCGGAAGCGGCGCTGGGCAACTATAATGCCTGGCGAAAATCGGGCTGAGTCATTGCTGGCTGGAACACTTTGAATCTAAAAATGAGGGAAAAATGAGTTTACCAAATTGTAAAGAGTGTGGATCGGAATTTACCTATGAAGACGGAACCTTGTATGTATGTCCCGAATGTGGACATGAGTGGGGAAAGGAGGATGCGCAGGAGGCGGATAGCTCACCACTGACAAAAGATGCCAACGGCAACCCGCTTCAGGATGGTGATACGGTTACTGTAATTAAAGACCTGAAGGTAAAGGGATCATCCTCTGTCGTTAAGGTGGGCACCAAGGTCAAAAACATTCGTATCGTTGATGGAGACCACGATATTGATTGTAAAATTGATGGTATCGGTGCGATGAAGCTTAAATCACAATTTGTTAAAAAAACGTGATGCTAGATCAGCGACCATATACCACTATATCACCGGCGAGAAACATGTAATCTCTTGATTTTTAAGATAATGGATTGTTGATCAAGGAAAGCAGGGTGGCATATATAAAACTAAGGAGTGGCTTTAGATGTATGCAAAGAAAATATTTCAATTCCCCCAGCGCTCTGAAATCTATACGAAATCCAAAGTTACCGTATCTAGAAAGCCTGAGATAGGGCGCCAAAGGGATATAGTACCAGAATCTTGATAATGTACTGTTAAATTAAAAAACAGGGAGATAAGGAAATCGTGTTCCAAGTCTGGAAAATATTTGTTGTTTTACTACTTCAAACATTACTTTTTTCGAGTTTTAGCCACGCAAACTTTGAAAAGGCAATGGAAATATATCGCGCAGGAAGGTTTGATGAAGCTAAATCAGCTTTTGAAGCGCTTGCCGCCATTGGTGATCGGTCTTCATTATTTAATCTTGGGGTAATGCACTACCGAGGGGAATCTTTTGAGAAAAGCCCCATTAAAGCCTATGTTTTAATGAAAATAGCTAACGACGGGTTTGATGATGAGTCATTTACTAAAATTTCTAAATCAATACTCGGTAGTTTTGACGATCAACAGAAGAAAGAATCTGAAGAGCTCTTTATTGAGCTAAATTCGATATATAACATTTCTAAAATCAAGGCGAATATCTTTCCTAAGCCACTTAATGATGAAGATTGTCCTCCCGAGATTACTCCCATAGAAAGGGTTGCCCCCTTGTACCCGAGATCTGAAAGCATAGCAGGAAGAATGGGGCTAACTCAGATGGAGTTTACTATTTCGCCCGAAGGCTACCCTCGCGATATTATTGCAGCTAAATCAACAAATAATGCTTTCACAATATCGAGTGTTAAAGCGGCCAAGAAATTTTTGTATAAGCCTCCTCTGGATAGCAAACCCATTTTTGGCTACAGAAATGTTTTTATCTATCAGTTAGTGAAGAATAATGGTGAAAACATGAAGGTCAGAACAAAAACTCTATCTAAGGAGCTTAATGACCTAAAACGATCTGCTGGTGAAGGAGATGCTGTTGCACAATATAGCTATGCATCTCGTCTTAATACATTTAGATATTTCAAAGATTATTTAGAAAAAATCGATTTACAATATAAAACTGCAAACGAATGGTTTACAAAATCAGCGCAAAGCGGCCTTCCTCACGCTCAATATGAAATAGGTCGTAACATGCTTGAAGGTAGAGGCTGTGAGATTGATATTGTTAATGGCTATAAATGGATTAATGCTGCTGCAATTGGGGGCTATTCTCCAGCACAAAATGTTCTTGCTCAATCTGCCCTTACGAAAAGTGATTTATCAACTGAAAAATCATTAGCGGCTATTGGCTGGCTAAGGAATTCAGTCCAAGCTAATAACTTTCCTGCCAGGTTGTTATTAGCTTGGGAGCTATCAACATCAAATATTAGCGAGCTCCGAAATGCGGAAGAAGCTTTGGAATTAATCGAGTCAGATCCTGAAAATTACTTTGATGATGTGAGAATAATGGAGACCAAGGCAGCGGCATATGCAGAGCTTGGTGACTTCAAGAAAGCTAAGAAGTATCAGAAAAAAGCGGAAAAGATTGCTAGAAAGTTTAATTGGGATATCCCTCTCATATCAGACAGGCTTCGGTTATATGATCATGGCGAACCATATAGAGGTACATATTATTAATCTTCGACCATAGTTAAATTAAAGGCAAATCCCATGGTAGTGTAGGTCATCAGGCCGATAATCAGGTTAAACATCACGCCCTGGAGGATAGGGTTTCCACCCTTAAAGAAGAAGGGACAGAGATAACCAATAACAACACCCTGTATCAGAATGGCGGTAGCTCCCGAAGGCATTATTGGGCGGGTGCGTGTTATGGTTCCCCAGGATTGATAAAGCTCATGGAACCAGACGACGTGCCATGGATATGCCCAGGCCATGGTAATCACAAAGTAAGCTGCTGTAAAAAAGCGATCTTTTTCAAGACTATTCCTTTGGTGCATTTTGTAAATTGTTTTCGTTTGCGAGGTTTGGTTGTACTTTTATAATATAGCTATTAATCTCTGAGGGTATAATTCAGCGCTACTTAATACCACTCCGTAGCTCGTTGCGGGGATGTTTATTTAAAGCAAACCTTCATTTCGACACTGAAAAAAAGCTAAATATAGGGCAGTGATGAATAATAACCAAGAAACCTCTATTACCAAGTTCTTTAAACTGGAATCAGCGGCGGGCATTGTCCTTATGTTCGCAGCTGTGCTTGCCCTTGTATGCGCCAATACGCCACTGAGCACTTACTATGAGCTCCTGCTTAATACACCTGTGGAGATTAGAATCGGGCGATTGGAAATTGCCAAGCCGTTGTTGCTTTGGATAAATGATGGGCTAATGGCCATGTTCTTTTTTCTGGTCGGATTGGAATTAAAGAGAGAGTTGGTAGAGGGAGAACTGGCCAATAAGCGCAATATCATACTACCGGGAATTGGAGCGATCGGCGGTATGTTGATACCTGCGCTGATTTATCTCTGGTTTAATCGAAATCACCCGGCATCTTTGTCAGGCTGGGCGATACCCGCCGCTACGGATATTGCTTTTGCGCTGGGAGTGTTGAGCTTGCTCGGTTCACGCGTGCCGACCAGTTTAAAGATTTTCCTGACATCTTTGGCGATTTTCGACGATATTGGAGCCATTCTAATTATTGCTGTTTTCTATACAGCAAATATTTCCCTGTACGCACTGCTGGTAGTCGCGATTTGCATACCGGTATTGATGATATTTAATCGACGTAATGTCGAGAACAAAAGTCTGTATATGTTGGTTGGGATGGTGATGTGGGTGGCTTTACTGAAGTCCGGCGTGCATGCGACTTTGGCTGGCGTTCTCGTAGCGATGTTTATTCCGATACGTTCAGTCAGTGGTGGCCCATCCCCTTTGAAAAGTCTAGAGCAGGACTGGCATTCAGTGGTGGCGTTTTTCGTGCTACCAGTGTTTGCCTTTGCTAATGCTGGAATCAGTTTGAGTGGTGTAGGGCTGACGCAGTTATTACACCCCGTACCATTGGGTATAGCTTGTGGATTGTTTTTCGGTAAACAGATAGGTATCTTTGGCCTTTGTTGGATTGCTATCAAGCTGGGTTGGACCAGATTGCCAGAAGGAATGTCCTGGAATTCTCTTTATGGTACGGCGGCGCTTTGCGGAATCGGATTCACGATGAGCCTGTTTATCGGGTCGCTCGCCTTTGAAGAAACCGGGGTCAACATCATCTTTGACGAACGACTGGGTATTCTACTAGGGTCGTTGGTTTCCGGACTGATGGGGTATTGGATATTGTATTTTTCGCTGGGCAGATCAAAGGGATCAGGCTAATGGTCTGTATCGCTGTCGGTCATGAACTGCCAGGACCCGATTGCGAATTGGTCAGCCTGCACTCCATACGCAATCCATCTTCTCCATCCTGATAATAGCCAGGCAGTTCGGCAATGGGAATAAATCCCAGGCTTTGATAAAAGTTTTTTACGTTCGTCTGACTACCACGGACTTCCAATCGGCAGCGAGAATAGCTCAATGATTCCAATTCCGCCATCAGGCTTTCAGCCAAACGACGGGCGAGATTCTGGCCACGCCAATGCGGCAACACAGCTAAAGAATAGAGTCGCGCGGGTTTGGGCAGCGCAGGTAATAAACAAAGCCCATAGCCGACAGCCACAGGGCCATCGACAGCAACCCGGGTTGTCGCTTTCGCCTGAGTTAACAGATAGCGCATTTGCCTGGAACAGAGCCGGTCGCTGCTAAAGCAACGTTCTTCGATGCCTAACAGCGCTGGTACGTCACTGGAGGAAGCTTTTCGGATGCATATCGAGGCCGACATTAGCGACCCCGTTGCTCGAGGCGACGCAGGAATTCCGCCATAACCTGCATGTACAGCTCTTCACCCAAATAGGCATCCTCTATTCCATGGTCAATACTGGGGTTATCGTTTACTTCGAGCACATGGGCGCGGTGGTCATAGACTTTAATATCAACGCCATACAGTCCGTTACCCACGACCTTGGCGGATTTCAGCGCGGCATCGAGAACAATTTTTGGGACTTCGAAGGTGGGCAATGTATCAAAACCACCGGAAAAAAAGCGCTTGGAGTCGTAATTATAAATTTGCCAGTGATTACGCGCCATGTAATAGCGGCATGCGTAAATGGCCTGCCCATTAAGCACGCCAATGCGCCAGTCGTGGTCAGTAAACAGGTACTCTTGAGCCAACACTAACGCGGATTGCTCGAACAGTTCAGCGAGTGTGGTCTGCAGCATGCTTCGATTATCTATTTTGTAAACGCCTTTGGAAAACGAGCCCTCAGGCATTTTCAGTACCAGTGGGTATCCGAAGCGCTGCTCCAGGCCATCGAGAGTTGTCTCGGATAAACTATTTACTACTTGAGTACTGAGGCTGGGAACCTTCTGGTAATTAAAGGCATCGTGTAGGTAGACTTTGTTGCAGCAGCGTAAAATGGAATCGGGATCATCCAGTACGACTAGCTCGCTGGCTTCTGCCTGGCAGGCCAGCCGGTATGTATGATGGTCGATTGCAGTGGTTTCGCGAATAAACAAAGCATCGTAATGGCTAATATTCAGTAACTCATCAGCAGACAATGCTTGAGCATTTATCCCCAATTTAGCAGCGGCTTTGATAAAGCGTGATATTGCACCCTTGTTGCTGGGAGGCACCGCTTCCTCGGGGTTGACTAAAATGGCCATATCCCAGCGATAGCGTTTGGCTGTGCCTCGTCTACGCCAGCTTGACTGGGTGTATTCTTGCAATGCCCCAAGCAGCAGCGGGTGGAACTCCGGGCTGACATCATCATAGCGATAACGCTGCAGGCTCATTAAAAGTTGACTATTTTCGAGGTGCAGCGTGAGCTTTAAAAGTGGTGCAGGGTAACGCTGAAAAACACGTGTTGCCAGTTTTTGCCAGCGTGGATCCATCACTTTTCCTAAGCAGATCAGTACGCTTTCGGTATCCTGATCGGGTATCAGTGAAGTCAGGCCGGATTCCATCAGCCAGAAAGCTTCACCGCCGTCGTTGCTGCGCAAGGCGTTGATTGTTTTGACGCTGGGTAATACATGGTGGTGACGCGCCTCTGCCAATAACGAGCAGTAATACCCCTTGCTAAGATAGCGGGCAGTATCACAGAGGTTGATAATACGCGTTTTAGGCTCATTCAGTTTGGGATAATCACGCAGATATTCTTCAAAGCTGATAGACGCAGGCAGGTTTTGTATCTGTTGTGACGTGCCATCATCCACGACGATTAGTGTTTTGGACACCGGATCAGCTCTCCTGATGACATAGCGCAAGAGGTATCGCTGCGCTGTACAGTAATTTAAAAAATCGATTCATTTAAGTCAGTCCATAGGGCTGGGGCGATGCTTGGCACATCAAGAACTGACGGTTTTGGCACCCCAACGTGTTTGAGGATTCACAAACGTTATTTATACTTGTTTTTGGTGACTGGCAAGCATTTTAATATTTTATTTTGGGGGCTTGAAACACTCGATGCTGGTCAATAACTGGGCTAATTGATACGGCGGAGGTCGCTCTTTAGTCGGTGCCTATTGAATGAGCTGGTAATGCGTCAGCCAGCCCGGTCTTACGGTTTGCTGCGAACGGAAAAATTCTCGTTCAATACGCGTACTTCACGTTGCGGGAAGGGAATTTGGTAGCCATGTTCTTGTAGAGTTTCAAGGATCATCAGCAGCAGGTCGCCGCCCACTCGATTTTTTCCGTCATCAATGCCTTCCATCCAGAATTCGACAAACATGTTGATGCCTGAGTCGCCGAAACTGTCGATTTCACAATCCGGTCGCTCTTCAAAAGGAACATTGTCGCCGCTGAACACCTGCGGGTGACTGGCGACGACCTCCTTAATGATATCTACCAGTTTTCTGACATCGGTGTGGTAGGCGACGGGAAAATCAACCCGGTAGCGCTGGCTTTTGTTTTTGTGGGTCCAGTTGGTAAAGGTCTCGACGATAAACTTCTCGTTCGGCACCATAATATCTTTGCCGTCGAAGGTCTCCACCGTGGTTGAGCGCATATCCATCTGGCGAACGATGCCGGTTCGGCCGTCGGCGAGTTCGATATAGTCGCCGACGGTCAGGGAGCGATCCATCAGAATGATCACTCCCGAGATAAAGTTGGAGGCAATTGCCTGTAAACCAAAGCCTAACCCTACACCCAGAGCGCCGCCAAATACTGCCAGTGCGGTCAGGTTAATACCCATTACCTGTAGCAGCAGCATAAAGATGATGAAGAAAATAGCGATCTCGAGCAGCTTTGCAGCGACCTCACGCGTGCGTTGATCGAGATTCTCCTGTCGGTTAATAATCTCCCTGCCGGTTTTATTGGAAACCCGGCCGAGCCAGAATAGTAGCGAGCCGAAAATGGCCACGCGCGAGA
This sequence comes from Gammaproteobacteria bacterium, assembly GCA_021773395.1. GTDB lineage: Bacteria > Pseudomonadota > Gammaproteobacteria > Pseudomonadales > IMCC2047 > JAJFKB01. The sequence goes on along the minus strand of JAJFKB010000003.1, from coordinate 55,866 downwards.
TACCGTATGCAGAAATGCTGATATTGCCTATTGAGATTGAGATGGATTCGAGTATCGCAATGAGTCCTGTCAGTATGCCCAGCATATGCAAGAATATCAGCGGCATACCGACCCACTTGAAAATTCTCCCTAGCAGTTTGTTTGCCACGAAAATGTTAATAATTGAGTTAAACAGCAGCAGGATGGCGATCGTCAAAGCGGTTTGTACCAGCCAGCCCTGATTCAAAGCGCTCATACTGATCTCTACCGATACGCGCAGCATTAAAATCGCGAGAATCGGGAATATCAAACTTCCGATTCTGCTGACAAATCCAAGCAGAGGGTAAGTGGCGGCATCTTCGGCGGATAGCTTAAGGAAAGGTGTTAGCTTTCTAATTCGGTTGGCTAAAATAAAGGCCAGGGCGTAGATGGCGAGAATAATAGCCAATTGGCTGTAAGTCTCCGGTTGAGCAAGCACTTCATTTGCTTTTCCAGAAATCTCTGCAGCCCAGAGATGAATCTTGTCTAGTGCCATGCTGAGTACCCTTTCGAACTCGCGGTCAAACCACTTCATTAATAATGGGACGCAACGGGACGAACAGCCCAGGGCCAGTATAGCATGTTAAAAACGGGGTTTTCTGCAGTTATTTGTGTGGGCACTGGCACAGAGGGTAAAACCGGAAGTAGTTGATTTTGGAGCGATTAATCCGGAACGTTTCCCTGTTCAATCAGCCAAAGAAATGACTGGGTAGCCATATCAACGATGTTGTCGGTCTCTTTTTGCCAGGGTTTTTTATGTCCGATAAAAATGGTGTGCCCTTCCATGGAGGCGGAGATAAATAGCGCAACTCGTTTAACCTGATCTGTGCTCAGGCTGGGGTTTATCAGTGTGATAATTTCTTCCAGTATTGCCCTGTATCGGCCGTACATGGCATCCATATATTGTGTGACATGTTCTTCATGGTTGGAAAGGGACCAGATTTCCGGGAAGAATACCGTTGTTTTTTTGCTGTTCAGGTCGTTAATGATGTGCTTTAAAATGATTCTAAACTGTTCTTTGGGGTTCTCTCCGGCGCTGGCCCGTAGCATCTCAAAGTTTTCCAGATAGACCTCGATAACCTGGTTTAACATGGTTTTAACCAGCTCGTCCTTGGTGGGAAAATAGTATTGCAGGTTTCCCAGTTTAATTCCGGCCGCCGCCGCAACCTTGCGTAAAGAAAAGTTGTGGTAGCCCTCTTCAATAAGAATGTTCTCTGCGGCAGTAATAATCGAGGAAACACGGCTTTGTCCTTTGGAGTAAATACCACCGCGAGGTTTTTTTGAGACTGAGATCTTGGTCACCTGTATGTATCGGTTTAAAGCTGGAGGATTGTAGCGAGGTTGTTTGGAAAATGATATTGATAAAGCGCAATTTTCATTGGGGTTACGGCGTATACAGGGGGCCCAGGTATAAAGACCGATTGAAGAATTACAGGGGTGTTAGTAGCGTAGGAGCTGGAAGAGTTAACGGCCATGCAAGTGGTGAACATCAATAAAGTCTGATTATTGCCTTCGAGGGTCGTGTATCATAACGGAGGGCTACGATGTGGCATCCTTTTTTGTATATTCAGTTTGTATATTCAGGTGAGTGAAAGAATGAAATTGGCAGCAGTAGAGGGCAATACTCAACGGCTGGATGGTGGCGCCATGTTCGGCAACGCACCCCGGGCGGTCTGGTCCAAATGGGTTGAAGTGGATGAGCAGAATCGAATCAGTCTGGCGGCAAGAGCGTTGCTGGTTGAATTCGATGACGGCTTAAAGGTGCTTTTTGAGACAGGCATCGGGGCGTTTTTTCCACCGAAGCTGCGTGCCCGCTTTGGGGTAAATGAGACGGAACATCTGCTTCTGAAAAACCTGAATAAACAGGGATTAAGTCATGAGGATATCGATTGTGTGGTGCTATCCCATCTTCACTTCGACCATGCCGGAGGTCTGTTAACACCCTGGCGGGAAGGTGAAGAGTCACAACTTCTTTTCCCCAATGCACGTTATATTGTTTCCACTGAGCACTGGCAGCGGGCTTTGCAGCCACATCCTCGGGATCGGGCTTCTTTCATCGAGACATTAAGTAAATTACTGATCGATTCACAGCGCCTTGAGCTGGTTGATAGTGACCAGTCATCGATATTGGATGGGCGGGTAAAAGTGCATTTCTCCAACGGACATACGCCCGGATTAATGCTGTCGGAGATCGCCACAGCAGATGGACCGCTGCTATTTTGTGCCGATCTCATTCCCGGTGCTCCCTGGGTGCACCTCCCTATCACTATGGGTTATGATCGCTATCCCGAACAGTTGATTGATGAAAAAACTGCACTTATAACTGATTTAATAGAGCGGAAGGGGCGCTTGTTTTTTACGCATGATTTTGAGATGGCGTGCGGCAAGATAGAGCGCGATGACCGCGGGCGATATACTGCGCTCGCTGTGGCATTATAGTTGCCGCTAGCAGTGTATGGGTAGAGATGAAAGGAACCAAACATGACCAGTTATGATTCATTTAGTACGATTCAATTTAGCATTGAAAATTCCGTGGCGACCATTTGCTTGAACAGACCGGAAGCGGCGAATACTGTTAATCTGCAGCTAGCGCAGGAGCTGCATCGGGCTGTCATTGCCTGTGAGGAGGATTCCTCGGTGAGGGCGGTGCTGCTAACCGCCAATGGCAAACTTTTTTGTGCCGGGGGCGATTTGGCTTCCTTCGCAGAAAAAGGCGAGGCGATATCGCAAGAGCTGAAAATGGTCACATTCTATACCCATGACGCCTTTATTCGTTTAATGCGTATGTTGGCACCGGTTGTTACAGCGGTAAATGGCGCGGCTGCAGGTATTGGTTTGGGGCTGGCTCTGGTAGGCGATTACACTCTGGCTTCGGCTAAGGCTTCGTTAACCTCAGCCTATACGGCTGCGGGCCTTTCACCCGATGGGGGTGCCACCAGTTTGCTGGTTCAGCTGGTCGGAGTCAAAAGAGCGAAGGAGTTGATGCTTTTTAATCGGAGATTGAGCGCAGCTGAGGCGCTTGAATGGGGGCTTGTTAACGAAGTTGTTGAGCCGGAGGCGCTGCAGGAGCGCGCGCGACAGCTCGTTGAACAACTGGCCAGCGGTCCGACCAAAGCGTTTGCTGCGGTGAAACGTCTGGTGCTCAGTGCAGAAAAGAATAACATTGAAACACAGATGAATTCCGAATCACGAATGATAGCCGCTAATGCCAAAACCAAAGATGGCCGGGAGGGAATCGCGGCGTTTCTGGAAAAGCGTAAACCGGAGTTTACTGGGCGATAACTATCGGATCTGTGATTGAACAGTTTCTGATTATGATCGTTAATGCGATAGATATGACTGGCTCCATTGAGTACGCCAGATTTTTTATAAAAGTGTCTCCTGTTGTGGAGGCTCCCCCTGAATATGGCGCATAAAACGTAAAGTTGGTGCTATCCTTGTGGAAGGCTGGCTTTCGAATTCGGACGGACTAAAAGCGGTCTGCTGGAAATGTAGTCGCATGATTCTATAGCAAAAGAGCACCGGCCATAATTGATTCTTATCGTTCGTTAACCCTTTGCATTAAATAAGTATATGTGGCTGTCCGGCTAGTTTTTCACTAGGTATTGCTCAATGCCTGGGCAGACTCGTAATTCCATCGGTCGTTTTGCCGCCTCTTGTATAACCGAAGAACGGGTAAATGGTTTTCCTGGAACCAACCCAACAGCAGATTCGAAAGTTTCTTTTTTTATTGAAGATACGATCTAATAGGCAAAAAGCAACAATCATGAATTTGGTCTGTACCAGAATATTATCGTAAAAATTTCCTCTGGCTTGGCCTTGGTGTTCAATATCAATTCCAAGATGCGATGAATGGTTCCTCCAACACAAGTCCTGGTGTACTTTACTTTAACATACCGGGTTGGCCTATCGGTTTTGGCGATGATGAAAAAGCTGAGAAACTTCTGAAAAAAGCGCTGGTCATAAATGCGGATGGTATCAACAGTAACTATTTTTATAGGAACTACCTGCTGAACGAGAAGCGATATAAGGAAGCAAAAATTTACCTGTTTAAAGTAAAAAACGCGTCTTCCCGGCCATTGCGCCCTTTAACCGATGCCGGTCGCCAGAAAAGAGATAAACGAGCGTTTAGCTTTGCTGGAGCCTAAACTTAAGATATAGCGACCTATGAGAGGTTTTCAAAAATGCAGATCCTGCTGGTTGAAGATGACCGATTATTGGCAAAAGGTCTACAACAGGCTCTACAAAAGCAGGGCTATGCTGTCAATCATATAGAGACGGGAAAAGCCTGCCTGCACGTTGTTGAAAATGAGCCGCCAGATATTGTGGTACTTGATTTGGGATTGCCCGATTTGGACGGGTTGATGGTGCTAAAACAAATTCGTAATTTATCTAGTGATTTGCCAGTGATGTTATTAACTGCGAGGGATTCAGCTGATGATAAAGTGGCTGGACTGGATGGTGGTGCGGATGATTATCTAGTCAAACCCTTTGAAATGATTGAGCTATTAGCGCGCTTAAGAGTGTTGGAGCGGAGACTCAGCGCTGTAAAATCAGCTGAGATTAACATTGGCGAGATAGTTTTGGATACGACCTCTCACTATGTCACCTTTAAGGGAGATGAGCTTGAGCTTCCACGTAAGGAGTATATGCTATTAAAATTGCTACTGGAAAATGCGGGGCGAGTACAAACTCGGACTAATCTGGAAAATCGTTTGTATAGTTGGGATGAAGAGGTAGCAAGTAATGCTGTGGAAGTTCACGTGCATCACCTAAGGAAAAAACTGGGCGCCGATTTTATCCGAACGATTCGGGGGGTGGGTTACAAGGTTGATTGTAAGTGAGATCGATACGCACATTTTTGATACTAACGGTGATTGCTACGCTGATTTTGTTCAATTTTATAGCAGCGATCCAGGGTTACCGTTCCAGTATGGCTGAGGCAGAACAGCTGTTTGACCAACAGATGTTTAATACTGCTATGCTGATAGCCAACTTACCGCTCGAACAAAATACAACAGACTTTAGCCACTCAGGGGACATCGCTTTTCAAATCTGGAAGGATGGCAAGATTGCTGCATCTTCGTCTAATGCGCCTGTCTCAGCCATTGCGGAGCTAACCCCTGGCTATGGGTATATTAATTTTTCGGGTTACCGGTGGCGAGCGCTGGCTTATTTCGATCTCAGACAGAATCTATGGGTCACTTTGGCGGAGAGATCCGATATTCGCTACCTGTTAGCGGAAAATGTAATTCTGGAATCAGTAATCCCTTTGTTGATAGGAATCCCCTTAGTCGGATTGCTGATATGGCTTATCGTTAACCAGGGACTAATGCCTTTAACCCAACTCTCGAAACAGTTGCGCGAAAAAAAAGCGGAGGACCTGACTCCATTATCTGAAATGGAGCTAAGGCCGGAGTTGGTGCAGATTACACGGTCGGTGAATAGTTTGATTGAGAGGTTGCGCTCTACTTTGGAACGAGAAAAGCGTTTTACGGCAGACGCAGCACATGAGATGAGAACGCCCATTAGTGCACTGAAGGTTCAACTACACAATATCGCGGAGGAAGTACCAGCGGACAGCCAGTCGTTGATTCAACTTCGTGCCGGCGTCGAACGGATGCAACACTTGGTTGAGCAGCTCTTGGTTTTATATAGATCGACTCCAGAACAGTTAGCTGAAAACTCCCGCTTGCTTGATCTCTATACGTTAGCTCAGGATGTTATGGCGGAACAATATTATTTGTTTGAATCTAAAAACCAGTCTATAGAATTGGTTGGTGATCATTGCACCATTAATGGTAATGATATCGCGCTCACTACTTTGCTGAAGAATCTTTTAAGTAACGCCAGTAAATATACGCCCGAATCTGGGCAGATTAAAATCAGCGTTAAAAAACAGCAGCAGCGGGTGCGCCTGACAGTTGAAGATTCCGGACCAGGAGTGCCGGAAGCGTTACGCAACCGTATATTTGATAGATTTTATCGCGGCGCTCATCAGTCTGATCGGAATATATTAGGATGCGGTTTGGGCCTGACCATTGTTCAACATATACTTGTTCTTTTAGGCGCGACTATTACTGTATCTAACTCAAGGTTTCCTACCGGCAGTGCCTTTATTATTGACTTTAGTGAAGCAAAAAAGGCTGATGCAAGTTAATCGCCGGGTACCCCAAACCTATTGGATGCTATTGTTGCTGACTGTTTGTGAGTTTAGTTTGGCGCGGCCACCGTTGATTGAAATAGAAATCAAGGATCATTTGTTCTATCCGGCAGTCGTCGAAATACCGGCAAATACCAAGGTAAAGCTTTTGGTAAAGAACCTGGATCCAACAGCAGAAGAATTCGAAAGCTATGAGCTTAATCGGGAGAAGGTGATTGTAGGAAACTCAATAAGTGTCATATTTATTGGTCCTTTACCGCCGGGTGAATATCCCTTTTTTGGTGAGTTCTTTCCGAAAACGGCGCAGGGTAAAGTGATTGTTAAAGAGTAGACCATGTTTTTAAATTCCATCACGTTAGTGTTGCAGGAAATTCTGGAAGCCGCACTGCTAATTAGTGTGTTGCTGGCGCTCACGCAATCGTTTCCCAAGATGAAACGCTGGATCATCCTCGGTATTTTCCTGGGTGTAGTAGGTGCATACCTGTTTGGAGCCTATATAGGAAGCATCTCAGAATGGTTTGATTATGTGGGGCAGGAGATTGTGAGTGCTTCGATGCAACTCAGCATCTCAGTGTTGGTGGCGCTGATAGCGTTTTTGCTTAACCCCGCCCGAGCAAGAGTCTATTCAACGGTTATGCTAAGTACTATCTGTCCTGTTCTAGTGATGTTATCAATTACCAGGGAGGGCGCAGAGATTTTTCTCTACCTCCAGGGTAACATGACAAATTCTGTTTATACCCGTTCTGTGCTTGCAGGCAGCGCTATCGGTACAGGCATTGGTATAAGCATTGGTGTTGTGCTGTTTTACCTGCTCACGGGGTTGTCTAGTAAGAGTTATTGGGTTGTGAGTACGGTTGTGCTGGCATTAATTGGCGGCAATATGGCAGCGCAGGCGATTTTGTTGTTAACCCAAGCAGATTGGATTACCTACTCGGCACAACTTTGGGATTCCTCAGCAGTGCTTACGGAACAATCTCTAACAGGCCGGTTACTTTATTCGTTGGTCGGATATGAGGCTACACCATCAATAGTGCAGGGCGTTGGCTATCTGTCTGTGGCGTTACTTATACTTATCTGCGGGTTGACGACAAAAATAAAATATATTGAAAAGCGCCGACAGCGGCATGCGCAATAGATTTTTAACTTTATTAAACTGTACCATCAAATTTTTACTGGGATATGAGTTTTAAAAATTGGCTAATGGCGAACTGCATCAATATAAATACGATAGCAATTACGGCATCAAAATATACCTAAAAGCTTCTGTTTTTTCTTATGCTCCTCCAAAAAAAGAGCCAGCTCTTCGTGACCTGCTTCCTGTGCCAGGATAACGCTATCTTTTCCCTTCCTGTCTCTGCGAGATGGGTCGTTCCCCTGCTCTAACAATATTTTTACGGCTGGCAGATGACCGTTTTTCGCAGCCATCATTAGAGCAGTATGGCTTGTGTGGTTTCTGGTTTTAGTTTCAGCTCCGAAACGTAGTAGCATTCTGAGGATATCGGTGTGCCCCGATCTGGCTGCTAGCATTAAGATTGTGTTTCCCTGCAGGTTGGTAGCGTTGGGGTCTGCTTTTGCATCTAAAAGCAGATGTGCGATCAAGTTATATCCGTTTGTAGCAGCAGTGGCGAGGGGGGTGTTTCCCTCCTGGTCGGATAGGGAAAAGTCGCCTCCTGCATCTAGCAGTAGTTTCACAGTTTGTTCATGGTCGTTTGCCGTAGCGAGCCATAATGCAGTACGGCCATGCGAATCCTGCAGATTGAGTAAACCTTTATGCTGCTTCAGAATGATGCGGGCAGTGAGATTCAATCCAGACTGTGAAGCCAATGTGAGTGTGTTATTTCCGCCGTAAGAAAGGTTTGTTTTGGCACCATGCTCTATAAGCGCTAAAGCGATTTGTTGACTGCCCTTCCTAATAGCTAACATTATGAGCGGTTCGCCACTGATTGTGTACTGGTTGGCATTCGCTCCAGCTTTCAATAGAAGATCTGCTATTTCATGCCGGTTGTGGTCGATAGCCAGTTCCAGTGCCGATTCCTTGCCAGGATAATGGAAGTCTACAGATGCCCCGGCCTCAAGAAGTCTAACAATAACTTGAGTGTGGGCTTGCCAAGCAGCCCGTGTCAGAGGTGTATGATGATCAGGGTCGATACTTTGAATACCTACATTCTGTTTTAATAACAAATCAACCAATTCAACCTGGCCACGCCAAGCAGCGATATTTAGCGCAGGCCAATTGAGATATGGTGAAGATAGTTGGTTTGCTATCGATCGATTCCGCTCCAGATTGGTAGTTAATTTCTTCTCAGAAAGTTTTTTTGATGGTGCTTGTGATAACAAACGCCTAGCTTTTTTGGCCCCTGAGTTGATTAATATTGTTTGAATTTTTTGATGTTTCTTACTCTTAGCAATATCAAGGGGAGATAAATTTTTTGTATTGGTCAAATTCGGATCAGCACCCGCACTTATCAATGCGGTGACCAGTTCAGAGTGACCCTTTCTTACTGCGGACATCAGTGGAGTGTTGCCATTCGCATCACGAATATTAATCGAGGCACCACTGGTTAGCAGTGCTTGAATAATATCAAGATGGTTTATTTTTGTGGCGATCAATAGCGCAGAATCACCGTAGACGTCTTTGATATCCACATTGGCCCCACCCGCTAATAGTAGTTTAACGGCAGCGTAACTGCCCGCTTGTGTAGCGACGAGAAGTGCGGAGTTTCCAAATTTATCTTTGGCGTCTATATGCTCAATATCCGGTATAAGTTGCTTTAATTTAAGTGTGTCGTTCTTTTTTGAGTAAATATGCAGTAGTTCGCTGAGTTGCTCCTGTGAGCTATTGCTAACTAAAGTGGACATTTCTGAGGTTTTTGATATAAGTTTTTCAAGTCTGGTTTTTGCTTTAGGATGCCCAGCTTTCATTGCAGCCTGGTACCAAATCATCGCAGTCCTGTCATTTTGTTCCACACCGCGGCCAACTTCATAAAGTGCCCCTAAATTAAATTGGGCCTCAATATGCTCCTGGTTTGCAGCACGCTCAAACCATTTAGCACTCTCAGAATAGCTGCGCTTTACGCCTCTTCCGGAGCGGTAAATATTGGCTAATTGGTATTGGGCTTCGGCGTTACCGTTTTCTGAAAGGGTCAAAAACAGTTTAAAGGCTAGGTTATAATCTTTTATGCGTACGGCCTTTCGTGCTTCTTCTAGGCTGACATTGTTGGCAATAGCAAAATGACCTAAGGACAGAGCTGCAGCCAAAATAAGGGGAAGTGCGTTTAACCATCGCAATTTAAGCCGTGCCATATTTTGTCTCAATCTTTATGCCGATTTGTTCCAAAAAAGGTGTGGGTAAAACACCGCCGACACAGATGATAACAGCATCGTTTTCTAGCTTGATAATTTTGCCTTTGTGTTCAATAGAAACGTGGTTTTTATCAATTTCAGATATCTGAGAGTTAAGTAGAACCTTGAGTTTTTGACCATATTCGGCGGCTTCTAGTTTTTCCCGGTTTTTGGGCTTTACCCTGGAAAAGGCACTACCTCTATAGGACAGATAAACACTGGTTCCGGGTTTTTCTGAAATACTGACAGCAGCCTCAATCGCGCTATCTCCTCCACCCACTACCAATACCTTTTTGCCTGAGTACTGCTCGGCATCAATTAATCGATATACTACTTTGGGCAATTCTTCTCCAGGTACATTTAATTGTCGGGGCGTGCCTCTGCGCCCCAGGCATAGTAATACGGCGCTTGAGGTGTATTCATCTTGTGTCGTGTATACCTTGAACTGTTCATTCTGGGTCTGGATATTTTCTAGGCGTTCATTAAAGTGGATAGTTAATTGTGTTTTTTGAATTATGCTCTGCCAGAATTCTAATAAAGCTTCTTTTGTTGTCTCCCGAAATTCCACCTTTCCTACTAAGGGTAAATTAACCGGGGCAGTCAATACGAGTTTATTGCGTGGGAAGTGTGATACTGTGCCTCCGAGTGAGTCCTGGTCAATGGTGATGAACCTAAGCCCTTTATTCTTGGCGCTGAGAGATGCGGCAATTCCGGCAGGGCCGGCGCCTACGATTACCAAATCGAGGTCAGAGGTATGAGCGGATCGGTTGGTAGAGCAGATTTTCTTATGTATCTCCTCGGCAGCCTGTGCACCCTGTTCTATGGCATTTCGAATAAGGCCCATTCCACCGAGTTCTCCGGCTATAAAAATACCCGGTACGTTGGTCTCAAAATTTGATTGTAGCATCGGGATATCCACACCCCGCGTAGCCGTACCGAACACAAGGGAAATTGCATCGAAAGGGCAGGCTGCGCTACAGGCTCCGTGACCGATACAGTTTGCAGGGGTAATCAGTTTTGCTTTGCCGTCAATTAATCCAAGAATTTCACCTTCAGGACAGGCTTTGACACAGGCGCCGCAAGCCAGGCATTTGCTTGGGTCTATAACCGGGTGAAGACTTGCGGGCTCGGTAAGCCCTGATACTATTGATTCTCTTTGTTTCGCTATAGATATTCTATGTACAAAACGCTTACGTACGATAAAAACTGCCCAAATAAAAAGCATGGGTAGTGCATAAAGAAGTAGTACATTAGTATTCAAATTGTCTGGCATTTTGGATTAACGGCAAATTTTGTCTGATGTGAATAAATAGTATCGAAATACACATGAATTAAAATTTAAGCATGGCTTTGATTTTACGCTAACACCTTGAAAAACGAACATTCTATGGCTTTTTCGCCATCTATTCTAAAGAGTCAGCCTTTCTTCTCTATTAGGGTAGGTTAGCATCAGTTTAATGCTTTTAAATGCAAAGAACGAAAACCTTAAGGTTCTCTTAAGACTAGCAGTCTATAAATATAAGGTCAGAAGTTGTTCTATGTGTCCAGAATGACCAGCGCTTTACTATTTGCTATTGAGTAACCATGAACCGGATTGTAGATGTTGGGAAAGGTCGCTATTACCTATTAGTCCTAATAGTTGTTGTAGGGGGTTTTTTTATTGCTTTCTACTGGAAAAGTGTCGGTGTATTTTTACTGTTTAATGAAAAATCTACCGTTAATACAGCCAAACCGGCAAATCTAAAAACTACCGTCTCAGGTGAGTTGAAAATATCGGGCACCGAAAGCGAAAAAGTAGAGCCGGTCGATGTTTTAATCGGTGGTCTGCTCAGTCGCTTAAAGGCTGAACCTGGTGATGTTGAGGGGTGGGTTCTGTTGGCTAAATCTTATCATTATCTACAGCAGTGGCAGGCAGCCGAAGAGGCGTTTGGTCGAGCCAAGGCTCTGGGTTATTCAGGAGCCAATCCATTAACGGATAGTCAGGAGAAGCGCTATGATCAAACCTCCCATAAACTCAGACAGTCGGATAATAGCTTACTAAATAGTTATATAGAAAAAAGTGTTATGCACAAAAAAACAGCCGCTGTTAGTAATTAGCAGGGTCATTCCGTTTTTGGGGGAATCGTGGAGTCGTTATTGGCAGTTAAACTGGAACCAGGGATATTAGATGATGAATTGCCACCCAACGACCTGTCCTTGCGTTCATCACCTAGAGGATTAGGATGGCTTTCACCATCATTAATCACGACGTTAATTGTTTTTGCCATACTTTATTTAGGCTGGCAGATTCGTGATGAATATTATCTGTCAGCGGAGTCCGGTGTTGGCTACGGGTTGGGCATTGCCGGTGGTTCTATGATGTTACTGTTGCTGGTTTACCCGCTGCGTAAGCGCTTTTACAATAGCCGGTTGTTTATTTTCTCGACCAGACAATGGTTTATGTTGCACATGGTCTTTGGTGTATTTGGCCCCCTGTGTATCCTCTTCCACTGCAATTTCAGTTTTGGATCTACTAATAGCAATGTAGCTCTCATTAGCATGATACTGATGGTAAGTAGTGGTTTGATCGGACGTTTTATCTACGGAAAGATTCACTTTGGTCTGTATGGTAATAAAGCTGAATTGAAAGCCTTGCGGGTTAATCGAGTTTTTGCCCGGCAGCAACTGGATAAGGATAAAGAGTTACAGCAAGTTCTTATTACTGATACGCTGATTAATAAAATTATTGGTTTTGAGGAAGAGGTGCAGCAGCGCCGAACCGTCCTTGGCAATCTCCTTCGCATTATGATGTTAGGAATAAAAACCAGATGGGCGCGTATAAGCTTTTGTCGCCAATTAAGGCTAGAGCAGGCCCAAATCAACCAGCAACTTAATTTGTCCAGTCCGGATGTAAAAACGCAGATAAATGAAGTCACTGCGCATATCACGCTCTATCTAACTACTATCCGAAAAATCGCGGAGTTAAGTTTCTACGAAAAGCTTTTTTCGTTATGGCATATGTTACATATGCCCATTTTTTTTATGCTGATAATTACTGGCTGGGTGCATGTTTACGCAGTTCATGCCTATTAGGTTAAATGCCGAGCCAACTGAAGGCATGTTTTTATTGTGAAAACCCGCTTCAGATGTAGCAGTGGTTTTGGGGTTTATATTTTGTTTGTCCTTGCCGTCGCCCAGCCGGCAAATGCCGAAGAAGTTACCTGGAAAACAATGCTAATGCCAGGGGAAGTTATTGAAGGGCACCTAGAGTATGAGAACAGCTGCGGCAAATGCCATGCTGTTTTCGAAAAAAAATCTCAGAATCAGCTTTGTCTTGATTGCCATAAGGAGATAAGGAAAGACTTTGCTATAGAACATGGGTTTCATGGTCGCAGTATAGACCGAAACCTGGGCTGTAAAACTTGTCACACGGAACATATCGGGCGCGATGCTAAAATTATGAATCTGGACACCAGTAATTTTAATCATGACCTTACGGACTTCAGTCTTGAAGATGGTCATCTGAGTGTGTCTTGTCAGTCTTGTCATAAAGCGGATGCTAAATATAGAGAGGCTCCGGGGGAGTGTGTGGACTGTCATCGGGAAAATGATAGACATAATGGAAATCTTGGAACTGCTTGTCATGACTGCCACTCGGCAATGGCATGGGACAAGGCTGAATTTGATCATAGCAGTACTAAATTTAACCTGACTGGAAAACATGAAGAGGTTCAATGTCGCGCCTGTCATCCCGGAGAAAATTATGAAAAAACGCCGGAGGAATGTTTTGCTTGTCATGTGCTAAATGATGTCCACGCTGGAAATATGGGTAACCAGTGCGGTAGTTGTCACGAAGAAACCGGGTGGAGTGAAACCAGCTTTGACCATAATACAGATACGGATTTTCGGCTAGAAGGCAAGCACACAGAGCTTTTTTGTGAAAACTGCCACCAACCTCCAGCGAGCGAGAAAAAACTTCAGACCCAATGTCATGCCTGTCACCGAGGTGACGATGAGCACAAGGGGAAATATGGTAATAAATGTGAGACATGCCATCAGGAAGAGAGTTGGAGTCGACTGATTTTTGATCATCAACGCGATACGGAATTCCCATTGCACGGCAGCCATAAAGAACTTGCCTGTGAAAACTGTCATCGCGGCAGTATTAAAGAGGCGAAAATTGGCAAGCAGTGTTTTCAATGTCATGTAGATGATGACGTGCATTTAGGTCAGCAGGGCAAAAGTTGCAATGATTGTCATGCAGAAGTGGGTTGGCTGGAGCAAGTTCTTTTTAATCATGATCTTACCAAGTTCCCTTTAACCGGCATTCATGCAATTACGTCCTGTGATAGTTGCCATACTTCCAGAGAGTTTCAGAATGCTGGAAACCGTTGTACTGATTGCCATTCTCAAGATGATGCTCATAAGCAGGGATTGGGTGCCAACTGTGGCGATTGCCACAGCCCAAACGGTTGGCAATGGTGGGTTTTTGATCATGACAGACAGACCAAATTTACTCTTGAGGGTGCTCACAGTGACTTAAGCTGTAGCGAGTGTCACCACCGCCCGGTATCAAAAAAAATCAAGCGTAGTCAGAATTGTATCTCTTGCCATCTTGCTGATGATATTCATAGCAGGAAATTTGGCCGGGACTGCGGGCGTTGTCATACAGCCAACAGTTTCAAAGAATTAAGGCTGAATTAGTGATGCGTATGATTTGCCAGAATGAAGTTGTAAAAACTCCTCGAGCTATCACCAGAGTAATCTTTGCTATAGTCCTCCTGGTTTTTAGCTTAACGGCGTTACCAGATGTAGCAAGTAACACCGAGTTTGATCATTTTTCTACCAGTTTTAGTCTCAGCGGTGCGCATAGATCGCTTGACTGTGAAAGTTGTCATGTTAGAGGAATTTTCAAAGGGACACCGAAAGAATGTAATCTTTGTCATGTCCAAGGTGGAGCGGGTTCCGCTTCTGCGAAACCCGCGAATCATATTCGATCAACGGGAATTTGCTTAGACTGTCATTCAGATCGAAGCTGGACACCGGTCACGCGGGTGGATCACAGTGCGGTCACCGGAAGCTGTGCCAGCTGTCATAACGGCAGTATCGCGCCGGGCAAACATCCAACGCACATTGCCAGCAGCAATAGCTGTGACGATTGTCATAGCAGTAACAGCTGGAGTAATGTGAACTTCGATCATGCGGGGGTCACGGGTTCCTGCAGCAGCTGCCATAATGGCACCACCGCAACCGGCAAGCATCCCACCCATATCACCAGTACCAACAGCTGTGATGACTGTCATCGCAGCACGGCCTGGACACCGGTCACGCGGGTGGATCACAGTGCGGTCACCGGAAGCTGTGCCAGCTGTCATAACGGCAGTATCGCGCCGGGCAAACATCCAACGCACATTACCAGCAGCAATAGCTGTGACGATTGTCATGTTGTTAATACCTGGCTAGACGTTCGTTTTGATCATGCTTCAGTTACAGGGAGCTGTTCAAGCTGCCATAACGGTACGACCGCCAGTGGCAAGCATCCGACGCATATTCAAACAACAGCTCAGTGTGATGATTGCCACAGCAGTATTTCTTGGACTCCAGCTAACCTTGACCATAATTCAGTCTCAGGATCATGTTCGAGTTGTCATAATGGCTCGGCTGCGACCGGTAAAGCTGGTAATCATTTTGTAACCTCGCTGCAATGTGATGAATGTCATATAGTGAATACTTGGAGCAACATAGATTTTATTCATTCCTCAGGGGGATATCCGGGTGATCATCGCTCTAATGTACAGTGTTTGGATTGTCATCAAAGTAATAGTCAGATTCCAACCTGGACATCGGGAGCCTATAAACCAGATTGTGCCGGCTGTCACGCCGGTGATTTTAAAATAGGTCCACATAAAAAACATGAAAATCCGGACGCTAAATATAACGTAAGTGAGCTGCGAGATTGCTCTGGGTCATGCCACATCTACAGCGACAGTTCTCTAACGACAATTAAAGACCGTCAAAGCAGTGAGCATAGAACAACGGATGGAGATTTCTAGGGGATCTAATGAACTACCTGATTATAATTAAATATTTAAATCGCCATCTTGTTGCAACAGTTACTCTGCTGACCGGCTTATTGTGTGCTGTTTTGCCTGTCCATGCGCAAACTGTTGATGACGTCATTATAAAAACCACTAAAACTGGCTATGAACTTGAGATCAGGTTTTTCTTTCCAATGCGTATTCAAAGCTATTCACCAAAGAATTCCGGGAAAGTGCTGGAGATCCGGTTAAGACCGGAGCTTATTCTTGGTTCAGATGAAGTGGATCAAGCCGGTGAGCGCAGCAATTTGAGCTGGAACAAGGACAAGGGTGCATCTCTGAACGAGTTGATCTTCGAGGGAGAGGATCCGGATCGTCCAAGTGTGATAGCACGATTCAACCGGAATATTAATTTTAAAGTGCGTAGTAGTGCAGACCTGCGATCTATCATTATCGCCGTAGAGGATGAGAGTGAAACGATAACAAATAAATCTCCAGAAGCCGGTGCTGCTGTTGTTCGCGCCGAGAACTTGATTACGCGGATTAAGGGCGCGGAGCCAAAAGTAGCAGCTCTTCTGGATGAAGCCAATAACGCTATGCTGGATAAAAATTATTCACGAGCGGTTCAACTGTTTACCAAAATTCGAGAGATAGGCTCCGAGGAAGTGAGAAGGCATGCGCAAGAGCTACTGGGCGTTGCAAGGGAATATAATAGACAGCTGGCCCATGCAAAGGCTGAATATGAAAAATATCTCCAGGATTATCCGGGTAGTGCTGACGCAGATCGAGTAAATCAGCGGTTGATTGCACTGATCACTGCTCCGGAAAAACCTAAAGAAAAACTTCGTGTTACCAAGGGGCGTGGCGCAGGGAAAGATCCGGTTTGGAATACGGAGTTTTATGGTAGTTTAGCACAGAGATATTTCAGGGATGAAACCTCACCTGAGAATCAAGAGACACTGATTACCCGCTCTGATGTAACTAATGATCTGGACTTTGTGGCACGAGCCCGAAGTGTCGGCGCTGATGTCAGGGCGCAGTTTATTGGCAGTTACCGGGAAGATTTGCGTTCTGAGAGTGATGGGAGCGAAACTATCATCAGCATCATGTCTGTAGAAGCGAAACATTTGGCTACAGGACTTTATGGTCGGGTGGGGAGGCAGTCAAGGACTACGGGTGGTGTATTAGGGCGGTTTGACGGACTACATTTGGCATACGATATTAATGATTTCCTGACGTTTAATGCGGTATATGGATACCCGGTTAAAACCACAGATAAAACCAAAATCAATTCAGATCAGGAATTCTTTGGGGTCAGCGTCGATTTGGGATCTCTATGGACTGGCTGGGACTTTAATCTTTTTTACATTACACAGGATAACTTTAATCTTCTTGATCGAGAGGCCGTAGGAGGAGAGGCGCGCTATTACGATGCTACTAAATCTTTTTTTACACTGGTTGATTATGATGTTTCCTATAATGATTTGAACATCTTTCTTTTTATTGGTAATTGGCAAATATTCGATAACACCAGCATTAACCTTGTGGTAGACAAACGTAATAGCCCGGTACTAGCCACTACAAATTCAATTCAAGGGCAGGGTGTTGAAGAGCTTGATGAATTATTTGAACGCTATACTGACCGAGAACTAGAGCAACTGGCAGTAGACCGAACGTCGGATAGCGAATCAGTAACACTGGGCATTACCTATGGGCTCAATGACAGATGGCAGATAACGGGAGAGGCGACTCAAACCGATTTTGGTGCAACCAGGGCATCAGGAGGTGTTGAGGAAATCCCTGGTACCGGTAAAGAGTATTTCTATTCGGTTCAACTACTGGGTAATAGTTTGATTTACGAAAACGATATTATGATTTTTGGCCTGCGTTATTCAGATTCACAACGAAGTGATACTTATTCGAGCACCTTGAATTGGCGTGTAAATCTGAACAGACAGTTTAGAATCAATCCAAGACTGAGGGTTGATTATCGTGAGGACAAAGAGGATGAGGATGACCGCTGGCTTGTCCGCCCCTTTGTTAGAATTGACTACCGCTTTAAAAGATGGATGAAATTTGAGCTTGATTACGGTTATGAGTGGCTGGAAGAGACCTTTGGAGGGGAGGCAGAAAAAACAACTGGTTATTTTTTTAGCATTGGATATCGAGCGCAATTTTAATTCAATAGTGCTAAAAGCCGTTACCTGCTTGCAACGCAGCCGGCGGCATCGATACGATAGTGGATGAGCTATTGGGTTGTCCGCTTGATTTTATTGGACGTCCGGTTTCTCAAATAAAAGTAGGTTTACCATAGATAAACTGCATATTTGTATACGTGGGTTGTCCATTTTCGCTCCCCTTCTGCCATAATTTTCCAGCGTGTTCGGTGCTCGGAATTTAGCGAGCGATAAATATCGGATCTGTGATTGAACGCTTACTGATGCTGATCGTTGAGCCTGTATATCAGGCTTGCTCGATTATGTACCCCGGCTTTCTCATATATGGATCTTAGGTGGTTATTGACGGTGCGCATGCTGATGTAGAGTTTGTCGGCGACCGCCATACTGGTTAGCCCCTGACTTAATAGCTGAGCAACATCCATTTCGCGGCGTGAAAGGCCGAGTTTTTTCATGCGCATGGTGAATTGAGGAGTCGTCGGAGCTTCCTGCAAAGAGGTGTCCATGCGAATAATAAAACGCAGAGCTGAATTGATGGATTCCAGAGCGCTGACTTCAGCCCTGATCGTCCGCCTTGCTGTTTTAAAACAGAAGTGGGCCGGTTTTTCAGTGGTGTTATGTGTGCTTAGGCAGTTGCCGCAGGCGATCAAAAAGTGATCGGGTAACTGGTCATGGCAGCTCAATAATTGTTGAGCATTCTGGCTGATGTAAACCGATTTTAGATGTTGGTCGATGATCGCAATACCATCATTAGCCAATTCATTGGCAAAACGGTTGGCAATCCACTGACACTCGCGGAGTAATTCCCTTGCGGCAATACGTTCCACGGCGCCCTTGAGATGCGGTACCAGCAGGTTAGCCGGCATCAGCGTGGCAGAGGCGGGGCAGCAGTTTCTGTCGCGTATTCCCTATGGCGAATATGGGGAGCCGCAAGATATCGCCTATGCGGTGCTTTATCTGGCTTGCGACGAGTCAAAACACGTCACCGGTATACAGTTGGTGGTGGATGGTGGCATGGAGCTGAACGGCTGACCAATTACATGCGACCATGGGGACTCTATGTGTTATGTAGCAGCTCGCGAGCAATGATAATACGCTGTATCTCGCTGGTGCCTTCGTAGATCGAGGTGACTCTGGCGTCTCTCGTATATCGCTCTAGTGGTAACTCTTCGGTATAACCCACGCCGCCCATCATCTGTAACGCGGTATAGCAGACACGGTTTGCGGTTTCAGTGGCAAAAAGTTTAGCCATGGACGCGTTCTTGGAAAAAGACTGCCCGTTTTGTTTTAAACAAGCGGCTTTCAGGAGTAAAAGCTGCGCTGCTTCCAGCTCTGTATAAGCGTCCGCCAGCATCCATTGCAAGCCCTGGAACTCGCTTAAAGTTTGGCCAAACTGCTTTCGCTCGGTGAGGTAATTGCGTGCATAGTCCATGGCGGCCAATCCGATTCCAAGTGCTAATGAACCAACCCCAATTCTACCTCCGGCTAATTCGGAGACAG
Organism: Gammaproteobacteria bacterium; assembly: GCA_021773395.1. GTDB lineage: Bacteria > Pseudomonadota > Gammaproteobacteria > Pseudomonadales > IMCC2047 > JAJFKB01. The sequence goes on along the minus strand of JAJFKB010000003.1, from coordinate 36,649 downwards.
CGATCCGAAATCCGTCATTGAGCTTTCCCAGCAATGCAGATTGCGGTATCCGGCAGTCATCAAAGATTACGGGGTTAGTGCTGGATGCCCGTTGCCCCATCTTCTTCTCAGCGGCTCCAACCGTAAGACCGGCGGTATCTCTTTCGACCAGAAAGCAGGAGATACCCTTACCTTTGGCGGCGGCTGGGTCGGTGACCGCCCAAACCACGAACACACCGGCATAGGCGGCGCTGGTTATCCAGGCTTTTGCGCCATTGAGCACCCATTCTCCCTTTTCCAGTTTTGCTTTTGTGGTGATAGCTGAGGGATCCGATCCCGCTCCCGGTTCGGATAAGCAGAAAGATCCAGCAGGGAATTCGCCGCTACATAGTTTCGGTAAGAAGCAATCTTTTTGCTCCTCATTGGCGACGGCTTGAATCAATTCGCCCACCATATTGGTAACGGACATGGTGGCCGCTGTGGCAGCGCAACCACGCCCTATTTCGGTCATGGCGAGGCTAAAAGCGACAGTTCCGGCTTCTGTTCCGCCATAGGTAGCATCGACATTGAGCCCCATAAAGCCAAGTTCGGCCAACTTTTTTAAATTGGCCAGCAATCCTTGGTAACCCGGTTGTTTATCCAAAAGGTGGGCTGTGGGTGCAAGCTCGTTTTCCGAAAACTTACGCGCCATGTTCTGTATCATGGCCTGTTCTTCAGTGAGATTTAGATCCATTGGTTTATTTGATCCGATCTGTTTTAAATGATTTTTTGTACTTCTGTACGAGGGTAGGTGTTGTTGAGAATAGTTCCACCGGCCCGATTCAGCGTGGTGTTTTCACCATCTTCAATAGTGAGTAATCGAGCGTCGCGATAGAATTTTTCGATGGGATACTCCTTGGTAATACCATTGGCGCCGTGTATCTGAACTGCCTCATAAGCAATATCAACAGTGGCCTCAGTACAATAGGTTTTTGCGGCGTAGGCGTACTCCGAAAGTGGTGGATAGATGCTGGAGTTGAGATTCCACACCGCCCGGCTAAAGGCGCGTATTGCTTCGACTTGACTAAACATTTTATGCAGTCTTATCTTCATGGAAGAGTGCTCGGCCAGCGCTTTGCCGCCCTGGATTCGTTGCTGCGCATATTCGAAACTTTCATCGAAGCACGCTCTGGCAATGCCTAATGCCATGACACTCATAAAACTGTTGCCGAACCCTAAATTGGTTTTAATCGATTGCGCATACTGATCCGGCTCAACGAACATGTAATGCTTTGGAATTCTCACATCCTCAAAAAATATTTCGCCGTTGGAGAGGTCACGCTGTCCCAACTTTTCCAATGGCTTGCCTTTTGAAACGCCAGGAAGATCAAGCGGTACAATACAGACACCACCGCCAGATAGCCCCAACGAATCATCGATTTGCAGGTTCAGCTTACAATGGGTGGCAATAGGTGATGCGGAAACCCAGGCTGCTTTTTGCCCATTTAAAACCCATTCGTCACCATCCAGGTAAGCTCTTACCTGTCCTCTAACACCCGGCTTGGAAAAATACTCTTCATCGGTCAACAGCATGTCTGAACCATGGTCCGGCTCAATAATTCCCCAGCATCCTCGGATGCTGGCATCTTCGCATTCACAAAAGGGTACGACGAATTCCTGAATAAGCCGATCATCCCCCATCGCCAAAAGAGTATTAAAAACCCATGTGCTGAGAAACAATGTGGTGCTGATACCCATACTTCCCCATAACATCTCCTCTAACAAAAGGTGTGCTTGTAGTGGCGAGAATCCACCGCCACCCACGGATTCAGGAAGTAAGGCTTTGTGATATCCCATGGCATAGCATTGCTGTAACGCCCCCCACAGTGGGGAGTCCTGCGCAATGGCATCTTCTGCACTCATTTTATCCAGTTTTATTGAGACGGGGCGAAGTACTTCTTTTGCAAAACGATGGGCGGTGCTCTTTATCTCTTTTTCTTCCCAAGACAGATCGAGATTGATATCAAAGTAGGACATGCTGGTTTTCCTGAATTTTGACAGAATATGATTAACAGCTAACTTGTACAGTCTATCGCCCTAACAGCCAGTTAAGGTACAAACTCATCCATTAAGTGGGTTTTGGACCATCCCTGGTCAAAGGGCGTTATATGGTCAAAGCGTGCGGTAATGGAACGCCATTTCCAGCAGCCATCAATTTTTTGATATTGCTCCTGATAGCGAGCTTGTAACCAGGCTGCCTGTCCGGTATCTCTAACCGTTAACGGAACTAGAACGTACCAGTCACCCTCGGCCCGATCCCCTTTAACTTCGATGCGGGGATTGGTTACCATGTGCGCAGAATAGGAGAGTAGTGCGGCTACCTGGTCCCGATAAAAGGCAACCACGGACTCCTTTCCGTGATAAGTGCCAAGGAACTCAAAATCTACCCAAATATCCGGAACAAAGAGGTCAGCAAATTGTTCCATTAAGTCGGCGTCTTGCATGCCCGCATCTGCGAGATAACAATAAGAGGCTTTAAGTTTTTTAATCGACTCTATGTCTTCAAGAATACCAATTCTTTGTTCCAGTGTTGCGGGCACAGGTATCTCCTCATCAATCTATGTGAATGGAGTAATTGATCAAAAGTTGTAATTAAGTTCTACACCATAGGTTCTGGGTGGTGCCAGGCTGCCTGCGGCTACTGAGTCAACGATATCGCCCCAGTAAGTCGCATTGGTAAACACTTCTTCGTCAGAGATATTATCCACATAGGCCGCGAGAGACCAGTTTCGGTCCGCGGAGCTATAGGTAACCTTGGCCTTAGTCCAATCGTAAGCATCCTCACTCAGTTGGCCGACATTAAACGCGGAGAAAAACACCTCATCCTGCCAGGAATAATCAACCCTAAATTGAAGGGAACTACCTGAGCTAAGAGCGATCTCGTACTGCGCGCCCAGCACTGCTTTGAATTCGGGTGCGCGTGGCAGATTGTTTCCGTCCAGTTCCTGAATGCCTAAGGCGGGTGCTTTCGGATCCATCAACGCGCCTTCGGTGAATTCGGCATTCAGCCAGACGAAGCCGAAGTCCACCAGAAAGTTCTCTGTTATTAAGGCTGTTCCTTCCAGCTCAAGACCGAATATTTCAGCTTTGGCAGCGTTACGGACAACGGTATTGTTATTTTCCACATCCTGAATTTGTAAATCATCATAGTCGTAGAAAAACAGCGCTGAATTCAGGCGTAAACGGTTATCAAAAAGATCTGCTTTTATACCTATTTCGTAGGCCAGAATCTCTTCCGGTTCAAAAGGTGTTTGTTGGTAGCTACCGACATTAAAACCGCCGCTTTTGAAACCTTCGGAAATGGAAGCGTAAATAAACAGATCCTCATTCAACGTATAATTTAGGCCCACTTTCGGGGTAAAGGAGTCGAAGGTCTCATCATTAAAGCCGGCAACATTGTCCAAAACCCCCGGAATGAAGTTCCTTAACAGCACATCATTACGTCCGCCCCTTTCTTCCTCACTGTAGCGACCGCCGACCAGTAGTTCGAGATTGTCGGTGATATCCCAAGTTGCTTCGCCAAAGATTGCCCAGGCGTCGGTTTCACCGGTGCCGTTTAGTTCTAAAAGACAGCAGTTGTCATCATTCGGGAGACCATACTGTTCGTCGACAAAGGGCAGGAAGTATTCGTTACGGACATCGTTTTCCTCCGTGAAATAGTAAAAGCCCACCAACCAGGATAGCGCTCTATCCTGCGGCGAGCTCAATTGGAATTCCTGGCTGAATTGTTTGTGATCTTCTTCGCGTAACTGATCGACGCCAAAGGCAGCGGTGAAATCACCTTCATCGTGATTAAAGGGATTAGTTTCGCGGTATGCGGTGATAGAAGTAAGTTGGTAGTCACCCAAATCCCACTCCACACGACCGGTCAGTCCCCATATGCGAGGATTATTTTCATGCTCTAAGTCAGAGAAGAGGTCGCGTGAATAATTCTCGGAAAGAACGCCACCCAAATTAGCGATATACTGCTGAAAGAAAGGGTTGGTTTGCGCTCCGGCGTTCATGCGATGCCAGACTACTTGGGTATCATCTGCTTCATAGTAGTCTCCTGATAGGCTGATCAAGACGGAATCGCTCAGATCATATTCCAAAGTGAAGCGAGCGGTGAAATCATCTTTTGCTTCCGCTTCATGGCTAGATCCGTCAAGCCTTGTGAGGTCGGTGTAGCCTTCATGGTTTTCTAATTGCATCGCCAAGCGTGCGCGGAGATTATCAGATAGCGCGCCGGAAATTGCGCCAAAGGCCTTGTAGTGTTCGTAATTACCAAGTGAGAGCTTTGATTTAGCGGAAAACTCTTCAGTCGGTCTTTTGTGGATTAGATTTATCGAGCCTGATGTTGCATTACGCCCATAGAGTGTGCCCTGAGGGCCCCGAACCACCTCTACTCGATCGATATCCATAAAGCCCGGTACTGCGGAGGAGGAGCGGGAAACGTAAACGCCGTCCAGGTGTAGCGCACTGGAGCTGTCGGTACCACCGATAATGCCGGAGTAGCCGATACCACGAATATAGATTTGTGCCTCACCCTGATAGAGGGAGACATCCATGCTTGGATTCGCTCGTCCCAGGTCCTCAATATCGCTAATGCCACGGTTGAGCAGTGCTTCGCTGCTGTAAGCAGAGATGGCGGCCGCTGTAGTTTGTAGATCAGTAGCACGTTTTTGTGCCGTGACCACAACCTCCTCCAAAGCTAAAGTATTGTCTTCTGCAAAGGCGTTTGTCGACATTAGCGCAGCCGCAGATAATAGTGCGACTGGGGTTGAATAAATTGACCTGCTGAGTTTCATGTTTTCCTCCCGCGGAATTTTTTAATATGCTCGTCAGCAGAGTAACTACCGATATCGGTGCTGCCATGCTGACTCCAACGCTCTGAGATTTGCGCGTCGTGATTTTCCCAATAGGATAGAGGACCAGGTTCTACCCTATTGGGAGGAAACTATATCGGCTGGAGAGGGGTTGGCGAATGGCGGTAAATGGCTAGTTGTTAGCAAAAAACACTAATCATTCTGGCTGTGAGGGAATTCGAGATTTAGGTGCGCCATGGTCACTGGGTAGTAAGAATAAGGCCAGATAGCCTACCGGTCATTGGCTGCTTATCTGGAATTAAGCTGGCGGAACTGCTTTGGGGAGAAACCGTATTTAGCTTTAAAAACACGGCTAAAGTAAGCTGAATCATTAAATCCAATCATAAAGGCTATATCGGTAATAGTCAGTTCACTGAGCCCCGGGTCTGACAAATACCTGGCTGCCTGAGCGGTACGTTTTCCTGAAATCGTTTTGGTCAGGCTTAGACCCGTGCTGGCGAACAGCTTGTGTACATAGCGGTTACTGACACCCAGTGCCCGTGCGATACTCTGAACGCCGATGTCGACATCGCACAGGTTTTCTTCGATATATTCCTGTGCTTCTTGTAGCAAAGACTGTGGGTTTTTGTTTTTTGCCAACTGTGTTGCTGAGCGTGATTCGGTCAAGGCCTTGGTGAGGTCAAGGAGCGAACAGATGATGGGGCGCTCTTCGCTGGTTCTTACCTTGTGTGCACTTTTACGCAGAGTTAGCAAGGTTGAGCGCAGAATGTTTGACAATACGTCATTATCGTCAAGGACCAGAATTCGATCCGGACAGATTAAAGATTGGGCGACACGGTGAAAGTCTGTGGGTACAAATACAGATATTTGACGAATATTTTCTTTTGATTCGAACCGCATAGGATGATTACTGTTCCAGATAAACAGGTTGCCGCGTTTCACAAAAGTATGATTATCACCTACGGTGATACTGTAACCCGAACCATCGAGAATATAGGAAATAATCAGATAACAGGGTTGTTGCGCGTTACCCTGCGGAAGCGATCGCTCCCCCTTAATTGGCAACGTCATTACGTCAGTCACAAAACATTCGCCAAAATTATATTTTTTAATATAGGCATTAATTTGTCGGCTCAATCCCTCACACTGCTTGATCTTCCAGTCAAAATGGACTTCGCTCAAATGTTCGCTGAAGGCTTTAAAGTCTTCCGTTTTATTGAGTTTTTGGGCTTTCCAATCAATTTCCAGAGGCATGAGCTACACTCGACATGTTCCCTAAATAGTAACCCCATTGTTATCCGTGAATGCGCAAATGTCTAAATATTTGTTCCCTACAGTGAAAGCATCGTGATGCTGATTTGCAATATTCTAAGGTCGTCTGATTGATACGAGCTCTAAATTTCGAGGATCGATCATGGCGTATGAAACTGATTTGTAAGCATTATAAAACCGCGGGAGCGGGGCTTATTGACAGATAATAATGATATTTTAGTTAAGTTGGGAGGATAGAGGTAAATGATCAATAACAGTTATGCACTCAAGCGTTATTGGGCTATCGGCTTGATGGGCGCTTTGATTCAGGTAAATAGCCAGTTACTGCTGGCAGACCCGGCAAAAAGCTACCAGATAGAAGAGGTGATCGTTACTGCCCGGAAAAAATCTGAAAGTGTTCAGGATGTACCAATATCCATTGCCGCCTTTGATGCCAATTCGATTAGAGAGAACGGTTTTAGCGATACCCTGAGTATTGATGAAAAAGTGCCAAACCTGGAAATAAAAACCTTTGGCGGGCAGCCGAATATTTTTATTCGCGGCGTGGGTAATAACGATTATAACGCGACCACAGTGAGTCCGGTAAGCATCTATGTGGATGATGTTGTGATGGGTTTGACGGGCTCGCAAATTTCCCAAATCTATGATCTGGAAAGAATCGAAGTGCTGCGAGGCCCCCAAGGCACTTTATTTGGCAGGAATTCCACTGGTGGCGCAATTGCATTTCACGCCAACAAGCCAGTTGCGCAGTTTCAATCCGGAATCAGTGCAACCCTTGGCAACTATGACCGCAGGGATTTTGAAGGATATGTCAATCTGCCCTTGATAGAGGACAGGTTGATGGTCAGGTTAGCGGCCAAAACCGATTATAACGAGGGCGATCGGGAGAATATGTTTGATGGCAAAGATGCCAATGCGATAGAAGCGCATGCCGGGCGTGTTAGCGTCCGATATCTGCCTTCCGACAAGCTACAGGTTGATTTCAATATTCACCTGCATGCGGATCGAAGTGATTTTAAACAAGGCAAGCCAGTCGGTACTTTTCCGGCTAATACGAGCGTGCTCGGATATGCCGATCCGTTTCCGGGGAATACGGAAAAGCTCAATTTTAATGGCAAAAACAGACACTACATTGACGCCGAAGGCGCTTTGCTGAAACTTGAATATGATTTGGGCGAGACAACGTTAAAGTCAATTACCGCCATTGAAAACAGTGAAACCGATTACTGTGGTGATTTTGACCACAGTCCTTTATCGCTGGATGAAATCTGTTTTGAGACGGATGGTGATCAGTTCTCTCAGGAATTTAATATCAACATGACACTCAGCGATCAAGCAGACTTAGTCGCCGGTGTTTTTTATCTCAAGGAAGACCTCCAGTATGATACCTTTGCCAATCTTTTCGGTGCGCTTCCAGTTGGCGTAGCGGTGCCTCTGCTGGCGGGCTCGGAGCGGGAGACCACCACCTATGCGCTGTTTTCCGAGTTGAACTACGATGCCGGTAATGGTTGGTCTATCAACGCGGGAATTCGATATACCTATGAAGAGAAAGATGCCGACTTGTTTAGCTCGGTAGTACTCAACCTGTTCGACCCAACCGCACCGGACATTGCCCCAATACCCATTATCCCGAGGACCAAGCTTGCGGACGATTGGAGCGCAGTGTCCGGGCGGTTAGCGGTCGATTATAAATTCAATAAGGATGTGATGGTCTACGGCAGTATTTCTCGTGGATTCAAGTCCGGTGGGTTTAATCTGGGTTCGTTTTTTGACCCCAATGAATTAACTACGGTAGATCCAGAGTATTTGATTGCCTACGAATTGGGCTTGAAATCCACGCTGATGGACAATCGGTTACAACTGAATCTGGCAACTTTTTATTACGACTATTCGGAGTTACAGGTGCTGACCTTTGTTTCCGGCAGCACACCGGCGAATCCGTTAGTGTTCGCTTTGGAAAATGCGGCAGATGCGGAAATTTATGGTGTTGAGCTGGAAGTAAAAGCTTTCCCAATGGACGGCCTTGAGCTTTCTATGGGGGTGGGTTATCTCGATACCCAATACAAAGACTTTAATTCTACCGTCGGCGGTGATTTGTCCGGCAATGCCCTGCCCGGAGCGCCAGAGTTGAATATTAATTTGGCGCTTGCCTATGATATTCAACTATCGAGCGGTATGACGTTACGTTTGCAGGGTGACTATTCCTATACCGACGAGCGCTACTTCAACTCTTTTGAACAGGAAGCAATCAGCTCCCGAGGTGATCATGAGTTGCTCGGTGCGCGCGTATCACTACTTTCAGAAGATGGTACTTGGGACGTGGCGCTTTGGGGTCGCAATCTGGCAGATGAAGACTATGTAGTGGATAGTACTGATCTATCAGGTGTCTTCGGGTTTATCCCACTATTCTATGGGGATCGTCGTAGTTACGGACTTAATTTTACCTACCGCTATGAATAATGGCAGTGAGAAAACGGTGAACTTTGCTGGAAAAATCATCTTGGTGACAGGGGCCGCTGCGGGGATAGGAGCGGCTACCAGTCAAGCCTTTTTAGAGCGCGGTGGTTTGGTTATTGCGTTGGATGTGAACGAAGTAGCGTTACATGAGTTGCGATCGCATTGTGGCGATCAACTCATCCCGGTGATTTGTGATCTGAGCTCTGAGGCGTCGATAACCAAAGCTGTCTTGGAAATCAAAGCGCGCTTTGATCGGGTCGATGTGCTGGTCAATAACGCAGGCGCAGGCAGGTTTGTGGGGATGGAATTTACTCCCGCAGATTTTGACCAGCATTTCCACATTAATCTGCGTGGCCCCATGTTATTGATCAAACATTGTCTTGAGTTATTGCAAGCCAGCGCGTCCCCCAGTGTGATTAATATTGCCTCGGTGGCGGCGCGGTTGGAATGGGCAAATCATTTTTTGTATTCCTGCGCTAAAGCCGGTTTGGAGAAATATACCAAGCATCTGGTGCGAGACCTCCCCTGGCTGAGGGCCAACTGTATTTTGCCAGGGGTGATCGATACCGCCATTCTCGACAGCTTGGCGACGCCGGAAGAAAAAGCGGGACTGTTTCAGCTCATTCAAGAGCAGGTTCCCTGTGGGCGCGTGGGCAGTACCGAGGATATCGCTAAGGCGATACTGTTTTTGGCGTCAGCCGATGCCAGCTACATCAATGGCGCATCACTGGTGGTTGATGGTGGGTTGAGCCATGCAAATACCTGGTTAGGGTTATAAAACCTTAGACCCAAATGAGAAGCTTTAGTAGGAAAAAATATGTCTGCACGAACCTATATTTTGGGCGGCGCCCAATCGGATTTTAGCCGTGATATGTATGAAGAGGGCAAAACAGTATTTGATCTCTTTAAAGAAACGATGGAGCAAGCGCTGACTAAAACTGATATAGATCCGGCTGAGGTTGAGCGCGGACATATCGGTAATGCCTCAGGTGATGTGCTGACCCACTATGCCCAAATGGGTGGTTTTTTTGGTATGGCAAATGATGCTTTTGCTGGCATGCCGGCAAGTCGTCATGAGGCGGCATGTTGCTCCGGATCAATGGCCATGCTGGGAGCGATTTCGGATATAGGCGCCGGATTTTATGATCTGGTCTGTGTTGCTGGTGTTGAGGTGATGGGGGTCGATACAGCGGACATCAAGGAGTTTGCAACCCTGGACCAGGCGATCGGCGCGCATGCCTGGCCGAGCGAAAGAACGCAGGAAGAGTGGGTCTGGCCTTATCTGTTTAGTCAGTTTCAACGCGATTATGCAGAACGCTATGGGCTTGATTACGCTCATTTAGGCGAAATATCCCGTATTAACCTCAATAACGCCAAGCGAAACCCCAATGCAAGAGGGAAAAATTATCCGTTCACGGACGCCTGCTTCACGGCCAACGAAGAGGTGAACCCGGTGGCAATGAGTGATTTCCGTGTGCATGATGTCTGCCGAACGGCGGATGGTGCGGCGATTTTATTTTTAGCGAGTGAAGATTACGCTCGAGAATACGCGACCAAACGTGGGTTGAAATTCGAGCAGATACCCTGGGTCAAAAGCTTTGCGCACAGCACAATGCCGACCGAACTGGCGGTTAAGCGCCGCCTCTCGAAGGCTTCAGACAGCCCCTATTACATGCCGCACCTGAAGAAAACGATCGATAGCGCTGTTGATCGTGCTGGCATGGCTAACATCAAAAAAGTCGATGCCGTGGAGTTACACGATTGCTTCAGCATTACCGAGTATATGATTTTAGATCATTGCGGTTTAGCCGCTCCGGGCGAGGTGTGGCGCATTATCGAAGACGGCGATCTTGAACTGGGCGGGTCGTTTCCGGTGAATCCGAGTGGTGGCTTGTTAGGCGCCGGTCACCCCATCGGTTGCACGGGAGTGCGTATGGCACTGGACTGCTATAAGCAGGTGACTCATAGCGCCGGGGACTATCAGATCGAGGGCGCAAAAAACGCTATGCTGATTAATGTCGGCGGTACCCTTACCACGGTTGCGGCAATGGTTATTGGTATCTAGTTTGAGTAAGACAAAAAAGGAAACCCCGTTGAATCAAGATGTAGCTATCGCTCGATTACTCGATCATCACGTGAACTCATTGCTCAATGGGAATGTGGCGGAGATATTGAGCGACTATAGTGAGAGTTCTCTTGTGTACACACCGGAAGGCCCGGTACAAGGACTAAAGAATCTGGAAAATCTGTTTGTCGGTTTTTTAGCGACCGTTCCTTCTGCGGTATTGCAGAAGCTCAAAATTTTGCGCCAGGATATATTCGACGGTACGGCTTACATTCTATGGCAGGCAGGAGACGAAATACCGTTGGGAACGGACACCTATATCATCAGGGATGGAAAGATTGCAGTACAAAGCTTCGCTGCTTACCTGACGTTTTAATTGGCCCTGGTATGGAAGGATTTTCAAGGCTCTTGATTGCTTACGCTAATGCTCGAATTTTCAAAATTCTCATGTGGGTTAACTTAGATTAATAGAGAAGAGTTTTCTGCAAGGGTCATGCGTCATTTGCTTGATGCTTCGGCCCGGCAGTAATGCCGCCATCCGCGATAATATTGGAACCGTAGCAATAAGTAGCTTCCACCAAAATCCAGTAGGCCATATTGGCGATCTCTTCGGCTTCAGCAATTCTTGCTGCGGGGATCATTGTTTGTGTGAGCATCTCGGTCGCAGCGCCAAAATTTTCCTCGTACATATCAGTTTTTAGAAATCCCGGGCTGAGGGTATTTATGCGAATATTCTGCTGTGCACATTCCAATGCCTGCGCTTTGGCCATGCCGGCTACCGCATGCTTGGCCGCCGCATAGTCAGATGCCATCGGGAAAGCCATAACACTGGAAATGGATGCGCAATAGAGGATTGCTCCGCCGTTACCGTGGCGCACCATGTTTTCTACTGCCCTTTTGCTGCAGTGCCACTGACCAATGACATCGACGGACAGAATTCGCAGCCAGGATTCCCAGCTTTGATCACGCATTTCACTCAGTTCATTGAGAATGCCGGCGTTATTATAGAGCCAGTCAATCTGGCCAATCTGTGTTTCGATGAGATCAAATGCGCAATCGATATCCTGCTGTTTGCCGACATCCATTTGAACTGCAATGCCGTTTTGACCGATACCCTCGATGGCGTTGACCACTTCATCCGCTGCAGATCGGTTGTTGCAATAGGTGATCACAACATCATGACCTTCTCGCGCAAATTTTAATGCGGTTTGTTTGCCTGCGCCGCGGCTACCCCCTGTAATGATTACCCAACCCATGCTGTTCTCCCATTAATTCAGTTGCTGATTTCAGTATTCGTCCGTAGACGCACAATCACTGACTGGATCTAAGCCATAGGTTTTGGGTAAAACCTTATCCACCGGCACCATTTCGATACGTTCGTAATAGGATTCCGGAATATCATCAGGGTTTTTGTAGATATGATGTATGCAGGGATCACCTTTCTTTTTTGGGAATGGTGAAGCATGTACCCAGAGCTGAGCACCACGACCGAAATGCTTTATGGGTGTGATTTCATGTACTGTTGGACAGTGTGCGCAGTAAATGGGCACATCCGTTTCCCCCCAGGTATGAGGGCCGGCTTGTTTCAGTTTTTTGTATCCTCCCGGGCCGCTATAAGCATCCATATTGATGAGTCGTCCGCCGCTACCGCACTGTTTTAGGTGTATAGTGATTTTTTCGTCGTCTTCTTCAACGCGCGTTCCAGGATACATGCTGTGCTGGCGCCACATATCGATAATCCATTCGACATAGGATTTGAGGCCCTTTTCCTCAATGATTTTTTGCTTAAACTGCGCCATAGGAATCGCCCAGCTAGCTTGGCCATGTACGGCCGTGTCGCGTACTGCCTTGACGGCGGCATCTTCGCCCCAGTTTTCGTAGATATGGGAAAGCAGCGCAGTGACCCAGTGCAGGTAAAGGTCATGGATGGCATCCTTGGTTTCATCTTGACGTCGAACCCAATGCTTAGCGGTATCAATGTCACCGGCCTCCAATGCTTCCATGCACAGCCCCATAAAGTCTTTGGACATGGTTTCCAGTTCTTCTTCGTTAAAGAGTCGATTGCCTTCAACCATTTTTACCTCCTCACGGCATCAGCCTTAATGATCAGTTAGCACAGGGTAACGCAGCTGTTTGTCATCTGCTTGGTGAGGCTTGAACCATTACTTTGCTCAGCTTGCATAATCCCCAATTTCTCAGTTGAGTCTACTGCGGAGGTCCAATGCACTGAAAATAAAGCGCTTTTGCACTTTTTTAAACACACCCGTAGAATGGCTACGAGATCGTCTAAAAGAAGCACAAAAACACTTTATTTTCAGCACCTTGAATGGCCTCGCTACTATTCAACTGAGAAATTGGGGGTAATCCGTTTGCGCTCGCCTGTCTCTATAAATAGCAGTTGCTATTAGAAAGCTAATTGGACAGAATCAGACTATCTAAGGAATTCATCAGAGGTTCCCTAACCTAATATAGGTGCCTGATAATGCTGACCAAAATGCCTGATAGCCAACAAAATAATGCTATGAGCTGGAGTTCAAGCCGGATCCGGGGCGAGAATCAACGAAATGAAGCCTGGGAGCGGTTGTTAAACGAATCCCACTTACCATGGAAAATCGGTAAGCGACCTGAAGATAATTTCAGGGCCGAACTTAAATTCAGAACTTTTGGCGGTTATACGCTGTCGCATTGCCAGTGCACTACTCTTGATGGTTTTCGCTCAAAAGCCGAAATTGCCGATACCAATGACGCCTATCTAAGCTTGCTGTATTTGCACGCGGGTGAAGAAAAAATAATGGCGGCAGGTAAGGAGATTGTTGTTTCAGAGGGCGATATCGTTTTATGGGACAGTACCCAGGAAATGAAATTTTCGGTACCGGAAAAAGTAGATAAAATTTCACTCTTGATACCGGAAAAAAATATCACCAGCGTTTTTCCCCGAGCCCATGACTATGTAGGGGCGGTACTGAAGCGGGAAAACAGCATGAACGCGATAATCGGTGGGCATTTATCGAACCTTGCGTTGCGGATGAATAATATGGACGACCATGAGTTAACGGTTTTAATGGACGCATCAATCAATCTGTTTGCTGCAGCTTTTAAGTCCGGACGTAGCATTGAAACCAGCATCAGGCACGCAACGGTCAGTCGCATCAAACAGCATATTATCGATCACCTTGGCGATCCCTTTTTGTCACCTAAAGGGGTTGCAGAGGAAGCTGGAATTAGCCTTCGTTATCTATACACTTTGTTCGAATCCGAAGGAATCGGCGTGTCGGCTTGGATTCGCGACAGGCGTCTGGAATGTGCCAGGAAGGAATTAGCCAGCTTGTTTGCTGAATCGAACAGCATCACGGATATTGCTTTTAAATGGGGATTTTGTGACCTTAGTCACTTCAGCAAAGCCTTCAAACAGAGCTTCGGTTTATCCCCTCGAGAATTTGCAAAAAAAATGGATATCCAAAACCGCATATGATCGGCGTAATATGAATCTTAGAAATACCATTCACAGCCATTTTGTCTTGCCGTTGCTGCGTAATGCGGGTGCCAAGGGCCTGGCTCCAGAAGCGATACTGCAATCAGTGGATCTCTCGCCTGAGGTGATGCATGAGCCGCGTGTGCGATTCACTTTGGATCAATACACCGCTATTTTGAGAACCTTGTGGAAAGAGTTGGATGACGAGTTTTTTGGGCTGAGCGTTAAGCCTGTCCACTTTGGTACCTTTGCGCTTTTTTGTGAATTATCCATGAAAGAGGGTCGGGTAGGTGCAGCGCTGGAAAAGCAGGCGGAATGTTTTAAACTGGCTACCGAGAGCATTCGATGGGATTTGTCGAGCAAAGATGAGCAGGTTCTCCTCAGTCTAGCAATTAATAAAACCGAACCGAACACGGATAATATTCTCACGGAATATCTGCTGGCAATGACGCACCGTTTCGCTGGTTGGCTGGCAGGCCAGAGAATTCCCTTAACACAGGCCTGCTTTGACTATCCAAGACCTAACTATGTCAATGAATATGATGTATTGTTCGGCTGTTCTTATCTTTTTGATCAGCCTGCACCAGCGCTGGAGTTTCCCAAGGCCTGTTTGAACTGGCCTATCGTGCGAACTTCTGAGGAACTGATTCCTTTTCTAAAACAGTCCCCAGTGGGGATGTTGGTTAGACCGGAAACTGACAAGAGCTTCGTGATCAAAGTAAGAAGAATTTTGCTGGATAACAGTGGTGAAGAGCTAGAGTTTCCAGGCTTTGAAGAGGTTGCTGATAAACTGGGGGTCAGCGCCGGGACACTGCGACGACGTCTAAAAGAGGATGAAACTTCCTATCAAATACTTAAGGACGGTATTCGAAGAGATGTCGCTATTGAGCTGCTTTGTGACCCTTCAAAATCTGTTTTTGAAGTCGCCTATGCCGTTGGTTTTTCTGAGACCAGCACCTTTTCTAGAGCCTTTAAAGCCTGGACCGGCTTACCGCCTACTGCATACAGGGATTTGGGGGAAGACGGGCTGGAAGGAGAGCACGAAGATTAGCCGAGCGACCAGGCGCACCAGGAGATAGTTAGGTGGCTGATCTGCTAGCTGGCAGACGACTGTGCAATGGACAGGAGCTCCTTTGCCAGCGGCGCGAACAGCTCACCTACCCTGCCTTGCCCTGGGAGAGCAACTCGGGGTGTTCTACTCGAACCTGACGCTCTTCTATTAACCATGAATTCCCCTCTCTAATCAGCTTGTCCGAATAAAAACCCAGCATCAGGCAGTAGATCTGTTGAGCAGTGCTGAGAAAACAGTTGAACTGGCAAGTTGATGTTGCGCGATTCCCGCAAATCTCGATGCTCCTGCACGCTGATTGCGTGCTGTGTTCCAGGTGTGTGATGATGCACCGCGATCGCGACCTTTCTTAATGCATCCCGGCTGTTAAAAACCAGCCCCGCTGCTGCCCAATCCCAGCAACAGTCTGGGATAAAAGTTCTGCAAAACCATCTGCATCACCAGTGTCCACGCAAATGGCATAACGGGTCAGCAGCTCTTTTATAGCGGATTTATCCAGATACTTCTGGATTTCAGATTCTATCATTTTGACGACTCCGCACGTCGATTACAGCAGAAAGTAAGACCGCTCTTTTATTTGTCAGCGCACTCCAGAAGCAGCTTGTAGTGAATGGCCAGATAGGGCCTGAGCTTGGCAGATTCAACCATTTTCAATCTATGCGTCTTGAGCGGGCAGTCAGGGTAAGATCATGGATAGTCTTTTTTGCAAACAAATAGCAAATTACTGCCATTCGCTGGACCGCTGTCTATCGATATAGTGATTGGCAGTGTTACAGCAAGCGGTTGCCAATGCATCTACAGGTTTTTGTCCGCATCAATGGCGTGCTGGTTCAATTTGTCGCGGCGCAAAATCAAAGTTCATGACACTAACAAAGTTGCGCTACCTTAGGGGAAATTAACAGTGAGAGAAGTGGCCGTTGTTGGTGTGGGAATGACTCGATTTGGGAAGCATAAAGAGACGGGCATTAAACAGCTGGTTAGGGACGCTGTCGATGAGGCTCTCAATGATGCGGGCATGGATATCAAGAAAGTGCAGGCAGCCTATGTGGGTAATGCGGCGGCAGGGATTATGACCGGTCAACATATGATTCGCGGACAGGTTACCCTGGCACCCTTGGGGGCAATTGATATCCCGATTTACAACATTGAAAATGCCTGTGCAAGTAGTTCTACCGCGTTCAATCTGGCCTGGCAGGCTGTGGCTACGGGCGTTCATGACTGTGTGTTGATCGTTGGATTTGAAAAGCTTTATGACGAAAACAAGCGCAAATCATTTGAGGCACTGGAATCGGGGTTGGATGTTCTCGATCATATGGCCTATTTTCAACAGATTGAGCGGGCCCTGGGCTCCACGGAAACCATATTCAAAGAGGGCGGTGCCAACAGAAGCCGCTTTCTGGATGTCTACGCTTTCTTAGCGAAGCGCTTTATGGAGCGTTACGATTTAACTCAGGAGCACCTGGCGATGCTTTCTGTTAAAGCGCATGATAACGGAGCGTTGAACCCTAAAGCGCAGTACCAGGCAAGAGTGACGATTGAGCAGGTGCTGAATTCAGGTGAAATCAGTTATCCCTTGACACGCATGATGTGTGCACCGGTCGGTGACGGGGGATCTGCAGCGATTCTTTGTTCTCCTGCGGTGGCGGCACAATATACATCCAAACCGGTCTGGGCCTGTTCTTCTATAGTTGCCAGCGGACGTGTCGAGTCTGATCTAGATAACACAATAACCCGGAGAACTTCAAAAAAGCTCTATGAAATGTCCGGTATTGGCCCAGAAGATATTGATCTGGTGGAACTTCATGATACGACTTCATCGGCCGAAATTATGTATCTGGTAGAGATGGGTTTTTGCACCGGCGAGGATGCCGCAAAGCTGATAGAGGAAGGCTACTTTGCACTGGATGGTGCATTGCCCTCAAATCCTTCGGGAGGATTGACGACCAAAGGACATCCGGTGGCGGCTACAGGTGTGGCACAGATCTACGAAATCGTCACCCAGTTGCGTAATCGGGCCGGCAAACGTCAGGTGAGTAATGCTAAAGTGGGTATGACACATAATGGCGGAGGTATAATAGGGGTAGAGCCGGCTGCGATGGCGCTTCACCTGTTTAAGCGTTGAATTATATTTAAGCGTTGAATTATAAAGTTGAGTGAATATTAGGTTGATAAGATGAGTTCAGGCGAAGCAAAGCTACAGCAGTATTTTAATCCAGAGATTGAGCCGCTTTTTAACACCGCGCAAATGCGGGAATTACAAGAGCGCAAGCTGAAAGAAACGCTGGAATATTTTTATGAACATGTACCCTTTGACCGTGAACGAATGCAAAAGGCGGGCATTACACCGGATGACATAAAAAGCCTCGATGACTTTTCCCGAAAGTTACCACTCTGTGGACAGGCCGATTTTAGGGATGCCTTTGAGAGCGTCGATAATGATATGTTCCGGGCCTATGAGATTCTTTTTGGCAAAAAGCGGATGACCGATCTGCATTTGCTAACGACGACTTCAGGAACCACAGGAACACCAACGCCCTATCCAGTATTTCACAAATCTGCAGAGGCTATGGGTGAGATCATGGGGCGCTGGGGTTGGCGGGCAGGTCTTCGTAGCGGAGATCGGCTGGCGATTGGGTTTGGACTCAGTATGCATGCAGCGGGAACTCCGCAAATCTATTGGTATAAAAAAATACCGGGCGTCACGGTGATCCCCATTGGAGCCGAAGCAGGTACCGAGCGCTTCCTGCAGATGGTAAAATTATTCAACGTAAATGTGATTACCTGTACGCCGTCCCTGGCGACCCACCTGATTGAACGCTGTCCCGACGTACTGGGTGAGCCAATCGCCAAACTGGGTATCGAACGATTAATTCTCGGAGCGGAACCGGGAGCGGGGATACCGGAAGTTAGGGATCGACTGGAATCGGAGTATGGCGCGAAGGTGTATGATGTGGGCGCTGGTTACGGCGTTTCCTGTGATTGTGAAGATTATCAGGGGATGCACTGGATCGCCGATGATTTTTGCTATTATGAGTTGGTACACCCGGAAACTCATGAGCCGGTTGCGATGGAGCATGGAGCTACTGGTATGGCGGTATTCACACCGTTGGATCCTGAAGGTGCAATATTTTTTGCCAATCTGCGCGTCACGCTCAACGATATTCATCAAGTGTTCACTGACCCCTGTCCCTGTGGAAACAGCGGATTCAGGTATAAAATAGTGGGTAGGGCAGATGACATGCTCAAGGTGAAGGGCGTGCCTGTTTATCCTGCGGCGATACAGGGTGTGATTAATAGTTTTGTGCCTCGCGTAACCGGACAGTTTCGCATAGTGCTCGATGAGCCGCCGCCCCGTGTGGTGCCTCCGTTAAAGTTGAAAATTGAAGTGGCGGATGGTCTGGAGGAAATGCAAATTACCGCATTGGAAGAGGAGGTGTTGGGGAAAATGCATGCTTTGCTTAAAGTAAGGCCGACTATCGTTTGGTTAAAAGCCAATACCCTGGAGCGCGCGCTCAAGAAGACACAGTTCTTGGAAAAAAACTACTCTGAAAAATAGTTGGGCCAGTAAACTGGCTTCTTTAAAGGACATTTAAGGAATTTAAAAAGTAAGGCTACTGCCATATGGCAGTAGCCTTTTTTATGGAAATGCTGATAATCGGAGGGAGTAAAAAACTATACCAGCACGCCATTATGGGTAAAGAACGAATAAACACTACTGCGCAGGCGACGTTTTTCAACACCACTGAAGCCCGACTGATTCACGAACTGGAATACCTTTTCAGTTAACTCCTCGCGACGTTTTTTACTGGCGAAACGTTCACCTGTATCACGTTTGCGCAGGAAACAGAACGCGTATAATTCATCTGGATCTTTGTCCATAAATGCGCAAAAAGATTTCAACGTTTCAAGCTTTCCCGGGTCTTCAGCGAGGGGGTTGCCACCCCACTGTTCTGTTAAACCCTTCGCCCAGATCTGTACCGTTTCGTAGGATTCAATTGGATTGGAAATCGACATAAGACTACTCTACCAGGCCCAGTTGTTGACAGAGCCTGCGCACCTCTTCTTTGCGCCCTGGCTTTGGTTCTGGATCCTGCAACATACCCGCTTCCTCAAGTTCTTTAACCACTTTCTCATCACGTTCAAAGGGCGTGTCTACATGGCGTTCGTAATAAAGGCTATCGAAAGGCGGCCTTGGCCGCTGACCCGGATCTTCCAGCGAGTATCCGATATTCATTACATAGTGCGGTAGCCATTCGTCCGGGACGCCAAAAGCTTCTTTGGCGACATCTTCGACCATCACCGAATAGCAGGCACCCAGGCCTTGATTAATCGCCATTAGCAAGCCCTGCATAGCGGCTCCGCCATCGTCCCAGGCCATCATAGCGGGATAAGTTGGACTTTCAGAGAGGGGCTTGAGTACTGCCGGCCAGGCATGCTCCTCCACAAACTTATAGGTCCAGCCGTGGCTCGGGTTGCAGGCATGGACATCGATCAACTCTTTGACGCGGTTACCCTTGTCTTTTGGAACGATGGTTGGATCCGCGAAACAATAGATATGGACCGGTGCAAGCTCCATCAGCACGCCGGTCACCGGAACTTTTAACCGCTCAAACAACTCATCATCCAGTTCGTCGCGATATACCACGACGGCTCTTAGCCAATGTGCGTTCATCGCACAGGATGACAGGCGCATTGCTTCGAGAATTTTTTGTATTTTTTCCCGTTCGACCGGACGGTCCGGATCAAAAAAACGGGTGGATCGCCTGTTGCCGATAACCTGCTCGAAATTCATTATTTTCTCTCCTATTCAGTCTTTGCCCTGATGACTAGCTTTTGAAACCTGATCTATCGTTCCGTTCCCCTCATGAATCAGATTGCAATGATTTTACATCGAGCAATACTGAACGGAGCGCTTAAAAGCCGATAACGCCAGTAGATAGCGCATAGTAGGGAGCATAGCGATAGCCACAAAATCGGTAAATGGCCGATTCCAACAATTCGTGTGCAGAAAATGTCACTGTGCAGGGGAGTGATTTTTTCTGCACACGAGTTGCTTCTTCCTGCCATGTACTCCGGTGATATCGATTCATACCATGGTTTTCGTAAACCGGCATTGCCGAGATGAATGAGAATATATCCAGTAAGGCCCGCTTAAATCTACGGCTGTTTCTTGTTTTGGCGGGGCCCATAGGGTCAGGGGGAATAGACGATGGTGAAATATGTGGAGGTAAAGCGCGATACTAGCGCCTTCCAGTTGCCCCTCGCAGCGCACCAAATCAGCGTGTTGTGTGAAGCACACTTTTCAAGTTTGCCAATATATGTCGAACAGTTCGACACTGGCAAATTTAATACCAGCTATCGCCTGGATTTTGATTGCAGGCCCTCCGTTATTCTACGCGTTGCTCCGCCTATTAATGCGTTGTTGTTTCAGCATGAAGTTGGTTTGCTGAAGAGAGAACATTCGGTACAGCAGCGGTTAAACAGTTTGTCTGAAAAATTTCCGGTTAATTTGGTCACTGATTTTAGCCGTAAACTGATTGATCGTGATTATGTTTTCCAAAATGTTGTTCCGGGTGAGCTGTGGAGTTTAATGCAGCATGAGCTAACAGGTGAGCAAAATGAACAGCTTTGGTGGGAGCTGGCGTCAATTGTTAAGCGTATTCATCAGCTGGAAAATGATCAGTTCGGGTTTCCACAGCCCAGAATGCAGCATCAATATTGGGGTGATGCAATAATCGAATGGATCGCTGGCATGGTGAAGGATCTGGAGAAATACAGGATTAATTGTGAGGGGGCAAAAGAACTCCTTGAAAAAGCGACGATTGGGCGTTGTTATCTTGATGACCTGACAACACCAACCTTGGTGCATGGTGATTTGTGGCCTAAAAACATCCTGGTACAGCTCAGGGATGGGCAAGTTGAGATCAGTGGCGTACTGGATGCCGAGCGAGCGTTTTGGGGTGAACCGGCAGCAGAATGGATCTTCTCCTTCCTGGATATACCGGCCAGTTTCTGGCATCGATATGGCGCTTTATCTGACGATCCGTCAGCGGCGTTTCGCACAATGGTCTATGAGGGCAGGGGAGCTGTGCAGCTTTGTCTGGAAGCCTGGCGGTTTGGGTTTGATGATGCGTTCGCGCGCAAACAGCTGATGCGTACAAACGCCCAGCTTGGCCACTTCTTGAAAGCGAAGAGTCGCCATCTGCGTCGCGACCCTCTGGCCAGCGAAAAAGCAAAGGGGATAGGCGAGCGACAGTCAGTGTGATTTAACAAGATAAGGTGGAAATTCTTTGAGCGGGCGAGGATTGGGTAAGAATGGCAACGAAGACAGGCGGTGAAGGAAAAAGAGCACTGTGTGCAATTTTTGGGGGTACCGGTGATCCTGGTGCGGTCCAATTGCCATCTGAGGGTTTTGTCGGAGCGCGAGCGCAACGGTGGCAAGGCGATCGGGTGAAAGTAGTCTCGGCCTTCCGGGATGTCGCCGCGGGCAAAAAAGGATTCCATGCGGGTCCAATTCGCTGCTGAAGTGTCGGCCTGAGTGTTGATACAGATTAACGGTAACCTCAATTGTCATGTGGCAATAAGAATTTCAGACATAAATCGATCGTTGAGAGATGTAAGATATGGATAGGAAGGATATGGCTGGAATAACCACTAAAGCACTAACTGGACGGTGTTTGGGTGAAGATGAGTTGCGTTCTCTGGCTTTTTGTAATGAGCTTGATCCGCTGATGGAAGCGGCTGCTGCCGTCAGAGATAGTGGCTTTGGCAATCTTATCAGCTACTCGCGCAAGGTGTTCATTCCACTCACGCAACTTTGTAGAGATGTGTGCCATTACTGCACCTTCGCCAAGAGCCCCAGCAAACTTGGAAAACCTTTTCTGAGTGTTGATGAAGCGCTGGAAATTGCCCGGCAGGGCGCACAATCTGGCTGTAAAGAAGCGCTGTTCACTTTGGGTGAAAAGCCCGAGCTCAGATACCGGGTTGCTCGAGAGGCCCTGCAATGCATGGGCTTTCAATCAACCTTGGAATATGTAGCACATGTGGCGGATAGGGTTTGGCAGGAAACGGGATTGCTGCCGCATATTAATGCCGGTTGCATGAATTCGGAGGAAATTGCCCTGTTGCGTCGCTATTCAGCATCAATGGGTATCATGCTTGAATCCGCCTCGCAACGGCTTTGCGAAAAGGGTATGCCGCATTACGGTTCCCCCGACAAAGAGCCTGAAAGAAGGTTGGCGGCTATTGAGTTGGCGGGTAAGTTCCGTGTTCCCTTCACATCGGGAATTTTGATAGGCATTGGTGAGACCCGCCTGGAACGTATCGAGTCAATGATTGCGCTGCGCAGATTGCATCATCAATATGGACACCTGCAGGAAATCATCGTGCAGAATTTTCGCGCTAAACCCGCTACCTTGATGGCTAAATCGCCCGAACCGGATCTTAATGAGCTGTTGTGGACGGTAGCCTTGGCGCGTCTGACATTTGGGCAAGAGATGAGTATACAGGCGCCACCTAACCTGAATGCCGGGGCGACTGGGCGATTGGTTGCCGCGGGCCTGAATGACTGGGGTGGAGTCTCGCCTGTGACCCCGGACTATGTGAATCCGGAGGCCCCCTGGCCGAGTCTTGATATTCTGGAAAGTGAGACGGGTCTGGCAGCCAAGCAATTGGTGGAGCGTTTGACCATCTACCCGCGCTTTGCTTCTGCTCCGGAGTATTGGCTGGATAATGCAATAGCGACTTCAGTCAGGCGTATGACAGATGCGGAAGGGTTTCCACGTACAGACAGTTGGCAAACGGGAAGAGGGGGTGAGACACCTGAGAAGCTGAAGCCGCGGACTGGCTTAAGATCATCACGACTAACAGAAAATGCCAGGCTGCAAGCCAAATTGACTAAGGCCTGCGATGGAGGGTCGCTCTCGGAGCAGGAAATTATCTCGTTGTTTGCCGCACGCGGTGAAGAAGTTGCCCTGATATGTGAGGTTGCAGATCAATTGTGCCATTCTTTGCATGGAGATAAGGTTAGCTATATTGTAAATCGTAATATCAACTACACCAACATCTGCTATTTTAAGTGTCGTTTTTGTGCATTTTCGAAGGGGAAATTGAGCGAGAATCTGAGGGGGCGGCCTTATGATCTAGGCCGGGACGAGATCAAAGCGAGGGTGGCAGATGCATGGAAGAGGGGAGCGGTTGAAGTTTGTATGCAGGGCGGGATTCATCCCGATTATACCGGCGACAAATATCTGGAAATATGCCAATTAGTTAAAGAGGCTGCTCCTGATATGCATATTCACGCGTTTTCTCCGCTGGAAGTGTGGCAGGGGGCTCGTACTTTGGGGCTTTCTGTTGAGCAATTTCTGATTCGACTACGCGATGCCGGATTGTCTACATTACCGGGTACTGCAGCTGAGATTTTAGATGATGAGATCAGAGAAAAGCTTTGCCCTGACAAAATTGATACCGAACAGTGGTTAAGCATCATTCAGGAGGCGCATCGCCTTGGAATCAAAACAACAGCGACCATTATGTTTGGTCATATCGATCACCCTGTTAACTGGGCAAGACATTTGCTACGGATTAAGCATCTACAAAGAAAATACCAGGGATTTTCTGAATTTGTTCCATTACCTTTTGTTGCCGACGAGTCCCCACTTTATCTGAGAGGGCATTCGCGAAAAGGCCCGACCTATCGTGAAGTGTTGCTTATGCATGCCGTTTCGCGACTGGTGCTCTACCCGGATATCAAAAATATTCAGGCATCCTGGGTTAAGTTAGGGCCGGCGGGCGTGAGGGATTGCCTCAATGCTGGTGTTAACGATCTGGGAGGGACGCTGATGGATGAATCAATTACACGAGCTGCCGGTGCAGAGCATGGTCAGGAGTTCGATCCGATGCGCATGGAAAAATTGATAATCGATTCTGGGAAAACGCCTTGGCAGAGAAACACGCTCTACGGCGCCGTCAATGAAGAAAGAACCGTTAGCTCCCTTCTCGCGAAAGAGAGTGCGCAAATTTCGTTACTCAATACCGGTTGAAACCTGCCCGGGTGGATATAAACGGATGCTAATGTAAGTCGTTATGATTAATCGGCCCATTAAAATCGAGCCCGGCCATTTTGATGCCGCGCTCGAAATCCACCATATGTTTGCGCATCCACTCTTCCGCAATCTCTTTGTCCCCGGTACAGATGGCATCGAACAGGCGAGTGTGGCAGTCAATAATACGACCTCCGGGGTGCAGTCGGTCGATAACGGCTTTAAAAGCGGGGTAAAAAAGTTGATTGAGTGGTTCGCGCGCCATGAGTAACGCGCTGTTGTTGGCGGCTTCGGCAATCAGATTATGGAATTCGATCTCTACTTCCAGTAGCTCGCGGGTATCGGATTTTGCCTCCAGTGTGCGATGCAGATTGTCCGCCATCCTGGCCTTCAGATCGGTAGAGAGGGCTTTGCAGGCCAGCCCGGCAGCAAGTGGTTCAAGCCCCATGGCGATTTCCCATAGTTCCCGGAAGGTTACGTCGTGCATCAGCATTGCGGTGCTCAGTGATTTGCTGGCTGATTCTTTTGTGGGCAGACAAACCACCAGACGCTTTCGGTCAGCGCGGCCAATCAGTCCGCCGTACTCCAGCAGGCGGATTGCCTCTCGAACGGTGGTGCGGGTTACACCAAATTGCTGCGCAAGGTCCATTTCAGTGGGTAGCAACTCACCGGTTTTGAGTTCGCCACTTACGATGGCGTCTCGGATCTGCTGACTAACCACTTGGTAGGCTGGAGCACGCGCAAGTTTTTGGAATTTTCCGTTACTGAGCTTGCCGGACATAGAGATCCCTTTGGGTAGTTAATAACAGCATCATAATCGATACTAAAAAGAATTGGAATATTATCGGATTGACATATTGTCGGACAATATGCCAATATCTGTTTTTATTGACAATTATGCTTCTCTTGTCTATTTTTTATTGGATGAGGCGTATAAATCAGTGTTGAGAAGGCGCGCCTAAGCGGATAAATGCAGAGCGTATAAAAGGCAGGATAAGCAGGATAAGCAGGGTAAGCAAGATGAGTGCATCCGATAAAGTTAATAAAACAGCCATCCCCCTTCGATTTGTCACAGCGGCGAGTCTGTTTGATGGTCATGATGCGTCTATTAATATTATGCGCCGGATATTACAGTCTTCGGGCACGGAAGTGATTCATTTGGGACACAACCGGTCGGTTGCCGAGGTGGTAACTTCGGCTTTGCAGGAGGATGTGCAGGGAATTGCGATCAGTTCCTACCAGGGCGGTCATGTCGAATACTTCAAATATATGATCGACCTGCTGCGTGAGGCGGGTGCTGAACACATCAGAGTGTTTGGTGGTGGCGGAGGCGTTATTGTTCCCGATGAGATCAAGGAGCTTAAAGATTATGGGGTAGCCAGTATCTATTCCCCGCAGGATGGGCAGCAGCTTGGGCTGCAGGGGATGATCGATGACATGCTTCAGCAGTGCGAACTAAGGGCCGGTGCCATCAATGAGCTTATTCCAGAGCAGCTGAACGCAACGGATACCAGCTATCTGGCGCGTTTGATTACCGCGATTGAACGGGGAGAGTTGGATGAAGCAGACATTAACACCCTCAGCGAGAAAGCATCACAGTGCTCTGTTCCGGTGTTGGGCGTCACCGGGACTGGTGGAGCGGGGAAATCATCCCTGACAGATGAGCTGATTCGGCGCTTCAGACTGGATAGTGCAGATCAAATTAAGATTGCTATTCTAGCGATCGACCCCACTCGTCGAAAAACCGGCGGAGCATTGCTCGGTGACCGTATTCGCATGAACTCGATCTACCATCCGAATCTGTTTATGCGCTCAATCGGTACACGATCTGCAGGTGGCGAGGTGCCTGCGTCATTATTGCAGATGATTGATGCGATCAAACTGGCCGGGTTTGACCTGGTAGTCGTAGAAACCCCTGGGATTGGGCAAGGGGATGCCGGTATCGTTCCTTTTGTGGACGCTTCCATGTACGTGATGACCCCGGAATTTGGCGCGCAAAGTCAATTGGAAAAAATTGATATGCTGGATTTTGCTGATCTGGTGGTGATCAACAAATTTGATCGTAAAGGCAGTGAAGATGCTTATCGTGATGTTGCCAAACAGGTGCAGAGAAATCGGGAAGCCTTTACGCAGAGTCCAGAAGATATGCCCGTGTATGGCACAATTGCAGCACATTTTAATGATGACGGAGTAACCGCTGCCTATCAGGGCCTGTTGCCTGTTTTGAAGGAGAAAGGGCTGAAGGATTTTGCCGGTCTGTTGCCTCTGGCCAATGTAAAAACATCAACCGAGAAATCCGCTATTGTGCCGGTGCATCGACAGCGGTATCTGGCAGAAATCGCGGAGTCGGTGCGTGATTATCACAAACTGGCCGATGCTCAGGTCAAACTGGCGAGGGAGCGGCAGCAACTCAAAGCGTCGCAACGCATGCTGTTGGAAACCGGGGGTGACAGCGATGAGCTGCAAACCCTAATTGCCAAGCGGGAAGACGCGATGGATGCGCGCGCAAGGAAACTGCTCGAGAGCTGGCCGGAAACAAAAGCAGCCTATCGCGGGGAGCAGTATGTCGATAAAACTGGTCGTCGGGAGATCTCCTATCAGCTAAAAAATACCAGTCTGTCGGGGCAGTCTATCTCTCGCGTGGCGGTGCCGGACTATGAAGATCATGGTGAGCAGTTGAAATGGTTGTTGCGGGAAAATCTGCCGGGCAGGTTCCCCTACACGGCGGGAGTTTTCCCTTTTAAGCGCGAGGGAGAGGATCCCGCCCGGATGTTTGCTGGCGAGGGTGATGCGTTTCGTACCAATCGGCGTTTCAAAAAACTTTCCGAGCATTCGGAGGCAAAGCGGCTGTCTACGGCATTTGATTCGGTCACTTTGTATGGCTGTGATCCGGCAGAAAGACCGGATATATACGGTAAGGTAGGTAATGCCGGCGTGTCTATCGCCACTTTGGATGATATGAAAGTCCTCTATGATGGCTTTGATCTTTGTGATCCCAAGACCTCGGTATCCATGACCATCAATGGCCCGGCACCGACGATTTTGGCGATGTTTATCAATACTGCACTTGATCAACAACTGGAGAAGTTCAGGCGGGAGAATGAGCGCGAACCGGATGCCGGTGAAAAAGAGGAGATCAAGGCCTGGACGCTGAAGAATGTCAGGGGTACGGTGCAGGCGGATATTTTGAAGGAAGATCAGGGCCAGAACACCTGTATCTTTTCTACCGAATTCAGTCTGCGCATGATGGGTGACATCCAGCAGTATTTTACTGATCATCAGGTTAATAATTTCTATTCGGTATCGATCTCCGGCTACCATATAGCCGAGGCGGGCGCTAACCCCATTACGCAGCTGGCGCTGACGCTGGCCAATGGTTTTACCTATGTGGAAACCTACTTGGCGCGTGGTATGCACATCGATGATTTTGCGGGTAATCTGTCCTTTTTCTTCTCCAACGGTATGGACCCTGAATACACCGTGATGGGCCGGGTGGCACGCAGAATCTGGGCCATCGCGATGCGCTTTAAGTATGGCGCGAACAGTCGCAGTCAGCGGCTGAAATATCATATTCAGACCTCGGGCCGTTCGCTGCACGCGCAGGAGATGGATTTTAATGATATTCGCACCACACTCCAGGCGCTGATTGCGATTTACGATAACTGCAACAGCCTGCACACCAATGCCTATGACGAAGCGATCACTACACCGACTGAAGAATCAGTGCGCCGGGCTATGGCCATTCAGTTGATCATCAACAAAGAGTGGGGTTTGGCGAAGAACGAGAATCCCAACCAGGGCGCCTTTATTCTTGATGAAATGACCGACCTGGTGGAAGAGGCCGTGCTCAAGGAGTTTGAGCGAATTTCCGAACGTGGTGGAGTGCTGGGTGCTATGGAAACCGGCTATCAGCGCGGTAAAATTCAGGAAGAGTCGCTCTTTTATGAGCATAAAAAACATGATGGTAGTTTACCTATCGTCGGTGTAAATACGTTTTTGGGTAGATCCCAACAAGAGAATGTCAGCATTGAGCTGGCGCGCTCTACCGAAGATGAAAAACAAAGCCAGTTACGGAGGCTTGCGGAATTTCAGGCCCGTAATCAGGATCAGTCAGATCGCGCCATTGGTGATCTTAAACAGGTATTAATGGCCGGTGGGAACGGGTTTGAGGCTTTGGTCGAAGTGGTGCGATATTGTTCTCTAGGGCAGATTACCGATATCTTGTTTGAGGTCGGCGGGCAGTATCGGCGCAACATGTAACCTCTGTAGAGTTCTCAGGGTTGGAACGGCTTTGGCCGTGAAAGGGTAAAAACAGGAATAGCATTATGTCAGAAGAATCGATTGTTATAGTCAGCGGGGCACGCACACCGATAGGTAACTTTCAGGGAGTGTTTGCAAACGTCACTGCACCCCAGTTGGGAGCAGTAGCGACGTGCGAAGCGGTTAAAAGGTCAGGGCTTGGAGTAGAGCAGATTGAAGAGCTGATCTTTGGTTGTGTACTGCCTGCAGGTTTGGCGCAAGCCCCGGCCAGACAGGTGGCACTC
Source organism: Gammaproteobacteria bacterium (assembly GCA_021773395.1). Lineage (GTDB taxonomy): Bacteria > Pseudomonadota > Gammaproteobacteria > Pseudomonadales > IMCC2047 > JAJFKB01. The sequence goes on along the minus strand of JAJFKB010000003.1, from coordinate 7,906 downwards.
GGTGCCGGACTGGATATTAGCACGCAGTGTACGACGGTTAACAAAATGTGCGGCTCCGGCATGAAGGCGGTGATGCTGGCCCATGACCAGATCAAGGCCGGGAGCTGTAACGTCGCGGTTGCGGGGGGCATGGAAAATATGACACTGGCGCCTTATGTCCTGCCCAAAGTGCGCGCAGGGTTGCGGCTGGGCCACGGTGAATTGAAAGACCATATGTTTTACGATGGCCTGGAAGACGCCTACACCGGTCGATTGATGGGCAGTTTTGCCCAGGAAATTGCAGACCAAAAAGGGCTTTCGCGACAGCAGATGGATGATTATGCAATCGCGTCCTTGCAGCGCGCACAAGAGGCGATCAGCGCCGGTTATTTTGTGGATGAAATATCACCGGTGAGCGTAAAATCCCGCAAAGGTGAATTTGAGGTGGCCGAAGATGAGCTGCCCAGCGTTGCCAATATCGACAAAATTCCCAAACTCAAACCGGCATTCGCCAAAGAGGGCACCATTACAGCCGCCAACTCCAGTGCTATTTCAGATGGGGCAGCTTCGCTCACGCTGACCACCGAATCCCATGCGGCACAGCTCGGTTTAACACCGATGGCGAGAATTGTTGCCCATGCATCTCATGCACAAGCCCCGAGCGAGTTCTCAATTGCACCCTGTGGTGCGATTAGTAAAGTGCTGGACAAGGCCGGATGGGATGCGCAGATGGTTGATCTGTATGAGATAAATGAGGCTTTCGCCATGGTCGCGCTGCTGGCCATCAATGCATTTGAGCTGGATCATAACAAGGTCAACATTAACGGTGGCGCCTGTGCACTGGGTCATCCTGTTGGGGCTTCCGGCGCACGTATTCTGGTTACCCTGATGTATGCACTGAAACGCCTGCAAAAACGAAAAGGTGTAGCCAGTCTTTGCATCGGTGGCGGCGAAGCAACAGCTGTCGCAATTGAAATGCTATGAACCTGAACCTCACCGAAGAGCAGACCCTGATTCAGGAGATGGCAAGCCGGTTTGCCGAAACGGAGCTTGCATCCGTTGCCGAACGCCTCGATCAACAAGGCGACAGAGAACTGTTTCTCTCGAACCTGAAAAAGCTGGCAGAACTCGGCTTTATGGGGCTCAATATTGGTGCCGCACACGGCGGTTCAGAAGCTGGCGTCGTTGCCTTTAGTCTGGCCATTACCGAAATTGCCAGGGCCTGTTCTTCGACCGCCGTGACCATGTCGGTGAGCAATATGGTTGCCGAAGTTATTCAGGCTATTGCCAGCGAAGAGCAAAAGCAGACCTATTTGCCAAAGATCTGCAGTGGTGAATATTCAGCAGCAGCTTTTTGTCTTTCTGAACCCGGCGCAGGTTCTGATCCTGCAGGGATGAAAACCCAGGCCGTTAACGAGGGCAAAACCTGGTTGCTCAATGGAACAAAAATGTGGATCACCAGTGCTGAATACGCCGGTGTGTTTGTCGTTTGGGCAGTGACTGATCCCTCGCAGGCGAAAGGCAAAGGCATCTCCTGTTTTCTGGTGGAGGCTAATACACCGGGAATTACGATCGGTAAAGCCGAACAGAAGATGGGGCAGCACGGTTCGGCCACCAACAGTGTGATCTTTGAGGATTGCCGGGTTCCGGCCGATGCCCTGATGGGTGAGTTAAATGATGGTTACCGTATCGCCATCAGTGAGTTAGCCGGAGGGCGGATAGGAATTGGCTCTCTGGCACTGGGCGTTGCGCTAGCCGCCATGGATTATGCGCGAGCTTACATAGCAGAACGTAAACAGTTTGGAAAAGCAATCAGCGAGTTTCAGGGTATTCAGTGGATGCTGGCGGATGCCTATACTGAACTGGAAGCGTCGCGACTTTTACTAATGAGTGCCGCATTTCTAAAACAGCAGGGTCAGCCCTTTATGAAGCAGGCCGCCATGGCAAAAGTCTATGCGACCGAGGCGGCCAACCGCGCCTGTTATACTGCCCTGCAACTGATGGGCGGAGTCGGATACACCCGGGAATATCCGCTGGAACGTTTTACGCGTGATGCGAGAGTTACAACCATCTATGAAGGCACCAGCGAAATTCAGCGCATTATAATAGCGCGCGAATTGCTAAAAGAGATTTAATCTGAAGACCGGACTTTAGCCGGGTAATGTTTGAATAAAGAGGAAGTTATGGAAATAGAAAACAAAGTTGCGATAGTTACCGGAGGCGCATCAGGGCTGGGCAGAGCGACTGCTGAATGGTTAATTGAAGCAGGAATGAAAGTAGCGATATTTGACCTGAACCGAGAAGCAGGGGAGCAATTTGTCGCTGCGTCAGGAAAGGAAAAAGCGATCTTTGCTGAAGTCAACGTAACGGATGGTGATTCGGTACAACAGGGTATCGATCAGGCTCTTGATCATTTTGGTGCTATCCATCTGTGTGTGAATTGTGCAGGCATTGCCCCTGCCAAGAAAATACTGGACCGGGAACAACAAGCAATGCCGCTGGAAGATTTCAGTAAAGTGATCCAGATTAACCTGATCGGCAGTTTCAATTTGGCACGACTGGTCGCGCAACAGTTTGCTAAAAACGAACCGATGGGCGAAGCGGGCGAGCGAGGCCTTATTATTAACACGGCTTCCGTTGCCGCCTATGAAGGCCAAGTCGGGCAGTGCGCCTATGCTGCCAGCAAAGCCGGGATCGTCGGGTTGGGGTTGCCGATGGCACGGGATCTCGCACCGCTGGGTATTCGTGTGAATACCATCGCGCCGGGAATTATGGGCACGCCCATGCTACTGGCCATGCCTGACAAAGTGCAGGACAGCCTGATTGCCAATGTACAGTTCCCCAAGCGATTCGGTATGCCAAATGAGTTTGCCCGGCTGGTCACTCACATAGCTGAAAACGCCTACCTAAATGGCGAAACCATTCGCCTGGACGGCGCGTTGAGGATGCAGCCGAGGTAGTCTAATCAAAGTAAATCTGAAAGGGGACTGCGCACGCCGTGAGCGGCCCCTTTTAAATACATGGGTGTAAATCAACAGCTGTGCCTCTGTAGTAGCCAATGAGCTTAATTTTTGGGTAGATATCTTGTTACTTCTGTCCAGGGTATCAGTCGGTTTAATTGAATTGTTTCAAACACCTCCCTGGCTTTACTCTCGTCGCTAAGCATGCTCAATAAAACTAAAGCGCCTTGGTAGGACGGTAGCCCTCCATTGCTAGAAATTCTATTGCGGTCTACGACGACATTACGATCTTCCACCACCTGAATGTTAGGGAATTCACGCTGTAACTGTTTCTCCCCTCCGGCCCATGTCGTGGCTTGGTAGCCATCGAGTAACCCAGCATGAGCATAAAGAAATGCGCCAGAGCAGTTGCTTGCCAGCCAGGTCACTTTGGTAGCCTGATTCTTAAGAAAGTTGGTTAAATCTTTGTTATTAAAAAGGCGCTCCATTTCGTAAGAGCTGGTCACAATCAGAGCATCCAGCTTGGGGGAGTCATAAATGGTGGCATCGACTGACAAGCGTAACCCTTCCTCCGTGGTAATAATCTTCTTTCGATCTACATTGATCAGTTGGACTTCATAATTCGAAAACCAAGACTTCCTGGTAGCTACACCAAAAACCTCAGCTGGTGCTGTAACATCACTGCTCAGTACCTGGTCATAGACTAAAATCCCTATTCGTTTGTTTGCAGCTACCGATGGGAATGAGAGCAGGGTTGCCATCAGTAGTACGGTAAACTTGCCAAATAATTTCCTAGAAAACATTTGTATCTCCTTTTGTTTAAAATAAATATCTGAAACAAACTAGTATTAATCGCTTGTTTGGTATTTCAACTCGAATAAAACAAGGAGAAATTCCGTCTAATACGTATTATTAGAGTGATAGACTAAATTCTCTAAGACCTATTTCTGATTAATAACTATGTGCTAAACATAATACAAAGGTAATCTCTGTGACTAAAATGGCTTAAATTAAACAGTGGTCGCCATTAAATGCTCACGGACTTGGTGCTGCACATCCTCAATCCGTTGTTGTACTGATATCTTGTCACCAACTGTTGCTTCAATACTGAAAAACTGGATGTTATTGAGCCCGATTGTTGCCATTACTTCTTTCATATAGGGGGTGAAAAAATCTGGCTGGTTGGCGTCTTTCCCCGAAAATACTCCGCCCGAGGAAATCAGGATATAAACCGGTTTATCGTCAAGCAAAGCGCGTTTTCCGGTGGCGGTAATTTCAAAGGTTCTTCCCGCTCGCACGACATGATCCACCCAGCTTTTTAAGCCAGAAGGCAATGAGTAGTTATGTATGGGGGAAGCAATAATCACGACATCGGCTACTTCAAGGGAGCTAATCAACCGATCTGAAAGAGCTAAGCTCCCATAGCTTGAGTCATGTTCGTTATCGACAGAACATAACGCTCGTGCATAAGCCTTATCAATATGAGGGAGTGCAGTGGCATCAATGTGCTCTACTTCGGTTGTATTGAGCTCTAACAAGCGGGTAATTATGGTTTGCACCACAGAATACGCCGAAGATTCATCTTGTTGTGGGCTGCTATTAATTACTAATACGTTCATGTTTTCTCACTAAAATTAGTTGCACCGTGTACTGAATTAACCTTTAGGGTTGGTATGATACAATCTTATATGGTTTACAATAAGGACCATAAATGCACTTTTTTTATGGGCCAAATAGATGATGAAAGGTACGACGGCTAAAGTGCTTGCTTATAAGCAAGTATACCAACGAATTCATTCTGCAATTTCACAAGGGACCTTAAAACCCGGTGAGCGGATACCTTCTGCACGTGCACTCGCAAAAGAGATGGGTGTTGCACGAGGCACCGTCGAGGAGGGCTATGCACTTCTAAAAGCGGAAGGCTATCTTGTATCCAAAGGCCAAGCAGGCACGCATGTCAGTGAAAAGCTAATCGATCCCTCGAAGCTCAGAAAGACCAACGTTGATACCCGTCAAGCGGAGTTTGCCGCTGACATTAAAACCGCTGAGGTGTTGCCTTTTCAATTGGGTCTTCCTGCGTTAGATGCTTTTCCGCGACAAACGTGGTCAAGAATGACGGCGAGGTGTGCAAGAAATATACATACCGATGATCTCGCATACCCTTCTGCGCACGGACTGCCTCAATTAAGAGTAGCGATTGCACAATATTTACAACTTTCTCGGGGTGTCCAATGCGAGCCAGCTCAAGTATTTATAACCTCAGGATATGTGTGTTCGATTAAGTGGATCGCCAATGTGCTTTTTAACGCGCAATCAAAAATCGGCATAGAAGACCCCGGTTATCCACTGACTCGACAGGTATTAAAAAATAGTCACTTCAATATTATCTCGATCCCTGTTGATGAAGACGGTATCAAGCTACCGACCAATACTCAGGCCGATGCGATTATTGTCACCCCTGCCCATCAGAGCCCAACCTGTGTTTCCTTATCACTTCAACGACGACAGGCGCTATTGGACTGGGCTGAGACAAAGAACAGTTGGATTGTCGAAGATGATTACGATGGTGAGTATCGCCACGTGGGGCTTCCACTTCCCGCATTAAAGAGTATAGACACACAAGATAGGGTGATTTATTCCGGTACATTCAGCAAAATTCTTTCCCCTAGTTTAAGAGTGGCATATATCGTGGTACCCAAAAGCAAGGTATCTGCTTTTGAAAAGTGCGCTGAAATTTATGCGGGTAATGTGTCAGGACTAACTCAGGCGTCGGTACTGGCTTTTATGCGAGAAGGTCATCTTTTACGCCACATTCAACGGATGAGAAAATTGTACCGAGAACGTCGAGAGTTAGCTGTCAGAGTATTTAATCAGGTTTTAGGAGGTAAGGTCTCCATCAAACCACAGCCCGGTGGGATGCATATGATTTTGAAACTGACCGATCCAAATATTGATGATTTAGTGTTCTCCAACAAAATGATGAATGCGGGTCTCTTTTCGCAGGGTTTATCGCAATGGTCATCAAAACCCGTTCACCCTAGTCTCATTTTGAGTTTTACCAACATCCGCACTGAGGAGGAGTGTCACCGACTTGTTTGTCGCTTAAGAGATGCACTGTTCGAAGGCCAATAATGTACAGTTTCACAATGAAATTGAAATATAATGGACGCCCACAAATTAAAAAGGCTCCTGCAACGCTGCAAAAGCCCCCCCAATGCTGGTTTACCCTCGCACCTAAGCCAGAACTGAAGCGGTGCTCATGGCGAATTCTGGGGGTGCTTGGAGTTAAGTAAGCTTGTATCTTGTTTTGAAGCTGCTTATGTTTGTACAGGCACGAGCACCCGGGATCATGGGGACGCCGATGCTGCTATCCATGCCCGATAAAGTACAGGAAAGTCTGGTTGCCAATGTGCAGTTTCCCAAACGGTTCGGCATGCCTGACGAATTTGCCCGGCTGGTGGTTCATATGGCGGAAAACGCTTACCTTAACGGCGAAACCATCCGCCTCGATGGTGCGTTGAGGATGCAGCCCAGGTAGGCCGGCTCGATCAAAGAAGCAGGAGCTTAAAGGACACTCAAGCAGTCGGCTGGACTTAATACGCCCTTGCCACCACGATTGATAACATGAGTGTAGATTTCAGTCGTTGTTACATCAGCATGTCCAAGTAGCTCCTGAATGGTTCTAAGATCATATCCTGATTCCAGCAGGTGAGTGGCGAAACTATGGCGGAAACTATGAGACCTCGCCGGTTTATTGATGCCTGCGCCTTTAACTGCTTTATTGATTTGTTTTCTAAGGGCAGTGGGATGCAAATGGTGTCTTCTCAAGACGCCAGATCTTGGATCTGGCCCAATGCGGCTCGACGGAAATAGAAACTGCCAAGCGGTCTCTTTCGCGGCAGTAGGGTATTTGCGATTAAGTGCATCCGGTAAATAGACTTCCCCGTAACCATCCGCCATGTCCTGACTATGAAGCTGTTTCACCCGTTCAATCTGCCGAATCAACTCTGGAATAAGACGTTGAGGGAGCATGGTGGTTCGATCTTTGCCGCCTTTGCCTGACCTAACGAGTATATTGTTGCTACTAAAATCGATATCCTTGATTCGAAGTGAAAGCAACTCAGCGCTGCGCAGGCCAGCGCCATACATTAATTCGACCTGAAGCCGATAAACGCCTCGCAAATGGTTAAGGATAGCTGCTATTTCTTTTCGGCTATAAACAACTGGTAACCGGCGGTGAGTTCTTGCTGGTGAAAACTGAAGCTGGCCTATATCAATACCTATAAAGCGTTTATAAAGATAGATCAAGGCATTCAAAGCGATCCTTTGAGTATTTGCCGAACAGTGTCGATTAACAGACATGTGATTTAGGAATTTTTCTACATCCGCTGCGCCCAAATCTCTAGGATGTTGTTTACCATGATATAAAATGAACCGTTTTACCCAATGGATATAGGTTTGTTCTGTCCGGTACGCTAGGCCAGATGCCCGGATGTGCACCCTTAGTTGATCAAGAAAGCGTACCGGTTTATCTGATATCTTGTGCCGTATATCATCCATGATAAATTCTCATATAGCTGTATATACAAACAGTATTGTCTAATAAGCATGCTTGGTCAAGTCTCAAGATCAGAGGACCACTGGCTCTATATCACGGACTTAGGCAATGTAATGCCTTGATTTTTAAAGGAATGGGATTATGATAAGGAGACTAAAGGAATATCTAAATAACTAGGGAATGGCGCTATATGTCTGCGAAGAAAAACCATCTATTTTTACAACTCACTGTTATTAAAGATAAATTACAAAAGTCTGGTGCTTTCGGGCCCGTGATAGGGTGCCAAAGTGATATAGTGCCAGAGTCTCTATAATTAGCTGTTGCACATAACCGCTTCGCGGTGGAGCACGAGATTCGAGGTTAAGTCGGCCTCATCACTAAACCAGGACATAAGGATATGTCAAATCGC
>JAJFKB010000020.1 GCA_021773395.1 Gammaproteobacteria bacterium | reverse complement strand
GGGAGCAAATGAAGCAAGATGTAGCGGATTACATCCGTTACTACAACAACGATCGGTTACACAACGCCAATGGCAGTTTGTCACCGATCAACTATGAACTGTCTCAAAGGAAAGTGTCCGGTTGGACTTGACCAGAATACTTTAAACCGATGTTTATTTGCGCCGGGCTCATCCGCATCTTCCGCTAACGCATACTCTCTGAGAGTGTCCAATAATGGACTAATATTTTCCTGAGCAGAAAATAAAAGAAGGTGCCAATGAGGAGTCCCATCGTGATGAGGCTCAACGATTCGAAAGCCGTAAATTTCTATGTTGTTACGTTTCAACTTTGCACGGGCCCGTTGCCATAATATATTAAGATGGCGCTGCCCATCGAGGGGCGATAAGTTTTGATATTTCGAATTCGGCTGGCACGGTTTCGAATGGTACGCATGATATTTGCTCGGTGTGGTTAGCGTCAGAAATACACCCTGATGGCCCAATTCATCGGCGATTTTCTCAAATCCACTGAGCCTCACCATCAACTCAGTTCGACGCAGCCGTGGATTACTCATTGAGCTATCGACGACATCGCTGAGTGATAGTATTTCGCCGAGTTCGTTTTCAATCTCCAACGATTCAAGAACATCTTTGTTACATCGCGCTTGAACACACTTTTCTTGAAACATATCTTCGCTGATATATAACCCTGTGTTGCGGTTTACTAGTCCCAGCTCGATGTTAGTCCGTTCTATATTTCGAGCACGTGATTTTAACATTTGCCGACGCCACCAACTGACATCAAAACACCGAGCAAGTGCGCAGGCTTGGGCCTCTTCGGGCGACTTTTTCAATAGTGATTTGTTGACGGGGAATGTAAAACCAAGCCGAGTCACTTCTCGTTCAATAAAATCAGCAGCATACCTGGGCGAGTTATGCTTAGAAAAATAAATAAAATTGGCATTCATATCCGCCGCAATCTGCTTTGCAACAGAGTCGAACTGGGAGCGACTGGCGAGCAAATTAATCATCGCGTGTTGTCCTTTGTCGCAACCGTTTGCTCCATGCAAGTAATTGTCGATTTGCCTCTACATAGCTAGTGGGGGATCTCTGGGCAATCCGTGCATATGCCTTGGCCATGGCCAGGGCTTTTTCCGGAAACTCCATAAAGATATGGCGTCTAAATGATTGGCATCCTTCATAAAATTTCTCTTTACGAATAAGTTTTTCTCCTGTGCGGCGATGAAACCGCTCACAGGTATCTATTTTATGGCGTATATATTTAGGGCCAACACTGCGCCCCTGCTGATCGACTAAGTAAATCTCCACTCGATCCGGTGTCCCAAACATCCAGGTCAACTCGATGGCTCGCTCTACATCATCCCGTGGCCAATCGTCGTACCCCTGCTGATCCCAGTTATCCATGAGCGAGTCCCGTTATTTCTCAGAAGTGGAATAACGTTGATTTGATATGAGGTAAGCCTCAAGATCCTCGAGGCGATATCGGACGGTACGCGTACCGATACGACAAAAGGGAATGTCTGACCCAGCCCAGCGAGCACGCTCTAAAAATGACGCACTGACGCCTAGGTATTGTGCCGCCTGTTGGGTGGTGAGTAGTGTTGAGGACATTTTAATCTCCCGTAGTGTTTAAACTTACGGGAACATTTACTCGCAAAAACGACCGGACTAAAACACGTAGGGGGTACGTGTAAAATCTAAATATATTTCACAAAACTTGGATGTTATCGTTGCAACCAACTACGCTGGTAGTGGCGACAAGACCCAAAAAATAGAATAATTGGTCGGTATAGGCTGCCGCAGTTGATTAGCGGCTACTTTACATAGAAAAATTTGCTTATTTCTCACACCCCTATTCGAGGTCATTGAGCTTCCATTTGCTTTTGTACGCGTTAATTGCTTTACGTAAATATTCGTATAACGTCCGTTGTGCATTACCGTCAGCGAAGGCATTCTGCTCGTCTAGGCTCATTTCACTGTTTGTAAAATGTTTGACCAACTGAGTAGTGTTCTTAAATTGACCGCGGTGTTTATTCCAATAGTCAAATAACCGTCGTTTGACGTGCAGTTGCTCAGGATTTGCCAACAATGCAGATTTTGTTCCTTCTACAGAAGCCACTAAACGCCGTGTTTCAGCCAACTGAGATTCAAAGCGCTGAAACGGTAATGGATCTTCAATACAGAATATTTCTGCGGTTTGAACACAATCGAGACATCTGAACGCCAGCTTGGCCAATATTCTCCTGGAATCCTCGACCGCATCAAGATTCGCTTCCACCCAGAGCGCGATACCGATTAAGCTCAGACCCATTACAACACAACAGCGACGCAAGTTTTCGGGCTCGTAAAATTCGGCAGCAGCTTCGAAATGTTCCAATGCACTAGCGAGATAGCCCAAGGGATACCATGCATCAAGCACGATGGTATGCCCTGATCCAAACACAAAACACGGACTCTCTTCGCCCGTGTGCGGACTACGATCGTATTCAGCGAGTAACCTTTCAGCCCCCTCTAAAAGCGCAATATTTTCCTCTTCTAGATCAGTCGAAATCGAAGGGGGGATTTGTAGTGCGCGGCTGTGCGCACAAAGGAACTCCGTTTGCAGGTATTCTGGAACACAGCCTTTTGCTAAATAGTATTGATAGCCTTCGACCAATGACATGTGAATCAGTCTTCCACTAAGCACTGGTTGAGGATAAATGCAGAAATTTTTTGCATAGGCTTTCGCAAACGCTCGACGTCGGTAACGATATAACCCGCTGTCACATCGTTGGGACTCTTATGATTGAGTAATTGTTTGAGGGCATACGCTGGAATATCGAGACTTTCTGCAATGGTAATAAAGGTGCGGCGTAAATCATGGAGCGCGAAAGGTACTTGGCTAATAGCTCCAACGCGAGCCACAGACTTTTTAGGGTCTTGCAAATAACTATTACCCCTGGGGCTGGGAAACACCCAATCGTCCTCTTTCGTGGCATACCGCCGCATCAATAGCTCATACAGAAAATCTGATAACGGTAAAGTATGCGGTTCGCTATTTTTAGTGTCTGGTATTGTAAAGGTTCTGCCGGTTAAATCGACATCTTTCCAAGTCATTCGTGCAGCTTCTGATCTACGCAAACCGGTAAACAGTAAAAAGTGTAAATAATCACGTGTCACCTCTTGGTTTAGTTGCAATGTCCCTTGATACCAGGGAGCCAATTGGTGTGGTTTAATTAATGTACGTTTACGGTCAACTTTGAACCAGGCACGGTTTTTGCCCAGTCGGGATACTGGATTAACAGCAATGATGGGGTTGCCTGAGCCATTTTCATATTGGTCCATGGCAAAGTAGAAGAGGGCGCGTAATACCCGCATGGTGTTGTTGGCGCGCGCATGACTGCGTTCGCCTAGCTTGGTGTGCTGAGCTTCGACCATATCTTTAGTGATACTTAACAGCGGTTTATTTAACCAGGATGATAAGCCGATTTCTATGGCGTACCGGTAATCATGAATGGTACTGGGTTTTAAATTGTTATGTGTGCGCAGATAAGTGTCCAAAACCTGTTGCAGTGTTACCCGTTCCGCCTTGTCAGCTTTGCGCTTGGCGATCGGATTACCTCCAGTGGCAATATCACCAATCAGGGCTTGCGCTTGTTTACGCGCCCTCTCAGCAGTCAGCGAGCCGTACTTACCCAGGGTGATCCGCTTCACCTTGCCATCAATACGTTTTTCCACGATGAAAGATTTGCTGCCGGCACTGGTGACGCGTAAAGCAAATCCTTTTAAAAAGTCATCCCGGTAAAATTTTTGCGCAGGTTTACCGTCGGGCTTAAAGGGAGGTGGGGTGACTTTATCGACAAAGCTTTTTGTGATTTTTTGCATCTTGCATGATCCTTAATTGAGTCCATGGGTCTTCCATGTAGACGCAATGTAGACATTTAAGATCAAATACTAGCAAACATGTGCGGTTTACTTCAAACAGCAAATAATTATAAATCATTTAAATGCTTGATATTAAAGCACAATAAAAATACTTCAAAGATCTTCAAAAAAGGGGGAGGGTAACTCTTAATCCATAGGTCCAGGGTTCGATTCCCTGACGACCCACCAATAAAAACAAAGGCTTACGCGTTATCTTGGCCTTTTTCATTTCTTGCTTAAGGACAGTTTGTAGGTTTTCCTCCCTTGTTTTTCGCATCATCTCGCACAACAGGGACTGATCTGGGCGCATCAAGATAGCATAATGGAAGATACCCACATATAGTGTCGGGTTATTTTACAGAAATGATTGGTGATTTAATTAATATATATCCTAACTTATTGAAGGCATTTAATTATTTGTCGATGGTCTGTATTTTGCATGCAAAATAGCGTAATAGTATAGTATCCAATTAGGTGTCAAAAATGTTAAAAAAACTAGTTTACAGTTCACTTACCTTGCTCGCCTTAACCACGAATGGTTTTGCTTCTGTTATTGGAGATGATGTAGCCGGAAGGATGTTTTACGGCACTTCCCCCAATGATGATATTAATGGAGAGTACACAGCGAATGAGTTTTTTGGTGCTCCACTTTATCCAAATCATCGCGAACCTGTGATTGCAACATTACAGAATGGTGTTGTTGATTTTGAAGAAGATAGAGTACTCCCTAAATGGACTGTAGATTTTGAAAATGATTTAGTGACGATTGATCTAAATTGGGATACTGAATCTGGTATTAGTTTTGGGAATGGGAATAAACATTTTGTATTTTCAGATGTTGATTTTATCGGAGAACCAAATCGTTATCTCACTGGTTTGCATTTAGTTTCCAATAGCTTTATTGACTGCCGTGAAGAAGTTGAGACTTATCTATGTGGTGCTGACGATATCGAAACTCTCATTCCAACCTTGGTGAATGTCTCTGCTGATAGCTTCCATATATGGTTTCCTCATATTAATCTTCAAACGATTGGTCAATTAAGTCAAAGCCCAGGGCCATATGCAAACGCAGGTATTCCTGAAAGCGCAGCGGTAACATATCGGCTTCAGACGGCACTCGAGGGTGATCAAAGTACACCGGTACCTATCCCTTCACCCCTCGCTCTACTATGTATCGGCCTAGCTGCAATTGGCTACACAAGGAAAATTGCTTATAGGAGGATCAATTAGGTTTGCTCCGCCGGTATCTTTTCTACGGTTCATTGTTGCAGGATATCATAAAGTTTAGCCCGACTAATTCCGTAAAGACTAGCAACATGAGACTTTGCCTCACCCGCTTTAACAGCAGCCATACCGAAAAGGGGACGCAATGAAGCTCCCCCATTTTAACGGATACATTAATTCAGCGATAATATCGTTAGAGGAGTATCCGAATGCTCATTTTTGCTGATAGCTCTGCTCTAATCTCTTCGCGCTCCTCAATTGTCAGATGTTGAGCTGCTCTCGTTCTTTTTTCCGGTTTTATGCCTCCAAACTCACGGAGGATGGTGAATACTGACTCTGGCTTGGCATCGAGGACTCGAACAATATCACTAAAACCTGCTCCCTGTTTCCATAGATCAAAAACAAGATTTCGTTCTTCTTGTGTATATGTTCGTTTCATTTACTGGCCCACTACAAATTAATCTTTTAGGATATCTGTTGCAGTGACCAATTGAACCTACAGCAGCGTACTTTGCTCAGCACTGAAGATTATATGCGGCTTGTCGATTACACTGGCCGAATAATTCGGCCCGATAAGTGGGGCGTCATTCCACTCCACTTACCCCCTATTCTTCAACGGCTAAACCTTGATCAGAAAGCATGGCTGGAACATGCCACAAAATTTGAACAACTTGCTCGCCACCGGTTTGTTCGCCGAAGGCGACAACACTTGAAAAAAACTGGCTAAACGCCTTCCCCAAGGTTAACTTCCAAGTGGCGCATTAAGCGTTATTGGAAGCCTATTGCCTGAACTTCAGATTTATCGCACTCCGTATTGGAATAGCAGCAAAACGCTAGAAATCCGACAAACAGATAACCCATAAAATAAAGTTGAAGCATTTTTAGATTATTCTATTGATAGAATATTGATAGTGCCTGTCTTAATTGTCACTTAGTCCTACTATTGGTAGTGCCTGTCCTAATTGTCCTGAGATTCTACTGCAGAACAAAATGGGCTATAGCGCATTGACGCTTGCCTTGATAATTTTCTCCGTACGCTGATACCCATAATCAATTAGCTCTGCGGCGCGATCAAACTCAAAAAAACCACACAGGTTACGCGGTATTTCAACCAGTATGTTGGGGCTGTAGGCGGCCAGTTTTAGTCTGGCGATATAGCTTCGCATAGTGTCCATCGACTTAATCATTAAATCGAATGCACCAGGTGTAGATGCCTGCGCTTTTAATTCTGACTTGGACCATAGGCTATCGATAAAGCTGGCAATTTTTTGCTGGTACAGACTGGTTTTTTCCTGCTCCTGACAGTGAGAAAGGCTTTTAATCGGTGTTTCAGGCGGTGCACAGAGATCCACTGCGATAGTCAGATCCGAGTCATCAATTAGAGTTGGCGCGATGGGTATGGGATTGACCAGGCTACCGTCTACCAGCAATCGGTTGCCTCGCTCGACGGGCGCAAAGATCATGGGTACTGCTATGGAAGCGCGAATAGCGTCAAACAACGGACCTGAATTAAGCCAGACCTCTCGCTCCTCGTAGAGCGATGTAGCGACAGCAGTATAGCCAATAGGCAGGTCTTCAATATTACTGTCTCCAATAAGCTCCCTGAGCACAGATATAATTCGTTCTCCCTTTAACAGCGCGCCTCCACTGAATGACCAATCCATAAGACGCACGATATCCCTTTTTTGTAGTGCACAGACCCAGTCCGCGTATGTGTCGAGCTCTCCTGCTGCATAGACGCCTCCGATCAGAGCACCAATGGAAGATCCAGCAATGTAGCGGATATCAAACCCCTGATCTTTCAAACAGCGGATCACACCTATATGGGTGAGGCCTCTTGCACCACCGCCACCAAGGACTAGAGAAATGCTTCTGCTTTTGTTGTTCATAATGGTTTTGCCGTTTTTGGTATGTTTGTGAACCGAACAGATTATTAGTCTCTACCATTGTTACAATTTGTTTTTTAAGCGTAATTTCCGCTATTTTAGTTTGCGTCGGATAATAGCTTTTCTATTGAGTGCGAGAAAACGCTCAATCCAGTTTGGCAGCGGAGTATGCTTGCCTTTGGTCAAGTGGGCATTTGCCCACAATGCAACGGCCAGTGCGCCTATGGCGTCAATGGTTAGGTCGCTCATGGTATCGTTTAGGCCATCTTTCTGCATATTCAACTGAAATATGTGATCCATAGTGTATTCAAAAATTTCCCAGATAGCGCCAGCTGAAAGCGCAAAAGTAAAGGCAAAAAGGCACATAAAACCGGGCGACAGTTCCAGCTCTATACGAACGTTGTAATTTAAAACCCAGATAAGACTCAGCCCCAGCATTCCCAGTAATAACCCCGATGTGAGATGCAAAAGCATATCCCACCACCAGAATCGCTCGTAAAAGCCCGCCAGTTCACCCAGAGCGATTGCGGCAATGATAAAGAGAAGAGTGGCGATGTCGAATTCTGTAGGAAGCGCCAGCTCAAAACGCCGTGCAAACAGCGTCGGTAACGTTGAAAGTACAATAATACCAAAGAGAATCAGAGCGTTAAGCCAGTTTTCAAAATAGACAAAAACCGGTAGTCCTAAGCATAGAATACTAAGCAGTAGTATCTTGATTAACCGTGTATGGTTCATAGTCCAGATTTAACTGATCTGGAACAAAACAAGCAAGCACAAATTAAGGTTGGGTTGATTGAATGGCCAGCGTGAATCCACATCTGCCTTTCTGTATCACCTATTGCTGGTGATCAAGGCTATAGGAAGACTGACTGTTCACCTGTTCGACACCGATATGGGCCTTGTTTTTAAAGTCCATGAGAACCTGCTGTACTTCCTTTAAGGGAAGGTGATCATGAAGGTATTCATTTTCCTTGGGAGAGTAGTTGGCAGCTATCTCCAATACGCGACCGAAACCCTCTTTGCGGCTTGCCTTAACAACACGGTTAGCTGCCTCCAGACGATCCATCTCGTAGTCTTCCAGTCCGGCCATAGGATCGCTACAGCGAGCCAACGCATAAGCCAGCGCTCGTGCATCGAGAATTGCCTGGGCTGCGCCATTGGAATTTGTTGGAAGCATGGGATGGGCTGCATCACCCAGTAATGTGACACGGCCGAAGGTCCATTGTCGGTGCGGATCGCGGTCATATAAGGGAAATTGATAAACCTTTGCAGTACTGTGAAGGAGTTGCGGAATATCAACCCAGTTAAACTGCCAGCTTGCAAGGTTGTTTTCCAGCTGAGCAGGGCTTATTTCCTTGTTCCAGTCGCTGGTCGAAAGCTGAGATTGATCGACGGATAAAAAAGCGATCCAGTCCACCAGGCTTTTGCCATTGAGCTTTTCAAGCTGCTGTTTTGATGTAGGATAGCAGATGAGTTGCTGAGCAGTATCGCCGATAACAGCCATACTTTGCCCATCTAAAAACTGCGGTGCTATGGTGATTCCCCGGTAGGCAATTTTACCTGAGTATCTCGGTTTTTCCTCGCGAGGGAACATTTTTTTTCGGATGGATGAATGTAAACCATCAGCACCAATCAGCAAGTCTGCTTCTTCCTTATCTATTTTTCCTGTCGCTGGATTTAGAAAATGAGCCGTGACTTTGTTGCCGGTCTGTACGAAATTGCTAAGTTTAGCATCATAGACGAGTGCCTTGTCACCGGCCAGTGCGGTAAATTCTTCGAGAAGTAGATTTTGCAATGTGCTTCGGCGCATGGACCAGTGTGGCCAACGATAACCGGCAAAGGTACCACAGGGGTCACTTAAAATTAACTGCCCATTGGTCGTGTAGTAGTGGGTGGCGCTAATTCGAATAGCAATGTCGTCAATTGCTGATTTTAAGCCCAGTTCGCTGAGTTCACGGGACGCATGGGGCAGGAGGTTAATGCCAAATTCTAAAGGGCATATGGATGGTTGTGCTTCGAAAACCTTCACTTTGATGCCGACCTGCTGCATACTCAAGGCAGCGGTTAGACCGCCAATACCTGCGCCGATGATAATCACCTTCATTGCAAAGTCCCTCAAATGGTCGCATTTCCTGTCTTCTAGAAGCTACAAAATCCATTTATGCTTAAAATATTCTACTGGTTTTTTGGTGGGGGTAATTGATATAGTTCAAGTAAAACGCAAACAGGGAAACAATGATGAAACTTTATGATTTTACGATAGCACCCAATCCGCGACGTGTTCGCATATTTCTGGCAGAGAAGGGGATTGATATTCCCTTGCAACAGATAGATCTAATGCAGGGTGAACAATTTTCAGAAGATTTTTCAAAGAAGGGCCCGTTAAATGATGTACCTGCGCTTGAGCTGGATGATGGAAGCTGTATTACCCAGGTTAATGCCATCTGTCGCTATATTGAGGCCTTATATCCAGATAAACCACTCTTTGGCAGTACGCCCAAAGAGATAGGGGAAATTGAAATGTGGGATCACATCGCCTTTATGAATGGTATAGGGGCGGTCGCAGAAGCATTTCGTAATGAGGCAGAAGGGTTTGTTGATCGTGCAATTGTCGGTAAGCATAAGCACGCCCAGATACCGGCATTGGTGGAGCGTGGACGAAAGCGGACATTGAATTTTTTCAGTGATATGAACGATCGCCTGAAAGATAATGAATTTGTTGCAGGTAACAGATATTCGGTGGCTGATATTACGACTTTGGTGGCCGTTGATTTTGCGCAGTGGATAAAGCTGGAGCCCTCTGCAGATCAGGAGCACTTAAATCGCTGGCATGCTCTGGTATCAAAACGCCCGAGCGCACAGGCCTAGGTCTATTGTATCTGATCAGATCAGGCCCTCTCTCATTCAGAGAAGGCCTGTTTTCTGTCCAGGTCTAAAACAAAAACGAGTCAGGACTATGCTGGATTCTGTAGTTTCCAGAGTACAGCACGGGAAATTGAGCTGGCATAGTCTTCGAAGTTTTCATATTTCTTGGCTACAGCGTAATCAACCAGACCTTTGATCATTTTTCTGGTTTCTGCAACTTCTTCGTGCGTGCGTCCACATCCTTCGCAGTGTGTTCCCTGGTCTGTACATTTGCCATTACATGGGCTATAAATCATAGGATATCCTCTCAAGCTTGCTCATGGTTTTCATTAATACGAAGTCCAGATAATAGGTGTGTCATTCTGCTAGCGATAAGGTCAGCTCAGCGGCAAACCTGTGAACTAACCATCACTTATTGTAAGGAGTCCGAAATGTGGTCTGGATTATAGTGACCCAGACTGATTGAGAGCAACGCTAAATGTTGGAGGCATGATCCAGATCAAATCTTTCATCATTCGGGGTAGTGTCTCGTTATATCATTACTTGTTGGCGCTTAGTCCTACTTCGCGATCTGACCAAAAAACCCGAGTGCTACCTAATAGCGCCACAGCTAGAGAGATATCCAATAATGCCATCCCTAAGAGAAAGGAATAGTTACCCTCAGCCTTTTCAGTCATGAATTTTCCGAATAGAATCATAAGCATCAGGAAAAACAGGAATCCAGGTCTAAAACACTGCCAAATCTTTGGATGATTAAGCCGGTGAATTCTTGCAAGATTGCGCGTGCAGAAGCGAATAAATAAAAATTTCACCTTCAGCCCTCCAACAATCAGGCCCGTTAATACTGTGAGCCAAATGACCGTATTATCTTGCGTTAACTCACTCGCCTTTGACAGCATGGACTGGGCTTTGTAGGACAGCACAAATCCGCCGCTGCACCAGACCAGGGCAGCAACTATTTTAAGATGAACTGTTTTGGTTTGAATCATTGCGCTATTAAATCAAATGGCCTCGTGAAACCGGATACTATCAGAGTGGATATAATGGTTTTAAGGACTTTGCACTGCTTGATAGCGATTGTTTTTTGGTTGAGCGGCGTATTTGCTCCAATATCCCCAGCAGCTTCTCTGCTGACCAATCAGAGGAACCCGCGTCGTCGCCATAAAGCTGTGCTTGCAATGCCATGATTTGCTCATCGATATCAGGATGGCAGTCGAGTCGACGGATATCATCCAGGTTTTCAATGGAGTGATCAGGATAGACTGCTTTAAACCAGTCAATAAGGCTTTGCCTTGTCTGTGAGTAGTCTCTCTCTGAAATGGCACGTTTTAACTTTTTAAGAGCACCATATCGATTTTCGATACGCGCTTTGTACCCTTCCTCCGCTGATGCAGCATAATTTGCGGGCCGTTTTCGGCTGCGCATTAATCGCCATAATGTGATGAGCCAGAGTAGGGCAAACACAGCTGTCAGAACTGGCCAAACGAACTGGTTTTTCTGGTTTTCAGCCATGTCGTGATCATCTGTTGAAGCGATATGATCATTAAAAGTGACGGGTGGCAGCTGGCTGTTTAGCGCCTCCTGCAGGGGTGGAAGGACCCTCAGTTTTTGGGCTGGAATAATGGATTTTTCCAGTTGGTTAGTGTTGGTGTTCCACCAGACAAGGTCAAAGCCGGGAAACTCCAAAAAGCCTTCCTGACTGGGAACGACAGCGGCAGCCACACTACGAATCCCTCGATTCCCTTCAGCCGTCACCTGGTCGTCCAGGCTCGGCTGATCCGGGTAAATTTTGAGCCCGGGAATTGCCTGCAATTCCAGATTAGGTAGTTGCGCCGCACTTAGTCCCTTTGCAGACATGGTAATGGTTCTTGTTGTCGGATCCCCTGCGCGAAGTTGAGGCGTTATCTGTGCCCATGAGTCCTCTAGTACGAGTTCTGGTGTTGGTAGCCAGGGCCTGTCGTTCGGGTAACTCTCAGGTTTTGGTAGCACATTGATGATCTGGGTGGCGGATTTAATTCGCAGAAGCCTGCCGTTGGATCTGAAAATGTTGCGTCCGATTGGTACAGTGCGAGCGGTTAATGTTTGCTCGGGAATAATCAGGCGGCCGCTCGATTCGGGAATGACCGAATAATTGATCTCTACGATGGAGTAGCGTACGCCATTGACGATTTGATCATAACTCTTTTGCTCACCCAGCTGTTTTACCACGGCATTGGCGATTTCCGGTGGCGATAGCCTTGGTTCATCAAGACCGGTTGAGTGAAATATTCTAAGCCGGTAGAAAAATTGTTCCTGTACATAGACCTCCTGTTTAGTCACTTCGTTGTCCAGGAATACTTCGCTTAAGGCCTGTTTTGGATCTGCTGGCCCGGCGCTGACCCTCACTTTGATCGGTTGCGTACTGTTCCCCTTAAAACTAAACGAAGGTACGGTCAGCACACCGCTGCGATTGGGCGCAATGATGAGAATATAATCATTAACTGAACTTCGCTGCCCATTGATCAAACTGAGTTTGTTGCTCTGTTTGCGATTAAGAATGGAAAAATCCCGTTCCAGGCCACTGAGATCGATTTGATCTGCTACCTGTCCATCGGTGGAGCGAAGCGTAAGACTGATAATATCCTGTTCCGAAATCGTATTACGGTCGACTGAGGCTGTAAATGAGGCCTGGGAGATTGCAGGTAATAGAGTGACCAGCAATAAAATGGATGGCCATAGTTTTCGGCATGGTTTTTGACATGGTTTTCGGTATAGTTTTCGCCATGGTTTCTTGTTGGGGCTAAAACATGAAGCATTTACCATATGGTTTGATCTTCCTTATGCGGTAAAAACTGGTTGTCTAACTGGCGTTGTCGATACTGGTAATCAAATTTGCGTTTTAGCAGTCCGCTTGGATCATCCGGCACACGGCGTAACCACTGCTCTCTGGCTTGTTGTTCTTCCGACTGTTCTGCGGATTGCTCTGCGGCTTCAGCAAGAGACTGAGCTTCGCTGGTATCTTTGTCTGACTCTTCAGGCGCCGGTTGTTGCTGTTGGCTCTGTTCACTTTCCTGCTCCTGCTGGTTATCGTTTTTCTCGTCAGAGGCTTGCTGATTTTTCTGTTCTTCAGATTGTTCTTCAGCCCCCTGTTTCTCCTGCTGTTCCTGCTGCTTTTCATCCTTCTCGGATTGCTCATTGGATGAACTCTGTTGTTGCTGCGAACTGCTGTCGGAGGAGTTTTCCTTTTGCTGATTGTTTTGTTCGGTGCTATTTTCTTTGTCTTGTTCAGACTGATTTTGCCGGTCCGATTGTGAATCTTGCTGTTCGTTCTGTTGATCGTTTTTCTGCTGTTGTTGCTGTTGCTGCTGCTCCAATAACTGCTTTACTAAGGCCCGGTTAAACTTGGCATCGTCAAGGTCTGGTGCAACTTCCAAAGCTTTTTCATAGGCAGCCAGAGCTTGCTCCAGCTTACCCGATTTGGCTAGGGCATTTCCCTTGTTATAGTGACCGGTCGCGGTGTTGGTGCTACCAAAGGACTGAGCGGCGGCCTCATAGTTACCGGCCTTATAATTTGCACTTGCCTGCCATTCACTGGACTCAAACAACTCTGCAGCGGTTTGATGATCTCCCTCAGAGAATGCTTTAGCGCCCTGTTGATCCCTGGTTTCCCATAAATCCTGCCAGCTGAAGGCATAGGACGGGGTTGGTTGAATAGCCATTAACAATACAATCGATAATAGCCAGCCACGTCTAAACGCCAAGCCCACTATGGGTACCAGAAGGAACAGTAGCCAGGGGCCTTCTTCACGCCATTGATCAAACTCGCGCTCTACTTCTCTGGTGCTATTGGCTAATACGAGCGGGTTCTCCGCAAGCAGATAGTTGATGTCCGTGTCATCTATTTGCAGGCCGATGGCTCTGGCCCCGGTAATATTTACCAACTCCGCCAAAGTTGCCGGATCGTTTTTAGCGATCACAATTTCGCCCCGTTGCTTTAAAAACCCCTGGTTGGGTATAGGAATTGGCGCGCCTTCCAGTGACCCGACCGATAAAATTGACAGGGCATGTTGGGTATTTGTCAGTAAATCGCCTATTTTCGTACTGTCCTGCGAACTCAGACCATCGGTAATCAGTAAGATGCGGCCTTTTTCAATCAGGCTGTTTTTCAGCATCTGTTGCGCAAGCTCAAAAGCCAGTTCAGGTCTACTCCCCATTGCAGGCATAATCAGCGGTGAAAGGGCGGGAACCATAGCCTTTATGGTGGCGGTATCATCGGTTAGCGGTGAAACGATATGTGCGTCTCCTGCATAGACAATGAGTGCCGTTTGTCCCTGGTGGCGGGCGTCCAAAATATCAATAAGCTTATGACGAGCCTTAACCAGTCTGGATGGCTTAATATCCGCAGCCTGCATGGATAACGATAGGTCCATAAGGATCACCAGACCATCTTCAGCTTTGTGCATTGGAACGGGGATTTTCTTCCAGGCCGGGCCGGCAAGTGATAATGCAGTTAACAGGGCTGCAAAAATCACCAGGTAAAGTGCTGTTTGTCGTGTAACGGTATCGTTTTGTTCCAGCAAATAACCCAGTAAGTGTCGGTCAATTGCCCGAGCCCAGGCAGAGTTCTCCTGATGATAATTCTTAAAGCCGATGTAAATGACGGGGATGGCCAGCAGCATCAGCAGCCAGTATGGGCGCAGGAAATGGAAATCAGCCAATTGACTTAACAGATCAGACATTGGATGCGACTTCCTTTGCAGTGCGGCGCCACGCATGGCGGTAGATCGGATATAAACGAATGCCGGCCGTAAGCAGGCTGAGCAAAAGGAACAGCGACAAGGGCCAGTAGTATAGGGATTTAACGGGGTTAAAGGTTTCAGCTTCTTGATCGATCGGCTCGATCTGATCAAGGGTGGCGTAGATCTGCTGTAGTTCGTGTGTGTTATAGGCTCTGAAATACTGGCCGCCGGTCTGGTTGGCTATCTGTTGCAACATTTTTTCATCCAGATCCGCCGAAGGATTCATGGTGCGTCGACCAAATATACCGCCAAAAGGACTGGATACTTCCATTTCCGTTGCCCCAACTCCAATGGTGTGGATTTTAATCTGTTCAGCCAGTGCTATCTCAGTTGCTTTTTCGGGTGTGATCTGACCGGCGGTATTGGCACCATCTGTGAGCAGAATCATTACCCGACTGGCTTCCGGCCGTTTGCGCAGTCTTTTGGTTGCCAGGCCAATGGCATCGCCAATAGCCGTTTGCTCACCGGCAAATCCGATCTGTGATTCATCAAGCAGCGTTTCTACAGCTTGGCGGTCAAAGGTGAGTGGGGCCTGCAGGTAAGCCTGCGTACCAAATAAAATCAAGCCAATACGATCACCTTTACGTTCTGATATAAATTCCCCTAGCACCTCTTTGACGACTTCCAGTCGGGTGACGGGTTCATCCTTTAAGGTTAGATCTTCACGCTTCATACTGCCGGAGATATCAACCGCTATCATCAAATCCCGACCACTAGTGGGAAGGTTAATTGGGTCGCCAATCCACATAGGACGACATACGGCAATGATAAGTGATAGCCAGGCTAAAGTGCTCAACAGGTGCGGCAGGCCTGTTTTTCGGGCTAATGATCTGGAGTGTAGCGGTGATTCTTTTGACATGCTGGCCAGTTGCCTGAAGAAAGGTACGCGCAATGCGGCTTCGTCTTTTTGGTGAGGGCTCAGCAGATACCTCAGCAGCAAAGGTAGCGGCAACAATAGCAGTGCGTAGGGCCAGGCAAACTCAATCATTTATGCTTCCTTATCCACTGCAAAGTACAGTGGTAAAGACTTTCGGTATCGACTGTTGTCTTTTCGATATGCTCGGGTGGGCTATAGGGTGCGCTAGCCAGTATTTGTCCTGCTCCCTGAGTAAAGTCCTGCATATCGGCTGCGCTATCCAAAAAGCTAATCCAATCCTGTCCAGATAGCGTAGACACTCTGTTTTTTTCGTAATAATTAACCGCAACTTTCTTTAATAACTGATTGATATAAAATATATAAATAAACTTATTATTTGTTTGATTATAGTTTCCCTGTATCCGTTTCAGCTCCTCAACGGCAAGACCTCGGTAGCGGTTTTTTTTGACGTAACGAAGCAGGTAAAAGCTAATGACTAACAGACCAGCCAGCAAAAGTGTGAGCAGTATCCACCAGCCAATCGCCGGTGGCCATAAGCTTACCGCCTCTGGTAAGTGGATATCCTTAAGCTGCGCCAATGGATCCATGATTATCGTCGAGCTCCAGAGGTTTTCATCGTTTTCGGATCCCAAGACCCAAGGTGAGCGTGGATAACAGGTTTTGATCGGTGCGTAGTTTTAGGAGTGGTATTTTGAGCTGATCCATTTCTATTTGCAGCTGTTCCGACCTGAGTCTAAAAGCGGCATGATATTCCTCCCTTAAATTTGTGTCGAACAGATTCACCTTGGTACGTTTGATGCCATCGCTAATGGCATAGTAACCGGGTGGCGGTAACTCCATTTCCAGTCGATCGTAAATACAAACGCAAACAATTTCGTTATGCCGGGATAACTGAAAAAGGTGCCGCTGGCAGTTTTCATCAAAGTCCTGAAAGTCACTGATAATAAATAGTTCGCTACCCGGTTTCACAATTCGTCGAGCCTGTTGCAAGGCGTCGCAGAGCGTAAATGTTGGTTGCGAATCATTTGACCTGTTCAGAGCATGATTGTATTGCAGCAGGGTTTCTGTGAGTTGTAGCACGCTATGATGGCTCCTTTTGGGCCTGATATCCTTCTGTTGTTCATCAGAAAAAACAATGCCACCTATGCGGTCACCACGTGCCAATGCAGACCAGGCTAGTAGCGCGGCGGCTTGTGCAGCGATTACCGATTTGAAAGCTACCTGGCTACCAAAAAACATTGATTGACTCTGATCCGCAATAACCATTGCAGGTCTTTCCCTTTCTTCCGTATAGAGTTTGGTATGGGGCTTTCCCGTGCGAGCGGTTACACGCCAGTCTATCGAACGAATATCATCGCCCGCCTGGTAGGCGCGCACCTCAGCGAAATCAATGCCACGGCCTCTGAATTTAGAGGAGTGAAGTCCGGACTGATGACTTAAAATTTTACGCTGTTTCGACAGCTTTAAGTCTCTCGCTAGCAGGCGGCAATGTAACAATTCTTCAAGCGTTACATAGACCCCGGCACCAGACTGGGTCACGGATTTTTCTGTCATCTGAAGCGGATTCATCGATTAGGGTGCAGGTACTGATTCCAGTAATTTGTTGATCAATTCGTCCTTGTGGTGACCGCTGGCTTCCGCTTCGTAGCTGAGGATGATGCGGTGTCGGATTACATCATGAATCACAGCCTGTACGTCGTCAGGAGTAACGAATTCCTTCCCGGTTAACCAGGCATGTGCTCGAGCACAGCGATCTAAAGAAAGAGTGGCCCGCGGACTGGCGCCGTACTCAATCCAATCAGCCAGTTCAGGGTTGTAGAGCTGGGCCTGACGCGTCGCCATGATAAGCTGAACGATATATTCCTCGACCGCCTCAGCCATATGAATATTCAGCACTTCCTGACGCGCTGCGAATATCGCTTCCTGTTCCAGTATTGGCGCTGCTTCCCTTTCATGTTTGGCCTGTGCCAGCGCCTCACCGCGTACCAGTTTTAATATACGTCGTTCAGTTTCTATGTCCGGGTAATCAATAGTGACATGCATCAGAAAGCGATCGAGCTGGGCCTCTGGCAGGGGGTAGGTGCCTTCCTGTTCAATCGGATTTTGCGTCGCCATGACCAGAAACAGTTCTGGTAGCGGATAGGTGACTCTGCCGACGCTGACCTGGCGCTCCGCCATCGCTTCCAGCAATGCTGACTGCACTTTGGCTGGCGCGCGGTTGATTTCATCAGCTAACACCAGGTTATGAAAAATGGGGCCCTGCTGGAAATTAAAGCTGCTATCTTCCGGATGGAACACTTCTGTGCCGGTAATATCAGAGGGGAGCAGGTCAGGAGTAAACTGAATCCGATGAAAATCCGCTTGAATACCATCGGAGAGTGATTTTATGGCCCTGGTTTTTGCCAGACCCGGGGCTCCTTCGACTAATAGATGACCGTCTGCAAGAAGCGCGATCAGCAAACGGTCGACCAAATGTTCCTGACCGACGATCTGGTTAGATAGATTCTCTTTTAATTTTTGAAAAGCGTTTTTTGTATCCATCTGCTGCATGTTATGCCTTATAAAAAAGGAGATTTTATCGATTACAGAAAATTCGTCCAGTGATCGATTGAATATAGAGGTAAATTGATTAAATAATTTAGCCGAATTAAAAAGGAGCCGGAGTCAATCTGAGTCCGGCTCCAGCTAACGCGTAGCAATGCCAATGTCTATTTTATAAACTTCAGGGTCATTCTATCACTCTCACCAATCATGCGATATTTCTCTTCCTGCCCATCGCCACCGCGTAATGAGGGCGGTAATGTCCAAACCCCCTTCACATGATCTTTACTATCCTTGGGATTTGAATTGATTTCTGACTTGGCCAGCAACTGGAATCCCGCTTTTTCAGCCAGTTTAATCACGTAATCTTCACGCACATAGCCGCTCTTTGCTTTCGGGTCCTGAGGAGTGCTCGTGCTGGCCCGATGTTCGACCAGACCAAGCACGCCGCCGGGTTTTAGAGTTTTATAAAAGGTGGCGAATGCCTTGTCGGCCGCGCCGCTTCCCACCCAATTATGTACGTTGCGGAACGTGAGGATCATATCTGCAGAACCTTCCGGGGCAATACTGAGTTTTGTTGGAGGTGCAAATTCAGTGACCGTAATACGATCGTAGATATCAGGCCTGGCTTTGACTTTTGCATCGAATGCTTTCAAGTTACGTTTAACATAGCCGCTATTGGCGCTTTGATCGTAACTTGCCGCATAGTATTGCCCGCTTTCTCTTAAGTAAGGTGCCAGCATTTCCATATACCAGCCTTTTCCGCCGGGCGAGATTTCCACAACCGTCATATCAGGTTTGACGCCAAAAAACAGTAAGGTTTGCAATGGGTGACGATAGCGATCGCGTGCTTTATTTGAGGCATCTCGATGGTCACCGTTTAATACCTGCTCCAGCAGGTGTTGGGTACTTTCATGTGCCTGCAGTGTGGGTGCGAGCCATGTGATTGTGAATAGTAGAGAGAGTATTAGTGACTTAGTATTTCTGATGCTCATGGTTTTTCCCCTGCTCTTAACAAAATGAGTGCGGATTATTAGAGATCAATCGGAGCGAAAGTTCAATACTGAAACGACGAAGTCCAGAAGATGGTTTCAAAAACAGTGACCCTGACATTAAATTAAGTCAAGTTAAGTTAAGTTACGCAATAAAAAGACCCCTACTTTCGGGTGGGGAGTGGGTAGATGAAAACAATTATTTTGCGCGGTTATGTCTGGCAGTGCTCTCGATTAGTATCTAACTCGTAAAAATAACTATTCAAGAGAGAGGGATGAATGAAAAATATAACTAATGTCAGGGGCAAAAAGAACAGCTTGTATGCGGCAGTGGGAATTGCCTCATTGAGTCTGGCTGTTGTGCCATTCGTGGAGGCGGCTCAAGTATTAGAAGAAATCGTAGTCACCGCGCAAAAACATGCACAAAGCATCAACGATGTGGGCATCACCGTCAATGCCTTCTCAGGAGATGCCATCAAGGATCTTGGCGTAACTTCGGCTGAAGATATCGCGCAATTCACCCCTGGTCTGACGGTCAACGAAACAGGTGCAACCGGTGTTCCGGCGTACACCATTCGTGGGATCGGTTTTCAGGACTACTCAACAGCGGCATCTTCAACCGTAGGTCTTTATTTTGATGAGGTGGCGATCCCCTACACAGTGATGAGTCGAGGTGTGGTGTTTGATGTGGAGCGTATCGAGGTATTAAAAGGGCCGCAGGGCGATCTCTATGGTCGTAACACTACCGCGGGGCAGATTAACTTTATCAGCAAGAAGCCAACGGATGAATTCGGCGCAGGCGTGACGGCCAGCTATGGACGTTTCGATCAGTTGGACATGGAAGGGTTTGTTAATGGTAGTTTGTCTGACTCAGTGCAGGCGCGTGTCGCCTTTAAAACAAGCCAGTCCGGTGAGGGCTGGCAGGAAAGCCAAACCAGAAATGATGAGCTGGGCGAAAAAGACACCAATGCGATTCGGGCGTTGTTTAACTTTAATCTCTCCGATACGCTGAATGCCTTACTCAACCTCCATTATGTGAAGGATCAGTCCGACAACAAGGCGAACACCGCTTATAACGGCACGTTGTCTGAGCTCACGGAATTTAATAATCCTTATACACCACTGGAAAATTATTTCCTCCCGACGGGTTCAAATTTTGGTGAAAAACCACCCTGGTATTCCACTGGCGACAATCGTGCAGCGGACTGGACCAATAGCTATACCAGCCCAATCACCGGCAAAACCTGGGATATCCGCCCGCAGCGTGATAATGAGCTGAAAGGACTGTCGCTGAAGCTGGAATGGGACTTGGGCAATATGACCCTGACCTCGATCACCGGTTATGATGATTTTGAACGTCAGGAAACTAACGATTGGGATGGCGGTTTCTTTAATGATTCGAGCAATATCAATACCACTGATCTCCAGGTGTTTTCGCAGGAACTGCGCTTGTCAGGCCAGACCGATAAATTACTTTGGATCGCCGGGCTGTATTACTCCGAAGATGAAATGGATGAGTATTACCATTACTTTATGTCGGATTCGGTATTTGGCCTTGGTTCGATCCCTTGGGGTGTTGGGCTATTTGCTGGAACACCTATCCTGGAGCTGGACACCAAATACTCTCAGGAAACCGAATCCCAGGCGATATTTGGACATGTTGAATGGCAGTTTACCGACAAAATGCGCTTAACAGTCGGCTTGCGTTATACCGAAGAGGAGCGTGATTGGCAGGGTTGTACATTCGTTGCCGATGATGGCAGTTTGGCGGGTTTTTCGAATGCTCAGTTTGGTAGCAGTCTGGGGGCAGGAGATTGTGGCACTATTGACGACGATCCCAATTCTTCCACCTATATATTTGCCTTGATTGGCGGGCCCAATGTCAACGACGCCTTCCACGTATACAGGGATAGTATCAGCACGGAAAAATGGATGGGTAAAGTGGGTATTGACTACGCGCTCACCGAAGATCTGCTGATTTATGCGACCTACTCGAACGCCTTTAAATCCGGTGGGTTTAATGGTGCAAATTCAAACACCACGTTACAGCTTAAGCCCTATAAAGAGGAGGAAGTGACCGCTTTTGAGATCGGTGTTAAGAGCACATTGCTGGAAGGCTCGATGCAATTGAATGCTGCTGCTTTCTGGTATGACTATGAAGATAAGCAGGAGCAGGATTTAGCGGTCGCTTTCGTCGGCAATATCGGCGGTTTAACCAATGTGCCAGAGTCGCGCATTAACGGTGCGGAACTGGATATGCAGTGGATGCCGCTGGAGGGTTTAACCATTAACCTGGGCGTCGCTTATCTGGATACTCTGGTGGAAAAATGGAACGCTACTTCCAATGCCAGCAGTTGGCCAACTGTAGTCACCTTTGATGCCTCTGGTCTTGAATTAGCGCAATCGCCGGAATGGACTTACAACGGCATGGTTCACTATGAGTGGGCGGTAGGTGATGCGCTGCTCATGGAAGTGGGCGCGGACTTCAACTTTACCGATGAAACCTCTGGTGGCGCTAAACCCGAAGATGCAACGGACGACTACAGCATCTACAACGCACGCATTGGTATTAAAGACGTTGATGGTAAATGGCGCGCACTGCTTTGGGGTCGCAATATTACGGATGAAGACTATTACCCTGCTGCTTATGCCGGCGGGAATGGCCCCTATGTTCGCAGCATGGGAATGCCGGTGACCTATGGTGTTACTCTGAATTACAACTTCTAAGTCGATAGAGTCCCCTCTGTCTTGGAAGATTCGGCCCGGTTCCTGCCGGGCCCTTTTTCAAGCAATCCACACTTTAAAGCGAGAAAAATTGGTATGAAGACAAAAAACCACCTTCTTTTGATAGTTTTGAGCGCCTTAATCTCTGGCTGTAATATTCCGGCAGCGCAGCTTACTTCATCTCAGGACGAAGCTGATCTGATTCTGGTTAATGCCAATATTTATACACTTGATGCTAAGCAACCCTGGGTGGAAGCGGTAGCGATTAAAGATGGGGTTTATCACTATGTAGGTGATGGAACAGGCGTCAAACAGTATCAAGGGGAAAACACCCAGCTTATCAACCTGCAGGGCAAAATGGTGATGCCTGGCATTAACGACGCGCATCAACACCCGGAAATGGGTGGGCTAAAAATGCTCTATCAATGCGTATTTCCCTTTACAGCTACACCGGATGAAATAGTCGCAACGCTTGCCCAATGTGTAAAAGACAACCCCGAAGCCGAGTGGATTATTGGCGGTCAGTGGGATAGTGATCTATTCGTCAAATATCCGATGGCATCGCCCAAAGCACTGCTAGACGCTGTATCAGGTGATAAGCCTGTGTTGCTGAGTTCAGACTCCGGACACGATGGTTGGGCCAATAGTAAAGCCCTGGAGCTGGCCGGAATTAACAAAGATAGCCAGGAAGTTGAAGGCGGTGTGATAGGGCGCGACGCTGCTACTGGCGAACCCAGCGGACTGTTGCTTGAACATGCTAATCAGTTGGTCGAAAAACTGGTGCCCGATTGGTCGATGGAACAGTATAAAACGGCAACCGTGCATGCTATGGAAATCGCAAACCGTTATGGCATCACAGGTCTCAAGGATGCCTGGGCCGGTGAGAGTGCACTGGCTGCGTTTAAAGCGCTGGGGGACGCGGGCGAGGTGACACTGCATTTAGCGGCTGCCATTGATGTTAAGTATGGGTTTGATAATGAGACGTTTGATGTCACTAAGCTGGAAATGCTCAGGGACAGGTACAGCGCCAATCAGGTGGATACCCGCTATGTGAAAATTTTTATGGATGGCGTGCCGACCTCATCCCGTACGGCGGCCATGCTGGCAAATTATTTGCCGGCAGGAAACAACGGCCATAGCCATAATGGCGGTTTGCATTTTGATATCGAAAAGCTGGCTGAAATGATTACCGCATTGGATAAAGCGGGTTTTACAGTTAAGATTCACACCGCTGGCGATCGTTCTGTTCGCGTTACCCTTGACGCTATTGAACAAGCGAGGAAAGCCAATGGTGATTCCGGCTTGCGCCATGAGCTGGCGCACGCGGGCTATATTGACGAAGCAGATCTACCCAGGTTTGCGGCGCTCAATGCGGTCGCTGATCTCTCGCCTTATCTGTGGCACCCATCACCAATTATTGATTCGGTCCTTGGTGCCGTGGGTGAGCGTGGCGAACATTATTGGCCAATCAAAGATCTAGTCGAATCCGGTGCGCCAGTTGCCGCAGGTTCTGATTGGCCTGCCGCTGTGCCGACCATGGACCCCTGGGTTGGCATCGAGGCGATGGTGACCCGCGCCGATCCACGTGGCGAGTTTCCGGGTACATTCTGGCCCCAGCAGGCAATTACTCTCGCCCAGGCGCTGGATATTTATACCCGAGGCGGTGCAAAAGCACTGCGACTGGGAGATTCAACGGGTTCGGTGGAGCTGGGCAAATCGGCTGATCTGGTGGTTTTGAATCACAATCTTTTTGAAATCCCGGCAGAGAATATCAGTGAAACACAGATTCAAATGACGTTTTTTAAGGGTGAAACTGTCTACCAACGGACAGAGTCCAAATAAAACTTTCTTGATATGTGGTGAGCCCTATTATACTTTTTGATAAGAACTGAGAAGACCTATGAGCAATAAAAAGACAGGCTTTGTATGGCACGAAATTTATATGTGGCACAACACCGGAAATTACGCGGGTGTCATGCCCTATGGTAATCCGGTACAACCGGGGACCCATGTGGAAAATCCCGAAACCAAGCGCCGTTTTCGTAACTTACTGGAAGTTTCAGGGCTATTGCCGCAATTACAGCCTATCGCCGCGCGAGAGACCACTGAACAGGAAATCTTGCGCTTTCACACTGCGCAGTATCTGGAAAAAATAAAGACGCTAAGCTCTAGCATCGGTGGCGATGCTGGCATTTTTACGCCGATGGGGGTTGGTAGCTATGACATTGCCCGTCTTTCCGCCGGTGGAGTACTGGCGGCACTTGAAGCGATTATGTCCGGTGAGGTTAAAAATGCCTATGCGCTGGTACGTCCACCCGGTCATCATGCACTTGCCGATGATGGCATGGGGTTCTGTATTTTTGGTAACGCAGTGATTGCCGGGAAGCACGCGCTGGAGCATTACGGGTTGGAGCGCATCGCGACCGTCGATTGGGATGTACATCATGGTAATGGTACCCAAAGTGGTTTTTACGACGATCCCAGAGCTTTGACCATCTCGTTGCATCAGGATAACTGTTTTCCACCGGATTCTGGTCATCTGAACGAAAACGGGGAAGGGCGAGGGGAAGGTTACAACATCAACATTCCATTGCCTGCCGGATCCGGTGTTGGAGCCTATGAAGCGGCGTTCGATCGAGTGGTGATTCCTGCGCTGCGGGCCTATCAACCGCAACTTATTATTGTCCCCTGCGGATTTGATGCGGGGGCCTACGATCCGCTGGGACGTATGCAGATGCATAGTGGCGGCTATCGTTCATTAACCAAAAAGCTAATGGAGGTGGCAGACGAGCTCTGCGAAGGACGAATTTTGATGTGTCACGAGGGTGGTTATAACGGTGACACCTTGCCCTTTATGGGGCTGGCTGTACTGGAAGAGTTAAGCGGTATCCGTACATCGGTTGAGGATCCTTTTCTGGAGATGATGGCCAGTCTGGGTGGGCAACAGCTGCTTCCACATCAGGAGCAGATAATCATAGCGGCGCAACAACTGGTGAACAAAATCGGTTAACGGCATAATAAGCTCAAACATTAGAAATGCACTGACAGGGAATGAACGACATGATTGATCAAAGCTCAGCAACCGCAACCATCAATACCTATGTAGAATGCTGTCGACAAGGCAATGTCGAAGGGCTGCAGCAAATATTCCACCAGCAGGCGACCATGTATGGCTATCTGAATGGAGAGTTGATGCTGGGGACGCCAGAGGTGTTTTATCAGGCCGTTTCGACGGCTCCCAGTCCGGTTGTTTCGGGAGAACCCTATCATGCGAAACTCAGCTGTGTCGAAGCGACCGACCAGACGGCAACAGTGCTTCTTAAGGAAAGTAGCTATTGGGGAATGAATTTCACTAACAGTTTTCAGTTAATAAAAACGGGGGATAAGTGGTTCATTGTCAGCAAGCTGTTTCAATCTGAACAGCCTTAACTGCTTGAGGATAATTATATGAGATCTCTGCCTATTGCCTGGCGCAGTAGTTATGCAAATGTTTCTATTTGATTAACCCCATTTCCTTACCCACAAACACAGCTGAGGTGCGGTTACGCACCTCCAGCTTGTCAAATATATTCTTTAAGTGCCATTTGACCGTATTGTCCGCGATAAAGAGCTTTTCTGCGATTTGGTGATTGGTTTTACCCTGGGAAATATGTAGTAATATTTCTATTTCCCGACTGCTCAGTTTTTCAGAAGCCGAACCGACTTTGCCAGGGTCTTCGCCTGCGGCTCCCGGATTTTTCAGTTGCGATAAAAAATAAAGCGCTTCGCTGGATAAATCATTCGGCAACGATTGCTCGTTAACCAGATCGAAAACAAATGGGGCTTCCTCCAAAAACTGACTCAAATAGGGCCCGGACTGTGCTTTTTCGATAGCGATGCGAATAGAGTTAAATGCTTCACGTTTCTTATTTAACATCAACTCAGCCCTCGCTTTCATAATGCGTAACAAAATCTGCGGTCTGCGTGTCTCCGTCATTTCTACCAAGGGCAGCAGCTGGTCGATCAAGAGTAACGCTTCTGCATACTCACCCAGTCCTAATAGAAGTCTGGATTTGATCAGATAATGGAATCCCGGTTCTCGCTGCCAACTTTTTGGCAATGTGTCTGGTGTGCCGGAATGTGGTTGTATACCCAGTAGGTTTGCTGTCGCCATGGCTCGGTAAATCTGCCCTTCGGCAATCAAAAAACGAATTTGCTCATTTGCCACTAGCAGGCGTTGATATCGTAGATTGGCTGATTGACAGATAGATTGCGCTCTCTCCAGGTGGGCATAGGCCTCGAAGCGGTCATCTTCACGCCAGCAAATTTTTGCCCTGACAATATGGCCCAATATTGGTGCGCTGGCTTGTGAGCATTGCTCCACGTAAGGCAGGTTCTGTTCAAGCAGTTCGCGCGCGCCCTCGATTTGATTCCATTCATACAAAATACAGCCTCGGTACAGTGAGGGCTCGGCGGAAATATAACTGCGCCAGCTCTCTTCCAACTCAGCCGTTTTCTCCGCCAGACTGAACAGCTTCTCAGCACGTGAAAGGTCGCCAATAGCCATTTCTACCAGTGCAGAAAAACATTGTGAATAAACCACACCGTAGGTGGAGTTGCATTGCGCGTGGTATTGGTTTCCGCGCGCCAGCGCCTCTCGTGCCAACTGGTATTCACCGTCTGCGAAATGGCAATAGCCAAGAATATTTTGTTGCGCGCCATGAATGAAGGGTTCAACGTCGCTGCCCAATGGCTCCATGGCAATAGCCTTTGCCTTGTTGACATCATCGGCAGCGACAGCGGTACCGCTACGATAGACATTTAGTTCACCGCGTAAGCCCGGTATGGATTCACCGCGCGCCTCCAATTCGTCTAGTCGTTGTTCCGCATCGCGCAGCGCCTCGGCGGCTTCCGTCGGTCGGCGCATATGGAACAGCGCACAGCATTTGTAAGCGGGAATGGTCGGACGGTCAGCGATCAGGTCAGCGGGAATTCGGTTGATCCATTCCAGCACCTGAGTCATATGTCCTCGGGTAATAAAGCGCTTTGCGTGGCGTTCCACCAGTTCGGTTAAAAATGGAAAATCCTGCGCTTCAATAGCGTGCGATACTGCATCGTCTATTAGTCCTTGAGCGGCTAGCCAGCGGCTGGCTTTGCGGTGCAGCTCCGGTAACTCTTTAGGGTATTTGATGGCTAATTGATTCAGCAGAAATTCACGAAATAGATAGTGGTAGCGATACCAGCCGCGGGCTTGATCAAGCGGGATCAAAAAAAGGTTTTGCTGCGAGCATTGATCGATAAGCTGACGGTTATTTTGTCCGGGGTTCACTGCATCACACAACTCCGGTTGAAAGCGATTCAGTACAGCTGTATTAAGAAGAAACTGTTGCATCTCCGGCGCCAGGTTTCCCAGCACATCCTTTGCTAGGTAATCAGCAATATCGAGTACATTACCTGAAATCTTATTCAGTATATCCTGATTATTTGCCGTGCCCATTAAAGCCAGCGTGACCAGTTGAATCGCAGCAGGCCAGCCTTCAGTTTGTTGGGTGATTTTTTGAATGCTTTCATGCGCCAGCTCAGTATCGAGCTGCTGCCCGATAAACTGTTCAACGTCCCGTTCGCTAAAGCGGAGGCTACCAGCATCAATCTCTTTAAGACGGTTGCGAACCTTTAATACGCCAATGGAAAAAAGCGGTCGTTTACGACTGGCGATTACAAGTGACAAATTGTCCGGTAATAGGTTGATCAGCGTTTCCATTATCTGGGCAATGGCAGGTGTATCGACTGTGTGATAGTCGTCGATGAAAAACACCATAGATTTGGCTTGCGTTGTAACCTCTTTCATTAGTGTGGCGATGGTGTTGACGGAGCTATCAGCAGACCAGTTGGCCAATTGTCCACGGGCCAAGGCACCAGAAATGGTATCCACCTGGCTTAATGTACTAATCAAATAGGAGAGCAGGGCAATAGTGCTGCTTTCTTCTTTCTCCAGTGACAGCCAACAGGTCACCTGGTTCTGCTCACTGAGTTGTTTATGCCAGGTTGCCATCAGTGTAGATTTTCCATAACCGGCAGATGCGCAAATCAAGGTCACTGGATGCTCTGGCGGCTTGCTGGTCAGTTGATCAAACTGCGGACGATGAATGATACGGCCACTATTGGTCGGTGGCATCAGTTTGGTGAGAATAATATCCTGGTCGGCGATCATCTGTTTACTCAATACCTTTGTTCATATGACCAAGTTCATGTGACTAATCATCTGAGGGCGCTGCGTATCCGCCACCGCCCGGTGTTTCAATAACAAAGGTATCACCGGCGCTCATGTCAAACCGATCGGTACCCTTTAATCTTGTAACCTGACCGTTCGCATGCTGAACGTAACTGAGACCTACCTGACCTGGCTGGCCGCCGCATATCCCGAAAGGTGCTGTCTTTCGGTGTGAAGACAGAATCGCGGCTGACATGGGTTCCAGAAATTTAATTTTACGAATAACGCCGTTGCCGCCATGGTGCTTGCCAACACCTCCACTGGCTGCGCGAATAGAAAAATCCTCCACCAAAACAGGATAGCGCCATTCTAACACTTCCGGATCGGTTAATCGTGAATTGGTCATATGGGTTTGTACGGCACTGGCGCCGTCAAAATCGGGCCCGGCACCCATGCCACCCGCAATCGTTTCATAATACTGATAGGTATCATCACCAAAGGTGAAATTATTCATGGTCCCCTGGGCAGCGGCGCACACACCCAAAGCGCCATACAGGGCATTGACGATCCACTGCGAGGTTTCGACATTCCCGGCTACAACGGCGGCAGGATAGGCGGGATTGAGCATTGAACCCTCAGGAATGATCAGCTCAATTGGTTTAAGACAGCCCTGGTTCATCGGTATATCATCCTTGACCAGCGTCCGGAATACATAAAGCACCGCTGCTTTACATACGGCCGAGGGGGCGTTGAAATTATTATCCAATTGCGCAGAGGTGCCAGTAAAATCAACCTTCACGCCGTTTCGTTCTTTGTTTAGAGTGATGTTAACCCGAACAGTCGCCATATCATCGATGGGATAGCTGAATTGACCCTCCTTCAGTTGCCCAATAACTTTTCGAACGGCTGCCTCAGCGTTGTCTTGAACATGCTGCATATAGGCCAAAACGGTGTTGGAGCCAAAATGCTCAATCATCCGCCACATTTCGCTGACGCCCTTGTTGTTCGCTGCGATCTGAGCTCTGAGATCAGCGATATTCTGATCGGGATTTCTGGCGGGGTAGGGGTTGTCTGAGAGGAGCGCGCGTATCGCCTGTTCTCTAAATTCCCCCTGATATACCAACCGGATGTTGTCAAACAGAACACCTTCCTCCTCAACCGATCGACTGTCCGGGGGCATCGATCCAGGGCTGATTCCCCCAATATCTGCATGGTGTCCCCTGGAGGCCGTGAAAAAAAGTATGCGGTTCTGTTTTGGGTCAAAGACCGGAGTAATGACGGTTACATCGGGCAGGTGAGTTCCGCCGTTGTAGGGCGCATTGCTGATGAATACATCGCCGGGGCTCATCTCACCAGCAAACCGGGTAATGATCGACTTCACACTTTCGCCCATCGAGCCCAGATGAACAGGCATATGCGGTGCATTGGCAATCAGGTCACCCGCGGCATTGAAAATGGCACAGGAGAAGTCCAGCCGCTCTTTAACGTTTACCGAATAGCTGGTGTTCGCAAGCGTGGCGCCCATCTGTTCGGCAATTGACATAAACAGGTTGTTAAAAACTTCCAGCATTATGGGATCAACCTGAGTGCCAATCGCAACACGCTCAGGAAGTGCTATTACCCGTTCAAGTTCGAGATTGCCGAGTTGACTGAGTGTCGCACGCCAGCCGGGTTCAATAATCGTGGTTCCGGTGTCCTCCACGATAATTGCAGGACCCTCAATCTGGTCG
Source organism: Gammaproteobacteria bacterium (assembly GCA_021773395.1). GTDB lineage: Bacteria > Pseudomonadota > Gammaproteobacteria > Pseudomonadales > IMCC2047 > JAJFKB01. The sequence goes on along the minus strand of JAJFKB010000020.1, from coordinate 357,711 downwards.
CCAGGGATCAATTCGTTTCTGGTATATACCGGCGCATTTCTCTCTTCCCCCTGGCTATAGAAATACTTGTGGGATTGGGGCTGTATCGCGGTTTCTCTTTTGTTAAAAGTAACAGGCAACTGCCCGGCATCCTGGCCTTTACCAATGGTTTCCACTGAAATGGATTCCAGCACCAGCGGCCGTTGAGCGACGATAAAGCCATAATGCTGATGATGCGTAGCGGAGAACGCGTCGATGGTTGATTGATAATCGGATAACGGTACAGCCAGGCTGGAGTCTGTGCCCTGATATTTGAGGTAGGCTGTACGCACAAAAGTGATCCCCTTCGAGTCGACCCCCTGATGCATCAGTTCTTTACTTCCCTGAGCTTCCAGCGCTTTAAGTTCAATGACGATTTCAGCAGCGAGTGTTTTGTCGAACAGGCGCTCGACCGATTTTTGGTGAATACAACCAAGATCTGCCAGCCCCATGCCATAAGCTGAAAGCACTCCGGCAAAGGGATGTAAAATGATTCTTTTCATGCCCAGCGCATCGGCCACCATGCAGGCGTGTTGCCCCCCAGCGCCGCCAAAACTGCAGAGTGTGTAACGGGTAACATCATAGCCCCGCTGTGTTGAAATCTGCTTGATGGCATTGGCCATGTTATCGACTGCAATTTTGAGAAAGCCCTCTGCGATCTCCTGCGGTGCCAGTTTCTGCCCGGTAGCTTCAAGCACGCGTTGTGCGAGTTTCGCAAATGCCCGTTCTACACAAACTCTGTCCAGTGGCTGATCCGCATTTTTTCCAAACACACAGGGAAAAAGATCCGGGTTGATTTTGCCCAGCATCAGATTGCAGTCGGTCACAGTCAGCGGCCCACCGCGACGATAACAGGCGGGTCCTGGATCGGCACCTGCAGATTCCGGTCCGACGCGGAACCTCGCCCCATCAAATTTAACGATCGAACCACCTCCGGCCGCCACGGTGTGAATTTGCATCATGGGGGCGCGCATCCGTACTCCGGCAACCTGTGCATCAAAGTTGCGTTCAAACTGACCGTTAAAATGGGATACATCGGTGGAGGTGCCACCCATATCAAAGGCAATAATGCGCTCATGGCCTGCCAACTGGCAGGTCTTGGCTGCGCCGACGATACCGCCTGCCGGACCCGATAAAATGCTGTCTTTGCCCTGGAACTGGTTTGCATTGGCTAACCCACCATTGGATTGCATAAACATCAATTGGGTGTTACCCAGCTCAGCTATAATCTGGTCGATGTAATGTCTAAGAATGGGTGATAAATAGGCATCGACAACCGTGGTATCACCCCTGCTGATTAATTTCATCAGCGGGCTACTCTGGTGACTGGTTGAGATCTGTGTGAAACCGATATCTTCGGCGAGCCGGGCAAGTTGCTGTTCATGGCTGGGATAACGGTAACCATGCATTAGCACAATGGCGATGGACCGCAGTCCGTTGTTATAGGCTTTCCTGAAATCCTCTCTCGCGCTTTGCAGATCCAGTGCCTGTAAGATCTGACCCTGAGCATTAACTCTTTCTTCAATCTCAATGGCCTGTTGATATAGCAGTTCAGGAAGCTGGATGTTCAGTTCGAACAGTTTCGGTCGGTTCTGGTAGGCGATACGAAGAGCGTCTTTGAAACCCCGGGTGATCGCCAGCAATGTGGGAGTGCCTTTCCTTTCCAGCAGTGCGTTGGTAGCAACGGTGGTACCCATCTTTACGCTTTCAAGCAGCGTGTCGGGAATCCGTTCGCCCTCTTTTAATTGGAGCAACATTCTAATCGCCTGTATTGCAGCGTCAGAATACTGCTCGGGGTTTTCTGATAACAGTTTGCGGGTTACGATTTTTCCTTCAGGGCTTCGAGCAACGACATCAGTAAAGGTGCCGCCACGGTCTACCCAGAATTGCCATTTTCCAGTGGGATTCAGCTGTTTGTTGCGTGATGAAAAACTCATTAAAATCCAATTATTAGCTATACTTGTTGATAATCGTCTGAGCTATTGTAAAACAGTTGTGGACGAAAGCCATCGAACTCGATCCCGCAATCAATAATTTTACAGGGTACAGAAAAATGAAAGGTGTGATGCAAAGTGATAAGAATAAGTGCATGGCGCAATTAGAAGCGGAGCTTAAAGAAAAACTGAGCAAGTCCCAACAGGCAAAAGTAACCACCTTCGCCCGCGATTTTTTTAAAAACACCCCCGCTGAAGATCTGACTGGCAAACAGGTTATAGATATCTATGGACAAACCCTGAGTGCCTGGAAGTTTAACCAGGAATTTGAGCGCGCACGGCCTAAAATCAAGGTGTTTAATCCGGATTTTGATCAGCACTTTTGGCAATCCAGTCATACGATTGTGATGGTGCTGCACACGGATATGGCTTTTCTGGTGGATTCTGTACGCATGGAACTGACCCGTCAGGAGATCAATACTCACGCTGTACAGAGTGTGGTATCCCAGGTTAAGCGGAGCGCGAATGGCAAGATGCAGGAACGTGCTGTCTGCAACTATGATGCGGGGTGCCCGGTTGACATCAAAGGCTATGAGACAGAGGCCTTCATGTATTTCGAAGTCGACCGTATGGCAGGCAAGGATACGCTTCAGCAGTTGGAAAAAGATCTGGTCAGCGTTTTAGCTGATGTCCGTATAGTGGTTTCAGATTTTCACGCGATGAAAACCAAAGTGGAAAGTATTATCTCCGGTATGACCAACAATCCGCCTCCGATCAACGCACAGGAGGTTGACGAAGTTAAAACCTTTCTCGGCTGGTTACTGGATCACAATTACACCTTTCTGGGGTATAAAAAATATGAGTTGGTGAAGAAGGGCAAGAAAAAGCTGATTAAGCATATGGATGGTGAAGAGCTGGGTATTGTTAAACACAAACAGAAGTCCACAAAAGATAAATACCTAGATGACCTGAGTCCAGAGCTGCAGAAGTTTATCGAGTCCCCGCAGATGCTGAGTTTTGCCAAATCTGGAACCATGGCACGGGTGCATCGCCCGGCTTATCCGGACTATATCGCGGTTCGAGAATTCAACAGCAAAGGGGAGGTCATTGGAGAACACGGGTTCCTTGGCCTTTATACACTGCCAGTTTATACGGAAAGGTTGCAGCGTATTCCTGTGCTTCGTAAAAAAGTGGAGCAGATTATTCAGCGATCAGGCTTATATCCCTTTAGCCACGAGTGTAAAGAGCTGGCTCGGGTGCTGGATACTTTTCCCCGGGAAGAGCTGTTTCAGACCGATATTAATGAACTTTTCGAGACAGTAACCAGTGTCGCGCAGATCAAAGAGCGACAACAAACCCGGCTGTTTGTGCGCAAGGACCATTACGGCAAATTCTTTTCCTGTCTGGTTTACATGCCCAAAGAGACCTATAACACTGAAATTCGTAAAAAAATTCAGGATATTTTGTGCCGCACCTTCAAGTCGTTGAATGTGGAATTTACTACCTATTTTGGTGAATCAATTCTGGTGCGCACCCACTTTGTACTGCGTACCGATCCCAGTCAGGAATATACCTTCGACTTGTCGGATCTGGAACAGGAAGTGATCGATGTGACTCGTTCCTGGCAGGATGAATTATTGCAGGGGTTGATAGAAAAACATGGAGAGGAAAAGGGCATCCTTTATGGCAGACGTTTCCAGAGTGCTTTTCCCAGCAGTTTCAGGGATAACTTTCCACCCAGAGTGGGCGTGAGCGATGTGCAGCACATTCTTTCGTTATCCGATGAGAATCCGCTGACCACCTGGTTTTATCAATATGCGGAAGATGATGAGGAGGTACATTTTTCTCTTTATCACCGCGAAAAGCCTTTGCCACTTTCAGATATCATTCCCATCCTGGAAAATCTGGGATTAAAAGTACTGGGTGAGCACCCTTATAAAGTTGTGGACCGCGATGGACAGATCGCCTGGAACCACGATTTTAATCTGACCTATCGTTTGGGAGGACAGGTGGATGCGGTCAGTACCAATCAGTTGTTCACTGAAGCCTTTGACAGCATATGGGCAGGGTTGGCCAGTAATGATAGTTTTAACCGACTGGTGCTATCGGCGCAAATGGATTGGCGGTCTATCGCTTTTTTACGTGCTTGCGGGCGCTATATGAAGCAAATCAGGCTGGGTTTGAGTCAGGATTATATTGCCGATACGCTATTGCGACATGCCGGGTTAACCCATTTGATTGTTGAATACTTTAAGATCAAGTTCGATCCGCAACTGAAACTGAATGCCAAACAACGTAATCAGAAACTGGAAAATCTGGAGTCCGAATATTCCGCGTTATTGGATCAGGTAGAAAGCCTGAGTGAAGATCGCGTGCTCAGGCGCTATCTGGAACTGAACAAGGCGATGCTGCGAACCAATTTTTTCCAAAAGAATGCGCAGGGACGCTATAAGGAGTATATCTCCTTTAAATTTGATCCGAGTCAGCTCCCGGATATCCCCCTGCCACGACCTATGTTTGAAATTTTTGTCTACTCCAATCGAATGGAAGGGGTTCACCTGAGAGGTGGGAAAGTGGCCCGCGGGGGGTTGCGCTGGTCCGACCGGGCTGAAGATTATCGTACGGAAATATTAGGGCTGGTCAAAGCACAACAGGTTAAAAATGCCGTGATTGTGCCGGTTGGTGCCAAGGGTGGATTTGTCGCTCACCGCACCTTTGAAATGACCGACCGGGAAGCCTTCATGGAGGAGGGGATTGCCTGTTATAAAACCTTCATCCGTGGTCTTCTGGATATCAGTGATAATCTGCTCAAAGACAAGGTGATACCGCCTGTTGATGTGATTCGGTACGATGAGGATGACCCCTATCTGGTGGTGGCGGCAGACAAGGGAACCGCCACTTTCTCTGATATCTCCAATGGGCTCTCCCAGGAATATGGCTATTGGCTGGGTGATGCCTTTGCCTCAGGTGGTAGCCAGGGCTATGACCATAAGGGTATGGGAATTACCGCTCGCGGCGCCTGGGTTTCAGTGCAGCGACATTTTCGGGAGAAGGGACACGATGTACAAAAAGAGGACTTTACTGTCGTAGGGATCGGGGACATGGGGGGCGATGTTTTCGGGAACGGCATGTTGCTTTCCGAGCATATCAAACTGGTTGCAGCTTTTAACCATATGCATATATTTGTCGACCCGGATCCAGATCCTGCCAAAAGTTTTAAGGAGCGTAAACGGCTGTTTGAAAAGCCGCGCTCCAGCTGGGCCGATTATGAGAGCAAGTTGATCTCAAAAGGCGGTGGTATTTTCCTGCGTAGCGCTAAATCAGTCACCATGACCCCTGAAATGAAGCAACGCTTTGCTATTAAAGAAAACCAGATGACGCCTAACGACCTGATTGTCGCGTTACTGAAATCGCCAGTGGACATGATCTGGAATGGTGGCATCGGCACCTATATCAAGGGCAGTTCGGAATCCAATGTCGATGTGGGGGATAAGGCCAACGATGCCATTCGAATCAATGGCTCCGATCTCAAGGCGCGAGTCATCGGTGAGGGCGGCAATCTGGGTATGACACAGCTGGGTCGCGTGGAGTTTGGTTTGGCTGGTGGTGCCAGTAATACGGATGCAATCGATAATGCCGGTGGCGTTGACTGTTCGGACCATGAGGTCAATATCAAAATTCTGATCGATAACCTGGTGACGGCCGGAGAGCTAACGGGAAAACAACGTAACAAGCTGCTCGTTGAGATGACAGAAGATGTGTCAGAACTGGTGCTGGAGAACAACTATCAGCAGGTTCAGGCGATTAGTATTGCACTCTCAAGAGCCGATCAGTATATGAACGAATATCTGCGCTTTATCAGCTACCTTGAAGATGCCGGCAAACTGAACCGCTCGCTGGAGTTTTTGCCTGGCGACGATGAGGTGCTGCAGCGGGCCGAACAGGACAAGACATTGACGCGTCCTGAACTGGCGGTACTGGTTTCATACAGTAAGGCGGAGCTAAAAGAGGTGCTGGTTAATACCGCAATACCGGACGATCCCTATATGGCGCGGGTGATTGAAACGGCGTTTCCGGCGATGCTGGTCAAGAAATACAAAAAAGCGATTCATCAGCATCAACTGCGCCGTGAAATTATTGCTACTCAACTGGCCAATGACATCGTCAATCATATGGGTATTACCTTTGTAAATCGCATGCGTAATTCGACCGATGCTCAGAACGAACAGATTGCAATGGCCTATGTGATCTCGCGAGATATCTTTCAGATGCCGCAGAAATGGCAAGCCATTGAAGCACTGGATAACCAGATTTCAGCCGAGGTGCAGATCGATATGATGTTTGCCATCATGCGCCTTGTCCGGCATGGTTCGCGCTGGCTGCTAAGGCACCGGCGCAACTACGGCGATGTGCAGTCTGTGATCAAATATTTCGCCCCGGGTATCAATAAACTGTGTCAGAAAATGCCGGATATGCTGTGTGGAGAGCCCCTGAAGCAGTGGCAGTCAACCCATGGCAAACTATTAAAGGAAGGCGTACCGGAAGCTCTGGCCTCTGATATTGCGACCTGTGGCGTGATCTACTTTGCATTGGATATTATTGAGGCGTCCGCAAGCGATGGAAAAGATCTGGACTATGTTGCGGATATATTTTTCAAGATAGCGGATAAATTGGACCTGCACTGGTTCCGTCATCAGATTAGCCTGCTGGATGTGGAAAATCGATGGCATGCAGCTGCGCGTGACACCTTCAGAGACGATTTGGATCTGCAGTTGCGCAAACTGACCCAGGCAATTATCAAACTGGATGGCAGTGCGCCGAAAGGGGTTGATCAACGAATAGATTACTGGATGGCTGAACACGAAACCCTATTAAAACGCTGGCGGGCCATGCAAAAAGATCTGCGTAATGTATCCGAAGTTGATACCGCCATGTTCGCCGTGGCGATCAGAGAACTGATGGATATGGAGCGGGAAGAGTAGTTTGACATGATGTTAAAGCCGAAGTATTTTCTGTGCTTCGGCTTTAATCGAATAGACTGAAGCATAGATTTAAAACCTAAAACGACACTTAATCCATGCCCAAGATCCTGGTTGACCTGCAAATCTCCGCCGAGGATTATCTGGCGCACTACAAGGGTGCCGCAAGGAGCGTGATCGCCCGCGACAGAAGCGGAAAAAACGTCGCTTTCCCATCCAATATCCTGCAGCCGTTCGTTACCCATAATGGCATTTCCGGATCCTTTGAAATTGAAACGGATTCGGAAAACCGGTTTATACGGATTAACCGTATTGGTGGTGGATAAGCTACACGTCTTTCTATCTCTATACCAAACTGTTTAGTCTGTTTATAATAACCCTTCTTAGACTTACCAATATGACCGTGACGGGTCTATCTACAGGAATAGTTGCCGCTAAAGGAAGGCAGTAATGGATAAATTCAGGGAATCGCAAAAGCCCCCTCCAATTTTTCGTTTCGTGTTTGTTTTATTTATTCTGCTGGCCCTGTTCTATGCGCCATTTTCTCAAGCTGAGCTGGACTGCAACAAAATTACGGATATCTCTTATTCAGAATGCCGGGCATTGGGGGATCTGGAATTGGCATACGGGCAAGAGTTATGGAGTAGCGACAGGACAACTGTTTGCGATACCTCTCAAGTATTTTGTGAAGCTGATCAAGTGGTAGGTGTTCAGTTTTCTGGTGGATTTCATTCGGCTCAGCTGTACGAAACAATTTCAAATCTTACGCACTTAAGAGCTTTAAGAATAACCAGCAGCGGTTTGACGCAAATTCCGGAGAATATTGGGAACCTGGTAGATTTGACCACATTGGATTTGTCGAACAACCAATTGTCAGGGAGTATTCCCGATAGCATAGGAAGTCTCGTCAATTTAAGAGTGCTGGAGCTGGATCACAATCAATTAAGCGACCCAATACCTGAAAGCATTGGCAACCTATCCGATTTGGAAACCCTCTATCTAAATAATAATAAGCTAACTGGCCAGATCCCTTCGAGCATCGGGAATCTGACAAATTTAATCTACCTTTTTATCTATCAAAACCGGTTAAGTGGCCCAATACCCAGTAGCATTGGCAATCTCGACGCATTGGACTTTCTCTGGCTCACCGATAATCAATTAACAGGCTCTTTACCCGCTAGCCTCAGTAATTTAAATAGCTTGGCGGTATTGGATCTCAGCTACAATCAACTATCCGGATCTATTCCGCCAGAGTTCGGTAATATGACGCGGTTAGAAGCTCTATTGCTTAATAACAATCAATTGACGGGGCTTATTCCTGATGCTGTAAAAAAACTGTCTCCAAAGGTTGAAGTGGATTTCTCCCACAATTTGTTGGATAAATCCAACTTTCTAGTGACTAAAGAAAACCCTCAGTTTGGAATTTGGGGTAATGAAGTCATTATCGACCCATTTCCTGAAATTGGCAGTTCAAAGCCATTTCGTATTGGACTTAATTTAGTAGCTCAGTTTTGCGCATCCTCTTTTGGAATAGAAGAAGTTGATATTGACTATAAAAACAGAAAAATAATGATCACTCTGCTGTCGCACCCCTGGGGTATCGATTTCCCAACCTGTCCACAGGCAACAGGTCTAGAGCTTGATATCGGAGTTTTGCCCGATGCCGAAGAGTATTTTGTGGAGATTTATCAACTAAGAAATGATTTATATCTAGATTTTGCTTCGGTAGCGTATGAACCGGGTTTAATTGGCTATTTCTCTGTGAATGATTTAATTACCAATGACCCGGACCCGGGCACCATTAGCGATACCCCCGCCATGCAGGAAACACCCTCTATGGGTTCTAAAGAAAGCGGCATTGGCATTATCCGGGGCTGGGCCTGCGATGCGTATAAGGTGGAGATTGCAATTGACGGTGGCTCCCGTATTCCCGTGGCTTATGGCACCTCCCGTGAGGATACACGCTCAGTCTGTGGTGATGCGGATAACGGTTATGGGATGGTGTTTGCCTGGGGGCTGCTTGGCAAGGGCATCCACCGCTTACAGACCTTTGTGGATAATGTAGAGATCGAAGATATCGATTTTGAAGTGGTGGGGCTGGATCAGGCCTTTGCCAAAGACCTGCCGACACGCAGTTATCGCCTGTTTGATTTCCCCAACGCAGGGGAGAGCGTGAATATCGGTTGGAGTGAGGCGCACCAGGGTTTTCGAATTCATTATCATAGCCCGTAACGGATTACAAAAGATGAAACTATTTAAGCAAAAGGAACAACTCATTTCGGCATCCGTTCTATGGATGTTAGCGCTACTCTATGCGCCATTTTCTCAAGCTGAGCTGGATTGCAATCATGTCTCTGTCATCAATCAAACGGAATGCCAGGTATTACAAGATTTAGGTGCAGGTTTTGGTGTTGAGGGAGAGCCTATTTGTAACGATCCACGGCTGACATGCAAATTTGCTCATATAGAATCTATTGTGCTTGAAAGTGAATATACGATTGGGCAGATTCCAGAAAGTATTGGTAATTTAAGCCATCTTAGAAGATTGCATATTAACAAAAGCGGGCTAACAGGTGTAATTCCTGAAACTATTGGCAATTTAAAGGAGCTGGAAGATCTTGAGTTATCTGACAACCAACTAACAGGAGACATTCCTTCCAGTCTTGGAAACCTTAAAAAACTCTATAAATTACTCCTAAATAATAACCAGTTAACGGGTCTAATTCCTCAAAGTGTTAAAGAATTACCCTATCTTGAATTTTTAGATGTCTCCAACAACTTGCTTGATGAGAAAAGTTTTTTGCTGACGGAAAATAGTCCTCCTGTGCCATTGTGGGGTGATGCGTTAGTCCTTAGCCCATGGCCAATAGCCAGCACCAAAAAGGCATTGTCTTTAAACTTCAACAACGCATTTTATTGTTATAGAAATTCCTTTGACGAGGTTGATATCAATTATGCGAAAAAGGTGATATCCATTACGTTGAAAGTGGTTGGTCAGGACACCTTTGGTGTTCCTTGCTGGCCTACAGATGGAAACATTGATTTAGGTTTGCTGACGTCACCCGGTGACTATCGAATTGACCTTTACATTAAATATTACCCATCTTTTGAGTCACGTTTGATAGCTTATTTATTAGTAAATGTAGCAAACCCAAATTTGGGTGAGCTCACCACAAGCATGCAGGAAACACCCTCTATGGGCTCCAAAGAAAGCGGTATTGGGATAATTCGAGGCTGGGCCTGTGATGCGCGCAAGGTGGAGATTGCGATTGACGGAGGTTCCCGTATTCCTGTGGCCTATGGCACCTCAAGGGAGGATACACGCGCAATCTGCGGTGATGCGGACAATGGCTACGGGATGGTATTTGCCTGGGGGCTGCTAGGGAAGGGCTCTCACCGGTTACAGACCTTTATTGATGATGTGGAGATTGCAGATGTCGATTTTGAGGTGGTGGGACTGGATCAGGCGTTTGCCAAGGACCTGCCGACACGCAGCTATCGCCTGTATGATTTTCCGATTTCCGGCGATAGCGTAAACATCGGTTGGAGTGAGGCCCACCAGGGGTTTCGCATTCATTACCGTAGCCCCTGAAGTTGGGGCTCTTTTAGAATTATTAGTACATTATTTTAATTAAGGAAATAGATTTAAGGACTACAAAATGGACATGATTCACGGGCAATCTCAAAGTGTTAACCGATATGGCTTTAATCGGACTATGAAGCACTTTTTAACGGTTACTCTACTGCTTCTATTTTTAGGGACTTCCTCTAGTTTGCCAGCCGAAGAGGCCTTACCTGATACCATTGAGGGTGATGGTTTTACAATTGGGCCGGTCACCGAAGAACTGTTTATTTCGAAGCGGGATTTTTCCCTTCCCTTTAATATAAACGATGGCTGTATTTCAGATATAGCGGTCAATAGAATAAAGTTTTTTGACGAAAATATTTCTATTTCCATGGACATTAAAAGAGTTGACGTGGATCCTTGCCCTGCGCCGAGTGGGAATCTTAATTTGGCAGTCGATTTGTCGGCCGCATTTTCCAAATTTGATCACCCCAACAAATATATGGCTCTCTATGATGAAGCTGAACCGCTTTTTGAATTGGATGGTTTTATAGGTTCTGTACCAATTTTTCCATTTCCTGAAAATGAGGATCTTATCCTTCCTGACCAGGCGGTTCAGGAGGTTCCCTTCGAGGGTTCAACGGAAAGTGGTGTAGGCGTTATCAGAGGATGGGCCTGTCACGCGTATCGGGTCGATATCTCGTTTGATGATGGCGAGCTGATTAACATAGCCTACGGTACTTCCAGAGAGGATACCCGCGCTATTTGCGGTGACGCTAATAATGGTTATGGCATGGTGATCGCCTGGGGACTGTTAGGCGAGGGTGACCACACCCTGAAAACCTTCGTTGATGGCAAAAAGATTGATGAGGTGTCATTTACGGTCACTGGCCTGGGTGAAGCCTACTCCAAAGGCTATGAAGGCACTTTTGAATTGGACGACTTTCCGGCACCGGGAGAGTCAGTGATCGTTGAGTGGAGTGAAGTTGCCCAGAACTTTGTGGTTGTTGAGCATATAAAACCCTAGCCTGGATAGTTGAAACAGTTAGCGGGTTTCCGGTAGTCTGTTGCAACTACAACCTGTTCACGGGTTTTACCGGGAGTGCTGATTGACCATTCAACTTTGGGTTGCCTTTGTTTTTGCCGCCATGCTAATACTGATTATCCCCGGCCCAACAGTTATTTATGCCGTGGGTCAGTCGGTGTTTCATGGCAGAAAAGCGGTGTTGCCGCTGATGTCGGGTGTGGTTTGTGGGGATGCTATCTGTATCCTGTGTTCTCTGCTTGGTTTGGGCGCGTTGCTGGCGACATCGTCAGTATTGTTTGGCTGGATTAAGTTGGCCGGGGCGGGTTACCTGCTTTACCTGGGAATTACCATGTTCCGCTCGGGCGTGCAGATTCAAAACATGAACCAGCCTCTGCAAGCGTTTAACGCGTTACTGTTGACCAGGCGTGCTTTCACCATCACAGCGTTAAACCCGAAGGGTATTATCTTTTTCTCGGCGTTTATGCCGCAATTTGTTAACCCTGATAACCCGCTTTTCCCCCAGTTTGCTGCTCTCGGAGTTACGTTTCTTCTATTGGCCATGATCAATATGCTCATTTATACCAACCTTGCGGGAAAGTGCGGTAAACTGTTTCAGTCGCCGCGTTTGACTCGGTGGTTTGGCTTTGGCGGAGGCACTGCGCTGATGACCGCAGGATTATTAACACTTAGGATAGATAACAATGGGTGATTCAATACCCCGGATTATTATCTGGGATATGGGCGGAATAATGTACGGCTTCTTTACTGAGCTGATGGTTGAGATTGGAAAAGAGAGAAACTGGCCGTTAGAACGATTACCGCTTGGGCCAACCGGGCCGGGGGATGATCCTTTTTATGCGAAAATGGATCAGGGTGAGATCAGTGAACCCGAGTATCTGCAATGTATCACTGATGCTTTGCAGAAAGAGGGAATCTCCTTCAATCCTTATCAGGATATGGATTTTTCAACGGGGGAGCGAGGATTTACCTGGCAGGTGATTGGCCATCTTCGAGATTCGGGATTTCGGCAGGCACTGTTAACCAATGATGCGACAGCGTGGTTGGGTGAGCGTTGGTGGGAAACCTGGCCACATGCACATCTGTTTGAGCAGGTGGTCGATGTCAAATCAGTCGGCGTAAGAAAACCTGCTCCTGAACCCTATCTGGCCTGTGTTGAAGCGCTGCAATGTCAGCCACAGGAGTGCTTGTTTGTCGATGATATGCATGCCAATTGCAAAGGCGCGGAAGTGGTGGGCATGCAGAGCTTCTGGTTTGATATTTGTGATCCAGATGGAAGCATGGGGCGGTTGCAATCAAGATTGGGCGTAGATCCTTTATAGATCTTGGCGCAAGCAAACGGACGTGTGGATTCTACGCGACTAGCGTATAATCTGCGCTCACTTCGTTCCTAACTTTTATCAAAATCTATGAGCTATTCTCTAATTCGTAATCTGCTGTTTTTATTAGACCCTGAAATATCCCACAATCTGTCGCTCGCCGGTATTAGTCTTGCTGAACGATTGAAAATCATTCCTGCTTTGCTACCTAATGTACCCGCCAAGCCGGTCAAGGTAATGGGCCTAAAATTCCCAAATCCCGTGGGTTTGGCTGCGGGCCTGGATAAAAATGGCGACCATATAGATGGCTTGGGTGCACTCGGTTTTGGTTTTATCGAAATTGGCACCGCTACGCCACGAGCGCAACCCGGAAATCCTCAGCCCCGGTTGTTTCGCATTCCCAAGCGGCAGGCGATTATTAATCGTATGGGTTTTAACAACAAAGGGGTAAATTACCTTTCTGCGCAAGCGGCACGGCGACGCTACCCAGGGATTCTGGGTATCAATATTGGTAAGAACTTTGATACACCGGTGGAAAATGCCCTGAGCGATTATTTGATCGGTATGCGCAAGGTTTACGCTCATGCGGACTATATAACAGTGAACATCTCCTCTCCCAATACGCCCGGACTTCGTGATTTACAGTTTGGTGATTCCCTCAAACAGCTGTTATCTGGTTTGAAAGAGGAGCAGCGAAAACTTGCAGATGAGTATCAGTGCTACAAACCACTGGCAGTTAAAATTGCTCCCGATATGGATGAGAATGACTGTGCTACCGTCGCTTCCGCTATGTTGGAGTTTGAGATGGATGCTGTCATCGCTACCAATACCACGCTTTCAAGAGAGGGTGTGGAAGGCCTTGAGCATGCTCAGGAGCAGGGTGGCCTGAGTGGCGCGCCGTTAACGGATCGGTCAACGCAGGTGGTTCGTCAGTTATGTGCGGAACTCAGGGGAGATATCCCTATTATTGCGGCTGGAGGCATCATGGATGCAGAATCGGCACAGGCCAAGCTTGATGCCGGAGCCCGTTTGCTGCAAATATATACCGGATTTATCTATTCCGGCCCAAAACTAATTAGGGATATTGTGAAGAATATCCCTATCCGGTAGGTCATCTATGTCTCTATTGCTTTATACCAGTGTGGAATCTGCCTGTGCACAAAAAGTCCGGTTGGTGCTATCTGAAAAGCAATTAGTTTGGGAAGAGAAGCTTCTTAATTTGCGCAGGGGCGACCAGTTTTTACCCGATTATCTGGCGTTAAATCCCAAAGCGGTAGTGCCCACTTTAGTTCATGGTGGGCGGGTGATTCGAGAATCTTCCATTATTAATGAATATCTGGATGAAGTGTTTCCAAAGCCGCCCCTAAAGCCACTGGATTCGGCTGAGCGAAGTCAGATGCGTTTATGGGTAAAGACGGTTGATGATGAAGTCCATCCGGCTATTGGTGTGCTAACCTACGCAATCGTGCTACGCCAACAGATGAATGAGTTGAAAACACCGCAACAGCTGGAACAGCATTTTGAAGCGGTCGTTGACCCGAAACGCCGTGAACGTCAGCAACATACCCACGAGCTGGGGATTGAGTCGCCCGCTGTTGCTGTTGCCCTGGCACAGCTAAAGCAGGTTATTGGTCAGATGGATGAGGCGTTAGCGATTAATGATTGGCTTGTCGGTGATGAATATTCCCTGGCCGATGCGGCATATGCGCCCTATATGATGAGGTTGCAGTACCTCAATCTTGGGCAGTTATGGCAGGAAACTTCCCAATTTGACGATTGGTTGAGCCGGATACAGAAAAAAGTGGCTCAATTGCAGCTCAAAGATCCCTGGGGCTCACAGGGCTTTATCGAGTTAGTGAAACGGCATGCATTATCCTCGGAAAATCAAATCCGGTGTTTTTCAACATAGTTATTGCGGTCTCTCTGACAAAGCGATATTGGGCGCTGATTTGGTATTAACCGAGCAGTTGCTTCTCCTTCGGTCTTTCCTTGCCAATCTTTGCGCTTATGCTGTAACCCTACATGTCCAAAAAGTTTCGACTCGGATTGGTGAGGTTTTGTATCGCTTACGTTTATACTGTCGGCAGCATAAAAGAAGAGCTTTGAGTAAGTGACGCTCAAATAACAAAAAAGATTGCGCTTATAGGATTCAATTAAGATGCCAAAGAACGAAAAAGCCGGGCCGAGCGTTTTTGCAGAATCAGATGATATTTTTGGACATCCCCGAGCGCTGTATATTCTGTTTTTCACAGAATTGTGGGAGCGTTTTTCCTACTACGGGATGAGAGCTTTATTGATTTTCTACCTGACACAGCATTTTTTGTTTTCAGATCGCAAAGCCTATCTTATCTATGGTGCATATACGGCGCTAAATTATGTTACTCCCCTAATTGGAGGGATTTTGGCGGATCGATACCTGGGCTCAGTCAAGGCAGTGACTTTCGGTGCAATACTTCTGGTACTCGGGCATTTTGGTATGGCGTTTGAAGGTCCTGAATCTGTCAGGCAGGGCGCCGAGGTGGTTCATAACCCATTTTATCTGGATATTTTTTATCTCTCCTTAGCCTTGATTATCACCGGCGTCGGGTTTTTGAAGGCGAACATTTCAACCCTTGTGGGCGCATTATATGAGCAGGAAGATCCCCGACGAGATAGCGGTTTTACCATTTTTTATATGGGGATTAATTTGGG
Source organism: Gammaproteobacteria bacterium (assembly GCA_021773395.1). GTDB lineage: Bacteria > Pseudomonadota > Gammaproteobacteria > Pseudomonadales > IMCC2047 > JAJFKB01. Next base: position 342,160 of record JAJFKB010000020.1, on the reverse strand, counting down.
AGCGTTTTTCTCTGCGTTACTTTGTGGCTGGCTGGGGCAGACATATGGCTGGGGATATGGATTTGGCCTTGCCGGGTTTGGCATGCTGTTCGGCCTGTTTGTTTTTCTTCGGGGGAGCGGTCTGTTAAAGGGCCATGCGCATCCGCCTGATCAACAGCAGCTCAAAGAGAGGGTTTTTGCCGGGCTATCCAGAGAGACGCTCATCTATTTGGGAGGGTTGCTTGGTGTGGTGGTGATATGGCAACTGATACAGCATCAGGAGTTGGTGGGCCAGGTGCTGCTGGGTATGGGAGCGGTGGCTATCATGTTAATGCTGGTTTATGCCTTCACGGATTGTGATAAAGTTGATCGGGATCGTATGCTGGTGCTTTCCGTTTTGATCGTTTTTTCAGTACTCTTCTGGTCGCTCTTTGAACAGGCGGGGTCCTCTCTTAATATTTTCGCTGATCGGTCAGTTGATCGGTCATTTTTTGACATGGAGATACCCGCATCGATGTTTCAGTCGCTCAATGCTTTTTTTATTTTCACCCTGGCTCCGGTTTTCTCGGCATTGTGGATTTGGCTGGCGAAAAGAGGGAGGGAGCCATCGACACCGGCTAAATTTGGTTTGGGGATTCTGTTGGTGGGATTAGGATTTCTTGCCCTTGTGTTTGGTTCAAAGTTTTCCGGGGAAAATGGTTTGACCAGTATAGTTTGGCTGGTGTTAATTTATTTTCTGCATACTACCGGAGAACTTTGTCTTTCGCCGGTTGGATTGTCTGTTGTGACCAAACTTAGTTTGAAAAAAATCGTGGGTATGATGATGGGGATATGGTTTCTCGCTTTTGCCGCTGCGAATTTTATCTCAGGAAAAATTGCCGTCATGACCGGAGCGATAGATACAGGTGGACAGATTATTGATCAGGTAGATAGAACAGCGCGGGTCATCGAAGTGTACAGTAATGTAGGCTGGTTTGCTGTTGCGGTGTCAGTCATCCTGTTTCTGATGGTGCCCTTGTTGAAAAAGGGGATGCATGGAGTGCATTAATGATGCTTTTGTGCAAAGAGGCCTCTTCTGTTCCCTGGAATTCATAGCCTAAAAAAGCCCGAAATGCTGAAACACTTCGGGCTTAGTAATATTTTAAGGACTAATTAGTTGTGTATTTAATTAATGGTGCTTTGTCTAGCCAGTGGTTCATTATCTAGCTAGTGGTGCATTGTTTAGTGGTACATTGTTGCTGTTTTAGAAACTCCTGAAACACCAGTCAATCCATCCCAGTTGTCCTGGCGTCCCTCTCGCCAGCCCATCAGCCACTGCTGCCTTTCCGGTTCTCTGTTTAAGGGGCAGGTATCCTTTGGCTTGCCAACAATGCCGGCTTGATATCCTTTTTTATAGGCTCGAACACTAGTGTCTCGTTTCTGTGATTTCATATAGGCTTGCCTCTTGGTTGAAAATCTTTAGATATTCATTCTTGGGTTTTATTAGCACCAGTATGCATTCTGATGCCTAAGCGTTTTATGAGTTACTCGACCATCAAGTAAAGCGAAATTAAGAGAGTATGTCGACCATTAATTTATTCTATCACCAGCTCTTTTTATAGTTATTTGGAATGTGTTGTAACTCTTTGTTATTTAAGAATATTAAAATTGTGCAGTGCACATAAGGTTCTTGTGGTTGCGGGACTTCTTTAAAGTTTTGATAAATGTATAGGCTGCAAACAACTGTTTTTTAATAGAAAAATAAAAAAAATAGAAATTGGCAAAATTATGTGATTTTCCGGCTACTCTGATGAATGCTCTTCAAGGTATTTCAGAAATTCTTGTTCTGGCAACGGCTTGCTGTAATAAAATCCCTGTGCCATCAGACAGCCGTTTTCGCGCAAGAATTGCTTTTGCGCATCGTTTTCTACACCTTCTGCGATTACCTCCAGGTCCAGACTTGAACTCAGCGCAATAATGGCGCGAGAGATTGCCTGATCGTTACTATCTTCGGGTATATCACGAATAAATGTTCGATCAATTTTCAGCCTATTAATGGGAAACTTTTTCAAATAGCCGAGAGATGAATAGCCGGTGCCAAAATCATCAATGGCAATGGAAAATCCAAGGTCGCGCAATTCCTGTAGTTCGCGCTCGATCCGCTCTGGATTAGAGATCAAAAGGCTTTCGGTAATTTCAAGTTCCAGGCAGTTGGGGTCGCATTGAGTTTTTTGCAGCACGTCGCGAATCATATCGACAAAGGCAGGGCGAGAGATTTGTCTTTGAGAGAGGTTAACGGAAATTTTGCCTGGGTAAATTCCCTGCTGCTGCCATAAAGCCAGCTTGGTACAGGCGGTTTCGAGAACCCACTTCCCAATGGCTACTATCTGCCCGGTTTTTTCAGCAATTGGAATGAACTCCAGTGGTGGAACGAGGCCCTTCTCGGGGTGGTGCCAGCGAATAAGAGCCTCGGCACCAATTACTTGATTCGTTTCAATATTTATTTGCGGCTGAAAATGCAAAACAAACTGTTTTTCTTCTAATGCGACTCGTAATTCAGATTCAATATGCACGCGCGCCTTGGCTCGCTCAGTCATGTCTGCCGTATAAAACTGAAAATTGCTACGCCCTTCAGCTTTGGCACGATACATCGCAGCGTCTGCATTGCGCAGCAGCGTTGCCGGGTTAGTGCCGTCTTCCGGGTATAAGCTGATACCAATGCTCGTGTTGAGGGTGAATTGCAGCTTGCCTGCGGAAAAAGGTTTATTAAAGGAATCGATCAGTTTTTGTCCAAAAATACCGATGTTCTGGAAATCGTCCAGCTCATCAATAATGACAGTGAATTCATCGCCACCTAAACGAGCGACCGTGTCATCCGCCCGAGTATGTTCCTCCAGGTGGCGAGCAACGCTCTGTAGTATCTGATCACCGACAAAGTGACCAAAGCTGTCGTTGATCTCTTTAAAGTGATCCAGATCGATGAAGAGTAACCCGATGTGGGTATTGGCTCGTCTAGCTTTACGAATTGACCGTTCCAATCGGTTGATAAAAAGATCTCGGTTAGGTAACTGAGTTAATGGATCATGGGTGGCTAATTGCCAGAGGTCGGCTTCTGCTTTCGCTTTTTCCCGCTGTAACCGCTGTTCCAGTTTCCAGCGTTCAAGCCCGGCACGAATGAGAAAGTCCAGCTCTTTGATTCGGTAGGGTTTCAGCAAATAGGCGACTGGTCTGGTTTTTTCTGCGCGCGTCAGTAACTCGTCCGAATCGTGAGCGGTCAGGTAGATAAAGGGGGTGTTGTAAAAGCGGGATACCATTTCGGCGATATCGATACCATCCAAATCACCTTCGAGCACAATATCGATGATGATCAGATCGATCTCACCGCCGCGAATCTGTTCCATGCAGTCCTTGGCATTATCCACAACAGAAACAACGTGGTAGCCTCTTTCGGTCAGGCTTAGCTGTAACTCCTCTGCTTCAAAGGGGTCATCTTCTAGGATTAAGATTCGAGCGCCTTCCATAACACCGCCTGCCTCAATTTCCACATGCCCAAAGTTTCAGGCGATATGAGATTTTTGATTTCTAATCCAATGCGCCATTCTCGTGCGCTCTAGTTGAACAGGTAAAAACGTTTTTGGCTAAGTTAAGTACAATAAAAAGGTTATAGCTTTATTTTGATACCGCTGTTTTAAGTGGCGGATTAAAGATGTAATCGCGCCATAAAATTGGTGGTATAGTAACATGCATCTACGGACATACTAATGACCAGCATCAACCAATGATAAGATAATAATTTCAGGTGCCTAGGATGGATTCAAAGGAGATAGAACGGCAGCTAAATCAGCTTGCCAGGGAGTATTCGGATACATTGTCCGAGCGACTAGGGGATATCGCTAAAAGTATCGATCAGTTGGAAGCAGGGCGTGTGCCCGCTGGAGGCATTAAAGAGTTATATCGTCAGGTGCATAAGCTTTCAGGTTCAGCGGCAACATTTGGTTACCCCAAACTGGGTCGGAGTGCCAGGCAGCTGGAGCTTGATTTAAGGTATATTATTGATCATGGGCAATCCATAGAATCAAGAGCCTTGGCCAATTTGCGTTTGGGTATACAGCGGCTCTATCAATTAGCAGCGGAAGGCCCAAGTTCCGATTTTCTTATTCTTTCAGATCGTGCTGAGGAAAGGCCTCAGCAAACCAGAAAAGAACAGCGCGGCTACCTTATTTACATTATCGAAGAAGAACTGGCTGCGGGAAGAGAAATGGCGGCTCAGTTGGTACATTTTGGCTATGAGGTTGAGGTGTTTGGCAGCGTTGCTGAAGTAGTACGAGCGACACAAGAAAGGTGCCCCGCGGCATTGATTGTGGATGTCGAATATGCGGGTACGGAACTACTGCCCGTGCGGAACGCGTCACTTGAGCTGGATGAAAATCGGCGGACTGATAAGGAGTTCCCGATAGTTTTTACGTCGGTACGAGGGGACTGGCAGGCTCGCTTGGCTGCAGTGCGTGCGGGAGGAAACGCCTATATGCTAAAACCCGTGGATGTGCCAGCATTGGTGAGCTATCTCGATCGTTTGTTGATGCGCCATAAGCAGGAACCCTATCGCATTTTAATCATCGATGACGATCCCAGGTTGGCAAGTCATTATGCTTTGGTCTTGCAAAAGGCTGGCATGCATGCTCAAACTCTGAATGATCCGGAAAAGATATTCAAGGCGATGGTTGAATTCCGCCCTGAGTTGATACTCATGGATATTTATATGGAAAAAGTCTCTGGGATTGAGGCAGCACAGGTAGTGCGTCAGCACCAGGAGTTGTTCAGTATTCCTGTGGTTTTTCTTTCGACCGAAGAGGATTTGGATAAACAGTTGCTGGCTTTACAGCAGGGTGATGACTTTCTGCAAAAACCGATACGGGATGATCATTTAGTCCAGGCTGTAGTGCATCGTGCTGAACGCACAAGAGCTCTGGGTGCCTTGATGTATTATGACGGGCTGACGGGTGTTCTCAACCATAGTTGCTTAAAACAACAATTGGATGCAGAGTTGGCACGTGCGAGCCGTCAAAACTCCTGTCTAAGTTTTGTGCTGCTGGATTTGGATCATTTTAAACGGGTTAATGATGAGTATGGCCATGCTGCAGGCGATCGAGTGCTAAAAAGTATTGCCAATTTGCTGCAGGACCGTCTTAGGCAGATGGATCAGGTCGGCAGGTATGGCGGTGAGGAGTTCGGGGTGATTTTACCGGAAACCGAGGGTGCTGTTGCAATGAAAATTATCGATGAGTTACGTGAGAGGTTTGCGAATATTCGCCACCTGGCTGGCGACAAGACGTTTATCTGTACCTTTAGTGCGGGTATTGCCATTACGCAAAATGGTGCAACCGATACTAAAACTCTGATAGAAACAGCGGATCATGCACTTTATCAGGCCAAAGAGAATGGTCGTAATCAAATAGTCGTCGCCAACCAAAATGTCCCCAGCGCCGAATAAGTTTACAACTGCCGGCTCATCCATATTTGCCGCTGTATTAGCGGTCGGACTAATCGTAAGTTTGCTGGGGTTTCAAGTAACCCGCAATCTGGAGGAAAAAACGATTTTTGCTGCCCAGCAGCGTGCCATGGAGCTGATTGCATATGAACTTCGCGACCGTATAGATCTCAGTTCCACGATTTTAGAATCGATTCGCGGTTTGTTTTTGGCATCAGAAAAGGTTAGTCGTGAAGAGTTTGAGATATTTACCCAATCCTATCTGGAGCCTCATCCGGAACTGCAGGCATTGGAGTGGGTTCCCAGAATTCCGTTAGAAGATCGGGCAGATTTCGAGCGGGATGTTCGAGAGATGGGGCTGTCAAACTACCAAATAAAGGAACAGAATAATCAGGGCCAACTGATTCCTGTGAAAACCCGTAACCAGTATTTCCCGGTATTCTATATGCAGCCATGGCGCGGAAATGAATCTGTGCTCGGCTTTGACTTAAGCTCCAATCAAATAAGATTCGGTGCGATCACAAGCGCGGCAGAAGATGGCAAAGTCAAAGCAACCTCGGCAATACCGCTGGTTCAGGATGCGCAGGGAAATAGCCAGCATGCGCTGGGGGTACTCATATTTTTACCCGTCTATAAAGAACAACAACCGCAAAACAGTTCCGCTGCCGATCTTCGAGGTGTGGTTGTAGGTGTCATAAGAATTGATCGGCTTTTTCAGGAGTCACTGGAGGGATTAACCGGGCTGGAAGGGCTGGATCTTGCGTTGTCAGACGTTACTGACCCGGAAAAGAGCACTTACCTGGTTGGTTCATCGACGTTCATTGCCGCATCGCAGAAATGGATGGCCAGTCACCCCGTAGAAATCGTGGGTCGAATCTGGCGAATCACTACCCATGCAACAAAACAATATGTCGATAGCCGTAGAACATGGCTGCCGGATACGGTATTAATTACCGGGTTTTTACTTACAACGATGTTGAGTTTTTTCCTGTGGTCGTTAGTGCAAAGAGAAAAACAGGTTAGAACAGAGGTGGAGATAAGAACCTCGGAGCTTAAGAGAAGTGAGAAGCGGTTGGCCGTTGTTTTAGAAAATGCAGCTGATGCCATTATTGCTATCGATGGTAAAGGGAAAATACTGTTTTTTAATCCCGCAGCAGAAAGTATTTTTGGATACGGCTCAGAAGAGGTGGTGGGTCAAAATGTCAAAATGCTGATGCCCGAGCCTTACCGTTCAGAACATGATCAATATCTGGAAAACTACCAGAGAACAGGCAAGGAAAATATAATTGGCGAAGGAAGGGAAGTCGTTGGGAAACGAAAGGATGGTAGTACTTTACCGATACACCTCTCTGTAGGTGACGCGAGCTCTGAGGAGGAAAAATTGTATGTAGGTGTATTGCTGGATTTAACGCTTCGAAAGGCCCATGAGGCTGCTTTGATTTCGGCAAAAGAAGGGGCGGAACAGGCGAATAGACAAAAATCAACTTTTTTGAATATGATGAGCCATGAATTGCGTACGCCTTTGACAGTGATATTGGGTTATCTGCCAGTATTACAGAATGAAGAGCAAATGCCCGCACCTCGGATGATTGCTGATATTGCGAAGGATATGAGTCAATCGGGTAATCATTTGCTGGAGTTAATTAATGATTTGTTGGACATTTCCAAAATAGAAGCGGGGCAGTTATCACTAAAGCCAGCGTCTACAGATATCAGCGAATCGGTACAAAAAGTGCTTGCAGAGTTTGAGTTGATGGCAAGGAAAAAAGGCGTTGATATGGAAACCGCCGTTCAAAAGGGACAATTTATTCTTGACCCTATGCGTTTTCGGCAGATACTGATCAACCTGGTGGGTAATGCTTTGAAATTCACTGAGCAGGGAACGATTAGGGTAGAAGGTACAATAGATGGTTCAACGCTCAAAATGAGCGTGAAAGATAGCGGAGTGGGTATCCCGGCTTCGGATCTGCCTGATATTTTTGATGCTTTTAAACAGGTGGATTCCACAAGAACACGGCGGCAGGGAGGCTCAGGCTTGGGGCTGGCAATTACCAAAAGACTGGTAGAATTACATAATGGAATTATTCAGGTGGAGAGCCAGCAGGGACAAGGAACCCTGTTCAGGTTCACTATAGTAATGAAGGAGTAACCAAGTGGCGAGTATTTTGATTGTTGAAGATGACGAACCCATTAGGAAAATGTTGCAATTGCGCTTGCAATTGCGCGGTCACGAAGTTGAGCAGGCGGCAAACGGTAAGGAAGGTGTCGAAAAAGCGCTGCAAGGTAGCTATGATCTGGTGTTGATGGATATGCATATGCCTGTAATGGACGGGCATGAAGCTGCCCTGCAGCTAAAAAAGCAGGGTTACAATAAGCCGGTTATCGCCGTTACAGCATCGGCGATGAGCGAAGACGCTGAAGCGGCGATTAAGGCGGGTTGTAATGATCATATTTGCAAGCCGATAGGCCCCGATTTTGAAGAAAAAATAGAAACATTTCTAGCTGCGGGTGCTGGACTCGAGTAGTTAAAGGGTAAGCCCGGCCGGGTTTTTGTCCGAGCGGGTAATATTTGATAAAAGTAGCGATAAACTTACCAATTTAAGATTTGATATATGACCGATTTTTTGCAGCAGCTTGAAGAGATAGTAGGGAAGGGAGGTCTTCTTGGTTCAGAACAGGTAAGCATCCGGAATAAAAGCTATTGGGATGCGTCACCGATGAAAGCACGGGCTCTTGTAAGGCCGAAAACGACCGAACAGGTGTGTGCGGTGTTGAAACTTTGCCACCAGCACAAGATAAATGTCGTAACCCATGGGGGGCTTACAGGAACGGTTCAGGGCACTCTTTCCGGGAAAGCGGACCTGGTGCTGTCAATGGAAAGGTTAAATGCGATTGAGGAGATAGATCCTCAGGGCCGCACGGCGACCGTTCAGGCCGGGGTTGTTCTGCAAACACTTCAGGAGAATGTGAAGCAGCATGATTTGATGTTTCCATTGGATCTGGGGGCCAGAGGCTCCTGTACGATCGGTGGTAATATTGCGACCAATGCTGGCGGTGTGAATGTTATTCGTTATGGGATGATGCGCGAGTTAGTTTTAGGGTTGGAGGTGGTGCTGGCCGATGGCACCCTGATTTCCTCAATGAACCGTATGCTTAAAAATAATGCCGGGTATGACCTGAAACAGTTGTTTGTCGGCACTGAAGGTACGCTGGGTATAGTGACCCGAGCTATCGTTAAATTGAAAGAACTGCCGCTCAGTGCTAACAGCGCATTGGTTGCTGTCAACGAATTTTCGCAGGTTGTGGATCTGCTTAAATTTGTTGATAAATCACTCGGCGGGCAGTTAACTTCCTATGAATTAATGTGGCGTAATTACTACCAGGCGGTCACGGAAGCTGGCTGGCACGAGTCCCCTTTGCCCAGAAATTACCCCTATTATGTGGTGCTGGAAGCGCAAGGAGCGGACCCGCAAGCCGACAAAGAACATTTCCAGTTGATGATGGAAGCGGCGATGGAAAAAGGACTGATCGAGGATGCGGTGCTGCCCAAATCTGAAGCAGAGAGAGACAAAGTGTGGGCTATCCGAGAGGATTTTGAGGCACTGCTTTCTTTAAGGCCGCAGTTTATATATGACGTCAGTTTACCTATTAAAGATATGGATCATTATATACAAACGTTAGAACAGCGTTTATCTGAGCGTTGGTCGCAGTGTCCTTTTTACGCTCTTGGGCATATCGGAGATGGGAATCTGCATTTTTTCGTTTCACCGCAAAATGATGACTCAGCAGATCTGCATCACCAGGTTAATCAGATTATTTATGAGCCACTCGAACAATGCGGCGGATCTGTGTCGGCTGAACATGGTATTGGTCTGGAGAAAAAAGCCTATTTAAGTCTCAGTAGGAATGCGGAAGAAATTGCGTTGATGAAATCAGTTAAAAATTTATTTGATCCCTTCAACCTGCTGAATCCCGGTAAGATTTTCTAAAAAGCGATTTGTGCGTAGCCAGGCTTTAGATTAGAATGGTGTAAAATAACCGTTAAATTTACGGTTAAACTAGGTTTTCCTGCTCCTGAAATGATTTATCTGTGGGCTGCAAAATGCTAGAATCAGATCTGTGTACTTCCTTGTTCGCCTGGCGTTAGGGCGAGTTGAGTTTTATTAACCAAAGATGATTGAATGAGCCAGTTAACCCATTTAGATGAGCATGGCAAAGCCCAAATGGTGGACGTCGGTGAGAAAGAATCCACATCACGTATTGCTACAGCGGAAGCTTTTGTCAGAATGAACCCCGAGACACTGTCACTGATTTTGTCTGGTGGACATAAAAAAGGTGATGTGTTTGCGACAGCGCGTATTGCCGGTATTCAGGCTGCCAAAAGGTGCTGGGAGTTGATCCCTTTATGCCACCCGCTCATGCTGACTTCAGTCAAAGTGGCGCTGGATGCGGTGGAACAGGAGTCGATGGTAAGAATCGAGGCTACCTGTAAAGTGAGTGGGCAGACCGGGGTAGAGATGGAGGCGTTAACGGCTGCCTCAGTGGCCGCTCTGACTCTCTATGATATGTGCAAAGCAGTAGATCGGGGAATGATTATTGAAAGTACGAGATTACTGGAAAAGAAAGGCGGTAAGTCCGGTCATTGGCGGGTAGAAGAGAATTGACGGCAAATGGTTAAAGTACTTTATTTTGCTCGGTTACGCGATCAGCTTGACTGTGCTGAAGAGCAGGTAATGCTGCGGGATTCGAGAAACTCGGTCGCTGAATTAAGGCAACAGCTGGCGGCTCGCGGAGAGCCTTGGTTATCAGCGATGCAGGATGAAAATCTGCTGGTGGCAGTTAATCAGGTAATCGCAACGCCTGATGTAGTGGTTAATGCGGGGGATGAAGTTGGTTTTTTCCCTCCGGTTACGGGAGGCTAAAGCAAAAAAGCGCTCATCGTAGCTATCAACAGGTTTAGAGCGCTTATCAGTAGTGAGTGGTATTAATGATTCGTATTCAAAATGAGGATTTTAGTCTGGCCGATGAGTACCAGGCGCTAAGGGAAGATGCGCCTCAAATAGGTGCGATCGTTACCTTCGTCGGTTTAGTGAGAGATCTGCACAATGATGAGTCAGTTAACGGCATGTTTCTGGAACACTATCCGGGCATGACAGAGAAGGTGTTGGCACAGCTCATCGAAGATGCCAGGCAGCGCTGGCCTATTACCAATGCCAGAATTATTCATCGTATTGGTGCGTTACATGCCTCTGATCAAATAGTATTCGTGGGTGTAAATAGTGCGCACCGAGAGGCGGCTTTTGCCGCTTGTGAATATTTGATGGATTTTTTGAAAACTAAAGCGCCGTTCTGGAAAAAAGAGCAGCGCAGTACCGGTGATGTTTGGGTAGATGCCAAAGCATCTGATACGGAGAGAGAGTCACGTTGGCAAAATTAATAGATCGTTTTGGCAGGGAAGTTACTTATCTGAGAATGTCGGTGACAGATCGCTGTGATTTTCGCTGTGTCTATTGCATGTCTGAAGATATGACCTTTCTACCTAAAGAGCAGGTGTTGACGCTTGAAGAGTTGGCATTCATCGGTGAAACCTTCGTTGATCTTGGTGTGAAAAAAATTCGACTGACAGGTGGCGAACCCTTGGTTCGACACAATGTGCAGCAGCTCTTCCGTCATCTTGGAGCTCTTGAAAATCTGGATGAACTTACTTTTACCACAAACGGCTCTCATCTCAGCCAATACGCCACGGAATTAAAAGAATCCGGGGTTAAACGTATTAATATCAGTTTGGATAGCCTTAAAGCTGACCGCTTTAAGGAGTTGACCCGTATTGGCAAGCTGGAAAAGGTTCTGGAAGGGATTGATTCGGCCATTGCGAACGGCTTTGATCGCATTAAACTAAACGCGGTAATTTTAAGTGGTCGCAATGACGACGAAGTGCTGAGCCTGTTACGCTATGCGCTGGGTCGGGGGCTGGATATTTCCTATATTGAGGAGATGCCGCTTGGTGCGATTACAGAGCACAATCGTGGAGAAGCGTTTTGTTCCAGTCAGGCGTTGCGTGACATCATTAGTGAAGAATTTGAGCTGATTCCTACGAGCGAAAATACTGGCGGGCCTTCGCGTTATTGGCGTGTGCCTGGCTATGATTCGCGTGTCGGTTTTATTTCCCCGCATAGCGAAAATTTTTGCGATACCTGCAATAGAGTGCGGCTCACGGTTGAAGGCCGATTATTGCTCTGTCTGGGCAATGAACATTCTATCGATTTGCGCTCCGTTGTCAGAGCCTATCCCGGAGATAAGGAAAAACTGACCGAAGCGATTATGCAGGGAATGGAAATTAAGCCTGAAAGGCATTACTTTGAGCTTGAAAATGAGCCGCAAATATTACGCTTTATGAATACCACTGGTGGTTAACAAGGGTTGCCTGGTAAAAAGCCGGGCATAGCATTAATCAATAAAAAGGGAAAAACCTATGAGTAGTCATGTTTATAAAAAGGTTGATGTCGTTGGATCCTCTAAAGTCAGCATTGAAGATGCTATTCAGAATGCAGTTAAAAGAACTTCGCAAACCGTCAAACGGGTAGAATGGTTTGAAGTTGAAGAGATTCGAGGACATGTTGTCGATGGCGAAGTTGGACACTATCAAGTGGTGATGAAAATAGGCTTTCGCCTCGACGACTAGCATTTTGTTAGCTGAATAGTGAGTTTTTATTCGCTAAAGGGAGCGTCTTTAATTTTTCCGCGAAAACCCAGCGCACAATGACCGGCGATATGGCAGTTCGGTTTATGCTCTATCTGGTAATCCAGAAGCTTGGTGAACTCAGTTTTGAATTGAAGCCTGGGATACGCTGTTACGATGGCTTTGCGCGTTCGCGGCGCAATATCTTCAGCACGAAAACCAATTACATCGACACCTGCGCCGTAGTGTAGCAGGGCAATTTCTGCTTCTTTTTTATGGGCTATGCCCACAGAGGAATGCGGTGCAATGGCTTCGTGTATAAGATCTGCTTTTTCGGTAGTTTGCCCCTGCTCCAGGATAAACTTGCGTGCCACTTCTGCTCCCGCGACTTCAAATGAGCCCTCATATTGATCATAGGGTGATACTAACCCCAGATCGTGCATGATAGCCGCCATATAAAAGAGCTCTAAATCTGCCTTTATGTTGAGCTGACGAGAGATGGCAACACCAAAGCAGTAGCTACGTATTGAATGGTTAAGCAGATATAGTGGTGAGCATTGTTCAACTAGTTCGGTTGTTTTTATGGCTAGTGCCGAATCTGGAATCTTGATCTCCTCCAGGGCGATATTCGTGGGAGTACGGTAACCAAAAGCCCTCGCTATTTTTCGCCCTAAGGCTCCAAACTCCAATCGAACAAACCTTGAGATTAGGATGGGTGCTGCCGTGCGCTTGAGAGATTGTGTGAGTGGCATCTCATTTTTACCTGCTTTATTTCGCCTTAACTACCTGATTGCATAAGCAGTTTCATGCGGTGCCATGAACAACTGGTGTCGGATTTTGATCAAGTTGATAATGCGAACATTCAAGCCTGACTACAATGACAAGTTACACGCGAGGAGTGCCAAATCAAAGCGGCTGGAAGTCATGTAATGTCTTTCTAATTTGAGTGGTCTTGGTGCTGGTTTTGCAGGTCGTGGTAACAAATTGTCTGGTTCCTTCCGTTATTTTTCGCAAAGTACAATGCCTGGTCGGCTTTGTGAATAAATGCATCGGCGTCGTCATTGTTCTCATAGGAAGCAACGCCAATGCTAACTGTCATTCGAATTTTCATACCCCTGATCACTTCAATTGAAATGCCTTCAACGGCTTCCCTGATTCGCTCAGCAAGTATAACTGCGCTTTCTATATTGGTATTAGGTAGCATGACAGCAAACTCTTCACCACCAATGCGTGAAATAACATCGATCGAGCGAATAACATTTTTACAGACGAGGGTAAACTCATGCAATGCTGAGTCGCCTGCTCTGTGCCCATGTGTGTCATTAATAACCTTGAAATGGTCGATATCCATCATCAGCAGGGCTGCCTCACCACCATAACGCATTACTCTACTGAGCTCAGTGTTTAACAGATCATAAAATCCTCGACGATTCATTACGCCTGTTAGAGGGTCTGTAATGATGGCAACTTCCAGTTGACGGTTAACTTTTTGTAATTCCTCCATGACATGGTTGAGTTCATTTTCCTTAGACTGTCTCATCGAGATCTCCCTCTGAAGACGCCTTTTTTGGGTTTGCGTTTGATAGATCCATGCGATCAGCAACAGAATGATCAGCCCGGCGACGATGGACATTTTGATTAACGGCCCGTAGTCAAAATTTAGATCGGCCTTTAGTAATACCCAGCGATTGAATATTTCCTGCACTTCCTGTTTTGGCATTGCATCCAATACTTTACTTAGAATATGTGCCAAAACGGCATGCTCTTTATTGATCGCAAAAGAGGCGTGTGATACGTAATCAGCGACGCCCACTACATGAAGATTTGTGATACCTTCCTTTTCTATGTAGTAGGAAGCGACGGGCTGAGAAATACTCGTGGCATCGGCCTGTCCAAAGGCGGTCATGCGTAGTGCATCCACTACGGTCGCCACTTCCAAGAGCTCAATGTCTGGATAGCTTTCGCGAATTAAATCGATATCCGGATAGCCCTGAACAACAGTCAAACGTTTTCCAGAAAGATCTTCATACTTCTGCTGACGAATAACATTTTCTCGGGCGAGAATAACAGTGGGAAAAATAATGTGAGGCTTACTAAATTCGTAATAGTTAGTATTTTCGGGTGTTTTAAGCTCAGAGGACAACATAAGGACTTTACCGTTTCTGACCAGGTCAACTGATTCTGCCCAGCTGTCGGTTTTAACGGGTTTAAAAGTGACGTTTAATTGCTTGGCTATATAGGTAAGATAATCTTGAGTAATACCTGAAAACTGTCCTTCTTCGTTATAAAATTCGATGGGCGAAAAAAAAGGGTCCGCGGCGAAGGTAATTACCGGATGATCAACTAGCCATGCACGCTCAGCGTCTGTTAGTGATAATGGAATGGGCTGATCCTGGGAGAAGCCTTTTATGCTGAAAAGCAAAGCCAGGAACAACCAATATCGGGTAGTAAATTTGAGCATGATAATTGTTTTGCCGATGCCCCATTATTAATATAAAAGACGGGTTATGCTATCACGTAATGTGCCGTTTGCTCCCAGAGTATAAATAAGAGTATAGACAAAAGTATAGACAAGAGCGCAGACAAGAGTGTTGCTATACGTCCGGTTTAGTTCGAGCCTCCATTTCAAAGACGTCGGAAGAGAACTATGGTGCTCAGTCGAATTGATAGTTCAAAACAGAAAATAGAAAACAGGATTTAGCTATGTAAGAAGCTCTGATGGCCTGTTATTCTTAGCAAATCTGTATATTTATTACCTATTAGAGGATCTTGACTCTATGCTGTCGGAACAGCAAAAGACAAAACGCCGCCACCCCGGAAAGGGTGTTGATAAAGGACGTAACTTTAATCGAGGGCGGCAGTTAGACGGCAAGGCTGTGGAACAGATAGGCGCGTTATTGGGTGATCGTTCACGGCAACGAGACATGCTTTTGGAGCATCTGCATTTGATCCAGGATAAGTATGGACATATTTCCGCCGCACATCTGGCTGCGCTGGCGGCTGAAATGAAGGTGCCGATGGCAGAGGCTTATGAAGTGGCAACCTTTTATGCTCACTTTGATCTGGTCAAAGAGGGTGAGTCTGCGCCACCGGAAATTACCGTAAGAGTTTGTGGCAGTTTGAGCTGTGAGCTTCGAGGTGCAGAGCAACTACAAAATGCTTTGCAGCAGAACCTGGATCCACAACAAGTCAGAGTAGTGCGTGCACCCTGTATGGGGCGTTGTGATACGGCGCCTGTGGCGGAAATTGGACATCGCCATATCGATAGTGCATCCGTCGACAATATTCAACAGGCCATAGCAGATAGAAACTTCACCCCGGAGATTCCCCGCTACGAAAATTACCAGGAATACTCCAATGCCGGTGGTTATGCAATCTACAGAAAGTGCTTTGCAGGTGAGTTTAGCTTTGAGGAAATTCTTCAAAAAGTTAAGGGTTCGGGACTACGTGGTCTCGGTGGGGCAGGCTTCCCTACAGGCAGCAAGTGGGAATTTGTGCGTAAGGAACCCCAGCCCCGGTTAATGGCGGTAAATGCCGATGAAGGAGAGCCCGGCACTTTTAAGGATCGATATTATTTGGAACGTAATCCCCATTGTTTTTTAGAGGGTATGCTAATCAGCGCATGGGCTGTGGAAGCGAAAGCCATTTACATTTACCTGCGTGATGAGTATCCCGTGGTGCGTGAGATCCTATTGAGAGAAATTGAGGTGCTTCAATCAGAGGGGCTTATTGGCTCTGACTATGTTCATTTAAGAAGAGGCGCTGGCTCCTATGTCTGTGGCGAAGAGTCTGCCATGATCGAATCGATTGAGGGTAAGCGTGGCTATCCCAGGCAGCGGCCTCCTTATGTGGCTCAGGTAGGGTTGTTTGACCGGCCCACTCTGGTTAATAACGTTGAGACACTTTTCTGGTTGCAACGAGTGCTGGAAAAAGGGCCGCAGATATTGTCGGAGGAGGGTAGAAATGGCCGTACCGGGTTGCGCAGTTTTTCAGTTTCCGGGCGGGTGACCAGTCCCGGCGTCAAACTGGCTCCGGCAGGTATTACCATGCGAGAGCTGCTAGATGAATACTGTGGTGGCATGCAACCGGGCCATTCTTTTAAGGCTTATCTGCCCGGTGGGCCATCGGGTGGTATTCTGCCGGCCAGTATGGCTGATATTCCGCTGGATTTTGGCACTTTGGAGGAATATGGTTGCCTGATTGGTTCTGCGGCGGTCGTTGTGTTATCTGATCAGGATGATATGCGTCAGGTCGTTCTGAATCTGCTGCGATTTTTCGAGGATGAAAGTTGCGGTCAGTGTACTCCCTGTCGTGTCGGAACGGAAAAGACGGTAGCACTTCTGGAACAGGATGAGTGGGATGTTAAGCTGCTGGATCAGTTACGACAGGTTATGTGTGATGCGTCAATTTGCGGGTTGGGGCAGGCGGCATCGAATCCGGTCACAACAGCCATTAAGTATTTTTCAGAGGAAGTCCTGACGGTAAGAGAGGTAGACTAATGGGCGACTCAGGCAAGACGATCAGATTTTATCTGGATGAAAAGGAGGTCGAAGCGCTGGAAGGTGAAAGTATCTGGCAAGTGGCTCAGCGTAATCAGGAACATATTCCACATCTTTGCTATTTACCGGAACCGGGTTATGAGCCCAGCGGAAATTGTCGTGCTTGCATGGTTGAGATAGAAGGGGAGCGGACACTTGCTGCTTCCTGCAGTCGCCAACCATCGGCAGGCATGAAGGTGCGCAGCGCGACCTCAGAGAGGGCGCAACAGGCACGAAGCTTGGTGATGGAACTGCTGGTCAGTGATCAACCGGAACAATCCTCTGGCCATGATAAAAACTCGAAATTTTGGCATTGGGCGTCTGAGTTAAAGATTAGTCACAGTCGCTTTCCTGCCCGTATTCAGCCGAAATCTGATACCAGTCACACCGCAATTGCAGTCAACATGGACGCCTGTATCGATTGCCAACTCTGCCTTCAAGGCTGTCGGCTGGTACAGGTGAATGATGTGATCGGTTTGTCAGGGCGAGGTGTAAAAACAAAAATAGTTTTTGATTTTGATGACCCGATGGGGAATAGCACCTGTGTTTCCTGTGGTGAGTGTGTGCAGGCCTGCCCGACGGGTGCGTTGTTGCCGGCAACGACCGTTGATCAATCGGGTATAGGGATATTCGATGCAGGGCAGAAACCCGACAAGGCCATTAATAGCGTTTGTCCGTACTGCGGTGTTGGGTGTCAGCTGACCTATCAGATTAAGGATAACAAAATCCTTTATGTTGAAGGGGCAAACGGCCCGTCCAATAAAAATCGACTTTGTGTTAAAGGACGGTTTGGATTTGATTATGTGAATCATCCTGATCGTATTACCGTCCCGCTGATTCGTAAAGAATCGGTACCTAAAAATGTAAACGAAACCTTTGATCCCACCAATCCCCATACCCACTTTCGTGAAGCCAGTTGGGAGGAAGCGCTTGACATCGCCGCACAGGGTTTGCAGAAAATTCGTCACGCTCAAGGTGGTCAGGCACTGGCAGGATTTGGGTCAGCCAAATGCTCCAATGAGGAAGCCTATCTATTTCAGAAGCTGGTACGCACCGGTTTTGGTACCAATAATGTTGATCATTGTACGCGTCTATGTCATGCATCTTCTGTGGCGGCTCTATTGGAGGGTGTGGGTTCAGGTGCGGTTTCAGCATCCTTTATGGAGGCGGATAACGCGGAAGTCATTGTGGTGGCGGGGTGTAACCCTGCATCCAACCATCCTGTTGCCGCAACATTTTTTAAACGCGCGGTTAAGCGTGGCGCGAAACTGGTGATCATTGACCCCAGGGGACAGGTTCTCAAGCCCTATGCTACCCATATGTTGCAGTTCAACCCTGGTAGTGACGTCAGCCTGTTCAATGCAATGATGCACGTGATTATCGAAGAGAATCTGTACAAGGAAGATTATCTCGACAAGATGACGCTGGGGTTTGACCAGTTGAAAGAGCATCTTCAGGCTTATAGCCCGGAAACGATGGCTCCCATTTGTGGAATTGATGCTGATACGATAAGACAGGTTGCGCGACTGTATGCAACCGCGGGTTCAGCCATTATCTTTTGGGGAATGGGCGTTTCCCAGCATGTTCATGGCACGGATAACGTACGCTGCATGATCTCTCTGGCCCTGATGACGGGTCAGATAGGCAGGCCGGGTACAGGGCTTCACCCGCTGCGGGGACAAAATAATGTACAGGGTGCGTCTGACGCCGGACTCATCCCAATGATGTACCCGGATTATAAGAAGGTCTGTGAAAGCGAAGTTAAATCTAAGTTTGAACAATTATGGCAGACTAAGCTGAATCCCAACCCTGGATTAACAGTGGTTGAAATTATGGATGCCATAGCGGAAGGGACGATAAAGGGTATGTATATTATGGGTGAAAACCCGGCTATGTCAGATCCCGATATCAATCATGCCCGTGCTTCGCTGGCCGGACTTGAACACTTGGTGGTACAGGACCTGTTTTTAACCGAGACAGCACTGTATGCCGATGTTGTCCTACCAGCATCAGCCTGGCCTGAGAAAGATGGTACCGTAACCAATACCAACCGCCAGGTTCAAATGGGCAGGCAGGCACTGTCATTGCCCGGGGAAGCACGTCAGGATTGGTGGATTATTCAGCAGATTGCGCAGCGTATGGGGTTGTCATGGAGTTATGGCGGGCCAAAGGATGTTTTTAATGAGATGCACCAGGCAATGCATTCACTGTCT
Organism: Gammaproteobacteria bacterium; assembly: GCA_021773395.1. Classification (GTDB taxonomy): domain Bacteria; phylum Pseudomonadota; class Gammaproteobacteria; order Pseudomonadales; family IMCC2047; genus JAJFKB01. The sequence continues at coordinate 323,284 of JAJFKB010000020.1, read as the reverse complement.
AATATCAGCTGGGATCGTTTGTTGCGCGAGAACAGCGTTATGTACCCTTGCGCGGCGCCGGACAAACCAGGACAGGACGTGGTTTTCACAGATAGTTTCCCCACACAAACGGGCAAAGCGACCATTGTTCCGGCGGCGATTGTGCCACCTGACGAGAAGCCGGATGATGAGTACCCGTTAATACTTTCTACTGGAAGATTGTTGGAGCACTGGCATACCGGATCGATGACTCGCCGTTCGGATGCGCTGGATACCCTTGAGCCGGAAGCAATTATTACCATGAATTCAAGGGACATGCGAAATTACCAGATTCATGCAGGGGATCAGATTAAGGTTTCCACACGCAGGGGTAGTGTAGTGGTCAAAGTCAGGCAGGATCCTGAAGTGGCAGAAGGTTGCCTGTTTATGCCCTTCTGTTTTTCAGAGAGTCCCGCCAATTTCTTAACGAATCCCAAGCTGGACCCTTTCGGAAAAATCCCCGAGTTTAAATATTGCGCAGCGAAAATTGAAATAGATACTGATTGAGGAAAAATGAGTGGTGGCAATTAATTTAGCACCGGTAGTTGGCGTAGTGATGGCCGGGGGGTTATCTCGTCGGATGGGCGGTGGTGACAAGTTTGATATTGAATTAGCAGGTAAAACACTGCTGGAAATCACTGTTGAGCGAGCCAAACCGCAGGTGGACTACGTGGTAATCAATGCCAATGTGGATGCTCAACGCTTTGATCAGTTTGGTCTGCCTGTCATTGCTGACTGTGTTGAAGGCTTCGCCGGTCCGTTGGCAGGTATTCTGACCGGAATGCATTGGGCCAGGGAACAACATCCTGAGTGCGAATGGCTCGCCAGTTTTGCCTGTGATACGCCTTTTTTCCCCACGGATATTGTCGCCCGGTTTCAGTCTGCCTTGCGTGAGAAATCCGGTGACATTGCCTGTGCTAAAAGTGGTTCACAATTACATCCGGTGTTTGGACTGTGGCCGACACGTCTTTATGATGATCTGCGGCATGCGCTTGTAGAACAGGATTTGCGTCGCATGGGCGCTTGGCTGAATCGTCATAACTATCTTGAAGTCTGCTATGACGATAAACCGGTTGATCCGTTTTTTAATCTAAATACGCCGGAAGATCTCAAAAAAGTTCAGGAGTTAATCTGATGGAACTCAGTGTGGCAGGGGTTATTTCAAGTTTATTCGAAAGCTTTGCCACAAATTCCAAACTTGGGCCACTTATGCAGCTGGCAATAATGATTAGTTTGTTATCTTTCGCGATCACCGCATTGCTGGGGTTTTCTCTGGGCGGCGTACTGGCGGTCAAGCGTTTTGATGGCAAACAAAGAATCCTTGATTATTTACAGCGAATTGCTGGTACGGTGTTGATTCCTGTTGGCTTATTGGTTTACCTGGCGCTTTGTCACAGTAATCCTCAAGGCGTAACTGGTTTGCTGGAGACACCCGTGTTTCTCATAACCTTTCAGATGATCTTTGTAATGCCCTCAGCGGCTATCGGTACACAAAAGATTATTGAGGTTGAATGGAAACAGTTTAAGCCTCAGCTTCGATTTTGGCGTATGAATGCCCAGCAAGCGCTACCCACTCTGTTTTGGAGGGCACGTCTACAGTTACTTCATTTGGCGGTGATTACTTACGGACGGATAGTTGCTGAGTTGGGAGGGCTAGCTTTGCTTTGCACAATGCTGGACTACCTGTTGCGCCCTCAAGTCATGCAGGGGGCCGGACCGGCAACGTTACAGCTCGGTTTGGTGCTGCTTCTTGGTGCGGCCACTCTGCTTTCGCTTAAGTATCTCGATATGCCTCATAAAAACACTTTCAATAGTTGATGTCTGGGAAGTAGCCAATGAATGTATTTGGAATTACAGGCTGGAAAAATTCCGGTAAAACCGGCCTGGTAGTAAGACTGGTCGAACATTTTGACGCACAGGGGCTAACTGTCGCGACTATCAAACACGCCCATCACGATTTCGATATCGATGTTCCGGGTACCGATAGCTACAGACATCGTAAAGCGGGTGCGCAGGAGGTGATCGTTGTTTCCAACCTTCGTTGGGCGATGATTCATGAAACCCTGGATGAACCGGAGCCAGGCTTAGAGCAGCTGCTTGCCAAATTGGGCAAGGTCGATATTGTGCTGGTCGAGGGCTACAAGGTTGAAGGCCATCCGAAAATTCAGGTAATCAGGCCCAGTGAAGCGAAATCAAATCAACCAATGCCTGAGAACATTCCCGGTATTGTCGCTTTTGCCTCAGATCAGTCTATTAATTCGGCTGACTACGGCCGAGACTGCCCTGTTCTCGATCTCAATAATACCCGGCAAATTGGCAATTTCATTTTGGACTTCTTTGCAGATTAATATGGAATAGGCCTGCAACACGTAAACCTAAAGGAGTCATCTTTTTATGACGAAAATATCTAACGACTGCTTTGATGAAAAAGAGCGCCTGATGTCCACCGCCGAAGCTATAGCCAAGCTAAAGAAGGCGGCAGGAGCAATAAGCTCAACAGAAGTGGTGCCGATAGAGCTGGCCTCAGGAAGAATCCTCGCCGAAGATCTACATAGCACCAGGGATGTCCCTGGCTTTGATAATGCAGCGGTCGATGGCTATGCCTTCGCATATGCCGATTATGTCATTGCAAAGGGTCAGCCTATGCCTGTATCACAATATATACGAGCCGGCCGCATGATGGGTCAGCCTCTAGCCAGAGGAACAGCTGCACGTATCTTTACCGGCGCAAAAATCCCGGTAGGTGCAGATACCGTAGTGATGCAGGAGGATGTGACGTTGGTAGATGAGGATATTTTGCTGCCGGAGGATCTGAAGCAGGGAATTAATTATCGCTGTCGTGGTGAAGATGTCACAAAGGATCAGCAGCTTTATACCGCCGGACATTGTTTGTCGCCCACAGATATCGGGATGATTGCGGCTTTTGGTTATCCCAAAGTTAAGGTTTTCCATCCTTTAAAAGTTGCGGTTTTTTCTACAGGAGATGAAATTTTTGAACCTGGTGAGTCTCTTTCCGAAGATGGCGTTTACGATGTGAACCGCTACATGCTCCAGGCACTGTTAAAGACCATGGGCTGTGAAACGACAGATCTTGGGATACTAAAGGATGATAAAAAAAGTATAGCGCAATCGCTGGAAAAAGCGGCGGCGGAGCATCAGGTGATTATGACTTCGGGTGGCGTCTCGACAGGCGATGCGGACCATATCGCCGAAATTTTAGGGGAGAGTGGAGAGGTGGGATTTTGGCGCCTGGCCATCAAGCCCGGCAGACCTCTGGCATTTGGGAAGTTGCATAATCAGTATTTTATTGGTTTCCCCGGGAATCCGGTAGCCACGGCTGTTTGTTTTTTGCGCTTTGCCTACCCGCTGCTTGCGGCGTTGTCAGGTCAAAGTTGGCCAGAGCCACAATATCTGGATTTGCCTGCTACCTTTAAGATGAAAAAGAAAGCGGGGAGACGTGAATGGGTAAGGGCGCAGTTAGTTGCTGGTGCCGAGGGGGCTGTAAGCGTAGATAAGCATCCTAAACAGGGATCTGGCGTGTTGACCTCGATGGTTGAAGCTGATGGTTTAGTGGAGTTGCCCGATGAATTAACCGAAGTCGAAATAGGCGACAGGGTGGCATTTATGCCTTTTGCTCAATTTGGGTTTTAGATAATGTGCAATGTAACGCATACAAAATAACAAGAGACAAAAAACAAAGAGCCAAGCCTAATATTATGGTGCGTTATTGATTGGTTTTTATTATATGAGGAGAGAGTGATGGATAAACAGACCAGAACAGAACTGGAGGCAGCGGCATTCAGGCACCTGTTGCAGCATTTGGATTCGCGAAAAGATGTACAAAATATTGAGCTCATGAATTTGGCGGGATTTTGTCGCAACTGTCTGAGTAAGTGGTATATGGCGGCAGCCGAGGAGAAGGGTGTTGAGATGGACTATGATACTGCGCGCGAATTGATTTATGGCATGCCTTACGATGAATGGAAGGACAAGTATCAAACACCGATTTAATCATAGGCGTTCATGTTTCTAGATGACCAGAATCAACCATAGCTGATGATGTAAAAGCCCATATTATCGTAAGGAAGAAGATAGATGATAGAAGTCACAGGATTGTTCCTCTATCCGGTCAAAGGATTGAGAGGGGTCGCGGTTAATAGCGCGGAACTCACAGGCAGAGGATTGCGTTACGACCGTAACTGGATGATTGTCATGCCTAACGGACGCATGGTTACGCAGCGGCAAAAGCCGCAGTTAGCCACGTTGTCGGCTGAGTTAAGTGATGGATACCTGAGGTTGGCCGCTGTCGGGCAGCCTGAACTCAAAGTACCATTGCTCCAGGATTCGGGTACGCTCGTTGATGTGAGCGTATGGCGGGATAAATTTTCTGCTCTGGATACTGGCGAGGAGGCTTCAGTTTGGTTAACTCGCGCTTTGTCCTCAGACTATCCATTGCGACTGGTAAGCATCGATGATCGTCAAACACGCCCACAATCAAAGCCGGATCTGCTCGGCGAAAATACCCATACGGCTTTTGCCGATGCTGCGCCCTTTCTAATCACCAGTGATGCATCTTTAAAGGTCTTGAATGAAGAATTGGCTTTGCGTGATATTGAGCAGGTGCCTATGAATCGATTCAGGCCTAATATTGTAATCAATGGACTGCCCGCTTTCTCAGAGTACTCGGACAGGGTGCTGCGGCATGCCGACAGGAAATATCGATTGGCTCTGAAATATCCCAGTGAACGTTGCATTGTCATTACAACAGACCAAAAAACCGGCATGGTGGATAAAGAGTTGGGAGAACCATTGAGAACGTTGAAGTCAATGAATACGGCGCCCGGTTATCAGGGCGCCTATTTTGGTCAAAATTCGATATTGGAGGAAGGTATCGGTGAAATGATTAAAATAGGTGATATTCTAAATTAAATAAATGATATAACACAATGTATTTAATATGTATTGTCAGTTTTAATCAGAAGGTTATGTTTTAACATACTGGTTGGGGTCAACGAACATTAGACGAAAAATGAGTTCGCCTTGGCTAGGCTGCACGACGGTCAAAACCAACACGTTAAGCTGACCTTTTTCCTCAACAAAGCCAGGAATATGGAAGAGCAACTCACCGGTTTCTTGGTTAGTAAAGGTTTGAGGCTCTTCCCTGTTTTTAGTTTTATCGGAAATATTGTTGATCATGACTCCGAGTGCAGTTCGGAAATGACTGAAGTTCAACTTTCCGATGAATTCACTTTTTTCAAGAGCTAAACTGCCTCTCATCTGTTGGCCCGGGCCGACTTCCATGCTAAAAAGTGTAGTTTGCTTGCCTTTTTCAATCTCGTTGTAAATCTGCTTGGACTGTTCACGATTAGCTTCGAAGAAGCATTTGTAAAGCACCTGTGTGGCGAGCGTTAGTATCTGTTGTGGTTTCAGTGTAACGGTTTGGTTGGTCGACATAAGAATAAGGGGTCCTTGCGATCTGTATTTTAGGGCGCAAAGTATAAGGGTTTAGTTCCTGGCTGGCCAGTATTCCTGAATAGATGTGCCGTGGCCTGTAATTCGACAACCATAACAATTCGTAAAATTAAAAAAAGACGAGATGAATGGTCGTCTAAGATTAAGTTGCGGCCTAATCTTTGTTATTATGGTGCCCTTAATATAATTCCATACGTTTTTCACTGAAAATTTCAGCAAGGCATCGACGAATGTCAACTGAATTAATTCAAAATAACAGAGTAACTAAACATGCAATACCGTAATTTTTCGCGTTCCGCGTTTCTTGGGGGGGTGGCGCTGGTTTCGGAGCCGGCGCTGGCAGATCCAATATCACAGTTAGATACTGGTAATAGCGCTTGGATATTGACAGCCACCGCGCTAGTCCTCTTTATGACGATTCCCGGACTATCTATGTTCTACGGCGGTTTGGTGCGCGCTAAAAACGTACTGAGCGTGTTAATGCAGTGTTTTGCAATAACTTGCCTGGTATCCGTGCTATGGCTGGTCGGCGTTTACGGCCTGGCGTTTGGTGAGGGCAATGCCATTATAGGGAGTTTGGATAAATGGTTCCTTTCGGGTGTGACCAGTAGTTCAATGTCTGGAGATATCCCGGAAAGCGTTTTTTCCATGTTTCAACTCACCTTTGCTATTATTACTCCGGCCTTGATTGTCGGTGGCTTTGCTGAGCGTATGCGTTTTTCTGCAGTACTGCTTTTCTCGGCTTTATGGCTGATATTTGTTTACGCACCGATTACCCATTGGGTATGGGGTGGTGGCTGGCTGGCTCAAATGGGTCTGCTGGATTTTGCCGGCGGAACGGTGGTTCATATCACTGCGGGCGTTGGTGCCATTGTGACAGCAATGGTATTGGGAAATCGAAATGGCTTTCCTACGCAGGCCATGCCGCCACACAATATGACGATGACTGTTATGGGTGCCGGTATGCTCTGGGTCGGTTGGTTTGGATTTAACGGGGGAAGCGCGTTGGCAGCTAACGGTGATGCTGGTATGGCGATCCTGGTTACTCATATTTCAGCTGCTGCGGGCGCTTTGACCTGGATGTTTGCGGAATGGGTGAGGTTTGAGAAACCCAGCGCGCTGGGTATTGTGACCGGAATGGTAGCCGGATTGGGAACCATAACGCCGGCGTCAGGCTATGTTGGGCCAGGAGGTGCGCTGGTTATCGGTGTGGTAGCCGGGTTGGTTTGCTTCATGGCCACTATTTGGATAAAACGGGTTCTTAAAATTGATGACTCGCTGGATGTTTTTCCGGTACACGGGATTGGCGGCATTTTGGGGACTATGTTTGCTGGGCTGTTCGCCTCAGATCAGCTGGGGTTGTTTAGCGGTAAAGGGTATGCGGAAGGCGTGACCATGGGTCACCAGCTTGGCGTTCAGGCGATAGGTGTCGTTTCAACGTTGGTGTATACAGCAGCTGTCACCTTTGTCATTCTGAAATTGATGTCACTATTTATGACATTACGTGTTAGCGCCGAGGAGGAAACGGAAGGTCTGGATCTGGTGTTACATAACGAACGCGGGTATGACCTGTAAAGGTTGATTGCTGGATTAGCCTGAGAAATCCGAGCGATGGACAAAGCTGGACATTGTCGCCAGAAGATGAAAAGAAGTCGCCAGAAGATGAAAAGAGGTCTCCAGGGTTAGGTGATGGCCCTGGAAGGCTTTTTTAGTCGGGTATATAGGGCCTGGTTTTAGATCGGGCCTACGGATGATTAGAGATTAGTGTTAATTACTGGTGTGAACTGATCAGCGGTAGAAAACCAAATGATTAGTTACGTGCCGACTGGCGCAACGTGTTTTCCGGATCACCCTCTATCCAGCGGACTAAAGAGTGCCATTGAATTGAATCTTTCTCGGCGCTTTTCAGTTTTAACTCCTGCACGCCGAGCCCTTCTTCAGCTGCACGTACATAATTTTGAGTATCTCTGAGGCTGGTAATAAAAGGGATATCCAGTTGTTCTAGAAAGGCTCTAAGCTTGGCATAGGCTTGGGTGTTCTTTCTTACTCGATTGCCCAGAACAGCAATGCGTCGATCTAAACGCTTGAACTCTGAATCTCGCATAAGATCCTTTAAAAATTGCGTTGCTGCGCGTATATCGATTGCCGAAGCTAATACTGGTATTAGAATAGTATCCGCCTCGCGTACCAGTTTTGAAGCGGTAATGGTGTCCAGCCGCGCAGGGGTATCAACAATTACGCGTGTTGTTCCATGCGGAACACGTAATTGCCATGTGCGCGTGACCTGGCCGCTATTTATAAAAGCTGAAACGCAGTGTATAGGTGGAACATGGGCTGGCCTGGCCTGCAGCCAATAGGTGCTGGAGCCCTGCGGGTCATAATCAATCAATGCCGTTTGCTGGTTTTCATTAGCAAACTGACAGGCAAGGTTGGTAGCTACGGTTGTTTTACCGCAGCCGCCTTTCGCATTCAGGATGAGTACACGATGCGCTTTATTATTTTGGATCACTCTCATAATAGATTGATCTTTTTGTTGGTCAAGTCGTTTATATGAAGTAAAAGCCACCAGTTAAGCCGCTTGCCAGTTGCTGGGCCTTTTTTACTTAATGGTGCTGTTTTTTTGTACTCTTTATTGCTCTAATTTATATTTTCAGCCGCCCCATATGTTTGTGATTGCTTTTCGCTAAACCGGCTAAATTAAACTAGAATAGTCACGGATTTTAGACTTTTAATTATGAAATTACCATAACTTATTAATTTTCGGTAATATTCTAGTTCATAAGCCTATTCCAATAAAATGGCACATCGAGCGAAATATTCGAAAAATGAGCCTGAAATTATCCAATTATTGCGGCGAACTTGATTAAGTTGCCACGAAATATCAGGAGAAAATATCAGCGTGTATCAAAAGGATGTCACGATCCTCGGAGGCGGTAGTTTTGGAACGGTATTAGCGAATATTGCCGCTGAAAATGGTTGTCAGGTGAATCTTTGGATGCGGGATGCCGTGCTCGCACAGGACGTTAATGGTATTCATGAAAACAAGCGATACGTACCAGGCTACCCATTGCACAGTGGCTTGGTTGCCACTACGGATCTGAAGCAGGCAGTATGTGAGAGCCCCGTTATACTGGTTTCTATTCCTAGTGGCGGCTTCCGGACTGTGGTCAGGACAATGGCACCTTTTTTAAACGAAGATCAAATATTAGTGAGTACCACTAAAGGTTTTGAGGCGGACGGATTTAAGCTGATGAGCCAAATATTAGCCTCGGATACCAATAATAAGAAAATCGGCGTTTTAAGTGGCCCGAATCTCGCTAAGGAAATTGCCAGTCATGTGCTAACGGCCACAGTCATCGCCAGCGAACATGAAGCGGTACGTGAATCGATACAAAAGTTATTGGCCAACGAATATTTTCGAGTTTATAGCAGTAGTGATATGTATGGCGTTGAGCTGGGCGGGGCGTTAAAGAACATTTACGCCATCATCTCAGGATTAGCGGCCGCACTCGAGATGGGGGAAAATACCCGAAGTATGTTAATCACTCGTAGCCTTGCAGAAATGAGTCGATTTGCGGTTTCCATGGGTTCCAATCCGATGACCTTTATCGGATTATCAGGGGTCGGCGATTTAATTGTTACCTGTATGTCACCCTTGAGTCGTAATTTCAGGGTGGGTTATGCACTAGGGAAAGGTGTATCGCTTGAGCAGGTAGTTTCTGAGTTGGGAGAGGTGGCTGAAGGTGTCAATACGCTCAAGCTGGTTAAGCAGGAGGCTGACCGCAAGGGAATCTATATGCCGCTGGCCAACGTGCTGTATGAGGTCATTTTTAACAAGCTGGATATTGCTACGGCAATAAAAAAGTTGATGCTCAGCGCGCAAAACAGTGATGTTGAGTTTATGTTTACCGGCGAATAATAATCGCTGAGAGGGGGAGAGCTTGATGAACGATGTGAGTGAAGGGGTAAAGTCTGAAGCGCAGTGGCTGCGGGGGCTTTTTATGTTGCTCTACTTTGTAGTTTATGAGATCACAGAAATGATAGTGATTAGTGTTGCAGTGTTGCAGTTTTTATTCTCTATCATAACGGGAAGGTGTAATGAAAATTTGCGTCGCTTTGGCGACAGTCTGGGTAAGTACGCCCGGGAAATGGTTGCCTTCATTACCTATAACACAGAGATAAAGCCGTTTCCATTTGCTGAATGGCCCGCGGTAGAGATGACTGCTGCGCAAAAGTCCGGTGCCGATCCGGGCGCTGAAGATCAGGAACCTCCGACAACGGGTTCCTGATGAAAGGGTTTTATTACTTCATGTGGTTTGCTTATGTGATGGGCGCCAGCGGGGCGTTGTATCTCTGGTGGCGCCTGGTTAAACGCATCAAAGCTCGCTATATACGTGATCTGTTACTAGGGTTTGTGCTATTTATGCTTTTTACACCCTGGTTTGCTACACCACAAGGGGTTGAGCTGGCACCGGCTTTGATTATCCTGGCACATGATCTAGCTTTTGGCTCGGAAGGCAATAGTCTGCGCGGGTTGCTACCCATTGCCAGCGGTTTCATACTATTTCTACTGGTATTGAGACCCTGTTACTGGATTGTTGCCAAGAAAGGATTAAACTCTAGTGGTACATCCGATAATAATCTCGGTAATTAGCACGGTAATTAGAAGACGCAGCAACCGGTGGAATCAGCTTGGCGCATTCCATTGGCGGCACTCAATGATCAAATAAAAATTAACTCGAATCATGCCTGAACGAATTAGTAAGCTCCTCATTATAATGTGCTGTTGTTTTATGCCTGTTGCTCTGGCAAGCGCAATCGATAAACAGCCAGTCGACCTTCGAATACTGGTCGACATTTCAAACCCAGTGCGAACCAGTCTACCAGACAGTGAACATCTCGATGCGCTGACAATGTTGGTTGAGCAACTGCCGGAAAATAGTCGAGCCGGGATCTGGACCTTTGGCAAATACGTAAATTACCTGGTCAAACAGGGCCCGGTTTCCGAGTTTTGGCGCAAAAACGCGGTTGCACAAATTGGAAGGATCCGCTCTGTTGCTATTCAGAGAAATATAGAGGCTGTGCTAAAGAAAGCAGCCTATGATCTGGAAAAACCGGATAAGGGTTATCAAAGAGTCCTGCTGTTGATCAGCAGTGGCGGCATGCTGGTTTCCGAAGAACAACAGGGGAATCAGCAGGCATCAGATCGCGTGCTTAGCCAATTGCTGCCAAAAATAAGGGAGGCTGGATACAGAGTTCATACAATCGCGCTCAACCCAGGCGCAGACAACCAGGTATTGACTGAATTAGCTAAAGAGACCGGGGGCTTTTCCTTTGTGATGGAAAGCGCTCGCGACATCTATAGTTTTAGTCAACTGCTTGCCCAATGGATACAGGCCGCAAATAGCCTGCCGTTGGTCGCAAATCAATTTGCCGTTGATACGCAGATATCACAGTTCAGGGCATTGTTAAGGCATAAAAAACAGGCGGGCCTAACACTCAAGGCTCCTGACGGCGATATTATCGATTCAAAATACGATAGCGAGAAAGTTAGATGGGTTGAAGGAGAGCGGTTTTCAATCATACAGATCGATGAGCCACAGCTTGGTAAGTGGACGGTTGAAGGTGGAATTGATGATGACAGTCGTATTTATCTGCAAAGTGAATTATCACTGGAGTTGGAGAATACCAAAGATAATTACTATGCCGGTCAGAATATTGATTTGATGGCGCGACTTGAAGGTGCTTCGGCCAGCAAGATGCCGGAAGGTCTAGGGTCAACTAGAGTCACAGCAGAAATCCTTGGACTGGATAACTTTGTCAAAAATCTGGAACGCACAGCAGATGCTGCAAATCAATTTTCCGGACAAATTAACGGGTTGCGGCAGTCGGGGCTATATCAACTTAAGGCATCAGCAGAAGCGGTGGACTATACCCGAGTCAGCGAGAGGCTTGTCAGGGTGCATGAGCTGTTGGAACTGGACGTCGCTTCACAAGCGCGTGGCAAGTTTCGCGATTATGTATTGACCATATCACCCAAAGATAAAGGGTTGGACCTTCAGCAATCGACAGTAATCGCAACCGTCACCGATGCTGTCGGTGCCTGGACAGTTCGTACAATTAGTCTTAATCAAGATGGCTTTTGGGAATTAGTTGTCGAAGATGATGGCAAAAGCCATGAGTTTAGTGTCGACCTGGACTTCAAGGGGCGATCATTGAGCGGAAGGGAGATCAATTTTAAACCCAAGCCCCTATTGATTGAAGTTGATCGGTCCGTTGAGCTTACTGAAGAGGAGCAGGCAAAAGAAACTGAGCCTGTGATAATCGACGAACCTGTGCAAAGCAAGGAGCCCAAAGTTGCTTTGCTGAAACCCAATTCACACGCGGGCGCGGATCAAGATATGTCGATGATAATGTGGTTGCTGGCTGCGGCAATTATTCTGGGTTCGGCTGCTTTCCATTATTGGCGTAGGCAACAATCGAGAGCTAATCGGCAAGCGGCACCAGAGCTGACCGATATTGTCGAGGAGTCGCAGCATAAAGAGGCTGAACCTGAGGAAGAAACTGAGCTTGAGGAAGAAGCTGGGCCTGAGGAAGAAGCTGGGCCTGAGGAAGATTTTGAGGTCGAGTTTGAACTGGATCAGTCCGGCAACGATGGAGAGTTGGCAGTTGGTGAATCTGAACAGGATGAGTTGATTGTTGAATTTGATGAGACGGAAGATACCGATATTGAACCGGCGGCCCTAGATGAAAAAATGGAAGAGCCAGCTCCTGATTTTGATCATCATTCAGAAGAGATCGAAATTGAAATTGAGTTGGATGAAGATATACAGGAAGAAATTGAGCTAGCTTCTGAATGGAGCCAGTTGGATGTGGAAACTGATATAGAAATTAAAGATAAGAACCCCTCTTTCGATGATATTAAACTGGATGATGAGCTGATACAAGAGTCAAAAATAAAGGACAAACCCGAGTCAAATTAAGCTATGTGTGAATTACTGGGAATGAGCGCAAATGTGCCCACGGATATTTGTTTTAGCTTTTCCGGCCTAATGCAACGCGGTGGTGTGACGGGGCCACACAAGGACGGGTGGGGGATTGTGTTTTACAATGGCAAAGGTTATCGAGAGTTCCGGGATCAAAACCCCAGCGCGTCCTCGCAAGTTGCAAGGCTGGTAAAACAGTACCCGATTAAAAGTGATATTGTTATCAGTCACATTCGGCAGGCAAACTCCGGAAAGATCTGCCTGGAAAATACCCATCCTTTTTCCCGAGAGTTGTGGGGGCGTCACTGGTCATTCGCTCATAATGGACAGATAAAATCAGTAAAGAAGAGACCCTTGCAGCATTTTCAACCGGTGGGCAGTACCGACAGTGAATACGCATTTTGCTGGATGCTGGATCAAATCAAACAGCGCTTCCCAAAGGCGCCACGCAACGGAAAGCTGTTGTTCCGGACCATCTATGAATTGAGTCAGTCACTAAACGAGTTGGGTGTGTTTAACATGCTGATGACGGACTCTAAGTATCTGTACGCATATTGTGCAACCCATCTCGCCTGGATAACCCGTAAAGCGCCTTTCGGTGAAGCATCGCTGAAGGATACCGAATTGAAGGTTGATTTCGTCAATGAAACCTCACCCAAGGATATTGTTACTGTGATCAGTACACGCCCGTTAACCGATAATGAACAGTGGAATGAGATGAAAATGGGTGAATTATCTATATTTCAGGGTGGTAAGGTAGCAGCGCGCTTTACCTGAACGGATTTGAACGGTAATCTATCGTTACTCGAAAGAACTGGCTTGTCTGAAGTTTTCAAAACCCTCTGATTCTGACACAAGTTCCCCAATCAAATAGTAACAATCGGATTTTTCTATGAAGTTTGAAGGTACTGATCAATACGTCTCGACGGACGATTTAACAATGGCAGTCAATGCCGCAATTAATCTGCAACGACCTTTACTTATTAAAGGTGAGCCGGGCACCGGCAAAACCATGTTGGCAGAACAGGTCGCGAATTCCCTCGGTTTGAATTTAATTCAATGGCACATTAAGTCGACCACAAAAGCACAGCAGGGTTTGTATGAATATGACGCCGTGTCACGCCTGCGAGACTCACAGCTAGGCAATGAAAAAGTTCATGATATTTCTAACTACATTATCAAAGGTAAGCTCTGGGAGGCCTTCGAAAGCGACAAGCCAACTGTCTTATTGATTGACGAAGTGGATAAAGCCGATATTGAATTTCCCAATGACCTTTTGTTAGAACTGGATCGAATGGAGTTCTATGTCTACGAAACCCAGCAAACGATCAAAGCCATCCATCGCCCCATTATTCTGATCACCAGTAATAACGAAAAAGAACTTCCCGATGCCTTTCTGCGGCGCTGTTTCTTCCATTACATCAAATTTCCGGATAGTACGACCATGAAACAGATTGTGGATGTCCATTATCCGGATATCAGCAAGAAGCTGGTCACAGAGGCGATGGAACTTTTTTTTGAACTCAGGGATATTCCAGGGCTTAAAAAGAAACCTTCGACCTCAGAGCTGATTGATTGGCTTAAACTGCTGATGGCGGATGAAATTCCGGAGGACGTGCTACGCAATCAGGATACCAAGAATGCTATTCCTCCACTTTATGGTGCGCTATTAAAGAATGAGCAGGACGTACATCTTTTGGAACGCCTGGCCTTTATGAATCGACGTGAAAATTAATCATTCATTGCTAATTAATGCGTCACCAGTGTAAACCCCGGATTGAATCGTATGTTAGTTGGTTTTTTTCAAGAACTCAGAGCCGCAAAAGTTCCTGCGACTCTGAGAGAGTTTCTCGACCTGCTTGGTGCTTTGGAGCAGGGTCTAGCGTTCGCGGATATGGAATCTTTCTATTATTTGAGCCGCACCTGTCTGGTAAAAGACGAGAAGTATTTTGATAAATACGATCTTGCCTTTAGTAGTTATTTCAAAGGATTAGAAGCGCTACCTGATATTTTAGATGAGCTAATACCGGACGAGTGGTTGCGTAGCGCTTTTGAGAAATCACTCAGCGACGAGGAAAAAGCCAAGATTAAGACGTTAGGTGGTCTGCAAAAACTCATGGAGGAGTTTAAAAAACGTCTCGAAGAACAGAAAGAACGTCATGAGGGCGGCAGTAAATGGATCGGTACCGGTGGTACCTCACCTTTTGGCGCAAACGGTTATCATCCTGAAGGAATCCGTATTGGCCAGGATGGCAACCGCAACTTTAGTGCACTCAAAGTCTGGGATAAACGCGACTACAAAAATCTTGATGATTCCATCGAACTGGGAACCCGGAATATCAAAGTGGCACTGCGTCGTCTGCGCAAGTTTGCCCGCACTGGTGCCCCCGACCAGCTTGACATGCACGATACCATCAGCTCAACAGCCAAAAATGCCGGTTTTCTGGATCTGAAAATGGTGCCGGAACGACACAACGCCGTAAAGGTGCTGTTGTTTATGGATATCGGCGGGTCGATGGATCATCATATTCGCCAGTGCGAAGAGTTATTTTCAGCGTCGCGTACCGAGTTCAAACACCTGGAATACTTCTATTTCCACAACATGATTTACGAATCTGTTTGGAAAGACAATGTAAGACGCTGGTCGGAAAAAACGGCCACCTGGGACGTGTTACATACCTACGGCAGTGATTACCGAGTCATATTCGTTGGAGATGCCAGTATGTCACCCTATGAAATCAGCTCACCGGGAGGCAGTGTTGAACACTGGAACGACGAACCGGCAACCAAATGGATGCAACGTCTCACAGATACCTTCGAAAAGGTCATTTGGCTGAATCCTAAAACAAAAGATGTATGGCCGTACACTCAATCCATAGAGGTCATCAACCGCTTGGTCGGGAGTCATATGTACCCACTGACGCTGGAAGGACTGGAAGAGGGGATGAGGTATTTGAGTAAGTAGCTGAAACGGTATACTTGTTATTGGCCTAGGGAAACGAAATCCCTGACGGAAAATACTGTTTTCATAGTCGTTACTTAAAGCGAAGTTTTAATTCTGGGCTGCTGGTCACAAAGACCATTCCGATAGCCAAAATCACGATGCTGCATGCTATGATGTTGCTGTTAAACTGGTTTTGAAGTTGGAGATAATAACGATGAAAAGTCTGGCAGGTTTGTTTTTTTCGCTCCTTATGTTGCAGTCCTGTGGCTACAAGGCGACGGAGCCCGAGGCTTTCCCGCTGGACGGTGTTAACAATAGCATCAAGTTCGGTGACTTAACTATTGCAGGGCAACCTACTCAAGAAGCATTAGGAAAACTTTCGGAGCTGGGGTACAAAAGCGTTATCTCCGTTCGGGGCCTCGATGAAGTAAACTGGGACGAAGCTAATACGGTGCAGACTCTTGGTATGGAATTCTACCAGGCTCCGATGGGCAAACCGCTAACAGCTATTACAGATGCTCAGGTTGCACTATTTAATGATGCGATGCAAAATGCGGCGAAACCCGTCTTTTTGCATTGTGGATCTGGAAATAGGGCTGCCGCATTATGGGCAGTGTGGCTGGTGGAGCATCAAGGTGTAAAACCGGATGAGGCGCTACGTCTGGCCGAGTTAAGCGGGATGCGCTCCATGCGGGTGTTAGCTGAAGCGCGATTGGGGATGCCGCGCTAAAGACGGGTATACCGGCTAACAGAATTAAACATACGTGCACAACCGTTTGTTGCTGACAACTCTGTTGAAAAACACCGTATTCAAAGGATAGAAGATGATTACCCATCAACAATCTACCGCTGCCAAATTTTTACTCTATAGTGCCGCATTCGTTATTGTCGTGGCTGGGATGAAAGCTGCTGAATCCTTGCTGGTGCCTTTCTTGCTGTCGGTTTTTATCGCCGTAATCTGTTCACCACCACTGGCCTGGATGCATAAAAGAGGCGTTCCTTACCTGATAGCCTTGCTGGTGATTATTGGCGTGGTGGTTGTTTTCGGATTTCTGATTGGTGCTGTTGTAGGCGCTTCGGTCAATAGCTTTTCCCAGGATCTACCGGAATATCAGAATAAGCTGCGAACGCTGAGCGGGACTTTTTTTACCTGGCTATCCGGCATGGGCGTTGATCTGCATGGCAGTAATCTGAAGGACAGTTTTAATCCCAGTACAGCCATGAGCATGGTTGGAGCAACACTGGCCTCCTTGGGCAATGTGATGGGTAATGCCTTCATGATTTTGCTGACTGTTATCTTTATCCTGGCTGAGGAAAGTGTTTTTTATGACAAATTAAAAGCGGCTTCCGGCAACGCTGGAAAAACTATGGCCGCGGTACAGCGTTTCACTAGCAGCGTTAACCGTTATATGGCTCTTAAAACCGCGTTAAGCCTGCTGACAGGCGTACTGATCATGGTCTGGCTAATGATTCTCGGCGTGGATTACGCGGTGCTCTGGGGTCTGGTGGCTTTTCTGTTGAACTTTGTGCCGACCCTGGGTTCAATTATTGCGGCGGTTCCTGCAGTGCTGTTGGCGATCATTCAGCTGGGTACAGGCCATGCATTGCTAACAGCAGCGGGTTATTTGTTCGTTAATGTGATCGTGGGTAATATTCTGGAACCGCGTTTTATGGGCAAGGGACTCGACCTCTCTGCATTGGTGGTATTCCTGTCTTTAGTCTTCTGGGGCTGGGTGCTCGGTCCGGTTGGCATGCTGTTATCGGTCCCTTTGACCATGACTTTAAAGATTGCCTTTGAAAGTTTTGATGAAACCCGTTGGGTTGCTGTGGTTTTAGGCTCTGGCGCTGCATTATCGCAGCAGACAGAAGTGGTTGAAACTGAAAAGGCCTAAGCCTGACTGTGGTTGTTGTGGTGTTTAAATTACCGTGAAAATTAGTCATATCGGGTTGGCCGTGCTGGCGATGGCGGCCTGGGGATTTAACTTTGTCGCTATTTCATTGGGTTTAAAGGAGCTGCCACCTTTTTTATTCACCGCGCTCCGCTTCCTGTTGACAGCCTTCCCATTGCTGCTCTTTGTCCGCCGACCCAATATAGACTGGAAAGTACTCGTTGCCGTCGGTGTATTTTTACTGACGCTACAATTTGCGTTTCTATTCAAAGGTATGGCATTGGGAGTGGGTGGCGGAATTGCCTCCACAGTCATTCAGTGCCAGGTATTCTTTTCGATCATTGGCGGGGCCATAATTCTCAATGAGAAACCGACATTGCGTGACCTGTGCGGGTTGATAATCGCTGCTATGGGTATCGTTCTGATTGCGCTGACTATGGGGCGCGTCACCCTCAATGGACTGATGCTAGTAGTGCTTGCCGGTTTAAGTTGGGCAATAGGTAATATCTTTTTAAAGCGGGCAGGGAAGGTGGATATGTTGAGCCTTATCGCCTATGCCAGTTTGATTCCGCCTTTACCTTTGCTGCTGCTCTCCTATTTTTTCGAGGGGCCTGAACGCTGGTTCTATGCGTACAATCACATCACACTGCTAAGCGGGTTTTCATTACTCTATATCGTTTTAATATCTACGCTTTTTAGTTACGGCGTATGGGGTTTTCTTATGCGTAATTATGCGGTCAATCAAGTAGCACCCTTTGGTTTATTAGTGCCTGTTTTCGGGGTATTCTCCGGCTGGTTGGTGATGAATGAATCCTTTGGCCCGCTGCGGTTGGCGGGAGCGGGGCTGGTCATCATTGGACTGGTTGCCGTAAATTGGCATCAGTTTACGGGGCTGCTAAAGAAAAAAAGTGAAGCGAACTTTGCTATGGGAAACTCACAGATCAGGAGTGACAACGAGTGTTAAAACTTTATGAATTTCCGCATTCGCATTACTGCGAAAAAGTTCGTTGGGTGCTGGACTACAAAGGAATTGACTGGCGAGCCTATCCTGTCAACCCGGGAGAACACCTGTTACGCTTTCAGAAAAAGTTTGGCTCTGCCAGCTTGCCAATCATAAACGATCAGGGATATTGGCTACAGGGCTCGCAGGCCATTTGCCTGTACCTTGAAGAAAAGTATCCGGCGTTGCCTCTCATTCCTGAGAACACCGAACTCAAACAGGCTTGTCTGGATAGCTGTGAAGCCTATGATCTCCTTATCGGAGATCCGCTTAGGCGAGTGCTATATGACATGCTCAAACCCTGGCCCAAAGCCGTACAATATTATTTTACTCATCGTAGCGGGCTGGCTCGCCAATTTGCTTTTCGGCTGTCACGAAATTATATTCTTGGAAAAATTCACAAGAAATTTGTCGGTGGAGAGGAAAACGTAGCGCAGGCTCACCAAAAACTGGCACTGGCGGTTAAGCGACTTAACGGAACGGTAATATCACAGCCATTTCTAATCGATGATAAATTAACTCTGGCCGACATCAGTGTTGCCTCCCTGTTTTCCATATTGGTGCAACCGGATCAGCACCCAGCACCCTGGCCAAAGAATGTGGTCGAAGAGCTGGCTGACTTTCATGATGCGTTTATGGAGACGCCAGCGGGAATATGGGTCGCAGAGATTTATAAAAATTACCGTCCTAATGTGCATGCCGGCTACTCGCAAAAGGCCAGGATCGCACCGAATGATTTATTTGTTTGAGACGGAAGATTTTAATCGAGAATTTTCGTTATCTATGATCTCTATTCTGATGACGTGCCTCTCTGGAAAAATAAACTATAAAAGGTGACAGCAATGCGTTGGTTGGTTTTCTTTATCATACAGTGTGTGATTATCCTGGCGGTCTTGGTGCTCGTCCAGAAACACCAGGAACATGTAATTGTACTCAAACAACCGCCGACTTCTCTCGCTCAATGGTATAAGCCACAGAATAAACGGCAGGTATGGTTACATACGATGTTTAAATTAAGGCGTGAAATGCTGGCTGTTGAGCTATATGCAAATGCAATCGCAAACAAAATCGAAAGAAATGGAAATAAAAATCTGGAGAAATGGTCTGCAAAGTTGGTTAAGGATTACCAAAAAATTGGAGAGATGGTTCCGGAGTGGTCGAACAAACTGAATTATACGGCTATCAATGAATTGCAAAATAGCGTCAAAGCAAAGCACTATCAAAATGTCACAAAAGCGTTGCGAGCGTTGGATGAGACATGCAACTCTTGCCATGCCGATTACCGAGCGGTTGCGGCAACGCTGTATCGGGCGCCCGATTTCTCAGGTATGAAATTGGATAATTCGGAGGAGTTAACTTCGCATATGCGAAGTATGAGCGAGCAGGTGAATAAGATTAAGATTGGCTTTGTAGATGGTCGAAATGAAGATGCGCTTGCCTCGTTGCTGGGTTTGCAGCAAGGGATGCACCAGCTCGGCGACACATGTGTTAAATGCCACGCGGAAAATACCAAAAACTATCCCAATGAGGCGATGAAACAAATGGCGTCGACACTCAAGCAAAGCCTTGAAGCCGGTACGCTAACAGAACAGGGTAGTGCCTTGGGTACGCTGGCTGTCGCCGCCTGTGCGGATTGTCATGCTACGCATCGGTTGGCTTTTGATGCGAAGCAGCTGCTCGGAGAAAAGAAGAGTTGGCTCGAGCTGCTTCGGCACGGTTTTTGATGACTAAAGACTCGGATAAAGAGCTCGTTAGTCATGAGCTAAAAAGGGCGAACGATACTGGAGTATTAAGTAACATCTCTTTTACGGCTTACCTTAGGGATACACCAGCTTTTACGTAGCAGTATCCCTTAGACCCGCAAATAGAATCAATATCGTTAAGATCTAACGTAGCACTTTTTACGGGCACAGCCGATACCGGCCAATCCAAAACCAATTAAGAATAATGTAGTTGGCTCTGGTACTGAGTGCCGGGTAGCAAGATCAAATGAGTAGAATGATCCACTAGTCCAGCTAGTGTTATTCATATCGATAAAGACAGCATGTTCGTTGAAAGTGACATCAGAGATGCTCATCATTGTGCCCGCAGAAGTACTGAAATTTGTAATACCGACAATAACTCCATTAACACCAACCCAATCCAGATCACTTAGCGTAAGAAATTCACTCGCTCCCAAACCAAAAACGTCTTGTTTATTTGAGGAAACAGTGACCGATGATGCATCCAAATCTACATTGAACCCAAAATCATTTGAAGTAGGTATAAAAAGTTCAAATTCATGCCCTGCACCAACAACTGCTGTTGGTGTATCACATTGCCAAAATGGTGTCGGCGTAATCGCACAGGATACAGTATCTCCTATCAAACTTGCCTGGGCTGAAACGGCAAACCCAATACTCAACCATACTAACGCCGCCAAGTGCCTAAACAATCTCATAGTGTTATTCATGATTACTCCCAGCTATTCGTTCTTTTTGGATATTCATTAAAAATGCATTTAATTTGAGTATGCAAAAATCGATCCAATTAGGTTAATACGTTGTTTTTATAGCATTAATTATTTTTTTGAGCCGTGTTAAATTCAAATTATGTAAAAATATCCGACACCACTCATATAAGCAACTTAAAATCTTTTTCAAAGTTTAGTATTTGAAATGGACGGGCAAAAAAAAGCCCCGCGATTGCGGGGCTTTTGATAGCTTACTGCCCAGTCTGTCAGGCTGTCACTACATCAATCTGCTCGGCAGCAATCAACTTGCCTTTTTCTGCTGATTTCTGGAATGACTCTATCTGATCAAAACTTAGGTAACGATAGATATCGCTGGCCATCGAATCGATACGATTCGCATATTCCATATACTCAGCCGGAGTTGGCAGCTTGCCTAAGATAGCGCCGACCGCAGCCAGTTCTGCCGAGGTCAGGTATACATTGGCGCCATCGCCGAGGCGATTCGGGAAGTTACGGGTGGAGGTGGACAGCACGGTGCTGTTAGGTGCGACGCGCGCCTGATTACCCATGCAGAGTGAGCATCCGGGCATCTCCGTGCGGGCACCTGCACGGCCATAGATATTGTAATAACCTTCTTCCATCAATGCGTGCTCATCCATCTTGGTAGGTGGCGACAACCACAGGCGTGTTGAGATGCCACCGCCATGTTGCTCAAGCAATTTTCCTGCCGCACGGAAATGACCAATGTTAGTCATACATGAACCGATAAAGACTTCGTCGACCTTAGTTCCGGCAACTTCAGATAACAACCTGGCATCATCTGGATCGTTGGGGCAACAAACGATGGGTTCCTTAACGTCTGCCAAATCAATTTCAATCACAGCAGCGTACTCTGCGTCGGCATCTGCAGTTAGAAGCGCAGGATTAGCCAGCCATTCTTCCATCTTTTGGGCGCGACGCTCGAGTGTTCTTGGGTCACCATAGCCTTCGGCAACCATCCAGCGCAGCATGGTAACGTTGGAAGTCAGGTACTTTGCAACAGACTCTTCACTTAACTTAATGGTACAGCCAGCCGCGGAGCGCTCCGCTGAAGCGTCAGATAGCTCAAATGCCTGTTCGGCAGTTAGACTATTCAATCCTTCAATTTCCAGTATGCGGCCTGAGAAGAAGTTCTTTTTACCTTTCTTTTCGACGGTTAACAGCCCCTGCTTGATGCCGTAATAGGGGATTGCATGTACCAGGTCTCGTAGAGTGATGCCCGGCTGCATTTCGCCTTTAAAACGCACCAATACGGATTCAGGCATATCCAGAGGCGTAACGCCGGTGGCTGCCGCGAAAGCAACCAGACCGGAACCCGCCGGGAACGAGATGCCCAGTGGGAAACGCGTGTGTGAATCGCCGCCAGTACCGACGGTATCGGGTAGTAACATACGGTTTAACCAGCTATGAATGATGCCATCGCCCGGGCGAAGTGAAACTCCACCACGGTTCATTATGAAGTCTGGCAGTGTGTGCTGCGTATCAATATCCACTGGTTTGGGATACGCAGCCGTATGACAGAATGACTGCATGGTCAGGTCAGCGGAGAAGCCCAGGCAAGCCAGGTCTTTTAACTCATCACGAGTCATGGGCCCCGTTGTATCCTGAGAGCCCACGGTGGTCATTTTAGGTTCGCAATAGGTGCCGGGGCGCACGCCCTCAACACCACAAGCGCGGCCAACCATTTTCTGTGCGAGAGTATAGCCTTTACCCGTATCAACAGGTTGTGAAGGCTTACGGAACAGATCTGATTCAGGCAATCCCAGAGATTCACGCGCTTTTGTGGTTAGGCCACGACCAATGATCAGATTGATTCGCCCATCTGCCTGAACTTCGTCAAGTAACACGTCGGATTTAAGCCCGAATTCGGAAAGTACCTCTCCAGATTCCGAAAGGATTTTACCCTCATAGGGGCGGATTTCGATAACGTCACCCATATTTAAGCTATCAACGGGCGCTTCAAATACCAAAGCCCCGGCATCCTCCATCGTGTTAAAGAAAATAGGTGCTACTTTGCCGCCAATGCAGATTCCGCCCGATCTTTTGTTTGGTACGCCGGGCATATCTTCACCGAAAAACCAAAGTACGGAGTTGGTCGCAGATTTGCGCGATGAGCCGGTTCCTACCACATCACCAATAAAAGCGACCGGTAAACCTTTCGCTTTAATCGCTTCGATTTGCTTCATTGGTCCAGTTACACCGTGTTCTTCCGGTTCCAGGCCCTCGCGCTGCATTTTATACATGGCGAGTGCATGCAATGGGATGTCCGGTCGACTCCAGGCATCGGGCGCAGGAGATAGGTCGTCGGTGTTGGTTTCCCCTGTTACTTTAAACACGGATACTTTAATGCTCTCAGGTACGGCATCGTTATTGGTAAACCATTCGCCATCGGCCCAGGATTGGATAACTTCCTTAGCTTTCTCATTACCCTCTTTAGCCTTTTCCTCGACGTCATGAAAGGCATCAAACATCAATAGGGTGTGCTTCAGTTCCTCTGCAGCCAATGCGCCTAATTTTGAATCATCCAACAGTTCGACCAAGGTGGAAATGTTATAACCACCCAGCATGTTACCCAGCAGTTTTATTGCCAAGGCTTGGTCAATGAGAGGAGAGCTTGCTTCACTTTTAGCGACTGCACTTAAAAATCCGGCTTTGACGTAAGCGGCTTCATCAACCCCCGGCGGCACTCGATTACTGATTAAATCTAAAATATAGTCTTCTTCCCCGGCCGGTGGGTTTTTCAGTAGTTCCACCAGATCGGCAGTCTGCTCGGGATTTAGGGGTTTTGGTGGGACGCCTTGAGTGGCGCGTTCTTCCACGTGTTTGCGATAAGCATCAAGCACTATGATATCCTCTTTAATGGCGTTGAAAGACTCCGTTATGGAGCTGGACTCGAAATCTAAACGGAAACTCCTGAAATGTCTGAGTTGAACTGATAACAACCATAAACGCTGCGAGAGGTTCCTGAGTTAAAGCGGTATTTTAAGAGCGGCGCATTTTAACGGAAATAACGCTGAATGTTAAGTGTCAGGGTGTAATTTATATTTTAAGTTATAGTCGTAACTTATTGATAATTTAAAATATACAAAAATTATTTTTTTTGTGAATACTCAGTATCTTTAGTGTTGGATATAATCGTCAATCAATATTCTGGTTATCTAAGTACCAAAAACCGGTATCACCCTAAATGGACCCCTTTTTATTATGGCAAACAAATTTGACCTGGCGCACATTGCAGCGCAGGTTTCAACGAAAAAGCGCACAGATTTGCCCCCTGTAGAGCAATGGGATCCGCCCTTAAGCGGCAACCTGGATCTTTATATAGATAGCAGCGGCCAATGGTTTCATGAGGGGCAAGTAATTCACAGGGAGGCATTGGTGCGCTTGTTTTCGTCCATTCTAAAACGAGAGCAGGATGGCAAATATTATTTGGTCACTCCGGTTGAAAAGTATGCCATCGAGGTTGAAGGTGCACCCTTTCTCGCAGTAGATATGAATTGCTTTACCAAAAACGGCGAGCAGCAGCTGGAGCTAGAGACTTCGGTTGGAGACAGAGTTCTAGTCAATACCGAGCACCCTGTCTGGGTCATTGAGGTGGATGGACAGCCCCGACCTTACGTTCGTGTTAGAGCTAATCTGGATGCGCTGATTTCAAGAAGCCTTTTTTATCAGCTAGTAGATATGGCTGACGAAAAGAAACTCGAAGAGGATGGTGTCGTGCAGCTAAGTATCAGAAGTGCAGGTGAGGATTTTATTTTAGGTAGTTTTTAGTCTAAGGAACCTGTTGGCAGAAGATGCCGTTAATCAGATTGGCCCCTGTTGGTGAACTGCATAGTGGCCAGACGACAAACGTCATCAACAGGCCGGATGTAAGAGTGCAATCGAACCCATATGTTGTTTATGACTTGGCAAACGGGCGGAGCCCATGTAAGAAGTTCCTTAACAAACTAAGGCTGGCAATTGTATGGCTATTAATTGTAAGGCTATCAATGAAAAAGGGGCGTTTAACGCGCCCCTTTCCGTATTTTGACAATTAATACCCGTTACATATTTGGATAATTAGGACCACCTGCGCCCTCGGGCACTACCCAGGTAATATTCTGGGCCGGATCTTTAATATCGCAGGTTTTGCAGTGTACACAGTTCTGTGAGTTGATCTGGAATTTCCGGGCGCCATTTTCCTCAATAATTTCATATACTCCGGCAGGGCAATAACGCTGCGCAGGCTCATCGTATAGACTGAGATTCTGCCCCAGAGGCAAGTCTGGATCAGCCAGTTTCAGATGGCAGGGTTGGTCTTCCTCATGATTGGTATTGGAAAGAAAGACCGAGGACAGCTTGTCAAAGCTAATTGCGCCGTCGGGTTTGGGATAATTGATTTTTTTACAGTCTGCTGCCGGTTTTAGTGCCGCATGATCCGGTTTAGGGTCGCTCAGATTAATCGGGATCTTGCCACCAAAGATATTTTGGTCGATAAAGTTAAAGGCGCCTCCAATATAGGTGCCATATTTGTGCATGGCAGCGCCAAAATTGCGACTACGATAAAGTTCATCATAAACAGACGAAGCTTTAAAAGTATCGGCAAAGGCGGTTAACTCATCGCCACCCGCAGATCCACCTTTGATGGCTTCAAAGACTGCTTCGGCAGCCAGCATGCCTGATTTCATGGCGGTATGACTGCCTTTAATCTTGGCAAAGTTCAAGGTACCCGCATCACAGCCAACCAGCAATCCGCCTGGGAAGGTCATTTTGGGAAGAGAATTGAGCCCACCTTTGGAGATTGCACGAGCGCCATAAGCCACGCGTTTGCCACCCTCTAAATACTGCTTGATCGCAGTATTATGTTTAAAACGCTGGAACTCATCAAAGGGGCTGACGTGTGGGTTGGAATAGCTAAGATCTACAATCAGACCAACGACGATCTGATTGTTTTCAAGATGGTAGAGAAATCCACCGCCGGCGGAACCGCTTTCGCTCAAAGGCCAGCCTGCACTATGAATGACGAGACCCTGTTGATGTTTGTCAGGATCTATATCCCATAGTTCTTTGACGCCAATACCATAGTGCTGTGGCTCAGCATCCTTGTCTAATTCAAATTTTTGTAATAGCTCTTTGCCTAGATGCCCTCGGCAGCCTTCCGCAAAGATGGTGTATTTGGCATGAAATTCAAAACCTGGCTGATAGCTGTCCTTGTGGCTGCCATCTTCGGCAACCCCCATATCACCCGTTGCCACGCCTTTAACGCTTCCGTCGTCGTTGTAAAGAATTTCTGCTGCGGCAAAGCCTGGATAGACTTCGGCACCCATCTCTATCGCTTGCTCGGAGAGCCAGCGGCACAGATTGCCCAGGCTGATAATGTAGTTGCCTTCATTATGCATCGTTTTGCGAACGACAAAATGTGGTGTCTTAATGGCTTTTTCTTCGCTGCGCATCAGATAAATGTCATCCCCCGTTACCGGGGTATTTAGTGGCGCGTTACGCTCTTTCCAGTCGGGGAATAGTTCGTTAAGGGCGGTGGGCTCGAAAACTGCACCTGATAGTATGTGTGCACCGACTTCAGAACCTTTTTCAACGACGCAGACCATGAGTTCTTGCTTAGCTTCTTGAGCTAACTGCAACAAACGACAGGCGGTTGATAAACCGGCTGGACCGGCGCCGACGATGACAACGTCAACTTCCATTGATTCTCTTTCTGACATAGGACTCCCCAAGTTACCCTCACTGACTAAAGGCGGGCATTATACCGGATACACGGAATGACTCAAAAAAAACCATTTTATAATGAGATACCTCGCAGGTATAACAAAATACTTATTCTTTTAATCAATGTCGGATATAGATCATGGCAAATGAGTAACTCGAATAAAGCTTTCTTTAAAAATAAAAATAATTCGGTATAGTTGTATTTCTCTTTCAAGTTGGCTATTCTGCGCCGCAGAATTTTAATCACAAAAAGATGGTGAATAAATGAAGGTTCTTGTTCCTGTAAAACGTGTTATTGACTATAACGTCAAGGTGCGTGTTAAGTCTGATCATTCTGATGTCGATTTGGCAAATGTCAAAATGGCACTTAATCCTTTTTGCGAAATTGCAATTGAAGAAGCGGTAAGACTCAAAGAAAAAGGGGTCGCGAGCGAAGTGATCGCTGTTTCTTTAGGGTCAAAAGTCTGTCAGGAGCAAATTAGAACGGCGTTGGCATTGGGAGCCGATCGCGGCATCCTGGTGGAATCTGAGAGCGAATTGCAGCCGTTGGCAGTAGCGAAGTTGTTAAAGGCGGTGATCGATAAGGAGCAGCCAGATCTGGTTATTTTGGGTAAGCAAGCCATTGATCAGGACAATAATCAAACTGGTCAAATGCTGGGAGCGCTGACGAATATGCCTCAGGGGACCTTTGCGTCAGAGGTGAATATTGAAGGCGGTAAAGTACTGGTTACTCGTGAGGTCGATGGTGGCTTGCAGACAATTGCACTCAATCTTCCAGCAATTGTAACCACTGATTTACGTTTGAACGAGCCTCGTTATGCTTCTTTACCGAATATCATGAAAGCCAAGAAAAAGCCTTTGGACGTGCTCACTGTTGAAGAACTAGGTGTAGATGTGACACCTAGGATTACTACTTTGAAGGTTGAGCCACCGGCTGAGCGAAAAGCGGGCATCATCGTAGAAAGTGTGGAAGAACTAGTCGATAAACTGAAAAATGAAGCGAAGGTTATCTGATGAGCATTCTAGTTGTAGCAGAACATGACAATAACAGCATTAAAGCTGCCACCCTCAATACAGTAGCCGCTGCTCAAAGAGTTGGTGGTGACATCTCGGTGCTGGTAGCAGGTAGCAATTGCGGCGGCGCTGCAGACGCAGCCTCCAAAATTGAAGGCGTTGCGAAAGTACTGGTTGCGGATAATGTTGCGTACGAACATATGTTGGCCGAAAACGTTGCGGCGCTAATTGCGCAAATTGGAAGCGATTACAGCCACATTTTGGCTCCGGCTACCTCAAATGGTAAAAACATTTTACCTCGCGCAGCAGCACTTCTCGATGTGGCACAGGTATCTGACATTATTGAAGTCGTTGATGCGGAAACCTTTAAGCGTCCAATATATGCAGGCAATGCGATCGCCACGGTTAAGTCATCTGATCCCATTAAAGTAATTACCGTGCGTACCACGGCCTATGATGGTGTTTCCGCTGAAGGTGGTTCAGCAGCAGTCGAAGCTCTGGATGCGGCAACAGATGTTGGAATTTCAGCCTTTGAAAAAGAAGAGCTGGCGAAGTCTGATCGCCCTGAACTGACATCAGCGGGAATCGTTGTTTCAGGTGGAAGAGGCATGCAGAATGGTGAGAATTTTGAGCATCTTTATAAGATTGCAGATATTCTTGGCGCTGCAGTGGGAGCTTCTCGCGCCGCGGTTGACGCTGGCTTTGTTCCCAATGATATGCAGGTGGGGCAAACCGGAAAAATCGTAGCCCCGGACCTTTACATAGCGGTCGGTATTTCGGGAGCTATTCAGCATCTCGCAGGCATGAAAGACAGCAAAGTTATTGTTGCTATCAACAAAGATGAAGAAGCACCGATCTTTCAGGTTGCGGATTATGGCCTGGTAGCAGATCTTTTTAAGGTGCTGCCTGAATTTGAAAAACTGATTCAGCAGTAGATCGAGGTACCAAATACCCTCCTGTTGAGGGTGTCGCTTTTATTCTACCCCTCACCCTGACCCTCTCCCCTTAAAAAGGAGAGAGGGAACAGATGCTTTCGCAATAGCCTCTGTTCAGGAGGGGGTTACCTGATCGCTTTCTAATTTCAACATCTTGCAGTGTAAGACGCGCTAAAGCCCTGTTCGGTTAATCGCCAAACTCAAAGGTTGCCCAGATGGGGCAGTGATCGGAGGGTTTTTCTATTCCACGAATCTCATAGTCGATGCCGACATCCACACACAGACTCGCCAACGGCTCCGTGATCAATATGTGGTCGATACGCAGACCTCGTTTGGGATCGTCATCAAAACCCCGGCTGCGGTAGTCAAACCAGCTAAAGCGATCATTCACCTCTGGATTGAGCAGGCGAAAACTATCCTTTAATCCCCATTCCCACAATTTTTGATACCATTCTCTCTCTTCTGGAAGGAAGCTGCATTTGCCTGTTTGCAACCAGCGTTTGGCATTCTTTTCGCCTATTCCGATATCCAGATCGGTGGGAGATATATTGAAGTCTCCCATGATCGCGAGATAGTTATTTGGGGATTGATGGTTTTCAAGATAAGTCATTAAATCCTGATAAAACTTACGTTTTGCAGGAAATTTAGTTTCGTGTTTACGGCTATCACCCTGAGGGAAATAACCATTGATGATAGTTAACGCGGTAGTGTGGTTATCACGTACCGCATAGTCTACCGCATAGTCACCCACAATCAGACGGCGTTGCGCTTCGTCGTCATCAGATGGATAACCTTTTTGTATCTTAAGGGGCTTTTTTTTGGATAACAGGGCGACACCATAATGTCCTTTCTGCCCATGATAAGCCATCTGGTAACCCATTTCCTCAATGGCCTCGCACGGGAAATCCGGGTCGTTGACTTTGGACTCCTGAAGGCCAATGACATCGGGTGAATGCTTGTCGATGATAGCTTGCAATTGATGCAGTCGTGCGCGTAAACCATTAACGTTAAACGATACGATTTTCAATGTAGATTCCTTATTAACGGTTAGTCGACTATAGACTAAGCTAATGATTGAGGCTTGCTCACTGCTCTGTTCGGCTATACGCGCTCGACCAGAGTGCTAATACTTCCATCTTCGTTCAAGATACACCAGCGATATCCCGCGCTGGACTGTTCATCAATGGCAAAATTATAGCTGTCAGGTTTAAATTGAACGGGACAGGCCGCTGGGCTGCCAAGCATGCGAATGCCCTTAACAATGCTGTCAAACTCCTGGTGCGCGTGCCCTGATAAGACCAGTTTAGAGCCAATGTAGTGGCTGAGCTGATCCACTAACCGCTCGCCATTAAGCGTTCGAATTTGGTCAAGCCAATGACTACCGATGTCTATAAGCGGATGATGGATTGCGATCAACAAATGCTGTGCTTTCGAGGTGTAAAAAAGCTTATCCAAATCGACCATCGTCTGACTGTCAAGTTCGCCACTCACCTTGTCGGCAACGCTGCTATCTAACGCCACAATTAGCCAGTGACCCAGATCGATGCTGTCCTGACTGGCGATACCAAATTGTGAGAAAACTTGATCAAGCAATGCTGGATGGTCATGATTGCCGGGAATAGCACAAATTCGGACATTAAGCGTGGCCAAAACCTGTGCCAGCCTCAGATAAACTTCTTGAAAGGCGCTGTCCTCTTTTTCGTCCGCGATATCTCCAGTTAACAGTATCAGATCGGCTGGCCACAGATCATGTTTTTGCACAGCCTCAAATAACGCATCGACCTGTGCTTGAACATTTCTTCCCTGCATTTCGACAGTGCTATCCGCTCTTAAGTGCAGATCGGTCAGTTGTAGCACCTTTACGGAAGTTGTCATAGGCTAACGTTTTGGTAGCACGTTCTTAAGTTTTTCCCGCATATCACGCAAGCTTTTTTCCGTGGTGGGCCAATCGATACAGGCATCGGTTACCGATACGCCGTACCTCAGATCAGCAAGGTTTTCTGGAATGGATTGATTGCCGTGCTCTAGGTTGCTTTCGATCATGAGTCCAATAATGGATTGGTTGCCCTCTAAAATCTGGTTGGCAACATTATCCATCACCAATGGCTGTAAGTCGGGGTTTTTATTGGAATTGGCGTGACTACAGTCAATCATTATGTTTTTCGAAAGTCCGGCATCTGCCAGGCGCTGTTCACACAAGGCAACACTCACTGAATCATAATTTGGTTTGCCGCCACCACCACGTAATACAATATGGCTATAGGGATTGCCGCGTGTGCGAATAACTGCCACCTGACCCTGATGGTTAAGTCCCAGAAAATTGTGTGGGTGCGACACCGACTGCAGGGCATTGATTGCGACAGAAAGGCCACCATCTGTACCGTTTTTAAAACCAATGGCTACCGATAGCCCACTCGACATTTCACGGTGTGTTTGAGATTCTGTAGTCCGGGCACCGATAGCCGACCAAGAGATCAGCTCGTGCAGATACTGAGGTGAATTTGGATCAAGCGCTTCCGTTGCTGTGGGCAGCCCCATCTCAGCAAGATCGACCAATAAGCGCCGCCCGATATGCAGACCCTGCTCTATATCGAACGAGTCATCCATATGGGGGTCGTTGACCAAACCCTTCCAACCCACTGTCGTTCTGGGCTTCTCAAAGTACACCCTCATGACCAGACAAAGTGTATCGCTGACTTCGTCCGCAAGCTTCTTTAAACGGGTTGCATAGTCTTTCGCAGCAGCCACATCATGAATAGAGCAGGGTCCGACCACCACTATCAATCGAGGATCCTTGCGATCCAGAATATTGCGTATGGTGTCGCGGCCTTTGATGATCGTTTCTCGTGCCGCGGGAGTCACCGGGATATCTTTTTTTAATTGTTCCGGTGTAATGAGTACGTCTAATGATTCGACGTTAATATTGGTTAAATGTGTTTCTGTCATATTGATACCTATCGCCTGGCTCCTGCGAAACGTCTTTCACCAGGTTATCCACAATTCCTAGAGGTCGCATATCATATCGGAAAATAGTCAAGTGTATAACCTTACCGAAGCAAAAATAAAGAGCCGATCAGTGCTTGATATATAGCGTACTAAATATATCGACGACCTAAATTTATAGACAAACTATAGCAACGCCAGCTTTTTTAGCAGCGGGAAATAAACCGCTCTTTTGATGGGGCGCCGTTCAAATTGTTCGAGCCCCTGATGATATCGATCCATACGTGCAACACAATCAGCCGCTATGGAAGCAGGTTCGCAAGCGGTTAAATCAACCTCAATGACCCAGCGCTCACCTTGGCTGACAAAGCAGTGCGGCAGTGTAAGTCTGTGTCGTCCATTGTTGTCCTGCACAAATACCTGACGATTGGTAAGAATATCCTGATGCTCCGCGGATAGTATCCAGCGCCCTTGAGGGTCAGTCAGTAATGTGTCAAGCGTTGCCAGCAATGCGCGTTGTGTTGCTTCGTCACTTGCTTTACCCCTGTTGCTTAGAAATCGCTTAACAACAAGGGAAAGCTTACTTTGCTTTTCACGAACCCAGCGTTCAACTCCCTGTTGTGCGATGGCATACAGTAATTGTTGAGTGACCTGCTCAAACGATTTGCTGTGGTCGGACACGGGCAAGCTGTTCTCGGATTGATGATATTCATGCCCTCGATAGGCTCTTAACACATCTCCCTCCGGCAACACAGGTGGCTCCCATTTGTCACAGAATCGCCATAATTGAAACAGCGAATCATTTGGCTGGAAATTATTAGGCTCACTGGTTTGTCGGTTCGTTTCTAACAGGATTGCCTGTTCTTCAATGCCAGACCACAGACAATGGAGCAGGCTGGCCGCCGCTGGTGCGATGAGCCTGTTTGACTCCGTGTGCCTATTTAAGCAGGCTATCAGAGCCAGTTGCTTAACTGCGCGTGTCGCAGCGACATAGATTAGCCGGGTGTTTTCCAGACTGACCTTTACCTTTTTTTCCTGTTTCAGGTATCGATATAAACAGTCTTCGTCTTGTCCCGTTGCAGATATTGGACTAATCAGCAGTTGTGGATTGCCCATTTCAGAAAGTCGTTCGTGCTGTAATAGCAGCTCATTACCCTGAGCTCGACCACTACGGTCAAGGCCCGGTACAATAACACGATCAAATTCCAATCCTTTGGCTTTATGAATGGTCATGATTTGGATTGCGTCGGGGCTCTCTTCCGGTTGAGCATAGATCTCTTCTACTGCCTTATTGAATTGCTCCATATCAGCGATTATTCCGCCCGCTTCATGTTGTTCGAGCAACTCGAAAAATACGCTTGCCTGTTTTAGGTCGTGGCGCGAATCTGCTGTAGCTGGGCCACCCAGTGCCAACCAGATGCCTTCAATCCATTGGCGCAGCGGCTTTCTTGCCCGCTGCACAAGAGCAGCCTGCAAGACAGATCTTAAGTGCTTGATAGAACGCTGGCCTTGCAATTCCAGACTTTGAATAGTTTCGTCGTTTACAATCCTGTGCCAGACGGGGAGGTGACTGGCGCCTATTCCTGCAACCCTATCCAGATCTTTGAGACATAAACCACACCAGGGTGCTCGCAGTACCGATAACCATGCAACTCTATCCGAAGGATTTAAAACAGCTTTGGTGAGCGATAGCAGGTCTTGAATGATCGCTTTTTGGGTGAGCGGTTCCAGATCAACGCCCGACCAATGAATATCTTCCGCACTAAGCCGTTGTGTGATTAACTCTAAATGTGTGCGGTTTCGTACGAGAATTGCAATGCTATCCTTGGGTGCCTGGGCTTGAAATTCACGTACCAGTTTAATGACCTGCTCGGTCTCCAGGCTTCTCTCAGGGTCATCAACACATGCGTAAAAAGCGACCGCATCTGATGTTGGTTCATCTTTGAAGGATGAAGAGCTGGCATACTTGACTGCGCCCCGGGCGATATCGTCATTTTCGGGAAATGCCTTGATAAAGGTCTGATTCACCCAATCGACAATGCTGCGTTGCGAACGGAAATTGACTTCGAGCTCCAGTGGCTCCAGCTGGGCGTTACCAATACCAAAATCTCTCGCAGCGAGAAATAGACCAACATTGGCATCGCGAAATCCATAACAGGACTGCATACCGTCACCAACGATAAAAAAGGATTTCCCGTCATCTGGCTGCCAGCTTTCCGTGAGGTGCGATAGAAGAGCAAACTGAGCAGAGGAGGTGTCCTGAAACTCATCAACCAGTATGTGTTGCAGGCGATAATCAAGCAACAGGGTGATATCGCTTGGCGCATCACTGTGACCCAGCGCTTCCAGCGCTGCAATTGTGATTTGCGGATAATCAACCTCTCCGCTTTCCCGAAAAATCAGCATTAATTCCGCAACCAACAGGGGTAACAGATTACTTAGACAGCCCAATAACTGCCATTGCCTGTCATCATAATAGGGTGGCGGGAGATCTCTTATTTCCAGAAACAGTGCTTTCAAATCGGAGTGTTGAGCCATTTGCTGAAGCAGTGTCAGCGCATAGTTTTTTTCGTCCGCAAAATCTTTTTTATTGACGGCCGTCCCAGGGGGGAAACCCTCATTCTTGGTCAGTCTCGCCCGCCATTCACCACTTTTGGTCATTAAAAGCGCTACGATTGACTGCCAGGTTGACAAGGTATCTGTTGTAAAGCCGGGTAGATCGCTGGCATCAGGCGCTATTGGTTGTTTCTCAGGTTCCAGGTTGGAAGCCGCAAATTTAAGTGCATGCAATAACTGACTATCCATATTTGCCAGATATTCGGGAATTCTGGTTAAAGTCTCATCAACCAGGATGCGTAAGTTGCCTTCAAGGTGCGCTCTAAAACCACTGAGATCTGAACGGTTACCTACCAGGTGACGCAGCCATTGCTCTCGTTTCCCTAGAATGCCACATAATAGGGATTCGACGCGCAGCATGTTGTTATCCAGATGTGCGATAAGTCGCTTAAGGTCCGATAAGCCTGGACCACCTTCCTTCAATTGGGCAAATAGTTGGCCTACCGCCTTTTCGTACAAGAGCCTCGGCTTGTCACTGATGGTCAGGTCGCTACCCATACCACTGAGCAGTGGCATTTGCCGAACCAAAGACATACAAAAACTATCGATCGTTTGCAGCCTCAAGCGGTTAGGGTTTTCCAGCAATTGCCAGCCCTTTTGTCTGTTCTGCTCCATCGCCCGACAGGCGATCTCCCATAGGGTTCTTTGCTTGGGTTCGTGCGGCGCTTCCTGATTGGCCATTTGTAAAGCGGCCAAAATGCGCTGTCGCATTTCACTGGCAGCCTTGCGGGTAAAAGTGATTGCTAGAATTTGCTCCGGCTGCTCAACGCTGGCTAAAAGTGTCAGTACACGTCGAGTCAACAGTTCAGTTTTTCCTGATCCAGCCGGTGCGGTTACTGCCAGGGATCGGATAGGAGACAGCGCTAGGCTTCTCTGCTGTTCATCTATAACCTGGCTCATGAGGAGGTCTCCCCGAAACTTTTCGAATCCTTCACTCGACAAAGACTGCTTAGATGGCAATTACGACATACAGATCTGTTTTTTGGGCTGACGTTGGCTTCTCCCGAGGAGAACGCCACCATTAACGTCTCCATGTGCAGTCGCCATTGCGCCTTTAAAGCCTCCCATTCATGCGCCATTTCCCAACCTTTAATTTGGTCAGGGGTGGAAATGCCAGATGCGACACTGTCCTGCTTTGCAACGCCAATAAAACGCTGCTTGTCGATATTAACCTGTGCAAAAGCCAGTGTATTGATGGGGTCTGTTGTGGGCAAACTGACAGCATAGAAGGGCAGCTGAGGGTCGTCAGGCCTTTCGCCTTGCCACTGTGCTACGCTGCAGGCACCTGTTTTGTAATCGATTAGAACCAGGCTGCCATCACCCAGCTGATCAATACGGTCAATGCGAACGTTTAATGATATTCCTGCGATTTCGATTGTTGCGGCATATTCTGTCGCTATGGTAGTAAATGGCTGTCGCTCTAACTCAACGTTCAGCCAGGTCTGAATCAGCTGAATCAGGCGATCAATCTCCAGTTGAACCAAGGGTTCACTGAAAAGATCTGGTCGCTGGTCCGCCTGTCTAAGTACAGCGCTGGTTGCTGCCTGGCGGATGACGTCATCTAGCTGATCAGAGTGCAGCTGCTGCAAATGTTGTTGATCTTTTGTTTTTTTCCAGAACAGCTCGAGCGCCCGATGCAGCATTACGCCGCGATCTCGGGCATTGAGATAGTGTGTAGGCGAATCCATTTGCGCGGCCATAAGCCGGTGTATGGCAAATGCCTTAAAAGGGCAGGCTGCCTGATTTTTGAGTACCTGCGCCCCACCTCGCAGGGAAACCCCGGTTTTCCCGGTTTCTGATGCTTGAACGTCCGTCAAACAAATAAGGTCTGAAGATTGAGCGATCAACTCATAATAGGGGTGAGGGTAGCTGTTTAAATTATCCGGGATATCAGTAGCCATCTCCATCTGGGCCAATAAATGACTCGGCAGCAATGGCTGGTCTTTGTCCCATAACGCATAGCTTGCGACTAGTGTGCGGGTTCCATGGAGATACTCATTAAAAAGATTTTGTGTAAATCCAAGTTCCCGGTCGGCGCTTGCATGTGGCATATCGGCCTTTATCTGAACCGAAACAGGAATAAATGGGTTAGGCGAGGGCGCTGCCGGCCAGTACCGATCATTCACGCTGACCAGCCAGATGGCGTCAAATGATAGCCCACCACCTTCCAGCATACCCAGAATCTGAATAGGAGATTTGGCAGATTCTGCCTGAAATTCTGTAGCGCAAACAAATTGCTGAAGTAAACGAAACATTACCTCAAGACTGACTTCGCCACAGATATCGGATAACCCAAGAAATTCATCCAGTAGACCGTTCCAACGTTTTACCTGTTGATACTCAACACTGTCTAAAGAGCGTTGACCGGGCCACTGAAAAGCGTCCAGGTGAGCGTTTAACATCTCGCGCCAATGGGCTAATGGTGCTTTGGCTGGATTATTTGACTCCATCTGGGTCATCGTTTCCAATGCATTGAGCCAGTCTGAAATTGCCTCATCTGGTTGAGGCTGCCGGGCCAGTATTCGTCGTATTTGTTGCGCGGATAACTGAGAGAAGCCAGAACGTCTGATCCGCTCTTCTGCCACACACAAGGAAACCTGGAACGACTGCTGACGCAAAATAAAAGGGTTGTGTAATAGTGTCAGCCATTCCTGAGTATCCAAAGGACCCAGGCAAGCTTTAAAAAGTAATAGCGCTGTATGAATGACCGGCGTTTCGCCTAAAACTATCCCGGCGCTGATGTTGAAAGGGGGCTGGTATCGAGGTGTTTCAGGAAGTATGTATTGCGGTTCAAATTCGGCGTTAAAGATACGTTCAATCTGTTTGCGCCTGGCTTTTAAATCAGGGACTACCAGCGCAATGCGTTGCAAAGGATTTTGCACCAGCTGTGTTTTCATCCACACAGCTGCAGCCTTTATCTCCTGCTCGACTTGGTCATAACCTTTGCAATAAGTCGTGGTTGGTGCCGGCTTGCTTTTGTAGAGGTGCAGACGTCTGCTCCCATGGCAAAATAACGAATGATAAAGTGGCGGAAGCTGCTGAAAACCAATTGTAAGTAGCGCGTCATGTGGCTGCAGTCGCCCTTGTTTAAAGGCATTGTTGACCAGGTCGCCGAGCATCGCAGTATTGACAAAACCACGTTTGCGACAAAGTTGTTGATAGCGTTTTAACCAGCCTGAAAAACGTGCGCAATCAGGGTGATTCTCAAAGGCATCTGAAGCCGGTGTCTGCCAGAACGTTAATGTTTGCTGCGCCGCCTGTGCTGACTTTGCAGTCGCGTAGGGCTTTAGCAAAACAGCTGTGCGATCCTCTCGGATGATTTGCTCCCAAAGCAATAAATCCTGGCTTGTTGAGATCGGCCTGACTGCCAGTGCTGCATCATCACCTTGCAGCAACAGTTGTTGCCAGCAATGGCTAATCCACTCCTCGACAGGGAAAATATCCGGCTTCAGCCAGCTCTGTCGCGCCGCAATTGTATCCTGCTGATCAAATGCGGTATCTATCTCATTTGCCAGTCGCCGGTTGGAGGTTATGATAACTGGTTGATTGGCCGTGTTATCGGAAAAATACTCCGCGATACCTGATAGATCAAAGAACGCCTTCATCACGTCAGATGCTAGGTTAAGCGATTACGTGGCTGATCTTGTATAAACGCTTTCAGGTTCAGCACCATTTCATCGACCAGTCTTTGTCTTGCTTCAAGACTACCCCAGGCGCAATGCGGGGTTACAATCAAATTGGGGAGTCCGGTGTTTAACAGCACATTACCCTGTTCAGGCGGTTCAGTGGTTAGCACATCGATTCCGGCGCCGCCAATGGTTCTGCTTTGAAGCGCCTCCAGGAGATCTCCTTCATGTACGAGACCGCCACGCGCTGTATTAATCAATAGCGCTGAGGGTTTCATTGCGGCCAGCTGTTGAGCTGCAATAACGTTTTCAGTTTGCGGCGTTAGCGGGCAGTGCAAGGTAAGCACATCAGCGACGGGGAACAGCTGCTCGAGCGGCAGGCGTTCATATTTATCCTGGTGGTTAGATGGTTTTGCTGGCCCTAAACTGTCAGCAATCAGCACATTCATTCCAAATCCTTCGGCAACCTGAGCGACTGCCTTGCCAATTTCCCCGTAACCAACAATCACCAGGTTTTTGCCGTTCAATTCGCTAATTGGGTGGTGCAATAAACAGAAGAAATGATTTTTTCCCCAAACGCCAGCCTGTACGTCATTTGTATATTCGATTAAATGTGTGGATAACGAGAGAATTAGTGCAAAGCTGTGCTGTGCGACAGAGGGGGCACTGTATCCGGTCACATTGGCAACCGCGATTCCTGCCTGTTGGGCTGCCTCCAAATCGATGTTATTAGCACCAGTGGCTGCCACCAAAATCAGTTTGAGCGATTTGGCGCTGTCCATTAGTTTTTTATCAATCGGGATTTTATTGGTAATCACAACCTGCGCGTCACTGATGCGTTCCAGGCGCTGATTGTTTTGTGTCGAGGGGAAGAGGGTTAGCTGTGTAAACATCGAGGTTAGCGCCTCAAGGTCCAGGTCCCTCGGCGCAATTGAATCTGTATCTAAGAAAACACCTTTCATTTTAGTTTTATAATCCCTTTAAATAACAATAATATAAAGCATCTTTATAAATCATTTTATAGTGGTTTTTGTTGTAGCCTTAAGCTACAATTTTTGGCCGTCAGTCACACTTATTTAGCTAGTCAGGCCATTTGTCATGTAGCTTATTGATAATTGACTGAAAAGCTTTATAGGATTTAGCTCGGGTTCATGATAAAAAGACCCTATTCAACATTATCGAGTTTTGCGATGGATTTTAGCAATAAACTGGTAGTCGCCATATCCTCTCGAGCATTATTTGATCTTACTGAGAGCCATGAAGTTTATCAATCGCAGGGCCTAAAAGCCTATGCAGAATATCAGATTGCACATGAGGATGAACCATTAGCACCTGGCGATGCGTTTCCTCTGGTTCAAAAACTGCTGGGTATTAATCAAAAGTTAGGTGGTGAGCCGCGTGTTGAGGTGATATTACTATCGCGCAATAGTGCTGATACCGGCCTGCGCATCTTTAACTCAATTCAGCACTATCATCTTTCCATAACCCGGGCAGCCTTTTGTGGAGGGGAAAGCCCCTATCGCTACGTTTCCTCCTTTGGCAGTCAACTTTTCTTGTCCACACACGCTGAGGATGTACAACAGGCATTGCAAAGTGGTTATGCGGCGGCAACCATTTTGCCGTCAAAAAACAGTTCTAGTAGCGACGATCAATTACGACTCGCTTTCGACGGGGATGCGGTGCTGTTTTCCGATGAGGCAGAAAAAGTCTATAAAACAAAAGGATTGGAGGCATTTACACTAAGCGAACAAGCTTCTGCCAATCTGCCCCTCAGCGGTGGTCCTTTCAAATCTTTTTTGGCGGCCATGCATCAGATTCAAACCGAGTTTTCCGAGGGCGACTGCCCCATTCGTACGGCGCTGATTACGGCACGTTCCGCTCCCACTCATGAACGTGTTGTCAAAACCCTGCGAGCCTGGAAAATACGCATTGATGAATCGATCTTCCTTGGCGGGATGGATAAAGGCGAGTTTCTTCGAGCCTTTGACGCTGATGTTTTCTTTGATGATCAGGAAGGACATTGCCAATCTGCCCGGGAACACGTGCCTACCGGCCACGTACCGCACGGGGTGGCAAACGAGTAGAGACAGGTGGTGAGCCGATATAGCGAGGGGAAAAGATGATTACCAGTATTACAAAGATAAAGCTTTGCACAGCAATTAGCTTGGAAGCTGCAAAAAAGGAGTTTACTGAAATTGCTCCTATGTTTAAAAATCCGCAAGGTTTAATTAGAAAACAATTTCTCCTTTCCGAAAATGGCGCGCTGATTGGAGGTGTCTATTTGTGGCAAGACATGGAAAGCGCGCGTAATTTTAATGAAAATATATTGATGGGAATGGTTAAACAGAAATATGGGGTATTACCGGAGGTGGATTATTTTGAAACGCCGGTGATTGTGGATAACAGCACCGGAGAGATTATTTCGACTTAATTACTTGTCCGGCACAATTATAGATTTTCAATCTCAAGTAATAATTGCAAATGAAGGGTGGCCGTTAAGCTAAGTTTTTGTATATTATCTACATGTTCGAGCCTTAGTTGCGTCAAGGTTGTGTTAAAGGGTGTTTTCAAAAAAACAACAAGCTTTACAAAACTATCTATCGGGGGAAGTCGGTAATGCGTCGTTCAATGTATAAAAGCAAAGAAGAAGAATCTGAAATCGATTTGACGCCGATGCTTGATGTGGTTTTTATCATGCTGATTTTCTTTATCGTGACCGCCTCATTCGTTAAGGAAATTGGAATTGAGGTGGATCGTCCAGACTCGTCTAAAACACAGTCCAGTGAGGATAACGCCGCCATTGTTATTTCGGTTGGCGAAAATGGCGACTATTTTCTTGAACGACGGCGCATTGACGTGCGCTCACTGCGCTCCAATATTGAGAGGCTGCATGCTGAGAGGCCAAAGGCTCCGGTCATTGTCAGATCGCATGCGAAGGCCAGCGCGAAAGATTTTATCATGGTAGCCGATGCTGCGCGTGAAGCCGGGGTATTTGAAGTTTCTCTGGTGGCTCAATAAAATGGAGGGAATGCTCCGCAATGCGTTGAGATAAACTACGGAATTCAGATAAGTATAAGGATATGCGCCACAAATACTCAATCCAGCCCACAGTTCTTCATTTCTCTTTGATAATAGCTATTCTCCTGCTTTTTGCCAATCAGGTGTCTGCCGATACAGCGGTGCTCCAAAAAGAATCAGAGCAATGGTTTGCCACCAATGCCACCTTAGTGAAACCGGTTCCAATCTCCCTGTGTAAGCCCAAAGCAACAGGACTGTTTGCCAGTCAGGTTCAGTCCTGTAGACACAAGAAGCAGTTGAACGCACCTGTCAGGGTGCGCTTGTTAGAGAGTATGGTGTTAAAAAACAAGACCTTCGTCAAAATGCAGTTTATTGTTGGCGATGTGGTACTTGCCGCTTGGGCAAGAGTGAACGAGAAGGCCAGTATTGAACTGGATCCGGGAGCGGAGTTGTATTTACCTCTTGCCCCGGCGTTAAAGGAGCAAGCTCATCTGCTGGTGGGTCGTTGGAATATCGACCATTGGGAAATTTTTGATCATGGCGATAACCATCACCTGGGCCACATTGAAATTGAGAAGGAGGAGGGCACCAATGAATACCTGGGCCGATTGGCCGTAAAGGTGACACATCCACGCAATAGCTTTAGCAGTCTCTTCAGAGGAATCAATTCACAACCCTATTTTATCGAACGCACTTTCAAACAGAAAATGCGTTTTTCGATCAACGGCAATCTACTATTTGGCAATGAAAGAAAGCGCAGGTATTACCGTTTATCTGATCAAATGGTTCTGATACTAAACGGCGATCAGCTAGAGGGGCACGCTGCGTTACCACACTATAACGGGCATACAAGAATCAGGTTAACCAGGGCTGCAGACAACACCAATACCGTTGCAGCCAAGGGGAAATAGGGAGATGAGGGTGAGGAAACAGCTGCAATCACATAGCAGGATATCTTATACGTTACTCGTGGCAATTCTGCTGCTGCCTTCGTCTCATCTGCGCAGTGAAGAAAAAGAGGGGCAATGGTTTAAAACGAATGCCACGTTGATAAAACCTGCATCGGTCTCACTATGCAAACCTGTGGTCACCAACACACTGTTTAAGAAAGTCAAAACATGCCCTGACAGACTAAAACTGAAAGCGCCGCTACGGATCAGATTGCTGGAAGGTAAAGAGATAAAAGGAAAAACCTATATTGGGTTTCAATTTCGCTCGGAGCTTGGTGTGATAACGGCTTGGTCAAACTTCCGTGATAAGGGCAGTATTCAATTGGATGAGGGGGCCGACATGTTCTTGTCGGCTGCCCCTTCAATTCATAGGCAGCAACAGAAACTGGTTGGACGCTGGGCCATAGAGCACTGGAATGTTCCCGAAGACTGGCCAAAGCATAGCGGATATATGGAAATCACGCCTGGCCAACATATCAACGAGTTTTTAGGGAAAATGGTGGTAACAGTTGATACCAAACACAATAGGCAAGGACAAATCAGACGGCGAAAAATTATTTCGGGATTTAAATCCACTTATTCAAATACCATTAAATTTTCAATGAATGGCAACCGATTAACTGCCATTGGGACGTTTCCCACAATGTCTAACGTCGCCTATGCATTCGATCTGGTTCTGGAGAGTAATGACAGGTTGACCGGGGTGGGCGGAGAGTTG
Organism: Gammaproteobacteria bacterium; assembly: GCA_021773395.1. Lineage (GTDB taxonomy): Bacteria > Pseudomonadota > Gammaproteobacteria > Pseudomonadales > IMCC2047 > JAJFKB01. Next base: position 280,961 of record JAJFKB010000020.1, on the reverse strand, counting down.
CAGTGGCCAAAGTATGAATATAAGCATTTACCGGAAATCAGGTTTAGTAAGGAATTTTCAAATCCGTAGAACTCATTGTATTTTATAGCAACTATGAAACTGACCTGGTCCCTAACCCCGTTCTTACGTTGCTTAATCTAAAACATTTGGATCGCAAATAATCTAACATTAAGCAGCCATTTTAAGTCCCTGCAGCCACAGCATATTTATAGGCTTTCCATAGGCTTATTAAAAGTAGTTTAAAGGTGCTCTAAAGGTAATGCCGAAGAGTGAACATCCTACCCGCTAAAAGCTGGATTGATTAGTAGTGCGGCCAATTACACCAGGGTGCCAGAAGTATAAACAAACCTTCAAGACCAATTCTTCTTTTATACCATTAACTGTCATAATTTTTTACATTTGGAGTTCATGGTGAGGGATTATTGATGCTAACTCTTTGATTACAAAGTGGTGGTATGATTATTGCTTTTTTACGTTCTGGCATGCATTCTGGATATGGATCGTATGCAAATACGCAGGAAGGAAGTAACAAGTAACAAGTAACAAGATAGGAGCGCCCTATGAAGAACATAATAATCGTATTCGCGATGTTGTTGTACTTTGCTTCGCCACTTGCTCTAGGCTCACTTATCGGTGACACAGTTAACTATTGTGTAAGCTTTAATAACGGCTGTTTAGCAAGCCCTACCCTGGAAGGCAGCCTCGGTCCCATCGATGCTGATTTTCCAGAACTTGAGCTTGAATCCTTCGAAGTGGACGGAGGAAGCATCGGTATCGAAATAGATATCGGTGCCGAATCAATCGCATTTGACCTGTTCTGGACACCAAGTGACGAAGAAGAAACTAACACTTATACGCTGCCAGCTTTCCAGCTTGTCCTCTCTGACATGAATTGGCTTGATCAGAATGGTGAAATCATACCCGGTAAAATAATCGCTTTTGAATCAGATGGCGAAGGCGACGAACCAGAGGGTACAACCACATCTTTTACCGACAATAGCATTGCTGTTCTTTTTCCGGAAGTTTCCTTTGATCCAGAGGAGCTTGATCAGATCTATGCTTCATTTGCGATTACAGCAGAGCATGATGACCTGACAGGCGGAGTAGAAGGAGAGATTCCAGTGCCTGCCACCATTGCCCTGTTCTGTGTTGGACTCGCTGGGCTTGGATGGTCAACGCGCAAGAAAGTTTGAATAAGTGGTCTGAATCTCGTTCGACTTTATTTTGATCTTTAGTTCTATCTTCTATTTCATTAAGTAGTAGAACTGTAGAGAGTTACTAAAGCGTGCTTATGGTGGGCTTAATGTGCCTAAAGGCTGATCAAGCGGAGAATAAAGACTTTTTATTGATTTGAGGCCTTTGCACGGAAGAATATTTTTCTTTAAGGCAAGGCAAAAGCGCACGGAATGAGGGAGTTTATAGGTTATAAATGACCGATTGAGTACGTTTTTAACGAAGTATGGGAGCGAAATATCTTTCGTGCAAAGGTCTCAATTTAACTTTAAATAGGTGCCTCTATGGATATTACAGAATTGATAATATTTCTAGCCATTGGTGCTGTAGCAGGATGGTTAGCTGGAACGTTAATGAAAGGCGGCGGGTTTGGTCTACTCGGCAATATTGTTGTAGGTGTTATCGGTGCTGTCGTCGGCGGATTTGTATTTGGTTTGCTTGGCATTTCGGCGGGAGGCTTAATTGGCTCAATCATTACTGCGACTGCTGGTGCTGCGTTACTACTTTTTATTGTTCGCCTTATTAAGAAGGTGTAACAAACGATCAATGTCACTCAAACAATTGGATTTTCGGAAGGCTATAACGCGAAACTGCTAGATAGTATTTTAATCTGAAGGCCAGTATCATCAGGTTATACCTAGCAGTCAGGGTTATACATTGAAACGAGGCGCTGAAGCGGGAACCCAGTCAGTTACAAAAATACGCCTAATACCAGGATTGATGATCAAAACTAGTATCAAATTAAACAACGATAAATAATAAAAGCCTAGCTATTTCCAGGCTTTAGTTCAGCACCCTTTAAAGTAGAGACTACGACACTTATTGTAGTATGTAGACAACAGAGTATTCCTATGCGTTGGCGTGGAAATCGTAAAAGTACTAATGTAGAAGATAGACGCAGCATGTCTGCCAGCGGCTTAGGTGGCAGAGGTAGCGGTATGTTACGCCTACTACCTCTGGCCTTTAAATTTTTGGGTTTCAAAGGCACCGCAGTGCTGGCATTAGCCCTTGGGGCATACGGTTTATTTACAGGAAATCTCGGTAGTATGTTAGGTGGCCTTGGTCTCCAAACAAATGTTAATACAACCAACACACCCACAAAACCATTGCGAGAATCGGCAGAAGAAAAAGAGTTGGTAGAATTCGTTTCGATAATACTAGCCGATACAGAGGAAACCTGGACTACACTTTTTCGGCAGAAGGGGCAAACCTATCAAAAACCACGTCTTGTGCTATTTCGGAATTCAGTAAAATCTGCATGTGGTATGGCCCAATCGGCAATGGGTCCCTTCTATTGCCCAGGAGATCAGCAGGTTTATATTGATCTAGAGTTTTATGGCCAGCTAAAAAGCCGCTTTAAAGCACCCGGGGATTTTGCCCAAGCCTACGTCATTGCTCACGAAGTGGGCCATCATATTCAAACACTCTTAGGCATATCTAATAAAGTACAAACGGAACGTACTAAACTAAGCGAAATCGAAAGCAACAAACTTTCAGTTCGTATGGAACTACAGGCTGACTGTCTTGCTGGTGTCTGGGCCTACCATGCTAACAACACCCGCCAACTGCTTGAAACAGGTGACGTAGAAGAAGGCTTAACCGCGGCGAGTGCGATAGGCGACGATGCCTTACAAAAACAATCACAAGGATATGCTAGTCCTGACTCATTTACTCATGGCAGTTCAGCGCAGCGGGTGAAATGGTTTAAGATCGGTCTGGCAAGTGGCAACATGGATAGATGTGACACATTTAATAATTTCTAAGGCGGCGCATTTGAAAACTGGCTGTTTTTTTCTTAATGCGGCGGCATGAACCTACTCTGATTTGATGCACTCTCTCTAATGGAGACTATAATTCCAAAGGAGAGTAGGTGTTTCGATCCGAACAGGACAAATCTTCAACAAAGATGCAAGGATTACTATTTAAGCTTGAAAGGTGTTTCAATCAAATCTTCGCCTGCGGCAGAGCAAGATGCGTTGCTTGAATCTTTTTTGCATCCGGAAATTGCACCATATTGGTCAATGTCCGAAAATCTGTTTTACCACTACCCATTCGAGGAAATTCGGGTATGACAACATAATCTTTGGGTAAGGCGATATTTGGTAGTAGCTCCGCGAGTTTCTTCTGTGTCTTCAGTTTTTCCACTTCTGCATTCAGCACAGCTACGATTTTTGCCCCCCGTTTAGCATCTGGCAGCTCAACGGCACAGCACTCAATACCTTCAGGCAAAATTTTGGATAGTGCATCTTCCACCTGAATTAAAGAAACCATTTCTCCGCCAATTTTCAAAAATCGTTTCAAACGACCACAGTGCCACAAAAACCCATCCTCATCCAGATAGCCCAGATCTCCGGTGTCATACCAGCCAGATTTAATACGTAGTGAGGTCTCTTCAAGGTCATTCATATAACCTTTCATGACACTCGCTCCTTTGACCAGAATTTTGCCCATCTCTTTGGGAGCACATTCACCACCACTATCGTAATGTTGAATTTTGATTTCTATGCCGGCTATAGGCTTTCCAATGCTGCCCGGTTTGTTAGCCTGTTTAGTATTAACTGATAGCACTGGGGAGGTTTCGGTCGTGCCGTAACCCTCCAGGATTTCAATACCATGTTTATCCTGATATCCCTTACGCAATGCCTCTGGGCATTTATCGGCTCCACAGACTGCCAGCTCGATACTTGCAAAATCGCCGGGGTTTGATTGTTTCAGGTAGCCATCGAGGAAAACCGGGGTGCCAACCAGCACTTTTACCTGGTTTTCTTTGATTAGACGCGCGATGATTTTGTAATCCAGCGGATTCGCATAGGTGATCGACGTCATGCCATGATATAGAGGCATCCAAAGATTGGTGGTGAAACCGAAAACATGGAAATAGGGCAAGATTGCCAGCAGTCGATCCATTCCATCAAAAGCCAGTGCCTTTGAAAATCCTTCAATATTGGAAAGAATGTTGGCGTGTGTTAAAGGCACCACTTTAGGTTCTTTTTCGCTACCGCTGGTAAACAAAATAACAGCATTTGAGTCAGGATTTTTCAAGCCGGTGCAGTGGCGTAATGACCTCAGAGGTAACAAATATTTAATGGCGGCACGCAGTTTCTCAAACACCGATAATTGAGTCAGGATATTTTCCAATAGCACCATTTCGGGCAGAAGAGGGCAGTTGCATTTTTTAAGCAATGCTTCGGTGGTTATGATGATCCGGAAGTCACATTTGGATTGGGCATAACGACAATTTTTTTCTGCACCTGTGGAGTAGTTGATCATAACAGGGGTCAACCGTGCCATTAGCGCGCCGATAGTCGCTAGTGCGGCGCCTGCAGACGTAGGTAACAGAATGCCAATTGAGCCTTTTTCCAGGCGACGAAATCGCCATGCCAGAATAAATGACGCAATCAATGCCTGACGATAGCTTACCTCCCGGTTGGTCGCTTTATCGATAAAGGCCAGTTTTTTTGGATTCCGCTTGGCCACTGCAACGAACTGATGCTGTAACATAGCTGTCTGTCTACCGTTGGGTTTGATTTTCTGATAAAGGGTAACATAATGAGCAGGGTACAAAAATCCTATTCTACTCGACACATCAGGAATTGAAATGCGGGTGCAAATAGTACAAAAAACGATAGAGATATTTCAGTCATGAAACAAAGAGTTTTGTTGGCGGCGCTTTTGGCGGTCACAAGCCTGCTGTGGTTGAAGTATGAGCCTCCAGAACACGCAGGAAGCCAGAAAACAGATGCTGTTGCAGAGAATCAGCAGTTAATCAAAGCGATTGAACAACAAAAACAGGATTATCAGGTTCAGGGCGCAGGGGTAGTTACTCGCGTACTTGAAGACGATTTGTCCGGAAGTAAACATCAACGTTTTTTGTTGCGCATAACAAAGGACAAAACCGTTCTGGTCGCCCACAATATTGATCTGGCTCCTAGAATCAAAGACCTGAATTCAGGTGATCGGGTAGAGTTTTATGGGGAGTATGAATGGAACAGGAAAGGAGGCGTTATCCATTGGACACACAGTGATCCTTCGGGAAGACATGTTGGTGGATGGTTAGCGCACGGAGGGAGAAAATATCAATAGTTTTTTGCAATTAAACTTTCTAAGGAAAGCTCTAAAGATGGTGAGCTGGCGACAGTTTTCCATAAAACGACACTTCTGTTCGGTTTGCAACGCTGTCCGACCGATGGTGCGATTGGATAACAACGAGATTTCTGCTCGTTGTACTGTTTGCCGTTCTACCAGTATTACTCTGTCATTGGTGGCGGCGCTCAACGAAATCAGGCCTAACTTCACTAATCTGAGTTGCTACGAACTTTCTGCCCGAGGGCCGTTGCTTAATTATCTCAATAAACACGGCAGCGATGTTCGGTGCTCTGAGTATTATCAGCAGATAACTCCAGGGGGCTATTTTCAGGGAGTCCAGTGTCAGGATGTACAATCTCTAACCTACGCGAATCAGAGTTTTGATCTCTGTACTTCTACGGAAGTGTTCGAGCATGTGCCGGACGACCATCGAGGCTTTGCAGAAATATGTCGTGTACTAAAACCGGGCGGTGTCTTTGTTTTTACGGTGCCATTGCACGAAATGGATAAAACCGTGGAGCGGGCAAGACTAATAGAACCGGGAAAACTTGAGCATCTGTTGGTACCAGAATACCACCTGGATCCGATACGCGGCCATGAACCGATACTCGTCTATCGGAATTATGGACAGGATATTGTCAGTCGATTGCTGGCAGCAGGTTTTGCACACGCAGAAATAAAACCAATAAAGTCAACACCTTGGGCTTTTATTACTCCCGTTGTAATTGCTTATCGGGATGAGGGAGATATTTGATTGGGGAGGAATGAGACAAGAGACGGATTGCCAAACTGCCCCGCAAAGGCTTGGTAGCACAAAGGAGAGAGCTTAAGAATTTAAAATTTTTTTGGGCATTTACAGGCGCAATTTGTAACAACTGCTATGCTTGGTATTAAGTATTTTTGATTTGAGATAGCAGAGTAGTAATGATAAAAAATATTCTATATGCAACAGATCTTGGACTCTACGCACCCTACCTCCTGCAACATGTAATGTCCTTGGCCACCAAGCATGAGGCGCAGGTACATGCGGTTCATGCAATTGAACCAATGGGCGTATTTGCGGAGTCGATTTTGCACACCTATATGCCAGCTTCTGCAGTTGATGATCTGCGCAAGCGCGGTTTTAATGAAGTGATGGATAAAATTCGCGAACAGGTTGAATCTGCTTTCGCGGACGAGTTTGCCGAATGCAATTGTGACCTTGAATTAATACATGGTATTCAGGTCGTCAATGGTAAACCGGCCCAGGTGATCATTGAAACCGCTCAACGTGTTAGTGCAGACCTTATTGTCATTGGAACAAGTTCTCAGCCTAGCGAATCGCCGCGTTTGGGCTCGGTTGCATCAGCTGTTTTAGGTGAATCATCGATACCCGTATTTCTGGTGCCGATGGTAAAACTACAAAACCCGAAAAACTACGACCTCTACCGATAAGCTCGCGTGTAACATTTTATATTCGGGTGATCGCTCAAGCTCGCCCGTCTGGAAAGGAATCGGGGTAGGGGTGGCTCGCTAAAAGGATCTTAACCACCTTGGTCACTCTCTAGAAAAAAGCATACTTTGTTCCTAGCAACAATAACACTGAAGCCAGTAACGGTCGACTCACCTGTTCGGGTAGTTTCGAGCCCAGCTTGGTGCCAAAGTAAATTGCTGGTAACGAACCCATTAAAAGGCTGCCTAGCAGTACCAAATCAACATTCCCCAAAAAGAAATGACCTAGTCCGGCAATTAAAGTGAGTGGGACAGCATGTGCCAAATCCGTTCCGATAATGTGAACCGACGGCAATAACGGATAAAGTACCAGTAATATGGCAGCGCCAAACGCCCCTGCACCGACAGAAGACAAGGTTACGAAAATACCGAGAAATACACCCATAGAAACCGTCAGATAAAGAGCATGTCGGTTTACCCATTGTTGCCACCTTGTTGGTGTCTTTTCAGCATGGGCCTGTAAACGTTGTTTTAGCAGGATTACGGCGCCGGTGATAATCAACATCACTCCCAGGCTACTGCTTAAAAGATGGGAATAGTGATCCGGACTGGGGAAGAAATTCCTCAAAGCCCAGATAGTGATTAAAGCGGCAGGAACGCTGCCAGCAGCCAGTAGCAGCACAATGCGCAGCCGAATGGTGTTTTTGCGGTAATGTAAAATCACGCCACCTGATTTGGTGACTGCTGCATACATCAGATCGGTACCCACAGCGACATGCGGGGGAAAGCCAAACAGCAAAAGCAGAGGTGTCATCAATGAGCCGCCTCCGACACCAGTTAGGCCAATGGCAAATCCGACACTGGCTCCGGCAAGTGCATACAAGAAAAATTCCATACTTTGGGGACGGCCTTAGTTTTGGGTTCCAGTAAAGTGAAGTTGGAGCTACTGCTACGGGTGGTAAAGTTAGCTGTTTAGGTGTATTCTTTAAAGGAATATTTACTTATATTTTTATACCCTATCCATATATAAGCATATAAGCCATTCACTGGGAGGCTGCGATGAAGTTACAGCAGTTAAGATACATTTGGGAAGTTGCGCATCATGACCTTAATGTGTCAGCAACCGCACAGAGTCTCTACACCTCTCAGCCCGGTATCAGCAAGCAAATAAGGCTACTTGAAGATGAGCTGGGCGTCGAAGTTTTTGCGCGCAGCGGCAAGCATCTGACCAGTATTACACCGGCTGGCGAGGACATCCTTAAACTTGCCGGTGAAGTGCTCAAGCAAGTGGCAACGATTAAGGCTGTCGCGCAGGAGCACAGCGATCCACGCAAGGGCAGCATATCTATAGCAACGACCCATACCCAGGCACGTTATGTGCTACCACCGGTCATTAAACAATTTATAGACAATTTTCCTGAGGTTTCATTACACATGAACCAGGGAACCCCGATGCAGATTTCCGAAATGGCCTCAGAAGGCGAAGTCGATTTCGCCATCGCTACCGAAGCACTCGAGTTATTTGGCAACCTGGTAATGATGCCCTGTTACCGTTGGAACCGCAGTGTGATAGTGCCCAGGGATCACCCTTTGGCTCAACCTTCTGCCCTGACGCTGGAAAACTTGGCTAACTTTCCAATTGTGACCTATGTTTTCGGTTTTACCGGGCGCTCAAAACTGGATGATGCATTTTCCAGCAAAGAGCTCACCCCCAAGGTGGTTTTCACCGCGACTGATGCTGATGTTATTAAAACCTATGTAAGGCTGGGTTTGGGAGTCGGCATTATCGCCAGCATGGCATATGACCCGATTATCGATAAAGATCTGGTTGCAGTTGACGCCCAACATCTATTCCAATCCAGCACCACAAAAATTGGATTTCGGCGCGGTACCTTTTTGCGTAAATTCATGTATGACTTTATACAGCTTTTTGCTCCGCACCTTACTCCAGAAGTTGTAGATAAATGCCTAAAACACCAGAATAAAGCCGAAATTGACGAAATTTTTAAAGACATCGAGCTACCGGTTCATTGATTTTGCGACATAACCCGGGCAATCGGTAGGTAACCCATTACGGGGCAGGGAACCTCGTTTACAGGTCGCTTGCAGTTGTTTAAATTTTATCCCTCCACCACCTCTAAAATATTGAATCGGCGTGCGTAAAGCGTTAGAGTGCGCACCTTCAATGTCGCTTGGAGAGATTAGTGGAACTTGCATGTCTGGACCTGGAAGGGGTATTGATCCCTGAAATTTGGATCGGTTTGTCTGAACGCACCGGTATCGATGAGTTGCGTGCCACGACCCGAGATATTCCTGATTACGATGTGCTGATGAAGCAGCGACTTGCTCTGCTGGAAAAGCACAAACTGGGCATCAAGGATATTCAGGCGGTGATCGATAATATGTCTCCTCTGGAGGGAGCCAGGGAGTTTGTTGATTGGCTCAACGAGAATTTCCAGGTCATTATTTTATCCGATACGTTTTACGAATTTGCCAAACCCCTGATGCGACAGTTGGGTTATCCGACACTGTTCTGTCATCGCTTGGGTATCGACGATCAGGGAAATATCAAAGACTATTTCTTGCGCCAGGTAGATCCGAAAAGAGAATCTATTAAGGCTTTCCACCAACTCAATTACCGCTGTATTGCAGCCGGGGATTCCTATAACGATACCACCATGTTGGCTGAAGCAGACGCTGGCATCCTGTTTCGAGCCCCGAATAATGTTATTGAAGAGTTCCCACAGTTTCCGGCAGTCAACAGTTACGAAGAGTTGAAAGCTGAGTTTATAAAGGCCAGCGAACGGGCTTTATAGCCACACCTTTGAATTAAAAAGAGATTGAAGCTCATTCCTGAACAGGTTTGGGCTTTTTCTTTTACTCGCCTATCTGCATCCAAGCAGTTAAGATAAGTGCCACGTTGGCTTGCTTTGTTGATCACTCATCGAAACTATAATGACTATGAAATTGCGTATTCCGATACTTAATGTTTTATGCCTGCTGTTTCTGGCTTTAACCGGTATAAACACAGCTACGGCGGCACGGTATAGTGCTGTTACGGATGATGGCAGTGGAGCCATCGCAACTGTTAACCCAAGGGCAACGCAGGCCGCAATGGAAATCTATGCGCAAGGTGGTAATGCCGTCGATGCCGCTGTCACGGCGGCTCTGACACTTGGCGTTGTTGATGGGCATAACTCCGGTATTGGTGGCGGTTGTTTTATTCTTATTCGCTGGGCGGACGGTCGTATTGAAGCCATTGATGGTCGTGAGATGGCTCCCGCAGCGGCACATCGAGATATGTATGTGCGTAATGGCGTTGCGGATAAGCGATTGAGTAAAACCGGCGCGCTGGCGATTGGCATTCCGGGTTCTCTGGCAGCTTATGATTACCTGTTAAAGCAAGGCGGCAACAAGCGTCTTTCAGATACTTTAGCATCAGGCATCAATCTCGCAGACCAGGGCTTTGCGGTCGACGAAGTGTTTGCTACCCGATTAAGTTGGGTTGCTGACCGGATTTCACAATTCCCGGCATCAAAAGCGGTATTATTGAAAGCGGACGGTTCTTCGCTGGCAGCAGGGGATCGGCTCATTCAAAAAGATCTCGCTGAAACCTATCGTAATATCGCGACGCACGGCATTCACTATTTTTATCGCGGCAAGTTTGCTCAGGCAGTCGGGAAATGGATGCAAAATAACGGAGGCATTGTAACGGCCGGTGATTTTGAAAACTATGTCATCAAAAAAAGAGCTCCATTAATCACTGATTACCGAGGCTATCAGATAGTAGGTTTTCCGCCGCCCAGCTCGGGAGGGGTTCATGTTGGACAAATACTCAACATACTGGAGCCCTTTAATCTGGCTGAATTGCCAAAAGCTGACAGATATCACCTGTTGGCTGAGGCGATGAAATTGGCTTTTGCCGACCGCGCCTACTGGCTCGGAGACCCTGATTTCGCGCGAGTCCCGAAAGGTCTTATCGATAAGTCTTATGCGCAAAGCCTTGGCCAGTCAATTAACATGACCAAGGCTCAACCGGTAGCGCAGCAGGGACAACCGCCCAATGCCGATGTCGACTTTTTTGGTAAACACACTACGCATATTGCCGCAGCCGATAAAGCGGGCAACTGGGTGGCCATTACGACTACATTGAACACCTCTTTCGGTTCGAAAGTGATGATACCGGGCACTGGCGTGATGATGAATAATCAGATGGATGATTTTTCAATGCAGCCAGGTGTAGCTAATGCATTTGGACTGGTCGGCGTTGAAGCCAATAGTATTCAACCCGGAAAAAGACCGCTGTCGAGTATGAGTCCAACCCTATTGCTTAAAGAGGGCAAACCCATCCTGACGCTAGGCGCAGCAGGCGGCCCAACCATTATTACCCAAGTGGTTCAGGGGTTGGTGAACAATATTGATTTGGATATGTTACTACCGGATGCTTTGGCTGCCGTGCGCGTGCACCATCAATGGAAACCTGACCTGTTGTTAACGGAAAAGGCGATGCCGGAGTCGATCAGCAAAGAGCTGATCAGCCGCGGACACCAAATTAAGGTGCGCAACTATATGGGTGCTACACAGGCGGTTAGTGTGAATGATCTTGGTAATTTTGTTGCTGCGTCTGAGCCACGAATTATAGAGCGCAATCGCCAATCCAAATAAAGCTATGAGCTATGCATCCGCTAATTTTCCAGTGTATATTTGAGGGGTAGCGTGAAGGCATAGCTGTCCCCGGAAATGTGTTTGGGAACCGGAGGGTAGGGGCTTGCATTATAGGCGCTTTGCCGTGTGATCTCGCTGAGCTGTTCCGAACTGCTTTCCAATACCGCCACATTCTTTATCGAACCATCGCGATAAATACTGATTGTGACCTTGATTTCACCTTCGAGATTTAGCTTTTTTGTCTGTGAGTCATATTGTTGATGCTCGGGTAGTGCAAACCAGTTCAGTAGTTCCATAAAGTAATCTTGTTCAAGCTGTTTTTTTTGCTCAGCAGAAATAGCCGGTCTAACATCGGCTTGCTTGGATGCGGGCTTAACGGCTACTTTTTGTACACTTTGTAATGGTTGCGAAGGTTTGGCGGGTGGTGGACTAGGGGGAGGAGGTGTAGGTGTAGGTGTAGGAGTGAGCACCTCTTTAACCAAAGAGGTTTGCTTGTCCGGCATCACAACAGCCTGAGTCGGCGCTTTTGGTTTTGGTATCGCCTTCGGCTGTTTCTTTTTTACAGGTGGAATCTTAATCTCTTCAATAACAGGCTTAGATCGCTGATCGCTTTGTTTGGGAATACTTTCCACGGGCGGCTCAGCGGGTGCTGGTATCGCAGGTGCGAGCCTCACCGCTAGAACGGGTGTATTGGGTTGATCAAAATAGCCTTTATAAAACAAAAATACACCGGACCAAAGAATAAAGACCAGTACTAACAGTCCTCCAGCCAGATAGACAAAGGGAGGTGTTGCCTTTGTTGAAGGCGGTGGCGGGGCATCCTGGCGCACCCGCAAACAACTGGTGGCGAGTATTTCGCTGAACTCATCTATCTGACTCAATTCTGCGCATAATCCCGCTTTTGCGAAGTTACGCTGGTAGGTTTGCGCCAGCTTAAGATCATCTGTTTCGATCAAGGTGACGGGAACCACTGAAAAGATCTGTTCAGTGACCATTTCCTGCGAGCAGTTTGTCAGCAACGCAATATTTTCAATTGCTGCCTGTTTGGACATTCCCGATTCCAACTGGCCGTCAAAAATAACCCGATACGGGGTCCTGTTTTGTGCTGGTGCTTTAGCGCCGTTATCTTTTTTTTGAGATTTCGGTACCGACTGCGCTTCGGCATCAACCTGAAAATTAGGATCTATCTGTTGTCTTTCCAAGGGAGCATAATGACTAAAACTAAGCGCTACGTTCATGATCTCATCATGAGTGTCCTCATAGGGCTCTACGGTCACCTGCAGTCCTGCTTTAGTAAAACTACTCCGATAACTATCGGCCAGCTCACGACTATTAACCTGGTTAATAATGACCGGCTTAACCGAAAAAAGCTCGTCTAGCAATTCCTCAGGATCCAGATTTGTAAGTTGTGCGATATTTTTTAGCGCAGCATCACGTTTAACCCCGGCCTGAAGGTCGCCACTGAACAAAATGCTGAACTTATCATCGTTGGCCATCCTGGAAGTAGCCTCTGGTTAGTCCCGCGCTCGGTCAAGCAGCAGCTTTTTGACAGCTTCAATACCTGGTTTGTGCTGTGCAATTTCACGTTTGCTTAAGCCGTTTAATTCATGAGGAAAAACCAGCCAATCGTCTGATTCATGCAGATAGAAATCAGGAACGCGATCGGTGGTATTGTTGTCAGGTTTGAAATACGGCGTAGCGACACGAATCTCCGGACAACTATCAGCGCACGCTTCAGTTAAATGGTGAATAACTTGATCGATACTGGCACCGGTATCAAAGACATCGTCAACCAAAAGCAAACGATTCTTAGAGTCCACCCGATTAATAATGTAGTTTAATCCGTGCACTTCAACGGACTCTCTGGTTTGCCCGATACCGGAGTAATAGGAGGTTCGAATGGCGATATGATCCGTTGCCACCCCACAGTAATCCAGAATCTCCTGTACGGCAATTCCAATTGGTGTTCCTCCCCGCCAAATTCCAACGATGAAGTCAGGTTTAAATCCGCTTTCGAGAACTTTGACTCCGAGCTGAAAAGAGTCACTTAATAGCTGCTCGGCTGTGATAAAGGTTTTACGGTTCAATGGGCTGATTCCAGGGTGCATACTGAATTGTAATTGAATGTTGGCCCTCATGGGTAGTCGCCAGGGTGCTTTCATTCAGGAAATAATATCAACGGCTGTTGAATGCGTGATTAAGATCAAATAGTATTGCAGTCCTGACGGAATATAATAGCTGGCGCGGGTTTGCCGGACTGGCGTTATACCCGGTTACGTTAGCAGGGTCGGTTTCCAATCGGCCTGCTTTGTTGTTCATTTCTATACGGAAAATGGTTTCTTGTATCAACTGTTTTCCAGTAATATTAAGGGGTCATTGATGTTTGCCCTTCACGCTTCAAGCAGAGTTTCTAACGCAAGAGGCTTTTACTGTGCTCTTCGTCACACGCTCACCGTCACCTTTCTGTTTGCTTTTGTTTTCTTTTTATCGTCCACAGCCATAGCCAAATCGAATATTACGCTAAAAAAAGTTACCCAAACAAACACTGCTTCCGAGTTGTTTGAAGGGGCTGACCGCTATGGTGAGATCGATCCATCAACCTCGGCAGTGCCCGTGTTCAAGGGCGACAAACGTATTGGGTTACTATTTTTAAATTCAGGGCTGGTCAACTCTGTTGGATATTCGGGTAAGCCGATTCATGTGCTGGTGGGTGTGGATAATGAAGGTGTTATTCGCACGGTCAAACTGATCGAACACTCCGAGCCCATAGTCCTGGTGGGCATCCCGGAGTCGGAAATTACTGATCTGATGGCTGGCTACGTCGGTTTTGATATCGTCAGTTTTCTAAAATCACCGACCGATGATCCGCGCTTCGATGCCATTAGTGGTGCAACGGTGACTATCAGAGTGATAGACGACAGCATCATTCGTTCTGCCATTAAAGTTGCCAGGGCTTATGGCTTGGGTGGTTTGAGAACTGCTACGGCAACGCGCAAGGCATCCATTAAAGCGGAGTTGCAACAACAGAAAGACTGGACAGACCTGGTCGCTGAAAAGTCCGTTAAACGAATGAAATTAACCACGAAGGCGGTGGGTCAAGCTTTTTCTGAAAGTCCGTCCGAAGGCACCACAGATTCGAAAGAGGTGTTCATTGATCTTTACGTCGCCCAGGTTTCAATTCCCAGCATCGGGCTCAGCATGCTGGGTAAGGCGGAATATCAGAATCTGACGCGAAAACTGAAAGAGGGCAAGCAGGCGATCATGGTCGCGGCGAAGGGAGAGTATTCCTTTAAAGGTTCCGGGTATGTTCGTGGTGGTATTTTTGACCGCTTTGAGTTAGTGCAGGGTGATGATGTCATTCGCTTCAGGGATCTGCACCACAAACGGCTTAGAAGAGTGGCCGCGGAAGGGGCACCGCAGGATTTCAAAGAGGTCGATCTGTTTATGATCCCGGAGGACGCCAAGCTGGACCTGGCGCAACCCTGGCGATTTCAATTATTGGTGGGTAGGGAACTGGAAGCGTTGGAAAAGGTGTTCCGCACTTTCAATCTTGATTACCAGGTTCCCTCGAATTATCTGAATATCGAAGAACTACCACCTGAGAGCAGCGCAGAAGAGATGGCTGCGGAGTTTGATCAACCAGTACTTTGGAAGCTTCTGTGGCAGGAGAAATGGCTCGAATCAACCATGCTGATGATAGCGTTAACGGTGCTGACGGCTATCTTCTTTTTCCAGGACTGGCTGGTGCGACGTCCGAAGCTTTCCAAACGCATTCGCACGGGATTTTTACTGTTTACACTGTTTGGCATCGGCTTCTATAGCTCGGCACAGCTTTCGGTGGTCAATATATTAACGGTATTTAACGCTCTTGTGTCAGGCTTTAATTGGGAGTATTTCCTGATGGAACCTCTCATATTCATACTCTGGGGTAGTGTTGCGATGGCGCTGCTGTTCTGGGGCAGGGGTGCGTTCTGTGGCTGGCTGTGCGCTTTCGGAGCGCTACAGGAGTTCCTGAGTCGCGGCGCCAAGAAGATTGGTATTCCTCAGTGGGTATTGCCTTGGGGCTTACACGAAAGACTCTGGCCACTCAAATATATTATCTTTTTAGTGTTGTTTGGCGTTTCTCTTCACTCTCTGGCGCTTGCGGAAAGACTGGCTGAAATTGAGCCGTTTAAAACGGCAATTGTCCTTAAATTTATCAGGGACTGGCCCTATGTCATCTTCGCGCTGGTGCTCTTGGCACCCTGCCTGTTTGTAGAGCGTTTTTATTGTCGCTACCTTTGCCCGTTGGGCGCTGCGTTGGCGATCCCTGCCCGTATTCGAATGTTTGACTGGCTTAAACGCTATCGCCGTCAGTGTGGTAACCCTTGCCAGGTTTGCGCTAATGAATGTATGGTTCAGGCTATTCACCCGGAAGGGCAGATTAATCCGAATGAGTGCCACTATTGCTTGCATTGTCAGGAACGTTATTATGATGACCAGACCTGCCCTGTCATGATCAAAAAACGGGGGCGTGTGGAACGTCAGCAAGCGATGAGCTCGGGGAAAACCTCAGAGCTGGCAAAACAGATTCTCATTGACGTACGTGAGGAAAAAGGCAGTTAATTGATGATCGGTGGCCAAACCGCATTTGGTGGCCGGTTGTTTGCCAAAAGTTAGACTCTCTATCATTTAAGGAGTAAATAAATGACTAGTAAAAAAGATATACCAGCTGAATCCCTCGACTCCAAAGGCGCATCTCGTCGGGAGTTATTGTCCCGCTCCGCAGGTATCGCAACGGTTGCGGGATTGGGCGCTGCGGTCGGTGGATTAGGCACGCTTTCACCCCAGGCAGCTCAGGCGGCAAGCGAAAACAGTGCGCATGTGGGCCCTGGGGATCTTGATGAATATTACGGTTTTTGGAGCAGCGGTCAGGCGGGAGAAGTGCGCATACTTGGAGTTCCATCAATGCGCGAGCTGGTTCGTATCCCTGTGTTTAATCGCTGTAGTGCTACCGGTTGGGGGCAGACCAACGAAAGTATAAAAATTCTAACGGAAGGTTTACTTCCAGAAACCAAAGAGTATCTAAAAGATAAGGGTGGCGTTTGGCATAATGGTGATGCGCACCATCCACATATGTCCTTTACAGACGGCACATATGACGGCCGTTATCTCTTTATCAATGACAAAGCAAATACCCGTGTCGCACGTATTCGCATGGATGTCATGAAGTGTGACAAGATCATTGAAATACCTAATGCTTCAGATATTCACGGTCTTCGTCCACAAAAGTACCCGCGCACCGGGTATGTATTTGCCAATGGCGAACACCGAGTACCGATTCCCAATGACGGTTCTATTCTCAATGAGCCAGAAAAATATCATGCTATTTTTAGCGCGATCGACGGTGACAGCATGGAAGTGGCCTGGCAGGTCATGGTCGACGGTAACCTGGATAACTGTGATGCTGACTACCAGGGCCTTTATGCCTTTTCAACCTGCTACAACAGCGAAGAGGGAGTTACCTTAGCTGAAATGACATCGGCTGAGCAAGACTGGGCGGTTGTGTTCGATATTAAAGCGATTGAAGCGGGCGTTAAAAAAGGTGATTTCAAAAAAATTGGCGGTGTACCTGTGCTGGATGGACGCAAAGGCTCTAAATATACGCGCTACATACCGATTTCCAGTAGCCCGCATGGTTGTAACACTGCGCCTGATGGCAAGCATGTTGTGATTAATGGCAAATTATCTCCGACTGTCTCTGTGTTGGATGTTAGAAAGCTGCCTGATCTGTTCAATGACAAAATCAAACCAAGAGATGTGGTGGTTGCTGAGCCGGAGTTAGGTCTGGGTCCGTTACATACTGCCTTTGACGGCAAGGGTAACGCCTTCACTACGCTCTTTTTGGACAGCCAAGTGGCCAAATGGAATATTGAGAAAGCAATCCGGGCCTATAATGGTGAAAAAGTGAATCCCGTGCTTGAGAAGATTGACGTTCATTATCAGCCGGGGCATAACCACACTACCATGGGTGAAACCAAAGAAGCGGATGGTAAGTGGCTGTTATCCATGAACAAGTTCTCTAAAGACCGCTATATTAATGTTGGGCCACTCAAGCCTGAAAACGAGCAGCTGATTGATATTAACGGCAATAAGATGAAAGTCGTACACGACGGGCCAGCCTTCGCAGAACCGCATGATTGCATAATTGTGCGGGGGGATATCGTCAACCCCAGTAAGGTTTGGTCACGCGATGATCCGATGTTTGCCGATGCGCGCGAATGGGCTAAGAAGGATGGTGTGTCACTTGAAAGTGATAGCAAAGTTATTCGTGACGGCAACAAGGTTCGGGTTTACATGTGGTCAGTCGCGCCAGCATTCAGCATGAATGATTTTACAGTCAAGCAGGGCGATGAGGTGACAGTGTTTGTCACTAATCTGGATCAGATAGACGACCTGACACATGGTTTTACCCTGGCAAACCATGGTGTTGCTTTCGAAGTTGCAGCTCAAGCAACTGCTTCGGCTACGTTCAAAGCAGATCGTCCAGGTGTGCATTGGTATTACTGTCAGTGGTTCTGTCATGCGTTACACATGGAAATGCGCGGCAGGATGTTAGTTGAACCCGCCTAAACTATGACCATTGTGATCAGAGCGGTTATTTGACCGCTCTGTGATCTTTGGATAAATTCAAGCAGACTTAATTTGTTCAGAGGCAACGCCTTGGCGCTTGTGTCTTGGTGCAAGAGATCGAAATACGCAAAACATGATAGCAGCCAAGTACATGACGGCGTTGTTTGTTGCCGTACTCTATCTATTTAGCAGTTCCGTGCAAGGTGCCACCGTGCATGCCGTGTCTCCCGCCAGTGGTCCATTAAACGAATTGATCGCCGATCTGCAGCCAGGTGATACCCTGTTACTCTCAGCCGGGCATTACTCAGGTTCAATAATAATCGACCGCTCCGTTAAAATAGAGGGAAACCCAGGTGCAGTCATAGATGGCCTTGGAGCAGGTCATGTGATTTTAGTCGATGCACCGGATGTGGTTGTGCAAGGACTGACTATTATAAATTCAGGTGAATTACTGTCTGAAGAACACAGTGGTGTTTTTATAACAAAGAATGGCAGTCGTGCGATCGTTTCGAATAACCAGATTAGGCACAACCTGATCGGGATCAATCTGAAAGGGCCAGAACAAGCGCTGATCACCTCAAATTCGATTATCGGTCGAAAAGATTTGCGGATGAATGAGCGGGGTAATGGTGTGCACGTCTGGAACTCCCCCGGCTCAGTCGTGCAGAAAAACCATATTAGTCAGGGGCGCGATGGTATTTTTTCCACCACCAGCCGTAATAACCGCTTTGTTGACAACCATTTTAGTCAGTTACGGTTTGCGGTGCATTATATGTACACAAATCATAGCGAGATCTCAGGTAACATTTCTGAGAATAACCATGTAGGCTACGCACTAATGTATTCATCCCACCTTAAGGTCATCAACAATATTTCGCGTGGAGATCGTGATAGAGGGATATTTTTTAACTATACCAATCATTCCGAAATCACTAATAATCGGGTAAGCGGCGGTGCGGAAAAGTGCGCGTTTGTTTATAATTCAAATATAAATCAGATACTTAATAACCATTTTGAAGGTTGTATGATAGGAGTGCACTTTACCGCAGGGTCGGAGCAAAACGAAATTTATGGCAATAATTTTATGGGCAATAAAACTCAGGTTAAATACGTCGGCACAAGGGAGCTAGAATGGTCACAGACAGATGGTGGTAACTATTGGAGTGATCACCTGGCTTTCGATCTGGATGGTAATTCCATTGCCGACAAACCCTACCGGCCCAATACAATTGTCGACCAGCTAATTTGGCGCCATCCAACAGCCAAGGTTTTGCTAAACAGCCCTGCATTACAATTGTTACAATGGGCACAGTCGCATTTTCCAGCGTTGCACCCCGGTGGTGTTCAGGATAGTTTCCCTTTAATGCAGCCCAATACCTTATAGTTCTAACAGCCTAATAGCCGAGCACCCGTATCCATAACAACTCAATGATTAAATTAACTCAGGTTAGTAAAAATTACGGACAACACACAGTGGTGGATCAGGTCAGTTTTTCCGTATCCCCCGAGCAAAGTGTAGCCATCATCGGTCACAATGGTGCTGGAAAGACTACGCTGATGAAACTGATTTTGGGTCTGGTTCGTCCCAGTGAGGGAGCATTAGAGATATCCACGGATCCAGGAAGAGATCCTCACGCTGATATTGGTTTTTTGCCGGAGACTGTTTCCTTTCCCGGTGAAATGACCGGTAATCAGGTGCTTAGATACTACGCAAAATTAAAAAAAGTATCGCTAAACCAATGTTCTGAGTTACTGGAACTGGTAGGGCTCAGCACCGCCGCGACTTCACGCGTAAAAACCTATTCGAAGGGGATGCGACAACGTTTAGGTTTAGCCCAGGCATTACTTGGAAACCCAAAATTGTTGTTATTGGATGAGCCCACTACGGGCTTAGACCCTTTCTTGAGAAGACATTTCTACGGGATTCTCCGTGAATGCAAAACAAAGGGGACGGCGATACTCATATCGTCTCATGCACTCTCCGAAATAGAAGGGGAAATAGACAAAATTCTCATTATGCGCAAAGGTTCAGTGATTATTCAAGGAACCCTGGAGCAGCTAAGAGAAGCCGCACAGTTGCCCACGCAAATACATGTAGAGGTGCTCGCTGGTGAGGAGTCCAGGTTTGCAGCATTTCAACAAACAGACCACCTCAATGGCGAAAATCGTTCCAGCAGCATCACTTTTTTGTGCCAACAATCGGAAAAGGTGGAGCTGATGGGGCAGATAATGACGCATCAAAAGGCCATCAAGAATTTACAAATCATCCCCCCAGGACTGGACGATCTCTATAGCCATTTTGTGGAACAGGCGGATCAACCGTGAGCGCCATTATCACCATCACCACAGCTGAGTTTCAGCGTGCCATACGTAATCGCTGGGCCATTGCCTCAATCTTGTTGTTGGCCA
Source organism: Gammaproteobacteria bacterium (assembly GCA_021773395.1). GTDB lineage: Bacteria > Pseudomonadota > Gammaproteobacteria > Pseudomonadales > IMCC2047 > JAJFKB01. The sequence continues at coordinate 260,525 of JAJFKB010000020.1, read as the reverse complement.
GTCTGGCTTTTTCGCTCGCCTTGCTCGGTTCAGCACCCATCGGTGATACCCGCGCCAGCCTGATGAGTATCACCACCGTGAGTCTGTCCAGCTTAAGCTTGTATTTGATCCCGCTAGTAGCATTGACGATTTCCTTTGATGCCATAGTCGGCGAGGAGGAGCAGGGTACTTTATTGCTGTTGCTAAGCTACCCAATATCACGCTGGCATATCATACTGGGCAAGTTTATCGGGCACCTACTGGTGCTGCTGTTCGCTATTCTTGTCGGATACGGAAGCGCCGGACTGTATCTCATCGTTCAAGATGGTTCGCAAACATCTGAATGGATAGATTATGTACAAATGATGACCAGTTCTCTGCTTTTGGGTGCGGTTTTTATCAGCATAGGTTGTTTGATCAGTCTGTTAAGCAAATCTAGAGCAAGTGCAATTGGAGCGGCAGTGGGTGTCTGGCTATTTATGCTGGTGCTCTACGACCTGATACTATTGGGTGTTTTGTTGGCCGATAAAGAACAAAAAATCCAGCCTGAATTGTTCAATGGATTGGTTTTGGCTAACCCCGCCGATGTTTACAGGTTGTATAATCTGGCGGGGTCGGACGCCGCCAGCATGGTGTCGGGGGTGGCAAATATCGCCAGCACTCCTGGGCCAAATAGTTTACTAGGCATAATGAGCATATGGGTGGCCGTGTTACTGGTTATCGCTATCTATCTTTTTAGTCGCAAGGAGTTATAAGTTGAAAAACCCCGCCGCCCAATTTTTACTGATCAGCCTGCTACTCATACTTACTGCTTGTCAGCCCTCGAATAAGGAAGAAGTCCCTAAGCCAAAAATGCCTACAGCGGAGGCCATTGGCTATTTTTGTAACATGTTGATCAACGAGCACGAAGGCCCCAAAAGCCAAATTCATTTGACGGGTAACGGTGAGCCACTGTGGTTTACTACGGTTCGAGATGGCGTTGCGTATACCAAACTGCCAGAGGAATCAAAAACCGTGGCCGCGTTGTACGTTACGGCAATTGATACCACACCCACTTTCAATTTGGGCCACCCGGAAAATTTACAGAACTCCTGGGTCGCTGCCGATTGGGCAGTCTATGTGATCGATAGTCGATTGCGCGGTGGCATGGGCGCCATGGAAGCCTTTCCTTTTAGGGATCCCTCGATGGCTAATCAATTTATCGAAATTTATGGTGGGCGGATAGTCGAGTTAGCGGATATTCCTGAAGAGTACGTGCTAGGGAATTCTGAGACCTTGCAAGCAGAAATGGAGACGCAGGAAAGGATTAACGAGAAAAAGCATGGCCATAATAGTACGCAAGAGTAAAAACAAAAACCGGAGTTAGACAAAGCTTTCCCCTGATCATTGAAAAGCGGCCCGACGGTACTCAGTTGAGCCACGCCTCTTTTTATTAGATTTTTAGTATAAACGGGGTCAACAGCATGCCGGCTATAGATTGATACTTTTTAGCCGTGTAATTAAGAATCCCAAAATCCTTTGGTTTTTCTTTCGTCGGTTGCTGGAAAGTGCCAAATAGTCTATCCCACCAAATAAAACCGCGGCAGTAATTGCTATTGTGCTCGTCAGAAAGAGTAGAGTGATGAAGCCGATGTATACGCGGGGTGACAATGATAAACGATAGAAGCGTTTCTGTGCGATGTGACAGTTTGATATTGCCGTGTTGCATGAACAGTACTGGAAAGATTATCAATTCGCGAAAACCTATTACCCAAATGGGAAAACCAAAAGCCAGCGCAACGCCATAGCGGCAGAAATTAGCGGTAATTAATTCCAATGGATGAGTTCGCAATGTTGTAGAGACATCCAATCTGGTATCCGTGTGATGTACAGCATGCAGTCGCCAAAGAATGGGGTTGTGATGGCTGAACCGGTGATAAAAGTAATCCGCCAGTTCAAGAAGCAATACACCAATTACTACTAAAGTCCATTCAAAGGGGGGCGGCCACCAGTAAAACATCCCAAACGGTTGCTGTCCGATCATGGACTGAATATCTATTAAGTAGTAACCGATGATGTAGTCCGCGCAGAGAAAAGCAATTAGCCAAAGACCGAAATTTTGAAGGAGATGTTGTATTTCCCAGCCTGATGAGTCTAGTGGTAGTAAAGCTTCTAACCAGAAAACCAGAACAATGGATGCCACCATGAAGCTGTAAAAGGCGAATTCATAATCGATGATCATGATTTCCCCATCGCGTTATGGCAGTAACAGGCTATTCCTACGATTTGCTCAGTAAAATAAATAAAAAGCTATTTTTTGAATTTGTTTATTATTTTTGCACCGAGAAGGCCTATGACAAGAGCAAGTCCGATGAGACCAGCCTGGCTTATTGCGGGTACTGATTGGGGAATGGTTGGTACACCATTAACGCCAGCTAGAACAGATGTATGTGAGCAAGCAAGAACACACAGGCTAATTAACAGACTCTTATTTCTGAATGACATGCGTAAATCCTTCTTCTGGTTTTTGTTAGTTCAACTATTTTAATCCAAACACATACCTAAATCTACTGCCATGCTCGATGGTAAGTGAAAGTCATTAGCAATAAAAAAACTGGAATGTTTATTTCGTTGTATTAGGGTGGAACAAATATATTGTCAAAATATCAATAAGTTAGGTTGATTTAAATTCGGGAATTGTAAAAAATATCGACAGTCTTGAAGATGTTGTCACGAATATTTCGGGATCCATTTTCCCACTCTTACCGCAATGTCAACCCCAGTTGCTCTCCCGTCAGCGGGATAGGGGCTTTATCCTTAATACAGTGCCATTCAATGCGCCCTCATTAAAACCCGGAGAGAGCATTTTGTGATTTACGTCAAAACAACGCATCTGATGATACCCTAGAATAACCAACTAAATTAGTTGGTTATTCTAGGGTATTGGTGGAGATGGTTTTGAGTGAATTCCTTATAGAGTCACACAGTGGCTTACTTAAAGAGATAATAGAATACTTATGTATGGGCGATACGCCTATTGAACTGATCAATCAGTTTGAACAGGAGTGTGAGAGTGTCAGCCATGATGAACTGGCTGTTGTTTTTGAACAGCTTGATACCCAAGGCATCAGTTTTCGCGATAACAATTCTGTCATCGATTTTTATAATGAGGTAGTACAGGAGAAGATAGCCGCGGCCAATCTCAGACAATTTCCTATGGGGCATCCGGCCCGTGTTTATCTGGAAGAAAATTTGCTTTTACGCTCGTGGATAAAAAGCGCGCAGCGGTTTAAGCCTGCACAGCAGCTGAGTGATTTCTCTAATATTTTTACCCATATATGCACAGTAGAGTTGCATTACCAGCGAAAGGAAAATCAACTTTTCCCCTGCCTGGAAAAGCACGGATGGGATTCGCCCAGCAAGAATATGTGGGCTTTTCATGACGAAAATCGCAGTTTACTTAAGGGGCTTCGTCAGGCGATAGAGCAGGGTGACGTAGCACTTGTCGAACAAAAAATGTCTTTTCTCTTCAGTCAATTGGAAAGAATGATGCAAGTTGAGGAGCAGCGCCTAATACCCGGGGCTATGGATTTGCTGGATGACGAAGACTGGCTTGATATGCAAGAAGGAGACCGGGAAATTGGTTGGATGCTGGACAAAGAGCCGCCTCCATTCCCTCCTGTAGGTGAGGATGATGCTGAACTAGAGGCGCACCAACAAGAGAATGAGCAGCCCGTATCGCACGAACAATATGTTCATCCATCAAAGGTGAAGCGGAAAAAGAAACTACCCTTCGACACCACTGGGATGTTTCATTTCGACGAAGGCTATATGACACCGGAACAGGTGAATTTGATTTTTAAGGTCTTGCCGTTGGATATCACCTATGTCGATGAAAACGGCAAGGTGCTGTTTTATAACCGAGGTGAAGATCGACTGTTTCCTCGTAGTGCCGGTATCATTGGTCGGGAAGTACACCATTGTCATCCTCCAAAATCGGTTGATACCGTTTTACGAATTGTTGAAGAATTTAAGAAGGGTACGCGTGATGTGGCTGATTTTCGTATCCATATCAAAGGTCGTTTCGTGGTAATTCGCTATTTCGCGGTACGCGATGACGATAAAAATTATCGTGGTGTGGTTGAAATGTCACAGGATATAACCGATATTCAAACGTTAGAAGGTGAACAGCGCCTGCTGGACTGGGAGTAATTTTCAACCCTGCGATTGCGCTGAAAGTTGCAGTTTATTAGTCCATAATCAATAACTCAGATGTTGGGGTGGATTTATTACTTCCATGTTTGGAGCCTGCCCCTCAACATCCCTCAGGTAAAAGCTCTCTATCAGAACTCTCCTAGGGAGCCTTAATGGAATAAATTTACGTTAATCAAAGGAGTGAATAGTGAAAAAATTCTTATTTGTGGTTTTGCTTGTAGTGCTTGGGGTTTTCGGGCAAAAAATCAGCAATAATGAGAATCCCGCTGAAATTCAGAATCCTGTTTATGTCCAGTCGCGTGTAGTCCAGGAAGTTCAAGAGCTAAGCCGAAAATTCGAGTACGTTTTTATCGGGGGAAATGGTTTCGCAGGAGGATTGTGACGATCGCTCCAACCGCTACCTGGATAACTTATTTGAGAAATGCGAAAGCTGTTTTTTAAAGCAGATTGAATGCCATTCCAATATTGATAAACGCTATTCGCGGTTGTTTCAAGGCCACTCGACCTATACCACCTATCTTAGTCTCGAGAGAGGTCATCGCTATGAACGCAATGGCCGTATGGTGATTTGGGGGCTCACCGCAGCGGAAGCGGAACTTGTCTGCAAAAAGATCAAAGATAAGGTTAAAGAAAAGTATTCAGGTTCCGTTCGCTGTGTGGCAGGACGTGTGTCTTAGTTAATTGTGGCCGGAGTCAGCTCGATTAGCAGTCCTGCGAATTCCGGAATTGGAGGAGTTACAGTCCTTTAGTTAATGGTTCATTGAATGACTTTCTCTCAGAAGTTCAGTAATCTACTAATATGTTGCTATTGATCATCTATGTTTTAGTTGCCCTTGGTTTCTCCTTTCTTTGTTCCCTGGCAGAAGCGGTAATTCTGAGCGTAACCACTCCACACATTGCCCTACTGGAGCAACAGGGCAAGCCCTCGGGTAGTTTGTTACGCAAACTCACTGAGGATATCAATGCGCCGTTGGCCGCGATACTGACCCTGAACACCATCGCTCACACCGTGGGGGCTGTCGGTGCCGGTGCCCAGGCTGCGACACTGTTTGGTAATGCTTACGTTGGCATTGCATCCGCCATACTGACCCTGCTGATACTGGTCTTCTCCGAGATTATACCGAAAACACTTGGAGCGCATTACTGGAGAACCCTCGCGCCTGTTACCGCGCACAGCCTAAGAGTACTGATCTGGGTACTATATCCATTTATCAAGCTTTCTGAACGCTTGACTCGCGGTATGACCAGTGGTCCGAGATTGATCGGATTCAGCCGCGACGAATTTGCCGCAATGGCTGAACGCAGCGCAGAGGAGGGCGAGTTGGAGCGGCAGGAATCAAGAATATTAATCAACCTGCTGGCATTGCGCGACATGCGCGTCAAGGACGCTATGACGCCCCGTACAGTGGTGGTTTCACTGCCGGAAGAACTGGCTGTTCAAGAGTTTCTGGAACAGCATGATAACGTGCGGTTTTCGCGTATTCCCATCTACGGTGACAGTCCTGAGCATATAAACGGTTTCGTTCTGCGGTCAGATCTGTTATATGCACAGGTGGCAGGAGATGGTGATAAAAAGCTGAAAAATTTTCGCCGCGATCTCTGTGCCGCACCTGCTTCATTGTCACTGTCGCAGGCCTTTGACGAACTGCTAATCAAAAAGGCGCATATTCTGTTGGTGATTAATGAATATGGCGGTATGGATGGCATTCTCACCTTAGAAGATGTAATCGAAACCCTGCTGGGACTGGAAATTGTAGACGAAAGTGACAAAACCGAAGATATGCAGAAACTGGCGAGAAGACTCTGGAAACGCAGAGCCCGGCAGATGGGCGTCAGCATCGAGGATATCAAGGGTGAAAGAGAGAGCTGATCCTGGCGTCTTGTTGTTTCAGCGTAATAAATGGGTCGCATTTATTTTAAGATATTGTTCGCCCTTGCCACTTACTGCCAAGCAAAATCTAATCAGAGCGTTGTTCGCAGCGTGTGCTATTCCCCTAAAGCGGGTGAGCATCGCAGTCAAATGGCGAGGGAAGAGAGGAGTGTTTGAGCAACGTGAGTTCCCGAACGACCGTCATTTGATGAGAAGTGCAATGGACAGGCTGTAGGCCTGCCGCGTCCGGGGTGCCTTTTCTTTTGGTTCGGTTTTCTTTGGGCAAACAAAGAAAATGAACGAGCCAAGGGGCGAAACCACAACTATCAAAAGTGGGTTCAATTGACACTTTCCGATAACTCAGAAAGTTTAAGGTGACGGATGGATTAAAATTCGATCAGTTAACTAAAAAATTCTCTATGTTATTTATTCCATAACTTACCAGCATTATTGCGGGACAGCGCCAAATCGTAGACTTCATTTCGATTCCTTTTCCCAACCGCTAAGACTGTAACAGTAACTGTAGAGTCGGATACTGCATAAACCAGCCGGTAGCCGAGTTGCTGTAGCTTGATCTTGTATAAATTTGAACCGCCGCTGATTGCTGCGGAAGGGACATGAGGATTCTTTAATCGCTCTGCGAGTTTTTTCTTGAAAATTTCACGTACCGATGAACCCAGCTTCTTCCATTCTTTTAGTGCGCTTTTCTTGAAAGCCAGCTCATAGGTCATCCAAGCTCACCTTGACGCTATCTTCCATGATGCGGCTTTTGGCAATTTCAAGAAGCTCTTTGTCCTCTATGAGATCCATCATGGCCTCATAAGCTTTAGCAGGAATACAATAGAAGGCAGGTTCGTTCCTGTTTAGAACAGCGATAGGCATACCCTCTCCGCTAGCAACGACCTTCATTGGATTGGCTTTAAGTTCCGATATACTTGCGGCAATTTCTGTGAGTATTTGATGTGTCATGGGTTTATCTGACCAGGATTTAATGTGACCTAATTATAGGTCTTTTAACAGGTCTTGTAAATAATAGGAGAAAGATCCAAAAGGACAAAAGGTGATCACCTTTTCCGGTTTTACTCTGCCTCCCCCTCATCCTAACCTTCTCCCCGAGGAGGAGAAGGGACTTAAAACGCGCACTTTCGGCTTAAGGCGCAAAAGATGAGACACGATTGATCTTTCTATTAGATAAATCGAAGGGCCACTACCATTATCCCTGCTTGGATTTCACAGATAACTGCAACCAGCCTTTAAAGGATCTATCCAGAATCTGGAAATCACAGACAGTCCCTCCGGTATCAATCTTGGCTTGGGTGCCGCCGTCAAAAGTATTCTTAAACTGTGCATTGCTCACTTCGACTATCTTAAGCGTCAGCATGGACAGGTCTTCATGGGAAACCGTACAGTAGCCAGCAGCTTTGTTTCTTAACCATTGTACAGTACTTCCCTGGGCATACTGTCCAAACTGTGATTCAACGGCGATAGTTTTGTCTAACGGAGTGAGTACAATGTTATATGCGTCTTCTGTAATCGAACCGATCACTTCAAGCGGAAAGGGGTTGTTGGTGACTTCATATTTAACAAAGTCGGTGGTTTCGTTACGCGAGACAGGGGTCCAGGTTGCTGAGCCGGTGCCGGAACCTGTCAGCAGCTTTGAGTTGTCCTGTGAGGGCATATCGGCCGCCAACACTGGCACCTCGGGCGATACGTTATATCGAATATTCGCTTTGTAGGTGTCCACATGTACCGAGTTGTTATCATTCGTGCCGCCTATATATTCCTCCAAAACCAGACAGGGTCGGAAATCCCAGCCCTTACCGTTTTCCATGGAGGTCATGATCTCTTCCATCAGCCGCTCATCATAGGAGGTGGCATCCGTTGAGGAGACTGAAGTTTCAGCCATAATATTGCCCAACCACCCTGCATGTGGAATAGAACTGACGTTGCCGTCCTTATCCTCGGTATCTGAATAATGATCACCGATACCGATCAGGTGCCCCGCCTCATGCACGATGACAGAGGGCTTTGAACCGCCATACCAGCCGCCAGCCACATCCTGAACGTAACCCTGACCATGCCCGGCACCGCCTGTTACGAAGGAGCGAAAATATTGTCCCCTTGGGGTTACGTAGATGGCGTCGGTACCTGGAAACAGGTTTTTATTGCCCCAGACAATATCGGCATTATCTTCAGTATCATCACTCCAGGAGGGGGATGCTCCCTGATCTGATGAAGCCTCAACATTGGCGGATAGAAACATGTTATAACAGCTGTAGGAACTCATGGCTTTGTTCCAGCCTTCATTGATCCAGTCTTCCCAATCACTCGCAATATAATCCTGGGCGCCGGGGCCATAAAGAGTAATGTTCAGCTCTACTGAAATACTGCCGTCGGGAAGGATTGTCACATTGGTTTTTGCTGGCGCCGTAGGTGAGAAAAAAAGAATGCAGCTGACGAGCAAAGTGCAGTAATTAATTTTGGTCATTTTATTCATATTTTTGAGCACTCTCATTCCACTTTAGATGGGAGCCATTGTCATGCCACCATTCTTGCCATCGAGTCTGGGCAGCTTCAAACTCAGTGATCGTTTGCGCTGTGCTTAACCCTAAATCCTGCTTGGTATACTAAGTCAGCGCGTCCTGTGCCAGATCGTGCGCGGGCAGAGGGGGTTTGGAGTAAGGTAGAGGGGTCGTGTCTGACAGTGCCGTGATGAGTGTGGGAATTGCTTCCTTATATCCCCAACGTATCAATGTGCCCGCCGCAATGACTCTGTAGGTGGTCATTTCATCCTTGAGTGCCGTGGCCAGTGCTTGCCCATTATCAGGTGTTCCAGTATTGCCAAGCAGGTAGATGCCGACAAAACGTCGGACGGGGTCCGGGTCATTAATATAACGCAGAGCCTGCGTTGCCGCTTGCAAGTGTAAATCAGGTTGCAGGACAAAATAATGGAGTCGATCAAAGGAGCGGTCGACCTGTTTCGGAGTAAAAGATTCGATGGCTTGAGTGGCCTTTGAGTCGGACGCGGAATCCGAACAACCAACAATTCCAGTTAGGATGATCAGCAGCAGGGCTGCAATTAAGTTTTTCATGACCTGCGTATACCTGGCATTGATTAGATATTGGGGTGCATATTTTTATGAAAAAGCCGACCGGTTTTAACCGCTGGCGGGTCTACTCCCTCAGTCCTCATCATAACGCGAAAATATCCTTCTTGGTGGAGTGCTGGGTATGGTTTTGTCCGTTGCAGCAATAAAAGGGTGGGCCAAAGCCGCTGTAATCTAAAAATAACGGATGGTATTTTGCGGGTCCAGGAGGCTGTAGTTAGTTGACGTTTCTTAAGCTGGTTAAGCTAAAGTCCTGTTCCGTTAAGCCGGTGTCGAATCGGTATTCTGACCATACCAACTCGGTGCTTCCTCCAGTCTTGTGATTCTCCATGCGCATTTCACCCGCTCGCCAGTATTTATCGTTATACTGTTGATAGTCGTCCAGGGTGAGCGTCTTAAGCAATGAGCCCTGGCGGTCGTAATAGTGAATTTTTCTGACCAGATAGGTGCTTTTATCAATCCAGGTTTCGAGACGTTGGTACCCTGAGTATTTATCCTTAGGAATTCGGTCAACCACATAACAGCGTTGACCATCCAATTGAGCATCTTTTAAATATTCGTATTGATACTTCGCAACGTCCTGAGAACTAATATCCTCAAAAGTTATATCGGTTCCAGATAATGGCGTAAATGCATTGTTAGACTGAATGCGTTTGATCTGCTTATTATCCGGGTCGTAAGCCCATTGCTCATCAGCACCATCTTTATGTGAAATAGTCAGCATCGCGTGACGCTTCAAGTCCTTCGGCTTATCAAAAATCATCAGTCTTTTATTGCCGTCCGGGGTGTTTTCAAGATATTTAAGACGAATCTCCCGTGTATCCTGTCGGCCACTGGGGTCTTTAATCAGGGCAATAAATTTCGATTGACTATCACCATAACCCGGACTGCCATATCCCATCAGAGGGCCATGTCGTTTGTCCGCTTCCTGGTAGAGACGTTCCCCCTTTTCCTGGGGTGGTAAATGGGCTAATTCGTCGGCTAAAGACTTACAGACCACCACACCATCAATAACTTCGCACTTGCGCTGATAAGTTTCGGGCGCACCATTGGTAGCAGCAAGACAGGACTGGGATAAGCTAAATAGTAAAATGCCGGTAATACTGGCCCCGTTTCGCATTAATCGTCTCCCTGAAATATGTATAGTGCGGTTTTAAGCTATGCAGTGCCTTGCGATTTTCTGGTCTCCCGAGAGTAATCGCTCAATTATATATAGCGTATAATCGCCTATTTTGCGCTGATTGATCAAACAAATATTACACCACAAGCTTGAGTTGAATTATTATAGCCGCCAGTTGTTAGCTAAAGGAGCCTATCACATTGGAATTTTTAACTGAATACGGCATATTTCTGGCCAAAGCGATTACTATCGTAGTAGCAGTCATGATTATAGTCGGCACCATCGTTTCTGCGGGAAGCCGAACCAAGAAAGGAGCAGACGGACATATTGAGGTGAAACACCTGAATAAAGAGCTGGATGCAATGACAGACGCGATAAAAAGCGTAGCGCTGGACAAGGAAGTATTGAAGCAAGAGTGCAAATCTCAGAAGAAACAGTGTAAGCAGGAAAAGAAAGATCGGGTTAAAGTGGAAAAGGAGGGCGGGCATAAAAAACGGGCCTACGTACTAAATTTCGAAGGTGATATAAAGGCGTCCGCGCTGAGCTCTTTGCGCGAGGAAATCACCAGCGTTTTGGCCATTGCTCAGAAAGAGGATGAGGTCATTCTGCGACTAAGCAGCAGTGGTGGCATGGTACACACCTATGGTCTCGCGTCATCTCAGCTGCAACGAATCTGTGATCGGGAGATACCCTTAACTGTCTGTGTAGACAAAGTTGCCGCCAGCGGTGGCTATATGATGGCCTGCATCGCTGATAAAATTGTGGCCGCTCCATTTGCGATATTAGGCTCAATTGGCGTCGTTGCGCAATTACCTAACTTTAATCGTTTATTAAAGAAGCACGATGTGGATTTTGAGCTGATGACGGCGGGCGAATACAAACGCACATTAACCCTGTTTGGCGAAAACACAGAAAAAGGGCGCGAAAAATTTAAGGAAGAACTGGAAGATACCCATGATCTTTTCAAAAGCTTCGTATCGGAACACAGATCATCATTGAATATTGATGAAGTAGCGACTGGCGAAGTCTGGTTTGGTAAACGTGCTTTGGATAAAAATTTGATCGATGAACTGGGTACCAGTGATGACTATCTGACCTCAGCCTGTAATGAAGCGGATGTTTATGAAGTCTGTTATGTGCACAAGAAAACATTGCAGGAGCGTATTGCTGTCACCGCTCATTCTGTATGTGACCGCTTGATGCTGACCTGGTGGGAAAGGCTGACTAACTTTAGGTTTTATTCGTAACGCATTGATATAAAATAAGTAGAGATACCTTTTCGTGCCGATAATTAGTCGTTTTAATCTCTTCGCAATTTATCCGATACCGCAATCGGTGTCGGATAGCGCAGCACAACGATATAAGACGATACCAGAAAAGATAAAATGGCCGTGGCCTGAATTAAATGGGAAGCCTCTTCACCAATCATATGAATGCCAGTGGCTATATAAGCGATCAACAGCGAAAACTCACTGATTTGTCCCAGTCTGAAGCCTATTTCCCATGCCAGCTCTTTTGATTCGCTGATTCTGGTTAGCAAAAAGCGAAAGATAATCGGTTTAAGCGATAACATTAGGCCGGTGAGTATAAGTGCAGGCAATAACACCTCATCCAGCAAGGCAAGCTTAAAGCTTGCGCCGATTGAAAAGAAAAATAGAATCAGGAAAAAGTCTCGGAGAGGCTTTAGGCTTATGGCAATAAATTGGGCAATAGGGCTCGTGGCCACTGTGACTCCGGCGATAAAAGCACCAATTTCAGAGGACAGCCCGATCATTTCAGCAGCCTCAGCCATCCCCAGACACCAGCCGATCGAAACCAGAAAAATGTACTCTTGGAATCGATCGAATTTTTGGATTAATCCCAGTAATACATAGCGTACAAAAACCACAGAAACGGCAATTAGTGCCGGTAGCGCTAATAGGGTCATTAAATAGTTGGTGAACGTCGCATCTCCCGTTTCACTCGTATATAGCACCAGCAATACAAATATCGCTATTAAATCCTGCAGTAGCAATAAACCTACGACTAGTTCTCCTGTATGTCGATGATGGAGTACTGTTGTAGGCAATAATTTAATACCGATGATGGTGCTGGAAAACATCATTGACAGGCCAATTACCAAGCTTTGCAGATGAGTAAACCCGAATAGCGTAGCTATTCCATAACCGGTAAGTGCAAAGAGGCCAGAGCTAATCAGGGCAACAAAAGTAGCCTTTTTTAACATGTGATAAAGGGTGCTGGGCTGCATATCCAGCCCTAACAAAAAGAGCAAAAAGATAATTCCAATATGTGAAATATCGGACAGCATGTCGGTGTTAGTGATTAAGGCAAATCCGGAAGGACCTAGCAGGGCGCCCAGCACAATATAAGCAACTAACAAAGGCTGGCGAGTATAGAGCGCTAATGAAGCAAGCACGGCTGCACCCGAAAATATTAAAAAAAATGAAAAAGTAATGGACTCTAATCCCATCGGCTACTGCTGTCCTTATAAGAATTTGGTGTTGTTTGTAGGCTTTGGATTGCTGCAGGTAGTTTAAGTGATTGGCAATGTCTATGCACGCCCATCTCTCGATTCTTCATGCGAATCTTTTGCTGCGTATGCCTTATGAATGGGTGTCGTATTGTAGCTTTGTTGTTTGGATTTTCTATGAGACAGCGAATTATTTATTTAATCCAGTGTGATTGATGTTGTCCGGTTAGCTTGTGCGAACAGGTATATTTTTAGGATTTTCTAAACTTTTCAATTGGCACTATTTCTCTATAGCTTCTTTTAGAAAAGGGAGTAGCAAAGATAGTGATTGCTCACATTGTGATTATTTCTTGCATTAAGGTGAGAGCTCGCATATCTTATGAGACAGCTCTCACAAAACATGAGTGAGAGTGCTCGCATTGATTGAGATATATCTCATTTAAGCATGTATCCAATTTAGGGATTGATATGTCGGAAAAAAACAGTCAGTCAAAAGCAACGATCAAGGAAAGATTAAAAGAGGAAACTCGTTCGGCAATAATAGATGAGGCAATCAAAGCCTTTTCGGAATTGGGCTATCACGGGATGAAGATAGCGGCCGTTGCGCGTGAGGCAGGCGTTGCAAATGGAACTTTCTATTTGCATTTTAAAGATAAGGAGGCTTTATACTCCGAAATTGTCAGCATGGCCAACTCAAAGCTAGGCTCGGGTATCTTTGCTGCCCACAACTTTAATGGTGGCAAAGGGGATACAGATCGAGCCGAGTTGCAGGCGGTCATGGATTTCGCGGAGAATCATAGTGATCTGATGCGCATCGCGCTGGATACTAGTGCCCCAGCTGCGCAGAGCAATACGGATTTGCTTGCGCCATTAATAAATATTCGTATATCCGAGCTTGAAAAGGGTATCAAGGATGGTCAGATATATTCAGGTATTCATCCTGAAATTGGTGCGCGCGCTGAAATGAGTATGGCGCTTTCCGTAATTCAGTGGTGGACCAATAATCGTGGCAAAGCCACCAAAGAGCAGGTACTGGATACTCTGTGTCATATTCGGCGATCCTGGTCGGCGATGGAGGCCAGTACAGATGATATTGATTCTTTGCTTTCACAATGGGACTCGAGACTTTAACATTCGCCGAGCTAACAACGAAGGGTGTCTAATACTTTTATATTTCCTGTAATCTTTATTACAGGAAATATAAAAGTATTAGTGAAGCAGCGCTTTTAAAGTGTTTAAGTTCCAAATTGGCTTTGTTCCACGCTAGCATGTTACTTTTAATAAACCAGATAACCATTTGATATTAGTATTTTATATCAACTTCTATTTAGGCTTTATGAAATCGTAAAACAGATAACTGGTTTTAGTTGCCAGCTTTCCTTCATACGCCAGTTTCTTTTATTTCCAATTTATAGTTAGTGTCCAGTGATAACACAACGCTATGAAAACCGGGACTGCATAAAGATAGCTGCATCCCTGTTTCCTTAATGTGCAGTTACATTGCCTAACCATCCGGAGCGTATTCTGAAATGCTTAACTCTTAGCCCGAATATTCACCAGTACGCCTAAAATAGATTTGAAGCACCTATTCATATTGGTGTCGATCCAAAATCGCCTCGGTGACGGTTTGTCACCGGTATGTGACTTGCAAGCGTTACAATCCCGGTGCTTGGCGAAATACCAGGGTTAGTTGTCTGTGGCTTTGTTTATAAAAAACAGAGTATCGCTATAATCCTTGTGCGCGATATCACCACCTAACAGCCCTTCATCTGTATTAATAGCTTTGAGCGAGTTTGGCGATTGAATGGTAATTTCCATACAGTAACTACAAACTAACGAAACAGTAACGCAAGGAAATAAAAATAATCCCCTTTATTCGACTGCAAATAAGAATTGGATTGTCTTCCATCTTAAGGTAATTCTTTATTCTTGATCTTGTGTGAATTAAGATTACCGTCTTTGATTACAGGAAATAGCGATAAGCCGATTGGCGGAATTATTCGCATGCAATCTATTTTATATAGAGGCCGTATCTGTTTGTTTTAAAAATCTTTTAATTAAATACATGTTGTTTAGATAATCCAGTAGTAATAAAGAAATATGACAAAAGCCCTATTCACTCCAAGCCCATTATTTGACACCCTGCAGCGGATCAGAGATGCGACTAATCATATTAGCCAGGGTGTTACCGAATACATTGCACAAGCGGATGTTCCTGGTGCGCTTGAGGATTATAGGCGAGCTACAGAATTCTTATACAGCTATCGTGGTAGCCCTGATACCTTCGCGTCTTATCGTAGGGAGATTGAGCGTCTTTTGCAGTGGAGCTGGTATGTGAGGCGGTTAAGCGTAAATAAACTAACAAGAATTGATATTGAGTTGTTTATCGATTTTTGCCAACAACCCCCACTTGAGTGGATTGGTTTGAAAACTGTTCATAGATTCACTGACAAAGATGGGTTACGCGTTGTTAATAGGAAGTGGCGTCCCTTCGTCGCCAAAAATCAGGGGCACACAAAAACACCGACGGTAGAATCCTTTAACCTGTCACCTAAAGCGCTACAGGCAATTTTTTCAATATTAAGTAGTTTTTTTACTTATCTGGTCCAGGAGGAATACGCGGCTCAAAACCCGGTGGCTCTGATCAGGCAAAAAAGCAAATACCTTAGAAAGCAGCAACAGAAGGCACGTATCAGGCGTCTTACGGATCTGCAATGGACCTATGTAGTGGAAACCGCGGAGGTGCTCGCGACAGAGAATCCTGCTTTGCATGAACGCACGCTGTTTGTCATCCAAGCGCTTTATGGCATGTATCTGAGAGTCTCAGAGCTTGCAGCTTCTGCTCGTTGGACACCGCAAATGGGTGACTTTCACATGGATATGGATGGTAACTGGTGGTTTACCACGGTGGGCAAAGGTAATAAAGAGCGCGATATATCCGTGAGCGATGAAATGCTTAATGCGGTTAAGCGTTACCGTAACCATTTAGGGCTATCTGCCCTTCCTGTACCTGGCGAAAATACCCCTTTGGTTTTTAAATCACGAGGTCGTGGGGCAATTAGCAGTACCCGACAGATCCGTAATATTGTTCAAAATTGTTTTGATAGCGCGATTGTACGAATGCGCCAGGATGGCTTTGAGCAAGATGCGGAGTTATTGTCCGCCGCGACGGTGCACTGGCTCAGGCATACTGGAATTTCAGATGATGTAAAACATCGACCTCGCGAGCATGTGCGCGATGATGCTGGGCACGGGTCCAGCGCAATCACTGATAAATACATTGATGTGGAGATGAGGGAACGCCATCGGTCTGCAAAAAACAAGAAAATAAAACCGTTATAAAACATACTGATAATAGTTGATTGTAGAATTTAGTTTAATGAGCGAAACCCCGCTGTATATCAAAAATATTCCTTACGAAATAAGCACAGAAACACTTTTTGAGCGTATACGTCGGTTGCCCAAACCCGTGCTGCTGGATAGCAACGGTAGTAAAGGGATAGATATTATTGCCGCGGCTCCCTGCGCCACAATTTTTAGTGGAAATGGAGAAACAATCGTTTCCTCTTTGCAAGAGCCTGAAATGCGGTTTCATAATTGTCCCTTCCAGGTATTGGAGCAACAGCTGTCAGCTTTTCCGCGTTGTTCCGAGGGTGATCTACCTTTTACCGGCGGTGCAATCGGTAGTTTTTCTTATGACCTTGGCCGTAATCTTCATTCAGTAGGAAGCCAGGCGCCTTCTGAGTTCGAATTGCCGGAAATGGATGTGGGGATTTATCTTTGGGCGATCATGAGAAACCACAACTCTTCAGAAGCTTTATTTGTAGCACGGCCTGAATGTTCGAAACAGACTCGTGACGCAGTATTGGCGCTAATATTGGGAGAGCATAAAGTAGAGAAAAAATCACCTGTACAATTTGAACTCAAAGAGAAATTTCAGTCTAACCTGTCGTTCGAACAATATAGTGAGGGTTTTCGTCGGATAATTAGCTATATAGAAGCCGGGGATTGTTATCAGGTCAATTATGCCCAGTGTTATCAGGCAGCCTATCAAGGAGATGAATGGCAAGCGTACTTGAAATTAAGGGCAATTACCGATGGCTCCTTTAGCGGGTTTATGCAAAACGATGGTTATACCCTCCTCTCTCTTTCTCCGGAGCGTTTTATACGAGTTAATAGCAGCCAGGTAGAAACCAAGCCAATCAAAGGTACGCGGCCTCGAAGCGATAATTTGAAGCGGGACCAGAAGAACGCACAGCTGTTACGTAACAGTACTAAAGATAGAGCCGAAAACCTGATGATTGTGGATTTAATGAGAAATGATATCAGCAAGAATTGCGCATTGGGCAGTATTGAGGTAACAGAGCTTTTTGACATTGAAAGCTACTCGAATGTACACCATATGGTTAGTACGGTTAAAGGACAGCTAGCAGATGGCAATACAGCGACACAATTGTTAAGGGATTGTTTCCCCGGTGGTTCGATAACTGGCGCGCCAAAGTTACGAGCCATGCAAATCATCGAGGAGCTTGAGCCGCATCGACGAAGCTTCTACTGTGGCAGCCTCGGATACTTGGGTTTTAACGGAAATATGGATACCAATATTGCAATTCGTACTTTAATCGCCCACAACAACCAGCTTTACTGCTGGGGTGGCGGCGCTATTGTTGCGGATTCGGATGTGGAAAATGAATACCAGGAAAGCTATATTAAGATCAGTAATCTAATTAATCTTTTAAGTAAAACAACAGATAGCAGTAAAACAACAGATGATAGAGAAATAAGCGGTAATTTAATGGAAGAATATGAAGCAAGCTAGTAACAGCCCCCTCGATTTATCAGTCGGTCTTTTGCTCGAGCATTTTATGCAGCGCGAATTAACCAGCCATTCAATTTGTAAAAGCGGATCGCTTTATAAAGATGATTCCAATTTCTTTAAAGCACTCTGTGATGAGGCCAATCAGGCGGCGGCTGTATTGATTCCTATTTTTGACGCCCCCAGCGGCCCTGAATTGCTGCTTACGAGGCGTGCGGATCACCTGCGTAGTCATGCTGGTCAGATTAGTTTCCCTGGAGGTCGGCTCGAGCAGCAGGATCAATCCTTCGCAGAAGCCGCATTACGCGAGGCGGAAGAAGAGATCAGCTTACCGGTGGATAAAGTAGATGTTCTGGGTTGTATGGATGACTATTTCACCATTAGTGGCTTTCGTGTGACGCCGGTTGTAGGTTTGATTAGGGAGCCAGTCGTCTTAACCGCGGACCCTTCGGAGGTTGCCGAAATCATTCGTGTGCCTTTAAGGCAATTACTCAAGCCTGATGTTTTCCAATTAATTGAGCACCCCTACGGAGAGGTTACGCGTAGCTACTATTCAACTCACTATAAGCAATATCATATCTGGGGAGTTACTGCGGGAATACTAATGGGTCTCTATGAAGATTTAGTGACGGGAAATAATTAAGGAAGCTGTAAGCTAGAGACATCAAGGAATTAATCAGAGGATCTTAAGCCTCTCTTTACCTTTAATGGCGATAATGGTTATAGATACTGCTATTTAATTGCGTCAGGTAAAGCGCCTGGGTTATATTATCGAGCTAAAAATTGAAGTGTCGAATTTAATTCTTTTCGACTACTTAATGAATAACGATCAATACCTTTCGGCTTTTAAATTGGGGTTCAAAAGGTTCAAGGGATAAGAGATGTCACGCAGCATTAGTCAGGCCTTCGCACACAATTTTCTAGGAATCGCACCTACTTGGTATAAACAGGCGATTGTAGCCTTCCTGATTATCAATCCAATAATGCTCTACATGGTTGGCCCGTTTGTTACCGGCTGGCTACTGATTGGCGAATTCATTTTTACTCTAGCTATGGCGCTGAAATGCTATCCCCTGCAACCGGGTGGCTTATTGGCACTTCAAGCGATTCTGCTTGGCATGAGTTCACCCCATTCGGTATTTGAAGAGGTCATTAACAATATCGAAGTGATTTTCCTGCTTATGTTTATGGTGGCAGGCATTTATTTCATGAAGGATTTGCTGCTTTATGTATTCACTAAAATCCTGATACGTGTACGCTCCAAGCTGGGAATCTCTTTGCTTTTTTCATTCGTTGCTGCATTCCTATCTGCTTTCCTCGATGCGCTAACCGTTACCGCAGTGTTGATTAGCGTTAGTGTAGGGTTTTATACCATTTACCATAAAGTCGCCTCAGGAAAGAAAGTTCACCTCGACCATGATCATGGCAGCGATTCCGATCTTCATGAATATCACCGTGAAGATCTGGACAGGTTTCGATCTTTTCTGCGTAGTCTGATGATGCATGGTGCGGTGGGCACAGCACTGGGCGGCGTTTGCACACTCGTAGGAGAGCCGCAGAACTTGCTGATTGCCAAAGTTGCAGGATGGGATTTTATTGAGTTCTTTCTTCGCATGGCACCTGTCACCATGCCCGTGCTGGCAGCAGGGCTGCTGACCGTCTGCCTGCTGGAATTAACCGGATGGTTTGGCTATGGTCAGCTTATGCCGGAAAAAGTAAGAGAGATTTTAGAGGATGTCGATCGGGACCATGATAGAGCGCGCACTAACAAACAAAAGGCGGCTCTGATTGTCCAGGGCACTGTCGCAATTTTACTTGTGCTTGCTCTCGCATTTCATGTTGCCGAGGTGGGGATTATCGGCTTAACCATTATTGTGCTTCAGACAGCGTTTAATGGTGTCATTGAAGAACACCAGATCGGGCGCTCTTTTGAAGAGGGTTTGCCATTTACCGCGTTGCTGGTTGTATTTTTCGCGATTGTTTCGGTTATTCATGAACAGCACCTATTTGATCCCGTCAGTCAATTCGTACTGGCAATGGATGAAAGCGTTCAACCTGGGATGTTCTTTATCGCGAATGGCCTGCTTTCAATGATTAGCGACAATGTATTTGTTGCAACCGTCTACATTAACGAAGTTAAGGCTGCGCTGGATGCAGGGGAAATCACGCGGGAGCATTTTAATCTGTTAGCGATTGCCATAAATACAGGAACGAACCTACCCAGTGTAGCAACTCCCAACGGGCAGGCCGCGTTTTTATTCCTTCTGACTTCAGCGCTGGCACCGCTAATACGCCTATCCTATGGGCGCATGGTGATTATGGCACTTCCTTACACACTGGTATTGGGAGGTGTTGGTTTTCTCGGTGTTACTTACTTTTTATAGCACAAAAAACAGCTCAGGGCTGCTCCAGCCAGGCACAGACACCGCTGGATTTTTTGATGCTGTTTAGCCGCTCTTCGTGAGCGGATAGTTCTTCAGCGCTGGCCCTGATGACTTTTAAAGGTGGTCGGTTAAGGTCGATCGGCTTAATTTCAATCTTGCCTCCCGGCTCCATCGTTTCATCTGCTCCGCCAAGTCTCAGGTCTGTCTGACCGCCGGTCATCAACAGATAGACATCGGCTAGTATTTCGGCATCCAACAACGCGCCATGCAGTTCCCGTTGCGAATTATCAACACCATAGCGTTTGCACAGAGCATCCAAATTGTTTTTCTGCCCCGGGTGTTTTTTGCGGGCCATGATCACTGTATCAATCACACCGCACACATCCCTTACTTTAGGGAATGTCTGTTCGGCTATCGAAAACTCGCTGTCGATAAAAGCAATATCGAAAGGCGCGTTGTGAATGATCAGCTCTGCACCATCGATAAATTCAAAAAACTGCCTGGCTATCTCTTGAAAAGCGGGTTTGTCCTCAAGAAATTCACTCGTGATGCCGTGCACTTCCATTGCGCCCTCATCAATCTCCCTGTGGGGATTAACATATTGATGGTAATGCCGCCCGGTTAATCGACGATTCACCATTTCCACAGCGCCAATTTCAATAATTCTGTGGCCCTGCGTCACCTCAAGCCCTGTGGTTTCTGTATCTAGTACAATTTGTCGCATTAACTTACCTGCCTCCCAAACATGCTAAACCCGTTTACCATTTAGCACTTTTTCAACTCCTAGATTGGCCAACTCATCCGCCAGCTCATTTTCGTGATGCCCACTGTGCCCCTTGACCCATTTCCACTCAATTTGGTGCTTTGCCGCTTCGCTTTCCAGCAGTCGCCACAGATCTTCATTTTTAACTGGTTTCCTGGCTGCAGTTTTCCATCCACGTTTTTTCCATCCCTGTATCCAACGGGTGATTCCGTTTTTAACATATTCAGAATCCGTTGTGATGACGATCTCACAGGAACGCGTGAGTGAGCGTAAGCCTTCTATGACAGCCATCAACTCCATACGATTATTAGTCGTATTCAGCTCTCCACCATAGAGACTTTTTTCCCTGTTTTTATAGCGCAACAAAGCACCCCATCCGCCAGGGCCAGGATTACCTTTGCAGGCCCCGTCGGTAAACATTTCAACGTGCTCAATCACTTGATTTTAAACTCCTGGCCGTAGGCTCAGTTACTGGAAAGGGTATGATTCGGCGTCTTAACTTTTCGCTACTTAAGGGAATGAGTCCCGCTACCTGTTTTCGTGCGACCATGACATAAAAGCCGCCAAAAAAGCAATTATATTTTTGGCCGTATTGCTCTAGTTTCTGGCAGCTGGAAATCAACCGTTCACTATTTACCGGAAACTTAAAAAAACCAAATTGGGTAGCCTGTAATTGGAAATCCAACAGGTTTAGCCAGTCGGATATTCTTGCATGAGAAAGGTAACTGCCTTGCCAGGGCGCTGCGTCGGATAATGAAAAATACCGTTTTAGCGACCACAGACTCCAAGGGTTGAAACCCAATACAAATAGCGTACCTCCGGATGCAAGCACGCGCTGCGCTTCTCGCAGGATTTGATGTGGCCCTGACGAAAATTCCAGAACATGATGCAGGATCACAACATCAATGCTTTCGTTGGCGATGGCCAAATATTCCGGTTCGGAAACCACCGCATGTCCTAACCCCTCTACGGGGTAGTCAAAATGGATGATCGTCTGATTCGCTACCCGTGATTTTTCCCACAGCGGGTGTCCGCCCGCGATACTGAGCTGCAGCAAATGATTGCCGAAAGCTTTACTCATCATCGGGTCTATGACCTGCTGTTCAAGAAACGCCAAATCTTTTGCCATATTAGAATCATGCCATTGACGCCATTCACGTTGTCGATGGATCAGAGATTGCCGCGGCTTCCCAAAAATTCGCATGGATAGAAAATTCCTGAATTATTATCATCTAGCATGGATTGCAAACAGTCCGATCGTTTATTATAGCCTTTTCGTTGTGAGAGTGAGAGAAGCAAATGTTGTCAATATCCCCAATCCCCGCATTCAATGATAACTATATCTGGCTGATTACCAGTGCAGAACAGCCTGAGCAGGCATTTGTCGTTGACCCCGGTGATTCCGAGCCAGTCATTCAATACCTAAAAGACAACAATCTGACATTGGGGGGCATTCTGATCACGCATCATCACCCGGATCATGTGGGTGGTGTTGCCAACTTGCTGGCGTTTGCGGGAAACAACATACCCGTATTTGGACCGCACAACCCAAAAATTGAGCATATCACGCGAAAACTCAAAGAAGGTGAACAGGTTGAGGTGCTAGGTACGGCTTTTAGCGTGTTGGAAGTACCTGGTCATACGCTGGACCATATAGCCTTTTATAGCGACAAAATTTCAGAGCCAACTCTCTTTTGCGGAGATACTCTATTTGCAGGAGGCTGTGGCCGAATATTCGAGGGCAATGCCGCACAAATGCATGCTTCGCTGGACAAATTAGCGAAATTGCCATCGGACACTCAATTTTACGCGGCCCATGAGTACACCTTGGGTAACCTGAAGTTCGCCAAGGCGGTAGAGCCTGAGAGTGAAGCCTTACAGCAGTATATTGAAGAGTGTGAGGCTCGGCGACAACAGAACATCCCCACCCTGCCCTCTAGCATTGGTAACGAACTCAAAATAAACCCGTTTTTAAGAAGTCAGCAAGAAAGCGTTCGAAGAGCTGCTGAATCAAGGAGCGGAGAAGCAATAAGCGACGAAGTTGAAGTTTTTCGAGTTACACGCGAATGGAAGGATAATTTTTAGCACCTATAGTTATTAATAGTAAGCTATGCAATCAAATACCAGAATCAAGGGTTTTGCGGTGTCAGCCAAAATAATATATTTATTAAAATCAATATGATGAGCTATTTATTTAAAGTAAATAAGTCATCCATTCTACTGCTGGCGATGGTAACAATGCTGCTAGGCTGTAGCACACAGCCGTCGAATCAGGCACCACTTACCAACAGGCTAGCCGCATCAAGTTCAGTGACCAACCCAGCTGAAGTTGTAGTCGAACAGCCAGCACAAATCGTACTGACAGCCATCGAAATACCCAATATTGATAAAAAACCCGTACCCGTCAGCGATGTATGGCAACGCATCCGAACAGGCTTTCAAATGGACCTGATCAACGATAACCGGAGAATTCAATCACAACGCAACTGGTACGCGCGACATCAAAATTACCTGGATCGCGTTACAGACCGGGCCGAGCGCTACCTTTTCCATGTCGTTGAAGAGCTTGAAAAACGTGATATGCCCCTGGAATTGGCACTGTTGCCCATTGTAGAAAGCGCATTTGATCCATTCGCCTATTCCCATGGACGCGCATCTGGCATGTGGCAGTTTATACCGGGAACTGGGAAGCGTTTCGGTTTGGCACAAAACTGGTGGTATGACGGACGCCGTGATGTAGTCGCCTCTACTCGCGCAGCAATGGATTATTTATCCTATCTTAATAAGCGGTTTGATGGCGACTGGTTGCTAGCGTTGGCCGCCTACAATTCAGGTGAAGGTAATGTTAGAAAAGCGGTCAAAAAAAACCGCAGAAGGAATAAGGCAACCGATTTCTGGTCTTTGGATCTACCTAAGGAAACAAGGGCCTATGTACCCAAACTGATTGCTCTGGCGCAGCTGGTGAACACACCGGGCAAGTTTAATGTTAGTTTTCAACCGGTTGCGAACAAAGCCTATTTTGCCCAGATCAATACCGACTCTCAAATAGACCTGGCGCAAGCCGCAGAACTGGCTGAAATAACCCTGGATGAGCTCTATCTTCTCAATCCGGGTTTCAATCAGTGGGCGACTGCACCCGACGGCCCCCACTGGCTCAATGTCCCGGTGGATAACGCCAACCTCTTTGAAGAAAACTTGTTGCAACTTCCTGCTAACAAACGCGTGCGTTGGGAGCGCTACACCATCAGGTCAGGTGATTCGTTAATTAAAATTGCCAACCGGTTCCAAACAACTGCCTCTGCGTTGCGTAACATTAACAACCTAAACAACAATAAAATAAGGGCCGGGCATGTACTTTTTATTCCCGTCGCCAGCAAAGCAACCGAGCATTACGCACTGAGCGCATCTCAACGGCTTATTAGTAAACAGCAGGCGCCTGCAAAATCAGGCAAAACCAAGATTGTTCATACTACCCGATCAGGGGACAGTTTCTGGAAAATCTCAAGACAGTACGGCGTCGGCATGCGAGAGTTGGCCCGTTGGAACAGCATGGGAACCACAGAACGTCTGCGTATCGGGCAGAAGCTTGTTATTTGGACTAAACCTCAGCAGGTTGCCAGCAATGCCTCACCCGCTGCCGATAGAAAGATCATCCGGCAAGTAGGCTACCGCGTTCGATCAGGAGATTCGTTAGCCCGTATCGCCCAAAAATTTAACGTCAGCATCGCCCAGATAGAGTCCTGGAATGGCATTAACCGGAAAAAATACTTGCAGCCGGGGCAATCTTTGAAGCTCTATGTTGATATTACACGGGCCAGTTTGTGACGGCCGGTTAATGGCGCAGTTATTTTAATTCCAGGCGATATTTATATAACAATTACAGCTGCTTACTCCGCCCCACACCCCTTTGGGTAATCACTCTAAATTCTCAGAAACTGCGTTTCAGTCACAATGCTTTACGGTGTAGCCGTCCGCTGACGCATAGGTGCAGTTTTGCCCATCGACACGGCCGGATACAACAGATTCGTTTTGTGAACTATTGATCTCAGTTTTACCTTGATAACCTTGTTCTGAAGTCTGCCCATTCGGGTTGGCGTTTTCATTCAAAACAGTTTGAATCGCAAAGAGTCCTAATTTCTCTTCAGAACATCACAATCAGATATATACACTTTTATCCCATGCTCAGTTGTCTATGTGTGAAAATCTTCCAGACAATACCAGCTACCCCGATCTGGAAAAAATAATTTTTCGTTCATGCCTATGCTGCACTAATATGGGGTACGTAGTTTGGTACCAATACTCTTGCCCTTCTTGGCTTAGAAACCTCCCAGCACATAAAAACACATACTTCATTCAATGCAGCCCTTTTCTATGCCGAGATGCCCGGTATACCATGTAGTGCAACAGTAATATTGCAGGCTGAACTAAAAAACTTGTCAGCTATTTTTACAATAACAGCAACAATCATAAGCCAACCTATTGTTTTATATAGGACGGCATAATCTTTGCATCTCATTAGTTTCAACGTATATTTATAAGCTTTTGGGGAAAATCATGTATAGAATACTCAGCATATCCGCACTAATGTTTGTATTGAGTAGCCATACAAATGCTACATTAATCAGCTCGGCTGCCGATCCTGCTCTTTTAGGGGCAACAATAGAAACATTTGACGGATTAACAACAGGCGGCACAAACTTCACTTTTCCAGGCTTTTCATTAACTTCAACCCAGACTGTCACTGTTCAATCGGGTGGGGGCAATTGTCAATACACACCTCCGTCAAGCACGACTGATAAATGTATGGTAACGTCCGGTCTGCAGACATTTACTTTCAACAATGTTGTATCTGCATTTGGCCTGGTATATGGAGCTGCGAATAATCCCCACACCATGACCGCATATGACATTAGTGGTGGAGTACTTGATTCACTGGTCATACCAGACCAGGTATCCACAATACCGTTTCCTTATTCCGGCTTTTACGGTATTGCGGCTTCCGGTATCAAGAGTTTCACCATTAATATTACGGACCCATCTGTCTACGACGATCTTCATTATGTAACGGGAGACCGCCAACAAATACCAACACCGACAACACTCGCTCTGTTAAGCCTTGGCATGATAGGTGTTGGAATTGGAAGAAGAAAAAGTAAGGTATAAATTAATCCTAATCGGGAGTACTGGCCTTTGTAGACATCCCATTGGCTACTGACAAACCGGGCCATATACTATATTTAAGTGCTCAAGGGCAAAGATTATGCCCTTGAGCACTTTTTAGCTGATCCATCACCAACCCAGCTGTTTGTTCAACTTGACCCGCTGCTCAGCAGATCCAAAATCTGCAATTATTACTGCCAAACCGCTGCAATAGCCGTATTGAACTCATCCTGCTGCTGTTGAGTGAGGTCAGACAAGCTGGAAGGCTCCTCCACACCAAATCCAGCAATCGCATCAATCAGTTGTTGTACTTGATTAGCATACAGAACTTGCCCCGAAGCGTGGATTTCATCGACTATATAGGCATCTCCAAGAAACCAGTCATCGATGGTGATCTGATCGGCGCTACCGATGTGATCAATGACCAGATCATCACCGTTTTGAGTAAACCAAAGACTGCTGATATTCAAACCCTCAAAAATTAGTACATCTTTATCTGCAAGCCAATTTTCCGAATAGTTGTTTATGCTGTCCCGGCCGTCGTTCGCGCTATACAGATAGCTGTCGTTCCCAGAGTAGCCCGAAATGTTGTCTTTCCCTCCACCTCCTTCGATCAGGTCATCCCCCTGTGATCCAATAATAAAGTCATCCCGAGGACTTCCCTTGATCGATTCGACACTATAAAGGGAGACGCCGGAAAGATCCAGCTCCAGGGTTCCCCATCTGCTTACCTGAATGGTATCAAAACCATCTCCTCCCTGAATTGCTTCGACGTCTGAGAGCTCCTTGATTCCAAACAGGTCATTACCCGGAGTGCCGAGGATTGTGTCATAGCCGTCGCCACCATATACCCAGTCAAAGTAATTATCGGCAGTCGCGCTTACTTTTAATAGGTCATCTCCGTCGCCACCGTAGATATGGTCTGATTGGTCGAGGCTTTCGATATAATCATCTCCGCTCGTGCCGATGAT
Source organism: Gammaproteobacteria bacterium (assembly GCA_021773395.1). GTDB lineage: Bacteria > Pseudomonadota > Gammaproteobacteria > Pseudomonadales > IMCC2047 > JAJFKB01. Next base: position 233,691 of record JAJFKB010000020.1, on the reverse strand, counting down.
CGTATCTCCCTTTAAACTCCCTCTTATAAGCTCAACACTATCTAAATTTACCTCCGTAAGATCCAGCTCGCGCGTTCCCCACTGGCTCACCTGAATGATATCATAGCCTTCCCCACCCTCTATTTTTTCAATTTCTGACAGCTCAAGATAACCAAAAAGATCATCACCACTTGTACCAACAATCCTATCGTAGCCTGGTCCACCGAATACCGCGTCATAATAATTGTCAGCTGTAGCATCTACTCGAAATACATCGTTTCCTTCTCCGCCATACAAATAATCAGACTGTCTCAGGCTTTCAATAAGGTCGTCACCGGGTGTACCAATAATGGTATCTTTTTTAGCGCTTCCCTTGATGAGTTCAATACTATCCAGCGTTACAAGTGTTAAATCCAAATGATGGGTTCCCCATTGACTGATTTGCACCACGTCATAGCCCTCACCGCCATCAATCAGCTCTACACCGGAGAGTTCTTTGAAGCCAAATACATCATCACCGCTGGTCCCCAGCACGCGGTCATATCCAGCGCCACCATAGATCCAGTCGAAATAGTTATCGCCATTGGCATTGACCAGGAAGGTGTCATCTCCGGATCCACCGGTGAGGTTGTCAGTGCCGGATAATCCGGTAAATACAACAGGATGACTGGTGCTGCTAAAGTCATTGGTATTGTTGCCGCTGGTTCCTGTCCATGTTTCGGATACACTGACGTGTACAGTGTTAGAACTAACCGCTGCCCCATCACTAATCTCATAGGTAAAGCTGTCGGTGCCCTTATAGCCGGTATTGGGCGTATAACTAATACTGTTATCCGAGTTAATGGTGGTACTACCGTTTCCTGCTTGTACTGCGGAAACCGTTACTGTGGCAGGATCATATTGGTCGTTTGCCAGCACATTTATCGTGACCGGTATGTCTTCCGGTGTTGCAATTCGGTCCATGACAGCAAGTATGGCGCCTGCTGTATTAACACTGATATTGACCGTTCCGTAAGCAGTATCAGATCCATCCGAGATGGCATAGTCAAAGCTGGCTGGCCCGGTATAGCCTGTATCCGGAATAAAGGTAATAATCCCGCCCCCGGCATCCAATACCGCCGTTCCATTACTTGGCGAACCAACAGACGTAATACTGAGCGTATCGCCTTCAAGATCCGTATCATTGCCCAGCAGGTCCGCGACATTGATCACCAACGCAGTATCTTTTAAGGTCGTGGCACTGTCATCCACCGCAACGGGGGCGTCATTCACACTATTAATGGTAAGATTCACCGTGCCCGTACCGCTATCCGTGCCATCTGAGACGGTATAAGCAAAGGACGCGGGACCATGATAATCGGCATCCGGGGTAAAGGTAATGGTTCCGGCACCCGTATCCAGTACGGCACCGCCGTTGACAGAACTTGAAACGGCCGTAATTGACAGGGTATCCCCATCGGCATCTGTATCGTTGATCAACAGATCCGCGACATTAATTACAATGCTCGCATCTTCCAGACCACTGTCTACGTCATCAACCGCCACCGGTGAATCATTGACATTATTGACGGTGATATTGACACTACCCGTATCGGTATCTGTTCCGTCTGACAAGGTGTATTCGAAACTGGCAGGACCGCTATGACCGGCATCCGGGGTAAAGGTGATCGAGTCACCATCCAGGCTCACCAGACCATTTAGAGGATTAGCAACGGCGGTGATAGATAAGGTGTCGCTTTCCGTATCGGTGTCGTTACCCAGTAATGTTGCTACATCAATCAACAAAGGCGCATCTTGTGTGGCGACTCCTGTATCATCCTGAGCCACCGGCCCATCATTGACACTATTGATCGTAAGATTGACCGTTCCGGAATCGGTAGCTGTTCCGTCTGAGACGGTATACTCAAAGGAAGCCGGACCGTGATAATCGGCATCCGGCGCGAAGGTAATAGTCCCTGCGCCCGTATCCAGTACAGCCGTTCCATTAGTGGTTGTCCCCACGGCGGTTATGTTGAGCGTATCACCGTCTATGTCAGTATCATTCATTAATAGATCCGCGACATTAATAACCAGAGAGGCATCTTCGCTACCTGTAGCCGTATCGTTATTGGCTAATGGTGCAGTATTAACCGTCGGTGTGACGTCGACGGCAACGGTTGCTTGATTAGTATCAGTGCCATCCGAGACGGTGTAGGTAAAGCTGGCTGGCCCGGTATAACCGGCATTCGGGGTAAAGGTGATGGTACCGGCACCTGTATCCAGTATTGCCGTACCATTAGTGGCCGACCCAACTAAGGTAATACTCAACGTATCGCCTTCCAGATCTGTATCATTAGCCAATAGATCCGCCACATTGATCACCAGCGCGGTATCTTCTGTTGTGGTGGTATTGTCATCCACTACAACGGGAGCGTCATTCACACTATCAATGGTTAGACTCACCGTGCCTGTATCGGTATCTGTACCGTCAGAGAGCGTATACTGGAAGGAAGCTGGGCCGTGATAATCCTCGTTTGGGGTGAAGATAATGGTCTCGCCCTCTAAATCCACCGTACCGTTTTGAGCGGTAGAAACAGCGGTAATTGATAACGTATCACCATCAATATCGGTATCATTGCTTAACAGGTCTGTGGCATCAATCTCAAAGCTAATATCTTCCGGGCCATTGTCTACATCATCCACTGCAACCGGTGGTTTATTAGCTCCACCACTTAGTAACGCTGGAATTTCGACGTTATGCCGCCAGATGCTCCCATCGCCAAATTCAATATTTTCTACACGATAGCGCGTGCTGTTTTCCTGAAACCAGTTCACAATAGTTACCTGGTCGCTATTCGTGTTATTTGTCAAAACAAGGTTTAAGTCATCTTGAGCTAAGGCAATGTCCGTCGGATCAATGCCAGCACCAAAGACGAGTGTATCCACCTCTGCTCCCAGACTGTCTTCGATAATGGTGTCCTGGCCATCGCCTGGATCATAGATAAAGGTATCACCATAATAGGTACCATAGAGGGTGTCATTGCCTTTTCTACCTGCCAGAGTAACTGCCACAGAACTATTGGTATGTCCCCAGAAAGAGGCGGTTTCTGTATAAGCTCCCATGGTATTATCACCGTCATTCCCTTCACCGTAAGAGGCACTTCCGAGGAGCCATAGTTCCTTGATGTTCTCAGGTATCGAATAATCGGAAGAGCTATAAACACTATCCCGGAAACTAACATCATTACTAATTACCTGATCCAGTGGGTCATCGACAATAAACGTATCTTTACCCCAGCTTCCAGTCAGGATATCAACTCCTTCTCCACCATCTAAAATCGATCCCAGCGTATGTTCCGCCGTAATCTTGTTATCCAGGTTATTGCCGACGAGGTAGCTGGCATTTTGCGTACCTTCCAGATTTTCGATATTCTCCGGGAGAATGTAATCGTATGCGGCGAAAACCTTATCTTCACCTTCATCGGGCAATTCAATTAGGCTGATGTCATCATCGTAATAAGGGAGATGATAGGTATCATTACCAGGACCGCCCTCGAATACTCCTGTGGCGTGATCCTTCCCGTAAAAAGCATCATTGCCTTCCCCACCTGTTAGAGTATCTGAGCCATCACCTCCGTAAAGCGAGTCGTTGCCCTCACCGCCGTAAAGTTCGTTATTGCCATTATTAACATGGACGCTGCTATTACTGCCAGCCCACAACTCATCATCACCTGTTCCACCGTAAAGAGTGTCATCACCTTGAAAACCATGGAGTTCGTCATTACCACCTCCTCCGCGAAGCGAATCTGATTCATTACCCCCATAAATATAATCTTCTCCTCCTGATGCAGCGTCGATTAGTTCTTCAAGGTTTACCGATGAGCCATCTGCAAAATGAACCCCACCGATATTACGGAAGGAAACTGAGGTTAACTGGATGCGGTCTTCATGATCTGCGCTAAAATAGATATAACTGTTGCTCTGATATTGAGCAACAAACAGGTCTTGAAGGCTAATTCCAGATCCGAATTCGATTTTATTCGAGCCGCTGGTATCATCGATTACTCCGATACCATCTCCACGGTTAAATTTATAGGTGTCAGCGCCACCTTCACCATAAAGTCCATCTGCATCTGCTCCTCCATCCAGCAAATCATCTCCATCACCGCCATAGAGGGTGTCTGCACCTGAGCCCCCTTTAAGCTGGTCACTTCCGTTATCTCCCATCAGAATGTCATCACCTGCCCCTCCATCTAATGAGTCGTCACCACCCATGCCGAATATAACGTCATTACCCTTCTCACCATAAACGATATCATTCCCTTGATGCTGCTCCTCTAAACCTTCGGCATCTCCGGTGATCTGATCATTTCCATCCCCTCCGTAAATAGTATCGTTGTCGCCATTACCGGTTATTGCATCGATTCCTTCACCACCATAGATAAGATCATCGCCGTGATATTGCCCGTCTAGCTCTCCGTTGTCGCCATCAATCGTATCATCGCCCTGGTTACCATATAGAGAGTCTTTCCCGCCATGACCAACTATTAGATCTGAACCCTTTCCACCGTAAAGAGTGTCATTACCATGAAACTCACCTTCCAAAGCAAAGTCATCACCGTGAATAATGTCATTGCCGAGTTCACCGTAGATGATATCGTCGCCACCATTACCTTCGATATAATCTTCGCCAGCTCCACCATTGATAATGTCATCGCCATGTTTTTCTGCTTCCGTAGGCAAGGTTGAAATATCAAATTCTATTACTTCATCGAATCCGTAGGGGTACAAAAATGCAAAAGCGCTTAAATAGTTACTACCTACAAGCTCAAGTTGGTCGTTCCTGTCACCGAGTATAATATCGTCATCTGCTCCCCCCGCTATCAGATCATTGCCGAATTCGCCCAGCAAAATATCTTGCCCCTTTCCACCATCAATCACATCATCGGTGCTCAACTCATTATAATTATCCTGATTACCGTAAACATTTGCATACAGGATATCCTGGTCATAATCGGGCGAATAATGAAGCACTGAATCACCGAAGATAACATCATTACCTTCATCGCCATTTAGGATATCGTTATTTAGTCCTCCGCCAATACTATCACCTTCCGTACCTCCGGAGATAATGTCCCGCGATCGTGACCCAATGAGAAAATCACTACCAGCATTTCCCTCGATATAATCTGTGGTGCCGGATTCATCGGAGTAATTTAATCCGGATTCGGGGAGCGCATAGTCGGTATAAACTTCATTTAGATACTGGGTAGACACATAGCCAATAACGACATCATTTCCTTCTCCACCACTGACTTTATCTGAGCCTGAACCTCCGGCAATTACATCTACCCCACCTGCACCCTGGATAACATCGTCACCTGACATACCTACTAATTTGTCAGGAATCTCACCACCGTACAGGAAATCTTCATAGGGAGATCCCCAAAAATAAAATCCTCCAAAATTTACAGCGTGAATAACGCCAGGAGTAATAACAGAAGGGTCTGCAGCCCAGGCCTCCCAATACTCATAGACGTCAGCTACATATGTCGGATCATAATATTCATCCGCTTGATAGGAAAACCCATTGGGATACTGATCGCGATTTTGGTATTGAGGGTTTCCATCAGGGTCGTATCCGATGATTTCAGGTATTGGATGGACGTAGGTTCCGGCTCCATCAAAACCCGTTATTTGCTGCTGATCCCCCGGTTCCTGCTCTTCGGATTCTTTATCGCCCAAACTGATTCCGAAGCTATCATCGGCGTAATCATTAAGCGTAATGCTAATGGCATCTTCACCCTGACCGTATTGAATAATTGAAAAGGTGCCTTTAATAAAGATAACGTCGTCAGTGATATCTTCATTGTCTCCATTAGCGATGTAGATTTTTGTATCCTCAGATTCGCCAATGCTTTTAAACTCCAGGTCAGCCAGGTCACTCAAACCCTCAATTTCGATACGGTCTCCGCCGGAATCAGCATCCCCAATGTGGTCGTGGCCATCACCCAGTTTGAAATAGTAGATGTCCCTGGCGTTATCATCGGCACCACCATGGAGGAAGTCATTGTCCTTGCCGCCAGTGAGTTTATCTTCGCCGGCGCCGCCAACAAGCGTATCGCTGCCAGCATCTCCTTTTAGCGTATCGTTATCAGCCCCACCTTCGAGATAATCATCTCCCTCTCCACCTGAGAACTCATCTTCGCCGCCCATCCCATAAAGGCGGTCATCCCCCTTGTGACTCTCAATACCAAGCACTGAGACATTTTGGCTCTCATCGCCAAAGTAAATTCGGTCAGTGGTTTCTGTCACGCCAACGACGGAGATATTGCCAGTAGTTAATTTTAAGTTGGTTTTTTGGTCGATATAGAGGGTATTTTCAAGAGTTTCATCCAGGCTTTCAGGTGTGGTGATGTCTGCTGCATTGCGTTTTAAGATCAACTCCAGCATTTGGGCTCGGTCAGACAGATATTCAGGCGTATAGTTGTCGACATCATATTTTGGGTCGTCAGCGGCAGTTCCTGCAAGATTGGAAATGATCGCGAAGGGTAGCAGGTTGACTAAGGTGTAGCGGTAGCCGCGGCCAGATTCGGTGTTAGCGGCAGCTAAGTCGGAAATGGTTTCCGGGCCGCCATTAACTGAAGCAATCGTTGTTGCACCTTTCAGATCCTGAAATGCCGCGCTGCCTTGTATGCCGTAGACGGCTTTATAAAGAGCTTCCCTATGATTATTACCCACTGCCAATGCTGTTGAATTGATATCTAACAAGGCTTCCAGTGAATCAACGATACGCTCCAAGCTCTTGTATTCTTCATTGCTGGCCAGTTGAAATATGGTATCAAAATCAGATTCGGATAAGTTTTCATCCATTTGGTATAGTAAGTTATAAACAGCTAAGGAATCTGTCAAAACCATTTGGCTATGGTTAAGCGCTGCTGGACGGTCTGGTTCCTTTGAGCTAAGCTGATTTTCAATCGAGATGTATACCTCATTTCCTGGGCGGCTGTGCAAACCGGCTACAGCATTCCATGGCGGACTGCCCGTTGATGATTCATCCGCAATAACATTAGTCGTTAACTGACCATTTGGGACTACACCCCCCAATGCCTGAAAAAGGCTTTGACTAAAAGTGTTAACAAGAAACCCCGGAGCATTAAAAACGGTAACACCTTGTGTAGCATCGGGAAATAAACTGCCAAACGCCATGGCCAAGTGTCCACCTAGCGAATGCCCTGTTATTGATAATTCCTGATCCATTCGACCATACAACTCGCCGGTCGCCAAGACATTGGCTGTCGGTTCTAGATAATAGTTTGTAACTGTATTGTTACCATTAGGCACACTGTATAAACTCACGGCACCAGGAACAGAAGAAGTACCATTTACGTAGGAAACGATAGTAAACTGTTCGACACTAGAATCCACCTCGGCAGTCACACGATTCCACCAGTTGACCATCGCTATTATTTGCTCGCTAGCAATTCCGTTGCTGAAAATTTCTAGATCATCATCACCATCAGAACCAAACAAATCATCAGTACCGCGAATCGCCAATTTTAGTTGCCCATCAGACGACTCAAAGATGGTCGCAGCGAATCCGGTATTAATTGAGTCATCGACTACAGCTATCACTTTTGTATAGCGAGCTGCGAATTGTTCTGCCTGTGTAGAAGTCATTCCTGCACCGTCATCAGCATCCTTTAGCATAGCGAGGTTACTTGACGAGTTTGTTGGACCCACAATCAAATCGGCATACGCTGCTTGTGCCAATTCAGCATAATTATATAGTTCGCTTCCCATGCTCATTTTTATTTCTCCTTAACTAAAAATATTTGCTTCTCAATATCCAACCTTATATTCATATCTTTACAATCAAATCCAGAAGGATGACTTATGATTGTCGGAAAATCCCCACCGCCCCGGTGATAACTAATTACTTTCCCAAAAACTTTATTATCTAATTTCCTATAAATTACGCCCTCCCAACGGTAAACACTGGGATTTGATTCACGAATAACTTTCTTTGCGAACGTAGACAAATAAAGATACTGGTCGGCATATGATGCAGTTTCAGATGGGACAGGAATGGATCCATTGCTACCGCCGAGTTTTTGATAATCTTCTCTTGTTAATTCAACAGTTTCATAAACCGTTACCCCGCCATCTTTTTCGCACAGCGCTCTGACTTTTCTATCCCAATACACCTTATTTAGCTCCGTGTAGATATAGGAGAGTACGACCAAACAAATAAGTATTAGAGTAATAAAGGGAACGCATTTATTTTTCATCTCTCTTCGGCCTCCCTCGCCCTCGCCGTTCTACTCGAGGGGAATGCTCGGAAGGGGAATGAGGGACAGACCACGTTTTGCAATTCAACATCCGAGTGCTCTCTCTCCGGCCTACCCGCTCTTCTGGGCTCGACCCGCCTTCCCAATGCCTTCTCAACTTGCCGACGAAATCTCTCCGTTCCCAACGTATAATTACCATTCGTTGCCTTACGAATTTCATCTACCATTCCACGCGCCAGGTGACCCCGAAATAATTCCCGGTAAGCCTCAAGACGCCCATCATCTCTTTGGCCTAACCCTCGACATGTTTCATGCGGAATTAGCATTTCTGTACCCTCTCCTTGTGCATTAGCCCCATAACTACTCCAGCGGTATTCTGCCGGATGCTCTACCATCCTTGCCCTCACCGGATTCAGTTCAATGTAGCGGTAACAGCTTAATACGTAACGCTCTTCCTGAGTCAAACAGGATCGAAAACGACCTTCCCACAACGTGACACTGCGGTGATAAGTACGATTCACATACTGCACATATCGTTGACCCAATCGTTTCATGAGTTGCCCCAGATTCTGAGAAGTCTTCGGTGTTAACAGTAGGTGTACATGGTTAGTCATCAGTACGTAGGCGTGTAAGCGACATTCATATTCTTTCAGATACTCGGATAACCATTCCAAATAAAACTGATAATCGTCCTGCGCATAAAAACACGCTGATCTGTTGTTTCCCCGCTGTATGATGTGATGCGGCACCTCCGCCAGACTCACTCGCGCCCTCCTTGGCATATTTCTCTTCCTCCATTATTTTCTCAAAGTTAGCTCGTCAAACAGCTTGCAAACGTGGTCTGCCCCTTATTTTCTTTCAGAGGCTAAACTTGTTGCATTACCCAGATCTAGACCATTAGAGCCTATATTGTTTGCAGCATTTGCCGCGTTGGCTGTCGCCACCGGAGCAGTAACATACCCACTCATAACTTGCTGGGCTAGATTATTGATTTGATTACTTGCCGCCATCGTCGATCTCCTTATGCTGGTATTGAGTGATATTCACTATGACGAAATAAACAAAAGTTACTATTGTTAGAAAGATTACAAAGTAGTCAAAAGAGGTAACCTCCCACACTTTGCCAATCAGCTTTTCTTTGTCTACTTCAAATACAATTTCCCCACTTTCATTAACAATCGAATATGGATGGTATAGTTCTTGAAATAACTCTTTTGGCCCTTCAATGCAATTAACTACAACATCCTGTCCTAAATACGGTTTAAGCTGTTTATTGTTTTTATCTCTTGAATATATCCCCCAAAACTGTATTACTTTTTTTTCGTTGGCTACGTCCAATATTAATACTTGGTGGGACCCTTTGTATTTCCTGCCATAACTCTCAAAAACTCCTGCAGTCATGAAGGATTTAATCTCCATTGGCCTACTATAGAGCTTGTTAATAGGGCTAACAGTAAAACCTATCAAAATCAAAATAACGAAAGCTAGAACAATCTTTGCACCAGCACTAAGCTTTTGAAAGGGGAAAAAGGGGATGCATTTATTTTTCATCATTCTTACGCCTCTCAACCCGAAAACCTATCCATTGTTCTATCTCATCGACAAACTGATTATTACCCGTCAGTTGGTTGCGGTTAACCAAATCAGCTATCCACTGCCTTTCATCCATTGATATTCCCTCTCCAACAAATCTACGGTAACGAGCCTGTCGTTCCTGATTCGAACGACCTAAACCGAGATGACAAAACTCTTAAACCCGCACCAATTATGTTGACTGCATCTCCTTTTTCCTCATACCCAGTTTTCAATCCTAAGTCCGGGAACCCTCTTAAATTCTGCTGTGTTATTGGTCACTAGTATCAAACCCATCGAACGAGCATGACCGGCTATCATTTGGTCGTAAGGCCCTATCGGTTTCCCTACTTTTGTCAGCTCTGCACGCAATTGCCCAAAATGCGAAGCCGCAGCCTCATCAAAAGACATAACTTCAAGTCGTGCGGAAAAACCTTCTATATCAGCCAAATTACGTTCGGGCTGAGCTGACTTTTCTGCGCCATATATCAGCTCTCCCAGGGTTATCGCAGAAATTGCCATCTGCCCGGCATGCCGTTTAAACAGGTTCCTGACTTTCTCCGGCCTGTTTTTGATCGTATAGATAACAATATTGGTATCCAGCATGTACTTGAGCATTAGAGTTCCTCTCTTTCCTGTCCTTTGGGCTGCTGCCGATCTTCCATGAAATCTGCTGATACTCCTTCGCCGTCAAACCAACTATCCCAGGCTTCTCCCGCCGGAGTGATTAATCGTGCTTTACCTATTTTTACGATATCCACTTTCTTCACCGAGTCCGGTAGAGCAACCGGTTTGGGCAGTCTTATCGCTTGACTCTTATTCGTTTTAAAAACTGTTGATTGTTCCATTATTAACTCCGGGTATATACTATCGGTATATACCAATATACTCCCGCGCAAAGGATATATCAACGGTATATCCCTATAGGGAGACTGGCTGCTAAAGCGCTCGCTACTTATTTCAAAATCTTTTCAGACCGCGTGTTAGGAAGCCCTTTTATTGAGCTAGCCAATCTTCCCTCATCCTAACCTTCTCCCAGAGGGAGAAGGGATATAACGGTTTCAACTAATATCATCGTTCCCTGATACTCTCCTGCTTGTACCTGAGCAATGGGCTCAAAAAGTACTCAATAATTCTTCGTTTCCCGGTCTTTACTTCCACCGTAACCGACATGCCCGGACTTAGGTTTACCAGCCTTTGATTAATCTGCATTTGGGTTTTCTCAATTAGCACTTTGGCCATATAGACCAAACCTAGATTTTCATCGCTGATGGCATCGTTAGAGAGGTGGATGATTTCGGCGTCGATGGTGCCGTATTTGGTGAAGTTAAAGGTGTCGATCTTCACTTCGGCAATTTGGCCCTCTTCGACAAAGCCAATATCTTTGTTGAGGATCAGCGCTTCCACTTCCAGGAGGCTCTCTTTCGGTACGATTAACATCAATTCCTGTGCCGGGGTAACCACACCGCCAATCGTGTGGACAGCAAGTTGTTGTACTTCTCCAGCAATGGGCGAAGTAATGATTTGTTGTCGGTTTCGCTGTTGAGCTTTGATCAGCTCCTGTTCCAATGCGGCAATCTGTTGACTGGTTTCATTGAGTTCGGCCAGGTTGTTTTTCTGCACTTCTGCCTTAAGGGTATTGAGCTGGGCCTGTACGGTTTTGATAGCAGCACCGAGTTCCCGATATTGAGCCTGTAACGCCAAGAGGTCCTGCTCCTGGTCGATACGTTCCTGCTCTAGCTCTAGGTATTGATAGCGGGCAACCATCTGCTTCTGCATCAGTTTTTCTAGGGACTGTGTACGTTCGCTAATCAGTGGCAGCGTGCGTTCCAGTTTGGTCATGGTAGCCTGCGCTCGCTGTCTTTCGGCCTGGCGTTTGATTAGTTCGTTATCCAGGGTTTCGCGGCGGTACAGATATTCGTTGATCTGTTCTACCAGCAAACGGTGTTGGGCTGCTATTGCATTTGCTGTAGTGGATATTTTGTTTTTAAGCTGTTCCTGGATTTGGCTTTGCCAGTGATCGGAAAAGGATTTTTGTTCCAGTAACTGGTGGAACAATTGTTGCCGGGCCTGTTGCGCCTTTGCTGTGCTGAGTTGCTGTTGCAGTCGGTCTGCGTCGGCTTGGGTAGCGGTGCTGTCGAGTGTAATCAGTGGCTCGCCTGCACTGACGGATTGCCCTTCCTGGACATGGATGGCTTTAACCTTACCTATTTCCAGAGGCTGGATGGTTTTGACCCTGCCACTGGGAATAATTTTACCCTGGGCGACTGCCACTACATCCATTTTGCCGATCGTTGCCCAGGCAACGGCAATCACAAAGAGCAGGACAATCACCCAGATGATTGCTCGACCAATAGGTGATGGTGGGGTTTCCTGCACTTCGAGAGCGGCAGGCATAAAGGCATAGGTGCTGCGCTTAACCTGATCGGGGCTTTCGAAACGGTCGGTTAACCATTGCCAGGGCATCTTTAAATTAAGAAGCGCCATCAAGCCACCTCTCCTTTTTTGTCGCTTTGGTGGAAATGCAATTTGGCGTATAGCCCGTTATGTTTTAGCAGGGCGTCATGGCTGCCCTGCTCGATAATACGGCCTTTGTCGATCACAAGAATGCGGTCGGCATTTCGTACCGTGGACAGCCGATGCGCAATAATAAAGGTGGTCCGGTTATGGGTGATGGCTTGCATGTTCTGTTGAATAATCCGTTCGGACTCGTAATCGAGAGCGCTGGTGGCTTCATCGAAGATCAGAATGCTGGGGTTGGTGAGTAGTGCTCTGGCAATGGCAATGCGCTGTTTTTGCCCACCGGATAGGTTGCTGCCCTGCTCCTCGATGCGGGTATCGTAGCCTTCAGATAGCTCTAGGATAAATTCATGGGCACCGGCAAGCTTGGCTGCCTGAATCACGCGTTCTATCGGCATGCCGGGATCGGACAGGGCAATGTTATCTTTCACTGAACGGGTAAACAGAAAGTTTTCCTGGAGCACGACGCCCACTTGGCGCCTGAGCCAGACCGGTTGTACCAGAGACAGGTCAACGCCATCGATCAGTATTCGACCGGATTCCGGCACATAAAGTCTTTGCACCAATTTTGTTAGGGTGCTTTTGCCGGAACCGGAGCGCCCGACAATACCAATCACTTCCTCCGGATTTACGCTTAGGGATATATTGTTGAGTACCTGGGGTTGATCGGGGTGGTAGCGAAAACTGACATGTTCGAATTGCACATGGCCTTTAATTTGCGGCAGCGTCGTACGGTTGGGGTTATGGGCGGGTTCGGTTGGGGTATTAAGGATATCGCCCAACCGTTCAATGGAGATGCTGGCCTGTTGAAAATCCTGCCATAACTGAACCAGCCTAAGAATGGGGCCGGATACTCTCCCCGCCAACATATTGAACGCTATCAGTTGCCCGACGCTAAGTTCGCCGGTAATGACTAGCCTTGCGCCAAACCAGAGAATCAGGACGGTGACCACTTTGTTAATAAACTGGGCCACCTGACTGGCAATATTCCCCAGATTTTGGCTTCGAAAAGAGGCTGAGACGTAACCGGCAAGCTGTTCTTCCCATTTGCGCTGCATCTGTGGTTCAACCGCCATGGTTTTAAGTGTTTCCACTCCTGAGACAGATTCAACCAAAAAAGCCTGATTTTCGGCTCCCCGCTTAAATTTTTCATCCAGGCGTTTTCTTAGTATGGGTGTAATAAATGCCGAGAGCAGAACATAAAACGGAATTGAACCAAGCACCACCATAAACAGGGTGGGACTGTAATAGTACATCACTGCGAAGAAGACGAAGGTGAAGAACAGGTCGATCACCAGGGTCAGTGCGGAACCGGTAATAAAGTTTCGGATGGTTTCCAGTTCCCTGACCCGCGCGACGGTCGTCCCCACCTGGCGAGCCTGAAAGTAAGCAATGGGCAGGTGCAGCAGATGGCGGAACAGGCTGCTACCCAAAGTCACATCTACCCTATTTGTGGTATGGGAAAACAGATAGGTGCGTAGGCCGTTCAGAACCACATCAAAGACGGAAATCACTAACAATCCGATAGCGAGTACATCTAGAGTGGTTAGGCCACGGTGCACCAACACTTTATCAATAATCACTTGGAAAAACAGGGGTGTAATTAGGGCAAATAACTGGATAAAGAAAGAGGCTAAAAGTACTTCCCCCAGCAGTTTCTTATGTTTGACGATTGCCGGGATAAACCAGCTAACATCGAACTTGCCGGTCATTCCCGGTGGCAGAGATCGCGTGGTGACTAATATCAGTTCACCTGACCAAAGCGCCTCGAACTCTTTTATCGATAAGGTTTGAGGGGCTCTTGCTGTAGGTTTCTGGATCAGGACTTTTTCATTATCACTGTCGATGCGCCCAAGGATAAGATAATTGCCACTCTGGTCTTTTGCGATTGCGGGTAATGCAATATCTTTAAGCCGTTGGGTGTCAGGTTTGACGAGTTTCGCTTTGAGTTTTAAAAAGGAGGCAGCACGAAGGATATCGGTATCAGTAAAGCGTCTGCCGGATTCGCCAAACTCGTGTTGCAAGGCTTGGGCGTCCGCAGCAACCTGATGATAGCGGGCGAGCAAACAGAGACAGCTGCAGCCGGTATCCAGATTAACTTTGTTGGGGTGATCGCTCGGTTCCATCCGATTTAACAATCCTAAAATCCATTTTATGATCAATTCAGTCACGATGCTGAAGGGGGGTCACTATATCGAAATAAAACTGGAAAATAAACCTTGTATTGAATAGCAGCAGATTTAACAAGCATGCTATTCCCCTCCTCCCACAAAAACCCTAAGATGCACCGCTTACTTTAAATCCAAGAGGAAACCTGTGTTTACAACCAAAGCTCTGTTTTTTGATTTGGATGGTACTCTGGTGGATTCGTTGCCGGATCTGGCCTATGCCGTGGATCAAATGATGTTGGCTATGGATCTGCCTGCACCTGGTATTGGGCAGGTGAAGCACTGGATCGGAAATGGTGCTCCGGTGTTGATCAAACGAGCTCTCAATAATGCGTTAGCTGCCGAGCCTACGGACCGACAGTTTAGTGAAGCAAAGCGCCATTTTAATCGTATCTATGCTGATAATCTGGTTTGTTCAAGCGTACTTTACGAGGGAGTCAGGGAGACTCTGCTGCAGTTGAAGGAGAGGAACATACCAATGGTTTGTATCACCAATAAACCGGGAGATTTCACAAGCCCTTTGATTCAACATTTGGGTATTGAGCCATTTTTTTGCATGCTCCTTAGTGGCGATTCGTTAGCCCATAAAAAACCTCATCCTGCACCATTGCTTCACGCTGCTGATTTTTGCGGGACTCCCCTGCCAAATTGCTTGATGGTGGGTGATTCCAAAAATGATGTGCAGGCAGCAAAAGCTGCTGGCTGCCCGGTGGTGGCGGTTGATTATGGTTACAACCATGGGGAGAAAATTGCACTATCATTGCCGGATAAAACAATCAGCCACTTTACACAATTATTGGACTTGATCCGCTAGAGAATCACCTGTTTTCAGTGTAAGCTAGACGCTTTTACCGGACCAGGAAAGGATAAAAAATGGCGCTTGTATCACTCAAACAACTCCTCGACTACGCAGCAGAAAATGATTTTGGAGTCCCCGCATTTAACGTTAACAACCTTGAGCAGATGCGAGCCATTATGGAAGCCGCCGATGAATTAGACGCACCGGTTATCGTTCAGGCTTCTGCCGGAGCCAGAAAGTACGCTGGTGCGCCTTTTTTGCGTCACCTTATCCTCGCTGCGATTGAGGAGTTCCCGCATATTCCAGTAGTGATGCACCAGGATCACGGTACTAGTCCGGCGATATGTCAGCGTTCCATTCAGCTGGGCTTTAGTTCGGTCATGATGGACGGCTCTTTGATGACGGATGGTAAAACACCCTCCAGCTATGAATACAATGTAGAGACAACTCATACGGTCGTTGCCATGGCGCACGCCTGCGGTGTTTCGGTAGAGGGAGAGCTGGGCTGCCTTGGCTCACTGGAGACTGGTCAGGCGGGTGAAGAGGACGGAGTCGGTGCAAAGGGAACGCTGTCCCATGATCAACTTCTGACCGATCCGGAAGAAGCCCGGGATTTCGTTGAGAAAACCCAGGTAGATGCTTTGGCGATTGCCATCGGCACTTCCCATGGCGCGTACAAATTCAGCCGACCGCCTACCGGAGATATTCTTGCTATAGACCGCATCAAACAGATCCATCAGGCGATTCCCAATACCCACCTGGTTATGCATGGCTCTTCGTCGGTTCCTCAAGACTGGCTAGCTGTCATTAATGAGTTTGGAGGTGAGATTTCTGAGACTTACGGTGTGCCTGTCGAGGAGATCTGTGAGGGAATCAAACATGGTGTTCGCAAGATCAATATTGATACGGATCTGCGCTTGGCATCCACTGGCGCGATCAGGCGATTTATGGCACAAAATAGATCTGAGTTTGATCCGCGCAAATATTTAACCGTAGCAACGAATGCAATGAAAGAGATTTGTCTGGCAAGGTATGAAGCGTTTGGTTGTTGCGGCCATGCGTCAAAAATCAAGCCGATGTCCCTGGAAATGATGGCTGATCGCTATTAGAGAAGTATTTCGGCTAGAACAGTGCTGGAGCTGAAATAGCGTTGCCGCCTGCAGGCCTATATTTTACGCCGAGCAGGACGAAAACGAGCGACTGTTTTGTAAAGTTCTTGTTCGTCGCCCTGCCCGGCGTAACAAAAGGATTCAAAAAGCCCGGTAATTTTTGTAACAGGTTGTCGAAGATCCGGGCGTGCTCGACTCACTCGCTCAGCAAATACAGTGGGTGATTCGTGTGGTTTGCGCACAAACCCAAGTTTCCCGAGTTTTCGACAAAATCTGAGATAGGTTTTTACCGAGGGAGGTTGCGTTTTTGATCGACCGCTTCGGGCTAAATTAAAAGCAATCATCAGCAGTACAGCAGTCGTTATTGATGTCAGTGCTATCACCAGTCGAAGGGGCTCCACCTTGCCCAGCAACCGCTTCAGTACTGCATTTTGTAGATCTCCATCAAATTCCAGAATATTTTGGTGCCAAAGGTAATCCAACCGGTCTAATTGCAGCCTTAACAGATTTAGCCAGCGAATATTCTGGTATCTGATCAAGGATAAAGGGGATTCGGCTAAAAATTCCTGTCTCCCAATTATGTTCTGTATGCCACGCTCAATGCGCTGCGGTGCAACCGCTGCGGTTGGATCAACACGCCGCCAGCCCTCACCTTGCAGCCAAACCTCCGTCCAGGCATGCGCATCATATTGATGAACTAATAGATAGGCCTGATAGGGGTTTTCTTCGCCGCCCTGATAGCCGGCGACTACGCGAGCAGGAATGCCTGCAGCACGCATCATAATGGCAAAGCTGCTGGCAAAATGCTCACAAAAGCCTCGTTTGGTGGTAAACAGAAATTCGTCAGCGGTGTGCTTGCCCAGACGAGGCGGGTTATGTGTGTAAATGAACTCGCGGTTGTACCAGGACAGCAGCCGCTGAATGTAGCGTTGAACAGAGCCAGATTCCCGATACCATTTTTTTGCAAGGGCGATTGCTTTTGGGTTAAAGCTTCTCGGCAACCTGGTTTCATAGCGATAGCGCCAGTCTGGCAACGAGTCCGCTTCAAGCTGATAATCAGGATAAGAGGTCACTTGGTATTGAATGCGCTGGGTCACCGGGGTTCTGCTGACCAATCGAAAATTACGGGCAAGCCCGACCTCCCTGTCATTACTAACGGGCATTTCCATGGCATACAGCCAGGGTTGCTGAGAGGGCTCCATGATGATGCTGTAGTCGATTTTTGTACTTCGGACACGTAGTTGGTCTTCCCAGGACAGACGAGGCTCGCCGGTCCAGTGTATCCATTCCTTCTCCTTTCCGTAATCAAAGGGTTGAGCTTGCGACCATCGACGACCGTCGAACCGAGAAAACACCAGGCCTCGCCAGTACCTTTGTGAATGCTCGGGTGTTTCGCCACTAAAACTGACGCGAAACGCTAGATCGCCATTGTTGGCCAGTTGGCTGATATCACCGGGCGACATTGAGTCGCTGACGCCCGTTTTAGCACTATATTGAGGTGAGGGGACTGACCAAAGCGCACCGAGTCGGGGCATCACTAAAAACAACAGAATCATTAAAGGAATGGCCTGCAGCAGCAATCGCCCCGCCGTGCTCAGGCTTTTAAAGGGATACCGGTATCCCTCTGACTGATTCAAACCTATCAATGCGGTAGTTATGATAACGGTTTCCGCTAACACTAGAAGCGCAGAGCTCATGGTTTGGGAAAACAGTAGCTGCGTTGCTGCAATTATGTAAGCAAGATAAATGACCGTTAATGCATCACGTCGTTGGTGCATCTCAATCAGCTTGAACGAAAACCCGGAAACTAACAGTGACACCATTGGCTCGAGACCAATCAGTCGCCCAAAACTTGCATAGAGCACAATTATCGTCAAAGCTACCAGGCAGTATTTAATATATCGAGTAGGAAACTTCCAAAATCCACGATAAACCTGGATACGCCAGATCAGACACAGCGAGGCAATGGCTAGAATTGGAATAGGCAATATCTCTGTCAGTGCGGCCACCACAAAAGCATAGGCGAAAAGTAGCCATACCAAGCTGTTACGGGGAATTTGATAAACCAGTTTCATCTGCTTAACGCTCTACAGACTCAGATTCAAACAGCGCCAGCGCTTTAAGCAGTCGATCTCTGTGGGCAAACCCTTTATCAGGTGCAATCTCCAGATTGGGCAGCCGCAAGCCATAGGATTCCTGGGTTCGGGCAGCGGCTAAAACCCAGTAACATAAGCACGACAGGCGGCTTTCCCGATTCATTCCGCCAAAATAATCCCAGTCCAACCATAGCCTCCGGTCGATAGACGACCGGTATTCCTTGGTGTGCAAGCCACGACCTCGGGCATATTGTTTCCAGGCTACATGTTTGGGCGAATCTCCAGTTTGATAAGTTTTTAACCCATAAAAGTCTTCAGAACCCGGGCTGTTGGAATAACTGCCCTCCTCACCCGTACCCTGGGCTGCTGGAATCGGGCCGGGCTTGATTGGTTTTGGATAAACCAGACAAACGGTATCAAGATCCAGCCAGGTCCAGGCGCGCAGCAGACCGAGCGGGTAGTAAGTTGCAATTAGAATTCTCGATGGCTTGAATAAACCGCGATGAGAAGCCTTCAGGTAAAGCTTTATTTTTTGTTGGCTTTGTTCAGTTAAGCTAACTATTTGTGGTGCTACCGTTGGCCAGCTAAATAGTAGATTTTCGTGCCAGCGCTGGCCGCGGCGCTCGATCATCAAACGAAACTCTGCATCTTCTCCCACAAAGGCAGGCGTGCTGCCAAGCGTTGTGATGGTGAGCCCTGCCAGATTACTGAAGGTATGAAGGATGGAAACAACAAACAAACTTGTCAGAAGGAAAGTGAAGGCAAAAATCAGATTGTTTTCGTAGTTGGTTGCTATCAACCAAAGTAGCGTGATGACCAGAAGAAAGGCAAACCCTGACTTGGAAGGAAAAATAAAAACGTTTTTTCGCGTTAAAAATATGGATCTTTGCGCGGGTAATCGACGATTAATCCATTGTTTGAATCGCTGTTTAAACCACCTATCGAACACGACAGTCTGCATATTAAACACTCAGGATTATCGTTAACTCAATACATCAACCGTGTTCAGTACTTTGTCGACCAGTGCATCCCCTGTTGAATTATCATAGTCTTCAACCTCGCGCACACGGTGGCCAAGGACTGAAGGCATTACGGCTTGCACATCGTCTGGCAGCAAATGGTCTCGAGCGTGAACATATGCCCAGGTCTTGGCGCAATTCAGCAGTGCCAGAGCACCGCGAGGAGATACACCGCAGTAGAATTCGGGGCTGGTTCGGGTGTGCTGTACGATGCGTTGTACATAATCCAAAATAGCTTCGCTGACAATCACCTGTGATGCATCAACTCTAATATTTGAAATATCGTCAGCTTGTAGTTTTGTCTGAAGCGCCTTTAATCGTAGCCTTGGATCGACGCCGCGATAGAGTTCTCGTTCAGCTGCCGGATCAGGATAGCCCAGCTCTATGCGCATAAGAAATCGATCCAGCTGTGACTCTGGCAAGGCATAGGTTCCGGCCTGGGTTGAAGGGTTTTGTGTGGCGATCACAAAAAATGGCTCAGGCAAATTACGGGTTTCTCCCTCTATGCTGACCTGCCCCTCTTCCATCGCTTCAAGCAGGGCACTCTGAGTTTTAGGTGTGGTGCGATTAATCTCATCAGCCAATAAAAGCTGGCTAAATATCGGACCCGGTCGAAAGCTGAATTGACCGCTTCCTTGCTCAAAAACAGACACTCCCAGAATATCCGTGGGCAATAGGTCACTGGTAAACTGAATCCGGTTGTAACTCAGCCCAAGAGTTTTCGCCAGGGCATGAGCCAATGTTGTTTTCCCCATCCCGGGCAGATCCTGAATCAGCAGGTGTCCACCACTCATTAGACAGGTTAAAGCCAATTTAATCTGATGCTCTTTGCCCAGCAAAACTGAGCCAACCTGGTCGACGATACTTTGAATGTTTTTACGCATCTAAAAACTATAGATCTTTATCGGTGGCCGCGCCAGTATCCAATTTCTTGCGAACAGGTATCTGTATCGGACAGCCAATGCCATTTACACTCCCGCTGCAAGACAAGTATTATCTTCAATCAGGCTACCGAACGAGATGAAATGTTGTATTATTTGCAACAATCAGCCACGCAATTAACTCGTAACGTGCCTAAATGTCCCTAATAGACCTCAATTTTCAAGAGATGCAGCTGTTTGTTTGCGTGGTTAACGCAGGCAGTATCACTGCCGCTGCAAATCATCTGGAATTACCCAAATCAACTTTGAGCCGGCGTCTAAAACATTTGGAAGAGTGTTTGGGCACTCGATTGCTACAACGGACAACGCGACGTATCCAATTAACTGATGCGGGCACAGTATTTTACAAGAGTTGTGATCAGATCCTGGAGCAAGTTGAAGCAGCTCGAACACAGATTGTTTCGCGCCAAGATGCCCCCGTCGGCAAGTTGAGTATTTATGCACCTAACGAGTTTTCTCAGTATAAACTTGGGGCGCTCGCAGGTGAGTTCGCAAAATCCTATCCTGGTTTACGTGTAGAATTCGTTTCAGGGGCCGGCAATCCGCATATGCTGGAGGACAACATCGATATTATGATACATATTGATGAGCCACAGGATTCATCCTTTATCGCCAGGAAAATAGCTTCGGCAACAACTAACTATTATGCAAGTCCCACTTATTTAAAGCTCAAGGGTATACCCAAACGACCTATTGACCTGTACGAACACGATTGTATTGTTGAACTCACTTATGAACGTAGCCCACGACCATGGCTTTTTGGCGAACAGGATGCGCTAGCCAAGCTGAAAATCAACGGCAAGTACAATTGCGATTCCATCCAGCTTTGCCGCGACCTGGCGGAACAGGGTCTGGGCGTAACAATGGTACCGGATTTTATTTGCAGGGATAGCCTCGAAAAAGGAACATTGGTTAAGCTCTTTGAAGGTAAGTATGAAGTTGCCCACAATCTTTACGCGATGTACCCTTCTCGGCGATTCTTACCAGCTAAGATCAAAGTGTTTCTGGATTTCCTGCAACAGCACTTTCCGGACAGGCTCTAATTGAGAGCTTACAGGTTATACATGAGTATTTTGAGCGAATTTTTAATGCTGGATTTTCGAAAGCAGTCGTTACGCATATGTCTCAAATAACAAAAAATCATTTGCCCAGGATATAGCGAACATTAAATGAGTCCTTCACTGCAAACTATTCCAACTCTTAATCTGGCCATCTCCTTTATACCTGTCCTGATCACCATGGCTATTCTGATCAAGTGGTCGTTGCAGGCGGTAAATGCGTTTTATGCTATCGTGCGCATGCTGGTTCAACTCTTGCTGATCGGCTACTTCCTGACCTATATCTTTGAATCCGAAAGCGCCTCTTTTATTCTTTTGGTGCTTTTTATTATGGTCATCGCATCAAGCTGGATTGCGCTGGGCACGGTAAAACAGCATCGCAGGCCACTTTTTGGTTACGCATTAGCGGCTATTTTGCTGGGCGGTGGCTTAACCCTCGCGTTGGTTAGTCAGGGTGTGTTGGAGATGCAGCCTTGGTACATGCCTCTCTACCTGATCCCGCTGGCGGGCATGATTTTCGCAAACTCAATGACCAGTATCAGTCTGGCTGCAGAGCGGATTAATGCTGAACTCAAGCGTGGCGTAGGTTACAAGGAAGCCCGGTCCATTGCGATGCAGGCTGCCATGATTCCGGTCATAAACTCTTTGTTTGCCGTTGGTCTTGTGTCTTTGCCAGGCATGATGACCGGGCAGATTCTTTCAGGCGTTTCGCCCTTGATCGCAGCGCGTTACCAGATAATGGTGATGTGTATGATTTTTGGCTCTGCCGGAATTTCAGCTGCATGTTTTTTAAGCTGGGGGAAAAACGTGTTTGAGAATAAACCATGAATCAAACAAGCGTTCAGAATTCGGGCAGGGGTTCTTTAAGTTGCCATCCCTTAAGCGGCATTGCATTTAGTAGCAAGGCCGGTTGAGTAAACCAAGCAGCATGAGCAAAGGAATGAAACCAGACACACAGACAGCTCTTATGCAGGTTATTAATCTAGCCAGGCAGTCGATCCCCTTTGGTCTGACTGAAGCGCAAATGTGCTCTGGTGTGTGCCACGGTTGCTCAAAAAAATTATTGGATTTTCTTGAAATGGAGCTGGACAGTTGGGAAGCACGTATTATTGCAGGTGAGGTGCCAAATCTGGGCGATGTATCTTCGCTCGCAAGAATGAGCAAGAAGATATATATTGCTTTGAGTAAAAGCGGATTGGTGGACCCTGAGGTGAAAGTAAAGTAAAAGAAAAGTGAATCAAAAACAAAAAATGCTATTTGAATAGTGAAGATAAACTAAACTTAACACCAATAAACGGATTGGAAAAACCTATGGAAATTCAAGTTTTATACTGGCATTGGCTGGTGTTTGGGATGTTGCTCATTATGGTAGAAATTTTTCTACCAAGTTTTACCGCTCTTTGGTTCGGCTTAGGGGCTATCTTGGCAGGTGCTGTATTATTTGTGATGCCTGATTTAGCCTTGGGCTGGCAGATATTTATTTGGGCTGTCGCCTCTGTGATATTTACTCTAAGTTGGTTTAAGTATTTCAAACCACTGGCGGTCGATCGGACCAAAGCCGGGTTATCCAGAGAGGCCATAGTTGGCGAATCTGCGCAAGTGATCAAAGCCGCTCATGGAGAGGAGCGTGGCCATCTGCGCTTTACTACGCCAATTCTCGGTAGTGAGGAGTGGCCCTTTATATCAACAGACGATGTCGTCGTTGGCGATCGCGTCGTGGTCAGGGATGTTTCTGGCAATACCTTAATCGTTGATAAACGTTAATAATTTCAATCTGCAAATCATTTGATAGACGAGCATTTAAATTGATACCTGATAAATCCCAAGGAGTCACACAATGGAAGGTTTAGTTCCTGTAGTTGTATTTTTAGTTTTAGTCCTGGTTACCATTGCCAAGGGCGTTCGGTTAGTACCCCAAGGTAGCAAGTGGGTTGTGCAGCGTTTGGGTAAGTACCACGGCACACTTAACCCGGGGTTAAACATCATCATTCCTTATGTCGATGATGTTTCGTACAAAGTAACTACCAAGGATATCGTCCTGGATATCCCCTCCCAGGAAGTTATCACTCGAGACAATGCAGTGATCATTGCCAATGCGGTGGCCTATATCAATATTATCTCCCCTGAAAAAGCCGTTTATGGTGTTGAGGACTACAGACTTGCTATTCAAAACCTGGTGCAGACATCTCTACGTGCTATTGTCGGTGAGATGGCTCTGGATGATGCGCTTTCATCTCGCGATCAGATCAAAGCAAAATTAAAGGCAGCAATCTCTGATGATATTTCCGATTGGGGTATCACCATGAAAACTGTTGAGATTCAGGATATCAATCCCTCCATGACCATGCAAAAAGCCATGGAAGAACAGGCAGCAGCCGAGCGTGGTCGGCGCGCCACCGTGACAAGGGCAGAAGGTGAAAAGGCAGCTGCGATATTGGAAGCCGATGGACGTTTAGAGGCATCCAGAAGGGATGCACAAGCACAGGTAGTACTTGCCGAGGCAAGCCAAACAGCTATCAGCAAGGTAACAGCAGCCATTCAACAAAACGAACTACCGGTCATGTATTTGTTGGGCGAGCGCTACATTGAAGCAATCAAGGATATGTCCAAGTCAGAAAACGGCAAGTTGGTTGTGATACCGGCAGATATCCCGGCGTCTATTCGCGGATTAATGGGTAATACTAAATAGCCGTTAGCTTTATGAATATGTGCTGAGAAAAGTTGAGACTGTTAGGCCTGCTATGCAGCGCCAGCCTTAACGCGGTCTCTGCCATTAATTTTTGCTCGGTAGAGTGCTTCGTCTACTCGTTTAACCAGATGAGCTGAATGGTCTTCCGTTTGATAACCTGCCCTCATGGTTACATTGATCTTACGGTCACCATATCGAAAAGGTTGGTAACGGTGCTTAAGTCTCTTTGATAGCGGCAAAGCTGTTTTAAGCAATACCTTTGAGCGGTATCTACTCCGGACACAATCAGACCCGCTCAAAAATCGTTGCAATTCCCTGCCCCATTCCTATACACATGGTCGCCAGCCCTATACTGGCATCCTGTTTTTCCATGATGTTTAGCAGGGTGCCGCATATTCTCGTCCCTGAGCATCCTAATGGGTGGCCGAGCGCGATTGCTCCACCGTTCAGATTAACCCTGTCGTCGAAGCAGTCTTGCAAGCCAAGTCCACCAATAACGGCTAGAGCCTGTGCTGCAAAAGCTTCATTTAATTCCAGGACTTCTATATCTTCTATTTCTAGCCCAGCTTTACTCAGAGCTTTTTCTGTTGCTGAGACAGGCCCATAACCCATTATCGCGGGATCAATGCCACTCACCGCCATTGATCGAACTTTTGCGCGAGGCTTTAACCCTAGCGATTGAGCCTTGGCGGCTGACATAATTAATAGTGCGGAAGCCCCATCGGAAAGTGCTGAAGAGCTGCCGGCAGTTACAGTCCCGTTTGCAGGATCAAATACAGGCCTTAGTTGTGATAGGGCCTCGATATTAGCATCTGCACGAATCACCTCGTCAGCAGCAATAAGCGTTTTAAATCCCCTGTCGTCATGCCCTTCAACTGGAACCAGTTCACTGGCAAAACCTCCATTGACGGCAGCTTGCTGTGCTCGTTGATGTGAACGAAGGCTAAACTGATCCTGAGCCTGACGTGAGATTTTATTCATTTTTGCCAACAGCTCTGCGGTCAACCCCATCATTGCGGAGCCTTTAGCAACATATTTAGCGAGCTGTGGATTAATGTCTGCGCCATGCGTCAAAGGGACATGACCCATGTGCTCCACACCGCCTACAATAAAGCAATCCCCGTTGTCTGACTGAATAGACTGCGCTGCAATATGCAGGGCAGCCATCGAGGAACCACAGAGACGGTTAATTGTCTGTGCTGGACAGGTATGCGGCAAATCAGCAAGAAGCACTGCCATGCGCGCGATATTAATCCCCTGTTCCAGTGTTTGGTTTACGCAACCCCAGACAACATCCTCTATTTCAGACGGGTTGAGCTTTGAGTTCCGCTGTAGCAAGGCATTCATCATATGCGCTGATAGCTGCTCAGCGCGAACATGACGAAAACCGCCATTTTTTGAACGTCCCATTGGGGTGCGAACGGCATCCACGATTACGGCATCTCGCGCACTTAAACTCATGCTATCCTCCAGCTAAGTAAACTTAAACCACTACTTTACAGATTATTCAATGTCACCTTCAGCCTGACAGTAATGTAAAAACAACATAAACTGTTAGCTGTAAGTCACTGTATTAAAAATACTTGCCACCATTTTTTGCCATTGACCTTAGACCTTCTGGCACTTCGTACAGCTTGCCTAAATGTGCGTATTTGTCCGCAAGCTCACAAAATTTATCCGCACCCAAAGTATCAATATAGCGCAAGGCACCACCACGGAATTTAGGAAATCCGAGACCCATTATTAGTGCCATATCCGCTTCGGCAGGTGATGCGACAATCCCCTCCTCTACGCACCTTGCCACCTCAAGGCACATGGGTACCATCAATCGAGCGACCACCTCTTCCTTGCTAAACTCTTTAGCATCTGCCTGGACTTTACCCACAAAGTCCAGAATCTGCTCGTTAAACAATTTCGCCGGGCGTCCTTTAGCATCGGGTTCGTAATGGTAAAAGCCCTTGCCGTTCTTTTGACCGTAACGTTCAGCTTTATAGAGTAAGTCAAGGATGGAAGTTTCCTCAAACTTCATTCGTTCTGGAAAACCGTCCTGCATTACATCAATACAATGATGACAGGTGTCAATGCCCACAACATCCTGTAAATAGGCGGGCCCCATCGGCCAGCCGAAACGCTCCATTACCTTATCCACCTGTTGAAAATCGGCACCGTCACGAATCAATAAATTAAATCCGAGAAAGTAGGGAAACAACACGCGATTGACCAAAAACCCCGGACAATCATTCACTACTATGGGCGTCTTTCCAATGGTTGTGGCGTAAGCGACTACCGTGGCGATAGTTTGATCGCTGGTGTCTTTGCCACGGATTACTTCAACGAGGGGCATTAGCGGTACGGGGTTAAAAAAATGCATGCCGCAGAAACGCTCTGGTTTTTGCAGAGCAGTGGCCAGATAGTCAATTGAGATAGTTGATGTGTTTGAGGTGATAATGGCCCTGTCGCTGACAGTTTTTTCTACTTCCCCAAGAACCGCCAGTTTGATTTTAGGATTCTCAACCACTGCTTCGACAACCACATCCACCGCTTGGATATCCGACATTTCCAACGTGGGTTTAATGCTCCCAAGGATCTTTGCCATATCAGCCGGCTTCATGCGGCCTTTTTCCACTCGTCTATTTAGCTGTTTGGTCGCTTCAGACATACCCAAGTCCAAAGCTGGTTCCGCGATATCCCGCATTACCACAGGCACTCCTTTTAAGGCTGACTGATAGGAAATTCCGCCACCCATTATGCCCGCACCCAGCACTGCCGCCTGGTGCACAGGATTAGCAATCTTCTTCGCAGCACCGGCAATTTTCTTTAGTGCCTGACTATTGAGGAACAAGCCGATCAATGCTTTGCAGACATCTGTTTTAGACATGGCTACCAGCGCTTCTGCCTCAACTTCTAAGGCCTCCGCTCGTGACATATGGGCGGACTTTTCCAATACTGATATGACCGCCATAGGAGCTGGATAATCAGTTCCTACAACTTTAAACACCATTCCTTTAGCGGTTTCAAAAGCCATGCTGGCTTCTAATGGCCTTAATTGAAGTGGCGAAGTCTTAGCGATACGGTTTGCCTGATTATCAAGCTTGCCATTCTGGCATTCAGCCAGCAAATGAATGGCTGCTTCCTTTAATATTGATGGGTCTACGACACTGTCGGCCGCACCCACTTTCAGCGCCGCATCTGCGCGCTGCGGTTTGGCCGTGGTAATCCATTCGAGCGCGTTTTCCGCTCCGATGAGTCGTGACAGCCTGATACACCCGCCGAAACCAGGAATAATGCCGAGGTTAACTTCAGGCAATCCGACGCTGCTGGTAGTGGACATCACCCTGAAATCTGTGCTGAGCGCCAATTCAAAACCGCCGCCCAATGCGTCGCCATTAATCGCTGTAACGGTTGCAAATGGCAGATCCTCAATGTCATTGAATATGTCGTGAGCTATTTTAAGGCTGGCTTTTAGCTGGTCTGCAGGCTGCGCGAATAATCCACTGAACTCGTTAATATCAGCCCCTAAAATAAAAGAATCTTTGGCGCTGGAGATGACCAGACCTTGCACATTGCTTTGCGCTTTAATGGCATCAACCGCATTTCGCAATTCGCCAATAGCGGCCTGATTTAATATGTTTATCGGGCTTTCTTTTGAGTCGAAAACCAACTCCAGTATACCTTCCTCCAGGCTTCTAACCTGAATTGCACTACCCTCGAATATCATAATTTTACTCCCATAGTGGATTTGCGCGGGATTAATAATTGTCAGTCAGGGCGTCCTATTTTGCCATTATCAACACATAACGCGAAGTGGACGCCATTACAACGGTTCAAAACAACTTTGAAACGGAACTTTGGTCGATCTGAGGACGGATGTCAATGTTGATTCATAGCGATTGCATGGTGTGCAGAATTTGTTGAATTGCGTCAACATCTTTTGTGTCTCCTCGTTCTTGCCAGTACAGACCAACGGACACCGGCGTACTTTCAATTGCCAGCGTATCTTTCGGCAACTTTTCTACCAGTGGCTTAAGCTGAGCCACTAACTGCTCATCGGGACGACTCCCATGCGCTGCAAAACTCCAGCCGTTCACATGTGATCTTAAACTCATTTCCGGCTGATATAGCAGCCAGGCCGTATTTTCTTTCCTGGTATGCTGGACCGGCAAGCGGTAGGCTATGCAGTGAATTTTATCCATGGGATTTTTCGGATTCTGCAATTTACTCAGCTGTACCTGAATCCCTTTGCTCATGGCGTGTCGACGCAACAACATCTGGCGCTTCTCTTTCGGCGAAGGTAACACCCACATCGCCGAACCCAGAACCAGGCAGGCCGCAAGTAAAATAATCAATAGCGTCATTAATTGTCCTAAGGAAACGTAGGTTTTGGCATCGAAGTTGTTTTGATTTCTATCATATAGTTAATGCATGGGCTATGCTAATGTTTGAGTGTGCTAAAAGTAGTATTTGAAACCAAATCAACTACCTGTTTAGGAGGCTTATTAAAATGGTTGCATATACCAAAATCCTGCTTGCAATAGATCTCACCGAAGAGTCTGCGTTTATCGCCGACAAAGCCGCTCTTCTTGCTAAACAAATAGGTGCCCGTCTCAGTGCAATCCACGTTATCGAACCTATCAATTTTGCCTATGGTGGCGATATTCCAATGGACTTGACTGCTATTCAGGATCAGCTGGATGAGCATGCGCGAATAAAAATGGCGGAGTTCGCCAAACCTTATTTAATCCCGGAGCAGGATCAGCATACCGTTGTCGGGCTCCCACAGAACGAAATACATCGTGTTGCGGAAGAACAAAAGGTCGACCTTATAGTGGTAGGGAGTCACGGTCGACACGGCCTATCACTTCTGCTTGGTTCAACAGCAAATGGCGTATTGCATGGTGCCTCCTGTGATGTGTTAGCGGTACGGGTTGGCAAAAAGGAGTAATAGTGAGGCTGAGATGTTGAAAAGGCTTTCTAAGTATTGGTTGGGACGACTGCTGCCACTGATTGTTTTTGGTGCTTACCTGCAAGCGGCTGAGGCGAATAACACAGGTCAACACCTGGAGCAGTGGCAGTTTGAGCGAGAACAGTATCAAGCAGCTATGACGGCTCTGTCGCAAGGCAGAATCAGCCAGTTTAAAGAAATTGGCTTAAAGCTCAGCCACTACCCTCTTTACCCATACCTTGAATATGCTTACTTGCAGCGCCTGATTAAACGAAAAACCCCCGCATCTCAGGTGTCTGCTTTTCTAAAGGCCTATTCGGATACTCCACTTGCACCAAGAGTAAAACACCTTTGGTTAAGAACCTTGGCCAAACGTGGTGACTGGCAGCGCTATCTTGAATTTTATAACGATGATATCCAAAGCGTTGAACTGCAATGCTATGGACTATGGGCAATGTACAAGACTGGTCTGGAATCGAAGGCGTTAGACTTGGCCGAGCCCCTCTGGCTGGTTGGCCGGTCGCAACCAAAAGCCTGTGACCCTGTTTTCAAATTGTGGCAAGACAGAGGAAGGCTGACGGACAAGCTGGCATGGCAACGATTTTCCATGGCACTGCAATCAGGGAATACGCGTTTGGCCCGATACTTGATACGTTTTATGTCTAAAGGTCAACAACAGCAGGCGCGTTTATACAGGGAGTTACATTTCAGACCTGATAAGTTAGACGTTCCCCGATTTTCCAAGCTGCTTGACGAACAAAGCGAAGAACTTACAGTGCATGCGATACAACGTCTCGCCAGGAAAGACGCAAAACTTGCTCAGATACTGTGGCGAAAATATCAAGAACAGCACCATTTCAATAAAATCCAGATTCAGCAGACGGATTACAAGATTATCCAGCAGCTTGCACGCCAAAATCATACCAACGAGTATATTGCTGCATTGCAACAATATTCTTTCCCGAATAGCACTCACTTGCTGGAGGTCGGCATTGAGATGGCGATCCGCCAGCAGCAATGGGACTTGGTTTTAAAGCAACTACAAAAACTTCCGGAACCGACTCTGCAAACAGAGCGATGGCAATATTGGTTTGCGCGAGCAACCGAGCAATCCCCGGATAACACAGTTCAGCGGACAGATCTGTTGACTGCTTTAGCCAAATCTCGCAGTTATTATGGTTTTCTTGCTGCCGATTGGTTAAACATCGACTATCAGTTGAATGCTGAAAGCTATCCCGTGGATGGAAACTTCCTTGAACAGTTGAAAATCAACCCAGGAATTGAGCGTGCCAAAGAGCTATGGTTGCTGGGGAGCCACACGGATGCTCGCAGAGAGTGGATATGGGTATCGCGGCGTTTCACTAAAGAACAGCATTACACGGCTGCGTATCATGCACACCAGCTAGGCTGGCATAGTCAGGCCATTAGTTCTGCGGTGAGTGCTGAGCGATGGCATGATTTGCAGCTGCGATTTCCTCTTGTATACAGGCAATCAATTAACCAGGCCGCAAAAAACAGGCAATTGAATGCTAACTGGCTGTTCGCACTGGCACGCCAGGAGAGTGCCATGTCGAGCGACGCTCAGTCGCCAAAAGGAGCGCTCGGACTGATGCAGCTGATGCCGGGCACCGCCGCTATGGTCAGCAAGCAGCATAACCTCCAATATCGCTCTACCAGGGATTTGCTGGATCCTGGCAAAAGCGTTGAAATTGGCAGTCATTACATCAAAGATTTACTTAATCGATTTAATGGTAACAGCATCCATGCGACTGCTGCATACAATGCAGGGCCAAACAGGGTGTCGGCCTGGCTTAAAAACAAGGAAGATATGCCTATTGATATTTGGATAGAGAGTATCCCCTATAGCGAAACACGCCAGTATGTAAAAAATGTGTTGGCTTATTCGGTAATTTTTGCCAAATTACAGAATCAGTCCGATTTTTATATGCCAACGGCAAACTACCTCACTAAACGTGCTACAGCATTGGCGGCAGTGACTGTAAAACCCGAAAAATAATTAATATTATGAATTAATAAACGGGAAATAACAGCTACACTTAACACTCAACGCATATATGCCATGAACGTTATGGTTATATTTTAAATTTTTCCATAAATACTGAGTTTAAATGCAACAAGAAGAAACCCTGCTTGCTCGACAACCGATATTTAATGCAAAGCTTGATATTTATGCCTATGAGTTATTATTTAGGCCTGCTACTGGGGGCCTGGAATCAGGCGTTATCGATGGCGATCAAGCCACCTCAACGGTTATGCTCAATGCTTTTTCGGAAGTAGGCATTAATAATCTGGTAGCTGAAAATAAAGTCTTTATTAATTTTACCCGCAATCTGATTCTGACTCCGCCACCCTTTAGTAACCAGGAAATAGTCATAGAAGTTTTGGAGGATATTGCTCCTGACCCGGAAGTATTACAGGGTCTAGAAAGGTTACGGCAACAGGGCTTTACCATTGCACTTGACGATTTCGCCTATGATGAATCCTTAATACCGCTTATTAAACTGGCGGACATTATCAAGGTCGACGTGCTCGCTTTGAACGATGAAGAGCTTGACTCTAATATGCTGAAATTGAGAGATTATCCGGTCAAGCTGCTGGCTGAAAAAGTTGAAACGCAGGAGATGTTTCAACGTTGCAAAGAACTTGGCTTCGACTATTTTCAAGGCTATTTCCTAAGTAAACCCATTTTGGTCAAAGGACGTGTGATTCCGGCCAACAAACTGGTTGTCATGAAACTTATTGCGGATCTGCACTCGCCAGAAACGAGTGACCCAGGTGTTTTGCATGATACAATTTCAAGCGATACGACCTTAAGTTACAAACTGCTTAAAATGATTAATTCGGCAGCCTATCGCCGACCTCGTAAAATTGAGTCGCTATATCGCGCTATTCTGCTGATTGGCCCAAATAATATCAAGCATTGGGCAAGTCTGCTGGCACTGTCAAACCTTGATGACAAGCCCCATGTACTGCATGAGCAGACCATGTTGCGTGCACACATGTGTGAGAATCTGGGCTCTATAGTAGACAATAACAAAAAAGATCTTTTTTTTACGGTTGGTATGATGTCAATGTTGGATGCTTTTTTTGATGCACCTCTAAATGAACTGCTATCTTCAATTTCGCTAACTGACGATATTAACGCCGCATTATTAGAAGGAGAAGGTCCTTTAGGTTTTGTATTGTCAACAACGCTAGCCTATGAACAGGGAAGCTGGGGCGACATAGACTGGTCCGGGTTATCGCAGCACGGCCTGACAATTAAGGATGTCAAAAAGGCGTATCTGGATAGCCTGCAATGGTCTATCGATACAAGCTCAGCGGTAGAGGATTCAGCTTAGCCCCTATAATTAGACTATGACCATTGATATTGGCGTTAATCTAACTAGTAACAGGTTTGACCTGGATCGAGAACGGGTCCTGGCACGTGCAATAGAAGTTAATGTAAACGGATTTATAATTATAGGTAGTGATATAGAGGATAGTCGCGCTGCACTTGACCTATGTTGCAAATATCAGAATTGCTATGCGACTGCCGGAGTTCATCCCCATCATGCAGAACACTGGAACGAACAATCGCTAGTTAGTTTACGCGCTTTGGCGCGACACAGTCAGGTTAAGGCCATTGGTGAAGCAGGGTTGGATTTTAATCGCAACTATTCCTCAAAAAAGAAGCAAATCCATGCTTTCGAAAAGCAGATAGAGCTGGCTATCGAGTACCAACTGCCACTTTATCTGCACCAGAGAGATGCGCACGACACGCTGTATCCCATTATGAAAACCTGTCGTGACCAGTTACAAGGAGCTGTAGCCCACTGTTTCACTGGGGGGCAAAAGGAGTTGGAAGATTATTTAAATCTGGATATGCATATTGGTATAACCGGGTGGATATGTGATGAGCGCAGAGGTTACCACTTGCATGATCTTATCAAACAGATCCCTTTAAATAGGTTGATGCTGGAAACTGATTCCCCCTACCTGCTTCCTCGAGGGGTAAAGATCCCAACAAAGATCAAACGAAATGAGCCGGCTTTTTTAACTCATGTTTTGCAGAGAGTAGCCTTATGCCTTGATAAAACTGAACAGGAAGTAGCGCAAGCTACGACAAAAACAGCGGAAGATTTTTTTAAATTTTCTACCATCAGCACAAGTTAGAAATTTCTGGCGTCACTGCTTGCTAACCTCGGCGCTGCATGACTTTCCGGTTTTAGCTTTAGCTTATTATGGTTAACCAGGAAAGCATTATCCTCATAGGGCCGCTGAAGCAGTATTTGGCGTGCCTGGTGCTCCGTCATAGGATGCCCGAACATAAACCCCTGCACTTCCGTACAACCATGGTCACGTAGATAATTGAACTGCTCAGGGGTTTCTACACCTTCTGCAATCAAATTTAGTTTTAACCCTTTAGCCATTGCAATGATAGCATCGACTATACAGGCATCATTGGGCTGATCTTTTATATCATGCACGAATGAGCGGTCAATTTTTACGGTATGGATCGGTAATCTTTGCAAATAGCTCAAAGACGAATACCCAGTTCCAAAGTCATCAATAGCCACCTTGACGCCGTGTTCATTGAGCTTAATGAGCTTCTGAATCGTGTTATCCATATCCTGCATGATCAGGTTTTCGGTAATTTCAACTTCCAGATTTTCACCGATCAGGCTATTACGCTTAATTTCCCTGATAATGTGCTCAACAAAATTTTTGTGCTCAACCTGCATCGCCGACAGGTTAACTGCCATGCGAATATCGATAATTCCCGCCATCTGCCAGGAGCGTAGTGTTTCGCAAGATGTTCTCAGCACCCACTCTCCCAGCTGCAGGATTAGACCCGTCTCTTCCGCAACGGTAACAAATTCAGAGGGCGGAATGAGTCCGCGATCAGGATGTTCCCAGCGGATGAGTGCTTCCATTGCTACGATTCTGCCCGTTGCAACATCGACTTGCGGTTGGTAATGCATGACAAACTGGTCATTCTCCATCGCCTTGCGCATATCCCGCTCAAGAGACAGGCGAGTAATGGATACGCTATTCATTTCACTACTAAAGAACTGGTAATCGTTGCTACCTCGCCCCTTAATGCAATACATAGCAATGTCGGCATTTTTGACCAACATTTCCATACTGGTACCGTCATGCGGGTACATGGCAATACCTATACTAATCGTCACATAAAGTTCATGACCTTCAACGAAAAACGGATCTCTAAGTTTGGATAATATCTTTTTCGCAATGGTTTCCGCATCTTCCTGACCGTATATTTGCGGTAATAACAAGGTGAATTCGTCTCCACCAAAACGCGCTAAGGTATCGCCCTCTCGCAAACATTCCTGAAGGCGGTGACTAACGGCTTGAAGCAACTCATCACCACATATATGCCCTAGAGTATCGTTAACCAGCTTGAAACGATCAAGGTCAAGAAACATCACCGCCAAGCGCTGATTGGATCTTTTTGTCTGGGCCAAAGCAAGGTTCAATCGGTCTTTAAATAATGCTCGATTCGGTAACTGAGTTAACAGGTCGTGGTATGCCTGAAAGTTGATCGTGCGCTCGGCCTCTTTGCGCTCAGTGATATCGCGTGCCACGCCGTAGGTCCCCAGATATTCCTTCTCACCCTCTTTGCCCTGATATATCCCTGTTGCACTTAATTCGATTGGAACAGTATTGGTTTCAAAATGCTTGGGAGCCGCATCAGGATCTTTGCATTTTAATCTGAGTTCAACGTTGCGGGCTATTCGATCGTCTGTACGGCGTTCGTTAAATACATATCTCGCCTGCTCTACGTCCTCAAAATGAACCAATCTTGAATAATGCTGCCCGACAAGCTCATCTTTACCATAGCCGAGCAGCAGTGCTATCCGGTCATTGACAAAGGTAAACTTTCCCTCTTTGTCGAGCATATAGATAATATCCGGCGAGCTGTTCACCATGTAGCGATGTAGTCTTTCGGATTCATTGAGTTTAGACTCGATTTCACGATTCTGATGTTGCAGTTGCCTTTGGTTTAGTGCATTTTCAACGGTCTGCAACAGTTCATCTGGTGCGTAAGGCTTCTTAATATAGTCGTAGGCACGTCTTCTTAGCACCTGGGACATTGCGTCAAAAGAAGTCTCGCCGCTCACCACTATTACTGTGGTATCAATGCCTTTTTCCTCGATATAATCCATAACCTGATGCCCACTAAAGCCAGGCATTTTTAGGTCCAATAGCATCAGATCGATTGAGGATTCTTCTAATCTGGACAAGGCTTCATGCCCTCCCAGAGCCGTCAATACCTGATACCCATTGATACTGATCAAGTCTTTCAGGCTATTCAACATTCGGGGCTGGTCATCCACCACCAGCAATTTTGCTCTATGTGATTGCGTCATTTTGTAACCATATTATTATCGCCAATCCCATTATAGTGGAATTGCCCCCCTAATCCTCATCACCCAAAACCCTGGGGATCAGTATTTCAAATGATGTGCCTGTTTCAGGAGTACTGCGACAACTAATCGAGCCACCCATTTCATCCAGTAGATTTTTAACAATCGCTAGCCCCAAGCCGGAGTGCCCATCGCCTTTCGTCGATGTGACAGGGGTGAAAAGCTGTGATTGTATCTCAACCGGGATTCCAGGCCCATTGTCATCAATCACAATTCCAACATAATTCTTACCATTTTGATTAACTAGTGACTGTGTTGATATTGCGATTCGACCTGATTCCTCCATCGCCTCTGCAGCATTTTTAATTATATTGCTGACTACCTGCTTCAGCGCATTACGATCCACTGCGACAGTCTGCATTTGTTCATCTAATTCGGAATGGGACTCAATTTTGCGCGCCGCAAACAATGAGGAACGAAACACTTTAAGTAAGTCGGATAACATATTGTTAATATTGACAAGTTCTATGCCAGATTCGGTGGTTAGCTTGTCGGTTATCCCTGGTAAACGCAATAGAATGCCGCCCGCTCGTTCAAGCTCTTCCTTAATGATCACAAGGTCTTCCTGAACCGAATGCTTGTCATCTAATTTACTACTCAAAATATGCACATAGTTATTAATA
Organism: Gammaproteobacteria bacterium; assembly: GCA_021773395.1. Taxonomy (GTDB): domain Bacteria; phylum Pseudomonadota; class Gammaproteobacteria; order Pseudomonadales; family IMCC2047; genus JAJFKB01. The sequence goes on along the minus strand of JAJFKB010000020.1, from coordinate 197,454 downwards.
ATACTAAGTGGGTTATTCACCTCATGCACTATCTCTCGAGCTCTTGCGTGATAATATTCGCGCTCTTCTTCACTCCTGCGCTGTTCTGCTTGAGTACTTTGTTGTTGCGCTAGTAAATGATTGGCTGATTCGTTTGCAAACATGGCCAATAGACGCGCCTGTTTGTCGAAAATTGGCCGTTCGGATTCGTTATAGCCAATAACCAGCACTCCCACCCCATGTTTATCTACAATTAAAGGCAGGCAGTATACACCCTCAGTTACCGCCAGGTTCGCCAGCTGCCTATCCACTACGCTCGGCAGACCTTCACCTGTTGACTCGAATGAGCTGATCGCCCGTTTTTCAGTATAACAAATTGATAAAATGCTGGAACTGGAGCTTAGAGGTATTTTTATCTGACTGACTAGCTGATCGCTTTCGTCGGATGGTATGCCCACAAACGACTGCAGTTCAGGATTGATGAGAAAGAAAAAACTCTTTTTTACGCCAAACAATATATTTAAACCTTGCTTAATCGCGGTTAGGACAGAAGCTTCGCTGGTCGCTTTAGACATCTGTTGCCGTACACCATCCATTAACGCCACATTGCGCACGCGATCTGCCAATTCGACCTGTTTGGTTTGATCGACAGCAAAACCCTCGTTTTCTTCGTCAGACTCATCTATTTTTATGTCCATAGAATGAGCGGCTTTCGTAACCTCCTCTTCTACTCTTGCTATCAAGTCCTGGACTAATGAATGGTTTAAATCAAATAGTTTTTCAGCGGCAATCATTGCGGAATTATCCGGCTCAGAATGAAAACCGCAGAGCAAATTGGCAAGGTAAATAATTTTAACCAGATGATGCGCATCACCGATCGCATCCAGTGACTCATTTTGGTAAAGAATCGCATCGGCCATAAAGGGATCCACATTCCAACCCGATATAAGCCAGGCACCGGCCTGATGCCGGTTTCCTCCAAAATGTTCCTCTTCTGCGCATAATATTTCTTGCGATGTTTGGCACAGCTCAGTTATTGAGGCAGTCTCTTTCGGAAAGTTATTAGCGAATATCAATTCGCCAATATTGTGCATTAACCCAGCAAGATAAGCTTCATCCTCAAATTCATAACCGGTCAATTTGGCAACCGCTTTCGCCATCAATGCACAGGTCAGTGAGTTCCTCCAAAAGCGCTTGAGACGAACGGAGCTTGCTGAGTCAAAGCGTGAGAAAAACTGCTGAACTGAGGCGGTAATTGCAATCGTCTTGATAGTATCAAGACCCAACATAACCAGCGTTCTTTCGAAAGTGAGTGTTTTCCCTTGCCCCCCGTAATACGCCGCGTCAGCAGCGGAGATGACTCTCGCTGCCAATGCCGCATCTTTTTTAATTAAACCAGACAGGCGGTCAAAGGAGATTACCTCCGTATGAGAGGCATCGAGCAAGACCAACAACACATGGGGTAAGGAGGGGAGTTTGTCTGCCCGAATCCCCGCAAATATTTGATCTAGTGAGCTAGACGTTTTTGATTTAGTTTTTGACAAAATGAAACCGTAGCTTAGATAAATTTAACAGCAAACCCGGTATGTCCGGTGCTCACCCCCAATAGCATGCACAACGAGGCATGAGCCAGACGCCAAGGTTATCTTTAATCCTGATGCGAAGCTTTCATTAACTATAGACACAAGTTGACCGATGTCAAAGCCAAAAACGGATGATCTCAAGGGAACCTCCGAATAACTCTTCGATCCCTCTGGTGTACAGAGCGCTTGAAGATCAAGACGGCTTTGTGCAGTAATATCAGAACCTTGCAAACAAAGCTAACGCAGAGCTACGAATGCCCTATAAGCCCTGGAGGGTGGGGCCTGAAAGCTTCATCTGCGGCGTTAGAAACTTTGCTAAGGCATTAAGGAGTTATTCAAAGGCTCGCTAGCCTTTGATATATCCGTTATCAGCGATAATTGCTCTCTCCCATCCAGTTTTTCCGCTCTGCTATTTTCCAATCGCCTGTCTCTCAGCTATTATTAGCACTCGCTTAACGGATAACTTAATAAAAATGACTATTCCTGAGCAGCAACTGCAATCAACTGACTCAATTACAACCGAACACAGCTCGCAGGCAACGGCACTCACGATCGCTATTACCAGTGGTAAAGGCGGCGTCGGAAAAACCAATGTCACGACTAATCTGGGAATCGCACTAGCTAAGGCAGGAAAGAAAGTCTGTGTTTTTGATGCGGACACAAGCTTGGCTAATATTAATATACTTCTGAAGCAAACGCCGCAATTCACTCTGGAGCATTTTCTTAGAGAACAGATGTCGATTCAGGATATCCTTCTGGATGGCCCTTCTGGATTAAAGGTAGTGCCATCCGCTACCGGTATTACTGATTTTGTATTGCTGACTGCGGAGCAACAAGACCGATTAATTGCTGCGCTGGAACAACTGGAACGCGAGTTCGATTACATCTTAATTGACACGGCCGCGGGTATCGGCGACTCCGTTATACGCTTTATTCAGTCTGCCCAGTATTCAGTTGTTGTTATCTCTCCTGAACCCACTTCTTTAACCGATGCGTTTTCTCTTATAAAAGTACTAAAAAGGCGTAACCATAAACAGCCGGTGTATATATTGGTAAACATGGCCAATAATTATGCGCACAGCATGGAGGTATTTAAGCGTTTTGCTCATGCGGTTAATAAATATATCGATACGAAAGTTCGTTATCTCGGCTATATTCCCAGTGATAAGGCGATACGTGATTCCGTGGCCTCGCAAAGTCCAGTTGTCCTGTCAGCACCAGATTCTCCCGCTGGTCGCTGTATCAACCTGCTCGCTAATATATTGCTCAAGCATTTTTCAAAAAAGAATGCTCCTGTACGCAAAATCAGTCAGTTCTGGAGAGATCAATCGGAAAAACAGGGCGAATCAGCGAACGCTGACTTTATGGCGCAAAAGCAGACAGCCATCTCCATCGATAATGCTCCGTTAACTCATGAGGAGCCCAGTGCGGAAGTCGCAGCAAATCAGGCGGACACTTATCATGATGCCAGATTAGCCATCGACAGCAAAAATCTGTCGCAGGATCAGACGGAATCACTTCTCGCTGATATCATTCAGTACTACCTCGGAGAGTTCGGGACGTTACCATCACAGGCGATAGACCTGACATTACAAGCCCATGCTCAGGGAGAACTGTCCGACTCGCAACTTGAAACTCTGCAGCAATCGCTTAGTGCAGAGTCCGAGGAACAGATAACACTGCAAACGCAATCTTGTGAAGCGGTGTCACTGGATCAGATTCGGACACAAATTGATAACCTTGTTGCCGAAGCAGAAAAGACCAAGCTGGAACTAACAGACTTGGCGCAATATGTTGTTGAGCAATATCGTAATTTATATAACGATAGTGTGATTAAACCATCCTCAGTGACTTCGATAACCACAGCGGGATCCCAAGCAAGGAATGTGCAGTGCGGAACCGCTCAGGAAGACAGGCAGGCATTGTTACAAAGTATTGAATTTGCCGCTGCTGTAGATGAAAGCTAGTCCCGTTATTTAGAGCTGCTCTAGTATTAAATTCTCTACCTTCGAATCTCGTCCATAGTATTTCTGCAGCGCCTTCAGAAAAATAGATGCCCTTGCTGGCAACCCTTTTGCAAGATAGCTTAAAGCCTGCCTGTAAACATTGATCTTAAAGGCCGGCAGATCGAAAGCGGTTCCATTCAGGTTGTCGATACTAATGCTGAATACAACATTCGGTGTTGCATCAGCGAAAATCCATTCTAACGCCTGTGGTTTTACTTCGACAGATTCAAACTTTTTTTGTAATGTCTTTGAGCGGCCATCGGGGGAATACCAATATCCATAGTCAGGCTTGAGTCTTCGCTGTGATCCGGCGATACACCAGTGTGCAACTTCATGCAGCGCACTGGCACAGTAATCTGCTTTGAATATCACCTGGTGGTATTCACTGTCCGCACCAGCAGGTTTGTAAAGAGGTTCTTTGCCTCCTCCTACCAACCCTGTATTCTCACTTTCCATAAAACAGTGGTTGAATAACCGTATTAGAGCCTGATCCTCTGTTTCGTCCTGTGTGGGTGTTATGCCACATAATTGCTTATTATTTATCTTCTTAGCCTGCATATTCAGTAGATAAGCTCTGGCGAACCTTAAAGTAGAGATAATGTCTTAATTGTATAGAAGCATGACCTAAGGTCAAAATGAAAGGCGCTCGATTATGCTTGATAAAAGTAGCCAAAAAACAGCACAGATTATTGATATTTTCAGTCGCAGAGCGAAGCCTGTCGTCCAGGATGAGAGTATTATTCGTATTTCCCCCGAATTTGATGGGCTGGCCATGCTTTATGGTAACGACTCAAATCCTGGAAAGCTATTCAGCATGAAGATCATGGCATGGGGGCTAAAAAGGACGGGTGAAGCCGTAGGGCTGGTGCCCTGGTTAAACGAAATCGTTCCCTGCCCCGACCTTAATGACCCTTTGAACGGACACTGGGAGGGATATTATAATATGCAGACTGGTAAAGTTTTTTACGAAGCGCCAACACATAAAAAACTCGAGCTGCAGGAGGCCAGTAGATACTACGAAAACAATCAGCAAGCCAATGATATAGTGATTCAGGAAATACCAGATACCATAGGTACGCACGCGATACTGGCCGACCCTGTAGCCAATAAATTTATTATTAATGAGGTGTTCAGCTGGCGTTTGCTACACAAAGGAACAATTCAAGGAATGCTCATCGAGCGAGAAAAAGTTAGCCACACACCAGTGCTTTTGGGAGACGAAAGTCTTTACGTGGTTCAGGACGACTCCAGGTTTAAATATTTTTTCCAGTATAGAATCGCTAACAAAATAAAACGCCAAGAGCCTGAGGCCATGGAAGCCATTGCCATACTCATGGATTTATAATCTTCTGGCGCACTCATTGAGGCGCCATCTACAATGAGCGCCCTCCAGTAAGCACTAATAGAGACCTTTGCACGAAAGCTATTTCGCTCCCATACTTCGTTAAAAACGTACTCAATCGGTCATTTATAACCTATAAACTCCCTTATTCCGTGCGCTTTTGCCTTGCCTGAAAGAAAAATATTCTTCCGTGCAAAGGCCTCGAAAAATAGTGAAAGATCATTAATATTTGATCAGGCCCCTTTTCTGATCAAAAAATAATATCGTTGTTCATGCATTATATTCTTCACGAGGTCATGACCTAGAAACTGGCAGAACTTTGGAATATCCCTTTGTGTTGACGGATCGGTAGCAATTAACTCCAGTAGTTCCCCGGACTTCAATTCATCGATTTTATTATGCAATAACATCACAGGTTCGGGGCAAAATAGTCCGCAGGTATCCATATGGTGATCAGCTTTCTGGTCAAACAGGGTCATAAGTCTATTCGTTATTTAACATCATATTCGGCAGTATAACATTAGGAGGCTATTGTTTAACAAACGGGCGAATCAATTCCTGAGTACCAGGAGATAGCGGAATTATTACTCTAACTGATGTAATTACGAGGCGCTCGAACATATAATTTTCAATTTTGCGGCGCATAAGACTTTACCCAAAATGATTTTCGGTTAAACTAGCACCCTTATGACCTGGATCAATTGTTTGCCTGATATCAGTGCAATAGATTGTTACATTTGAAATCAACTTATATCATTTTTTCCCTGTATTAACTAAAAAAATTGGGCCTTTCATGAGCAATCCTATAGATCATTCGACGTACAATTACGATGTCGTGCGCAAATTCGCCGTTATGACAGTCGTTTGGGGCGTTGTAGGCATGCTGGTAGGCGTGATAATCGCCGCGCAGCTAGCCTGGCCAAGCATCATGTATACTGATTTACCCTGGCTTACCTTTGGCAGGTTAAGGCCCTTGCACACCAACGCAGTCATTTTCGCTTTTGGAGGTTCAGCACTATTTTCGACCTCTTACTTTATTGTACAAAGAACCTGTCATACCAACCTGTTTGCTCCAGGATTGGCCAAGCTCACCTTTTGGGGTTGGCAACTGGTGATTCTTTCCGCCGCGATTACCTTGCCGATGGGGTACACCTCTTCCAAGGAATATGCGGAACTGGAGTGGCCGATCGATATACTGATTACTCTGGTCTGGGTCTGTTATGGGATTGTCTTTTTCGGAACCATCGTAAAGCGTAAAACCTCGCACATTTATGTGGCCAACTGGTTCTTCGGTGCATTTATCATCACTGTGGCCGTATTACACATTTTTAATAATCTGGAGATCCCCGTTGCGCCCTTTAAATCCTATTCTATCTATGGTGGTGCGATTGATGCCATGATGCAGTGGTGGTATGGACATAATGCCGTTGGCTTTTTCCTGACCGCCGGATTTCTTGGTATCATGTATTACTTCGTGCCTAAACAGGCTGAACGCCCGGTCTATTCCTACCGCCTCTCAATTGTTCATTTTTGGGCGCTTATCGCTACCTACATTTGGGCCGGGCCACACCATCTGCACTACACAGCGCTACCAAACTGGACACAAACACTTGGCATGGTTATGTCGCTGATTCTGCTAGCCCCCTCATGGGGGGGAATGATTAATGGAGTTATGACGCTTTCGGGAGCTTGGCACAAATTGCGTACTGACCCCATTCTGAAGTTCTTGGTGGTATCACTTTCCTTTTACGGCATGTCCACTTTTGAAGGTCCAATGATGGCAATAAAAACCGTCAACGCCCTGTCTCACTACACCGACTGGACAATTGGGCATGTGCATTCGGGCGCACTGGGTTGGGTCGCGATGGTATCGATTGGCGCAATGTATCACCTTATTCCTATCATGTATGGTCGAAAGTTTGGTGAGATGTACAGCATTAGGCTTATTAATATACACTTTTGGCTTGCCACCATTGGCACGGTACTTTATATAGCATCGATGTGGGTAAACGGGATTATGCAGGGTCTGATGTGGCGCGCATTCAATGACGACGGTACGCTCACCTATAGTTTTGTCGAATCGGTTGAAGCCAGTTATCCCGGCTATATGATTAGAGCCATTGGTGGAGTTCTTTTCCTTACTGGCATGTTGATCATGGCCTATAACCTTTGGAAAACCATGAGAGCGGACGTGCCATCAGCAGCGACACTCACCGAGCAAAGCGCCTAAGGATTAACACTATGAACCATGATATTGTAGAAAAGAACCTGGGCTTAATGTTTGTGTTGATTATAGCGGTAATCGCGCTGGGCGGGCTGGCAGAGATCGTCCCATTATTCTTTCAAAAACAGACCACCGAGCCAATTGAAGGGTTGAAACCTCTCTCCGCATTACAGTTGGAAGGAAGAGATATCTATATCCGTGAGGGATGTAATACCTGTCATAGTCAAATGATACGCCCTTTCCGCTCAGAAACTGAACGCTATGGCCATTACTCGGTAGCTGGAGAAAGTGTTTATAACCATCCCTTTCTTTGGGGATCTAAACGAACGGGGCCGGACCTGGCCAGAGTTGGTGAGCGATATAGCGATGAGTGGCATCGAGCACATCTCTACAATCCTCGTGATGTGGTTCCGGAGTCCAATATGCCTCCTTTCCCATGGCTATTTGAAAACACGTTGGATGGCAAGTATACAGCGACTAAGTTAACCGCATTGCGCAAACTTGGGGTTCCCTATTCCGACGAAGATATTGCTAAAGCTTCTGAGCAGGTTAAGGGGCGATCAGAAATTGATGCACTGGTAGCGTACCTGCAACAGTTAGGTACTATTCTGAAAAACAGGCGTTAACATGGATGCCAACGATTTACGTGGTATTACTACCCTAATAGTTATGGTCGCATTTATCGGTGTTTGTATTTGGGCCTATAGTTCGAAACGCAAGAGCCGTTTTGATGAGGCGTCGCAGTTACCTTTTAGTGATGAGGAAACACCGGAAAACAATAAAAGCCAGGAGAAGCAAACTCATGAGTAGTTTCTGGAATATATGGATCATTGTCATCACCCTTGGTACGATTTTCGGGTGCTGGTGGCTTCTACAGTCAAATAGCAAAGGTGAGCGCGATGAGGGTGGCGAAGTGCCTACTACCGGGCATATCTATGATGGTATTCAGGAATACGACAATCCTTTACCAAGATGGTGGTTTAGCATGTTTGTGATCACCATTGTCTTTAGCTTGGTCTATCTGTTACTTTACCCAGGCTTAGGCAGTTTCAAGGGTGTTTTAGGCTGGTCACAGGAAAGTGCTTGGCAAAAAGAGAAACAAGAAGCCGATGAGAAATATGGCCCGATATTCGCGGAATATTCCAAGGCCAGCATCGTCGAACTGCAATCAAACAGAAAAGCCCTGCTCTCGGGACAAAGAATATTCGCTAATAACTGTGCCGTATGCCACGGTTCCGCAGCAACCGGAAGCTATGGATTCCCCAATCTGACTGATAGTGATTGGTTATACGGGAGTGAGCCTGATCAAATTAAAACAACTATTTCTCAGGGACGTCGCGGTGCAATGCCAGGCTGGGGGCCAATAATTGGAGAACAGGGCGTAACATCAGTGGCGGAATTCGTCATGAGCTTAAGTGGGCGTAAAGTAGATGCACAACTGGCTAGCAAAGGTAAAACGCTCTATGAGACCACCTGTGCTGCATGCCACGGTGCAACAGGCGAAGGCAACATTCTTCTTGGCGCGCCGAATTTGTCCGATAATATATGGCTTTACGGCGGATCGCCGGAACTTATCAGGCATTCAATTCGTAACGGCAGAAACGGAAATATGCCGGCCCATAAGGATTTGCTAGGAAACGATAAGGTGCATTTGGTCAGCGCCTACGTGTACAGTCTGACCCAAGGAGACTGAGTTCAAGTATTTATTCTTTTTGGAGGGTTGCTCCCTGGCACCCTCCTATGCTGTAAATATCATTTTTACTTTAATTAAAAAGCGACATAGTTTGGCTATTCCATGGCATTTGTTTTTGAAGAAAAGCTGACCCTGTTAAGATACACCTTGTTCGCGAATCAGGCCAAACGATGACAGATAACATTCCCTTAAAAGATCTTGGTAACTCTTCAGAGAGCGAAGGGCAGCAAAGTGGTACTGAGACTTTCGATCTTTACCAAAAAAAGGAAAAAATCTATACCCGCAAAATAGAGGGCTTCTATCAGCGCCTCAGACTCTTCACCGGCTGGCCACTTTTAGTGGGCTATTTTGCACTCCCCTGGATCAACTGGGATGACCGTCAATCCGTTTTATTTGACCTACCGAATCGACAATTCCATATTTTTGAGATCACTTTCTGGCCACAGGATTTCATGCTGCTGGGCTGGCTACTGATTATTGCGGCCTTTGCCCTGTTTTTTATTACTACCTGGCTTGGGCGAGTCTGGTGCGGTTATACCTGTCCACAAACGGTATGGACCAGTATCTTTATGTGGGCCGAACAGATAACTGAAGGTGATCGTAATGCGCGTGTCAAGTTGGACAAGCAGCCCTGGACCACTCAAAAAGTTATTAAAAAGACATTAAAACACGGAATCTGGCTCGGTGTGTCTTTGATTACGGCAATCACTTTTGTTGGTTATTTCACTCCAATAAAGGAATTGGTTAGTCAGTTGGCATTGTTCAATATGGGCCCTTGGGAAGCATTTTGGACGCTATTTTTTACCGTAGCGACCTACGGCAATGCGGGCTGGTTGCGCGAGCAGGTGTGCATGTACATGTGCCCCTACGCCCGCTTTCAGGCGGCCATGTTTGACCAAGACACATTGATTGTCTCCTATGATCCGGAGCGAGGTGAAAACAGAGGGTCGCGCAAACAGGGGCAGGATTACAAAACGGCAGGTCTGGGTGATTGCATCGATTGTCAGCTCTGCGTTCAGGTCTGTCCAACTGGTATTGATATCCGGGATGGTCTTCAGTATGAATGCATCAATTGTGCGCTCTGTATTGATGCCTGCAACGGCATTATGGATAAAATGGACTACCCCAGAGGCCTTATTCGTTACACCACAGAACATAAGCTGGAACATAAAAGCGGCAATATTATGCGCCCCAAGCTATTGGGTTACGGCTTTGCGCTGATTATTATGAGTCTAATGTTTGCTTATACTATCGGCAGCAGAACACCCCTGGAACTGGATATTATCCGCGACCGGAATCAATTATACAGGGAAACTTCCGAAGGTCTTATAGAGAACACCTACACACTCAAAGTACTTAATATGAGTCAAAACGAGATGTCGTACCAGATTCGCATTGGTGGGCTCGAGCATTTCCGGTTAAAAGGTAATAGTGTGGTTGACGTCGCTGCGGGTGAAATTTTATCCATTCCGGTTCGTGTTGAAATAGATCCCGCGTTATTGCCTAATGTCAATGTACCTATCCGATTCGAGGTGAGGGCGCAGGATCAAAGCGTATCGGTTAGCGAGGAGACTCGATTTCTTGGGCCTCGTATTCGTTAATACTGAGTAAAAAAAGATGACTAATACTGACTTTGAACCCTGGTACAGACAATTCTGGCCCTGGTTTATAATAGCGCTGCCACTCACTGCCGTACTGGGCAGTGCCGTTACGATCTGGATAGCCGTTACTAACAAAACTCTGTTGGTCAGTGAGAGTTACTACCAGGAAGGCCAGTCCATAAACCATCAATTGCTGCAGGATCAGCTTGCAAAGGACGCCAATTTGGTTGTTAGTATTTTATTCTCCGGCAAGAACCAGCTACTATCGGTTCATCTCAGCGGTGATATCTTGCTCCCGGATTCGTTAAAACTAAAACTAACTTCCCCTTTTGATCCCCAGCAAGATGTGCATTTCCAGCTAAAACGGATTAACCAGCATCTGTATCAGAGCAGCTACTCAGGCAATTCTGCTGGACGTTTCTATCTTTCCATTCTGCCACCTGCCGGAAAATGGCGTATCAATCAAGAGATTCAACTGACAGCAGAACAGCCTGTCCGCATATCACTCGAAAAAACCGATAGCCACTAAACGCAGCGTAAATGAAATCATTGAAGCCCTGTTATCATTGCGGTTTGCCGGTACCTCAAGGTAGTTCATATCTGGTAAACATTAAAGGTACCAACGAAGCTATGTGTTGCCCTGGCTGCCAGGCTGTGGCACAGACAATTATGGCAACGGGATTAACTGATTATTATCAATATCGCACCTCAGTGGCGTTCCCCGCAAAGGCTCTACAAAAGTCATTGATTGATGAATTACGGCTCTACGATCGGCCTGATATTCAGTTGGATTTTGTCACTGTTTCCGACAGCGGTGAGTCTGAGGCTTTACTGATCATAGAGGGTATCACCTGTGCTGCCTGTATTTGGCTAATAGAGAACCAGTTGGCGAAGCTGGACGGACTGTCAGACTGTTCGGTCAATCTAAGTAACGGCCGCGCACGGGTCACCTGGCTTACTGACAGCCTCGAGTTGAGCGAAATTTTGCAATCGATTTATCGGATAGGTTATAAGGTCTACCCCTTCTATCCTGCCAAACAGGATGCACTAATCCAGAGCGAAAACCGACTGTTTATCAGGCGTCTCGGTGTGGCAGGGATAGCGATGATGCAAGTGATGATGTTCGCTATTGCTTTGTATGCTGGCGCATTTGAAGATATGGGGGACGAACACCGACGGTTTCTCAGGTGGGTGAGCCTATTGTTGACAACGCCGGTAGTGCTTTATGCAGCGCAGCCTTTTTTTATAGGCGCCTGGCGCAATCTGAAAACTCGACATTTAAGTATGGATTTGCCAGTTTCTCTGGCCATCTCTTCTGCCTACCTGGCCAGCTTCTGGTCGACCGTTTCTAACGGGCAGGAAATTTACTTCGATTCTGTCGTGATGTTCACTTTTTTTCTGCTGCTCGGACGTTATCTGGAGTTTCGTGCGCGAATAAAACTGGACCATAGTACCTCCGCACTTAGCAAGCTACTTCCGCAAACCGCTACGTTGATTAATGGCGCACAACAACAAACTATCGCGTTGCGAGATTTAAACCCCGGCGATCATATTTTGGTTAAAACCGGACAGATTATTCCTGCGGATGGTTTAGTTGTTAATGGTCGTTCAAGTATCGACGAATCTCAACTGACAGGTGAGTTCATGCCACAGCGCAAAGGGCTCAATGATAAGGTGGTTGCAGGCAGTATGAACCTGGAAAATCCGATCCGGGTTGAAGTAACACATGTCGCAGGACAAACAAGATTATCAGGCGTTCTGCGCTTGCTCGATCAGGCTCGTGCCAGCAAGCCGCCTATAGCAATTATGGCCGACAAGGTGGCGCAATACTTTGTGGCGGGCGTTTTACTGGTCGCTGTGTCTGTAGCCTTTGCCTGGTGGTTAATCGATCCGGAGAAGGCCTTTTGGGTTACGCTTTCAGTCTTAGTGGTTACCTGCCCCTGTGCCCTATCCCTGGCCACCCCAACCGCCCTGACGGCCGCAACGGCATATTTGGCGAGATTGGGCTTTCTGGTCAGTCATGGTCATACTCTTGAAGGTCTTGCTCAGGCTACGCATATTATCTTTGATAAAACGGGAACTCTAACCAGGGGACGATTGACGCTACAGGAAATTTTAGTGTTAGGCGACAGCTCCAAGCATGACTGTTATCAAATTGCTGCAGCAATTGAAGCCTATTCCGAGCACCCCATCGCAAATGCATTTGAGGACGTCAGGATTGAAGCGTCCAATATCTGCATCGCCACTGGACAAGGAGTTCAGGGTACCGTCAGAGATAAGATCTACCGCTTGGGAACCCCGGAGTTCGTGCTTAAACCATCGGGTAGACCAGCGCCTCCCCTGCCCGCATCAGATGCGAATGATTCAACTCAATGGGTTCTTCTCGGTGACGAAAGCAGCGCGCTGGCGTGGTTTCAACTCAATGATGAGATAAGACCTAATTGCTGCCAGGTCATCTCGGATTTACAACAAATGGGATTTGAGATCGGGCTATTAAGTGGTGATTTTTCAGGGAATGTAAAGACAATAGCAAATCAGCTGGGTATCGAACAGGCCATAGCAAATGCCTCGCCGCATGATAAAATGAGACATATTCAGTCACTGCAAAATAGCGGAAAAAAGGTGGTGATGGTGGGTGACGGCATCAACGACATTCCCGTTTTAGCCGCCGCCGACATCTCCATAGCAATGACAAATGCATCTGATCTTACTAAGACATCAGCCGATGCCATCTTATTGTCAGGCGACCTGCGTCACCTGATCGATGTTTTCGACTGCGCCTATAAATGCAGGCGTATAATCAAGCAAAATATTGGATGGGCCATTTTATATAATTTGCTGGCACTGCCGCTGGCTGCGACCGGCTTCATTGCTCCTTATCTGGCGGCTATAGGTATGTCCAGCAGTTCTCTGCTTGTAGTTATCAATGCGTTACGCTTAAATAAAGTTCGCCAACCATGTCGCGAACACGAAGTAAAATAATGGATATTATTTATTTACTGATACCGATCGCTATTATTCTGGTCGTGCTAGCGCTCAGCGCTTTTTTTTGGGCGGTCAAAAATAATCAGTTTGAAGACCTGGAAGGACCTGCACACCGCATACTGTTTGATGAGCCGGAATCGTCCACCAAACACCCAGCCGATAAAACAACTCCTGATAATACAGTCCCTGATAAAAGGGATAACCCATAGTGCAGCTACATTATAATTTTTTAGCTGCTTTTCTGGTAGGCCTGCTTGGGGGCGCTCACTGCGTCGGGATGTGTGGCGGTATCATGGGAGCTCTTACCCATTCCGTATCTGCAAATAACAGAACTACCCGGCGATTAATCCCTCTCCTCTTTGTATTTAATCTGGGGCGTATTCTTAGTTATACGTTTGCCGGTGCGATAGTCGGTACGGCAACCTGGATGATTGCGAATCAGTTTCAGCAAGCGACATTTATCCTACGCCATATTGCAGCGATCATGCTTATTCTATTGGGACTGTACATTACCGGCTGGTGGCCCGTGTTAAGGTATCTGGAGATCGCAGGCGGGAAACTCTGGCAAACAGTGCAACCTCGCATTCAATCACTCGTACCCATCGACAATTCCCTTCAGGCGCTGCTTGCAGGGCTATTATGGGGCTGGTTACCCTGCGGCCTGGTCTATAGCAGCTTAATTTGGGCATCAACCGCTAGCGCCTGGTATCAATCGGCCGAAATTATGTTTTTTTTCGGTCTGGGCACATTGCCAACGCTCATGCTAACAGGTTTATTTCTCGACCAATTGAAAGCGTTAATGCAATCAAAAGGGTTTAGAGGAGGTGCCGGTTTTCTAATCGTCCTGTTTGGGCTCTGGACACTGGCCGCTATATACTTTCAACCACACGATAATCATAGCCATCAGGGCCATGATAAGAGCTTAATCCAGCCAATTCAGCCGGCCACCCAACATTAGAAGGGTTGTCTATTAGAGACCTTTGCATAACTACTACGCTAGGCAATATTGTGTTAAAAACCGGCTCAAAATACTCATTTATAAGTTTAAAATCCGCTTTTTTATCGATTTTTCCCTTGTCTTGCCGTCGTTCGCTACATTATGCAAAGGGCTCTATTAATTTGGTTGAGTTGAAGAAATTAACCGGTTCCTTGACATCCCGGCTTGTGTTATTGGAGTTGCGGTAATAAACTGCATCTGTCAGAGCAAGTGCTCTTAGCTCTTAGTTAGAAGTAGGTAACGTATTGAATAAGTCTGAGTCGCAAGCAGTAAGGTTACACTCCTTTCGTGAGACAACATGCCAGAGTTGTAGTTTACGCACACTGTGCTTGCCCCTGTTATTGAACTCCCAGGATATTGATCGATTAGACTCGATCATTAATCGCAGTCGTCCCATTAAAAAAGGTGAATTTCTTTTCCGCCAGGGCGAGCACTTTAAAGCGCTTTTTGCCATTCGTAGCGGCTGCATTAAAACCTATTCAATTACCGCGCAGGGTGAGGATCAAATTACCGGCTTTTATCTTCCGGGAGAACTTATCGGTCTCAGCGGGATAGATACCCAGAGTTATCCAGTCAGCGCAGTGGCAATTGAGACCACAACCATCTGCGAAATACCCTATTCTCGATTTGAGCAACTAACCGATCAGATGCCAGAGCTGAAACGTCAGTTCATTCACTCTCTCAGTAAAGAGATTCGTGGCGATTTGCATATGATGTTATTGCTGAGTCAGAAGAATGCTGAGGAACGCGTCGCTAATTTCCTGCTGGATTTGTCTGCCAGAATTCAACGCAGAGGCTACGCGGCTGATTTTATCTACCTCACCATGTCCCGCAATGAGATTGCCAACTATCTTGGTTTGGCTGTAGAAACCATAAGTCGAGTCTTTTCTCGTCTGCAAAAAGCCGGTGTAATATCTGTAACGGGAAGAGCCGTAGAAATTACAGATGCCAAGTTACTTGAAGAAACCGCAGGTTCCTGTGTGTTGAATCAGGAACCGAATAACAGCGAGTCCCGCTAACTTCATTGCCCCACCACCTCTTCTTTGCTGTTGAGTAAAACCTTCTCAGGCAATCTCTGAAGATTTTCTTAGGCGATAGCGATGGCAGCTTCGCTACTTAAATGGCCAACACGCTTTCTTGATTCCGACAGGACCTCTTTTATACGATAAGCACCTGTGTCGGTCTATTTACAAGCTGAGGATATTGCTGTAAAAAGCACAGCTGTTTATCAACTGATCCCTATAGTCTTCCCTATGCAAACACAGGCAAAAAAGACAAAAATAAATTTCAACAAACTACAAAAACGTTTGAGACGGAACGTTGGGAATGCCATTGTTGATTTTAATATGATCGAAGAGGGTGACCGCGTCATGGTGTGCCTGTCTGGTGGTAAAGATTCCTATACCATGCTGGATATCTTATTAAATCTCAGAAATCATGCGCCTATCCAATTTGAAATCATTGCGGTCAACCTGGATCAGAAGCAACCGGGCTTTCCGGAAAATGTATTACCGGAGTTTCTGGAGTCCATTGGTGTTCCCTACCATATCCTGGAAAAAGACACTTACAGCATCGTTCAGGAAAAAATACCGGAAGGAAAAACGACATGCGCGCTCTGTTCGCGACTGCGTCGTGGCAGCCTTTATGGCTTTGCCAGTGAAATCGGTGCTACAAAAATCGCCTTGGGACACCACCGAGATGACATTATGGAAACGCTGTTCCTGAATATGTTCCATGGAGGAAAACTCAAGGCGATGCCGCCTAAACTGTTGAGTGATGATGGGGCTAATATTGTTATACGGCCTCTGGCATATTGTAAGGAATCAGATATTGTTCAATATGCTGAACTTAAAGAGTTTCCTATCATTCCCTGCAATCTCTGCGGTTCTCAGGACAACCTGCAACGACAGGTCATTAAAGAAATGCTGCAGAGTTGGGAAAAGCAGCACCCCGGCCGATTAGACGTTATCTTTACAAGCATTCAGAATGTCGCCCCTTCACACTTGGCTGACCGTGCGCTTTTTGATTTCGTAGGGCTGAAAAAGGATGTCAGTACAGATTTGGCAAAGGAATTGAAGTTGGTAACTCTGTGAATATTACTAACTCTGTGAAAGTTGGCTAGTGATGGGAAATCTGTTAACGGGCTTGCCTGACAATGTGGCTGATGAGGTCGTTGAAGTAATCGCGACGGGACAACAGATTAGAATCGAGCGTATTGTCTCAAACGGGCAGTCATCGCCGCCAGGTTTTTGGTATGATCAGGAGCAACATGAATGGGTGCTTTTACTACAGGGAAATGCCAGTATTCAGTTTGCAGATAACAGCGAAATTGCCAGCCTCTCCCCAGGTGATCACCTGAATATTAGAGCACATAGAAAACATCGCGTTTTATCGACTTCTTCGACAGAAACAACTATTTGGCTAGCAATTCATTATTGTTAGATACTGGAGATGATTCACGACACCTTAAACTTAAACGATAGGCCGTCATTTAAAACAGCATGAAGCTGTGATTTGGCAAGAGCTCTAACCCTGAGTCAAGCAAATAAGACGTGCCCTTTTTATCCTTGCCCCTTGCTTGGCTTTGATCCCAGTCGGAAAACTTCCAATCAGACTTAGACAAACAAATCCTGCCAATCCCCCAGATCCGATACGCTCGAGCTATCTTTGAGTTCAATACCACAGACAAAGGCATCCTCGTTCGGGTAACACCACTTTACAACACCATTTAGCAAATACTTCCCGGGACACCCCTTTATCTCAACCCACAATTCGAGTGTTGAGTCTAACGGCAGTTGCTCACTAGATACCAGCCGCATTCCGCTCGCAGAAACATCAAGCGTTTTGCAGGAGAGTGTAGTATCGACACGGCCAGAGGAGCTGGAGATATCGAGAAATTTTAAAAACAACCGTTCTTCTCGAGGGCCGCGCAGATCGCCTCTCCTATCCCTTTCCCTTGTCACCATTCAGTAACTCCGTCAACTCAAAGCAGGTTTTAGCTTTAGTATAGGTATATCGGCATCCATTACCAATAGTGAACTTCAATTAGAATGGAATCAAGTCCAATTACCAGCCCATCGTATCCTTAATAAATGGGATGGTGAGTTTTCGCATCGCAGCCAGGGAATGCCTGTCCAGCGACTCCAAAACTTCCAGCAGGTTTTCAACACCTCTGTCCGCTCTATTAAGAATGAATTGCGCTGCGTCTTCAGATAGCTGCAAACCCTTGAGCTTCGCTCGGTTTTCTAATAACAATATTTTTCCAGCATCGGTCAGGGGTAGAATCTGGTAAATCACACAGGAAGCTAAGCGGGAAACTAGATCTGGCAGCCTAAAACCGATAGCTTGAGGTGGATTATCTCCAGCAAGTAACAGTGCACTACCAGCTTCTATCACTCTGTTGAAAAGGTGGAATAACGCTTCATTCCAGTGTGGCTGCCCAGCGATCAGCTGCAGATGATCAATACAAATAAGATCGACCTGTTCCATACCGTCAAGAATGGAAATATTTTCTTCAGAAAACTGTTCCATCGGCAGATAGACGCATGTTTTTCCAGAAGCCGCCGCCTGGTTGCAGGCAGCTTGAAGTAAGTGACTACAGCCGGTCATCTTTTGTCCCCAAAGGTAGAGCAACGGCATAGAACCTGGTTGCAGTTGTTTTTTGAGGTTTGAAATGGCGTCTGAGTTACGATCCGGCACATACGTCTCAAACGAGTTTTCGGCTAAAAGCTGGATGTTCAGAGGCAACTGAATTTGGCTTGCAGTGCCTGTCGATTGGTCTTTCATGTAACAAATCAGTTCTTTTGGTTTTTGCAGCCAGCTAGTGCTTTGCGGCCCCAGGTTAAAATGTAATCTGCGCCGCTAATGGAACTGACAAAAAACACCAGCCATATTCCAGCTTGGAGCAGCTCTTCTCTGACAGGGATTAGAGCCAGATTTAGCAAAGTTAACAACACCAGTATAAACTGAAGTGAAGTGCTTAGTTTGCCCAGAAATGTCGGCGCAAACTCATATTCACCAAAAAGAATATGATAACTGGTCGCTCCAGCAACTATCACCAGATCTCGACCAATAACAACTGTTGCCAGCCAGCCGGGAATATGACCAGTATAAGTCAGCAACAAAAAGGTCACGATTAGCAGCAACTTATCCGCTACCGGGTCTAGAATTGCACCAAAACGACTCATCCAGTTGAAGCGCCTCGCCAGATAGCCATCCACACCGTCAGACAAACTTGCGGTAGCAAATAATGCCAGCGTCCACTGAAAGTTGTTATTTAGAATCGTTACCGCGACCGGCAATACCAATAACAAGCGAAATAGTGTAATTAAATTGGGAATAATATTTAATTCCAAATCTTATCCTTTTTATTTTTATATCTGTTTTTGTACATTCTGGCAGCTTACTCTTGTGCTTGCCAGCGATAGGCCAGATCGTGCTCATCCCCCGCTGGATCTGCCGACAATTCAAATAACTTGTTATCCAGGGCGATGGCTTCCTGTAATTTAGGGATAGAATCCTCAGCGATTAATTCAATAATTATACTGCCTCGTTCCACACCAGCCACACTCACTCGGGTAACCGCAGCAAACTTTTTAAAATATTCAGTCATCTCTGCATAAGCTGCAAGTGACAGAATATTTTCTACCTTTACCCGTATTTTTTCATGACGGCTTATATCCGTATTAACCGCGTAATGTCGGGCAAGCGTATCTGCAACATAATCGATGACCAGATCAAACTCACCGTTTTCACTATCCCCGCTGGTACTAAACCCAGTTACCTGATCGTTAAATATAAACCGCCAGCGCCCATGCCAGAACTGCTCATCGTTACGATATAGCCGGCCAGCCAATATCGCTTCGGGTTGATATCTTGCTGAAGCAGTCTCAAGGGTCTGGCGAAACAATCCCCAGGCTTCTGTCACAGGTAATGCGGACTCGTCTTGTAAATCCATTAATGGCAAGATTACTGGTAGCCCTCGGCGCTGCGCTTCCCTATCAATTTGCTTTACCAGCCCAGAATCGTTATCAGCGCCTAACGTGCGTCGTCCTGATTCATCGTCAATTGTGAGCCATAGTAGAATCTGCGGTCTGTTGCTTCCCCAGATTGGTAACTGTGCCTTGCGTAAAAGCTTGTCTATCTGTATTTCATCAAACTGCAGGCGTAACCACTGCAGGTCAGAGGAGGCTTCTCTGTCTGGCGATTCTTTTAGAGAATCATAACCATACTGCCTGAGATACCTGTCAGAATTAAGCAGTGCTGTTTTAACCATTTCATGCTCTATCGTTGCAGGGTGGCCTGAAACACGCTGCAAAACCATCCTTAAGCCCTGAGATGTCAGCCTTTTCCTTTCCTCAACACTCTGGCTTATCACTTGCAACTCTGCGGTATATAGTCCTGCAACTTCCACAGCTAGCAGCTTTTGGCAGTAGATCAGAATCAAACAACCGAGCAGCATTCCTGACCAGCATTTTAAATTGTCGAGCCGCATTTAGTGTCCGCACTATAATTCATTATCTTTCGGGAGCTTATTGTATGTAGCTGCACAACAAATGGCCAGCGAATCATCCGGCTTTCCCGCTTGGCCTGGTATTGGCGGTACTGTAGAATACTCGCCTTTCAACTATCGATAGTAATCTGCTTTTATGACCGACTCAAACAACCCTGAAAACCCATCGACAAGACCATCAATCAGCTACAAGGATGCCGGGGTCGATATTGATGCCGGTAATGCGCTGGTAGACCGTGTCAAGGGAATAGCGAAAGCTACGCGCAGAAAAGAAGTACTAGGCAGCCTGGGCGGGTTTGCTGCCATGTGTGAAATTCCTGAAAAGTATCAACATCCAGTGCTTGTTGCGGGAACAGATGGTGTAGGCACTAAATTAAAACTTGCAATGGATCTTGGGCTGCATCAAACCATTGGTATCGATCTGGTTGCCATGTGTGTGAATGACCTCATCGTCGGTGGTGCGGAACCACTTTTTTTCCTGGATTATTATGCCACTGGCAAGCTTAACGTAGATGTGGCCGTCAATGTCATTGAGGGTATAGGTGAAGGCTGTCGTCAGGCTAACTGCGCATTAGTCGGCGGAGAAACTGCCGAAATGCCCGGCATGTATGAAGGTGAAGATTATGATCTGGCCGGATTTTGTGTGGGTGTTGTCGAAAAATCCAAGATTATCGATGGCTCCAAGGTGAAGCCAGGAGATCAACTGATAGCGATCGCCTCTTCTGGCCCTCATTCCAATGGCTATTCGCTGATTCGTAAAATCATCGAACTTAATCAAGTGGATTTGCAAAGCAGTTTTGCAGATTCCACCCTGGGACAGTATCTCATTGAGCCCACGCGAATTTATACCAGAGCCATATTGAGTTTAATGGAAATTATGAATATCCATGCGCTAAGCCACATTACCGGAGGTGGTTTTAGCGAAAATATCCCACGTATACTGCCGGAACAGGTGGCTGCACAAATTTATCTTGATAGCTGGCAGATCCCGGCGATCTTCGAGTGGTTGCAGACGCAGGGCAATATAGAGCAACAGGAGATGTACCGGACCTTTAACTGCGGCGTAGGCATGATTATCTGTGTGCCACAAGAGCAAACAAATGCCGCTCTCGAGTCACTGCATGAGTCGGAAGAAAATGCCTGGGTTATCGGTGCTATAGTTGAACGACAGCCGGGAATGGAGCAGGTTATTATGAGCGATTCAAGAGACGCCTGCTAAATGCCTAAAAAGATATCGGGTGAAGCAGATTCGAGTGATAGGCATTTAAAGATTGTCGTGTTGATATCAGGCAGCGGCAGCAATTTGCAGTCGCTGATTGATGCGATCGACACAGGAAAGGTAACTGCCAGCATTAAAGCCGTCATTAGCAACCGGGAGCAGGCTTACGGGTTGCAGCGAGCCGCCAAGGCAGGAATTCCAGGATTGTTACTGAATCACCAGGATTTTTCGAGCAGGGAGGCATTTGATACAGAGCTGGCAAGCCTTATTGATCGTTACCAGCCTGATCTCGTGGTATTGGCGGGATTTATGAGGATACTATCGAATAGTTTTGTAGAGCGGTACCTGGGAAGACTGATTAATATTCACCCCTCACTATTGCCCCTCTACCCTGGTTTAAACACACACCAGCGCGCCTTGGATGCGGGCGATAGGGAGCATGGTGCCAGCATCCATTTCGTAATTCCCGAACTGGATGCTGGCCCAGTGATCGTGCAGGGCCGCATAAAAATCAATGAAAGTGATTCGGCAGAGATTCTAGCCTCTAGAGTGTTAACGCAGGTAGAACATCAACTCTATCCCAAAGCGATAAATTGGATTGCACAGGGCCGAGTGCAATACGATACAGGTAAGGTATACTTCGACGGGGAACCTTTGCCAACGCAAGGTCGTCAAATCAATTATGATCACGAGTAATAAGAATAACTATATGACTGCGTATATAAAACCCAAGCTTTGTTTGTTAACCACTCTGATGTTATTCGCTTCAGGCCTTTGTGCCGAAAATTTCACAATCAAACCTTATCGAACTACCTATCAGGCTCAATATGACTTTTTGCTGCCCTTTAAGGGGACTGCAACTCGTGAACTGTCTCAGTCAGAAACTGGGGAATGGGTGTTAGCCCACCGTATAAATTCACCCATGATAAAACTTATGGAAACCAGTCGATTTACGTGGCTTCAGCGCAAGCCTATACCCATTTCCTATAATTACAATCAGTCAACTTTAACTAATAAAAAACAGGTGTTGTTAGAGTTTGACTGGACGCAAATGGAAGCTGTTAACAAAGCACTAAAAGAACCCGTTAGAATAGCACTAAAAGCTAACACTCTAGATAAAATAAATTACCAGTTGCAGTTGCGCAAAGACCTTTTTGAAAGCGGGAAGCTAAGCAGTTACTCCGTCGCCGACCGAAAGCGTCTAAAGGAATATTATTTTGATCTGGTTGGCGAAGAACAGCTGGAAACAGCCATCGGAAATTTTCGCACCGTCAAAATCAGACGTAGACGAGAAGCAGATGCTAAGCGCGAGACCACAATTTGGCTGGCAAAAGACTGGGATTATTTGGTTGCACAAATTCAACAAATTGAGAATAGTAAATCCTATATCATTCAACTAACCAGCGGCGAACTGGACGGCACAACAATTACTGGACTGGACCAGCCTGCCGGGGACGAAAAGAGCCAATCAGCCACCCCATAAAATCAGGTTTTAGGTAAAGTAACTCCGGTTTGCCCCTGATATTTACCACCACGATCCTTATAGCTTGTGGAGCACACTTCATCAGACTCGAAAAACAGCATTTGTGCGATCCCTTCATTGGCGTATATCTTCGCGGGCAAATTGGTCGTATTGGAAAACTCCAGCGTCACATGCCCTTCCCATTCAGGTTCCAAAGGTGTGACATTGACAATGATTCCGCATCGAGCGTAAGTAGATTTGCCGAGGCAAACCGTTAGTACCGAACGGGGAATCCGGAAGTATTCCACGGTTCTCGCTAACGCAAAAGAATTGGGTGGAATTACGCAAACCTCACCTTTAACATCTACAAAACTTTTCTCGTCAAAGTTTTTCGGATCGACAGTGGCAGAGTGAATATTGGTAAATACTTTAAACTCATCGGAACAACGAACATCGTAACCATAACTTGACGTACCGTAGGAAATAACGCGATGCTCGCCATGTAACCTCACCTGCCCCGATTCAAAAGGTTCGATCATCTGATGCTGTTCCGCCATACGGCGTATCCAATTATCTGATTTAATACTCATTTAGCACACTTCCAAATCTGATTTCGAGTTACATAAAACGGCCAGCATCCTGCCATAACTGGTACCTTTTCTCCAGAGATTTGTCCTCTTTTACGATCAAGTCGACTAGCCGATTTATTGACGAATCCGGAAAAGTAGCCTAAATATTTGTTATGTAAAGATTTTTAATAGCGTTAAAGTAACCTCTTATGCAATCAATTCCACGCCATAGAATTGCTGAAATTTTACAGGTCAGCAGGCCAGGAGATAAGTTAAGCCGTTCGATAGATCTTTTTCTGATTCTGTTGATTTGTCTAAATATTCTTGCTGTTATCATGGGTTCGGTCGCCAGTTTCGCTGCCAATTACAGAACTGAACTCGACGTATTTGAACTGTTTTCTGTGTACGTCTTTACCCTTGAGTACCTGCTACGGGTCTGGTCTGCTATAGAAATGCCCAATAACAAATATCATCACCCCATATTCGGGCGTTTGCGATACATGCTAACGCCCATGGCGATTATCGATATACTCGCTATTCTGCCCTTCTATCTCATTTTGTTTGTTAATATTGATCTGCGATTTTTACGCATCTTCAGGGTGCTTAGGATATTCAAACTCACCCGTTATTCCGGTGCTATGGGTGTTGTTATCAATGTGCTTAAGGAGGAGGCAGACTCGTTCTTTGCTGCGTTTTTTGTATTAATTATTCTGCTGGTGTTAACTTCAAGCGGTATATATCTATTGGAACACAAGATGCAGCCTGAGGCTTTTGGCAGTATTCCCCAAGCCATGTGGTGGGCCATGGCCACCTTAACCACTGTAGGTTATGGTGATGTTATTCCGATCACTGTAGCGGGGAAATTCTTCGGTAGTTGTATAACCGTTATTGGCATGGGTATGGTGGCACTTCCCGCTGGTATCCTCGCCTCCGGTTTTTCAGATCAACTACGACGTCGGCGGGAAGAATACAATCTTAAACTCGGTGCAGCGCTTGCAGATGGCATAATTACTGAAGATGAACAAATAGAACTGAATCAACTCCGCCAGCAGTTGGATCTGAATCAGGAAGATGCTGAGTTGCTACTACGCACCGCTTCAAGGACCGTGGCTCGAAAACTTTCCAAATGTCCACATTGCCATAAGGCAATCAACGAAACCCATCTCGAATAACCTTACCGAGATGGGTTCTTGAATTACGTCCACTGCAGTATCGAAAACAGTAGTTTAATCGCTATACATCACTATATTTGGCTTCTTGACAGCTTTTTCCCTGTTTTGACAATCCAGTTCAGCACCTAGTTTCCGTGCCAAAGCGCGATAAATTGCCGCGATGTCACCATCCGGGTGCGCGACAACTGTTGGTGTTCCACTATCAGCCTGCTCTCTTATAGAAAGGTTCAAGGGCAACGAGGCCAACAACTTGGTTTCATATTGAGATGCAATTGCTTCACCACCGCCCGAGCCGAACAGGTGTTCAATATGACCACATTCCGAGCAAACATGAACACTCATATTTTCCACTACACCCAAGACTGGAATCTCTACCTTGCGGAACATTTCTATTCCCTTTTTCGCATCCAGTAAGGCAATATCCTGAGGAGTTGTGACGATCAATGCGCCTGCAACAGGCACTTTTTGTGATAATGTTAATTGGACATCACCGGTACCTGGCGGCATATCAACGATTAGATAATCCAAATCGTGCCACATCGTCTGATTAATCATTTGCTGCAACGCACTGCCCGCCATCGGTCCACGCCAGACCATGGCTGTATTCTCGTCAACCAGATAACCCATCGACATGGATTGCAGGCCATGTGCAACAATTGGCATCCAGAACTGTTCGCCTTTGACTTCGGGCCGAACGCCATCCTCAATACCCAGCATGATTGCCTGACTGGGACCATAAATATCCGCATCCAAAATACCGACCCTGGCACCCTCTGCTACCAAAGCCAGCGCCAAATTGACTGAAGTGGTTGATTTTCCCACGCCGCCTTTCCCGGAAGCCACCGCAACAATATTTTTCACTGTTGTGAGGTTTTCCACATCCTTTTGAGCATCATTCGCTAAAATATTCCAGCTCAACTTTACGCGAATGTCTTTTTCCGCCGCCAGTGGTTGCAGTAATTCCTTTAGCGTATTCTCTATCTGTGTCTTAGCGCCAGCTGCGGGGTATCCCACTTCAATACTGACGTCGATGCTTTCTGTTCCAATATTGATCTCTTTTAAAGCATTTGCCGTTATATAATCCTGCTCTAGATACAAATCCTGGTGCCCGGCAATAGCCTGCTCAACCTGCTCACGCGTTACTTCTGACATAGAAAAACCTCAAACCTCAATTTGTGAATGGTTTTAATATGGGGGTGGCGAATGAAAAAACAAAGGGAGGAACGCAAGATTATTGCAATTAATGTTGATCAACCAATCAATGAGCAGCTCGCTTGACTGCCTCGTTTGTAAAATAAATCCATTTGCGCAGCAGATCAGAGGCTCCCGGAATGTTTAGTTTATGCTTTGACCAATCGGCCACCTCAAATGTAATAATGAAGTAATGGAATAAATCCACAGATCCGTAACAAAACTACTGCAAAAACACGGCCTTGACTGTTATAGTTGCCGGCTCATCCGAGACTAAGATAGATTCCGAGAAGAAATGAGCGATACAACCGCAAAAACCCCAAGAAAAATCCTTGTTACCAGCGCCCTCCCTTATGCAAACGGACCTATTCACCTTGGTCATATGCTCGAATATATCCAAACTGACATCTGGGTGCGCTTTCAGAAACAAAAGGGCGAGATATGTACTTACGTCTGTGCTGATGACGCACATGGCACGGCTATTATGCTCAAAGCGGAACAACAGAACATCACCCCGGAAGAGTTGATCGAAAAGGTAAAACAAGATCACCTCGAGGACTTTGAGAGTTTTAGTATTGATTTTGATAATTATTACAGCACCCACTCTAAAGAGAACAAACAGCTTAGTGAGCTGATTTACAAATCCTGTCTGGATCGGGGGCATATTGCTGAGCGTGAAATCACCCAGGCTTATGATCCCGAAAAAGAGCTTTTTCTGGCAGACCGGTTTATCAAGGGCAGCTGTCCGCGATGTAAAACTGCTGACCAATATGGTGATAATTGTGAATCTTGCGGAGCCACATATGACGCCACCGAGCTCATTGACCCTAAATCCACCTTATCTGGTACTACACCTGTTGAAAAAAAATCGACACACCATTTCTTTAAGCTGCCTGATTTTGAAGAAATGCTACGTCAATGGACACGCAGCGGCAGCCTTCAGGAATCAGTTGCCAACAAACTTGCAGAGTGGCTGGATGCAGGATTGAAGGAGTGGGATATCAGTCGAGATGCGCCTTACTTCGGGTTTGAAATACCGGGTCTAAAAGGCAAGTATTTTTATGTATGGCTGGATGCGCCGATTGGTTATATGGCGAGCTTCAAGAATCTGTGCGATCAAAGAGAAGACTTGGATTTCAGTGAGTATTGGGATAAAGATTCAACCACAGAGCTTTATCACTTTATAGGCAAGGACATCATCAATTTCCATGCACTTTTTTGGCCAGCGATGCTCAGTTGTGCCGATTTCAGAGTCCCCACTGGCGTCAAGGCCCATGGCTTCGTGACAGTCAACGGGAAGAAAATGTCGAAATCGCGCGGCACTTTTATTAAAGCCAGAACCTATCTCAACCACATGAATCCTGAGTATTTGCGTTACTATTTTGCGGCGAAACTTTCTTCGGGAACTGAAGATCTGGATCTGAATCTTGATGATTTTATGAGCCGAGTGAACTCGGATCTGGTAGGCAAGGTGGTTAATATTGCCAGTCGCTGTGCCGGTTTCATCAATAAACTTTTTAATAGCCAGACTTCTTCGGAATGCTCTGAACCAGAGCTCGTAAACGAATTCATCAAGGCTGGTGATAGCATTGCTCAACACTACGAAAATTTGGATTACAGCAAAGCTATTCGCGAAATCATGGCACTTGCTGACCAGGCCAATCAGTACATAAATGAACAAAAACCCTGGGCCTTAATAAAGGAAACCGGACGGGAGACTGATGTACAGGAAGTTTGTTCTGTCGGTCTTAATTTATTCCGCCTTTTGATGATTTATCTAAAGCCTGTGTTGCCTGTAACGGCATCTCATGCCGAACAATTCCTGAATATATCACCTGCCCTTTGGGAAGATAGAAGCTACATTCTTCTTGGTCATCGTATTAATACTTTTCAACCACTGATATCCAGAATTGAAAAGCAACATATTGAAACGATGATGGATGAGTCAGCTGCAGACGTTATAAAGGAAAGTCAGATGGCCAAACCAGCCATTAGCACTTCTACCCCGGTTGATCCGTTGGCCCAGGAAATTCAATTTGAAGACTTTGCCAAAGTTGATCTGCGCATTGTAAAAATAATCAAAGCCGTCGACGTGGAAGGCGCTGACAAGCTCTTGCAACTGACGCTTGATCTTGGAGATACATTTGGTGATAAAAGGCTGCGGCAAGTGTTTGCGGGCATTAAGTCAGCCTACCAGCCGGAGCAGCTTGAGGGACGGCATACAGTTATGGTGGCAAACCTGGCGCCACGTAAGATGCGTTTTGGCGTGTCCGACGGTATGGTTCTGGCAGCGGGGCCGGGGAATCAGGATATCTGGTTGTTAGAGCCTGATGAGGGAGCGCTTCCGGGTATGCGTATTAAGTAAGCCGGGCAACATAAGCATATGCTATAAGATACTAATAAGGTTGAGTTTTAGAGTTTTTTACTTGGTATAATTCGTCCAGCTGTAAAACACCTGTTTTTGCTATGAGAGAATAGATGAGCGAGTATTTACTGATACTAATCAGCACGATTCTGGTGAACAACTTCGTCCTGGTGCAGTTTCTCGGTTTGTGCCCTTTTATGGGTGTCTCAGGCAAGCTGGAAACCGCTATGGGCATGTCTCTAGCGACCACTTTCGTACTCACACTGTCATCAGTATGTAGTTATCTGGTTTATACCTATCTACTTACCCCCTTTGATCTCGCATACCTGAAAACCATCACCTTTATATTGGTAATTGCGGTCATGGTGCAGTTTACCGAAATGGTGGTGCGTAAAGTTAGTCCCGTACTCTACCGCGTGTTAGGTATTTTTCTTCCACTGATTACCACCAATTGTGCCGTGCTTGGTGTTGCACTTCTCAATCTAAAGAAAAATAACGGCTTCGTTGAATCGTTGTTTTATGGTTTTGGCGCAGCGGTTGGCTTTTCTCTGGTGCTGGTGCTGTTTGCCGCTGCCCGGGAGAGAATTAACGTAGCTGACGTTCCTAAACCCTTTAAGGGCCCCGCCATTGGAATGGTAACAGCGGGCTTGATGTCGCTAGCATTCATGGGTTTTACAGGGTTGGTGGCTAACTAGTGAACAGTTGCAATCAATTGGTTTCATTTGCATGAGCATCGTCAGTGCCATATTGGTATTACTTCTTTTAGCGATGGTGTTTGGCGCCGTTTTGGGTTTCGCCGCAATCCGGTTCAGAGTCGCAGAAGACCCCATCGTTGACCAAATTGATAATATTCTTCCTCAGACACAATGTGGCCAGTGCGGTTATCCAGGCTGCCGTCCGTATGCAGAGGCTATAGCTAACGGTGATGCTATTAACAAATGCCCACCAGGCGGGGAATCGACTATCCAAGAACTGGCCGACCTCCTTGGCAGGGAGGTCATACCACTGGATGCAGAGCAAGGCATAGAGGAAGGAAAAACCGTAGCCTATATCAGGGAAGCGGAATGTATTGGTTGTACAAAGTGTATTCAGGCATGTCCGGTTGATGCAATTTTAGGTGCCGCCAAGCTTATGCATACGATCATTATCGACGAATGTACTGGCTGTGATCTGTGCGTAGACCCCTGCCCTGTGGATTGCATTGAAATGGTGCCCTTGAGAAAGACCGCAAAAAATTGGTACTGGCAACATCCGGAAATTGAGGTCGAACTAAACAGAAAAGAGTTGATCACTAGCGATAAAATAGCAGGGGAAGCCGATAGGGAAAATGCTGCATGAACCGCGGACTAAGAGATTTCCACGGTGGCATACACCCACCGGAAAACAAAGATCTCTCCACTCAGGTGGCCATTGAAACTGCCCCGATACCCGACAAGTTGGTACTTCCGTTGCAACAGCATGTCGGCCAGCAATCCAAAGCGCTGGTGTCCGAAGGGGATTATGTGCTAAAAGGACAGCTTATTGCCGCCGCCGAAGGCTATGTCAGCACCGCTCTACATGCGCCTACCTCAGGGGTCATAGCATCCATCCAAAATGCATCTATCCCTCATCCATCAGGTCTTTCGGGCAGCTGTATCATAATTGAATCGGATCGCAAGGATGAGTGGGGGAAGCGCTTACAACCGCTTGATTATGAGAAAGTTGATGTATCTGAATTGCTCAAACGCATCAGAGAAGCCGGCATTGCAGGGCTTGGTGGCGCGGGCTTCCCCACTTCGGTCAAACTTAACCCCAGTGCTGAGAATACAATTGTCACACTCATTATCAATGCAGCAGAGTGCGAGCCATACATAACAGCCGATGATATGTTGATGCGGGAACGTTCTGAACAAGTAATCAAGGGTATTCAGATTATTGCCCACATGCTTAAACCTGTAGGGTGTCTCCCGGTTGAATGTTTAATTGGCATAGAAGATAACAAACCCGAAGCTGCCGAGACTCTAGAGCAAACCGTTAAGCAACTACATCTGGAACATGAAATCAGTGTGGTACGAATACCTACTAAATACCCTTCAGGCGGTGAAAAGCAGCTTATCCAAATTCTAACGGGCAAGGAGGTTCCTAACGGGGGGATTCCAGCAGATGTTGGCATTGTTTGCCAGAATTTGGGAACAGCTGTAGCGGTATATAAGGCGGTTGCTTTAGGAGAACCACTCATATCCAGAATCACCACCTTGACTGGAAGAGCGCTAGAGCACCCTAAAAATTTAGAGGTGCTAATCGGTACGCCAATTCGTAGCTTACTCAATCACTGCGGATTGCAACAAATCAAATTAAATCGCTTGATTATTGGCGGGCCAATGATGGGGGTTACGATCAACGATTTGGATACCCCCATTATCAAGTCAACCAATTGTGTACTGGCCAGTACCTCGGAAGAATTGCCCAACCCGACGCCTCAACAGGCATGCATACGCTGTGGAATGTGTGCTGAAGCCTGCCCAGCGAGCTTATTGCCACAGCAGCTTTATTGGTACAGTAAAACAAAAGATTTTGATAAAGCGTTAAACCATAATCTACTCGATTGTATCGAGTGCGGCGCTTGCACCTACGTATGTCCCAGCCATATTCCGCTGGTTCAGTATTATCGTTTTGCCAAAGGCGAGATTCGTGCTCAGGAACATGATCATACAAAATCCGAGCATGCAAAACAGCGTTTTGAGGCTCGCCAACATCGACTTGCCGAGGAGGCAGCACAAAAGGAAGCAAAAAGAAGAGAGCGCTCAAAGGCCGCCAAATTAAGACAACAGAAAGCCACAATACCTCCGCATAATTCAGAGTCAGAGAGTAATAGCGAAGATAAGGCCGCGGTTATTCAGGCAGCACTGGAACGCGTCAAATCAAAAAAAGATAAAACCAGCAAACTTACCCCTGAAGTTAGCAATGGCTCTGCCGCCCGAGAGGAAGAGTAATCGTAGATGAATTTACTGTCCGTTAGCTCACCACATTTAACTCGTACCGGCGGTACCGGTGATGTCATGCTTCTGGTGATCTTGGCTACCTTACCTGGACTCACGGCGCTGACTTACTTTTTTGGCTGGGGAAACCTGATTAATGTGGTTTGGGCAACTACTATCGCAGTCGCCAGTGAAGCGCTGATACTCAAGCTGCGTGGTCGTTCTTTAGGCTTTTATTTACGTGACTACAGCGCTGTAGTTACCGGCGTCCTGCTGGGTCTCGCTTTGCCGCCATTTGCTCCATGGTGGTTAACCCTGGTCGCTGTCAGTTTTGCGATTATTATCGCTAAACATCTTTATGGCGGATTAGGTAACAATCTCTTCAATCCGGCAATGATTGGATATGCGCTGGTGCTGATCGCATTTCCTGTCGAAATGACCTCCTGGATAGCACCTCGCAGCCTGGCATCAGCTACCGGAGAAATTGCTCCCTTTGTGGACACCCTAAACGTCATTTTTCCCTTTCATTCAACAACAACCTTTGATGCCATGACAATGGCAACGCCACTCGATGCCTTTAAGCACAAAGGTGACTTGACCGCGGAACAAGTATGGGCAGCAGAGGCTGTGTTAAGTGCTAAATCCTGGATGGCTTGGCAATTTGTCAGTCTAGGTTATCTGATCGGAGGCGCTTACCTGCTCTATCGCAAAGTATTTACCTGGCATGCACCCATAAGCATGCTGCTCACATTGGCATTAATCTCTGCGGCTTTCTGGCTCTACGCGCCAAATAGTTTTGCTTCTCCACAACTTCATTTATTGGGTGGTGCAACGATGCTGGCCGCTTTTTTTATAATCACGGACCCTGTTACATCCGCGACTAGTGTAAAAGGAAAACTCATTTACGGGGGTCTGATTGGGCTGTTGATTTTTATGATTAGAACCTGGGGCAATTATCCTGACGCAGTAGCTTTTTCGGTCTTGTTGATGAATTTTGCAGCCCCCTTTATTGATATTTATAGTCAGCCACGAACCTATGGCCACAAAATTCACAAGTAAGCAACTTTGAGAACAGCAATATGCTAGGACAATCCATTCGTCAAAATACCCTAGGGTTGAGTATCTTTGCTGTAATTACTGCGGGGCTGATTGCGCTAACGCAGATGGAAACTAAAGATCGCATTGGTGAAAATATCAAAGCGGCTAAATATAAGGCGCTGCATGAAGTCATTGCACCGGAAATGCACGACAATGATTTATTGGCAGATCTCGTTGCAATTGACGATCCGACCCTGGTTTCAAACGAAGGAGTTCAGGATGCCTATGTTGCGAGAATGAACGGCAAAGCCATCGCTGTAATATTGCCCGCGATAGCAGCCGATGGCTACACGGGCAAAATACGAAGTATTGTTGGCATGCTGGCCGATGGCACGATAGCTGGAGTAAGGGTTTTGAATCACCAGGAAACCCCAGGGCTGGGTGATAAAGTCGAGATTAAAAAATCCAACTGGATAAGACAATTTGAGGGGAAATCCTACAGTGATCCAGATCAGTCTGCTTGGGCTGTAAAGAAAGACGGCGGGGAGTTTGATCAGCTGACGGGCGCGACCATTACTCCACGTGCTGTAGTAAAGTCCGTGCGTCAAGCAGTTCGGTATTTTGAGGCCAATAGTGAATATTTGCTTGCGGATCCGATTAAATCCGGAAACGTGGACGCGGCAAACCATTAGCAGGAACTGAGTATGGCGAGCAAAGGGTATCAGGAAATAATTAACGACGGGTTGTGGCACAACAATCCCGCATTAGTGCAGCTTTTGGGGCTCTGTCCCTTGTTAGCAGTAACCGGCACGGTGGTAAATGGTCTTGGTTTGGGGGCCGCAACTACGCTGGTACTGGTGGGTTCGAATCTTGCTGTGTCCATGATTCGAAATTATGTCCCGGATACAGTGCGTCTGCCCGCTTTTGTCATGATTATAGCGTCACTGGTTACCTGCGTAGAGCTGCTAAGTCAGGCGTTCACCTATGATCTCTATCTTTCACTGGGTATTTTTATTCCTCTCATCGTCACTAACTGTGCCATATTAGGTAGAGCGGAGGCTTTTGCCCGCAATAATTCAATTATTCCCTCCATATTAGACGGTTTAACTATGGGTATTGGGTTTACTGCTGTGCTTTTAGTTTTGGGTGGTATGCGCGAGGTTATAGGGCAAGGCACTCTTTTTTCCGATATGAACCTGTTACTAGGTCCTGTCGCTGAGCATTGGAAAATAACCCTTATAGAGGACTACAAGGGATTTCTGTTCGCTATCTTGCCTCCAGGGGCCTTCATTGGCATGGGGTTTTTGATAGCACTAAAAAGTCTTATAGATGGAAAAATAAAGGAACGTCACGATGCTCAGAAAGCCAGCCTTGGGGTGACAAGTCGGCGCGTGAGGGTTACTGGTGAAATCAAGTAAGGTGAGTTTATAGGCGGATGAACGCGCAAAAACGCTTAGAAATTTTTACTCGCTTGAGGGAGCACAACCCTAATCCTACGACAGAATTAAGCTATCAATCTTCGTTTGAACTATTGATTGCGGTGATATTGTCAGCTCAAGCAACGGACATCAGTGTCAACAAAGCAACCGACAAACTCTTCCCGATTGCCAACTCGCCCCAACAGATTTTTGACTTGGGTGTTGAGGGACTCAAGCGATATATTAAAACCATCGGTCTATTCAATAGTAAAGCAGAAAACATCATCAAAACCTGCCGGATATTAATCGATCGGCATCATTCTGAAGTGCCGAAAACGCGCGAAGAGCTGCAAGCACTGCCAGGTGTTGGGAGAAAAACAGCAAATGTCGTACTCAACACCGCTTTTGGTCAACCGACTATAGCTGTCGATACTCATATCTATAGAGTCGCTAATCGAACCCGGCTTGCACCAGGAAAAAATGTACTTGAAGTTGAGCAGAAACTGCTTCGCCATATTCCCAGGGATTTTTTACAGGACGCACATCATTGGTTGATATTGCATGGTCGCTATATCTGCATTGCACGAAAACCACGCTGTGGTGCCTGTATTCTAGAAGATCTCTGCGAATTCAAAGATAAAAACAGTGACTGATTCTGGCTCTGAGCGGCTGTCGACTGCAAATCTGACCTGGTCTGATGAGGGGACACCTTTTTCCAGACAGTTTAGTGATATCTATTTTTCTCGGGAAAATGGCATACGGGAAACAGACTACGTATTTCTTGAGCACAACCAGCTGGCTCATCGATTAAAAAAACTAGACTGTGAATCTGGCGACTTTACAATCGGAGAAACCGGATTTGGTACCGGCCTGAATTTTCTCTGTGCCTGGCAGCTAAGGGATCAGGTAGCACCAAATTGTTATCTCAATTTCGTTAGCGTAGAAAAGTATCCTCTGGCCAAGGATGACCTGAGCAAGGCATTGGGATTCTGGCCTGAACTCAGTGATTATGCCGATCTGTTGATCGCACGATATCCGATATTGACTCCAGGCTGGCACAGGATTCGCTTTCTTCAGCAAAGAGTAGATCTAACCCTGTTCCTGGGTGATGCACTGAATGGATACTCGAATTTTCAAGGTAAAATAGATGCCTGGTTTCTGGATGGATTTGCGCCGGCTAAAAACCAGCCTATGTGGTCGCCCCTTTTATTTAACGAGATTAATCGTTTAAGCGCAACTGGCGCAAGTTTTAGCACATTTACTGCGGCGGCGCAGGTGCGTGAAGGCATGAAAAAGGCTGGCTTCAAAGTTGAGCGTGTTAAAGGCTTTGCCAATAAACGACATATGCTTAGGGGTGATCTGATCGAACCCAGCCAACAACTCAGCGATTATTCTGCCAGCGCTCCGTGGTTTAATCTTCCCAAACAAACTGGGAAGACGCGGACAGCGATAGTCATAGGTGCAGGTATGGCGGGGACGTCCGCCGCCCATAGTCTGGCATCCAGAGGTTGGCAAGTCACTCTGCTAGAACAAAGTAATAAAATTGCAGATGGCGCCTCTGGCAATCGACAGGGTATCCTTTACTGCAAGCTATCCTCTGAACGCAGTATTCAATCAGACTTTTATCAGGCGGGTTATCTCTATACTTCACAGCAGTTACCACAGCTGCTCGGTACTGATCAGGAAAAGATTTATTGGCAAAAATGTGGTGTCCTGCAACTAGCCTACAATTCCCAAGAGACTGAGCGACAGTCTCGATTTATTGTGTATAACCCACAGCCTGAAACTCTGGTTTATCCTGTCAGCCCGCAGCAGGCGAGCACGATAGCGGGAGTTGAATTGGATGAGGGCGGCCTTTTCTACCCGGAAGGCGCCTGGGTGACGCCTGCAGCGCTGTGTCAAGCGCAGACCGCACATCCTAATGTAACTGTTCGCTGTGGCAGTGGTATCGCAAGAATTGAAAGAGCACGAGAGATCTGGAAGCTGGTTGACCGGAAGGACAATGTGATCGCTGAATCTGAGGTAGTGATTATAGCGAATGCCCACGATGCGTTAAGGTTTGAACAAACGAAATTCCTTCCATTTAAGGCTATTCGTGGTCAAACCACAGAGGTTCCAGGGAAGAAACAGATACCTCTAAAAACCGTACTTTGCGGCAAGGGTTATATTGGACCGGCAATCGATGGCGACCATCATATTGGCGCAACCTTTAATTTGCGTTGCAATGATAATGAATGCCGACCAAAGGATCACCGTACAAACCTTGATGAAATCACCGAACTGGCACCTGAGTTGGCTAAAAAACTGGCGTTCGAACAGCTGGACATAGAGAAACTTTCTGGACGTGTTGGTTTTCGTTGTGCTTCGCCTGACTACCTTCCTTTGGTCGGTCCGGTACCCGACTATGCTGCATTTATGCAAGATTACGCGCCTCTGAGAAAAGATGCCAGTCAAAAGCTCATGATACCTGCTCGCTACCTACCCGGCCTCTACATCACAGCAGGGCACGGATCGAAAGGACTTACCTCTTGTCCGTTAGCTGGTGAGCTGCTTGCTGCCTATATAAGCCAGTCAGTGTTTCCAGTCGCTACAAATCTGACACATGCACTGCATCCCGGTCGTTTTATCATTCGTGATTTAATCCGTAATAAGAGATGATAATAATTGTTCTCAGCGTATACGTTAAGATTAACTATAGAGCATATTACGTCGGTCCGATAACTATGATTTCGCAGGTTTCCTGCTCCTCGTCATAGTGTATTTCAGCTTCACCGGCCTTTAATCTAAGTATTACCTGAGCCACTTTTTGTTCGAGAGTTAACTCCAACTCTCCATAATCTGTACCCGCTCTTGTGACAAGCTCTTCAATCATGCGTGTGAGCGTTTCGGGTTCAACCACTTGATAGGGAATTTTCAAGTTAAAGTGTGCTCATGAGATTAATCGCCTGAACCAACCTGCCTCAAGCTCTTTTTTGCATTTTCGATATTGGGCACCATAGCGGCTAGCACGCTGCTTTACTTTTGCCGCAACCGAAACCAACCAGGCTTTATTCTTGTGTGTGCCGCGTCGATACCCTCCCCAGCCCTCATGGTAGTTTAAGTATTGTGATCCGGCGTCCCATTTGGAGACTTTATTAATTTTATGGGTTTTATTCATGAACCAACCCATAAAATCAATTGCGTCAGCGAAGTCATCACGATCCGCCCAACTATTCCCGGTCTCTCTAACGTAGTCTTTCCAGGTTGCTGTTTTTGCCTGAGAAAAACCGTAAGCAGAACTCTTGCGTCCCCAGGGGACAACTCCGAACAAATACTCACGTGGCGGTTTGGCGTCACTTTTGAATCTGGACTCCTGATACATCATCGCCATTGGCACCTGCAGAGGTGCGCCCCATTTCTTTTCAGCTTTAAGTGCAGCCTTGTACCAAGTACGTTTTTCTTGAAAAATATAACAAAGGTTATCTGAATTACTTGGCGGTTGCCCTGCACAACCAAGTAACATAAGTGCCATAAGTGCCAGCAGTCCTGGCATACAAACCCTAATAGTTTTTTTTCCACATTTTCTGTGGATAAGTCTGGGTATATAAATTGAGTAACCCGCCAAAGGCGACTGATTCTTGAGGTCGAGCTCAGATTGTGCAAATTTTAACCAAAAATACATATTCTTTTATTTATCAATAGGTTGCAAGTTGTCAATATTTTTCTACCAGTTTTAATCAGTATTTTCTATCTTTCGCAACGCAAAATAACTGACTTGTGTATAAATGCTTTGTTTCGCGCTGCCTCTTGATCAAGATCAACTCAAGCCACTTCCTTTTTAAAGTCTGTTTGCCAAACCAATAGTTCATTCGCATACAGCTCCCACGTTGATCAAAGGGCTTAAAATTTATCTATCTGCCTATCTATCAGTTAACCCCATATGGCTGGTCTTCTACAGATGTTGCGCCGAAAGACTTTGATTTGCTAAATATGGCTGAAATTCGTGCGCATACCCTTTGATACCAGCACTAATCCATAACAGGCAACATATCTATTGACAGTCTCGGTGTTTCAACCTAGTTTAGCAAATAACAAGAACAAAGCACCTATTGGTTTACAGCGCATTCGCCGTGTAAGAACGTTAACCCGATATTATGGTCTAAATTTTACCGTCCCTTGGGAGAGGCCCAGTCAATAAATGATTAGTCGTTGCATGGTATTAAAATTACTCTTAGCGATATTTGCATTTTCAGTCATAACAAACGTCCAGTCGTATGAACAGAAACGGATCATAGAAGTAACCCCTACGGATGTGACGCTGCTTGAAAGACAACGCGGAATCATAGCGAGGCTGGTCCGAGAGAATTTCGGACATGTAAATTTAGAAGGTTCCACCGCCGAACTCTATTACCTGCAGAAAATCATCGACAAGCAGCTTGTTCAAAAAAATGAGACTTATGACCTGCAAGCTCTAGGAGTGGTATTAGGTGATGTTATGGTGAAAAATCTCAATTTGAGCTGGGTGGTGGTTGAAGACCGTTATGGAAGAAGCCGCGCTTTGCGTTTCGAAGACTCAGACGACCTGTTTTTCCCGATCACTATGATTTCAAGACGCGCCAAAATGGACAAATCCGTTAATGTGCGAGCACTCTATCGACAGGTTGAAGAGTCCGTTAATCAGCTTACCTACAAACGAAGTCTGTACAAACCTCTACCTAAACCAAAATTCTAGAAGCGACCTTTGTACGAAAGACTATTATTCAGCACATATCCAAATAGGGATTTTGTAAATCGAGATCGATGGGGTTTTTGTATCCATTGATACGAATTTCATGATTGCTTAACAGCACGTCATTATCCTGCTTGACATCCTGTCCGAAATGATAAATAGGCAGAGCCTGTCCCCTAAGTGCTAACTGGTTATACAGGCTGGCATTTTCAGATACCTTTTGGTTTTTCTCCAAGTATGCCGCAAAACGGTGTGCACCATGTTTTTTCTTTAACATCGCGCGCGTCCGATGCGGAGCGAGCACCGCACAGCTGGCATTATTGCCGCCAAATCCCTTTGAATTGACAATTGCAGCATCCATACCTTCTATTCCAACTTCCTTATGACCCATCAGCACATCCAGATGGCTACTTTCAATATCCTCAGCAAGATGGTCTATTGTTTTAATACCTGGAATATACCCATATTGCCAAACACCCAGACTCGCAATTAACTGATCTGCCGCAGCTGAGCCAATAGAATGACCAACATAGCTTTTCACTGCAGCGACCGGCCACTTGCCCAGGGCAAAAGTCTTACTCATTTCATTTAAAATACGAGATTCTGTAACCCGATTTTGTGGAGTACTAGTGCCATGCGCCTGCACAAAAGTCCGAGCCAGAGCCTCTTCACCAATTATTGACCGCGTGGCAGCCAAGGCTTTTGCCATGGTGATATAGTTTCCGATCCCGGGGCCAGATATTGACTTTTTATAGCCATCGGCGTTTACAAAAACATCGGCAACCGCACCGAAAACCTGAGCTCCAAACTCCATGGCCAGGCTGTCGTCAAATAACACGATATAGTGTGCCGCCTCCGCCAGTGTGAAACCACAGTTAGTGGAGAAAGGCCTGCATGCTCGTCTGTAATCTGGCGTCGCCGAATTATCCATCGCCATTAATTCCGAATCCTGAGCCAGCGCACCCATCGTCCGATAACCCTCAATCACTTCCGGCGTTATTGGCGCCTCACTGGTGCCGACAATGACGGCGCGCTTGCGACCACTGCGGATATCATCGACCGCTTGACTGAGATTGTACAGAAACGTAGCACAGGCACCAATATTGGCACCGGTACCACCAATACTTCCGGTGACGTAAGCATTTACGAAATCTGCAGGCATCTCAGCAAACCCAAGTGGGCACTGTTTTGAAGTCACCCTTTTTCCAAGCAAACCGGCTTGTAACATCCCTCCCAGTCCGTTTCCATCAAGCTGACTCATTGCCGAACTCGCATAGATTCCAACCTGGTCTGGTGCGACGAAGGAAAGCACCTGTTGCCACTCGATACCCATAGAGCGAATAGCATCTGACGCTGCATAAACCGACATTTCCAGGCCGCGCGGATGATTGCGAGAAGGATATAGCTTACCTGGCCTAAAGCCACTGGGCAGCTGCCCTGCGCTATTGACCAGTGATTGGGTATTATCGGGGAAAAGAACATCTAAATGCTCTTTGGTGGTGACCCTGACCCTATCCGAGCCATCATTGAGCTGCTCTATCAACCAATCACTGGGAACTTTATTCGGCAAATGACGCGCCCGGGTTACAAAGCAAATGTCAGACCCGGAATCTGGCATTAATTTGGCCACTGTATTTCTAGCGATTACGTTCGGGTTAAACAGGTTATTTTCGAGCTTTCTAACCAATGTATTATGATCAATCAGCGAACGATGTTCGCTAAGCCATTTATTGACTTCAACTGGCTGTCCATTATTATCTTTATATACACCCGAATCGTATCGCAAAAGATTCATGAGTACCGCCAGATCCGTATAGGTTTCATCCACAACGCTGGTCGAAAGCACATCGGCCAACATACGCCGATAACTCTGATTAAATGAAGATCGTCCAGCGGCGTTGATTCCGCCAAAACCTACAATAACCGGTAAAGATGCCAAAAGTATGCCCCCTGTCAGCTCAAACTATTTATTTAGTCCAAAGTATAAGATTGCCGCATGATCACTTTGCTTGAATTATGGTTGATATTACTCTTTTATCTCTGAGGTAAACTTGTGTATATTAGCCATTTTTATGTGTTTTTTAGCCTTCAGGGTCAGATTAAATGAAGCATGCCACTATTTTGGCAATCCCAAGAGCTTTGGGAACAAGCATCACCCTGCCAATTGAGATGCTGAACGCTGCAGACGCGATGAGCCGTATCGAAAA
The DNA here is from genome assembly GCA_021773395.1 of Gammaproteobacteria bacterium. Lineage (GTDB taxonomy): Bacteria > Pseudomonadota > Gammaproteobacteria > Pseudomonadales > IMCC2047 > JAJFKB01. The sequence continues at coordinate 157,226 of JAJFKB010000020.1, read as the reverse complement.
CCCAGCCAGGTCGCGGTTGGTAACTCAAATCGCTAGTGTGGATGGAAAACCGATTGAAATAACTGGCGGGATTGAACTCAAACCCCATGTCAGGCTAGATTCAATTACTCAAACTGATCTGATTATTATTCCTGCCTTGTGGGGCAACCCAAGACCAGTAATAAGACGTTTCCCGATGATCATGGAGTGGCTCATCCAGCAATATAATAACGACATGATCATTTGCGCTACAGGCACAGGAGTATGCTTTCTTGCTGAGACCGGATTACTGGACGAAAAACCAGCAACGACACACTGGTACTATTTTGAGCAGTTTAAAAAGAACTATCCCAGGGTTAAGCTGCAAACCAAACGTTTCATCACCAACACTGATAACATCTATTGCGCAGGACGCATTAATTCGATCACTAATCTAATGATCCATTTTATTGAACGTTTTTATAATCACAACATTGCGTTACAAATAGAACAGCATTTTGCACACGAAATTAAGCAGTCCTACGAGAGCATTTTTTATTCTTTTGATGAACGGTCCGTCCATCATGATGAAGAAATCATTCAGGCTCAACAATGGATGCTTAGAAACTATCCCAATAGCTTTAAACTACAGACACTCGCCACTCAGTTTGATATGAGTTTACGTTCCTTTAATCGACGTTTTAAACAGGCTACAGGAGGTACGCCTTCGGCCTATCTTCAGCAGATTCGCATCGGCACTGCGAAAGATCTACTCAAAGAGAGTAACCTCAGCATTGCTGAAATCAGCTTTAAAGTAGGGTTTAGTGATCCAGCCTATTTCGCCTCATTATTTAAAAGGCAGGTTTCACTAACGCCACGTCAATATAGAAAGCTGGTTAGGGCTAAATTATTTAGTGTGTAGAACATATAAATTGGCTAAGCTTTAGCCCTTAATACAGATCATTCGCACAGCTTGAAATAGAGTTAATCATGAATAAACTTGTTACTGGATATAGAAAAATTTCTCGTTTTTCAACGCTGACACTGATGGCCTTAACGATTGGTCTGGGCTTATACACCTGGCTCACTCGAAGTCAGGTTTTCTATCAAAGTTACTGCGCAGAACACGGCAGCACTGATTTTGGCGAGCTATATAAAAGCGTATATGAATGCGACCAACAGCTAGTGCAGTATCGTCTTAAAAAGAAAGGTCAATGCGAGAAAATAGGGTGTCGAAGAATTGTCCGGTAACCGTTCGTTAGATATCCTTAGTCAGTTCATCCCAAGCAGCCGCCAAATATATAAACATTGACCAGATCGTCAATACAGCAGAACCGTAAAGCAATACCAAACCCACATTGGCCGCATGGCTATTCGGGACATCAATCAATAAAACGATAATAGCCACCATCTGCAACGTAGTCTTTAATTTTCCGATATAGGAAACAGCAACGCTTGTACGCTTCCCCAGTTCAGCCATCCATTCCCTAAGGGCTGATATGACAATCTCTCGGCCAATAATAATCATCGCCGGAATGGTTAACCAAACAGAAGCATGTTCCGCAACCAGCAATACTAGTGCAACTGCCACAATTAATTTATCGGCTACTGGATCAAAAAAAGCGCCAAACTGAGTATATTGATCCCAGCGTCTTGCCAAATAACCGTCCAGCCAATCGGAAATACTAGCAACCGTAAAAATTGCCGCAGAAGCGAGATAGCGCCCTTCAAAGGGGAGATAATAAACCAACACCAAAACCGGAATCAGAAGCACTCGCAAACTGGTTATAATATTGGGGATACTCATATTCACAGAAGGCCATTACAAAAGTGGGACATAATACTGGAATGGGCTTGATTATTCATTATGTATACAAGCATAAATTTCTTCTGCCAGCAGTTTGCTGACGCCAGGCACCTTTGCAATCTCTTCTGGACTCGCACTATTAATGGCCTGCAGCCCTCCAAAAAAGCGTAGCAAAGCCGCTCGGCGTTTAGCGCCTATTCCCGGAATTCGCTCCAATGATGATGTGGTGCGTTTTTTACCTCTTCTTTGTCTATGGCTGCTGATAGCGAAACGGTGTGCTTCGTCACGTATGTGTTGTATCAAATGCAACGCGGCCGAGTCAGGTGACAAGACAATTTCATCGCCCTTGCCGGCTATAAATAGAGATTCAAGCCCAGGCTTACGAGTGACCCCTTTGGCTATTCCCACTAACACGACGCCGTTCACCCCTAATTCTGCCAACCTATCTTCGGCCATTCGAAGCTGCCCTTTGCCGCCATCAATAAACAGAATATCTGGCATCTTGGCCTCACCTTTTTTCAGGCGTGTATAGCGTCTTTTAATCGCTTGAGCCATCGCCGCGTAGTCGTCGCCTGGCGTTATGTTGTCAATATTGAACCGTCGATAATCTGCATTCAACGGTCCATTCGCATCAAAGACAACACAGGAAGCTACTGTAGCCTCCCCTGAGCTATGACTAATATCAAAGCACTCCATCCGTTGCGGTAATGCATCAAGCGACAATGCCTCCTGCAACGCCCGAAGACGGCCATAGTAATCCAATTTACGCGAGTGATGCCCCAATAAATTTTTGTCTGCATTATTAATGGCCATTTGTAACCAGCGAGCCCGCTCGCCCCGCACTTTAGTTGAAAATTTTAGTTTCCTGCCCGCCACGTCTGCAAGCGCATTCAATAAAGGTCGCTCGTCGTCTAATCGACTATTACAAATTATTTCCTTTGGCACCTGATGTTGCGATTCATGCCCTAAGTAAAATTGCGGTATGAATGCCGACAACAATTGTTGCAAAGAAATAGCCCCTTTAACCTTAGGATAATAGGTTCTGCTACCCAAAATGCGCCCGGCACGGATAAAGAGCAGATGTACGCAACAGCCGATCGGTTTAACCATTCCCGCTACTATATCGACGTCTCCACTGCTACCTGCTACATACTGCTGTTCCTGAATTTTTCTCAGAAAACTAACCTGATCACGTAATTCAGCAGCCCTTTCGAAATTTAGTTCTGCGGCAGCGCTGTCCATTTGCTTTTGTAGCTCCCGAACAATCTCCTTATCCTTGCCCTCAAGAAACATACAGGTATGTCGAACATCTTCGGCGTAGGATGATTTTGGAATGAGACCTACGCAGGGTGCTGTGCAGCGCTTAATTTGATATTGCAGACAAGGGCGAGTACGGTTATTGAAGTAACTTTCGTCACACTGCCTGACCTTGAAAGATTTTTGAAGCAAGTGCAACGTTTCACGTACCGCTGAAGCGCTTGGAAAAGGCCCGAAATAGCGAACGGATTTTTTTCGTTTACCGCGGTGTATTCCTATCGAAGGATACTCGCCGGCTTGAGTGAGATAAATAAAGGGATAAGATTTGTCATCCCGCAAAAGTATATTGTAAGCAGGTTTTTCACTTTTGATCAGGTTCTGTTCAAGGAGCAATGCTTCAGTTTCACTGGCGGTAACGGTTATCTGAATATCCGCTACCTTTTTCATCAACGACCTATTTTTAATGCTTAACGATTGCTCGCGAAAGTAACTCGCCACACGTTTTTTGAGGCTTTTTGCCTTACCCACATACAGGATGTGTCCACATTCGTCGAGCATCTGGTAAACACCAGGGTGGTGTTTCAAATCAGCAAGAAATTTTACAGGATCGAATTCAGACAAGTTAACTTAAAGCATTCAAAGGATAGTCTCTCAATACAACTTCTCAAGCGGGCTTCGATAAACCTTCAGCACCGTTTTCCAGTAGCCCAAACCGTACAGCCATTAACGCCAACTCAACATCACTGTTAATGCCTAACTTGCTGAATATTCTATAGCGATAAGTATTAACAGTTTTTGGGCTTAAACACAGTTTTTCAGCGATATCGTTTACCTTATGACAATTAACAATCATCATTGCTATTTGCAGCTCTCTTTCCGAGAGCTGATCAAAGGGCACTCCGTTTGGCTCACCACTAAAAGACTTTAACGCCAGTTTTTGTGCAATATCGGGACTGATATAGCGCTTGCCTGCACCCACTTGCTTAATCGCTTCCGCCATCTCATGAACGTCAGCACCTTTAGTGAGATACCCCGCTGCGCCAGCGTTCATTAACCGTGTTGGATAAACATCATCGTCACAAGCGGTTACGACGATCACTTTAATGTCCGGACTGTAGTGATGAATTCTTCGTGTAGCTTCAAGGCCTCCGATGCCCGGCATCAATACATCCATGAGTACTACATCAGGGTTTAACTCCCTGACCAGCTTAATCGCATCTTCACCACTGACGGCTTCACCGACTACGGTTATATTCGGCATGTCCTCCAGGATACGCTTTAAGCCATAGCGCACGAGATCATGATCATCAACAATTAGTAATTCAGTCACCCAAGTTCTCCATTCTTGCAGGTGGAATCAAATTAATCAGCCGTGACTGGGGTGCTGCGCTATCTCGAGTACAGCCCGCAAAATATCTCTCTGACTAATCTGTCCCACCAATTTATCATCTTCTATCACCGGGAAACGGCGTTTTCTCTTTTTGTTGAAATCAACTGCAATATCAACAATATCGTCTTCAGGGCTGATGGTTTCAACATCTGTACTCATACATTCGGAAACCTTACCACCCGCCTCTTCATAATAGATATCTTTAATTATAGCATTAAGACAGTCGCCTTCCGATAATACACCGATTAGATGCCCATTTTGATCAACTACAGGTGCACCGGATATGCGGTTGGTCTGTAAAATTGATATGGCATCAAATAGATCCATGTCAGGCTTTAGTGTGATTAGCCCTCTTGTCATATAGTCCCGTACTTTTATTGATTTAAGCATCATTTAAGCTCCCTATTTTTTATATTTATACTCATTAAGCAGTGGGATGGTTTCACTTTTACGCTGAAAGATGTATGCAGTCAAGTTAGACGGCAAGCTTGCTCTTTCAGAAGGTCAACAACTCGTGTTATCCAAAAACACCATTCCACCAGAAAATCACGAACCACTAACGCTAGTGTAATATTTTAATCAGCAAAATCGCAGTCATTCAATGTAAAAAAAATCCAGTTAAAGCGGATTTATCGCGCTTGGCTGTTTTCAACGGACAACACATGGTTTAACCTATAAACCAAGAATGAATTTTATTGAATTTTGCCCATCAGGATTTCGCATTATGCCAAGTTTGAATAGAGTATTCGCTATAATTGATCCAACAACCGATAACCACCGACTACTAAAAAGATTGGAACGTGTAGCCAAAGTGCGTGGCGCTAAAATACTCGCTCATTGCTGCATATTTTCCGGCACCCGCTCTCAGGATCAGGAAGAATTAAAAAAAGTCGAAATTAATCGCCATGAACTATGGCTCGACAGCTTGCTCGAACCACTTAGAGCAGCCGGTGTCGAGGTGGAATATCAGATTGCCTGGGATCCCGAGTGGCGCGACAATATTTGTACTGCGGCGAATGAGTCTGGTTGTGACCTGGTTGTTAAAGCCACCAAGCGAAAAGGTTTGCCTGGACGGTTGCGCAAGAGCTCAGACTGGCAGTTGTTGCGCACTGCAAACATTCCTGTTTTTCTTATGAAACGTGAAAATTCACTAGAAAGTGCAAAAATTCTGGCAGCAATCAAGGCTGATGAGTCTGACGAGACTTATACAAAAATGAATAACAGCATACTCAAATTAGCTAATGAAATTATCAGACCCTATGAAAACGCAGAGTTACACGCCGTCCGGGCATACAAGGATTGGGAGGATTTTATAAACCCTGCTGACCTTGCAAAAAGATGCGATATTGACAGAACGCATGCCCATAGCGTTACCGGACATCCGGAAGATGCAATTGCCGAGACGGCGAACGAGATAGGTGCTGAAATGGTAGTCATTGGCGCCATAGCAAGTCCTGGAGTCACCCGGAAAATATTTGGCAATACCGTGGAACGTGTTATTGATAAACTGGACTGTGATGTAGTTACTATCGTCTGGACGAAATAATAGTTGATAGAAAGCCGGGGGGTTTACCTCGGCTTTTCTTGCCCACCCGCTTCACTAATCAATTAAAACAGTATAGCCTTGGTTTCAACATACTCATCTAATCCCGCATCACCCCACTCTCGACCATTACCTGATTTTTTGTAACCTCCGAAAGGGGCCTCATAGCTGAACTGCCCACCATTGACATGAACCAGACCGGCTCGAATACGTTTTGCTATTCTCACCGCATCATCATTATTGTTAGACCATACAGCACTGGATAACCCATAGTCACTATCGTTCGCAATTTCAATCGCATGCGCTTCGTCACGATAGCGCATAATACAAAGCACCGGCCCAAATATCTCCTCTCGGGCTATACGCATGGAGTTATCGACATCTGCAAAAATGGTTGGACAAATATAAGCACCAGCCTCTAAATGTGCTGGAAGATCCAGCCCGCCGGTTACCAGTCGAGCTCCTTCATTTAACCCCGTTTGGATGGCGTCACGAACGCGCTGCTGCTGTAAACAGGAACTCATCGGGCCTAAAAAAGTATCTGATTCAAGTGGATTACCAACCTTGTAGCCTTCAGCGAATTGCTGTGCCAACTGCACCGCTTCATCATAATCACTCTCATGCACCAACATTCGAGTCAGGGCTGTGCAAGTTTGCCCGGAATTTATCAACACATCCTTTACGCCGTATTTAACAGCAGTCGACAGATCCGGCAATCCCTCAGTAATGATGAAAGGAGACTTTCCGCCAAGTTCCAGGCAAACACGTTTTACGGTAGCGGCTGCAAGTTCCGAAATACGAACTCCGGCCGGTGTCGATCCCGTAAAAGATACCATATCAACCTTTGAGTTTTGCAGTAGAGCCTCCCCTACCGGCGTACCCATACCCTGAATCAGATTAAACACCCCCTTAGGTACACCGACTTCGTCCAATATTTCCGCGAACAGAATTGCATTCAATGGTGTGATTTCTGAAGGTTTCAGTACCATCGTACAACCCGCAGCCAGTGCAGGCGCGCATTTACCAACAATTTGGTGCAAAGGATAGTTCCAAGGTGTAATCAATGCGCACACTCCGATGGGCTCGCGAACTACCTGCACCGCGCCAATTTTCTCCACCAAATCCATCCGCTGAGCGCGTGATGCATAGCTGCCCATACCCTGTGCGGGTCCGACAACCTGCACCGGCTCGCAAAATTTTAATGGCATGCCCAGCTCTTCACAAATCACATGCGCTAACTGCTGTCGGCGTTCCATCATTAGATTCGCAATCGCCTTTATCAATCGAGAGCGCTCTTCGGCTGGTGTCTCCGACCATTCCGGGAATGCCTGATGAGCGGCATCGACCGCTTCATTCACTTGATCTATTGACGCTGTGGCAACTTCAGCAATGATTTCATTATTTGCAGGGTTACTAACCCTTATTGAATTACCAGACTGAGCAGGCGCCCAAATTCCGTTGATGTATAGCTGATCATAAACTTGCATGCGTGTCTCTGTTTTATAAAACCCATTGGTTAATGCAGAAATGCAAAATAGATATAGAGCAGGGCAAACAGCGTGAGAGCCAGAATTCCAACAATACTCCACTGATATAAAAAGCCTCTCGGCCTTAAATGAATCGGAATGTCTTCGCCCTGCATAGCTCGATGGTTTAACAGCGCAAATAATGGCGCACCCAAAAAGGCTGCCGTTGCACCAAAATCAACGAAGCTTTTAAACTGGCCCTCAAACAACGCCAAAATCAATAAGGCTCCAAGTACCATAACTAACATGGTACACCAATAATACCTGTGACGCGTTCTCTCTGAGGTATGGTCTTCCTGGACCCCCTCTTCCTGCCCATGTAACAACAGTAAAAAATTCGCAAAACCCCGTGGATAGCCATCTAAAATGGCCAGCAGCGTAGAAAACATGACAGATACGGCGGCAATTCCAACTACCGAGCCGCTCCATTTGCCTAATGCTTGCTCATAAAGACCAATCACCTGCGCTGCGAATTTCGCGGGACTGCCTTCAAAACCATTTCCAGAGCCATGCATCACGGCAGTACCTAAAATAACAAAACAAAAGGCAAGCAAAAGTGTTGATACATAGCCGATATGAAAATCCAGATTTGCTTCCCTGGTATTCGGGCGATAACCCGTGTCTCGGATTTTGGCTACGGTCCATTGCGATTGCCAGACTGAAACATCACTGGGTGTCGGCATCCAGCCCACCAATGCCGCCAGAAACAGAATGGTGGCCATGTTGTATTCTGCTGGCAGCCAAACGCCTGAAACCTGCCAGTTTATCATCGGCCATGCCATGACGGTTGCGGCAATGGTGGCGATGGTCAAAAACGCCATCAAAACGCGCATTAGCCGATCCAGCCAGTGATAATGCCCTGCCACCAGAAGCGCCATCCCTATTCCACTGATCACCGCAGCCAATGGCACCACACTTTGCTGGAGATCAAAGACCGCCATCAACAGTCCAGACGTAACCAATAAATTGGCCGCGGCACCAATAAACATGCTGATTATGGTTGAAACCCCGTAGAACCCCATTGCAAAACGCCCTTGTTGGCGGTAGCTGGCTAGAACGGATCGTCCAGTGATCGCGGAATATCGAGGTGCAAAAAGAAAGCTTGGATATTTTGTGACAAAGGCAGCGACAATAAATACCACCAGTGCCATTCCATACATGGCCCCGGCTCTCGTTGATTGCACCAAATGCGAAACACCGACCGCCGAGCCAGCGAATAGCAACCCGGGACCAATAACTTTTATTAGGGGTTTATTGTTATGCACTTGAACCTCGGTAATAAATATTGACTAGCGCGACGAATACTAAACTATTTATTCCGCGGGCTTCAATGATTTCCCCGTGTCAGACATTATTCCGGCTGAATGACAGCAAGAAAAGTGCTACATGAGTGCAAAGGTGCACCAGAAATGAATTGATTTAAAAAAGAAGCCTGTGCCCCAGGTCATGGGAACACAGGATTTCAACGCTCAAGGAAAGCAAAACTTTACGGTAAACATAATACCAGTCAACCGCATGGGATCTAATTTTTCGGGTGGTTATTATAGAGCTAAAGTAACCCTAAACTCTAGGGCAGGAACCCAATTAATTCCTAAATTCGCTCAAATAATGCCGCAATACCCTGCCCTCCGCCTATGCACATGGACACTACTGCATATCGGCCTTCAATGCGTTGTAACTCATACAGTGCTTTTACGGTGATTAAAGCACCCGTTGCACCAATTGGGTGTCCAATGCCAATACCGCTCCCGTTGGGGTTTAATTTTTCCTGGGGTATTTCTAGCTCTCTGGCTACGGCAATCGCTTGAGCCGCAAATGCCTCATTCACTTCCCACACATCGATATCATCAACCTGCAGTTGAGCGTTTGCCAACAGGTTACGCACAGCAGGCACTGGCCCGATTCCCATATACAGGGGCTCCACCCCGGCACAGGAGTAGTCAACCAGCCTTGCCATGGGCAGCAAACCTTGTTGCTCCGCCTGCTTTTTGTCCATCAGTACCAACGCAGCCGCTGCATCATTAATTCCAGACGCATTACCTGCAGTGACAGTTCCCTGCTTGTCAAAAGCAGGAGCGAGCTTTGCCATATCGTCAAGGGTCGCATTGAATCGCACATGCTCATCCTGTTCGAATTGCGTGATTCCTTTGCGGGACTTCAATGCCATCGGAAGTATCTGGTCTTTGAATCTACCCTCTTCAATCGCCCGCTGCGCACGCCTGTGACTTTCCACCGCCAGTTGATCCTGTTGCTCCCGTGAAATCCCCCATTTATCTGCGATCGCTTCAGCGGTTAGTCCCATGTGAATTTTTTCAAAGGGGCAATGCAAAGCCGCCAACATCATATCCAGCAGCTTGCCGTCGCCCAATCGATTACCAAAACGTGCGCCCGTTGCCAAATAAGGTGCGCGGGTCATAGATTCAGCGCCACCGGCTACAGCCGCTTTGCACTTTCCCAACTGTATTTGCTGCGCAGCACTCACCACCGCCTGCAGACCGCTACCACAAAGGCGGTTTACGGTCATCGCGGGCGTCGTATCAGACAATCCTGCATTAAGTGCAGCAACTCTTGCCAAATACATATCCTGAGGCTCAGTGACAATGACACTGCCAAATACTGAATGTCCTATCTGGTCTGCTTCGACACTTGACCTTTTTACCGCCTCCTGCACAACGGCGGTAGCCAATTGGCCCGGCGAATAGTTTTTCAAACTCCCGCCAAAATCACCGACCGCCGTGCGTACTGCACTCAAAACAACAACATCATTCATTACATCATCTCCATCGACAGCTAAGCACAGCCACTATAGTAATTCGGCAGGAATAGCCATAATAGAGCTATCTCCCGCCAACACTCCGGCTAAATATGTTTGAGTTCTGGGCATGAGATGTTCTGCATAAAAATTCGCTATCGCCAATTTGCCATGACAAAAATTTTCATCGCACCCAGCATTTTTCAGGTTTTTCTGAGCGGCTAAGGCTGAACGTGCCATTAACCAGCCGCCTAAAACGGTACCCATCAGCATCAAGTAATTAACCGCTATAGCTCCTGGTGCATTTGGACTTTCCAGCCCTTTGGTTTTTAGCCACTGAGACGCCTCTACTAACGCCTTTAAGCCTTCGCGATAGCCATTATTGATGGTTACCATCGATGTCCCGGCACTCTCCAGTTGACCTTCGAAAGCTTCCAGTTCAGAGATCAACGCCATCAACGTGCGGCCACCATCACGAAGTATTTTTCGCCCTACAAGGTCGTTCGCCTGTATACCAGTGGTGCCTTCGTAAATAGTGGTTATTCGCGCGTCACGCATGTGTTGCGCGCAACCGGTCTCCTCGACAAAGCCCATTCCGCCATGCACCTGTACCCCTAAACTGGTCACTTCCTGGGCCACTTCCGTACTCCAGGCCTTTGCAATAGGTGTAAGCAAATCGTAGCGTGCCATATGCGCTTGCTTCAATTGCTCATCCTTCGAACCCAGGGCGTAATCAAGTTCAGCGGATGCTACATAGGCAAGAGCCCGACTCGCCTCAGTTTGCGCTCGCATAATCATAAGCATTCGTCGTACATCTGCGTGATGAATGATTGCTGCGGGGCCATCAACTCCAGGTGCAAAACCCTGAACCCTGTCGCGAGCGTAGCTAACAGCCTGCTGATAGGCACGATCTGCAATAGCCACACCCTGAATGCCCACACCGATACGTGCGTGATTCATCATGGTAAACATACAGGCCAAGCCGCTATGTTCTTTACCCACTAAATAGCCAACAGCGCCGCCCTCTTCTCCAAAAGCCATTACGCAGGTTGGACTGGCATGAATACCCATCTTGTGCTCCAAAGAAACCGCTCTAACGTCATTTCTCGTTCCAGCACCACCATCATCATTTAGCAAATTTTTCGGTACCAAAAATAGCGATATCCCTTTCACACCCTTTGGAGCATCAGGTAGTCTGGCCAGCACAAGATGCACAATATTATCTGTCATCTCATGATCGCCCCAGGTAATAAATATCTTTTGTCCGCTGATCAGATAATGGTCGCCTTCAGGTACAGCTTTTGTTCGTATAGCGGCCAGGTCGGTCCCAGCCTGAGGCTCAGTCAAATTCATGGTGCCTGTCCATTCACCACTCACCAATTTATGAAGATATGTTTCCTTTAATTCATCAGTGGCATGCTTCTCAATCGCTTCAATTGCTCCTGAACCGAGCATGGGGCAAAGAGAAAAAGCCAGATTAGAGGCATTCCACATTTCAGAAACAGCAGATTGCAGCACATGGGGTAACCCCTGCCCACCGTACTCAGAAGATTGACTAATGCTGGACCAACCGCTCTCAACAAATAGCTGGTATGCATTAGCAAAACCATCAGCCTCCACGACTTTACCATCTACCAGCTTTGCCCCCTGCTGGTCACCGGATTGATTCAGGGGAGCCAGCACACCGGATGCATATTTACCGGCTTCCTCAAGAATGGCCTCCAACAAATCGGGAGTGACCTCCTCGTTGCCCGGTAGCTGCGCTAATCGGTCAACTCCTACTAACTCATTAAGAACAAACTGCATATCTCTAATCGGAGCTGTGTACTCTGTCATGATTCAACCCTCCTCAAGCTCTTTATCAAATAGTTAACATATCAATATCAATCGGTTTCAGCGTGAGTCCGTTGCCAACAAAAAGACAATCCGTTTACCCGCTACGCCTAGCCTCGCTGATTTAAACAAAAAATAACAAAATACTCATTTTATGTCAATCTGTTGTCATATTATTTCGAACGCGCGTTAAATAATGTATAAAAGAAATCTGATCGTCACGGGATAATCCTTCTACACTCTTCCCTAGGAATTCCTGCATTATACGATTAATATCGTTCAGTATTTTTCTGCCGTTTTCGGTTAGCGTGATACGTTTGGAACGCTGATCCACCTTGTCCTGCAAACGCTCTACGTAGCCCGCTGCCTCTAGTCGGTTTAGCATCACCGAGAGATTTTGTCGACTGACTCGTAAATAGCTGCACATATCATTGACTGACATTCCACTTTCTACTTTCGGCCGCGATAGAGCACCAAGTACTGACCATTGTTGTGTAGTAATGCCTAGCTCACTCAATGCAAGAGCTCCGCTACGATGCATGACATTTGAGGTTTGAAACAACCTGAATATAATACGGCTATGTATTTCATCCAGCTCTACAGTTTTATCACTCACTTTCACCTCCACCTGTTTATAATCAGCTTTACAGCAAAAGCTTTTTATGTCAATATATTGTCTTTGTGCAGCTTTAGAAAAACCTCCTTGAATTATCCATTGAGCCACAGCTAAAGTATTCAATCAAGCCTGGCCTGATAGTAGCCCATACCCAAAGTTGTTATGACGAAATTAGAGTATCCACACAGTAAAATCCCCATGCCCGGAAAAACGATCCAGATAGCAACGGGCGTAAAGTGGCTACGCATGCCAATACCTGCTTCTCTGGATCATATTAATCTCTATTTACTCGAAGATAATGATGGCTGGTTTATTCTGGATACTGGTATGGGAACGAGTGCCACGAAAGCACAGTGGCACCAAATATTTGCCAAGGAGCTAGGAGGTAAGCCAGTCAAAGCGGTTATCGTTACTCACATGCATCCAGATCACATTGGGCAGGCGGGCTGGCTTTGCGAGTACTGGAAAGTACCTTTGTATATGAGTCAATGCGAGTATGAATGCGCCAAGTTGGCTTACGCACCGGCTTCAGATACGCACATTGAAGAAACACATTTGTTTTATCGAAGTTTCGGTTTAAACGACGTGGAAGCCGGCAAAAGGACAGATCAGTGGACGCAAAGGTTATGGCCAATTGCTGCGTTGCCTGAAAGTTATATCGAACTAAAAGCTGGCGATAGCATTAACATTGCAGGCGACCAATGGCGCATCCTGATTGGCCGGGGCCATTCACCCGGGCACCTTTGCTTATATTGCGAATCTTTGGGTCTTTTGATTTCTGGCGATCAAATACTCCCGGAAATCACCTCTAATGTTAGCGTTTACCCCGGAGTTTTCGAGCAGGATCCTCTTCATCACTGGCTTGAATCTTTACGTCAGTTTTTCGAATTACCCGATAAAACACTGGTGTTGCCAGCGCACAACCAACCCTTCTTTGGATTGCACTATAGGGCAGAAAGTATCTTAAACCACCATGAAGAGGCCTGTGCTGCACTCGAGGAAGCCTGTGTCTCTGAAAAACATGGGCAGCAGTTACTCAGCGTATTATTCAAAAGACCATTAAATAGCTTTGAAACAGCTCTTGCCATTGGTGAATGCAGTGCGCATCTAAATTACCTTGTGAACAAACAAAGATTAATAAGGCAATCGGACGAGGAAGGTACTCACTTTTATCAGGTCAGCAACTAACAGGGTCTATCACTTTTTAATCATTCCAAGCCCGATTCAAGCCTTCAAAATCGTTTTTAGCCGCCACTCCTCATATGTGCAGTCAAAGTCGTTCGCATGGCCTCTTCGACGCTCATATCGATATACTCGAGCTCCGATTCAGGTAAATAGAGCGTATATCCCCCTATTTGATAACTCATTGGCAAATACACGGCAATCAATGGCTCAGCATTTTCGAAAATAACATCTGCACAGGTTACAAACCCAATCAGTTTTTTACTATCAAAAGAAACCAGCACCACTTTTTTTAGTCCATTACTCTCTTTTGCGCTGGAAACAAAGGCCACTATATCTCTGATCGAATTATAGACCGTCCCAACCAGGGGAATTCGATTAAGCAGCCTTCCAAAAAGCTCCAACAACCAGCGGGCAACGTAAATCTGCACCAACAGTCCTGTAGCAAATATCAAAATAATCGCTAATAGCAGACCCAACCCGGTGATATGTGGTAGCCCGGGAACAAGCCAAAAAAGCACCTGCCCTAAAACCCTTTCCAGAGATATTAGCAACCACCAAAGGACAGTCAATGTCATTATAATAGGCAGCAACGCTGCCGCACCCTTCAAAAACAACTGACCTATTCCTGATAGCTTCATGAGTCAAACCCCAAATACTAAATTGATTCGATAATACCTTCCGATTTCATGATAATGGCATGAATGGAGGCTACTTGTAAGCCAAAGCTAAGCAGCATGCTGGAAAATCTAAAGATCTCGCCCATACTTAGTCTTGTACAGAGTTTTAATACACATTTTACTTATATGGCGATTCAATCAAATCACACATATAGCCACTTAAATGCTGAGGTAAATCGGCCTAACCAGGCAACTATAGATGGTCGCAAACATCTACAAACAAGCTCTCGAAAACCTGGATTTGGGCATCTGTCTTTTTGATAACAATCGACAGCTGATCTTTATGAATCCAACTGCACACTCGATATTGGACAGCGAGTCGCAAACAGTTAAACCCAAAATTAGCTTCATCCGGTTCGTAGAGCTGTTTAAACTTCCTCAAGAACTAATACAATCGTTTGATTCAACCTCCTTTTCCAAAGAATGGCTCAATGCTGCGGGCACATCAATAGACTTGCAATGTACCAAATTGCCGGATAAAGGCATTCAGCTAGTACTGAAAAACACCTCTGAAACTCATGCGCTGCTAGAACAGATTCAAACAATGAAAATGTGGGTCGAGCGCTACTCTCTAGCCTTTGACGGCGCAAAAGATGGTCTTTGGGATTGGAATATTGAAAACGATGAAGTCTACGTATCATCACGTATGGGAGAAATTCTCGGCCACACCCTGCCAAGTTCAACACTTAGCTCAAGACAACTTTTTTCCTATTTTCATGAGGACGACCGCGTTCCCCTTAGTAATGCCATTTTGAACCTCTGTAAAGGAAATACAAAATACCTTGATTTTGAATATCGAGTCATTACAGAACAAGGTGACGTACGCTGGTTACAAGATCGGGGCGTCGCGAAATTCAGATCAAACGGAAATGCCTATCGAATTGCCGGGTCTGTTTCTGATATTACAGATCGAAAAATTGCGGAAGCCAACATCAAGGCATCTGAAACCAGATTTCATGCGCTGTACAAAGAAAGCCCCCTCAGCATTCAGATATTCTCACCTACTGGCAAAGCAGTGGATGTCAATCGTGCATGGGAACAGTTATGGCACTCCAGCAAGGCACAGCTTTTGGCAAGCAGCTACAACATTTTAACAGATCCAGAGCTTGAATCTCATGGTGTACTGGAGAACGTACAGCGGGGATTTCAGGGTGAGACGGTAAAAATTCCGCCAGTAGAATACCTGATGCCGTCTGAAAAACCGGGAGATAACAAACAAAAACGCTGGCTTGAGTCTCATATTTACCCCATTCCAGATAGCAATGGAACAGTCAGCGAAGTCATACTGATTCAGGAAGACATCACGCGTCAGGTAGTTGCTGACCAGGTCATCCGACATCAAGCCAATCATGACGGCTTAACCGGATTACCGAATAGAGCTCTTTTCTTTGACCGTCTATCGCAGGCCATCAGAAAGGCACGGCGCAAATCTACTCGAGTAGCACTACTGTTTATAGATTTGGATTTTTTCAAAAAAATCAATGACTCCTTCGGTCATGCCGTAGGAGACGATGCATTGAAAGAGGCCGCAGCAAGAATGCAGCAAGGAGTCCGCGAATCAGACACCGTAGCAAGACTCGCTGGCGACGAGTTCACTATTATTTTACCTGAAATCAAAAATGCGTCCGATGTCAGTCCCGTGCTCACTAAGCTTGTCAGTCTTTTATCAAAACCCATACAGCATAACTCAAGGCAACTTGATATATCCGCTAGTATAGGTGTTTCCATCTACCCTGAAGATGCAGACAGCGCCGACGAGCTGCTCCGATGTGCTGACGCTGCTATGTATGAAGCAAAACATGACAAGGGAACCAGTTATCACTTCTTTACCCGGCAAATGGACGAAACAGCGCACTTGCGCATGAAGTTGGAGGAAGATTTATCGCTCGCTATTTTTAATAATCAGTTATCTTTGGATTTTCAGCCCATCATTGATATTCAGAATGGAATTATCCGTGGTGCCGAGGCGCTCATTCGGTGGCGTCATCCAAGCAAAGGTTTGATCCCGCCGGATCAATTCATACCCATTGCCGAAGATAGCGACCTGATACTGAGTATTGGACAATGGGTAATTGATAAAGCCTGCCAGCACTATCGCAAATGGCAGGATTTGGAATTATTATGCACCGACTTTAGACTATCCATTAACCTGTCAACAAAGCAACTTACGCCACAACTGGTAACGATTCTAAAGCGAGCGTTAACACTCCATGGATTAAAATCAGAAAACCTGGTGCTGGAAATTACCGAAAGCGTGATTGCCGATGAAATAGAGCAAGCAAAAAGTACACTCGCAATACTATTTGCGGAAGGTTTTAGAATAGCATTAGATGATTTCGGTACAGGGTATTCCTCACTCAGTTACCTGCACCACCTAGCCGTCTCGACACTAAAAATTGATAAATCCTTTGTACAGGATATTGAGAAAAACCTTGACGCAAAGGTGCTGATTAAAGCGATAACCGCGATGGCGCATAACCTTGGGCTCAGCGTAGTCGCTGAAGGAATAGAAACCCAAACCGAGCTTGAATTTCTCACCTCCATCAGGTGTAACTATGGCCAGGGGTACCTGCTCAGCCACCCTTTGCCCGCTGCAGATTTCATTAATTACCTGCTAGCTAACTCCTTAAAAGGGGACGTCAAAAAAGAGAGAACCTAAACCGACGACGTGTATGGTAATTGATTGTCCACAAACAAATCCCTTAGTTCGCTGGATGCTTCGACAACTGATTTATGCCTGTCAGTTTTCTCCTGGGCTGATTTTTGCACCGCCAAAGGTGCAGTGGTAATCCCCCCCTTTATTGGTTAACTATTATTCTGCTTTGTATATATTGCACCGCATATATTGCCCTTTGAAAGGCCATGCACCAGATATTGGGTCGCACAGATCAGGATCGTCATCGGTAGTTACATTAATGTTTGATTCCCATAAACCATAGAGCGAAGGCTCCTCTGCCGGTTTTTCCGGGAACCACCAGGCATGCTGGGTGACGATATATTTCGGATTAAAATCAGTACTCAAACGTGCCCGCTGCTTGGCCCGGCCAATTGGCGTTTCTATGTAAACCCAATCACCATCGGCTATACCTTTGCGCAACGCGGTATCTACGTGGATTGTGACGATGGGATCAGGTAATTGTTTGCGAAAGCTATCGATATGTCGAAATTCACTGTGGTGGTACGGCCGGACACGGCAGCCGCTAATGTTCAGGAATTTGTACTTTCTCTGGATATCTTCAGGAATGACAACCTCCTGATAGTCGGGCAATGGATCATAGCCGATCTTTTCCATGATACTCGAATAGATCTCTACTTTACCTGAAGGGGTCGCAAGTTTGCCTTGCCGGGCCTGGTTTGACTCGGGCATGGCTTTGGCCCAGCGTTTGTCCTGAACAAACTCTTCCAGCGTTTCATGCCCACGTTCCTTCATGAGATCCTGTAAACGATACTCCCATACTTCCTCAAAAGTTTTCCAAGGCCAGTAGTCTTCCTGTCCAAGTCTCATACCAAGTTCCCGCCAGAACTCGTAGTCATTCAGCCGTTCATATTCGCCGGGAATTTTTGCAGGAACAGCCGTTTCTCCCACCTGTACCAATGGGTATGCGCCTATCGATGCAAAGTTGCCCATATCCGGTCGTTCCAGCCAGCAGGCTGCTGGTAGCGCATAATCCGAAATCTGCGCAGTGGGTGTCCAGGTAATATCTAAAGTGACCAACAGTTCTGTGGCCTTTAATGCCTTGTGCACCAGTTTTGTGTTGCCATGGGAAAGTAGGGGGTTACTTGCCGAAACGAGCAGCGCTTTTACCGGATAGGGGTCGCTCTCAAGCATGGCACGAAATGCGGTGGGAGCGTGCGCCATGCAGTTGAGATAAACCGCTCCCGGGTGGTTTTCGCCCCACTTTTTGCGAAATTGTTCTTCGACCAGTTCCCAGCCTGGATAACTCAGGAAACGGAAACGATCGGCACCCAGCTGTTTACGACGCTGTTCCGGCGATAGCATATGATTGAGTTCCATTGCGGCATCCGGAATAAAACCCGGGTAAGGGCCTGCAACGAGACCGCCGCCCTCGACGTCAACGGAACCGACAATGGCCCGAAGTATATTAATGGCGCGAATGGCGTTGATGCTGTTTGGTGAGCTGTGTTCTGCGGCTTCGCCAATCACCATGTCACAGGGCTGATTATTGGCAAAGAATCGTGCTATTTCTACGATCTTATAGGCTGAAATTTTTGTAATTTCAGCTGTTCTCTCCGGAGTGAAGGACTGCACACGCTTCCGGAGTTCCTCAAAGCCTATGGTGCTTTCTTCGACAAACTTTTTGTCATACAACTCTTCATTGATAATGACATGCATCATCCCGAGTGCCAACGCCGCATCTGTTCCCGGGTGTAATTGTACCCAGCAATCCGCCTGTCGGGCAGGTTCATTGTGCCGCGGATCAACCACCATGGTCCGCATACCTGATCTTTTTGCTTCAAGAAAGCTGTGCCAGGAACCGGGGCCCCCTTCGTGCGCGTTACGACCCCACAGAACCATCATTTTTGTGACACCCTGTTTGCGGCTCGAAACAAGCGCGCCACCAAAGGTTGAATTCCACACCATGCTACGTGGGCCGTAGCAGATGGTGACCGCGCCGAAACGGTTGGGGCTGCCAAACAGGTTCATGAATCGTGATTTGGCAAAGTCGGCGGCACCACGGCCGGTACCAGAACTGGTAGCCACGGCTTCAGCACCGTATTGCTCACGAATATTAGCCAATTTCTCAGCTATTTCGTCAAGGGCCTGCTCCCAGGATATCTGTTTCCACTGATTGGCTCCTCTTTCTCCTTTGCGTTTCATGGGATACTTGAGACGGAAGGGGTGATGTTGGTAATCCCCCGCGAGTGTGGGACGCTTGCAAAATACACCCGGTATTACAGGGGCATCGGTGTCAAAGGTCACCTTGCCCACCTTGTTACCCTCTACCTCTACTTTGACTCCGCAACCTTTACTGGTACAAAAGTAACAGGTGGAGTATTTTACTGTAGCGTCTTTCTTCATACCTGCTCCAGCATTCTTTCGAGTGTGGACAGACCCTGTTCCGGGCCTTCATTCTGATGCGTTACCCAAGTACGCAGTTTTTTCAGGGCTTTGCCATCTTCTACGGCGGCTATCGCCATATTATACCCCTCTCGGAGGTCTTTCGCCTTACCCATAATGTATAGCATCGGCGCCGCGTTAATACACATAATATCACGGCGCGGTCCACTGTCTTTACCTGATAACACTCTCAGCAAAGCCAAAGCATCAGTATGGACAGCACGCGTCGATGCGATATCTTCGTATTTTACTGCTTTGATACCAAAGTCCTCGGGATTGATGATGTTATTCTCAATGGATCCATCCTCATGGAGTTCTGCAACGTGCGTGGGGCCCAGAGTAGAAATTTCATCCATTCCTTTTTCGGAATTTCTGTCCAGCCCATGCATGATAAAAACTCTTTTCAATCCTAGCATGTGCAGAGTTTCAGCTGTGCTATTAATCATTTCTACACTTGGTACTCCCATGACCTTGTAGGAAGGCATGGTTGGGTTAAGTAGTGGCCCGACTAAATTGATGGTTGATCCAAATCTGATTTGTGAAAGCACACGAGCCAAGGTCTTCGGATGAATGGATGGTAGAAATGCATTCCAGGCGCAGATACCTGCTTTTTCAATACTTTGTTTTGGAATTGACGGACCAGATTCAACGTCTACTCCAAGCGCCTCAATTACATCGATGGCACCACAGTTGGAAGAGATAGCTCGGGCCGCATGTCTCACAACATATAGGCCACAGGCCGAAGCGATAATGCCAGCACCGGTACTGACGTTTATGGTTTTGAGCGTATCCGCTCCAGTGCCGCAGTTGTCAATCAAGGGTTCAGGTGTATCAACGCTGACTTTTACTGTATCGTGAGAATAGAGGGCCTCAAATGTCCCGGCTATTTCCGCTGCAGTTTCAGGTTTTGCTTTTAGCGCGCTAATAAAGGCACCCTGCTGCAACTCGGTTTGCTTTTCCTCACAAATTTGACACCAGCATTCACGTGCCTCCTCCTTGGTTAGATTCTCCCCTTTGGTTAGACGTACAATAACCGCGCCAAATTCTCTTGATCTTTTCTCTTTGTCATCCATTTTATCGTTCCACCTTTATAATAGGTTTTAGGATAGTGTTTTATAACCACGCCAAACTCACTAACATTTATCTGGTTTGTAGCTTACATAGAGATAGTCACCGATCACTTTTGAATGATGCAGCTGATACTTTGGAACTGTTTCCTGTGGCCAGAACGCCTGTCTTTCTACTGGTGTAATGGATGAGGAGCCACCCATTACAAAAGGACATATGATTAACTGGATCTCATCGTAAAGGTTTTGTGCAATCATGGATCGGTGTACAGTGCCACCACCTTCTACCAGCAGAGTTTTAATGCCAAAACGATCATATAATTCTGCCAGCATTGTTGGTAAGTCCACATATTTACCTTTTCCAGAAACGATAATTTCTGCTCCTGCTGCTTTGAATGCTTCGACATTTTCCCTGGGAGCATCTTCACTGACAACTACAATAGATACTGACTCATTATTCAGTACTCTTGCCGTAGCTGGTATTTCTGCCATGCCATCCAATACAATACGTGTCGGATTCTTGCCAGCACCTTCTCTAAGGGTAAGTTTAGAGTTGTCCAGTAAAATACAATTCAAACCCACCATAATCCCATCAACGCTTGCGCGTTGAGAATTATGGAGCTCCATGATCTTCCCATCAATAAGATCTGGTCCAATGGGGTTTGTCTGTCCGGGGCTACGTGGTGGAGAGATCTTTCCATCCAAGCTCACCGCAACCAGCATTTTTGTGTATGGTCTATTCATTATTCCTTCATAACCAAAATAATTGTTTCAGAGATATTCTAGGCAAACTTGGCTGCGCGAATGAAGTCCACGATTAATTGTTCTCCTTTCACAGCTGTTGTTTCCTCAACGCCACTAATGACATCGACAGCATAAGGACGCACCTGATTTATAGCCTCCGCTACATTTTTGGCATTCAGCCCCCCTGCTAGAATCACAGGTAGCCGTACAGCAGCGGATACTTTTTTCATGACATCCCAATCGAGCGTGATGCCCGTTCCTGCCGGTCGGGAAGAGGTCTTCGAGTCAACAACGATCGCGACAATGCCTGATTCGGCCAGAATAGTAGATGCTTCGACAGGATCACTGATATCAAAAAGTGCTTGACCCGTATCGACATCAATACGGAGTGCTTTTAACACCTTGATGCCTGTACCCTTTAATGATGCGCAGATCGTTTTTATCTCATCCAGGCTTTCGTCGCCATGAAGCTGAATAAAATTCGGTTGAACTGATTGTGCAATTTTTAAAATATGGTCAATCGAGCCGCCCACAACAGCAGTGGTCGTTACAAAGGGTGGAGCATTTGCGATGAGTCTGGCGGCATCACTTCTATCTATGTTCCATGGTACCGTAACGGGATATTCAATTACAAAGCCCAGCGAATCTGCGCCGGCATATACGGCCATGTCAACGTCACTCTGACTCATCAGACCACATATCTTGACTCTTGTCACATCATCCATCCATCAGCTTTTTCAAGCAGGCATGTAGATCTGATGACTGCAGAACAGCCGTTCCAACTAATACAGCATCAACACCTGCTTGCATGGCCCTTTTAATGTCATCAGCGGTGCGGAGAGAACTTTCAGATATGGTGATGATCGAGTCTGGTACAAGCGGCGCCAGTTTCTCGGTAATACGAACATCGCCAGCATCTGTTTCCAGTTGCAGGATATCCCGGTTATTAATGCCGATGATTGTTGGATTTAGTTTAAGTGCCCGCTCCAACTCATCCTCTGAATGAATCTCTACATTAACTTCCATACCCAGATCCTGTGCGGCCTGATATAACTGCAACGCAAGCGGGTCTGGCGTGGTTGCCATAATTAATAATATGGCGCTGGCACCAGCATCGGCGGCGGCTCTTACCTGTTCACGTGTCTTGAAAAAATCTTTGGCAAGGACAGGCAAGGGAACAGCATCTGCAACCTGACGTAGTATGTCGTTACTTCCACCGAAGTTCTTTGACTCAGTGACAACGGAGAGAGCGCATGCCCCGGCTTTTGCCAGTCCGCATGCTAAGTCTGAAGGTTTCCTCTGACCCAGTAGATCTCCGTCTCTCGGTGAGGTGGGTTTTATATCAGTGATCACAGGCAGCTTACCATTTTTTCGTGCGCATATGATTGCGGTAGAAAAAGAAACATCAATGGATTTTTGCTGGTTACTGTTCACATTTCTCCCGCACTAATTTTGATTATTAGTTGCTCGCAGGTACTTGAGTTCTTCATTTAGCAGCTCCTCGTATATCAGATTACAGGAGGAGTGTAGATGCTCAAAAGGCATTTCTATCAGGGTTATTAGAATTTTGATCTAGATCAATAAGAGAAGTTGATTTAATGAATCATCAGGTCGCATAGCAGGCTCTTAATTGACCCTGCTATTTAACATCACAATATCTGGATCAGCTCACCGAATCCGGCACGGTAATCCGGGTACCTAAAACGGTAACCGCTGGCTTACAACCGCTGACTGGAGCAGCGTTTGCTCCCAGCTCTCAGGCGTTTTTCAATATCCAGCAGTGGATTGGCCTTGCCTTCACCTAGCTGCGTTCTCAGCCAATCCAATATCTCAGCAAAGGGGGCTGGATTGGGATCAGAGGCCAGATAAAGAGTAGCCAGCTCGTAGCCCTGCATATCCAATTCCATGAGATGCTTTAATACTCCGATACAATCCTGTATATGAATGCGATTACTGTAATGAGGCGGCTGTGTGGTACTGCTAACACCTTCTCTGGCCCAGTTCAGCAGCCTCGGTTCGCCGCGACCATAAATACCGCTATAACGCACACAGGTAGCTGGATAGCCACAGCGGGCAGCGACCTGTTCGGCGTCGAGCATCGCTTTACCGGAAAACCCCAAGGGTTTAGTGGGGCTGTCCTCATCGACCCATTCTCCATTATTCTGGTGATATACCGCAGTACTGGAGATGAGAAATATCCTGTTCAGGGTCTGCCCTTGCCTATGCAGAGCATTAATCAAATTTTTTAGACCTTGCACATAGACGCTCTGGTAACTGGCCTTGTCATAACGCTCTGGTGTTAGAGAGACCACCACATAATTGAGGTCGGCAGGCAGCTGGCTAAGGGTTTCTAGCTGGGTTACATCCGCCTGCAACGCATGAATTGCATCAGGAAGCTGATTGCTCTGGCGCCTTAATCCAAAGCACTGATGTCCAACGGCGGTCTGGTGAAGAGCAAGTTCGGTACCAATATATCCGCACCCGACATAAAGAATTCTTGCCATTGATGGATCCCTGCAAAAGTGTTTATGGGATGACACCCTGATTTTCGGTATGTTTCTCAATAAGTAATGGGTAGCAAAGGAGTGAAATGCGATACTTTGACAGCACCAGGAACTTCATCGATATCACCCAGAAGCTCAACCAAAGTGTCGGATGTCCCACGCATACTGACAGCCCATTTTAGCCGGGAGAAAAATTTACTACTTTAGTGGGTTTTATTTTATAGGTGACCCTGACCTCGCCCTCAAATCGAAATGGGTATGGCTTCTTGAAATAAAGCTCGGACAATTCGTCAATATGTTTATCTGCTCCCTCTTCTGTGATTTCCTCCACAAGGCCACGAACCTCAACCCAGTGAAACGGGTCATCTGGATCCATAGCAAGAATGGTGACATTAGGATTTCGCCGCATATTTCTATCTTTTATGCGGCCTTTTGCCGAATTGATCAGGATGGTGTTGCCATCCAGATTACACCAGACCGGGTGCACCTGTATTGAGCCATTGGGTAGATGGGTTCCCAGTTGCACGTAGATAGGACGCTCTAACAAATCACGATCAGCTTCAGGAATTGTTACGCTCATTGCTTACTCCAAATATTAAAGATAAGAAACGACAAATTTACAGCCTTGAGTTACACCAGCACCAAAATAATTGACAAACATTATGGTCGTTGGATTAAAGAAGATGCTCCCAGCATGGCCGACGATGTGTCAAAACAATTAATGTTTTTAGAATATTTTGCCCCACCAGTGCCCCAAAATATAGAGGGTAATGCAGTATTGCCTTTTAAATCGAATAGATAAATGGTGGCGAGGGAAGGATTATTCGCTGTTACACAGCCCTCCCTTCGGGCCCTCGTCGGGGGGCTTTGTTTTATGGAGGTGGAGCGAGTCCACACCTAACCCGGCTCACTAATTATTGCTGTTAACGGGAATAATACAGGTAACTAAAAAAATCCTTTGTCGTCATAACTCCGAGCAATTCCTTCGTTGAGAGTTTTGGCGCATACCTTTGCATCTACCTCGGCTGCGATCCGAAGATCAAAATATACCCTATTAACACTCCAAATGACCAGCGCATCTATCAATGTGTCCCGAATGGCACTACCTCAAGGATACGGGCCCCCTCTCCCGCCAGCGGGAGAGGGTTGGGGTGAGGGTGGGATTATTCCCTGCTACACAGCTCTCCTTTCGGGCCGTCGTCGCTGCGCTCCAACGTTCTGCCTCGCCACACCTTTCGGTGTAGCTCCTGGTCGAACCACGAGGATTCTCACCCTCCTAAACCAAGCAACCACAAAAAAAGCCCCTTATCGGGGCTTTGTTTTATGGCGGTGGAGCGAGTCCACACCTAACCCGGCTCCGCAAATATCCCTGTTAAAGGGAATAATACAGGGAATATTTCAGTTTTTGGCCCTGGAATTTAGGTTTTCTCAAAAAATCCGATGATGTCAGAGGGTTAGAAGTTGCAGTGCAATTTGTCTGGAATATTAACAGGGAATTTTCAGCGTAATGATTAAGCCTCTTCCGTTAAAGCGCCCGGTTCAATAGAGCTTATTAAGCAGAACAGACCACGCTGAATCAAGCAATGGTAGATAACGTAGCATGGCATAAACCTCCTTAAATCCAATTAATTGGATTTTTGCGTATCACAATATGACGCTGCGGCACTTCCAGGGAGAGATCAGGATCTATCAACTCAACTAACCCTATCGCGTATTGAATTGTTACACCTACCGGAAATTGAATGGGCAATCTTACAAGCGGTTGATGGAAGAAATGGATGCCGTTAAATGCAGCGATAGAACTGTTGCTTTACCGTAGTAAAAGAAATCAGCTTCTGGGTAGTGACTACTATAGCCTGAGTTGAATCTTTACCGTATGTGCTGTAGATTCATCTGGGTTGTCTGGGGGCGTAACGACGCAAATAAAAACTAGGAATTCACAATCATTGTAAATGGAGGTTCTAACGCGATTGCTGCCTTTTTTTCTGTTATTCATTGCACTTAATTCATTCGGCCAAGGAAACTTGGAAATCCCACAAAACGGAAGCGCCCAAAGCGGCGTTAGTGTTATATCTGGCTGGAGCTGTGATGCTAACAGGGTGGAAGTTTCATTTAATGGCGGCCCTCTTATAGAGGCTGCTTACGGAACCACTCGTAATGATACAGAGGGGGTTTGCGGCGACACCGATAATGGCTGGGGACTTTTGTTCGCATATTCTCTATTGGGCGCTGGCCAGCATACTGTTGTTGCCTATGAGGATGGCGTGGAATTTGGGAGAGCCACATTTACGGTAGCCACCATGGACGAACCTTTTGTTAGAGGTTTGTCTGGTTCGTATATAATTCCAGGCTTCCCCAAACCAAACGAACAGTCTGTCATCAGATGGCAAGAGGAAAGCCAGAATTTTGTCATTTCTGATATTGCTCCTGCTGATACCCATGTTTATCCAGTTGGATTATGGGAGGCTCCAGGAGTTGGTCGTGCCACCATCAATTTAGGGCCTTATACAAACGGAAGGGCTGAAATATTGGTAGCAATTCATACGATAGCTGAAACCGTGGAATTGTAAAAAGGTACACTAACTGGCACGACAGCAATGTGTGTCTCCTGTTTGGCTGGCGTTAATGTCAAAACGATCTAATTTATAGGAGGCACAACCCTGCAAAAAGCTTACTTCTTAATATAAATAGCTTTTTCTTCCTGGAAGAATTGAATCCCGGTGGAACCCGCCTCGGGCAAACCAAACCCAGATTCTTTGGCACCGCCAAAAGAAAATTGAGGTTCTTTATAGGCGGAATGAACATTGACGTGAGACATACCCACTTCCGAGTACTCAACAAAGTGCAGCGCCTTTTCCAGATCACGAGTATAAATAGACGAAGACAATCCGTAAGGAACGTTGTTAGCGCAAGACAGTGCCTCCTCGTAGTCCTTTACGCGTATAACCGCCAGAACTGGACCAAACACTTCTTCTTGAGAGATATCCATAGCTTCGGTTACGCCATCGATAATAGTTGGTTCAATAAAACAACCGTAGCCCAGATCACCGTCTTCAATCCGATTGCCGCCCATAATAAATCTGCCACCCTGAGCCTTGGCTTTTTCGATGTGGGCCATTATTTCCTTTACTTGATTCATGCCACAAACAGGTCCCATAGTAGCGGCCTTATCGGTACCTACACCCAGAGTCAACGCCTTAGCTTTTTCAACCAGACGAGTCAGCAAATCATCGGCAATGTCTTCAGTAACAATCAAACGACTGGTCGCCGTGCACCACTGACCGGCACAGGAAAAAGCGGCAATGGCTGCATCTGTTACGGCAAGTTCCATATCACAATCGCCAAGCACGACCATAGGGTTTTTACCCCCCATTTCAAGCTGGGTGCGAGTAAATGTTTCAGCCGCTTTTTTCGCGATAGTACGACCAACTTCAGTGGAGCCTGTGAAGGTAACCGCACGAATTGCAGGGTGAGTCACCAGCGTGTCTGACAAATCAGAGCCTGATCCACAAACATATTGTAGAACACCATTAGGCAGTCCAGCCTCTGCAAATAGTTGGGTCACAGCCTCCCCCACCGCTGAAGTCTGCGCAGCAGATTTCATCACAGCTGTGTTACCGGCCATCAATGCTGGAATCAATTTCCGAAATGGTACATTGAAGGGGAAATTCCAAGGCGTAATACAAGAGACAACACCAATAGGCTCCATGCGTGTAAAGCCAATCAATCCCGGCTTGCAGCAGTCGGTAGCAATACCCATTTGACGCTCGCCCTCTCCTATCTGGAAATCCAGTTCCATAATGGCACTATTGATTTCAACCATTGACTCACTCAACAACTTACCGTTTTCATCGGTAATAATTCGAGCAAGCGAATCAATATTGTTGCGAATCAAATCGGGGAGTCGGCGAAAGATGGCCGCTCTTTCACCGGTAGTCAATAACTTCCAAGCTTGCTGCGCCTTAGCAGCACCATCGATTGCATCACTCAAGTCTTCGTTGGTTGATAACGGGTAGCTATGTAATACATTGCGCCAGTTTGCTGGATTACGAACCTCATAGGTGCGTCCGCCTGCTGCATCAACCCAACAGCCATTTACATAGTTTTTGTACTTCAACCCAATATTCATTTATACACCACTTAAAACCAAAGATTCCACTACTTGACCTAGACTCAACCAGCTTTATTACTCAATGCCTTTTTTTCTGTCAAATGGCACATTCTCCGCCATATTGTCCATAAAGGATTCATCATGAACGGCCTTTTTCTTTGCCAGATGTGCAAACATTTGCATGCCAAATCCACCGTCTAAATCGTCAACAATGCGCTTTTTCCAAGGACGCCTTAAAATCTGAGTTGTTATACGGCGTACGGTACGGTGTTGTTTCATTATGGAATCGGCTATTTCATAAGCTCGATCCATAACCTTATCTCTGGGCAAAACCTCATTTACCATACCCAGCTCCAATGCTTTTTTTGCATCGATAAACTCACCTGTCAACAAAGCATAAGCTGCGCGTTTAACCCCGAGCAATTCTTGAAAACAGCTGTGAATACCGTCACCAGGCGCAGAACCAACGCCGGAGAAATGCGGATCAAAAATAAAAGTATCTTCCGTACAGATAGTAATATCGCACATCAGAAGCATTTCTGAATGTGCAGTTGGCCCATTAATAACACCGATAGTAGGAACTTCTATATCGTTGACCAAAGCGCTGACATTAATCCTTCCATCTTTATAGGCATACTCATAAGCCCAGTATTCCAGATCGTCATGCTCCAGTTGAAAACCATCTGGATCCAGATTTGCCAAGAAGCTATCACCTGTTCCGGTAACGATTAGAACTTCATTTTTAGGGTCAGCACCAACTGTCTTTAACATTTGTCCGTATGAGCGGTGATGCTCAACACTAAACTGTATTGGCCCCTCTTTAGTATGTGCTCTAACAGTAAGAACGCCATCATCACGACGTTCCATTTTGTAGTGCTCCTTAAATCGCTCTTTATACTCTTCAAACTCAGGGTTAGGAACAAAGCTTTGCATAGACATAGTAATTTCCCATTGAATAATTTTATTCGGTAACACTTGCCAGTAACACGAGTTGTTACAATTGACTAACTAATTGCCATTTTAAAAACCCTATCCAAAAAGGATCCACTCAACAGCCATCATTATTCCCGCTCAGTTATATATGAATAGCGCGATCATAAGCATCAAGAACCGATTCATGTAGCATTTCAGAAAGCGTGGGGTGCGCAAAAACAGTATTCATCAAATCAGCCTCTGTGGCTTCCAGACTTTGAGCTATGCCATAGCCCTGAATAAGCTCAGTAACCTCGACACCCACCATATGGGCCCCCAGCAGTTCGCCAGTGGTCTTGTCGAAAACAACTTTAATCAAGCCTTCTGCCTCGCCCAAGGCTAATGCCTTGCCGTTACCAGCAAAAGAGAAACGTCCGATTCGAATATCCAAGCCTTTATCCTTGGCCTGTTGTTCAGTCAATCCGACACTGGCAATCTGAGGCGTACAGTAAGTACAACCTGGTATGCGATCCTTATCCAGAGTATGAGCAGTACCAGTCGCAGCGATATTCTCAACACAAATCGTGCCTTCGTGGCTGGCTTTATGAGCAAGACAAGGCGCGCCAGCCACATCGCCAATAGCATAAATACCGGCAACACTGGTACGACCATAACCGTCTACTTGGATAAACCCTTTCTTGTCCAGCGCAACGCCCAACTTCTCTAAACCGAGCCCTTCGACGTTGGGAACAACACCTACCGCAGAAATAATCCGATCAACCTCTAACTGGTTGGTTTTCCCTTTGTTCTCGAGGGTAGCCACCACAGATTCAGCCTTTTTTGATAATGACTTAACTGTCGTTTCCAGCAGGACATCAATACCTTTTTTAACAAAGGCTTTGGCGGCGAAATTGGAAATTTCTTTATCTTCAACGGGCAATGCCTGAGGTAGCACCTCTACCACAGTCACCTTCGCGCCCAAAGAGTTATAAAAGCTGGCAAACTCCATACCA
This sequence comes from Gammaproteobacteria bacterium, assembly GCA_021773395.1. Taxonomy (GTDB): domain Bacteria; phylum Pseudomonadota; class Gammaproteobacteria; order Pseudomonadales; family IMCC2047; genus JAJFKB01. Next base: position 127,251 of record JAJFKB010000020.1, on the reverse strand, counting down.
ATAGCACCCGAGCCAACGACCAAAAGTGATTTAGGCATGGCGTCTGGAACCAACGCTTCCTTATAACTCCACACCAGCTTGCCGTCGGCTTCCAGACCGGGCAACTGACGAGCACGAGCACCTGTCGCCAGGATAATATGCTTGGCTTTTATGATTTCGGTGGCACCCATGGCATCCTTAACTTCCAGCTGACCCGCTGTTTTAAGGGATCCCTCACCATCAAAAACTGTCACTTTGTTTTTCTTGAGCAGATGGGCAACACCACCACTAAGCTGCTTAGAAACACCACGAGATCGCTTAACGATCTTAGCGAGATCAAAATCTGCCCCTTTAACTGATAAGCCAAACTTATCAGCATGTTTCATAAAGTCAAAAATTTCAGCAGAGCGCAGCAGGGCTTTGGTAGGAATACAACCCCAGTTAAGACAGATACCCCCCAAGTGTTCCCGCTCGACCAACGCTACTTTTATGCCGAGTTGGGCCGCACGAATCGCAGCAACGTAACCACCGGGGCCACCACCCACTACAACCACATCAAATTGCTTCTTGCTCATCCTTTTTCCTACCAATCATTAACAAAGGGGGTTTTACAACAACATCAATTCAGGGTTGCTGAGCAGATCTGAGATTTTCGCCATTAATTTCCCTACTGGGACCCCGTCGGTTGCTCTATGGTCAAAGGTTAGCCCGCATGGCAGAATATCTCTCACTACAATCTGGCCATCGATAACTACCGGCTTCTTAAGCGTTGATCCAGGCTGAAACGCCATAATGGCAGGCAACTTAAGGACAGGAGCCGATATTCCCCAAGCACCAGGATTTTTAAGCCCAGCGGTGCTAGACATCATAATGGTGTGGTCGCTCATATCAGCGGCAGCTAATTCACCGTTGCGAGCACGCAAAGTCAGTTCTTTCATTTCACGTGTAATCTGCAAGACGGTTTTAGCTTCTACATTCTTTAACACTGGCATAGCAATGCCAGAGTCATATTCATCCTTACCAGGTAACGCCACGGCGATGGCCACATTGACGTTTTCCCAAACTGTCACAGCATCTTTAGCGATAGTCGCATTAGCGATCGGCACGTCCTGACAGGCAAGAGCAAGCGCACGGAGAATTAACGCTGCCATAGATACACGAACACCAAGCTGCTCCTCACGATCGAGCATTGTCTTTCGTACCGCTAGTAGCTTAGTGACATCAACTTCAAAGAATGCACTGGTTGGCGCCGCCTCAGTGGTAGCCTGCGCAACACTTTTGGCGATAGCGCCCCGCATTCCAGTTAAAGGGATACGGGCTTTTTCGACCATATCAGCCGCAGTTGTCACTACCACTGGTGCTGCCGTGCTTTGAGTCTTAACAGCCTGAAGTACATCGCGTTTTACAATGCGCCCTCCAGGACCGGTTCCTACAATTGTAGAAAGTTCTGCACCTTCAAGGCTGGCAATTTTCTTGGCAAGCCCGCTGGCCTTTACTCTGCCTCCTACCTGTCTCACTTCAGAGCTTGGTAAAGCTTCAGAAACAGCTACCGTTCCCTCAACCACCTTAGTTTTAGCAGAAACCTCTACTTCATTTGACCCCCAAGACGCCAGAAGCTGTTGATACTCTTCTTCTGTACTGGCCAATTTTCCGATTATATTTTCCACCGGCACGGCTGTGCCAGCATCTACCATAATGTGCAAATAGCCTTTACCAGGCGCGGGCAATTCGGTAACAACTTTCTCCGTTTCAATTGAAAGCAGTGAAGTATCCCGCTCCACATAATCACCCTCAGCAACAATCCATTCTAGAATGGTGCCTTCAGACATTCCCATTGCCAGTTGTGGCATTATTAGTTCACGTATCATTTTACCGACTCCTTAGCGACAGACTTCACGAACGGCATCTTCAATCCGCTCTGGAGTGGGCATGGTGTAAGCATCCATATACCCACCCGGGGAAGGGAAGTTTGGATGACAAACACGTTTAACCGGTGCGTCCAACAAATCATATCCCTGCTCCATCATCAAAGCAGAAATTTCCGCTGCAAACCCGGCACGTTCTATATCTTCGTCAACAATAACTAATCGTGTTGTCTTCTCCACTGACTTCAGCAACGTTTCCAGATCAAAAGGTTCAACGCTGCGAGCATCAACCACCTCAACACTGATTTCATCTTGGAGGGTTTCAGCTACAGCAAGTGCGTTATGCACCTGTAACCCAAGCGTTAGTATGGTGACATCCGTGCCTTCCCGCTTAACGTCAGCCAAGCCCAACGGCACGATATATTCCTCTTCGGGTACTGGTCCCTTTTGAGCGACCATAGTTGTATGCCAGAGGAAAAACACTGGATTATTATCTCTAATTGCCGCCTTCATTAGCCCCTTCGCATCATAAGGAGTCGATGGCATACAAACCTTCAATCCCGGATGGTGTATCGCGGTGCCATAGACAGGAGTAGCGTGCTCGTAACCCACGCGCCTGCCAACACCGCAGGTACCCACATAAACGATGGGTACGGGGTGCTGGCTCCCATGCACATGATAGTACGACGCTGTATTCAGGAAAATTTCCGTTGCTGCATAGTAAGAAAAACCGGCATACATAAAGTCCACCACCGGTCTGAGGCCCTCCTGAGCAGCGCCCAAGGCAAAACCTGCCATATTGGCTTCTGCAATAGGGGAATCTAAAACCCGTTTTTCACCGAATTTTTTTAACAATCCCGCCGTATGGGGAAAGGTGCCCGCACGTATACACTCACCAAACAAAAAGACATTTTCATCACACTGCATTTCTTCAATGTAGGCCTCGTTAATGGCCTCGCTAAAAGTCAGCTCTCGAACTTCACTCATTAGGCATTCTCCACGACAGTGTCAGGTGCATACACAGCAGCCAGCAGCTCTTCAATTGACGGAAGCGCCTTGGGTGATTGGTCGGCAGCTTCCTCAATCTTATCAGCCTCATCCTCTGCGTCTTTTTGGATCTTCTCGATCTCCTTCTGGGTCAGAATTCCCTCGTCAAGCAACTGCAGCGTCGCCAGTTTCAGTGGATCTCGCTCTTCTTTCCACTTCTCCATAAGTTCTTGACTGCGCGGTACGTCACCACTGGTGTTCAAGCCGCCTACATTGTGCTCCTGCGCACGCAGATATTTGGCCTCAACAAAAAATGGCCCCTTACCTTTACGGGCATGATCAATCGCTTTTAGTGCCGCCTCGCCACAGGCAAAGAGATCCTGGCCATCAACTATCATGGTGGGCATGCCGAGAGCTGCCGCCACTCTAGAAAGATCTTCGATGGGATAGACATTGCTCAGTTCTGTATGCTGGGCAATGCCATTGTTATTACACCAAAAGATAGCCGGCAACTTCCAGGCGGAGGCCATACTCAGCCCTTCATAAGAGCGTCCTTCTTGGAAGCTACCGTCTCCGAAAGCAGTCAGAGCCACTTGATCAGTACCCTTATATTTAGCCGCAAAGGAATATCCGCAGGCCAGGCCATAGGGCATGCCAAGGTTAGCACCCGCCCCATACATCTTGTCATCAGGGTATGACCAGTGATAGCTGCTTCGCCCTTTACAACACCCATCTTCCCGCCCCATATGCTCAGCAAGGTAGGAAGGAATATCAACGCCCTTAGAAACCATCTCGGCAATACCATGCGCACGATAATGTGGGCCGAGACAGTCGTCTTTACGCAGAAATGATCCGATTGCTACACCGGGAGCTAATGAAACACCACCTTCGTGGTAAAAGCCCGTCATCCTGCCCGCCCGGATAATTCGCATCATCATTCTGTCGAGCGTCATTGCACGAGTCAGATTGATGTATAATAACTTTTTCTGCTTCTTTGTCAGCGCCATAATATTTACCTATACACTTTATTCATTTATCTGACTGAATATTTATAATTTTCAGTTTCAAGTGTCATATACACAAGCAGCTATGGGTGAAATCGATGATGACACTTCAGCCTCTATTTCTATTTTTCTTTATTTACACATTATTAAGAATTCACAATCCATTAACCAAGCCTTCAATGGCCAGCATAATTGATAGCATAAGCAGGAGATCACCAATAACCTTAAATACCTTTACGTTGATAACCCCGCCAACGGTCCAAATCACCGTGGCCGCTATCAGTCCCACCCCAAGAACAATTGGATTGTCTCCTGCATAACCATTCAGAGGCATCGAAAGCGCTATCAGTATTACAACAACAGGGAATAGCATGCTATGAGTATGTGCTGTCGTTTTCTGCTTAAAAGAATTAAATTCGCGATGATAATCAAGAAGTTCTCCCGACCTGGCATATTGGTCAAGATTTTCATGGTGCTGAGTATGCTTAATGCCTTGTATTAAACCAAGAAAACAACCCACCAGCAGCCAGGAAAAACCAAATAGCAGTAATATTTGGCTCATTTCAATGTTCATTTTCTAACTCCTAAATGTATTGCTTAATAGATTAAGTCGCTACTGCCGCCAACGTAGCCTGCCATTGATTTAGAAGACTGCGTGACTGCGCACGAGCCAAGCAATCTTGACGCTTCAATGACATCGCATGCCTTTGCTTTAATGAGAACTTCATTCAGCCTGGGCTCCAGGATATCTATATTCAAACCGCGTAGGTTTTCAGCGGCGTCGAATTCTCCAAGCAAGACTGCCTTCATGTCTGTTCCTTTTACTCATCGCAAGTAGGGTGCCATTCTCTTAGTCCAAACCAGCTTGTTGACGACTGATTTCAGCAATTGCGCTCCAGTCTTTGGACGCCATACCTTGATCTAGGGCAGTCTGCATTTTTTTCTCAATAATGCTCCCGATCTCGAACTTGGCACCAAAACTCTCAGCGGCCTCCAACATCAGAGTCACATCTTTCAAACCACCAGTCATCTTAAAACCACCGTCATCAAACGTCCGGTCACGCAACTTACCTGCATACATTTTGAGTACAGGATGTGCAAAGATCTGATCCTGATAGAATTTCTTTAGCATATCCAGGTTTAAACCTGCCTTTTCAGCACAAGCATAGACCTCACCCATCATCTCAATGATTGAGATAACGCTGTAGTTCAAACAAAGCTTCATCGTTGAAGCAACACTGGGCCTTTCGCCAACAGGAATCACAGCTCTGGCATAGGATTCACAAACAGGAGTAGCGAGGTCTATGGCTTCTTTATCTCCAGCAAGAAGTGTCATCAAGTCACCGTCAGCAGCAGCATCAGGCCTTCCCAATACTGGACCTGCGACAAATCTGCTACCATGCTCACTATGGATAGCTGCTAACTGATCGGCACATTTAGGGGAGATTGTAGTAACACATAAATGAACACTGCCAGGCTTCATTGCGGCAAGTACTCCACCATCCCCCTGCAACAAGTCGAGTATCGACTGGTCGTCCATCAAGCTGGTTACAACTACGTCCACATCCTTCACAGCCTCACTTGGAAGCGCTGTACCCTTGGCGCCTTTTTCTAAAAAGGGGGCCATTTTTTCTTGAGTCCGATTCCAAACAGTCAAATCAAAGCCAGCCTTTAAAATATTGCCAGCCATGCCCGACCCCATATTACCTAAACCTAAAAAAGCAACTTTCATAATTTTCACCTTCGTTCAAATTATTGATTGTTTAAACAGCAGCACAAGCCACCAAATTGACTTTTATTCTAAAGTGAAGAATATTCATCGCCAACCCAACAGTATATTGGTTCACCGATAGAAAAAAGGCACCCTAGACAATGCTTCACCTATCCTTTCAAGTATTTGTGTTTACTTAACAAGTATCCTGAACACCGAACCAAGCAGTAATTTTCAATTAATACAGGCGATAATTGCCAAGCACTGCATGGCCTCATGCTTAGGCTTTTTCAGTTTCACTTCGGCTAGTTGCTGAGGCCTTTATCAATTTCATTTCGCCCAAATAAAGACTATCATTCAACGTCGCCTTAACCTCTAGCGCCCCGTGATCAGGGTGCTGTACTTTTACGGTGTAGCTACCACTCTTCGGATCCAGCTTATCAAGTTTAAATTCACCAAAGGCATCCGTCTTTGCCATACCGACACAACTATCACTTTGAAACAACGTTACTTCTGCCCCCTGCACACACTCCTCTACCCCAGCGATATCCGCAATAACAGTAGCGCCAATAAAACATTTGCTAAATCGATAAAGGTTGCGGTAGTAGACTCGTGGCTTGGCACCAAATTGTGGCTGAAGCACTTCCAGATCTTCGGCCTCAGCACGACTTGCCATTTCATCATCGGAGATTTTGACAGCCTCAAACACACCCGTAGGACAAGATTGAGCGCAGCGCGGTTGAGTCCAACCTTGATCTAAAAGATGGGCGTCAAAGTACCAGGTTTGTGGTAATTCGCTCTCTTCATTCCAGACAATAGCGCCATAGGGGCAAGACTTCACAATGTCCTTACGCCCCTTGGCCTTCTCTGGGTCAATAATCACGATGCCGTCTTCACGCTTGCGAATAGCATCACCAGCCACCTTCATACAGGGGGCGTTATCGCAGTGATTACACATTTTAATTAAGTAGGCTGCATCTACTAAAGGGGTATCACCGCGCATTTTACGAGTGATAGTGATCAACTCTGCACCCTCTTTTGCTGCTGGCGCACTGTAACCAGGAAATTCGTTACCTATGTACTCATCTTTTGCCGCCAGAACACAATTGTTGCAGTTATCGCAACGGTCAACGTTAATTATCAGGTTCCACTTATCCATAACTATTCTCTATATCTGTTATGCCGCACGCGCTTTATTAAGTGCATCAACATTTGTAAATTTCTCAATTTGCACCATGGTTGAATTAGGGGCCATTGAATGCGTTCCGTTTGTTTGAGAACGGCTGGGCGTCAATACATTAAGACTACCGCCAATATCAAGCACTTCACCATCCACGTCTAACGGCTGATACTTGGCACTGGATTGAAAACTTTTCACCACCCCTGGCGTAACAAGAGGAGAGATATCCACTGCACACAATACAGCTCCTCTCGCGTTGTAAACCTTCACCAAATCGTTCTGCTTAATACCTCTTTCTTCGGCATCCAGTAAGCTAATACGTGCTACCCAATAGTAATGCCCATCAATGAGCACACGGTGATCCTTGATCTGGTCGGTAAACATCGTATTGTCTGAAAATGTGTGAAAGCTATAACGACTGTGGGTAGCTATCATCTGTAGTGGATATTTGCCCACAAGATCCTCTGAATGAGGTCCCTCCCAAGAGGGAACATAACGGTTCAGCGCAGGCCGATCCGGGTTCTTCGCTTCATTACGCTTCAAAATTGTGGGGACAAATTCAAATTTACCGCTGGGGGTTTGTGCACCATAGCCGAACTCTTCGGCATACTGAGAAGGCAGCGGGAATGGTTCCGGTATATCTTTTTTCCGCCCTTCCGCAAACCACCTCATGCTGACAGCTGGACGCAATTCCTTCTCGTGTACTGCAGGAACCACGAAATAGCCTTTTTTCACAAAGTTTTTCCAGGAAATATGCTGTGGCAAATCAGACCCATCAAAGATGCGTTTACACCAGTCAAACTCACTACAACCCTCAGTAAACACTGAGCTCAATCCCAAACGCTCAAGAATGTCAGAAAAAATTTGGTAGTCCGACTTGGATTCACCCAGCGGCTCAATACACTTTTGCTGCAGAGCAATTATTCTATGGTTAACGGCATCCATCCAATCAAGCCCGTAACCACCGCAGTTCGTCCATTCCCCGATATCCCAACGCTCCAAGTTAGTACATGCTGGCAAAATAATATCGGCGTACTGCGCGTCACCTTCCACAAAAACGGTTTGATTTACGATGAACTCGATACTTTCATGGCGGTAGGCGTCTACCCAGCGCCCGGTATCAGTTGCGGTACCGAATGTAGATGCACCGTAGCGGTAGAGCATGCGTACCGGCGAAAATCCATCCATGGGATAATCGAAGGGAGTAAATTGGGCCTCCTGGGAGGTGCAATCCCACCGATAACCTGTCGCCTTACCCTCAATAATGGCCTCGGGAATTTTCTGCTTGGGAATCTTCTGCTTAACCGGGTTCATGGTAAGGATATGCGGCATACGCTGGTAGTTGTTGACCGCATTTCCGGTAAATTCCAAATCACCGGATATGCCACCATCCGCGTAACCGGGAAAGTAAAAATTGAGATCAACAGGCGCACCATTACTGAGCCCCCCCATATTGATACCCGGTTTACCCCAACCCTGCATGGCCATCAGCATATAGGTACAGCGTGCCCACTGTGCCCCAGTCGCCCCTCTGCAGGCTCCACCAAGCTGTACGCCCAAATAAGTCTTTTTCCCAGCCCATGAGCGGGCCAGCGCACGGACATCTCGAGCCGGTACACCCGTCTCAGGCTCCTGCCATTCCGGCGTTTTGGGTACACCATCATCAGTACCCAGCAAGTAATCGCGCCACTCATCAAAGCCGGTAGTACGCTCCGTAACATACTCTTTGTCGTAGAGCTCCTCGGTTAGCCACACATGCATAATGGCGATGGCCAGAGCCGGGTCCGTCGTCGGCCTAATCGGTATCCATTTACCACCAAACAATTGCGCCGTCACATTGTAATAGGGATCAATGTGGATGAAGTCGATACCTAACTCCCTGCCCCACATACGCCGTTCGGTACTTTCAAAACCTGCATATCCGTGACAAGTCGTTTCGGGGTCATGAGACCAGAAAACAATTTGATCGGCCTCCTGCAGACAATCTTCTAGCGTACCGTAAGTGGGCGACAAACCGACTCGCATACTATTACCAAAATGATGTTGGGCTCCCCAGAAGAAGCCTTCCCAACTGTCAGGGTTCATCTCCATCCGGGTAAAACCAATCAAGTTGCCAAATCGTATCAATGAGCTCAGGTAATAACCCACGTTGCCCCACTGATGGTGTGAAGATGTCGGTATGAAAATAGAACCGGGGCCATATTCTCGCTTCTGGCGCTTGATCTCCGTTGAGACAATATCCAGCGCCTCATCCCAGCTGATCCGTTCATAACCGGAAATCCCCCGATTCTGCTGATTGCGCTCGCCATTCGGATCAAAATCAACCCGCTTCATGGGATACAGTGCTCGATTCTCCGAATACACGGCACCTTTGGTGGATAATGCATGAGGCGCAACGGCAGCCCTACGCTGCGGTTTGAACTTACGCCCCCTAGCCTCTACCTCCCAGCTTGGCGCATCTTCATCTGTGATCTCAAGAGGAGTTAGCCGTACTATCTTGCCATCTCTAACATAAACATGCAGAGGGCCTCCATTGGTGAGCGTCGTGTAACGCTTGCAACCATCCGGCATTTCTTTCCCGTACGAAAAGCCCTCATAGGCCACCCGCTGGAGCAACTGCAATACCCAGTTTGCCAGAGAATCGGCCCCCTCGACGGTCATAAGGAAGTTTTTGGCCGCATGAACCTTAAAGTCAATCTTGGCATCGGGACGTAAAACCTTCAGCGCAACATCCACATCATTAAATGACAATATCAGGTCTGGATTAGGATGAATTCCTGAGGCGGACGTAACCTTACCACCTGAAATGGTGAAGTATCGACCGACTTTATTGTTTTTCGTTTTCATCTGAAAGATACAGTCGTGCTTACTTAGCTCTTCACGAAACGACTGGCTCTTGCGAGCAATAAAACTGATAGCTGGCCCCAAGCCGAAAAGGATTGTACGTAGAATTGTGCTTTTCATCATGCGCACTCCGGCTCTCTAATCAAATACATTCTCATCAGAAACTACCCTTGATGCTGAAGTAACTCGCCCTATAAACCGCCGTACATCTCTTATGTTCGGCCCCAAAAAGTCAACTTAAAACCAGCCTTCAAAATATTGCTGGCAATACCCGACCCCATATTTCCTAACCCGAGAAAAGAAACCTTCATAACATTCACCTTTAATATTAAGTTATCACCCGGTTGTTAGTTCTATTCAGGTCTATCAGTTCCAGACCGCTGCGCCTGACTTATTAATAAAACAGCGGCGGCCAAACTAGCGAAAAAAGGAGACAGGAAGCACTCTATCCCCAATAAGCTGACTAAAAATGGTAACGTCCTTTTAATGTAAAGGAGCGTGGTGCTTCCATAGCGTACATATAGGATCCAGAGAACAGTGGTGTATCATCCATCCAGTTAAAGCTGGTTTCGTCTGTCAGATTTTTAATGACTAAAGAAACATCCCAATGTCCCTCACGTGGGCCCAAGGTCGCAGCCAAATTTACCTTTAATACATCATCGGAAAGTGTCCGAAAATCGAGGTCCCCGGCCCGATAGGTCTCATCACTCCAATTTAGATCCAGACTGAGATTTAGTTGGTAGTCTCCTATAGGCTGCAGATAATTGGCGACCATACTTACCTGTAATTCAGGTGTATTTTCCGATGTCTTACCTTCAAGGTTATTGATACCGGCGGCGGAGCAGGTTGCATTGTTAAAGGCCAGCGCTGAGCCAATCATTCCCGGGAAGCTCCCTACGGCTGCGGCTGCATCGAAAGCTCCTTGACGGGCAGCCACAAACTGATCGTTAGTACAGACTTGATTGGGAAACTCGTCATACTCGAAATCAATCCAACCGAGCGAACCTGACAACGTTAATTTCTTAGTAGCGCGCCAGCGTCCGTCGATTTCGATACCCTGACTGACTGCTTTAGCAACGTTCTGCACGGTAAATGAAGTATTGCCACTAAAAATTGAAGCCTGCAAGTCATCAAACTCGGTATAGAAATACGCCATATTCAATACCGCCGCACCATCAAGGAGCGTCATTTTGGTGCCCAACTCAAAAGAAACAACATCCTCTTCGTCAAAACTTACTTCCCTTGAATCTGCACCGGCACCGAATGAGGCACCCATATAAAATGTGTTATACCCGCCCCCCTTAAATCCGGTCGAAGCACTTGCATACATCATCACTTCCGGAGAAATGTCCCACTGAATATTCGCTGACCAGGTGAGGCTCTCCTCGTCACGTGACATGCCGGGATCATTTTCATCAAAGCTATGGGTCGTAAACTCGCCAACCATATGCGCCAATGCAATACTGATTGGGTTACTGGTGGCGATGCTCGCTCCTTCAGTAAAATCGGTCGCAAATACAGTTTGTTTTGCTTCTTTGTCCTCCTCGGTATAACGAATACCAAGCGTTGCCCGCAGATCATCGCGAAGATTCCAGGTGCCTTGTGCAAACAAGGCCCAAGTTTCCGTATCCTGATCCATTGAGGCATAACGGTTTAGGCCCGGTATCCCGTTCGCCACAGCATTTAAAGAGGCTCCAAAAAGAGCACAGTTGTTAACGACCGCTGCATTGGATTCACCATTACCTATAGCTGCTCCTGCTGCTGTTTGAGCATCTAGCGGTGGGATTCCTGTACCTGCGCCGCCTAATGCGCTAGCCACTGCCATCACATTACCGCTGGCCAAGCCGCACCCCCCAGCCAAAACGGGGTTAAGTGTGTCGGTGTGAAAGTAGGTCAGTGCATCTGCGGTTAGATTTTGTTTCTGCGCAAACAGGCCGGTAATATACTCAAACCTACCCCCGGTTGCAGACGCCAACCGTAGCTCGAAACTGCTCTGCTCAAAATCTTCCTCATCGTCAAAACGTATCGCATTCAACGGGCCAAAGTCAGAATCCAGATAGCGTTTAAACTGATAAGCTGAATAACCTGCAATAGCAGTTAAGGTCGCGCCGTTCTTTAACTCGGATTCTATGGTGATAGATGTCTCTTCGGAATCCCCATCCAGCAAGTTGTTAGTGCCAAAGTCGAGTACTCCATTGGGATCAGTGGCAGAGAAATCTAAACCGGGGCCGAAATTCGTGGGTTGATTTCCCATCGCATTTTTGTAGTTATCGTCTTTACTATCTCCTAAAATCGCGGCAAAAGGCTGTTGTGGTCCGCCATCAAGCAGATCCCAGGGCATACCGGTCACTTCAAACTCTGCATATTCATACTTAAACGCGACAGCAGTAGTATCACTAGCATCCCATTCGAGAGCTATACGGCCAGCAACCTCATCATTTTCCGGAACATCCTGCTTGTCAGGAGCCAGGTTTTCCACCCACCCCTCATCCATTTTGCGATGAAGTAACGAGAAGCGCCCACTTAGCTGATCAGTAAGAGGACCCGCAATAAACCCCTGAACTTCGGTCTCATCGAAGTCGACGTTGTGGGAAACAGACACTTCACCATCCAACTCTGTTGTTGGCTTGGCTGTGGTGATATTCAGCGCTCCCGCAATGGTGTTTTTACCAAACAGGGTTCCTTGCGGCCCTCGCAGTATTTCGACTCTCTCTACATCCAGGAAAGCATAACGTGATTGAATAGCTCGACCTCTATAAATACCATCCACAAAGGTGCCAACTGACTGCTCTAGTCCCGCTTGGGTACCGGACTGGATGCCACGAATGTTAATTTTGTCGCCTATAGCGTCCTTTGATACGGAAAAGTTGGGGACATACGCAGTAAAATCTTCAAAGCGCTGCAGTCCTGCTTCAGCCATTTTGTCGCCAGTCATAGTCGAAATCGAAATGGGCACATCTTGCAGATTTTGTGAGCGCTTTTGCGCTGTCACTACTATTTCCTCAAGCACAAAAGCGTCTTGGGCATACGCCAACGTTGTTGGTAAAATTAGATTTATTGCAACGACTAAAGTTTTTTTAATGAAATGCTGCATGATATTCCTCCAGTTTTTATTGCGGCATTGTCTTCTTGCGCCATTAAAATGCCAGCACAAGTAAAGGCCTGCTTCTTATTATTGACGTGTAAAATTACTTAACTTCTATAACCACTTTGCCTAAGACATTGCCGGACTCAACATGACGGTGAGCATCAACGATATCTGATAGGGAAAATACACTGTCTATTAACGTTTTTATCTTGCCCTGTTCAATCAATGATTTTACTTCCTCAAGGGCAAGGCGACTTGGTTTAAAAAGAGCCCACTCATAACGAATACCCTCTTTTTTACATTGCCGCTTCTTACCTAAAAGCGTAACAATTGAACGAACAAGCCCTACAAAAAGACCATATTCATCAATATTGCCAAGCACTGGCGTAATAAGTGATACATAGCAAGGCTTAAAGCTCGCATCGCCTTGTTTCTTCAGCACTTTCAGCGACTTAATTTCGCAATCACCACCAACAGTATCCAAAACAAGATCAAAATCATGGAGCTCCTCGGAAAAATCTTGTTTCTGGTAATCGATGACCTGATCAGCGCCAAGCTGTTTAACCCTCTCCACCTTGGCCGTACTGCACGTGGTAGCCACATAGGCTCCCCACGCTTTAAGCAATTGTATTGCGAAAGAACCAATCCCCCCGGAACCGCCGTGGATAAGAACCTTTTTACCTTGTGCAATATTGCTGTTAAGCCCTGCTTTATCCACAAGCGCAATCCATGCAGTTGTTGCGACGTAGGGAATACTCGCTGCTTCTATATGCGAACACTGACTTGGTTTTTTTACACAGTACTCGGCTTTAGTGACACGATATTCGGCGTAACTTCCATGCCCTGTTGCATCAGGTGCAGCAAACACTTCATCACCGACATTAAATTTTCGGACACGCGAACCTACCCTCTCGACGACACCACTCAGATCATTTCCCAAGATCAGTGGAAATTCAAAGCCACGTTTTTTTATAAAAAACCGACGGCCGTAACCAGTCCGAGCAAGACAATCGATTGGATTCACGCTACTCGCCTTAATTCGAATCAATATATCGTCGGCACCAATATTGGGTTGCTCAATCCAGTCTACGTATTCAAAGACCTTATCAGCGTCCCCGTAACTCTGAATAACTGCTGCTTTCATCGAGTTTTCCAACATCAAACGTAAAAGAAACTTAAACTGAATGTTATTCAGTTATGATTATGATGTCAACTAAGTTCGTTATATCCTTTTTTTATATTAAAATTTCCGCTCATTGCTTAACGACGCAAGCCAAATCTGAATTTGCGAATATTAATTAGAAGGAAAGATAGGAATAAAAAAAGGATCCCGATAAAGGATCCTTTCTAAGTACTTGCTTATTTGATGGGCTGTCTGTCTAAATATGATTAAGTTTGCTGTTTAGCCGTCGGCATCGGTTTTGCGACTAGAGCATTAGCCTCTCGCTCATCCACACCAAGCAGGCGCAAATAATATACAGTGGTATGTTCAGCATCCTCCTGACTCAATATTCCTCGGGCATAATGATCCATCACTCCCAATCCCATACTGCTGATAAAGCTCATAAATGCATTTAAATTATCAACATTAAATCGCTTGGTTTTTAAACCCACCTTGATATCGGCTAACGCCCTTTGAGCAATCTTATCAAGGACAAAAGCAACTGGCATTTGCTGTAGAATTGGAAAGCTTTTATTGTCTAAGGCCTGCGCTAACGTGTACCGATAGGAAACACTCACAACTTCTGCCGGATCATCAAGATCAGCAATTAACTGATCCAGCTCCTTACCGTACCGATATAGATAGTCTTCAGCGATAGTTTTCAGGACATCTGTCTTGGATTCGAAGTGGTTATAGAAGGTTCCCAAACCAACATCAGCCGCCTCTGTTATTGATTGAATACTAACACTATTCAGCCCTTTAGAAGCGATTAATTTTTGGCTTGCTGCCAACAGTTTCTCCCGGGTTCTGGCTTTACGCCTGGCACCTCTGTGTAACTTCTCCACTTTCTCCATAGCTAGACCTTTAACACAACAATCAATACTAATCGACGGTTATTATAGGGACTAAGGATTCGCTTTGCACCAACAGCTAATAAAACACCACTAAATTGATGCTGCTAACCATGTCCCCTGATCAATAGCTCGCTTGGCATCCAACTCGGCAGCGACATCTGCTCCACCTATCAAATGAAAGGGTTTGCTCAGGCCATTCGCTAGCTCTCGCAGGGACTCCTGCCCCGCACAAATAATGATATTATCGACTTCCAGCACCCTATGCTGCCCGGCGACCGTCATATGCAAGCCCTCGGTATCAATTCTATGGTACTCACAGCTTGAAATCATTATAACACCCCTGTTCGTCAAGCCTGTACGGTGAATCCATCCGGTGGTCTTGCCCAAACCGGCGCCCACTTTAGAGTCCTTGCGTTGTAACAAATAGACTTCTCGTGCAGGCGCAGGAACTTCGGGTTTTATACCCTCAACACCGCCACGCGCCTTTAGCGTCATATCCACCCCCCACTCTTTCATAAAGGTGGAAACGCTCTGTCTGCAGGAGTCTCCAGAATGTACTAAGTATTCGGAAACATCAAACCCGATACCACCAGCACCTATAACTGCCACCTTTCGTCCGACCGGCTTTTTAAGTTTCAGCACGTCCAGGTAATCCATCACTTTGGGGTGACCAACACCCTCAATAGACAGCCTACGTGGTACTATCCCCGTTGCTATAATGACCTCGTCATAATTGCTGTTATTTAATTCTTCGGTACTCACATAAGTATCTAGCTTCAATTCTACTCCGGTCAATTGGATCTGACGGTCAAAGTAACGTAGCGTCTCGTAAAACTCCTCCTTACCCGGAACCTGTTTGGCGACATTAAACTGCCCACCGATTTTACCGGCGGCATCATAAAGAGTAACCTCATGACCGCGCTTGGCTGCGGTTGTCGCTGCCGCCAAACCGGCTGGACCGGCACCGATAACGGCCAGCTTTTTGACTCTGGTGGTGGGTACAATATTCAGCTCAGTCTCATGGCAGGCACGGGGATTCACCATACAACTTGTCATCTTACCGTTGAATACGTGATCGAGACAGGCCTGGTTACAGCCAATACAAGTATTGATCTCATCGGCACGATTTTCCGCCGCTTTTTTTACAAACTCTGGATCTGCCAGAAACGGGCGTGCCATGGAAACCATGTCGGCATCACCACGCTGCAATACTGCTTCAGCCGTTTCCGGAGTATTAATACGATTCGAAGTAACGACCGGTAGAGATAGAGATTGGCGAAACTTAGCGGTGACCCAGGTAAAAGCGGCGCGCGGCACCTTGGTGGCAATAGTGGGAATTCGCGCTTCGTGCCAACCAATGCCGGTATTGATGATGGTTGCGCCCGCTTTTTCAATAGCCTGCCCCAACCTTAAGATTTCCTGATAACTGCTACCGCCTTCCACAAGGTCAAGCATCGACAGTCGGTAAATTATAATAAAGTTCTCGCCCACAGCCTCGCGAACACGACGTACAATTTCAACGGGCAAACGCATACGATTTTCATAACTTCCACCCCACTCGTCGTCTCTTTGGTTGGTACGTTGCGCCAAAAACTGATTGAGAAAGTAACCCTCAGAGCCCATTATTTCCACACCATCATAACCCGCTTCCTGAGCGCGGATGGAGAGATTAACAAAATCCTGAATCTGCTCTTCTATCTCTTTTACACTAGCGGCCTTGGGAGTAAATTGATTAATAGGTGCGCGAATTGCTGACGGGGCTATTGGTTTGTTATTAAATGCGTAACGTCCAGTGTGAAGAATCTGCAGACAAATTTTACAGCCGTACTCGTGCACCGCCGCCGTAATCAACCGATGGTCTTCCACTGCCGTATCCGAATTTAACAATTGCGTTTTCTGGTGTGTAGCCGCGCGCTCATTAGGGCCAAAGCCTCCTGTTACGATCAATCCTACCCCACCACGGGCACGCTCCGCATAAAACGTAGCCATGCGTTTATGACCATTGTGCGCTTCCTCCAAGCCAGTATGCATGGATCCCATCATGACCCGATTTTTTAACGTGGTAAATCCCAGATTTAGCGGTTTCAATAACGTAGCGTATTTAAACTTGGACATAGGAATTCCTCCGATCACTTGTTTTTAAGCAAGCTTTGATAGATAACGAGTAGTACTTTCATTTAAAGGCAACATCGCCGTACCAACTTGACTTAGTCAAGTTGGTGGACGATAAACCGTATTCTTGACTATGTCAAGATTGATTAGTCAAAAGCCAATTGGTAAAGTACGTAATATGAAAAAACAAATAACAAAAGATAGTTATCATCACGGCGACCTACGTAAAACTCTGCTACAGGACGCAACCGACATTATCCGAGAGTCTGGCATTGAGGGACTATCGCTACGTAAGCTCGCCGACAGGGCTGGCGTTTCTCGTGCGGCCCCATATCATCACTTTAAAAATAAAAATGAATTACTATGTGCAATCGCAGAAGAAGGTTTCCGACAAAAACAACGACAGGCAAGAAAAAACTTCGATGACAACACCCGTTCTATGCAAGAACGTTTTAATTCATTTATGAAAGACTATGTGAATTTTGCTTTTGAGAACCCTGAACTGTATGAACTGATGTTTGGCCGCTCCATTTGGAAACAACAGAGTAGCACAAAAGAACTGCGTAATGCCGCGTATCCTTGCTTCCAACATCAGATGGCGATGATCAAGATATGGCAAGAAACAGGGTTGCTAAATGATAACGAAAATACCTTGCGATTGACCCAAGTGATTTGGGGTACTTTGCATGGAATTGCAAAATTGATGATAGACGGTATTTATATAGACCCTACACAAATCGAAGGTGTCTGTGATTGTGCCATTAAGGTCTTTATCAATTTTAAATCCACGCAGGAATAAGAGAACGCAGATTTGATTTTATAATTCGCCAGGCACAGGTGAAGTAACCAGTGTCGCAACCCTGGCAAAACAGGAGAACCGCCATGTGCGCTACGTCCGCAGCTTATTGAATCTTGCCCACCTGGCGCCGGATATCATGAAGCGTATCCAGAACCGGGATATCCCCGCTGGCTTGAGTCTTACCACACTGCGACGCGGTATTCCCCTGGATTGGGCGGAACAGCGTCAGCAATTTTTAGAGCGATAATCACTTAATCACACAAACAAACGTTTCTCCGTTTCCCATTGAACAGTCCTCGTTCGTTCCCTGATTTATTTCCATAGATTTGGCCCAGGGAGGACCCCGCCAAATAGCGATTTGAGATAGTGACGATAAATAAGAGGTTATCAGGGAAAACGGGGTCCACTACAGGGGCAGATAACAGGAATAAATATTGCGTATCTATTTGATTTTACGATGGTTTATTGTTTCTGTGCAGAGACGATCTCTAGCACCTAAGACTGAATGGCGGTGAGGGTGGGATTTGAACCCACGAAGCCTTGCGACTTACACACTTTCCAGGCGTGCTCCTTCGACCACTCGGACACCTCACCAATTGCGTTTTAAATCTGTGGATCTGATCCAGTAAACGCGTCCGCACGCCTGCGTGCACGTTACTCGGAGTTTACACTCCTCGCCCTTCGGGTTGCCGTCGCTACGCTCCAGCATTCATTCGGCTCTTCGAGCCTCGGTGTCGACCACTCGGACACCTCACCAATTGCGTTTTAAATCTGTGGATCTGATCCAGTAAACGCGTCCGCACGCCTGCGTGCACGTTACTCGGAGCTTTCACTCCTCGCCCTTCGTAACGGCCCTTCACTTCAAGAAAATGGGCTGTTAAAAAAGAGCGCGTACTTTATACCAGGGTAGGGTTAATTGCAATGATGGGGTGCCGTTCTTACTTGGGAAATGCGACATAAACTCCCTGATAAATTACGGCTTCTTCACCATCCTGCTTAATGGTCGCTTTGATAGCCAGGCTGGCCTTGCCTTTTGTGCTCAGCTTCTCGAGAAAGACCTCTGCATCCTCTTTTGATGGAAGCCTGGATTTAACACTAAAGTCACCCGTAACGGGCTTTTTGTATTCGCTGTTGCTGCTTACAACTGCTAAATCAAAAGCCATTCCCCTATCTTGTAATAACAACTTAATTAGTGCCCAGGCGCAGAAAGTGGTGGCGGCATTTAACGATCCCGCGAAACCGGTACCTTTATCATTGATATTTTTATCCAACGGAAAAACGAGCGAAAGTGCCGCGCCGTCATATTCAGCGACCTCCATTCCCATCGCTTTAAGGAGGGGGATTTGTTGTTGTGCTTTTTCAAAAAATTCATTTATGAGTGCTGCGCTAGCTCCATCGTTCAAGCAGTTCTCCTACTTCAACTTGTGGCGCGGGCTTAAACTTCACCTGAGGCGTGCCGAGGTAGATGAAACCGATAATTTCTTCACTCGGCACCAAACCCAAGCCTGTCTTTACAACGTTATTGTACGCCGCACTTCCGGTTCTCCAGTACGCTCCAATACCGAGTGAGAATGCTGCTGTGACCAGGTTGTTGGCAGCGGCTCCAACGGTGATAATCTGCTCTATCGCTGGCACTTTCGGATGCTCTTTTATCTTAGCTATGACGACAAGAATTGTCGGTGCCCGCAAGGGTTTACGCCGTATTTTTTTTAATGCGGCCGCATCGCTATCCGGCTTATCCGCAAGCACAGCTTTCGCCAATAGCTCCCCCATTTTCTCTCGTGCTGCACCTTCAATCAACAAAAAACGCCAGGGTTTCAGCATAGCGTGATCAGGTGCTCGAACTGCCGCTTTCAGCAATATCTCAAGTTGCTCTGCGCTAGGCCCCGGTTCGGTTAACAATGCACAGGAAACGCGATTCTGTAACGCAGTTATCACCTCCATAAATTTGTTTTACGACCTCTATATCGGTTAATTGCTGTCAAATTCACAAATACAGTTATTGGGACACATAGATATCCGTTTATTAACGGCAATACCCATGCAATCAGTGATAGTTTTCTAAGGCAACTCAGTATCGATTGCGCTGGTTATGAGGGAATCGCCCGGTGCTGTTTTTGGTTCGAATCGAGCGACTACAACACCCTTCGAATTAATCAGGAACTTCTCAAAATTCCAGGTAATATCACCCGGGAATGCGGCACCTTCTCCCGCCAACCACTGGTAAAGAGGATGACGTCCATCCCCATTCACTTCAAGCTTTTCGGTTAGAGGGAAAGTTACTTGAAAGTTGTTCACACAAAAGTCTTTAATTTCCGCTGGTGTGCCTGGCTCTTGGCCGGCAAACTGGTTACAGGGAACACCTAAAACTACCAGGCCTTCATCTGCGTATTCCTTATAGAGAGCTTGTAGTGCCTCATATTGAGGCGTCAAACCACATTTGCTGGCAACATTTACGAGCAACACCGGGTGACCGCGGTATTTGGACAAGTCGAGCGCCTCACCATCAATGTCTGTCAAACTAAAATCGTATAAACTAGTCATGCTGGTTCTCCTTTGCCGCACCAAGCGACATTTGTAAAACTCAATGACCTGACGTAAATGCCAGGCGTTTATTGCCTGATCTGACGTCCAATCATTTCATAGCCTGTCTCGGTAGAACGAGTGGGATTAATATCCAAACCGCCTCTACGCAGGTATCGCGCATTCAGCGTCAACTTTTGTGGTTCGCAACGCTCCACCATATCAACGAAAATCTGCTCAACACACTGCTCATGAAATCCCATATGTTCCCGATAGGAAACAAGGTATCGCAGCAAACCTTCCTTATCAATCTGTGGGCCGGAATAATCAATAAAGAGACTGGCCCAATCGGGCTGCCCGGTCACCGGACAATTTGATTTCAATAGATGGCTAACCAGTTGTTCCGATACCTGTCGTTCACTATCGGCAGTCAATAGCTGGATATTTGGCTGATATTGCTCAATTTCGATATCCAGGTCATCAATACAAGCATAACCCTCTGTTTCCGAAACACACTGTATATTTGCCGATACAGGTTCCACTCGAACCAATACGTGAGCGTCCGCTGCTTTTGATAAATCAGATTCTATTATCTCTTTAACATGTTGTAAATTATCGTATTTCGTTTGATTTAAAGAGTTTAAATACAGTTTGAGTGATTTTGATTCTATGATAAAAGTTGAATCGCAGGGAACAACAAACTCTGCCAGTGCAACCTGTGGCTTACCCCTATTATCCAACCAGGACAGCTCATAGGCCGTCCAGACATCAACACCCCTGAATGGCAGGGACTCTCCAATACCCAGCAGTGCCCGTCCTTCAGATCTTGGAATTGGAAAAAGCAGTTCAGGCGCATAGCTTGAGCTGTAATCACTCTCCTTTCCTAACGGAGAGTCCAACGGGCCGTTATATTTCATTGATACCTCAGATTTATTCGTTAGCTTCTCAGCCCGGTTCCTCTTTTCAACAGATATAGATTTACGGTACAAAATAGCACGAGAAAGCCCAACATCATGCTAAAGGCTAACCCCAGGTTCACCTCAACAACACCCGTAAATCCGTAGCGAGCAGCATTAACAATATACAGTAGCGGGTTAAACATGGACAGATTTCGCCAGAATTCCGGGAGCATTTCAACAGAGTAAAAGACACCCCCAAGGTAAATCAATGGCGTGAGTACAAACACCGGAATAATCGAGACGTCGTCGAAATTATTAGCATAAAGTGCATTAATAAAACCAGCCATTGAAAATATGGCCGAAGCCATGATCAGCGTAAGCATTAGAATGATAGGGCTGGCTATCTCAACGGGACTAAACAGGGAACAAATTAATATCGCTATCAGCCCAACAACCAAGCCCCTGATAACACCTCCGCCGACATACCCGGCTAACAAAACATAAAGCGGTATCGGTGCTACCAGCATCTCCTCAATGCAATGCTCGAATTTAGCCATATACAGCGAAAAGGTCACATTTTCATAGGCGCTCATCACCACTGTTAGCATCACCAGCCCTGGAATGATGAATTCTATATAACTCAGCCCTCTAATTGGGCCTACACGCTCGCCAATCAAGGTGCCAAATATCAGCAAATAAAGAATCAGACTGATCGCTGATGGAACCAGCGTTGAAATCCATATACTAAGAAATCGTTTAACCTGGTAACGAATCAACGTAGGAAAGGCCACCCAATGGTTCACTACCTGCTCCATCAACTACGCAACCCGGTGCTGTTTTTTAACAGATAAAGACCCAGCGAAAAAAACACGGTGATAGACAACAGAATCACGCCGAACGCCACACTGATATCAATATCAGATACACCTAGTACGCCATAACGAAAGGCATTGACCATGTACAGAATCGGGTTAACCAGTGAAACGTTGCGCCAAAACTCAGGCAGCAAATCAATCGAATAAAAGACGCCTCCCAAATAGGTCAGGGGTGTCAACACGAAATTTGGAATGATCGAAATATCATCGAAATTTTTTGCATAGATAGCATTCAAGAAACCGCCTAAAGCAAACAGTACTGAAGTCAATATCACTACAGTAACCATTATCCCGGCATGCGCGATATTCAAGTCCGTAAAAAACATCGACACCAGGGTTACAATAAAGCCAACGATCAGACCACGGGCTACGCCGCCGACAATATAGCCCAACAGTATCAGGACATTGGGCGTCGGAGAAACCAATATCTCTTCGATCTGATGCTGAAATTTTGCGCTGTAGAATGAAGAAACCACATTCGAGTAAGAATTGGTAATCACAGACATCATAATCAGGCCAGGAACAATATAAGCGACATAATCAAAGCCACCCATCTCGCCTACCCGGCTTCCAATCAGATTCCCGAAAATCACAAAATACAAAGCCATAGTGATAATTGGAGGAATCAGTGTTTGTATCCAGATGCGCAAAAAACGTCGTATTTCTTTAATCACAATCGTGCTGAAGGTGACCCACAACTCATAAAAACTCACGCAACGTTACCCTTAGCAACCAGTGATACAAACAGTTCCTCAAGGCGGTTTGCCTTGTTTTTCATGCTGAGCACCTGGATTTGCTGTGCACTCAGACTTTCAAAAATACGATTCAACCCCTGATTCTGTAACACCATTACTTCAAAACTATGACGGTCAATCAGCTTAGTGACGTAACCATCTATTTGCGGGGCCTGTTCGAGCTGATTGGTTACGTCGAAAATAAAGGTCTCCATATTAAGCTGACGAAGCAATGCTCTTGTATCAGTATCCTGAATAATTTTTCCCTTGTCGATAATAGCGATATTTCGACAAAGACTCTCCGCCTCTTCCAGATAATGCGTCGTCAGTATGATAGTCACCCCTGCGGCATTAATCTCTCGCAAAAATTCCCACATGGAGCGTCTGAGTTCTATATCAACGCCAGCTGTTGGTTCATCCAGAATCAACACATTTGGTTCATGAACAAGGGCTCGGGCGATCATCAGGCGTCTTTTCATCCCACCTGACAACATCCGTGCCTGTACCTGCCGTTTATCCCAAAGTCCGATCTTCTTAAGGTAATGCTCTGCTTTTCGTTTTGCCTGTTTCAGGGGAATGCCGTAATAACCACCCTGCGTCACAACAATATCGTAAACCTTTTCAAACTGGCTGAAATTAAACTCCTGAGGCACTACACCCAGATTTTTCTTTGCCAGGGAAAAATGACTGTCAATGTCATAGCCAAAGACTTCTACTTTTCCGGAAGTTTTATTAACCAGTGACGTGATTATACTCAGTGTGGTGGACTTCCCTGCCCCATTCGGCCCTAGCAAACCAAAAAAATCACCCTGCTCTACATCTAGATTAATGCCCTTAAGTGCTTCAACACCACCGGCATAGACCTTTTTTAAATCTCTGATTACCAACGCTTTTGTCATATTTTTCCGCAGTACAAATGATTGGACCGCAATCCAGTCGACCTTTTATGAGAAAACAATAATATTAGACCCTTCAGACCAAACAAGAATTACCTGAGTTCACGACGCAAAATTTTACCCACATTGGATTTGGGTAACTCCTTTAGAAAAACAACATGCTTCGGAATTTTGTAACCCGTCAGACGTTCGCGGCAAAATGAACGTACTTCCTGTTCCTTCAAAGTGGGGTCAGAGCTAACCACAAACAATTTAACGACTTCTCCACTTTCATCATCAGGTGCCCCTATAACTGCACATTCCAGTATTCCTGGATGCATACTGACTACTTCTTCAACTTCATTGGGAAAAACCTTAAACCCCGAAACCAGGATCATATCCTTCTTCCGGTCCACGATACGGACAAAGCCTTCTTCATCTATTTGGGCGATGTCGCCGGTTTTCAACCAGCCATCTTCAGTTAAGACTTTGGCAGTCTCATCTGGCCGCTTCCAATAACCGATCATCACCTGAGGACCTCGCACCCACAGCTCACCAGATTCTCCCGCGGGCACTGCTGAACCGTCGTCTTCAGCCAACTTAACTTCGGTATTCGGCACAGGTTTGCCTATTGAACCCTCGACGACATGACCATTCTGATTGCTGCTAACCACCGGTGATGCTTCCGTCAATCCGTAGCCTTCTAGAATGGTGCAGCCGGTTAATTTGCGCCAGCGTTTTGCCGTATCGGAAGTCAGCGCCATACCACCAGCGGAACAGTTGCGTAAACCGCTGAAATCCAGGCCGCAAAATGAGACATCTTGTAACAATGAGTTATATAGGGTATTCAAGCCAATAAAACAGGTGATTTTGAAATCTTTAAATATCTTCACAATCGACCCGGTATCCCTTGGGTTGGGGATTAAAACGCTATGATTGCCTGTATATGTCGCGCACATCAGGTGCATGGTGAATGCGTAAATATGATACAGGGGTAACGGTGCAGCAATTGTTTCTTTCTGCTCTATGTAGACATCTGGAAGATGCTCACAGGCTTGCTGCATATTAGCTACCAGATTGGCGTGCGAAAGCATCGCACCCTTAGCGATTCCGGTCGTGCCGCCCGTATACTGGAGAACAGCAAGCTCCTGTGGATTAACCGTCACCGGGGTAAGCGTGCAGTTCGCGCCCTCCTCCACGGCCTTGCGAAAAGAGATTTTTCTTGGAATATCAAATCCAGGAACCGCTCGCTTGAGATATTTTATGCCGAAATTTAGCAAAACCCTCTTTAACGTCGGATGCATGTCTCCAATCCGCGCAACAAAGACATACTTTAAATCAGTTTGTTCCAGTATTTGAGAAACGACATGGGCGAAATTCTCCAACACTACAATGGCTTTGGCGCCCGAATCATGGAGCTGATGAAGCAACTCACGCCCCGTATAAAGCGGATTGGTATTAACCAATACAAGACCTGCTTTAAAAATTCCGAACGCAGCAACCGGATACTGCAGTAGATTTGGTAACTGGAGCGCCACTCTGTCTCCTGGCTGCAATGATGTATTCTCTTGCAGGTAGGCCGCAAATTGCGACGACTGCTGGTCCAGTTCCGCAAAGGTCATGGTACAACCCAAAGCTGTAAACACGGGGCTGTTACTGTACTTTTGACAGGCCTCAGCATACATTTGGGTTATGGTTTGTCCTACATCCATCCTATCGACCCTGTTCGGATTTCTTTCGAATGATGTTACCTTATTTGACTAACAGGTGCCTAGCCCGAATATTTCACCAGTACGCCTAAAATGGCTTTGAAGCCTCTATGCATATTGGCTTTGATCTAAAATCGCCTCGATGACGGTTTTTCACCGGCAAGTGGCTGGCCAGTTTTTAACTTGTTCTGTGCTGAATTGAACGCACATGCTCCCTACACCGCAGAACAACTTCGCTTGCGGTCGCGAGCACACTCAATTCAACACAGCCCCGCGTTAAAATCCTGGCTCCCGGCGAAAAATCCGGACTAGCTCAATCACTTTTTAGAAGACCTATGTTTCTGGCAGGCACAAAAAAAGCAGCCGAAGCTGCTTTATTTTTTGGAGCGGGAAACGAGATTCGAACTCGCGACCCCAACCTTGGCAAGGTTGTGCTCTACCAACTGAGCTATTCCCGCATTAAATCTTGTTGGATATTCCAAATGCCTCCAACGAGCATCCCGGCTTGTTGGTAGAGCACCTTCTTTCTCGTGCTCATCCCAGCCGAAAATTACAAATTTTCGTCGTTCATCTCGCGCGAAGCTAAACTTCACAAAAAACGCGAGCTTCGACAACAATTTAGAGGCGCGAATTCTAATTTAAACAAATCAGGAAAAAAAGGCCTTGAGAGAAAAAATTCTAAACTAAGGCTATTTTTACAGGCATATTGACAATCCTTTTTTCTTTTTGGCCCTATACATATTCTCATCCGCCAGCGTTATCAGCTCATTTTCATCAAGGTAATGTTCTGGGCCTGTTTCCCCAATCCCTATACTCAACGAAAAAGTTGAATGCTTAACAACAAATTCACCTAGAATTTTTTCACAGGTTATTTTCGCACTAACCGCGTCACACTCCGGAAGAATCAAACAAAATTCATCACCACCATAGCGACAAGGAATATCCGTTTCTCTGACGTTATCCAAAATCACCCGCGCCAGATCACTCAACACCTCATCGCCTCTTATGTGCCCATATTTATCATTGATACCTTTGAAATCATCAACATCAAAATAGGCCATTGTAATTTTGCTTTTATGCCTTCGGGCCAACGTGAGCTCTCTGTGAAACAACTCCTGCATTGCTCTTCGGTTATAGAGGTTGGTCAATGGGTCTTTTTTTGAAAGCATTTCAAGTTGACGCGTTCTTTCCGCAACCTTTAACTCCAGGCTTCGGGCATACATTTCCGTTCTGTCTTTTGCAATCTCGATCTCTCCGATCATACTTTCGATATAGGTATCAAAAACCAGTGTTACATCAAAACAGAGCAGTCGATCCAACGTCTGAACAACTTCTGCGTAATCTGCACTATCGTTAAGTGCCTTGCCGAGCGTTCGAACAATGATCTCTTTTAACGTCTGTACAGCCGAAAGATAGAGTTTGGGTTCCACACCAATACGCTTATGGACAAGCCCGATTCGCAATCTATTGTTTACATACTCGACATCATAAATGCCACTGAATAAATCAAGCACATACTTGCGCTGAGCAGTGCGAAGTCGAGCTAAAGTATCGGCATCACCAATCAACACAGAAATTTCATCGACCGCAGTTTGTCTTTCATAAAACTCATCGACAATCTGGTCGATATTGACTTCAATAATAGGTCTATATTTATTTAACAGATCCAAGTTTTGCTGTTCAAGACTTAACAAATCCATTCTGCGGGTGATATCCGCATCAGATATCTGCAGTTGCTCTAGAAGAGTCTTTTCCGTGCGTTTCATAACACACCTTATTAGAGGTCTGACCAAGGTGATCAGTTATCTTAAATATAGCAGCTCTGAATGTCGCAGCTTGTTGTAATTTAATCTAATCAACCATTTCTATATAGCTGCTAATCCTTAATGCTTCTTGTTTCAGGTAAGCAAACGTGCGCTATCAAACAGGTAATACATTTGCCAAATCAACATTACTGATTCATCCTATAGACATCTTTTATGCAACTTTTATCACCACAAAACGACCGGAAATTTGATTTTGATGTCCCAAGCAAGCAACTGTGATGAGCAACAACACTACATACTCACACTTTCAAGCCCAGACCGTAAAGGGATCGTTCGGGCCGTCGCCAACTTTCTCTATGATCGCGACGCTACTATTGTCGATGCGGCACAGCATGGCGATCCCGTATCGAAAAGATTCTTCCTGAGAACCGAGTTTTGTAGTGCATCTGACACACCCCTGTCAGGACTTGGTGAACTGAAACAAGACTTCAAATCTATTGCCGCTGAGTTTTCCATGGATTTGCAGTTTCATGATGCCAGTAGACGTACCAAGGTGCTGATTGCTGCATCAAAATACGGGCATTGTCTCAATGACCTGCTGCACCGCTGGAAGACCGGTGTACTACCCATAGACATCGTAGGCGTGGTATCCAACCATAATGAAATGAGAGAAATGGTTGAGTGGCATAATCTGCCTTACCATCACCTGCCTGTGACGCCAGAAACCAAAGCTGAGCAGGAAAGACAAGTATTGAGTATTATGGATAGCACAGGCACTGAGCTTTTGGCGCTGGCACGCTACATGCAGATTCTTTCCAATGACATGTGCCAACAGTTAACCGGCAAGGCTATCAACATCCACCACTCTTTTCTGCCCGGTTTCAAGGGAGCAAAACCCTATCATCAGGCGTATGCACGAGGTGTAAAAATCATTGGTGCAACTGCACATTATGTCACCAGCGATCTGGACGAAGGGCCAATCATCGAGCAATGTACCGAGCGAGTTGATCATCTATATAGCCCGGATGAACTGGTTCAAATTGGTCGTGATACCGAATGCATGGCCTTCGCCAGAGCGATCAAGTGGCACTGTGAGCACCGAGTGATTCTCAACGGCAATCGCACTGTAGTCTTTAAGTAATCGTGAGTTGTATAGGTCTTTAATCAGTCAAGGGGTGACGCGCAATACCTTCGGCTATCCGAGCGGCGGCTTCTTGAATATGGTGTAAAATATCTGATTCGAACTTTTTCAGGTCAAGTACATCTCGCAAAGTGATGACCGTCAATACCGCGATCGGATGTGATCGTCCAACGATGGGAATACTATAAACTCTGGTCCCCTGAATTGGTGCATCATAGTCGCAGAAGCAGTAACCCTCTGACCGAGCCTGCTGTATCAGCTTAAGCGCTCGCTCCTCACTAAATTGAGCAACCCCTCCGGGCAGCCCATGAGCCAGCGCTGAAGTTAGAATTTCGCTAGCGTCAGGCACGGATAATGCCGAAAGGAAGGCGCAACCAGAGCTGGAATCAATTAATGGAAAACGCTTCTGTTCAAACCTTTTGAGACGAATCGGCGCCACCGCGCGATTACCGACTTCAATAACCATTGATAAGCCATCTCTGACCAACATCTCCGCAGGCCACTTAATTACCTCGCAAAGATTATTGAGTATCGGTTGCGCCACCTGGGTCAACAGAGTGCCTTCAGCATAGGCACTGGATAACAGGCGCACCTTTGGCGTAGGCACATAGCCCCCACCTTCAGCTCGGGGACGATTCAATAGATAGCCCTCTGCCACCAGCGTATTAAGCATACGAATCAGCGTGGGTTTTGGCAGCCCGGTGTGTTCAACCAAAGTCGAAACTCGCGCCGGCGCGAGCTCATTTACCGCTACTATAACGGACAAACCTTTTGATAAGGATTTAATGTGCTCTTTTGAATAGTCCATAATGTGAACCTTTATAGTTCTTTTTGATACTTTTTTCTAGTTTAGATGGGAAAATACCCATTTAAATATCGTATTACGGATCTATATATCGTATTTTGACACAACAAAGATAAAAAGCTATAGTTTGGGCGATTAAAGCACCTCAAAAAAGAGGTTAGCGATCATGCGCTGAAACCCGGAGATTTTAACTATGCTAAACAACAAACGCCGCACACGCCCCGTTGACTTTGGTCCATTTCCGTTAGAAACACTTCCTAAAGACTCCGCGATCATTCATCACGAAACCCAACTGCCAGCGCTCGACTCTGTGCCAGTCATTTCAGACGCTAAAACGGCTTTAGTGGAATCCACACGTAAATATCGGAGCATCTTTGAAGAGTTGAGAAAGGTTACGGTATTTATTAAGCGTGCACCTGTACCAGATGATCTGGCAAGAAGAGCTCAAGATCTAAAGGGTGCCGGTTATTTTCTAGACGCGTCAATGATGGGGATTTGCGAGCTACCAAAAAATGCCTGGATATCGGGGACACCAAAACACAAGGCACATAGCCATGCATTAGTGGTGTTAGTCGAGCATTCCAACCCTATCGATTCAAACAATCTGGCTCACCAATGGGTAGAGGGTTATGAGGATGAATTGGCCACTACCCGTGCAGCTGAAATTTCAGCGATTCTCGCCGGACATATTGCAGCGCTGGGTTTTCATGCAAAGGCGCACTGGCCTGGTGTTACTGATATTGACCTGGAACGTCTCGCCGTGCTCTCGGGATTAGCTATTCGCGAAGAAGGCGAACTTGCCAACCCTTACGTCGGAAAAAACTTTACCCTGGCTGCAGTCACTACTGAATATGCCGCAGCAACTGATACCCCGTTAGCGCAAGAAGCTACAGATGGTAAAAATCTACCCTATCTTTTTGGATTGAGCGGGGCGGTTTCCGGACTGGAACGATGGCGCCGAAATCGCCGCCCCTCACATTTTGGCCCCTACCCGGTTGAAAAATTAAAGCGTGTTGACCGACCAACCACTCATATCTTCGACGATGAAGTCCCCAGAATTCCACAGCGTGCCAACTTTTATGTTCGTGCCGAACGTGGTGATTTAGGTAAGAGAGCACTTAAAGAGCGTCCGCGCTGGGCCTACAAACACCCATTGTCGCAAGGTATTCTTGGGCTACTTTGGAATATGGTTCCCTATCAGGACGGAGAACCTGCCCCACAGGTTACACCGGGCACAGAAGATGCACTGGAGAACACCAAGGCAATCAAAGCTCTCAGCCACTATATAGGCTCCTCAATTACAGGAATTTGTGAAATTCCGGATTACTGTTGGTATAGCCATCGAAAAGACGGTTCTGTCATTAACCCCTACCATAAATACGCAGTTGTCATGCTGGTTGATCAAGGGCATGAGACATTCGAGGGCGCCTGTGGCGATGACTGGATATCCGGATCTCAATCTATGCGTTCCTATATGCGTGGCGCAGAAATTTCCGGAACAATTTCTGATCACATACGCCGTTTGGGCTATCCGGCTCGAGCACAAACCAGCATTGATAGTGATGTGCTGCATGTACCGTTGCTCATACTAGCGGGGCTAGGCGAACAAAGCCGCATAGGTGAAACTGCCATCAACCCCTTTTTGGGCCCACGTATAAAAACAGTTGTGCTGACCACCGACATGCCCTTGGTGCCAGACAAGCCGATTGATTTTGGGTTGCAGCAATTCTGTTCAAAATGTGTCAAATGTGCCCGTGAATGCCCAAGCCAATCAATACCCTTTGGTGACAAGGTAGTGTTTAACGGCTACGAAACCTGGAAGCCTGACAGTGAACGTTGTGCCAAATATCGAATGCAAAATTCCAAGGGCTCCGCCTGTGGCCGCTGCATTAAAACATGCCCTCTCACAAAAGATGTCACCTGGGATGGCCCGCTTTACGCGCGTGTAGGCAGCTGGTTAGGTATTCATGCAATGTGGTTAAAACCCATCATCGCTCCATTTGCAATCTGGCTGGACGATAAGCTAAATAACGGAACGCCTAACGATGCCAAAAAGTGGTGGCTGGATTTAGAGGTTATTGGCGATCAATGCAATCAACCCGACCCCAATAATTATTGCGACCATCCCACCGCTGGTGTTAATCGCAAGCAGCTCAGACCGGATCATTACATTGATCCCAAAACACATCGTATTGCCTACTTCCCTGCCAGCAAAGTGCCTCCTCCTGACGCGCAAGGCCCTGTGCCTACAGACCGTCGTGCGGGCTTGGACATTGCGGCTAAAGCTGAAACCGTAGAGCAAGCGTTAGACAGAAGAAAAAGAGGTGAAAAGGCACCTGTAGAATATAGCACCAGCTGGGAGTAATCTTTAGTTCATACAGAGCCCATGCTTATATTCTTCACAAGAGCTTTTGCATCGTCATAAATTACGACACTTGTTTAGAGTGACTTTTGGCATACAACGGTCTATTTTGCTGTATTGCAAGATAGGCCAATCGCCCCGGTCGACTTATTATCCTAATTTCCGCTCTAACAACCTGCTTTTTAGCGAAAAAATTGGCTGACTGATTTTTCAACACGCTTACGAAATTTTTCCAATTTACCCCTGTTAATCTTTTCGCAACCATAAAGCGCATGATATTTAACCCGGGCTCCTCTGGCACATGCTCCAATTAACGCAAATTTTACGATACGCCTCACCGGGCGCCACATGATTAGCCAATCTACCCAGGCAGGGGAACCCAAGGTGGTAATTACCATTACTCTTTTAAGTTGATGTAGCCTTGGTTTTATTGAAGCCAAACCCAACGCATGGTCATAGGCAACACCTGGCACCCAGACCCTGTCAAACCAACCCTTCAGTATTGCTGGAAAATTAAACCACCAGGTCGGGAAAACAAGGATCAATGCCTCGGCCTCTTGCAATCGAAAAACCTGCTCTGATACGTCCGACTGATCATAATTTTCCTGATAATAGGTTTCCCGTTCACGCTCACTCAATACCGGATCAAAGCTACACTGATAAAGGTCTTCGACCGTCACTTCATGCCCCATCGCCTTAAGCTGGAGGCTGACCTGATGGGTGAACTGCTGACAAAGGCTGTTGGTTAGCGGATGGGCTGATACGACGAGGCATTTCATAATAGATATTTCTTGGAATTATTAGTAAATATTGCTATGGATACAATCTCGGCTTACTTTATCTTGCTGTCTCGCTTTTGCCAGTTTTGAAATTAGTTTGCAGCCCAGCAAAATACGACCAAGAAAAAAACACCAGCAATAGGTGTTGTGCCGCCTGCTCATCAGCATCGACTGCACATGCGATATATTGTATCGATTCCACTAAAACTGTTTTTAAACTCTACAATCTATTTTTCAAATCAGGCACAAAAGCCTTTCGCGGATTAGACTATTGCGCACTCATACATTCACATGACATATACTTGTCAAGTTTACCGAGCATATGCTGATATGATAACCCTTTAATCCTCCTAATCACTCCAAAACTGATGTTTCAACTCAACCCAAGAAGGTTGTTTCTGTTGCGTCGCCACCGGTTGAAAACTGTCTTGTTCGGACCGGCATGCTGACTCTCCTTTGGGACCATTGTCCCTATTAGAAAGATCGCGTCAAATTAGGGTAGAATTATCTTGGACTTCCCCCCCGATACCTTGGCCCCGCCTTCTGATTTGCCCCCGCTTTCTCTGACTTTCAGCTTTCAATGATCCATTTAAGTCGATATGCGACAATAACGGATCCCTATTGCCCAATATTGTGTGATTAAACCGAGAGCGAAGGCACAAGAATTGAGAAGATATAACAAGTTTTTCTATTCCTTAGGAAATTACATTTTTTGGAGACTACGCATGCTGGAACTGTATACACACCCTCAATCACCTTGCGTCCAAAAAGTGCGCATAGTACTTGCTGAAAAGGGTCTTGATTGGAGCAAACATCATGTCAGTCTGCCAGACAAGGAAAATCTGAGACCAGAATATCTCAAACTGAATCCATTAGGAGTGGTGCCTACACTGGTAGATAACGGTCAGCCAATTATTGAATCTTCGATAATCTCGAGGATGCTCACCCAGAGCATTCATTGCGCCCTGCTGATCCGCTTTTATGTTCCCAGATGCGGTTTTGGATGAAACATGTTGATGTTAAGCTACACCCATCCTGCGGGGCTATTCAGTGGCCGCTCGCGATGCGTGACAAACTGCTACTTATGACCGAGGATGAGCAAGAAGCCTTGCTTAATAAAGTTGTGGAGAAGCCCCGACGCGAACGCCAAAAACGCTTAATGAAACTCGGCCTCGATGCGCCAGATATCGCAGATGCCGTGCTCACCTATCATAAGACTATCATCGATATGGAAAAAGCGCTTAGCAAACAGGAGTGGCTTGTTGGCAATGAATACAGCCTTGCTGATGTATGCGTTGCGCCCTATTTTCAGACGCTTTATCAGTTTGATTGGACTGACATTTACACGAAGGACTTTCCCAGCGTGACTGAATGGTACACAAAATGTCGCGCCAGAGATTTATACCAATTAGCGGTAATAGCGGACTTTTCGAATGAACAACTGGAAGATATGCGCAACAAAGGCAAAGCGAATTGGCCTAAAATCCAGAAACACTTATCGTCAATCAACGTCGTTGACCCCAAAACTTAACATCGAAATTTAACGTTGTTTTTCCCTTCGCTGGCTGCCGTCCAAAGTAATACTCCATAATAACAATAAAAATGCAGGCTTGTGGGTCATATCTTTGATTTATGACTCCATTGGTATAATGGATGGTTTGTCAAAAGCAATACACTTTGAACTAGAATTCTAGTTTTTTCCCATAACCGCCACCTACCTGGTAAAAGCTCATGGATTTGAGAGGCGAGAGTAGAGCCGCAATTAGCCCTTGCTTATCAAATTTGGAGTGAGCTACACCGAAGCCAGCGGCACCCGCTCCAGCACTCGACTTCCCTGCTCAGGCGCTTCAGCATTCTGTGCCAGCCGATAACCTTCCATAACCGATTCAGATGCCGGTTCAACCAGTTTGGCAGGTGCGACTTTTTTGATCGCATCCAGAATGGTTTGCTTTTCACAAATATCACCAAGCTCCAGCAAGGCCCCTAAAGCTATCATATTAGTAGAGCGGACATTGCCCATTTTCTTGGCAGTTTCAATTATGGGAAGGTACAGGCTCTTCCCCTTCCCTACCGCATAATAATCGGCGAGACTGGTATCAATCAGGCTGAAGCTGCTTTCCTTTAACAAAGGATCAGATGCTCCCGTAGCGATTTTATGTAACACCACCAGATAGTCGAGCGAACTTGCCAGGGGATAATCAACCGTTTGGGTGCTGGCAACCAAATCAGATCGGCTTAAACCGCCGCGAGATGTTGGTTCATAGCTCTGCGATTGGGCTACATTTAGTTTTTCCATCGTCAAGGCTTCGGCGAGAATTCGACCGGCCAGAAGGATCCCCTGCCCGCCGCTACCGCTGATACGAATTTCAATTTCAGTCATGGCTCTACCCTTCCTTCATTGACATGATGTGCTGTCGATACGCCGCTGCATACTCGGGGCGATCATTACGTGCCATCACCCCGGTTTTCAGGAAATTGGGGCGGAAGGGTTGTTCGACAGTATTATCATAACCATCCGGTCGGACTGATGATTTTTGCGTGAGCACCATCTCTGCCGAA
Organism: Gammaproteobacteria bacterium; assembly: GCA_021773395.1. GTDB lineage: Bacteria > Pseudomonadota > Gammaproteobacteria > Pseudomonadales > IMCC2047 > JAJFKB01. The sequence goes on along the minus strand of JAJFKB010000020.1, from coordinate 92,639 downwards.
TCACCCAGCTCATTCTTTCGACCAAAGACTTCTGTGCAATCGGACATCACTTCAACAAAGGAAAAACCGTTATGCGACAAGCCTTCCTTGAGTACGTTTTTCAGTGCAGGTGTCTGCAGGGTAATTTCGCGCCCCACCATACCGGCACCGGCTGCTTCCGCCAATTTACAGGCATCAAACACCGGTTCGTAATTTCCGTGCGGGGTAGTGGTTGTAAAACGGTTGCTACTGGTAGTCGGTGAGACCTGACCTCCAGTCATACCGTAAACTTCATTATTCAGCATCATACAGGTGATATTGAGGTTGCGCCGACAGGCATGAATCAAGTGATTGCCACCAATCGCCAGACAATCACCATCACCGGTGATCACGATCACTTCTAAATCTGGTCGTGCCAATTTCAATCCAGTTGCGAAAGCTAATGGCCGACCGTGCGTGACGTGAAAGGTGTTCGAATCAATATAAGCGCCCAGTCTTCCAGAACAGCCAATACCTGAGACAAATGCCAGTTTATCTTTGGGAATCTCCAGTTCATCAATGGCCCACAGCAGGGCGCGCAGGGCAATACCATGCCCACAGCCCGGACACAGAAAATGCGGAAACATATGTTCCCTTAAATAATCCCGGATGTTGAACTTGCTATCAACCTCACTCATTTGCTGCTAACTCCCTTATTCTATCCAGGATCTGTTCCGGAGTAATTGTTTCACCATCAATGCGGTTCAAGCCTTCTATGTCACATCCTTCCGGGCGGTAACGTTCGATCTCTTCAATCAGCTGACCGGCATTCATTTCCGGGACCAGTACATTCTTAATTGGAGCTATGATCTCTTTAAAGGCCTCAGCAGGAAACGGCCACAGTGTGATCGGGCGGAACATGCCGACTTTGATACCCTCTGCGCGCGCCAGCTTAATCGCTCGACGTGCCGCTCTTGAAGTAATGCCATAGGAAACAACAAGCAGTTCCGCGTCCTCCACTTCAATCGTCTCGTAGCCCTCAACCAAATCGCCGTGGTGACCCAGTTTGCCCAGCAATCGATCCATATACTGACTCACCAATTCTGGGTCCTGCGTCGGAAAACCGTCTGGCGCATGGGTCAGGCCGGTAGTGTGGGTTCTGAAACCATCACCGGGGCGTACCATTTCAGGAATTTTATCCTCTCCGGCTGCGTAGGGCTGAAAACTATCGGTAACTTCGCTGGCCCATATGCGATTATTAATCTCAATACTATTGCTATCCTTAATCTCCACCGTTTCTCTTAGATGCCCAATTGCTTCATCGTAGAGAATAATCACTGGGACTCTAAGCGTTTCCGCCAGATTAAAAGCGCGAATGGTTTGCTCGTAGATTTCAGGCACAGAAGCCGGAGTAATGACGATAATCGGGTGATCACCGTGAGTGCCCCAGCGCGCCTGCATGATATCGCCTTGCGCGGGTCGTGTTGGCAAACCGGTACTGGGTCCGCCACGCATCACGTTCACGACAACGCAGGGAATTTCAGCACCGGCGGCATAACCCAGATTTTCTTGCTTTAAAGAAAAGCCAGGACCACTGGTTGCTGTCATTACTTTCATGCCGCCCATGGAGGCACCCAAGATCGCACCCATAGAGGCTATTTCATCCTCCATTTGGATAAAAATCCCATCCACCCCGGGCAGTTCTTTTGACATTCTTTCGGCAATCTCGGAAGAAGGGGTAATGGGGTAGCCAGCGTAAAAACGACAGCCCGCTGCGATGGCGCCGAGCGCACAGGCATGATTGCCTTCCAGGTTAAGAAGGCGTGGTTCGGATAAATCAGACATGGAAAAACCGCTACCGTTAGTGTTTATAGTTGAGAGAAATCGCAAAATCCGGACATAACCGCTCACAGATCCGACAGAGTGTGCACAATTCAGGCTTGGTTAATTCGGCAACTTGATTCTCATTGAGGCTCAAACAACGCTCCGGGCAGAATTTAACGCAAATATCACAACTTTTGCACCAAGCCTCGGTAATCACAGGCAGTTCAAACTGCACCTGATGTGGCTGCTGAGCTACAGACCCGGCCTCGGCTTGCCCTTGAGCCAGCGCAGCGGGATCATATCGCTCTACCCACTCTCTGCCCTGATCAAACGCCTGCATATTAATATCAATTGTTTTGGGGGGTACAAATTTTGAAATAATATCGCGCCATTCACTTTCTGGGAAATCCAGTGTGGTGGAGAGCATACCGAGCAATAACGTATTTGCAGCTCTTGCATTCCCCAATTCGGCGGCCGTAGTGCCCGCATCGGCGGCATAACAGTTAGAGATCATCTGTGAAATATCAGCAACCGTTTCTTTTGCATAACCATTCGCCGCGCCATGCTTGCGATCACGACAGGCAAATGGAGGTACTATTTTCTGTGTGTCGGCGATAAAGATACCAGTTTCCGGCTTTAGATAAGGCAACCAGCGAAGCCCTTCGGCCCATTCCAGTGCAACCAGCACATCGGCCTGCCCAACCGGGATAGTAGGCGAGTAGACCTTTTCACCAAAACGTACATGACTGAAAACCGAGCCGCCGCGCTTGGCCATGCCATGCACTTCACTCTGTTTAACCTCATAACCCTGCTGCTGGCAAAGGGATGCCAACACTTTGGAAACCATGATGACACCCTGACCACCTACACCAACAATCAGCACATTGACGGGAACTTTAGCAACTTGAGTCTGGGCGACCGGTTGTGCGTTTTTTGAACTTGCCTGGTTTAATTCAGTCATCATTAGTGCTCTGTTTCGACCGGTTGGATACAGTTGGTTGAGCCGACTTGGGCGCAAAGGCTGCAGCCAATACAAGCAGCCTCATCAATTTGCACTTTGTGATGCCCTTCGTACAATTCATCGCTCCATGAAATGGCCGGACAGCCCAGATTCATACAAGCCTGGCAGCCAGTACAGGATTCAGACTTAACTTGAAAAGCTGGTCCTTTGAGTTTGACCGGATCCAGTACGCAGGGCCGATCAAGTATCACCACCGCGACACCTTTATAAAGTGTGGCTTCGCGCAACGATTGAAACACGCTACCCATGTTGTACGAATCAATCTTCCTAAACCACTTCACACCAATCGACTTAATCAGCGCTTCATAGTCCACTTTTGGGGCAACTTCACCGCGCAGATTCTTGCCAGTACCCGGATGATGCTGGCCGCCGGTCATCGCGGTGATGTGATTATCCAACAGCAACACCGTAATATTAGCATTGTTGTAGACGGCATTAATCAAAGGTGGAATGCCGGCATGCAGGAAGGTGGAGTCGCCAATCGTCGCAACAATGGGACGCGTTTCAGTACCTGCCATCGCGATACCCGCTGCGTTGCCAATACTGGAGCCCATCGCGACTGAGGTATCAATTGCTTTAAGTGGTTCCACAGCAGCCAGTGTGTAGCAACCAATATCACCAGAAACGCGTGAATTCAGCGCTCTTAATGCCATATAAGCGGTAGTGTGTGGGCAACCGGCGCATAACAATGGAGGACGCGCCATCGGTTGTATATCGATCAATTCCAGTTTGGGTATTGGTGGCAGCAAGCCTGCATTTGCAAAGCCTTCCTGGACAACTTCTGTTGAAAACTCACCCTCTCGCGGAAACAGAGACTTGCCCTCTACTTCCAATCCGAGAACTTTGAGCTGGTTTTCAATGATAGGCTCCAGTTCCTCCACCACGATTACGCGCTTGACGGACGCATAAAATTCACGAATTTTTGCTTCAGGTAAAGGATAGGATGTCCCCAGCTTTAACACACTGGCGTCCGGCATCATCTCCTTCACATAGGTATAGGCTGTACTCAAAGTGACAATACCTACCTCATCACTGCCCTCTTCCCAGCGGTTCAGCTCAGAGTCTTCCAGGTACTCCTTAAGCAGCCGTTCGCGCTCCAGCAGTGCGCCATGACGTACTCTTGCGTGACCTGGAATCATCACGTTCTTGGTGGGTTGTTCCAAAAAGCCCTTGCACGGTACCTCTTTACGCGGCCCGGTTTTAACCAGACTGCGCGTGTGAGACAGGCGTGTTGTACTTCTCACAATGACCGGTGTATCAAACTGCTCACTAATATCGAAGGCCAGCTTGGTATAATCCAGCGCTTCCTGGGCATCGGTGGGTTCCAGTACTGGAACCATCGCCAGTTGCCCGAAGATACGTGAGTCTTGCTCATTCTGGGAACTGTGAATTCCTGGGTCATCACAAACGACCAGCACCAGCGCACCGTTCACTCCGATATAGGTTTGTGACATGAGCGAATCTGAAGCGACGTTCAATCCAACATGCTTCATCGATGTGAATGAGCGTACACCTGCAAAGGAGCCTCCGATGGCGACATCCAGTGCTACTTTCTCATTGGTCGACCATTCAGCATGCAGATCTTCCGCTGGATACTTACCCAGATTTTCCATGATCTCGGTGCTGGGCGTTCCGGGATAAGCCGCGGCCACTCTGACGCCTGCTTCCCAGACACCACGAGCTATGGCTTCATTCCCCATCATGGGGCGAGCGTCAAGATTACGCTTAGCTTTAGCGGACGCTTGATCTATTGTCGTTGTTTTACTTTTGTTTTCGGCGAGCTGGGGCATACTTTTATACTTTTGGTTAGTAACGGGGCTGTCAGATACCGCTCATCAGATGACTAAACGGTCGGCTATAGTACAGAATTAGAAAAGTGGGATTCATGACTTATGTCATGTTTTACAAGCTCTGCGAGGCAATTATGGGTACAAAAACGAGCTTTTTGAGAGGGTAATTCTTTTAAATTGACTAATAAATTGTTTTTATTCTTGATCGACTCAAGCAAGCACCCTGCTATTGCTGCAAATCAACTTCATCTCGATGCCCTAAACCTTTAGCGTTATTGATAAAAAACAAGCGGTCCGGCACCAGTTTGTACCAGGAAACTTTTGTCATCGCCTTTTTTATCTCCGCCGGTGATTTCATTGCATTGCCGACCACCGGAAATTTGATACCGTAGCGAGTTATTGCGGAGATTTTTTCCTGCTTACCCAGGCTAACCACCTGTCCCTCCATCTGCACGCCCTTAATATCTTTCCAATTATCATAATCCAGCTGAATCGTCGCAGATACCTGAGGGGAGCACTTCATATTGATCACATGTCTAGTGCTTTCGGCAGATAAAAAATAGAAGGTAAAACCATCATTGACATAAAAAACAGCCGCCGCCCAGAGCCCTTCAGAGCCGTGGGTTGCCAGTGTCATCACGTTGCGTTCCCTAATATAATCGAGCACCTCTTTTGCTACTAATTTTGTCTCAGAGTCTTCCATACTGATCCCCTTAGTTAATTTCCAAATAAGTTCTTAGTTACAGATTTGAACACTGATGCTGTCAGTAAATTTTACATAAACTTGAACTTGCTTTTGTAACCCATTGTTTTTATTGGGCGGCACGGTAATTGCTTTACTATCAAGTAACAACAAAAAACGACCCTGCATTGAAACGTGTACGACTAGCCCTCTTTATGGGGGCTTTCTTTTTAGGCCTTCAACTTAATCCTGTAAACCGCACAGCGCGACAGCCGCCGGTTTATCTCCTGTTCAATCAACTGATATTCCTCAGTTTCCAGAGAACGATAGCGTGACTTGAATTCCAGCTCCTGAATATTTTCCGGCAACCGTGTCACGTCTGGCATAAACTCGCTTTCGGTTGTTATTTGTTTCATTATTTCTTGTAACTGTCGCGCAGTGTCTACATGCGTGGCTAACGCGGCGAATTTTGTGCCGGCTTTGTCAGCTGCCAAATCTGAAAAACTAAACCCGGATCCACCCTGGGAGTCCTTAAACTCTTTGAATAATCCCAATGCGTCAGCCACGCCGCCGCCAGCTGAATTTGATATAAAGGCCGACAACAGGAAATGCTTGGTTAAATCAAGGCGTCCGGCTAACAACAGATAACGGCGGGCACTCTTTTTCTTAAGTTCAATTTCCGGATTTCCCATTAACTGACGATAACTCGCCCCTGAGATATAGTGTGCCAATGCATTGATCAGTGCTTTGTTTTCTGCCACCGCTAACCGCTGATCCACTGATCTTGTATACGCATCGTTAAAGAGTTTTCCGATGAGGGGTCCAATAGAGGATATCCGCGGCTGCTCGGCTGCATATATCTCAATTTTCTCTTGATAGTACTTAAGCTGCTCCAACTCCTGCTCTTGAGTAAACAGTTGCCTACCTTTACCGGCCAGCTCCTTGACCAAGTCTGGTCGCCATTGATAGGTCAATTCCAGCGCATCTTGTTTAATTTTAAATTCGGCGATACTGCCCATTGCTTGACGATAGTCATTATCCATCATGGCGAGGCGGTGTAACATCTGCAACAAATATCGACTAGCCCAGCTTGGAAGCCCGATCTCGCCAATAACGACCTCCTCCAACAGAAGCTTTTGCTGGTCGAGCACCAGTTTTAATGACAGATTCAAATAGCCGTCAAAATTGAGCGGTCGTAGACTGCTGCTAAAACGAACGCGGGCATAGCCTGGTTCCAAATCCATTTCAGCCGCCATCTCCTTTTGGTGCGAAAGTCCGTAATCCAAAATCAGGTTCAAGTCTTTTTCCTGAGTAATGAGTTTTTTGGTCTCTCCTTCGCGCATTCTTCTTGGATCATGAGATTCCATCAATTCCCGCAGTCGGGTGACATGCTCGTAATTCATTGAGCTACTCGGGATAACCAGTGGCTTTTCCTCAATACCCCAAATGGCAAGCGCCAATGGACTGAGTATTAGCATCATTACCCAAGCGAGAAAAAAGAATTTCAGGATTTTTATAAGCGTACCTGCCATGGAAGTTAAACGCCTGATATTTGAATGAGATAGATTGAGTTTATACCAGAGCGGAAATAAGAAGTAATTCTGATTCTGAATTCTTCTGCAACTAGATTGTGCTTCCCTCTCAATCACAGCTAAAATAGCGCCTCTTTAGCCATAGGCAATCCTATATTCATGAAGCCATCCACAACAAGAGTCATCGTAGGTATGTCCGGAGGTGTTGACTCATCCGTTTCTGCGTTTCTTCTTCAACAACAGGGTTTTCTGGTAGAAGGCCTGTTTATGAAAAACTGGGAAGAAGATGATGGCACAGAGTATTGCACTGCCAAAGAAGACCTGGCGGACGCACAATCTGTATGCGATCACTTGGGTATTCATCTGCATACAGCTAATTTTGCCGCTGAATACTGGGATCATGTATTTGCGCATTTTTTGCAGGAATATAAGGCGGGCAGAACCCCAAATCCCGATATTCTTTGCAATAAAGAAATTAAATTCAAGGCCTTCCTGGAGTATGCTCAAGCCCTGGGTGCGGATTATATTGCCACTGGACACTACGCCCGACTGCGAAGAGACGGGGATAACACGCTGTTACTCAGGGGAATGGATTCAAACAAGGATCAAAGTTACTTCCTCTATGCCGTGTCTGGCCAACAGTTAAATAAAGCGCTGTTTCCTGTCGGTGAGCTAGAAAAACACCAGGTCAGGAGTCTCGCGGAGCAAAATGGGTTAGTGACACATAACAAAAAAGACAGCACCGGTATCTGCTTTATCGGAGAACGTCGGTTTAAAGACTTTTTGCAGCAATATCTGCCGGCACAACCGGGTAATATTGTTACTCCCGAAGGCGAGATCGTCGGTCAGCATCAAGGGTTAATGTATCATACCATCGGTCAACGTCAGGGTTTGGGAATAGGTGGCTTGAAGCAATTTGACGAGGCCCCCTGGTACGTAGCCGGTAAAAATCTGGAGGCCAATGAGCTGCTTGTCGTTCAAGGATCTGAGCACCCACTGCTATTTTCCGATCACCTTTATGTCGAGCAGCTCGACTGGATATCGGGCTCACCACCAAGATTGCCTTTGCGATGCACAGCAAAGATTCGCTATCGACAAAAGGATCAGGCTATGACCATCATTGCTGACGCTAACGATCGATACAGAGTAAACTTTGAGGAACCCCAGCGGGCTATTGCGGCCGGGCAGTCTGCTGTTTTTTATCTCGGGGAGATCTGTCTGGGCGGAGGCATCATTGTCTAATTCTGATTTTTCAAATAAGGCCTATAAGCAGTGTATTGCGCTTTCGGGAATGATTCAGGCAGTAACACTAGTGGATCAACTAGCCAATACCGGAAAAGTCTCTGAAGAGGCTTTTAACACCAGCATAGGTAGCATTCTAGTCATTGATTCCGCTTCCATCGAAGAAGTTTTCCAGGGTCAGGTAAATTTTATCCCTGGACTTTCGGTAGGATTCAAACAGCTACACGATCTTCTGGAAAACAAGAACCCTACTGCAACTCCGATTTTCAGGTACGCAATTGGTCTTTTGCATTTACAGAAAAAACTTATGCGTAACAAAGCGTTACTTTCTGTACTTAGCAGTCGACTTGAACAATCAAAAGAAAAATTGGAGCATTTTGATATCACCCATGAGCGGATGATCGGGAATCTTGCACAAATTTACGAAGACACACTAAGTACCTTTCGCTACCGCATTCAGGTGACGGGTAATCGTCTATACCTGGAGAATCCGCAAAATATCCACAAAATCAGAGCATTACTTCTGGCTGGCGTTCGCTCTGCGATGTTGTGGCGACAGATGGGCGGCAAAAGATGGGATCTGTTGCTTAACCGCAAGTCGATGATTTCAGTCACAAACAGCCTGATGTAACTGCCCAAATCCACAAATTGGTGTATCATTGCACCCCTTTCTCAATAGCGATAATACTGGTATTTTAGCAATGGAATTAACTCCCCTTACCGCAGTTTCCCCTCTCGATGGCCGCTATGGCAGTAAAACACAATCATTACGCGCTATTTTTAGCGAATTTGGACTAATTCGCTGCCGTTATCAGGTGGAGATCCGCTGGCTGCAGCACTTATCTGTTCAACCCGATATTAAAGAAGTTCCAGAATTTAGCGAGGCTGCAAACAGCTATCTTAATTCCCTGGTGACACAGTTTTCCGTAAACGACGCTGAGCGTGTCAAGGAGATTGAGCGTACCACCAACCACGATGTAAAGGCGCTCGAGTATTTTATAAAAGAGCAGTTTGCAGCTCAATCTACGACACTACCTGAGCTACTAGAGATAAGTGAGTTTGTCCATTTTGCCTGCACCTCGGAAGATGTGAACAATCTGTCACACGCACTGATGTTGAAAGAAGGCCTGCAAGTAGCCGTACCGCTTATGCAGCAGGTATTAGCTGCGCTCAAACAACTGGCCACCCAGAACGCCGCTCAACCAATGCTTGCCAGAACGCACGGCCAGCCCGCATCACCCACCACAATGGGTAAGGAGATGGCAAATATCGCTTACCGACTACAACGTCAGTTGGATCAAGTGAGTAAAGTTGAATTGCTAGGCAAAATTAATGGCGCGGTTGGCAACTATAATGCTCACTTATCGGCCTACCCTGAACTGAATTGGGCGGAGCTAGCACAGCAATTTGTAACCGAACTGGGACTGAGCTGGAACCCCTACACTACGCAAATTGAACCGCATGATTATATTGCCGAACTATTTGATGTCATGGCACGATTCAATACTATACTGATCGACTTTAATCGTGATGTATGGGGTTATATTTCAATCGGCTATTTTAAGCAGAAAACTATCGCGGGCGAAGTTGGCTCCTCAACGATGCCGCATAAGGTTAATCCTATTGATTTTGAAAACTCCGAGGGGAATCTTGGCATTGCCAACGCAGTTTTTTCGCATCTGGCAGCCAAACTGCCGATTTCCCGCTGGCAGCGTGACCTGACAGACTCAACGGTACTTCGAAATTTGGGCGTCGGCTTCGGACATAGCCTGATCGCCTATGAATCTGCCTTGAAGGGGATCAGCAAACTCGAACTCAATTCTGCTGCTTTAAATGAGGATCTGGAAAACTGCTGGGAAATTTTGGCAGAACCGGTACAAACCGTTATGCGCCGCTATGCCGTTGAGGAACCCTACGAGAAATTAAAAGCTTTGACTCGAGGCGTCGGTATCACCCGAGAGGGGCTACACCAGTTCATTGATACACTGGACATTCCTCAACAGGCTAAAACAGAGCTTAAGGCTTTGACACCGGCTAACTACATCGGCAACGCCATCGAGCAGGCGAAAAATATTTAGATCCTATTTTCATCCTCTGCCCCTATTTGATGGGCGACCTCCACAATAAGGCGCCGCAACCACTGATGGCCTGGATTCTGTTGCAACAATGGACTCCATGCCATCATTAGATCAAAAGCAGGAATTTCGAAAGGAGGCTCTCGCACAGCAATTTGCGGATTACCCAGCTCTAGTTCAGCTGCGCGTCGCGGTAAAGTGGCGATTAAATCTTTTTGGTTGGCAAGTAATCTGGCGACCTGATAATGGCGCGTAAACACGGTAATTGTGCGTTTTTTATCTATCTTGGCTAAGGCCTCATCTACCCAACCCAGACGCTGTTTGTCCTGCGGATTCATACCCACGCCTACTCCCATACCTGTTTTGCTGACCCAGATATGATGTGCTTTCAGGTAGTTGTCGAGCGTAAAATCATCGAGAATGGGGTTGTTGGAGCTCATCAAACAAGCAAAGCCGTCTTTCCAGAGCGTCACCTGGTGGAAAGACAGAGGCAGCTCGTCGAAACGATTAATGGCCATATCCACTTTACCCTGTTCCAGATCAGGAAAACCAACGTCACTGGGCGTCAGTATATCTAAAGTGACATTAGGGGCCTTTTCGCGTAACTGTGTAAGCACGGCAGGCATCAGTGCGGACTCACCATAATCGCTGGCCATCACTCGGAATACCCGGTCGCTTTCAGCGGGGTCGAAGGCTCCCTGTGGCTGTATCGCCTTTTCCACACCCACCAGCACATTACGAATCAATGGCTGCAATTCAAGCGCCCTCTCGGTCGCTGTCATGCCTTCACTGGTCCTGATCAATAAGGGATCCTTAAACAGCTCCCGAAGACGCCGCAGGCCGTTACTCATTGCTGGCTGGGTGATACCCAGGTGATGTGCTGCTTTAGTTACATTCTGTTCTCTCAACAGCACGTCAAAGTAAACCAATAAATTTAGATCAATCCGAGAAACATTCATAATGAAAATACCAAGCGCAACATATATAAGCTAGAGAAATCATCTCATAAGTGGCTTGATTTCGCACCAAAATTGTTACCGTCTCTTTGAAATTTTTGCGATTATCGCTCAAAAAAAGGTTTTTAGGTTCGATATACGGTGAGATTAAATAGAAGAACCTGCAACAGGAGCGCCAATCAATACTGGCGCTATACAGCGCCCTCCGTACTTTAAGCATTTTTAACCTTAAATTATTCACGGCGCGAATAGCTAAAATAATTAGCATTTATTTCTTTTATAGCCAGTTGATCTTTATGATAGTCCGTCTACTTAAGATCTGGCGTTGTATTTTTTGCAAAGCTGGTTAACCACACTACATAGATTGAGGATAGATTATGTCAGATTACCAAAACGACATCGACTCGGTTGCTTCATTGAAAGAAGCACAGGGCGGTACCTGGGCAGCAATAAGCCCGGAGTATGCTGCGAGAATGCGCGCCCAAAACCGCTTTAAAACCGGTCTAGATATCGCCAAGTACACTGCTGGCATTATGCGCAAAGATATGGCGGATTATGACGCGAACAGTTCTAAATATACGCAATCTTTAGGCTGTTGGCACGGTTTTATCGGTCAACAGAAGCTGATCTCAATCAAGAAGCACTTTAATTCTACCGACAAGAAATATCTTTATCTCTCCGGCTGGATGATTGCGGCTTTGCGTTCAGACTTTGGCCCACTACCTGACCAGTCCATGCACGAGAAGACTTCCGTATCCGGCCTGATCGAAGAGCTATATACGTTCCTGCGCCAGGCTGACGCTCGTGAAATGGGCGGCCTGTTCCGCGAGCTGGACGCCGCTCGTGAAACCGGAGATTCTGCTAAAGAGGCTGAAGTTCAGGATAAACTGAATAATTTCCAGACACACGTAGTGCCCATTATTGCTGATATTGACGCTGGTTTTGGTAATGCAGAATCCACTTACCTGCTGGCCAAGCGTATGATCGAGGCCGGAGCCTGCGCCATTCAATTGGAAAACCAGGTATCCGATGAGAAACAATGTGGTCACCAGGACGGTAAGGTTACTGTGCCCCACGAAGACTTCCTGGCTAAGATTCGCGCTGTGCGTTACGCATTTCTGGAACTGGGCGTTGACGATGGTGTAATTGTTGCCCGTACCGATTCCCTGGGTGCTGGCCTGACCAAGCAAATCGCTGTCACTCACGAGCCAGGCGATCTGGGCGACCAATATAATGCTTTCCTGGATTGTGAAGAAGTATCCGCAGCAGACATGAACAATGGTGACGTTGTAATTAACCGTGGTGGTAAACTACTGCGTCCAAAACGTCTCCCCAGCAACCTGTTTCAGTTCCGCCAGGGAACTGGCGAAGATCGCTGCGTACTTGACAGCATCACCTCACTGCAAAATGGCGCTGATCTGCTTTGGATTGAAACAGAAAAGCCTCACGTTGGACAGATTGGCGGCATGGTTAATCGTATCCGCGAAGTTATCCCCAATGCCAAACTGGTTTACAATAACAGCCCATCCTTTAACTGGACGCTGAACTTCCGTCAGCAAGTATTTGATGCTTGGAGTGAAGCCGGCAAAGACGTTTCCGCCTATAACCGTGCTGATCTGATGAACGTCGAATACGACGAAACAGAACTAGCTACGGTTGCTGACGACAAGATCCGATCCTTCCAGGCCGACTCTGCCCGTGAAGCCGGTATTTTCCATCACCTGATCACTCTGCCAACTTATCACACTGCTGCATTGTCCACTGACAACCTGGCCAAAGAATACTTTGGTGAGCAAGGCATGTTAGGTTATGTTGCGGGTGTACAACGTAAGGAAATCCGTCAAGGTATTGCCTGCGTTAAACACCAAAACATGGCAGGTTCTGATATAGGTGATGACCATAAAGGCTACTTTGCTGGTGAAGCCGCACTGAAAGCTGGTGGAAAAGATAATACTATGAACCAGTTCTAATTTAGGTGCCAAACTCAAACTGACTCTTGCGTGTTAAATAGAAAGCCCCGTCATTGCTGGCGGGGCTTTTTTTATTTTCCTGCTTTAACCAAATTATCTAGCTTTGCGGTGCAGCATCTTTTAGTGCGCTCACCAACAAGTCATTATAGTCTTTCGCTACTTTCAAAATTGTTTTTTTATAAGCCGTTTCGTCGAGTGTCATCAGATAATCACCCTTTGCAATTGATCGAAATGTCTTAAAAGTAAACAGGGAAACATCCTGACTGGAACTCTCGTCGACCTTCGTTATGCTTCCAACCGACTCGGATACCCTAACCGATGATTTCAAATCAACGCCACCCCAGGCACCTTTAACAGAATAAAAGCCTGAGTGTGCATAACCCAAATCCATAGCTGGAATCACGCTGGCCGAAGCCTTTGTATTTTTATACCCTCGACCGCTTGAGCCATAGGCCACTGGACTATCAAATCTTAATACGGGAAACAGCAAATTTGCACCTATTGCTTTCGCAACTTTGGTATGAATGTTATGCAAGTCTGCAGCGCCTTTTACACCGAAAGACTGATTTTGAAGATTAGGAGTTCCCTCAGGATAGGAAGTCATCCAGTATTGATCGCCAAATCCAAGGTTGTTTTTAAACCCATCAACACCAATCACTTTTTCAGGTCTGGCCCGTTTTAGTTTACTCCACCCTGCGTGATCTTTTACATCTTCATAGGTTAAAACTTTCCAGCCACTCGCTCTGAGTTTTAATACTAAATCCTGGTGAATTTCTGTTGCAAGTTCAGTTCCCAAATCGGGGCTAAGATTGCTGATAGAGAACTCCGCTTTTGCATGTGCACCACCCTTGGATTCTTTGTGAATACCCTGAACCAGCGTATGCAGATAAATCATAGGAAGTAAAATGGTATCCGACTTTGCAAATTTTTTAATCCCTTTTACAGCAAACTGTTTATTCGGATTCACAAAAGAATCACTTGGCGCAAGCTTTACCCCAGCGAAGGCGCTACAGGAAACGGCAAAAACAAGTATTGAAATTGACAATTTTTTAAACATAGAAACGCATTCCTTTGTTGTTTTTTTTGAGTACGCAAGGCTAATCCCGCCAGATCTTAAAATCCAGTAAAAATTTTTGATTTGTGATAGGTCAAGCTGAATTGAAGCGGGTTGTACGGGCAATCAGGATTTACTGCTCCACTGCCCACCTCGTGCTTTAAGCCACTTCTTGGGCTTAGCACTGACACCCTTGCGATTGGAACTGCTCCTATGCGTTCCTACTTTACTTTCCAGAGGAATAAGCTGGTCGGGTCTACTGCCAATCAAATCGCTGCGCCCCATGGAGATAAGTGCTTTGCGCAACAGTGGCCAGTTCTTTTGATCGTGATAACGCAGAAAAGCTTTTTGCAAACGCCGCTGATCAATATTTTTGGAGGTGTAAATTTTGTTGCTTTTATAGCTGATTTTTTTAAGCGGATCTCGCGCAGAGTGGTACATGGCAGTTGCTAAGGACATGGGCGACGGATAAAAGGTCTGCACTTGGTCGATACGAAATTTATTGCGCTTGAGCCAGAGCGCCAGATTCAGCATGGACTCATCATCGCACCCCGGATGCGCAGCAATAAAATAAGGAATTAAATACTGCTTTTTACCGGCCTCTTTTGTATATTTTTCAAACATCCTTTTAAACTGATCATAGGTGCCAATGCCCGGTTTCATCATGCGCGAGAGAACTTCATCTTCCGTGTGTTCCGGCGCAATTTTTAAATAACCCCCCACATGATGTGTCACCAGTTCCTTCACATACTCCGGATCCCGAACTGCGAGGTCATAGCGCAGCCCCGATGCTATGGCTATATTCTTAACTCCTTTTAACTTGCGCGCTTTACGGTACAGCTCGGTCGTCTGGCTATGATCCGTCTTCAGATTCTTACAAATCGTCGGATACACACAGGACAAACGCCGGCAACCCGCCTGTATTTCCCGATCCTTACAGTTCAGGTGATACATATTCGCTGTTGGGCCGCCCAAATCTGATATAGAGCCGGTAAAGTGAGGCACCTGATCACGAATCGCTTCGATCTCACGCAGCACCGACTCCTGAGACCTGCTTTGAATCACCCTCCCCTCATGCTCAGTAATCGAGCAAAAGGTGCAACCACCAAAGCAACCGCGCATGATATTCACCGAAGTACAGATCATTTCATAAGCCGGAATTTTTGCTTCGCCATAGCTTGGATGGGGTCTTCGCTGAAAGGGTAAATCGAATATTTTGTCTAACTCTTCCGTTTCCAACGGTATCGGTGGCGGGTTGATCCATACATCATGCAGGCCATGCTTTTGCACCAGCACCCGTGCATTATGCGGGTTTGACTCCTGGTGCAGTATTCGGGAAGCATGAGCGTATAATGCAGAATCCTTGGAAACTTTCTCAAAGGAAGGCAAGCGGATGTAAGTCCGGCTGGGGTCCAATTTCTCCTTCGATTGCAGTGGCATCGGTACAATTCGAAGCGGCAGCGCTGCGTCTGCGATACTCTCTTTAGAGGTGCAATTGGCGGGTTCACCATATTCGTATGGGTTTGGAATAGCATCGATATTGGACGGCCAATCAATTCGAGTGGAATCCAGTTCTGTCCAGTCCGAAGGGATAGCTCTGACAACCGCAGTACCTCGAATATCCGTCAGCTGCTGCGTGCTTTTGCCATTAGCAATTTGATGGGCGATTTCAGCGAGTGCCCGCTCTGCATTCCCATAGAGCAAAATATCCGCACCAGCATCAACTAACACAGACCGCCGAACCTCATCGCTCCAATAATCGAACTGAGCAATTCTCCGAAGACTGGCCTCTATACCACCAATTACAACCGGCACCTCACGGAACGCCTCCTTGCACCGCTGTGTATAGGCAATAACTGAACGATCAGGCCGTTTTGCCGGTTCCGCATTCGGGGTATAGGCGTCATCATTGCGAACCTTCAGATCCGCCGTATAACGGTTGATCAGCGAATCCATATTGCCGCCAGTAACACCGAAAAACAGGTTCGGTTCACCCAGCGCTACAAAATCCTTGGTGCTTTGCCATTCCGGCTGAGCAATAATGCCGACTCGAAATCCCTGGGATTCGAGAAAGCGCCCCACAACCGCCATACCAAAGCTAGGGTGATCGATATAGGCATCACCGGTAACAATAATGATATCGCAACTATCCCAACCCAACTCGTCCATTTCAGCACGGGACATTGGCAAATAAGGGGCAGTACCATAGCACTCTGCCCAATATTTGGGGTAGGAAAAGAGGTTGGGGGCTGTATTCATTGAATTAGGTTTATCTCTGTCTGCATTATCGCTATTGAATGTAGCGTCAGGATACTCTTCGGGTTCCTGGTCAGACATTCAAGCGAGCAACAGCTCACAGGTCTTATTCCGTCCTGCTGGTCACTTCAAGCAAATGGTATCCGAATTGGGTTTTTACTGGACCCTGTACTTTATTGACTTCTGCACTGAACACCACTTCATCAAACTCTTTAACCATCATACCTGGGCCAAACTCACCCAGATCACCGCCCTGCGCACCTGAAGGACAGCTTGAATGCTGCTTAGCCAGATCGGCAAAATCTGCACCGCCCTCAATTTCATCCTTTAACTGCTGACACTTGTCTTCGCTGCTTACCAGTATATGTCTTGCACTTGCTTTAGCCATTTTTCTACTCCTCGTTAAATTAATAGTTTAGATTAAGTTAGATGTTTATCTATTTGTTTATAAAGTTATTTGAATACCATAATACTGATTGTTTTCAAGTTCACTCTGGCATTTTTAGGGCTGTCGCCGAGACCACTACCCCGTTGTTATCAGCATAAACATATTCGCCAGGATTGAAGGTTACCCCACCAAAAGTGACCGGCACATTCAAATCCCCAATGCCTCTTTTATCAGTTTTCAATGGAATGGCACCGAGTGCCTGCACACCTAAATCCAAAGCAGCAATGGCATCAACGTCACGTATACAGCCATAAATAATAAGGCCTTCCCAACCATTCTTTGCTGCATTCTCTGCGATCATGTCGCCCAACAACGCTCGGCGTAAAGATGCTCCACCGTCGACCACCATGACTTTGCCAACACCGTCAGTCCCTGCCGCTTCCTTTACCAAAGAGTTGTCTTCAAAACACTTGATGGTCACTATCTCGCCGCCAAAAGAATCTCTGCCGCCATAATTATGCACCATAGGCTCTAGCACACGGACTGAATCTGGATAAGCATCGCACAAATCCGGGGTTATATACTCCACTATCGCTCCTTTATATTAACTAGTATCACGCGAGGTCACAGTATTACCCGAGGCCAGAGCCAAACTAACTCCGTTCCCTGCGGGTTGCGCCCCTTAGCTTTAAAAATCAGACTTTACTTTCATTCGCCAGGAATAACCAGGTATCCAGTACAGAATCGGGATTAAGAGATACACTATCAATGCCTTCATCCATCAGCCATCTTGCCAGATCAGGGTGATCCGACGGCCCCTGTCCACAGATACCTATGTATTTGTTGGCCTTCTTACAAGCTTGAATCGCCATACTCAGCAGAATTTTTACTGCGGGATTACGTTCATCAAACAACCCAGCGACTATTCCGGAATCACGGTCAAGCCCCAGAGTCAGCTGGGTTAAATCATTGGAGCCAATGGAGAAACCATCAAAATACTCTAAAAACTGATCAGCGAGCAACGCATTAACCGGTAATTCGCACATCATTATAACACGCAAACCATTCTCCCCTCTCTTCAGCCCATTTTTCGCAAGCAGCTCGACCACACCTTTCGCTTCACCGACCGTTCTGACAAAGGGTACCATCACCTCGACATTGGTCAGGCCCATTTCATTGCGCACAATTTTCATTGCGCGAGTTTCCAGCTCAAAGCAATCTGCGAAATCCTCTGACAGGTAGCGTGATGCACCCCGAAAGCCCAGCATCGGATTCTCTTCCTCTGGCTCATAGAGTTCACCGCCAATCAGGTTCGCGTATTCATTGGACTTAAAGTCCGATAGCCGCACGATCACCCGTTCCGGAGCAAAGGCCGCACCCAGTGTTGCAATGCCTTCCACCAGCCTTTGTACGTAGTAGTCTACCGGATCGGCATAACCAGCAATCCGCTGATCCACCTGTGATTTTACATCAGCAGGCAATGTCGCGTAGTTGAGCAACGCCTTGGGATGTACGCCAATCATGCGGTTGATGATAAATTCCAGCCGCGCCAAACCGATTCCGGCGTTAGGTATTGCACTAAAATCAAACGCACGATCCGGATTGCCCACATTCATCATGATTTTAAAGGGCAGCTCAGGCATGGCATCAACCTTCGAGGACTGTACCTCAAAATCGAGCAACCCCTCATAGACAAATCCTGTATCACCTTGCGCGCAAGATACCGTGACCAGCTGATCTGAACTCAGCTTCTCTGTCGCATCACCACTGCCCACAATAGCCGGAATACCCAGCTCTCGAGCAATGATGGCCGCGTGGCAGGTTCGGCCACCACGATTTGTCACAATAGCTGAGGCGCGCTTCATAATCGGCTCCCAATCGGGATCGGTCATCTCGGTTACCAGCACATCACCCGCATTAACCTCATCCATCTGGGCGATATCATTGATAATCTTGACAGGACCACTACCGATACGGTGACCAATACTGCGGCCCTCAACCAGAACATCCGAACTTTCGTTCAGGAGATATCGTTCAAGCTGATTAACGGAACTCCTGCTCTTTACCGTTTCCGGTCGCGCCTGCACAATATAAAGTTTGCCGGTATCTCCATCCTTGGCCCATTCCACATCCATTGGCCGCTGATAGTGGCGCTCGATAATCAACGCCTGTCTGGCCAATTCCTGAACTTCTTCATCATTAATTGAAAAACGATTTCGGTCTGCTGCATCAACCTCAACAGTCTCCACCGATCGCCCGGTTTCACCTGAAGGATCGTAAATCATTTTGATCGCTTTGCCGCCCAGATTACGGCGCAGCACGGCAGGTTTTCCCGCATCCAGAGCGGGCTTGTAAACATAGAACTCATCCGGATTTACCGAACCCTGCACTATAGTTTCACCGAGGCCATAGGACGACGTAATAAAGACCACATCCGGAAAACCCGATTCCGTATCCAAAGTAAACAATACTCCACTGGCAGCCGTTTCACTACGCACCATATACTGAATGCCTGCAGAGAGAGCGATCAGGCTATGCTCAAACCCCTGGTGCACGCGATAGGCGATAGCGCGGTCATTAAACAGGGAAGCAAAAACCTCCTTAATTGCCAGCAAAACATTATCAATGCCGCGTATGTTGAGGAAAGTTTCCTGCTGTCCGGCAAAGGACGCATCCGGCAAATCTTCCGCTGTAGCCGATGAACGAACCGCAACAGTCAGCTGTTCATTGCCGTCCTGCAGATCTGAAATGTTAGATCGGATCTGCGCTTCAAACTCTGCACTAAAAGGCGCATCGATAATCCATTGCCTGATCTCCGCGCCCGTGCTGGCCAATGCGTTGACATCATCAACATCCAGTCCGGCAAGGGCATCTTTAATTCGGACAGTCAAATTATTATCGGAGAGGAATTCTCGATAGGCGCTGGCTGTGGTTGCAAAGCCGCCGGGAACAGATACTCCAGCCGAAGCCAGATTACTAATCATCTCTCCCAGCGAAGCATTTTTACCACCCACATGCTCGACATCATTCATACCGACCTGATCTAACGGCACTACCAATGCAGTCAACTTGTCACCTCACTTTTTTAAATTATTTAGGTATAAAATAAAGGTGGGCAATGGTACTAAAATCTTAACCAAAAAACACTAAATTGACTAGTTTTCTGCGATACTATCCTTTTTCACACAAGCAGCTTTATCATGAGACGTAGCGCATTTTTCATATCAGATGGTACCGGCATAACCGCCGAAGCATTGGGGTTGAGTTTATTATCCCAATTCGGCGGCATCGAGTTTAACCGCATCACCCTTCCCTATATTGATACGGAAGAAAAGGCCATTGAGGTGGTTAAGAAAATCACCCTTGCTGCTGAGGAGGATGACGCCAAGCCGATCATTTTCGATACCGTCGTTAATCATAATATTCGCGATATTATCAGCCAAAGTGAAGGTTTCATGGTGGATATCTTCTCCGCGTTCCTGGCCCCTCTGGAAAAGGAGCTGGACACATCCTCGTCCTACTCGGTCGGCAAGTTACACAGCATCAATCACAACAATCACTATTCAATTAGAATCGAGGCCATGAATTTTGCACTGGAAAATGATGACGGTGCCGTCACACGCAACTACGAAGAAGCCGATCTGATACTAGTCGGCGTATCTCGCTGTGGAAAAACACCCACCTGCATCTACATGGCACTCCAGTTTGGCATTAAGGCAGCGAATTATCCCATTACCGAAGAAGATCTGGAGGAGATGCGCCTCCCTAAAGTTCTAAGACCCTTTAAGCAAAAAGTTTTCGGCTTGACCATCAACGCTGATCGATTAAAGGCTATTCGGCAGGAACGACGTCCGGACAGCCGCTACTCTTCTGACCGGCAATGTCAGGAGGAGATCAGGGATGTGGAGAGCATGTTTCGTCGTGAAGGCATCCCCTTTTTGGATACTACTCATCATTCAATTGAAGAGATATCCACTAAAATGATCGCCGAAAAGGGAATTAAGCGGCATATCTAGGGTTGATTCCCTAGCATTGGATAGCTAAACAGTTCCTGCAATAACGAACCATCGCCGGCTCTATAGCGGTAACTTTGTATCAAATTTAATTTCTCGCAACGTTATGCTGGATTTGACCTGTGAAATTCCTGGCAGGCCAAACACAAACTCTTCCAGAAACCGGTCGTAGGATTCGATATCCTGCGCCACAACCCGGAGTATGAAATCTGAATCGCCGGTAGTCGCGTAACACTCCAGCACCTCAGGCCGCATCTTCATCGCCTGCTCAAACTTCTCCACATTCTCTTTATTATGGCGGGATAAAGAGACATGCATAAAAATACAAAAGTTAAAACCGGCCTTTTTACGATCGAGAATCGCCGCATAATTGCTGATAATGCCCCGCTGCTCTAACTGCTTTACTCGTCGCCAGCATGCAGCAGGAGACATCTGCACTCGCTCAGCCAACTGCTGATTGGTCAACCTCCCTTCCGATTGCAGGACTGCCAGAATCTGACGTTCCACCTTATCCAAATCAATTAAAGATTTATCCATTACTAAGCCCATAAATAAAAGAATCTTTCTTATTTACGCTATTTTATTACTTTTTATACCTATAAAAGAAGTTTTTTAAAATAATAAGAAAGCCTATTTCAGACTCACCATTGTAAAATAGTCACTCATAATGACCGCCTGAAGTAATCTGGCAACCAACAAAATTCCGAGCGGTCTAATCGGGAGAGGATCGATCATGGCAACACCTGAATCCAATGCGCGGTTTACCGCGCTAGATGACTATCGTCTTGAGCATCGATATTTGCGCAACCAGGGACGTGTTTTCTTAACTGGAACGCAGGCATTAGTGAGATTGCCGTTGATTCAACGCGAACTGGATCGGGAAGCGGGCCTCAACACAGCAGGTTATATCACTGGGTATCGAGGATCACCGCTGGGCGGCTATGATCAGGCGCTATGGCAGGCCGGGGATTTTCTCGACAATGCCGATATTACATTCGTTCCTGCCGTCAACGAAGATCTGGCTGCCACTCAGATCATAGGGACTCAGCAGGTAGAGATCGACCCCAATCGTGAAGTGGATGGTGTCTTCTCCATTTGGTACGGCAAAGGTCCCGGCGTTGACCGCGCGGGAGACGCCCTCAAACATGGCAACGGATATGGCAGCTCGCCCCACGGCGGCGTACTGGTCATTGCGGGGGATGATCACGGTTGTGTCTCCTCCAGCATGTCCCACCAGTCCGACGTAGCCTTTATGGCTTGGTATATGCCCACACTAAACCCGGCCAATATTGCTGAATATGTTGATTTTGGTCTATACGGTATCGCGCTATCGCGTTTTTCAGGCATGTGGGTTGGTTTTAAAGCGATCTCCGAAGCCGTCGAAAGTGCTGCGTCCGTTGAGTTAACAAAACCGCCGCTATTTAAAACGCCTGAGGATTACACTCCACCCGAAGGTGGCCTGAACTTCCGTTGGCCCGACTTGCCGGGGCCACAAATTGAAGCTCGCATGAAAGACAAGATCGAAGCGGTGCATGCCTTCGTCAGAGCCAACCCCATTGACCGAAGAATATACGATATCCCGAATGCACGCATGGGCATCATTACTACGGGAAAAGCACATCTTGACCTGATGGAAACCCTCGAATTGCTGGGAGTTGACGAGGCTCGAGCGCGTGATCTGGGCATTGATATCTATAAGGTGGGCATGGTCTGGCCCATTGAGCCACTTGGCGTCCGGCGTTTTTTGCAGGGCAAGGAAGAAGTGCTGGTCATCGAGGAAAAACGCGGCATTATTGAAAGCCAGTTGAAGGAGCTGCTCTATGATTATCCGGGCGATAAGCCCAAGCGGATGGTGGGCAAATATGACGAGTATTTTCACCCGCTGGTAAGCTGGACCGCCGAGCTTTCACCCTCTTACCTGGCACCCATTGTCGCAAAACGCATCAGCCATGAGTTTGAAGATGTGAAGTTTGATGAAGCATTGGCCCACATAAAAAACTCCGGTGTCACTGTGCAAGCACCGGGCGGCGTTAAGCGCCTCCCCTATTTCTGTTCAGGCTGCCCGCACAACACCTCAACCAAAGTTCCCGAGGGCAGTCAGGCGCTGGCCGGAATTGGCTGCCACTTTATGGCCTCCTGGATGAACCGGGACACTTCGTCTCTAATCCAAATGGGCGGCGAAGGGGTTAACTGGGTGGGCAAATCCCGCTTCACCGGAAACCGGCATATCTTCCAGAACCTCGGCGAAGGAACCTACTTTCATTCGGGTTATATGGCCATACGCCAAGCTATCGCGGCCAATGTTAATATCACCTACAAGATACTGTTTAATGATGCCGTGGCGATGACCGGTGGTCAGCCTGTTGATGGTGTTATTTCAGTGCCCGCCATCGCCAGCCAGGTGCATGCAGAGGGGGCCAGGAAAGTCGTTGTTGTCAGCGATGAACCGGAAAAATATTTAGATAAAACTAGTTTCCCGGCAGACACCCAGTTTTATCACCGTGATCATCTGGACAGCGTACAACGCGAGCTACGGGAGATCGAAGGTGTGACGGTACTGATCTACGATCAAACCTGCGCCGCTGAAAAACGACGACGCCGTAAACGGGGCACCTTCCCAGACCCAGCCAAACGGATATTCATAAACGAACTGGTTTGCGAAGGCTGTGGTGATTGCTCCAAACAATCCAACTGCCTGTCTATTTTTCCGGTGAAAACAGAATTTGGCAATAAACGTAAAATCGATCAATCGTCATGCAACAAGGACTATTCCTGCGTCAAAGGCTTCTGCCCCAGCTTTGTCACCGTCGAAGGCGGCACGTTGCGCAAACCGGCGACGCTGGATATAAGCGATGAATTTACACGCCGCGTCAACGCACTACCAGACCCCAATCCACAACCTTTAGCCAAACCTTTTGACTTGCTTGTGGGTGGTGTTGGCGGAACTGGAGTAGTCACCGTCGGCGCACTGATCACTATGGCCGCACATCTGGAAGGCAAAGGCGCCTCAGTGCTAGACTTTATGGGCTTTGCACAAAAAGGCGGTTCAGTACTCAGTTATGTTCGTCTGGCACAAAAGCCCGAGCAATTACATCAAGTCAGGATTGATTACGGCATGGCTGATGCCCTGATCGCCTGCGATATGGTGGTCGGTACAGACCCACGCGCCATCAACGTACTGCGCCATGATCATACCCAAATTATCGTCAATCTATCTGAACTGCCTTCCGGGGATTTTGTGTTAAATCGTGATGCCGACATGCAGGCAGACCTGAGGGTCAGCACCCTGCAACAAGCGGTGGGTGCAGAACGTGTGGACACGCTGGACGCTAACAACCTGGCTGAAAAACTGTTGGGCAATACCGTATTTTCCAACATTTTCCTGCTTGGCTACGCCTGGCAATTGGGCCTGATTCCCGTCGGTTTGGACGCCCTTTTGAAGGCCATTGAGATCAACGGTGTCGCCATTGAAGCTAACAAACAGGGCTTTCAATGGGGCCGTATCGCCGCACAAGATCTGGATTACATAAAACAGATCACCGCGGAAAAACCATTAGAAATTGCAACGGAACTGGACGATATCGTAGCCAAGCGTTACGAATTTCTGGTGGGCTACCAGAATCAAGGCTATGCCGATAGTTACCGTGAATTTGTCGAAGGTATCAAATCAGAAGAGCAACAACTTGGCAAAACGGAATTGGCTCTGACAAAAACAGTCGCACGGTACCTGTTCAAGCTAATGGCCTATAAAGATGAGTATGAAGTGGCGCGTCTTTATACAGACGGGCAGTTTTTAGAGAAAGTGGCTAACACGTTCGATGGCGATTACAAACTGACATTTAATATGGCCCCACCGCTGCTGGCGAGAAAAAAGGATGAACAGGGTCGCCCGAAAAAACTAACTTTTGGACCATGGATGCTTTCCGCTTTAAAACTGGCCGCCAAACTCAAATTCCTGCGTGGTACCGCCTTTGATGTTGTTGGTTACAGCGCCGAACGTAAAGCGGAGCGTGAACTGATCCATCAGTATAAAGCAACCCTCCAGCAGCTCATGAATGATCTAACAGCAGAAAATTACGAAACAGCAGTAGAGATCGCAAGCATTCCGGATCAGATTCGCGGTTACGGCCCAGTGAAGGAATCGGCCATGAAAGAAGCTTCGCAGCAAACCGAAATACTGTTAGACCAGTTTTACGGCAAGGCTGAACCGGTAAAATTCATTGAGGTTGCCTAGCTGGATCAACACTTACAGGGTTTTTCGACATGCAGGTCCAAGTCTTATTGCCAAGCCTATCTAAACATGGTTTTATGCTTCTATTCGTTCAAATGAGATTCTGAAGGGCTATATGCAAGTTTACAGTATTGATGGAGTTACCCCGGTCGTCGACCCAAGCGCTTTTGTGCACCCCACAGCCGTATTGATTGGCGATGTCATCATCGGGCCCGGTGTGTATGTCGGCCCCTGTGCATCATTAAGAGGCGATTTTGGGCGATTGATTATCAAGGAAGGCGCCAATATTCAGGACACCTGCGTGATACACGGCTTTCCTGATCGCGATACCATCGTCGAAGAGAACGGCCATATCGGTCATGGCGCGGTCATCCACTGCTGCCGCATCGGCAAAAACGCACTGGTCGGAATGAACGCCGTGGTCATGGATGGCGCCATCATCAACGAAAACTCCATTGTCGCCGCTTGCTCCTTTGTCAAAGCCGCCTTTGAATGCCCGTCACAAAGCCTGGTTGCCGGAACACCCGCCAAAGTGATTCGAGCCGTTACTGATGATGAGTTGAAATGGAAAACACGCGGAACAGGCGAATATCACAAACTAGTGACCCGCTCACTGGCCAGCCTAAAGCAAGTTGAACCACTAACAGAGGTTGAGCCTGATCGAAAGAAAATTGAAGGGAGTGATATTAAGCCTTTGTATGAAACTAGGGCGGATTGGGATTAGTCGGTTAAAATTGGACTTCCCTCGATATCTGGACACTGCCCAGCCTCATTTTGAGGCACATTTAAATACTTATCGGCTGAAGCCGCCAAGATGGCTGCTTCGGCGTAATCTGTTGTAGAAAAACTTCAATGTAATAGGAACTGTCTGCCTAACCCAATTCACGTGTTATGTAGATACGTTTTCTGATCCGTTCCTTTTTTTAACTACTGAGGAGTTTGATTTGTGGGTATCCAATATTCGACATTGTATCGCGCACCTGCAGGTCCTGTATTTGACAATAGGGTTGTATTCAATGAGCCTGTATTGAAAGCATATTAAAAAAGAATAAGTACCTAATAATGGTATACAGAACAATGGGAGGGACACCTTGCTTACCTGGATCACCGCAGCCATTGCGGCCATGCTTCTGTTTTGGATTATCCTTGTGTTCAATCGCCTCGTACGGCTGCGCAACCAGATGCGCAATGCCTGGGCAGATATCGATGTGCAATTAACCCGGCGGCATGATTTGGTACCGCAGCTGGTGGCGGCGGTAAAGGGTTACGTCAGCCACGAACAGGCTGTGTTGACCGCTGTTACACAGTTGCGTTCTGAGGCATTAGCGCAGACAAGCCCAGCCCGGCTGTACTCAATCGAGTCGGCGCTGGAGCAGGCGTTGACGGGCTTGTTTGCATTGCAGGAGGCGTATCCCGACCTAAAAGCGAGCGACAGTTTCCTCAAGCTGCAAAGCGGGCTGGTCGAGATCGAAGACCATCTGCAATACGCGCGTCGTTACTACAATGGCGCGGTACGAGACAACAACGACGTCGTACAGCGCGTGCCGGATCTGGTTATCGCGCGCATTTGCGGCTTTCACAACGGCGAGTTCTATCAAGCTGGCGAGGATGAGCGCGATGCCGTCAAGGTGACACTGACATGAGGCCCTTGCACGCTTTCCGCTTTGTTCTGACCTCCTGCCTGGTTGCCCTGCTGTTGCTACCGGCTACGTTTGTTACAGCAACCGAGCAGATTCTGAATTACGAGATCGAGGTCGACATCCGTACTGACGGTAGCCTCGATGTTACCGAACAGATCACCATCCGGGCTGAAGGTAAAAATATTCGGCGTGGTATTTATCGTGATTTCCCGACCCGCTATCGCGACCGCCACGGCAATAATGTCATCGTGGATCTGGATGTGCTGGGGGTCGAGCGCGACGGCCAGCCCGAACCATGGTTCACCGAATCGCTTGCCAATGGCGTGCGGATTAACACGGGCAACGACAACTTCCTGCCGCAGCTGCCCGGTGTTTACCGCTTGACGCTGCGCTATCGTACTACTCGTCAGCTCGGGTTTTTTGAACAGCACGATGAGCTCTACTGGAATGCGATAGGCACTGGCTGGAGTTTTGCCGTCGCCGCCGGTACGGTCGAGGTACGCCTGCCGCAAGCCATACCGGTCGATCGCATTGCCGCTGAAGCTTACACTGGGCCTCAGGGTGCACAAGGCCAGAACTACAGAGCCAGAATTGTTGCGCCGGGCGTGGCGCGTTGGGTCCTGAGCGAACCGCTGGCACCCTACGAGGGCTTGACCATCGTACTTAGCTTTCCCAAAGGTCTGGTATCTGAGCCAGGTGCCGGTCGGCGTATTGGCTGGCTACTGAAGGATAACATCGGCGTACTGGTCGCCCTGGCGGGGCTGGCAATACTACTCATATATTGTGTGCGACGCTGGCGCGCGATCGGACGTGATCCTCGCGCTGGGGTGATTATTGCGCGCTATGAACCGCCTACGGACTGGTCACCGGCCGAACTGCGCTATCTGCTACGCGGCAGTTATGATACGCGCTGCTTCACCAGCGACCTGTTGACTTTGGCCGTTGCTGGACAGGTTATAATCGAATGCGAAAACCGCCGGTTTCTCAAAGACCGTTGGCACCTCGAATACAGCGGCGACCCAAAAGATAAACGCGGCTACGATAGTGCGCTGGTGCTGCTGTCAGCATTGTTTACTTCGGGAAAGAAAAAACTGGAACTGGACAACGACCACGCTACCCACTTCCTCCTTGTACAGAAAAGGCACAAAAAAGTGCTGGAGAAGCGCCTGCTTGGCAGTCACTATAACCACAACGTCAGCAGTGCCGCGATAGCCTTTGGGATTGCCGTAGTAACAGCGGCTCTTGCGCTGTTTAGTTCGGGTGGGACTGGTATGCTGGTAATCGTGCCGATTTGCCTAATCATGCTGGTCACCACTCTGGTTTTCCGTAAGCTGATCACGGCTTCGACGCCGGAAGGCAGGCGTCTGATAGACGAGGCTAAAGGATTGGAACTCTACCTCAGCATCGCTGAGCGAGACGAACTCAAGAGTCTGAAAGGGCCGAATGCGCCACCCGCACTGGACGCGCAGCGCTACGAAGCGCTGCTACCTTTTGCTGTAGCACTCGATGTCGAAGAAGCATGGACCGAAAAGTTTACGATCGCAGTCGGTGCAGCGGCCGCAGCGGCAATAACCTCTGGCATCACCTGGTATCGTGGCGGAGGCATCAACGATTTAGGTAGCCTCGCCACAGCGGTCAGCAGCGGATTGAACTCATCTATCGCGTCTGCCTCGACACCACCGGGAAGTTCTTCCGGCAGTGGCGGCGGAGGGTCGTCGGGCGGTGGTGGTGGTGGCGGTGGCGGTGGCGGACGTTGATTTTTTCGCTTCGTGCAAACTGGCTGAAGATGAGGCTGGTAAATGATATAAAACGGGTAGTTAGTGATTTTTGTTTCAATAAAGATAAAAATGGCAGTTTTTCACAACCTATAGCGTGGGTTCGCGTGATTGAAATTCACGCGATTGTTGATCAGGTTGCTTAGTTCTAGGGGTTCACACTCGAACCAAAATAATTACGTCCCCCTTTTCGCTCCGCTCTGACAGCTCGGTCTAATCGAACAGTCGGACTCGATTAATTTCCACCAAAGTCGAGACTACTGCTCCGCCAGCTCCCTCTTCAGGGCAGCTTTGTTAATCCGATTCTCATCACTCTGTACTAGCGGTAAAAACCGTTTGTAGATCACCCTTCCTGGGATCATATAGGACGCCAGGTGTTTTTTAAGTTCGAACAGTATCTCTTTTTCCGAAATCTCACTGGGTGCGGAGTAAACCATGACAATCTCCTCCTCAATGGCTTCGTTTTCCATCCCGAACACGGCACACTGCTCAATTTGCGGGATGTTTTTAGCTACCACCGATTCGACTTCAAACGGAGAAACCCTGAAACCGCGGGTTTTAATCATATCGTCATGGCGTGAAACAAAGTAGTAATAGCCCTCTTCATCTTTATAGACGTAATCACCTGAAGCGACGACAATTTCATCGGTTAGCTGTCCTTCCAGATTCACCACATCTTTCAAAATTTGTACCGACTTAAAGCGCTCCGCTGTTTCCTGCGGGGCATTCCAAAAACCTCTATAGATATAACCACCGCGGTGAATCAGTTCACCTATCTCTCGGGGCGCACACTCCCTGCCCTCTTCATTGAGCACATAAAGCTCAACATCAGGAATGGGTTTGCCAATCGAGTCTGGCCTGATCAGTACCTGACTGGGATCGAGGTAGGTTGAGCGAAACGCTTCTGTCAGGCCATGCATCGAGTAGAAATCTGCGGTACGAAAAGTGTTTCTACAGTCATCAATCATTTTCACGGTGACATTGCCGCCCGAGGAGGTGATCGTTTTGACATGATCGAAAAGCTCGGCGCTGGGAATACGACTCGTATCCTCATCAAACATCTGGGATATATTGACCGGCATCAGCGGCAGCACGGTCACACCATCGTCAATCAGGTGGTTGAAAAAATCGACCGGCAAAATAAATCGATGCAGTGCGAGCGTCGCCTTTTTATAAAGCGCACAGAATATTTGATTCAGACCATAATCCAGGTTGAAAATCAGCAACCCGGAGATAACATCCTCTTCATCCAACTTCAGATACTGGGAAACCACACGCGCCGAATCGATGAGATTTCGATGCGAAAGAACAATACCCTTCGGTGTTCCAGTCAGGCCAAACGAGTATGTGATCATTGCATTATCGTGGCCGTTCACATCGCAAATATAGGTTTTATTGTAGTATTTAAAAATCTCCTCGAAGGAGGCAATATCCTTGTTGGTGGTTTCGTAGGAGATTATGTGGCCGTCAAAATTGATCTCCTCGATACTTTCCAGTTTGAGCCGGTCAGTAATAATGCAACTGATTCCACAGTCACCGATAATATATTCCACCTGCTCAGGCTTTAGCAGCCTGGTTAGGGGCACGAGGATGTAGTCGGTGGACAAAATCGCGAGAATCGCAATAACCTGCTCGATCCCTTTGTTGGAATAGATGCCGATGCGGGAACCTTTGGGTAGCCCCAACTCGTTCAAATAAAAGGCAACCTGATTAACCTGGGTAAACAGCTCGGCGTAGCTCAGGCTTGATTCATTTAAAACCAGTGCAGTTTTATCAGCGTGCGTCTCAGCCGCGCGCTCAATCAGCGTTCTGATACAGTTTATTGACATACTGTCTCCCCTATGGCCCCGAGCGTCCAAATATCATAATTGCTGTCCATTATGGCGGCTGGGTTATGCTCTGAACTAAGAATTTTTTTGTAGAAAAACGCAATAATATCTTCTATCTCACCGATGGTGAGCACCTTGGTAATCCCACCAGTGATGACGATTGAATTCACTGCAAGCAGTTTCAAATTAATATAGGCTTGTCGATAATGTGATATCTTGCAAAGCACCAAAAAGATGGCGAGCTGCATCAGTATCCTGGTTGCTTTTTCACCCTGCTCTTCAAAGATGTTTTCCGTCACTTTCAGATGTGTCAGCAACTCATAGACAAATTCATTATTTTTTGCCGCGAAGATCAGCGACTGTTTCGACTTGTAGACGCCGAGCTTTTTAAACACCAGTCGATCGTATTCATTTTCAGTGACGATATTGTCATCAACCACCAGATCTTTTGAGTAATGAATGTCTGTGGTGGCACCGCCAATATCAAGCAATATAAAGGGGTTAACCACGGATAATTTCGAGGTAATAAAGGGCAAAGCCTTATTCACGATATAGGGCGTCGAAAATATCTGGTTGGCCGTAATATCATACAGGTGCTTGATATCCTCTTTTCCCTCAATGTCCTGCTGGTAAAGATTAGTCAAATACTCTTTTAGATGTTCTTCGACAATATGAAGCCGGTTGTCGATAATATTGGGCAACAGCACCACGCCCTCAATTTTATCCTTAATCGCCGACTTATCCTGCTCGCTTCCCACATAAACGATATTGGAGCAATTCAGCCTGCCCAGGTAGTTGAACAGGCTGTCAGAAAAAATATTCACACGCGTGTCGATACCCCCAACAATAATCACAACATCAATAAGATCACTCGGGACAGAGTACTCTTCAATGTTCTGGTAGAGAATCGTATCGATAATATTGATGCCAGAGTTAAAGGCAATATTAGTCGCGTATTTCAGTGAAAAAGATTGGGTGATTCCAATAATCAGAGCACTCAATCCACCATTGGCCGAGGAGCATATGTGCACATCTTCTTTACCAAAACGCTGAATCGTCTGGCCGCATTTGTTCATCAGGTCATCAAGCACGTCCTTGTTGAAATCCCTGAAATGCTGCTCAATTGATTCCGCCGTGCTGACCTTGAAGTAGGTACTGCCGACATCAATCAGTAGTTTTTCGTTTGATCCACTCATTGCATAATGCCTATATCATGAATGATGTCGTTGACGATACTCGTTGTGTCTTTATTCAGATCACAATGCGATTTTTCAAACGCAAAGCAGTGCTCCGGAATGGGCACATTGCCACGGTCGATAATTCGGATATTCTTATTAGCATCCCGGATCGTAATCATCTCATTGCGGTTAATGATGTGGGGCGAAAAAGGAACGTCGATGATGCCATTTTTAATGGAATTGAAGATCTTTCGCCACAGGGTATCCGCCGGGTCGTTAAACACAGCTTCCATAATCGCGCTGACTTCCTGGGTCAGAATTTCCTCCTCCTGCTCATCCACTACATTAGGCAGGCCATTCAAGATGCGCAAGGTATACTGGGTATCAGCAACGGTTTTGGCATTAGCCTCCTTGGTCGGGATACCGGTCGCCTCCTCTCGGGTTTTGGTGATGATCTTGTCCGCACCCACCATCGAAGCGATCACAGTCGACATGTTGATTAATTGCTCGGCATAGTCTTTGTTGGTTGGAAACGCGCCCATCCACTGATGATAAACCAGATGTATTGAGGCATCGGAGCAACCAATCTGCTCGGCATAGTGCTTGGCCATTTTTTTGATCACTGCACCGGTAACGATATCCTGAAGCATCGATCCCTGTTGGGAAAATGAAACCGAGAAGGATTTTACGCCCTCCTCCAGTGACAGCATCATCTCCAGCAATTGAATCACAATGGTAATGGACGGTGGTACCAGTGTCGCAGTAAGCGGACCAAAAGATTCCCGATTTATCGGCTGATTCAGCTTTGAGTAATTCGCGCAAACCCGCTCCACATATTTCCAGTAAAGGAATGCCTTATCCAATGGAAAATTTTTCGAATAGGGCAACAGATAGGTAATCGGCCCACCCTCAATCTCAAAAATCCCGGAAGCAATTGCAGTTTCGATCAACAGCCGGGCATCGGGTGTACCATGCCTTAAACTGACCGGCTTGTTAAAGTGGGTGATCATCTTGCGCGTGGTGCGATAGCCATGGTTAACCAACGGGTAACCATTGAGCATATCCATATCGTTTTCTTCACTCAAACGCAGCATCTTCTGCGCTGTACCGTAGTCGTTCAGGCGGGTATTTGAGTCGATCGTAAGTGGCAGTACATCAACATTGGCATCGACAAAAAATTCATAGAGCGCAAACTGCTGCTTGTAGGTGGGAAATCCTCCTCTGGGTTGCACCAGCATCTTGCCCTTGTTCTTACTCTTGTTCTTGAAATGATGAGAAATAAACAGTTCTTTGCTAGCGCTTTTGACAAACTCTTCCACTTCTTCAAAATCAAACGCATCAACATACTCATTGCTGAGAATGATTTCTCTCTCTTCGGATAACAGACTCATGAACAGTCCCTAGTTTCTCTGCGCTAAAAACGCTTCCAGCGAATCAAGCCCAGTGTTCAGATCCACCTGATGACATACCAGATCAAAACCATATTTTTTATATTTTTTTTCAATCTCATCGGCCTTACCGGCGCCCACCGTCAAATTACCACCGATCATCATGACCAGATTATCCAAATCCTTGTATTTGGCTTTGAGCATCCGTACCTCTCGACTCCACCCCTCTGCTTCACCATTCAGTGATGAGATCAACAGAATTTCCGCGCCGGTTTCCACTACCGCATCAAAAAACTCTTCTAAATGGGTGTTAACGCCCAAATTGAACACCTCATACCCACGGGCATGCAGGGAAAGCTCCATCAGCCGATTGGCGACAACATGGATGTCATTTCCAACTACACCTGTCACTACCTTCATATAATGGGGCCTGTTAACGCTAACTGAATGACCGCTGCCGCGGCTATATTTACAAAAGCGGCTAATGATACAAAAAAACCGTGAAGAAATCCGTTTATATAGTGCTAAAATGCCCGGGATTTTTCAGTCACAGGAAGGTGTTATGGAAGTTTTTACGGCAGATATTTGCGATGAGCACAGCGACAAGGTCAATGTACTGGACCCGGGGTATAGCAACTACGGCGGCGCAATCCGATGTCAGGGCAAGATTGTCACCATCAAGCTGGATAAAAACAACACTGATCTGATCGCACTGTTAAGAGATGAAGACGGTAGTGGGAAAGTCCTGGTGGTCGACGTATCGCAAGACTATTACGCCGTAGTCGGTGAAAATCTGATGAAATTTGCTGATCAGAATCACTATGCAGGTATCGTTATCAATGGCTATATCAGAGATACTTTTCAGATCAGGGAGATTCCCGTCGCTTTGTACGCGTTAGGAACCTGCTCACGTAAATACATTCCGGTTACGCAGGCCGAAAGAAATATCCCACTCTCATTCGGCGGCGTCGAGTTTAAGCCCGGTGATTATCTTTATGCCGACACCGATGGCGTGATTGTTTGCGCAGAGAAAATTGTTTAACAGAAAATTATTCTATGTTCGGCTGGCATACCACGCTTTTAGGGTTTCCAGCCGAACACCCATCGCCCCCTCAGCAGCCGCCGAGCATCGCAGGCTGCTAACGGAGAAGAGCGAGGACTGTCTTAGCGAAGTGAGTTCCGCAGCGACCGTTAGCAGAAGAGAAGCGCAGGGCACCCGAAGGGCGGCGAAAACAGGGGTGCCTTTTCTTTTGGTTCGTTTTCTTCGGGCAAGCAAAGAAAATGAACTCGCCTAGAGGCGAAACCTATATTAGGGATAACCGGGGTATTTTGGCAATATGGCGAAATAACCTAAAATTAGTATAGGTACCCTACAACACCTTCGCTATCGACTGCGCCAGATAATCCACATTGGCCGTTGAAACACCGGCAACATTGATCCGACTTGAACCCACAATATAGATACTAAACTCTTCCTGGAGACGTTGAATCTGCTCTGCCTCAATTCCCAAAAATGAGAACATTCCATTTTGACGGGTGATAAAACTAAAATCCCGCGTCACGCCATTTGCTATCAGCTTATTAACCAGCAATTGACGCATATCTCCAATGCGATCACGCATTGTTTTTAGCTCGTCGTGCCAAAGGGTCATCAACTCACCCGAGCTCAGGATTGTTTCCACGATCGCAGCACCATGAGCAGCCGGCATGGAATAATTCACTCGAACTACCGGAAGTAATGCAGAATTGATAATGTCGGCAGCTATATCAGTTTTCCCAATGATGGAACAGGCGCCGATACGATCCCGATATAGCCCAAAATTCTTCGAGCAGGAGCTACAGATGATCATCTCATCCACATTATCCGCCATCAGCCGCACACCATAGGCATCCTCCTCGAGGCCCTGCCCGAATCCCTGGTAGGCGATATCGATCACCGGCAGGAAGCCGCGTTCATTAGCCAGCGCAGCCACTTCCCGCCACTGTTCCTGGTTCAGGTCCATACCGCTCGGGTTGTGACAACAGGCATGCAATAACACAGCATCACCTGTGGATACCTCTTTCAGGGCATCAAGCATGCCAGCAAAATCAAGACATTTGTTCTCATAGTCGTAGTAAGGATAGGTTTTAACATTCAACCCGGCAGCGGCAAATACGCCCTGATGGTTGGCCCAGGTAGGATTACTGACCCAAATAGTCGTACCCGGCTTGCAACGATTGATAAACTCACCGGCAATACGCAATCCACCTGTTCCCCCTGGAGTAGATATAGTGCGAATGCGGTTGCTGCCTATCACCTGATGATCGCCCAGCAAAAGCTCAGTTATCTTCTCATTAAACAGTGCTGAACCTGCTGAGCCCAGATAAACTTTGCTGGTTTCATTGTCCACACGCTGTTGCTCAGCCTTCTTGACGCAATCCAAAACCGGCGTATGGCCGCTCTCATCCTTATAAACACCCGGCCCCAGGTCGATTTTGTTCGGATTGTTGTCCGCTTTGAATTTTACCGATAATCCCAAAATTGGGTCTGCGGGCTGTGGCTTTAACTCTGAAAACATAGGATTTTGTACCTTTAAATGATTTTGCCAAAGCTATAAGAGAACGGTCGGCGATTTTACCCTAATTCAGTTCTGTTTATTAACTTTTTGAAGGAATAAAGCAATTACTGCTGTTTTAAGCATGTGCATCAAGATGCTTTCTCCTTTTTTAGTATCACATATCAAAAGCAAAAAACTGAGCTCAGAACCCGGTTTACAAAATTTCACCCTGAACCCGATTTCGGCAAGCATTATCCTAACTCCCCTATAAAATAAATGCGTCCTCTTTTATTGTCCCCTTTTTTAGCTTATTTTTTTGCAGCAACAAATCGAATACACAACACTCCGAGGATTGCAGAAATTAACGAAGCGACCAGAATCGATGATTTTGCACTTTGCAGATGTTCCGTTTGAGAGTCAAAACCCAACGTGGCTATAAAGGTGGACATAGTAAAACCTATCCCAGCTATGAGTGAGACTCCGACGACATGTTGAAGATTAACACCATCGGGTAAGCAGCCAATTTTGTAGCGCAGCCCCAGCCAACATGCCCCGGAAATACCTATAAATTTTCCGAGGACTAGTCCAGCAATAATGCCTAATCCGGTCGGATGTTGCAGGCTTTCGATAAATGAGGTCAAGCTAAAGGGTACGCCAGCATTGGTCAGCACAAACAAAGGCAAGATAAATAGAGCAACAGGTAATTCCAGCCTATCTTCCCAGCGACGCAGTGGTGTGCTGGCACGTTCCGCATAGTCACGAACTTCTAATACCTGTTCATGATCCGTGCGACTGCCGAGCACATCGACAGGTTTTGACTTCTCCTGCATTGAGTTGATCTTTGTCTTCGCTTGATCTAGTAATTTATCCGGTGTCAACTTTGGACGAGCGGGAACAGTCAAAGCAATTGCGACACCAGCAAAGGTAGGGTGAACACCGGACTTAAGCATCATCCACCATGTTGCTATGCCGACAATAATATAGAAATACGGCAGGCGTACGCCTGCGTAATTGCCTAATGCTAAAAATGCAATAAGGGCAAATGCGCTTAATAGATACAATAGTGATAAATCCTGCGTATAAAATAGTGCAATGACCAATATAGCGCCAACATCGTCCACGATTGCAAGGCCTACGAGAAAAGCCAATAGACTGCCCGGAATATGTTTTCTTACGATGGTGAGTACGCCCAGGGCAAACGCGGTGTCAGTTGCCATGGGTATACCCCACCCAATTTGTGAATCAAGTGACCAGTTGAACAATGAATAGATTACGGCCGGACAAACCATTCCACCGATGGCGCAAAGAATTAGCATACGTCGATTTTGTGGCTGGGCGAGATGGCCAGCAAGCACTTCTCGTTTAATCTCAAGCCCAAGAAGGAAAAAAAATATGGCCATTAGCCCATCATTAGTAATGTGTTTGAGAGAAGCATTCAGTTTAAAATCACCCAGAAAAAAACCAACTGATGTGTGGGTCAGGTTTTGGTAGGTAACATAATAATCTGAGTTAGCCCACCACAGCGCAACAATTGTCGCTAGCAGAAGAAACCAGCTAGTTGTTGTCTGTGCGCGGATAAAACTTGAAAAAGGATCGTGTATATTTTCAAGGCTACGTTGCAATACGTTATTTGAGTCATCAGTCATTTTGTTAAGTCACTATACGCATTTAACTAGACCAGGCGATAATGTTTCAAATTAGCACCTAACATTAAGCTTTTTTAATAGCATATCATGGTGAGGATAGCATGGAGTAAAAACTCAATTACCATAAATTTTAGGGTTTGTCTAAAGCCACAACGTCCACATAACCGGTAATTGTCAAAGCGCAGCATGGAAAATTGTCCGCGACCATATAGATGTGAGGCCATTACACTCACCCAGGCTACCTGTATATGTATTTGTTGTTAACTTCCGACTCTGGTAAAAACTAATTGCGACATATACTCCATAGCCAGCTATAAGTATTCCACCTTTTAGCCTGCTTAGACGGCGGACCGTATACAAAAACAGCAACAGAGACGTTCCAAACATAACCCATTGGTCGAATTGAAGATTTCGCGCGTGGACTGGAAGCGGCTGAAGCAGAGCGGATACACCTAGTATCCCCAGCATATTAAAGATATCAAGAAAAGAATCAGAAAAGGTGAAGCAATTATTTTCTCAGAGTTTTTCTGTCTTGCCCCCGCCAATACGTTTTGCCTGGCCAGGCTTCTGGCGTCCATGAAAGAATACCAATCATCCACTTATCCATGTTGTTTAGCTTTCTAATTCTTGTTGTTTATTATACCCGCTCGAATTCGATATTTCCCTGCGAGTCGACTAGAACAGATCTCCAGGCACCCGTACCCAACCTTCCATCAACACCCGTGCGCTGCGGCTCATGACCACTTTGTTTACAGTCCAGTCGCCGCCAGCGTTACTGGCTTCAGCGCCAACCTTCAATGTGCCAGAAGGGTGGCCAAAGGTGACCGTTTCACGATCACCGCCTCCAGCTGCAAGGTTAACCAAAGTGCCAGGAATTGCCGCAGCAGTGCCTATGGCGACGGCGGCAGTACCCATCATGGCGTGATGCAATTTTCCCATCGACAGGGCGCGGACATTAAGATCAATATCGGCGGCGTTAATCTGCTTACCGCTGGATGAGATGTAATTCTGAGGCTGGGCAACAAAGGCAACTTTGGGGGTATGTTGGCGATTTTCCGCTTCTTCGATACTATCGATCAAGCCCATACAAACTGCCCCGTAGGCACGGATGGTCTCGAACATTTCGAGCGCCTTTTCATCGCCGTTGATCACTTCTTGCAGTTCGGCACCCGTGTAACCCAGTTCTTCAGCGTTAAGAAAAACAGTTGGGATGCCTGCATTAATCATGGTGGCTTTGAAAGTACCGACACTGGGAACTTCGAGGTCGTCGATCAGATTGCCGGTAGGAAACATTGCCTCCGAGGCATCGACCGGGCTCATGAATTCGACCTGTACTTCCGCTGCGGGAAAGGCGACGCCGTCAAGTTCGAAGTTGCCGGTTTCCTGTACCTCGCCATTGATAACAGGCACGTGAGCTACGATGGTTTTTTCGATGTTCTTCTGCCAGATGCGAACAATAGCGATACCGTTTTCCGGAATACGAGCGGTATCAACCAGGCCGTTGCTAATAGCAAAGGAGCCGACAGCAGCGGTCAGGTTGCCGCAATTGCCGCTCCAATCTACGAAGGGTTTATCGATCGATACCTGGCCGAACAGGTAATCAACATCGTAGCCTTCCCTTTGGCTTTTGGCGAGGATGACGGATTTACTAGTGCTGGAGGTAGCACCGCCCATGCCATCTATCTGTTTGCCGTACGGGTCGGGGCTGCCGATCACCCGTAATAACAGGGTATCGCGGGCAGCGCCAGCAACCTGTGCCGCTTCCGGTAGATCGGTGAGGTTAAAAAATACACCTTTGCTGGTGCCGCCACGCATATAGATGGCAGGGATTTTGATTTGTGGGGGCTTTGACATCTATTATCCTCCGTCTACGCGGCCGTAGAGCTAAGAAAGTCCTGCGCAAAGCGCTGTAGTACGCCACCGGCTTCATAGACCGAAACCTCTTCAGCAGTATCCAGACGGCAGGTTACCGACACTTCCATTTTTTCGCCACTAGCACGATTGATCACTAAAGTCAGATCGGCACGTGGCGACGGTTCACCAATTACATCATAAGTTTCAGTGCCGTCGATAGCATAGGTTTCGCGGGTCTCGCCTGCTTTAAATTCAAGTGGTAACACACCCATTCCAACCAAATTAGTACGATGTATACGTTCAAATCCTTCAGCGACGATGGCTTCCACTCCGGCGAGTCGTACACCTTTGGCAGCCCAATCACGTGACGAGCCTTGTCCATAATCAGCCCCAGCGACAATGATCAGTGGTTGAGCACGAGACATGTAGGTTTCAATTGCTTCCCACATACGCACTTGTCGCCCTTCCGGCTCGATGCGTGCCAAAGAGCCCTGGATGATTTCGCCCTGTTCATCGCGGCACATTTCGTTGAGCAGTTTCGGGTTGGCAAAGGTAGCCCTTTGCGCAGTCAAGTGGTCACCGCGATGCGTTGCATAAGAGTTGAAGTCTTCCTCAGGCAGGCCCATTTTGGCTAAGTATTCTCCGGCGGCACTGGAGGCCATGATAGCATTTGAGGGTGACAGGTGGTCGGTGGTGATGTTGTCACCAAGCACCGCCAGTGGGCGCATTCCTTTCATACTCCGCTCACCGGCCAGTGCGCCTTCCCAATAAGGCGGGCGGCGAATATAGGTACTGGTCGGTCGCCAGTCATAAAGCGGACTTTTTGCCTGCTCGATGGTACCCAGGTCAAACATGGGAATATACACCTGATTGAATTGCTCAGGTTTTACATGAGCTGCGACAATTGCATCGATCTCCTCATCGCTCGGCCATAGGTCTTTTAGAGTAACTGCGTTGCCGTTTTTATCCGTGCCCAGTACATCTTTTTCAATATCAAAACGCACTGTACCGGCGATGGCATAGGCTACCACCAGCGGCGGAGATGCCAGAAACGCCTGTTTCGCATAGGGATGAATGCGACCATCAAAGTTACGGTTACCCGACAGAATGGCGGTTGTGTAGAGATCGCGCTCTATGATTTCCTGCTGAATTTTGGGATCCAGCGCACCACTCATGCCATTACAGGTAGTGCAGGCATAACCCACAATACCAAAGCCCAACTGTTCCAATTCTGGCAGCAATCCTGACTCTTCCAAATAAAGCTTCGCGACTTTAGACCCTGGTGCAAACGAGGATTTCACCCAGGGCTTGCGCGCTAAACCCAATTCGTTGGCCTTCTTCGCCAGTAATCCAGCGGCCACAACGTTACGCGGGTTGGAGGTATTAGTACAAGAGGTGATCGCTGCGATAATTACTGCGCCATCCGGTATTTTTCCTGCGGCTTCTTCCGCCTGAGCTTTATCCAGATCCATCGCAATACCACGCTGCGCCAGTTCGGTCGTCGGCAGACGTCGGTGTGGATTTGAAGGTCCAGCCATGTTGCGACAGACTTTGGACAGATCAAATTCCAGTACCCGTTCATACTCTGCATGTTGCAGATCATCCGCCCACAGACCTGTTAGTTTTGCATATTTTTCGACCAACTCAATCTGCGCCGGATCTCGACCTGTCAGCTTGAGATAATCGATAGTCTGTTCATCAATATAAAACAGGCCCGCAGAAGCGCCGAACTCCGGTGTCATGTTAGATATGGTTGCACGGTCACCGATAGTCAAATTGGGAGCGCCTTCACCGAAGAATTCCAAATAGGCCGATACCACACGCTCCTGACGCAAGAATTCCGTTAACGCCAACACAATATCCGTTGCTGTAATACCGGGCTGGCGCTTACCGGTCAACTTCACACCGATGATATTCGGGAGACGCATCATCGAGGGTCGCCCCAGCATCACAGTTTCTGCCTCCAAACCACCGACACCAACCGCAATCACACCCAGTGCATCCACGTGCGGTGTGTGGCTGTCAGTACCCA
This sequence comes from Gammaproteobacteria bacterium, assembly GCA_021773395.1. Taxonomy (GTDB): domain Bacteria; phylum Pseudomonadota; class Gammaproteobacteria; order Pseudomonadales; family IMCC2047; genus JAJFKB01. The sequence continues at coordinate 51,768 of JAJFKB010000020.1, read as the reverse complement.
CACAGGTATCAGGAAATGCCACACCGTCTCGGGCTTGAATTACCGGAGACATCTTCTCCAGATTGATCTGGTGCATGATGCCATTACCCGCTGGAATCACATCCACGTTTTTAAAGGCTGTCTTGGTCCACTCGATAAAGTGAAACCGGTCTTCGTTACGACGATCTTCGATTGCACGGTTCTTATCAAAAGCATCTGGATCAAACCCGGCATGCTCCACCGCCAGCGAGTGATCAACGATCAACTGAGTGGGTACCACCGGATTAACCTGAGCCGGGTCACCACCCTGCTCGGCTATGGCATCACGCAGCCCTGCAAGGTCAACCAGTGCCGTCTGTCCTAAAATATCATGACAGACCACACGCGCCGGGTACCAGGGGAAATCCAGGTCGCGCTTGCGCTCAATAATCTGGCGCAGCGAATCTCTCAGCATGGCAGGATCACAGCAGCGCACTAATTGCTCCGCCAACACTCGCGAGCTGTAGGGTAGTTTCTCGTATGCACCGGGCTGGATCATATCGACCGCCGCACGGGTGTCGAAGTAATCCAGGTCTGTTCCAGGAAAGGATTTGCGGTATTCAGTGTTCATTGCTTAATTCATCCACCAGCTATTGTTTAGGGAACCTCTGAGTAATTCCTTAATGCCTCTGCGAGACCTGCGGGACTTTCAGAGGTTCCTTATGCTAAAAATGCCTAATTACGTTCAGAGATAGGCACCCACTCGCAGAATTCAGGCCCTGTATAGTCGGCACTGGGGCGAATAATGCGATTGTTAGAGCGCTGCTCTTTGACATGCGCAGTCCAACCGGAAACACGACTCATCACGAATATCGGGGTAAACAACTTGGTTGGAATATTCATAAAGTGATAGGCAGAGGCATGGAAAAAATCGGCATTACAGAATAGTTTCTTCTCACGCCACATCACCTCCTCACAACGAACGGAAACTTCATACAACCGATTATCACCTGCCTGCTCCGCCAGCTTCTCGGACCACTGTTTAATAATGGCGTTACGCGGGTCAGATTCACGATAAACGGCATGTCCAAAACCCATAATCTTATCTTTACGCGCTAACATGCCCATCACTTCCTGTTCGGCATGATCGGCATCACGATAATTTTCAATCATATCCATCGCCGCTTCATTTGCCCCGCCATGCAAGGGACCTCGCAATGTTCCTATGGCACCTGTGACACAGGAGTGAATATCGGATAGCGTTGATGCGCAAACTCTCGCGGCGAAAGTCGAGGCATTAAACTCATGCTCTGCATAGAGAATCAGTGAGCAATGCATCACCTGCTCGAACAGCTCATTGGGTGCTTCGCCATGCAGCATGTGCAGAAAATGCGCGCCGATAGAATTGTCATCGGTTTCCGTTTCAATGCGTACGCCGTCATGGCTAAAACGATACCAATAACAAATAATGCTCGGAAAAACTGCGAGCATACGGTCAATATGTTGGTCTTGTTCAGAAAAATTTTGCTCTGTTTCAAGATTACCCAACATCGAGCAACCGGTGCGCATTACATCCATCGGGTGCGCGTCCGCTGGTATAGCTTCCAACACCGTCTTCAACGCAGACGGCAACCCGCGAAGGCCTTTTAGCTTGGCGACATAGGCATCAAATTCCTGCCGATTAGGCAAATGACCATGCACCAACAGATAAGCCACTTCCTCAAACTTGGCGTTCGCCGCCAGATCAGAAATATCGTAACCGCGATAAGTTAGGCCGGTACCGGTTTTGCCAACTGTACATAGGGCCGTTTCGCCTGCCGATTGACCACGCAGACCTGCTCCACCTATAGGTTTATCTACCATTTTCCACCTCCTCTCTTTATCTTGACTGGTTACTTGTTCTTACCCTGGCTAAACAGCTGATCGAGCTTTTGCTCATAATCGTGATAACCAAGATAGTCGTATAGTTCCATGCGGGTTTGCATGGTATCGATCACCTCAATCTGATCGCCAGTTTCCAGCAAATGCTTGTAAACCGTTTCCGCCGCCTTATTCATCGCACGCACCGCTGTCAATGGATAAAGCACCATGTCGACACCGTGCGCGGCGAGATTCACTTTATTAAATAAAGGAGTTACACCAAATTCCGTCATATTAGCCAACAGAGGTGCGTTGATCGCATTCTTGAATACTTGATACTCCTCAAGCGTAGACATTGCCTCGGCAAACACGCCGTCAGCTCCCGCCTCAATACAAGCACAGGCTCTATCAACAGCGGCTTGCAATCCTTCCGCCGCATAGGCGTCGGTCCGCGCCAGAATAAAAAACTGAGTGTCGGTTTTTGCATCGACTGCGGCCTTGACCCGGTCGACCATCTCCTCCTGGCTGACAATTTCTTTGTTGGGTCTGTGCCCACAGCGTTTCTGCGCAACCTGATCTTCAATATGCACCGCAGCAACACCGGCTCGAATCGATTCCTTAATGGTGCGCGCAATATTGAAAGCACCACCCCACCCGGTATCGATATCAATCATCAACGGCGTATCAACCACGGAAGTAATTCGGCGCGCATCTTCCAGCACATCATTCATGCTGGTCATGCCCAAATCGGGTAATCCGTAGGATGCGTTGGCACAGGCACCACCTGAAATATAGACAGCTTGATGTCCAATTCTCTCCGCCATCATAGCGGTATAGGCGTTAATGGTCCCAACCACCTGTAATGGGTTTTCCCGCTCAAGCGCCGCCCTAAAACGCCCGCCCGGTGATTTGATTGTTGCTAGTTCTGGATTTGACATCCTGCACCTCTTTTTGAATATTTCTATATAAGATTTTTGAAACAATAGACTTAAGGGTTATCACCATAACGCTGCTCAATGTTTTGCCGTGCAGCGCTGATATGTTTACGCATTAACTGCTCGGCTAAATCTCCATCACGTTTTTCAATGGCATCGACAATGGCGTGATGCTCATCAAATGCATGCTTGGGGCGCGGAGAATCGGCACTAAACTGGTAACGGTACATACGGATAAGATGATAAAGCTCATCACAAAGGAGATTTATGAGCTTGTTATTGTGACTGCCCTGCACGATGCAAAAATGGAAATCGAGATCGCCTTCCTTCTGGTAATAGGCCTGGCCTTCTTGTAAATCCTGGTTTTTTTCATGTACAGAGAGTAAATATTTAAGCTTAAAAACCTCTTCATCAGTCATATATTGAGCAGCCAAGCGACAGGCCATACCCTCAAGCGCTTCACGCATAAAGGAGATTTCAACCAGCTCCTCCAATGACAACGACACCACACGGGCACCTACATGTGCTTTTCTTTCTACCAGCTTTTGCCCCTCTAACCGCCTGATTGCCTCTCTTAAAGGCGCGCGGCTGACACCAAATTTTCGCGCCAATTCGGGCTCGCTGATCTTGCTGCCTGCGGCGAGCTCACCTTTAATGATTGCGGTTTGCAACTGATAGAACAAACTGTCGGAAATCGTCCGATGCAACTTTGCTTCATTTGTTTGCGGAGAAACTAGACTCATCATTAGCCTGCAAATATTATTGTCGACACATAAGCTTATTGTCGACAATAATATTTAAAGCGCCGTAGAATGTCAAATAGACTAAGGTCTAAACTTTCGAACAGCCAAAATTGATGCGCATATGGCGGGAAAACCGGAATTAAAAGGCGAATGGGTTACTGACGGCTTGCGAATCTTGGCCGGAAAACCTCAGCCTTCAACCAAAAAACCACAGAGTTTCATATGAAAACTATTGCTTTAGCGCTGCGACCGCCGCATAGGTTGCGACCAAATAGGGAACCAGATAAGTTAATAGAATTTTTAAAATAATCACACTATCAAGACGCCCCTCAACGAGTTTATCGCCTTGATTAATAATTACCAAAATAGTGCCCACAATTAACGCAACACGCATAGAGCGGCGGACGACACTTGGCTTTATAGACGATTGAATCCAATGTTTCATCGATTGATCAGGCCTCGCTTGAACCTATTATTCTACGTCGAAAGTAATAAAAAACAGGAATTATAAAAATACCATGAAATAACCCTTGGTTATACCTGCAATCAAAACAAGTCATTATATTTATTTCTTGCCCGGATATACAATTTCGTTATGATTTTTATGAGTGGAGATAACCCCGGAGCATTATAATGATTTTATCAATTATGGTACCTATTACGATTGCACTATTAGCGGCGGTCGCTTACCAGGACAGTTAAACACGATTTACTATTTACCCCCCCCCTCCTCTTAATTAGCCCGCTTACCAAGCGGGCTTTTTTTATCCTGTAGAAAACAGTATTGTCCCAATATTAAGAGCCAATAGAACGGCACGTTTGGTATAAATCAAACCCTAACCGCCAGCACGTCGCAATTCGCCCCATGCAACACTGCATTTGCAGTAGAGCCCAGTAACAACGAAACACCATGTCGCCCATGGCTGCCAATAACGATGAGGTCGATGTTGTTTTGGGCCGCAAATTTCTGGATCTCTTTCTTTGCAGCACCATCTAGAACATACTGACAATCAGCGTCGATTAAATAAGCACGTCCAAGCTCCGCCAGCTGAGACTTCGCGTATTCCTCAGTGTGCTGATGTATACTTGAGTAATCTATTGCGGGAATCGGTCCTTGGATCTGAATCGGTTCAATCACATGGACAAGATGGAATCGAGCATTGTCGCCCGCCACTTCTTTTCCTCTTGCTACAACTGCTGTATTTACTTCATCTAAATCAACTGCAATAAGTATATTTTTATAGTTCGTCACTAATGATATATCCTTGATTATCCTTTTTAGTCACCATACGCTCGATAATTTGCTTAGCGTTGACCCAGATCAACCTGCGAAGTGAATCCATAGAAGCCCAAGTATAAATGCTCAGAATTCCAACGATTTTTGCGAGCATGCCTGAAGCCAAGGCAACCCTGTGCGATAAACACAAAAAACAAATAGAATTTTCTAGCCGGCCTTGGATAAATGCTTAAAACAGCGTGTCACCATTGCCTTATCAGCAACCGCGGCAAAAGTAACGTAGTCACGAGCGATATCCATTACCTTTTCCTGATCCGGGAAAGGGCCTAGCGGCGTCCTGCTTTCTCTCGTCAAAAAGAACCATTCACCGTTTAGGCAAAGTATCCTTTTCTTTCTAACGCAATTTGAAGGCAGATAGCCCTCATCGGATCTTAAAGTTTTTACCACTTCAAGCATTGCGAATCACCTATTAAACAGAGCATCCCATTTATCGGGCAAAAAACATTCCAGGGATTAGTCTTTCTTAAAATTTTCAATTACTTAGAATTACCAAAATAATTTCGTATCGGTTTTCTGTAAAATTCTCTGACAGTCTAAACCCTAACTAGCCCTCCGTCATTCCACTATTACCCTTTACGATTTCTCCTTCAACCGGCCTAATTTGTCTGAAAGTTTGGCCAGTAATGCAATGTTCTTAAAGTACTGTCGTACCGGTTGAACCGGATGTCCCGCATATACGCCGGGCTGATCTATATCCTTGATCACGCCTGCACGCTGTGTGAGTACTACATCACTAGTTATCGTCAAATGATCCAGAATTCCTGTTTGACCGCTACACATAGCGCGATCACCTACACGCGTAGAACCGGCAATACAGGTTTGCGCCGCCAGCAGGCAGTTTTCACCCAGTTCAACATTATGCGCAATATGACACAGCGCATCTAATTTACATCCATTACCAATCCTGGTTTCCTTGAATACACCCCGATCCACGTTGCAGTTCGCACCCAGCACAACGTCATCACCAATCACTACATTCCCCAGATGCGGTATACGATGGCTTTTACGTTGTTGGTCCTGCGCAAAACCAAATCCTTCCATCCCAATAATACAGCCCGCTTTAATAATACAGCGCTCGCCAATATGACAGTTGTAACCGATAACGGCATTGGGATGAATCACCGTACCAGCACCTACTTTTGCACCATCTTCGACGACGACGTTAGCCATTACCACAACGCCCGCTCCTAATTGGACATCCCGAGAAACAATCGCTCCGGGCCCCACAAAAACATCGTCAGCTAAACAGGCCGATTCATGAACAACCGCAGTTGAGTGTAATCTATCCCAGCCTATATTTCTCAAATCGCGATCAACGTAGGTCTGCCTGAGTAACGCCTGTGCCAACCGGACATTTTGACTGATCAGAAAAGCAGTATTGGATGCTTCTTTAAATTTTTCTGCTAGCAATGCTGTAGTCACTATCAATGCAGGAGACGCCTGTAGTGCTTGCGACATGAGAGTTTCATGCTCAACAAAGACCACATCACCATCCCCGCAGTCCTCAACGCCAGCAAAACCCGTAATAAATATTTCATCACCCGAAAAACTATCAAAAAGCTGACTTTCTCTAAAGTCCGCAATAATTTCACTTAACTTTATCTTCATCTACGCAGCCCTTTGCTTGTCACCTCTGTATATAGCTTGTGTTTGCCGGCTTCCTATTCATAGTCGACAAATAATACGTTGATATATGATCCAACGCAGCCTTATACAGACCATCATTTATTTATTTTTGTAATGGTTAGGCAGTATAACGCAATATAGGTTGAAACGGCCGCGGGAAAATAGAGAAATTTACGAGCTCGACTGCTGATAGATACAAACGCGGTTGCCACCCTCTTTTTTCGCCTGATACATGGCTTCATCAGCATGACGCCTGAGATGAGCAAAATCGGTAGCGTGCGTAGGCGCCCGTGTTACACCGATACTAACGCTGGGCCAAAACACCTCATCCTCAAAATCAATAGCTTCAGATAAAGCGTTGAGAACACGCTGTGCAAGCTTATCAATACTGGAATGGGCACTTTTTTTATCGATACAGTACATGACCGCAAACTCGTCACCTCCAATTCTTGCGGTATTCATTTGGCCCTGCACAACCACTTCTGAATGGCGCGACATCTCCATCATACGGCTGGAAATCCTTTTTAAGAGCTGGTCACCCGCGTCATGCCCCAGTCTATCATTGATATGCTTAAAATTATCAACGTCAATCATCAATAACACAATCTCGCTGATGCGCATATCCTTTAACAATTTCATGGCTTCCTCAGCGTTCTCCTCAAACTGGCGACGGTTAGCAAGTCGTGTGAGTGGATCTTCGTAGGCCAGCAAATTTAGTTTATCATTTGCCTCCCTGACTTCACGCACCAACTCCTTGTTCCTGTACGCCTCGTAAATCAGCTGCTTCAAAGTCTCTCCAGTCCGGAATGCCACTGCGATAATCAGACTGATATAGGCAAAGGTAATTATAAATAATTGAAATTGTTTACCTTCGCCAAAAAGAATTACCCATGCGATCGACGCAACCCATAAAGGAAAACTGAATGCATAAAAAACGGGCAGCCAGTGAGTATTGGCTGCAAGGCCCGCTGGCGGTAGACAGGTTAATACCACCAGCACCATTAACTGGCTTAGTTGAGCGTCGTCAGGAGAGTAGAAGTACAGAATGAAAGACCAGGACAGCCCAGCGATAAATGCACCCAAAGTATACAGTCTGGCAATCTGTATAGCATTCTCGGGACTGAGAAGATTACGCCAGCGCCAGACCTGGAATAGGCGTACCACCGATATCAAAACCACAACCGAACACCAGATACTAAGTTGCGTTCTATTTGACTCCGATAGCAATATGCTCGTGGTCGCCAGCGCCGCCAACAAAGATACTAGCATCGTCGGAACACTTGTCTTCAGTAATTTCGCTACTAATTCCCTGGTAGCCTCTCGACCATATCCCTCTGACCTTTTCTTATTGTCTGGCAAAAGTGGAATCCTGGGGGATTTCTAATTATTTCTCTGAGCCTAGTCCTATTTTTCAGAATCTGCCAGAACCCACATGAAAACCTCCTCTTTTCAAGACTTAGATCAATCGCGATCAAACCTCTGCGCCATAGGGCGGTGCCGGGTCATACTGCAGAATCTTTCTCACCTGTCGTGCATGGTCAGGCGAATGCAATTGCCCCACCAGCCATAAGGCCATATCAATCCCGGCAGATACACCCTGCGAAGTTACAATATTGCCATCACGGACGTAACGCATCTCCGCAAGCAACTCAATGCTGGGATCTGATGCCAAAGCCTCTGTTAGCATCCAATGTGTAGTTGCTTTACGATTAGCCAGCAATCCGGCTTTTTGTAATAGCAATGCGCCGGTGCATACCGATGTCAGATACTTAACCTCGCTGGCCCTGGATCTGACCCATTCGACGGCATCGTTCATTTCGAGCAACGCGTCAACACCCTCGGTACCCGGAATTAGCAACACATCCAATTCAGGAACATCGGCAAACGAATAATCCGGAGTGACCCGCATACCCGACGAACAGGTTATCGGCGAAGTATTAGAGGCGATGGTAATCACGCTACCTCCACCGACTAATTGATTTGAAATTGCAAAGGTATCCGAGGGACCTACAAAATCCAAAGCGGCGACCTGATTATAGATAAATATCCCGTAGCGATAGCTCATTATCATCTCCTGTTTAGACTGAACACCTATTTACTGAAGTGGCTTTGTTTAACCGACTCAGGTGAAGTGGCTTTGTTGAAGTGGCTTTGATATAGCCCAGGCGTTACGCCCAGTTCACGCAAAAACGCCCGACGCATTCTCTCCTCACGGCCAAAACCACTTTGCATGGCAATCTGGTTAATCGCCTTTTGTCCACTCTCCAAAAGTTCTCTGGCTTTTTCCAGTCGCAATAGCTCAAGGTATTTGCCAGGCGTCACACCTGTTTCCTGCGCGAATACACGAGAGAAATTACGCGGACTCATGCCAACCTTATCCGCCAATGACTCTACGTTAAGTGATTCGCCGAGATTATGAGTTAACCAGCCATGCAAACGGCTAAAGCGGTTTCCAGCGCGCTGTTGAAGCTTGAGCGGTGCACTAAACTGAGCCTGCCCCCCCGACCTTCTTAGATACAACACCAGCCAACGGGCGATTTCCACGGCCAATGCAGCACCATGATCCTCTTCAACCAATGCTAAAGCCAGATCAATTCCCGCTGTCACACCCGCGCTGGTCGCTACCGTACCATCCCTGACGTAAATGGCATCCGGCTCAACCCGAACGGTCGGATATTGCCAAGCCAGCTGTTCAGTCATCGACCAGTGCGTTGTCGCCCTTTTGTTCTCCAGCAGTCCGCAGGCTGCGAGTATAAAGGCACCTGTGCACACGGAAACGATTTGCCTTGCCGAGCCTGCGGCATCGACCACCTGAGACAGAAACTCCTGACGTTGCAGAATCGGTTCAATATCGGAGGAACCAGGAATCAGTAACATATCGGCGCCTTTACTGCGAGCCAAAGAATACTCTGCATACAGACAAAGTCCGGAGTTTAGTTTAACTTTACCTGGCTCTAACGATAGAAAACGAGTGGCATAGGCAACTTCTTCCTGCTGGTATTTCGCCAATAAAATATTAGCTGCGTTAAACACCTCAAGCGGACCTGTAATATCCAACCCAACCGCTTCGTCGTACAGTACGAAATCAACGATTTTTGTCACTATTAAACTCCTTACAGATTACCTGGGAAACCTCTGAATAACTCCTTAATGCCTCTGCGAGACCTGAAAGTTTTAGCTGCAAGGCAGGAACTGCCGCTAATGCTTGTTGCCTTAGCAAAGTTTCTAACGCCGCAGATGAAGCTTTCAGGCTCCGCCCTCCGGGGCTTACAGGACATTCGTAGCTCTGCGTTGGCTTTGATTGCAAGGTCTAGACATTACTGCACAAAGCCGCCTTGATCTACAAACGCTCTGTACGCCAGAGGGATCAAGGAGTTTTTCAGAGGTTCCCTGCTAATAATATACGCCTTCGAAGATATGGCATCAATGACGTGCAACAAGCGTTTTACGCCAGTTTTCTGGTCAAGACAAAAGAGATCAACCAATTAAAAGTGGGGGTAAACGGTAGAAATTCAGCGCATTCTTACTCAACACATTCTGTACAGTTTAAACAGTTTGATAGGAGGGCATTCGTGAGGGATGATTTTCTAAAAAAATCTTCGGGCAAATAATTTTGATTGCGAACCAGTGGAAATTGTTTATCAATAATATGGAAGTACGCATCGAATAATGGAAATTGGTCCAGTTTTACTTTCACCCTCCGTAAATACAGATAGACACCCCTCCATCAAAGTGGATTCTATTAATTTTCAGGAAGACCCGGTAATTATCTGCGGCCTGCTTTTGCCTTTAGCCACTAGCTGCCTGAGTAACTTGACCCGGAGTGACCACCGGTAGATCTCGGGAGGCAGGCCCAGGGAGGTTTGAGCTTTAGCGAAAGCATCCTCAATCAACGCATCATGCAATGGTCTGAACACCAGCGGCCAGGATAATACTGCCAGGCCGGTCGTTTCCATTTTTAGATTATGGCGCAGCAGGGAAAGTTTTGCGGATAGTTCAATCGCCACAAACTCATGGTAACCATTAAATCCTTGTGGCCCTGTAAAACAAAATCTGACGGATTGACCAGGACAGTATTGGGCTACAAAATAACGAATCGGCCCATGCCCACCTACCGCATCAACAGTCAGACCTCGATCAAATTTCATGCGCGGCCAGATTTCAAATGGCCAGAGTTTATCCTCGACAGAAGCCAGCGAGTCTATTAACTCACCCACTTCAGATATAGTGGCTTGGATCTTCCTTTCGTGGCAATTATTAACCTTCATAACAATCCTTATTTACATTATTTAAGCCATTCTACAGCTCTGCAGATATCCTCTAAATCAGAGTTGCTCTAAACCAGAGACAAAAATGCATTAAACAACAGCCCTAGAACCAGGCAAGGTCGATATATTAACACAGCTATTGATCCTGCTGTGCTGGCAAATAATCGCCCGACAGAGATGTAAAATGTTCACTGGTGAGTCTTGCTGACCCTGGATTTAGTTCGGATACAGCCGGTCAATATCGCACCACCAATGCCGCCCACTGCACCAAATATAAAGTGGCTGACGAAGGGTAAATAATCGGGATGTTTTAAAAACATACCCAGCTTTAGCCCACCTAACAAATAGAAGGCATAGAAGATCACAGGCTTGCTGATGAAGGCCAGCCCGCCAATCAAAGCACCTTTTATCACGAGATTGAAACGCTCTCTGGTTAGACCAAAAAGCAGGTCTGAAGCAATCCCCGTCAAAATAAAAACACCTGCGGGTTTAAACGAATGTGATGCAGAAACCAGTGGCAACTGTGCCAGATAAGTTAATGCGGCCGCACTGGCCAGCAAGGTTGCCGCTTTTTTATCGTCACTGGAAAACCTGCCAAGTAACAGCAGTGCCATCCACTCCAACCCATGGTGTCCCGGTATGTTCAACGGATAACGCAAATGCAGCTGCAGCAAACCCGCAATCACGCCGAGCAGCATGAGCCCACTTACGCTCAGTACATAGCGGTCATCACGGATGTATTGACTTGATAATCTCTTTGTCCAATACTTTAAAGTCATTGCCACTCAATCTCTCCACTAACAAAACTGCCTGCTTTTCAAGTCTGACTGTTCTTGGCCAGGGGCCTAAATGTATTTGAACCTCACCACACACTATTTCTGAACCATCCAGCAAGGCCACTTTGTCTATATTGGTTTTCTCTTTTATCATTCTCAGAGTCATTATCTGATTATCAAAATCCCGTAACCCTCTTCCCCAGATATAGCGTCCATCATTACCCTCGACATGCAATCCAACTGCAGACAAGGCACCAATGATACCCTGATGATCCCCGGTCAACCCCTCTAGCAAAATAGATAACTGTTCAGCTACTTCTCTCGCCTGCTGTTGAGTCACGAGATCAACTTTAGCCTTCTGTCCAAATTTGGCCGATCTAAGCGCCTGCACCTCATCTGCCACACACAACCCTACATCTGACCCGATCGCAGCTATGCTTAAAAGAAACTCTCTGCACAGATCTGCAAGTTCGTCAATTCCACTATCACCCTTCAATGCCAGACAAGCGGAACTATTATGCGAAGTGTATGGTACTCGCTTGTCAAACAGCAGTTGGTGTCTTGTTATGCCTAATCCTTTGCCCAGTTTTTCGGCTTCCAGAAGCTGCATCAGCTGGCGAGCTCGAAACCCGGTACCACGGGTTTCCAGGTTGTCGGTATCATCAATTCCGATATAGACTGTTCGCACTACTTTCGTCCAGTTACTGTTGCCAATGGATGCCCACCACGAAAGTACGCCCTGCTGATGGCAGGGCATATTCATCCGCAAAATCTTTGTCCAGAATATTTTTCACACCCATATATGCCGAAAGCCTGTTCTGCAAAGGACGCCAGCTTAGTTGCAGATCGAGACGGCTGATATCTTTCAAGCGGGCTTTTTGCAGAGGGGTGTCTTTAGAATAATAATACTGATCCCCCACGAATCTATAATTGGAATGCAGAAAAATACTTTTCGCCACCTGATAATTGATATCCAGATTCGCGATCTGTCCAGGTGTATTGGTCAGCTCATCACGTCCCGTTCTGGTTAGATCCTCACTTTGCTGGTAACTATAACCAAATCGCACATTCAAGGTTTCAAAAGGCTGCGTTGCAAGACTGATTTCCAGCCCTTCAATTTTAGACTTTTCAATATTTTCAAAAATTTCCGAGGTCCGATCTCTTTGGATAAAATCCTTTATATCATTTCTAAAAAAAGCAATTTGTATTTCTGTAGGCTGTTCCGGAAACTGATAACTCAGTTTAGCCGCTAATTCTTCAATCACTTCTGAATTCAGCTCCGGATTGCCACGCACTGCATCATAGAGATTCCTGATCGAAGGCAGACGGATTTTCCGTGCAATCGATGCAGTCAATTCAATCTGCGAGTTTAGCCGATAGCCTGCACCGAGCAAAAAGCTTTCATCACTTTCGTCACTTACCTCACTGAGTCTTCGCGGAGACTGACGATGATGTCCGCCCCCGGCTACCACTGAGAACTTATCAGTAATGTCGACTTCAAACTCTGCCATCAACGAATAGGCGTTTATCTCCGCCTCCTCGTCCAGCCCCCGCAATCCATAACGGGTTACATTTCCGCCGCCAGCTGAACCGCTTCCTTTACCACCTCCGGATCCAGCACCTGACCCTCCACTTCCACCTTTTCCTGCAGACGACAATGCTGCGTCTCGAATAAGCCCTTCCTGATCCCACTGATCTTTGTGTGCATCCAAGGCTAAAGTCAGGCGACTGTTATCGTTGAAATGATATCCCGACTGCACCCCTAAACCCATGATGCGTGAGTCCGTAGTGGTCAGGTAAGATCCTTTGATCGTCTCATCCGATATGGAATCATAACCTGCATCATCATAGCTGTTTTCGTCCTGCTCCAGGTCATTGCGATAAAGCCAGCCACGCACAAAATAGGAGCTGTCGGGGTTATAGCTGAACGAACCCTGTAACGCATATCCCTGTTGATTCTCTATCCTTTTAAAGCTGGGTTTGCTGGCAAAATCATCCTTTATAGTTGTCGAGGGTATCCCGTAATCACCCGACAAAAACGATCCATTTAGGCCGATTTTTAAATCAGGCGTTACCGCCAGACTAAAACTGCCAAATCCGGTATTACGTTCTCGATCACTATTCATTCGTTTCCCGCCATCCTCATAAGCGGTCGAATCAAAGTCCTCCGATAGTTCGAAATAATCACGACTGCGATGAGTAACATTCAGATAGTAACTATGATTATCTTCGTTATTACCCAACTGTGCCGACAGGTGTTTTTGCTCACCCTCGCCTATCTCAGCATTGAGCTTCAAATGACGCTTGTGTTGCGATCGGGTCAAGACATCGATCACTCCAAAAGCCCCAGCACCGTAGAGCTCTGAAATCCCACTGGTGATCACTTTTAATCTGTCTACCTGCGATACGGCGATAAAAGTCGGATCAAACTGCCCATCGAAAGTCGAGTTAAAGGGAACGCCATTCACTAAAAATTTAATATGCCGGGTACGCAATCCTCTAAGATCAATACGCGGCACGCCCTGACCCCCATAACGTATATTAAGACTGGGAATAACCTCAAGCGTCTGTTCCAAGCTGCGATCACCTCGTGCTTCGACTATATCGCGAGTCAGTTCAAATGTGTTTGATATACGCGTAACGACCGGCTGCGACTCCACCACCACAATCTCGCCCAAATAATCCGAAGCACTGACCTCGGTTTGAATTGCTAACAACATGGGTATCAAGGAAACGATACCCACCCGTCTCATCAATCCCCTTCGACGAAAACATCGAACCTCACTCATCCGCTAAATCCCCTCGCAGCACCCAATTTAAAACACTCCTTTCTAACATGGCAATCTATCCATTCAGGCTCGCAACAAAGTCCGTTTTTGTGCGATTTCAGCTGCGATTTCATCGGGATCACCAAAATAGATACAGTGTGCCAAACAAACATTATCGGCGCAGGCAGGCATTAATCCTTCGTCCACGCGGTGATAACAGAGGTTACATTTTTCTGTAATCATGCTGTTGCCATTAATACGGATGGCATCAGTCGGGCACTCTGGAACGCACGCTTCACAACCAGTGCAGGTTCTCTCGTTCATCACGACAATACCATCGTCGCGAATTGATATGGTATCGTCGGGACAGGCGTAAACACAGGGTGTATCTTCACAAGCCGCATGGAGGCAAGCATTGACATCGAACAAAAAATCAAGCTTTCCGTTCATCTGGCGTGGCCCATCTTCACCAACCTGAATCAGCTTAACGCCAAAATCAGCACCGTTTTCCTGCTTACATGCAACTTCACAAGCGAGACAGCCATAACAAGCATAATGATCAATAATCAGTGCTAACTGTTTCATCTATTTCGCCCCTTGCTTTTCTGGATATATGTTGCAAAGCAGCGTTCTCACACTGGTCGAGCCCATGGCCGGATCACAGGACTCATAGGAATTATCCGTCAGCATATTAATGTTGGATTCTTTCCAGCCATAGTTACCTTCTTTCTTTTCCGGATACCACCAGGCGTGCTGCGCGCCGATCACCTGTGGATGGATACCCTCAAAGATTTTTGCCTTTTGTCGCACTTTACCGCGAGGGGATTCAATTGAGACCCACTGCCCATTAGAAATTCCCAATCTGCGGGCTGTATCCGGGTGGATCTCTACAAAAGGATCGGGGTGCTGCTCCCGCAGCCAAGGTAATTGCCTATTCTCTGTATGGAAAAATCCCGGCGAACGAGCGCCGGTGACTAGAATAAAGGGGTACTTGTCCGTCATTTCCGGTTTGCTGATTGGACTTTCATGGGGTTCAACATATTTTGGCAGCGGATCGTAACCCCATTTCTCCAGCATGGTTGAATAGATCTCCAGTTTTCCGGTTGGCGTTGAGAAACCTTTGGTTTTGTATTTCTCGTAATTCACTTCGCCACGAATGTAATCCATTTTCTTGAATTCTTGGAAGTTAATTCCCAGTGGTTCCAAAATGTAATCAAGTCCGCCTTCAAAGTCATCCCACCAGTATTCTTCCTGCCCTACCCGCTTGCCCAACTCGTTGAGCATTTCATGGTCTGATCGACACTCTCCAACCTGTATCGCTTTGCGTCGCGCCAGGATATAACCATGGCGTTTCCAAAAATCACCAATGTAGTCCATCTCCAACCAGGTAGAAGCGGGCAGTACGATATCGGCTAACTCTGCAGTTGGCGTCATAAAGAAATCTGCCACCGCCATAAACTCCAGCTTTTCCAGCGCCTTATAGACCTCGCTAGCATTGGCGCGCGTCAATACCGGGTTGGAACTGATAAACATTGCCATTTTAACCGGATAAGGCTCCTCAGTAAGGATGGCATCCCAAGCACATTTCGGATTTATAATTGCAAAGTGGCCCGCCAGGCGGAATCGGTCTCCCCCCAAACGCTTCGCACGTTGTTCTTTAGAAAGCAGCTTGTGTGCACCAAATTCTGAGGCGTTACGGTTTTTTGCGTTTTCAAACAACACCTGCCCGCCCTTCTTGTCCAGATTACCCGTCATACCCATCAGCGCTATCAGGGTTCGGTTATTGTCCGCACAATTAATTTGCTGCTCAATCGCCACTCCCCACTGAATACCGGCAGTATCCGCTTCGGCAAACATGCGCGCTGCCTCTTTGATTTGCTCTTCCGGAAGCCAGGTAATGTCCGACACTTTGTCTATCGGGTAATCCTGTACCCGTTCCACAAACTCATCCCATCCATGCACATGGTTTGCCACAAACTCTTTATCGTAAAGCTCCTCGGCGATAATGTAGTTTGCCATTCCTAACGCCAGAGCCGTATCCGTTCCCGGGCGCAGCTGCAGCCAGATATCTGCTCTTGCGGCAAGGCGAGTCATACGAGGATCAACCACGATCAACTTGCTCCCCTTGTCGACAGAAACAGCCAGTGCCTCTCCCTTATACTCATCCGAATTGGCTATCACCAGATTATTACCCCAGACCATCACGCAGTCCGGTTGGCTTTCATAATCCACGACCGGAATTGACCCACAGGTAATGACACTGGTTGAAATGCGGGGACCATAACAGAGGTGGCCGGCTGTCAGCACATTTGGGGTCCCCAGCAGGTTCGCGAAACGGTAGATCACCGACTCGTTATCACGGCCGGTACCATATCCCATCAGAATTGACTCAGCCCCATATTCCTTCTTATAGCCGTTCATCTTTTCAGCGATGGTATCCAAAGCTTCATCCCAGGAAATCTTTTCCCATTGACCACTTCCTTTTGGCCCGACACGTTTGAGAGGGTGGGTTAGGCGATCTGGATGATAGGCAATTTGGGTGGATGCAATCCCTTTGGGACAAAGCGTACCATGAGCAATCGGGCAGTCAGGGTCACCGCCAATTTTTTCTATCTTTCCCTCTTTTTTGTAGATATGCACACCACAGCCTCCATGACACATACGACAGTGGCTTTTAATCACCTCATCGTAACCATACATTTCCACTTCTTTTTCTGCGTTGGAGTATTTAAATTCTGGCATTCGAAACTCTCCCGGATTTCCGCTGACTAGCTAAAAACCAAATGTTATCAATCCGCCAGGCTCGCTGGAATGTAGAAATTCGCTAAAGAAAGGTAATTTTTTACATGGATAATTGATCTATGAAATTCTGAGGAGTAAGACTGGTAACTCTTTTAAAAACCTTACTGAAGTAGGATGGGTCATCAAAACCCAGTTCATAGGCAACGGTTTTGATTGATTTATTAGTAAATCGCAGATTGCGTTTTGCTTCGAGGGTAACACGATCCTCAATCAGTTGCTTTGCGGTTTTACCGATAACACGCTTTGTGCGTTCGGACAATTGCCTGGGTGTAACGGCTAACTCAGCAGCATAATAGGCGACATCATGGTGCGTCTTAAAATTCTGTTCCAGTAATGCCAGAAAGCGTTGAAACAGATCATCCTGACTATCAGTTCCATCATATTCGTCAAGTCGCTCACCAAGAGTCTGTCCAATTTTTATCAAGGCCACATAAAGCAAGTGTCTTAGAACGGCCTTCTTACCAAAGCCATCGGGGGCGTCAAACTCCCTCATCATCATGGAGAAAAGACTGTCAAATACCGCCACATCACCAAACGCAATTTTAAGCGCTGGAATAGTTCGAACATTGTTGAATATCACGTCGATAAAATGCAGTTTGCTTTCGGCATAGCCAACTGGACGAAAATCATCCGTGAATCGCACCACATAGGCATCCACCGATTCTGCCTGAAGAAACTGGTGCACCTGACCTTTCGCAATCAGGTAAAAGTTAAGCGGCTCAACTTTTAATAGTTGCCCATCAATATCCTGACTTCCTTTGCCGGATCTAACCCAGATTAACTCATGAAAATTATGCCGGTGCGGTGATTCCGCAAATTCCGGCTTTTTAGGCAAATAGGTAAATTCATCAAGGTGTTTTATAAAAAAAACTTCTCCCTCATCACTCCCTAATTCCATCCATTTTAGTTTTTGTTCTTTAGGCATAATTTTATATCTAACTCAAAAAACCGCTAACCTAAAGCGAGTATCCATAGTTTTTTACACAAAACGTCGATTCTAATCAGCCGCTGAAAAAGAGTTACCTCCTGAGTTCAAAGCATTCTTCTTCCAGCAACTGCAGATCTGACGACCATTTTTCTACACACTTGTATAGCCAACGTTTATCATCCCGCTGAAACTCCAGATAGGTTATAGTCGCTTGGCTGCCGTCAGGCCAGGATAGCCCGGCAGTACCTGTCACTTCCGCTTTAGCGGTTAAACCCAACGCTCGCGAAACCTCGCCAGAATAGAGCTGGTATAAATTATAGTCCCTTAATGGCACCCACTCACTTGCCTGTGCTGAAGTTACGAAAACCAATATAAAGATAGCGATTACTTTATCCATTTGTGCTCCCATTTATATATTTATCGCCTAATTAATTGACGAACATTGTCCACATTAAAATTCAGTCACCTTGTATTACCACCGACGATAACACTAATCAGGTTACTCTGGCGCATTCAAATATCCAAGTTTTTTATCTGCTAAACAACTGTCTACACCGGATAGAAATCAAGCAAAGAGTCACATTCACCGTTGCTAGAAACTATTGATTAGCAAAACCATGGATTAGCAAACTGTTTGTAAAACGGAGGGCAGGATTAAAAATAGGTGGAATCGGTTATTAGCCTTAACACAGGTCAAGCGCCGCATTACTAGGCGCGGCAATTATGAGATGTTTTCTACGTACAAAAAATACCGTACAGCACCGTTAGTATTTTTTCTGCATGATCATTTGCTAAAGAGTAATAAACTGTTTGTGCCTCTTTACGGGTCTTTACCAAGTCATCTTTTCGTAACACCGCCAAGTGCTGGGAAAATGCAGACTGCCCCAACTCAACTTTTTCATTCAGCGCGCCGACGGATAGCTCGCCCTCTAACAGCTGGCAAAGAATCAGCAGCCGGTTTTCATTCGCCAACGCTTTCATTAAAGCCGCAGCGTTGGTCGCCCGCTTTCGTAATACTTCAATATCTGGTTTATCATTTATGTTCATAGGTACATTAATTTAGCAGCAACTAATATATTGTCAAGCGTCAACATCGATCTTCGCTATTACTGCATCCTAATGTATTAATCCTTATGGGCTAGTTAAAATAATCTGATAAAGGTGTATATTTGGTTGTAAAGGATAACCAAGTTACTAAAACCAAGGGCTACTGGGTGTGAATATTTTAATCGCTGACGACCATACTTTTATCCGTTCCGGCCTCAATGATAGTCTTCGTCAGCTGTTGCCAGATGCAGTAATTTTTAACGCAGAAAATGCTTCAGAAGCCATTCAGCTAACCACGCAGGATATTGGTTTTCAGCTTGCCATTGTAGATCTGTTTATGCCGGACATGGATGGTTTTGATTTTCTTCGCAAGCTCTGTTCAGACAACCCCGAACTGCCGGTCATTGTCATTTCAGCTACCGAAAAAACTGAACACATTCGTAAAGTACTGGATCTGGGGGCTATGAGTTTTATCTCGAAATCATCGTCTAACCAGCAATTCAATAATGTGATTAATACGGTTTTATCAGGCGGAACCTATATACCCGAAAATTTAGTGGCGCAGACTAACGCCAGCGAAACAATCGAATCCAAAAACAGCACAAAGCCTGGCACAAAAAAAATTCTCACAGACAGGCAACTGGAAATTCTGAATTTGTTAATGGAAGGAAAATCCAACAAACAAATTGCCAAGGATTTAAACCTGTCAGAAAACACCGTAAAGGTTCATGTCAGCACTATTCTAAAAATTCTTCAGGTCGAAAATCGAATTCAAGCGAGCAACGCCGCCAGAAAACTCAATTTACATTAGGCACCGACCGGATGAATAGCAGTTACAGGCTAATACTTTTTGCTAAAAAACCAATGTTGGCAACACAGCATTCAGGTACAGCGCCGACAACCAGCCAGCAACCGCTAACGGACTCTTTTCAGGCATGCTAAGGAAGCGCTAAATGGCCAAATCGCAAGGATTAGCGAACCGATTACGTGCGGGAACCCTAAGTTTCTGCCTGTTGTTTCTGCTTGTTGCGAACAACTGTATTGCAGACTATTCAGTCAGCATTGTGTTATCCGACACTAACCCTGTCTACGAAAAAGTCGCGCGCTCCATCGTTAGCAGCCTGGGCGCAGGCCAGGAAGAGTCTATTGTCTATAAGACTACTCTAATCAATACTGCCAACAAAACAGATATAGAGAGCATCAATCAGTCTCATTTCATTGTAGCCATTGGCGCACAGGCAACGCATCAGGCGCTGCTTGGATTTCCCGAAAAACCCGTTATTTCGAGCTTTGTCAGCCTTAGCGCTCTGGAAAAACTGCAACGCACATACCCTGACAAACTTCTGGGCGCGGTGGTACTGGATCAACCAGCACCACGCTTGTTGCAGCTTACCCGATTAATAAACCCCCAGCTTTCAAGCGTTGGGCTGCTGACCGGTCTCCAATCAAACAAACGCATTCCTGAGTTAACGGCAGCTGGTCAGCAGCTAGGTATCCAGCTAAACACAAAGCAACTTGAACCAACACAAAATCCAGTCAAAACCCTTGAACCCATTATAGCCGCCAGTCAGGCATATCTCGTACTTCCTGACAAAGCTGACTTTAACCGCCAGACCGCCAAATGGATTATTTATCTTAGCTATCGGTACCGAATCCCTGTCATAGGATACTCGAGCCGCTACGTCGACGCCGGGGCAATGCTATCAATCTACAGTACACCCGAACAAATTGGCGCACAAACAGATGAGCTCGTAAAAAGCTGGGCAGCTGGCGCAACAGAAATTCAAAAGTTTCAATATCCGAACCATTTTGTAATTCGACTGAATAATAAGGTCAAGCAATCACTAGGTTTCTCAAAGTTAGATGCCGAATTGCTTGCACAAAAATTAATGGCCATGGAAATAGAGCCATACAACCTGAAGCAGCAGGACGCTACTCAAAAATCAACTGAATGACGCACATGAATATTTTATTCTCCAAAGGTTGGAAAATAAGGCACAAGGTACTCATCCTTGCAATTATTCCACTCTTTCTGGCAACCAGTCTTCTGACAGGTTACTTCACCTGGATTAGACAAGCTGATACTGAGGCGTTCTTTGTAAGACAAGGCTCTCATATGGCGAACGCTCTAGCCTCAGTGTCGGAATTATACATGTTCTCCGGTGACCGGCAGGCCCTTCTGGCACTATCCAATGCCACATTGAAGGAGCAGGATGTAATCGCAATAAATTTCTTGAACCCGGACGGCACCGTTCTCAGTCATACCGGCACAATAATTGGCGTAACACCGTCATTTAAACCAGTCAATTATCAGAAAGGCATGTGGATATTTCAGCAACCCATCACCTACAGCACGTTAGAAGTTGATGATTTCGATTATAACGATGATCCGGATAGCGTTAAATTACAAGGGACTGTCCAATTGGGCTGGGTACAGCTTGTATTCAGCGAAACACGACTTAAAAACCAGCAACAGGCTATTCTGGTTACTGGTGCTGGTATCGCGGGGGCAGGACTGGTTTTAGCATTGCTGATGGCCATCAGTTTCACGCGGGGTATCAGCCGTCCTTTATCCAAACTCTCAAAAACCGTAGAACAACTCGAGTCTGGCAACCTCTCAGCACGCGCGCCAGAGCTAAATGGCGATGAATTTAAAATCCTGGCACTCGGTCTTAATCGAATGGCCGAAAAAATAGAACAGGCTAGTGCTCAGATGCAACAACGCGTTGACGAAGCTACCCTGCAACTGAAAGGAACGCTCGGCGACCTGGAACTGCGCAATCAGCAATTGGAACAAACAGGTACCGAACTGATGGCCGCTGACCAGGCTAAAGATGAATTTTTAGCACGAATGAGCCACGAACTACGAACTCCTTTGACATCAATACTCGGTTATAGTGAACTTATTGAAAGGCTCGGGTTATCTGAGCAGCAATTAGAATTCAATCAGATCATACGGCAGTCTTCAGACCTTCTGTTATCGGTGATCAATGATCTTCTGGATTTCTCTAAACTACGTTCCAATGCGATAGAGCTAGAGCTAAGGCCCTTCCAGCTGGAAGAGTGTCTGGAAAACATTATCGCCATGCATGCGCATAGCGCATTTGAAAAGGGGCTGGAGCTTGTGTTGCTGATTGAATCGGATGTGCCTACTGGCGTAATAGGTGATTCTCTGCGTTTCAGTCAGATTATAAATAACCTGGTAAGCAATGCCATAAAGTTTACAGACCAGGGTGAGGTTGTTTTGCTAGTTTCCAGAAGCGGCCTCTCTCAATCCGAAGTCCAGTTAAATATTCGGGTAAAAGACTCTGGCATTGGGCTTAAAGCAGAAGATCAGGAGGGATTATTCACCGAATTCAGTCAAGCGGATTCCAGCATAACAAGACGATTTGGCGGCTCGGGATTAGGCTTGGTGATCGCCAGGAAACTGGCTGAACTTATGGGTGGCGATGTGTACCTGGAAAGCACCTGGCAGAAGGGGACGGAAGCTGTCTGCCATATACAGTTATCCGTCGAGAAGCAAGATCAAATTTGTTCAGAGATGCCGGACAACGACGATATGGTTATTATTTATGACCGCCACCCCTGGGCTCTGCGTGAACTGCGCCATACCGTTCTTAAGTGGACCACACATATTGTAACCGTTAACAGTCTCTCATCACTGAACCATCGCCTAAGCCAGCATGAAATTGATTATAGTTGTGTCATCGTTGGCCTGAGTGCGCAGGAGACAGAGAATGAGCATTTAGCATCGATATTGCTACAAATCAGAGGGCTTTGCGACCTCCCTATAATGCTGGCCAGCGCAACCGCAAGGCTGCCTCTGCAGGAAAATAGTATAGAGTGGAATAAATACCAACCCATAGATTTCATCAGCAAACCACACAGAAGCAGGCTGTTTCTCGAGAAACTCTCCAGGCTATTATTAGGTACTCATATGACACTGCATGCCCCGACACAAGAGTTAAAGCATGATACAGCATATGATAAAGCAGCCTGGAACCCTGCTGAACCGTTGAGTGCGGCCACTGGCAAAGATAAACCGCTGTTGGGTTGCCGAATTCTGATAGCCGAAGACAATGACTTCAATCGTGGCCTGATTACTCATATACTGCAAGAGGCAGGAGCTATCGTGGTAGAAACCACAAACGGTCGCGAAGCTATTGAAGCTTCACAAAAGCACCAGTTAGATATGGTTCTCCTGGATCTGAATATGCCAGAGTTGGACGGATACAGCACGGCCCGAGAGCTACGAAATCAGCAATCCGCTAAAGAGACACCGATTATTGCGATATCAGCCATCGCACCGAATTCCAAATCACTGTCAACACAACTGGATATTTTTGATGCAGTGCTAGCCAAGCCTATTGATCAGCAAAAGTTTATTAAAACTCTTTCCGGGTACTGGTCAGCTCCTTTAACAATGGCTAAAACGACTCCCGAATCAGGGCCACTGTTCCAAGTGTCGGAGCAGGCATTACAAGCTGAAATCCTCCGACTCACCGAGAAAATAAAAGTTGCAGCAGCACACATGAAACCCGATCAAATACGCTATTATGCGCATCAACTTAAGGGTATTTTGAGCCCAAAAAAATATACCGGTTTAAGGGAAATCAGCCTAAAGCTGGAAAGCTACCCTGATGATATGAGCATTGAACAGACAACTGAATTAATTGCGCATATGGAATGGTTCGTGGGAGATTTAACCCGGGATAATTAGCGGGTAAATATATTTTAATGGTAGATTCTAACCTTTCCGAAACTGGAACTTAAGGATATTGTTGAAGGTTAGTTGGCGCTGGGAAATGCAGCGGAAAATGCAGCGGAAAATGCAGTTCGAAAACCCTGCTGATGTGTTTGAGGCACATGGTGGTCGATATCCACCTGAACAGCATGTAAGCGTAGAATTTACCAACGGGCCCTATCTCTTTAACTACAGTTCTCCCGGGACCGGAGGTATGTTACAAACCGTTACGTTGTATGAGCTGGCGAGCAGGATTCATGCACTAAAATTATTAAAAAGTTTGATCCGGGACAAACGGGCAAACACTGAATTCTTACACTATCATTCACGCAAATATTCCCTCGCCAATCTACAGGCCACCTCAATAAATATCGGACCCATTTCTTGTGCAGTTTCCGTTTCTTTACGCGTTTGCGCCCAACCTAGATAGGTAAATCCACGCGCCAACAGAAACAGTGGCAATTGCTTTAGCTGCTCATCCGGTAACGCTCTGTGCTCTCTGTAACCCTGAATCAATGCATTTCGGGCTGTTTCGTAATAGTCTTCATTAATAATAAAATAGAGTGCTGTGGCTAGTTCAAACAGGTGCCAGCCAAATCCTGCGTCGTCAAAGTCGATAAGCCGAATATGCTCTCCATCGATCATTAGATTCTCCACCACAAAGTCCGCATGGATCATGCTGTAGGTTTCTGGAGATTTTCCATAGGCGATCAAGTCCTGATGCACTTTAGCCCGTGCGCGCAGCAAAAGTTGTCGTTGCTCATCGTTGAGCATCTCGAACTCCCAAAATGGCCCCCAGAATGGCTGCTCACCGGTAAGGCCGTCAGCATCCCAGGCATGGCGAGTAAATCCCTCCGGCAATTGCCAGAATGCCGCTTGGTTATGCAGGCGGGCGGCAACAGTACCAATGCGATGGTAAGTGGAATAAACCTCATCCAGGCTGCTGAATTGTCCCTTTTCAATGGAACCCATAGGCTCTCCACTTACCCACTGAAACAGGTCTGCCTGCCTGGGTTCGGGAACGCCGTCCGCGCTGATTATGGCAAAATATTCACCGGTGATAGTAGGAACGATAGCAGGCACTTCGATGCCGGATTGATCTAGTGCATTAATCCATTGCAGTTCAGAACGTAGTGCCGCATTCGAATGATAGCCAGGCCGATGAATACGCAGAGCATATCGTTCACCGGTAACTGTGACCACCTTAAAGACTGCGTTTTCACGGTATTTGATCAATGAAAGTTCGCCATAGTCCACCTCCCAGAGAGTTAACGCCTGGGCTGCAAGATCACGGATTCGTGCCATTTGCTCGGCGCTGTCGAGCAGATAAAAGTCCGTCATGAGATATCCTCAGGGTTAGAGTTCAGCGAATGCGTCGTCCAGTTTAGATAGCAGCAGGTCGGCATGGTCACGGGAAAAGATCAGTGGTGGACGCATTTTCAAAATGTTGTCGTAGCGTCCTATTTTGCTGATCAGGATACCGTTATCCCGCATCCAATTAACCAGACGCTTTGCCTCTGTAGTGGCCGGCTCCTTGATATCGCGATCGGTTACCATTTCCAAACCAAAGAACAAGCCTTTATGGCGCACCTCTCCTATCAGTTCGTATTTATCCTGCAGTTTGTTAAGACCTTGGGCAACATAACTGCCCATTTCCGTGACATGCTGCAACAGGTTTTCCCGCTCGAACACATCCAGCACCGCCATACCGACGGCGCAGGATACTGGGTTACCACCGAAGGTGTTGAAGTACATCGCTGAGCTACCAAACTCATTGATCAGATCTGCACGTGCCACGACGCCAGAAATAGGATGGCCGCTACCCATGGGCTTACCCATAGTCACTATATCGGGTATGACATCATCCCATTGATGACTCCACATATGGGTGCCAGTGCGACCAAACCCACCCTGCACCTCGTCCGCGATATAAAGGCCGCCAGCTTTACGTACTCGTGCTACGGCCTCCTTCATAAAACCTTCGGGAACATTGAGCAGTCCTTCATTGGCGAACTCTGGACAGACCAGCATACCCGCTAGCTTAATACCGGCAGCTGCGAAGGAATCGATGGCCTGTTGTACTGCGTCAGCATAGGCCAGAGCCAGAGCTTCGCCTTGCAGGCCGTTCAAACCGCGATAGGAATCGGGAATAGGTATCGCCCGCACATTTCTCGCATTGGCCGCTTCTGGCATAAAGCCGGTTCCCAGCTCAGCCACGGCGGTGGTATTACCATGATAGGCAAAATCAGTGACGATAATGCCCATGCCGCCGCTGCAGTGTCGTGCCATACGCAATGCAATTTCGTTCGCTTCGCTGCCGGTGCAGGCAAACATCGCCATAGATAGTGAATCGTCGAAGGTTGCAGTCAATCGCTCCGCATAATTAACGATATTCTCATGAAGGTAGCGGGTATGAATATTCAAGGTGCTAACTTGACGCGTGAGCGCTTCAATCACATGGGGGTGGCAATGGCCCACAACCGGGACGTTGTTGTAGACGTCCAGATAACGCTTGCCCTCAGCATCGTACAGCCATACGCCTTTACCGCGTACCAAGTGAAGGGGTTGGTCGTAGAACAGCGGTGAGTGTTTACCCAACAGTCGATAACGGCGCGCCAATAATTCTTCAATGCTCATGCTGGTTCTCCATCAAATCCGCAACAATCAAGTCGTTCTATTACCGGATGAATGATAAAACTGTTGCATTAAAACCGGGCTTTCCGGCAGGGTAGATCCGCCGTCTACTACAATGGTTTGTCCGGTAATATAGGCGGCTTCGTCCGAAGCCAGGAATAGCATCGTGTTGGCAATATCCTCCGGCTTGCCCAATTTTCCTTTGGGGATCATGCTAGCCATCTCCTGCAATGCTTCACCATCAGCCAGAAGAGACATCGCCTTAGTTAGGATATAGCCGGGTTCGACGCCGTTTACTGTAATGTTTTCTCTGGCCAGCTCGATAGCGGCCGTTTTTATAAAACCGTTCATACCAGCCTTGGAAGCAGCATAGTGTGCCGTCAGCGGCATCGCTACCGTTGGCCCAGTAACCGAGGAGGTGTAGATTAATCTTCCGCCACCTTGCTTACGAAAATGTGGTATGGCTGCCTGCGCCAACCAGAAGGCAGCTTTGAGGTTGATGCTAAGTGTCGAGTCCAACACGTCTGCGGGAAGACTTTCGACGCTGTGCATGGGGAAAACAGCTGCGTTATGAATGGCGATATCCAACCGACCATAATGTGCAACTGTCTGCACCACCATCGCGTCAATCTGCTCCTGCTTTTCAACATCCGTTTGAATTAATATCGCATCACCGCCTGAGGCAGTAATCTCATCAACAGTTTGCTGTCCGTTTTCCTTGGTGCGGGTTGCTACAACTATTTTGGCTCCCGCTGCTGCGAATACCTTAGCGATTCCTTCCCCGATACCCTGCCCGGCCCCAGTTACAATGGCGACCCTCTCCTTCAAGTTTCCTATCATTGCTGCCACCCTGCTTTTGTAAAGAATGAATAACTCCCTGATATCATAACCGGGCGAGGCTGTGGGAATCTATCAACCAAATGGTTGAGCGAGCCTGAAAGCGGGTACGGCTTTCAGCTTTGAATAAATTTAAATATCTTCGACAACAGTTCTGTTCGAGATATGGATTCCGTCTTCTGAAAGATATGCCAAAGATGGGTTTTAACCGTTGGTAAGCCTAGCGCAAGCTCGTTGGCAATAACTTTGTTGCTAGCGCCAGCAACTACCAGCTCCAATACATCCAATTCCCTATTAGTGAGCATATATCTGTCTTGAATGGATTGTCGTTCCGAGATGCGCTTGGGCAGGTAAACGCAGTTGAGGGTATATTCGAGAAAGGGTTGAATATTGCGCAGCAGGGTTAACTCTTTATCATTGAAAGCCCTCATGGATTCATGACGCAACATACTCAATACCGCGATAATTTCACCCTCAAAACGAAAGAACATGTCCGCTACGTAGCGGTGATCATGGGGCTTCATAAAATCTTGGTAATAAGTGGATTGTTTTAATAATGTTGATGAAACCTGAGAATCGATGGTCACTACAGTTTTATCGGTTCTCGAGAATTTTCGCGGATTGAGCGGATCGAGACGCCAGAATTTCTGCTGGTATTCTTTGTCGATATCAGGCTCTAGGTTATATAGTGCAACACCGAGGTGCTTCATGTCCGCGTCGATTAAATAAAAAGCCGATGACGTTAGGTCAATAATTTTATTTACGAGTTGCAAGCTCTCCCTTTGAAATTGATTGGGAAAGTTGGAATTAAGTTTAGAATATTGCTGCATATCTTTGTGGTTTTTTGTTGCCTATCCTGCTGATATGGCAGAGATTACAGGGCCATTCCCGGATTTTCGAGGTATTAGGAAGAATAAACACCTTATTGGCTTTAGGCAAACGTTGGCTTACTTGGTTTTATAGCCAGCCTTGAGCAATTCAGTCGATGATTGAGGGGTAGTGACGCTGCTAATCCCGCCCATTTACGCCAGAAATGGTGATTTTTCAGGGCTACGCACGAGTCGGTATTCGTCGCTCAATAGCAACCTGTAAAAAATGCGGCTCACTCTGAATGAGTGATACTTGGGTATACATACTAAATGATACATAAACCGGTATGCGTGGTGCGTATTTTTCTGCAACTTTATAAGTGGGATAGCCCCCTAGATTTTCGCTATGTATTTAAACATGGGAAGCCAAAAATTCAGCTCAATATAGATATTAAAGTGACCTGATGATGAATAAAAAGAGAAGGGAATTGGTGGTCGTCCCTGACCAGTGTCATCCTTGACCTGTCCATAAAGACTCACCGACCGTGGTAAACCGGAAAAAAGGGGTGTATTTTCTTGTAAAGTTGCTGTTCTTTTTACTTGACTGCTCTACTGCCTATTTTGCTCAGTGCTCTTCGTACTTTCTGCGCCTTTTGTTCAACCACTTGCACTTGCTTGCACAAATACTCATGCTTGCACCGCAATCTGCGATAAATATCGCTACTGACGAAGTAACTAA
Source organism: Gammaproteobacteria bacterium (assembly GCA_021773395.1). Taxonomy (GTDB): domain Bacteria; phylum Pseudomonadota; class Gammaproteobacteria; order Pseudomonadales; family IMCC2047; genus JAJFKB01. The sequence continues at coordinate 22,997 of JAJFKB010000020.1, read as the reverse complement.
ACGATGGATTGATTTTCTACTATTAAAATGCGAAAAGATATAACCCTCATGTACTAGTACTTTCGGGTTAGCTCTACTCGATTGAGAGGCAGGAATCACCTACTCCAGGCAACGTATCAAAGCTCGCCCAGCATAGCCTGGCGCACCACGGTACCCAGAGATAACGGGCTATTGTGCAGAGCCCAAAAGTTCAGGATTCTTGATTCATGCACTGGCCATGCATGAATCGAATGCTATAATGCCTCGCGAATTAATACTAAAGGCTTATTTCCATGTTTTGCTGCCAAAAGGGACGCTGGTAATGACTTCTCCTCTACCCTTCCCATTTATCACTTTACTACTCTCGACAATTTTCTCAGCGCTGACTGGTACTCAAACCTACGCGAACGATTTAGATTTTACAGACGAAGTTGATTTTTTATCAGAAGTTCCTATTGTCACATCTGCAACTCGTCTAAATCAAAAAATCACCGATGTTCCCGCTTCAATTACTATTATCGACCGAGAACTCATTGAGGCATCAGGGGCCACTGAAATCCCGCAATTGTTTCGCCTGGTACCCGGCTATCTTTCTTACTACACCCAGGGCAATCAGTTTGGCGTCACCAATCGCGGATTAACTCTTGAATTTCCCGGTGATCTCGAAGTTATGATTGATGGCAGATCAGTGTACGAACCCGTATTTTCAGCTGTAGAATGGAGCTCTCTGGGAATTTCAATACAGGACATTGATTATATCGAAGTGGTTCGTGGATCAAACGCTCCGGCCTACGGTTCAAATGCTTTTTTGGGTGCCATTAACATCGTCACCATCAATCCAATTAAAACGAACAAAACTTCATTTTCCACCACATTGGGTGACCTTCAAACCCGCAACGCGCAGCTTCGCCACCGTGGTGCCATCGGTGGTCTAAATTTTACGACCAGCGTTAATTACCGCTACAACGAAGGTTTTCCTGAATTAGGTCGCAAGGAAGGCTCCGAACCGTTCAATAAAATCGAGGATTCGAACGAGGCCCTGCACTTGATCTTGAAAGGTATTTACGCACCGTCCTTATCGGATACTCTGCAATTTCAACTTGGTGTAGGCGAAAGTACGATCAAGGTTCCAGACGGAGATCAATCAGGCGACCAAAAGGGCTATAACACCCGCAAATTCGAGAATAATTTCCAACTGCTTAGATGGATTCACAATCAGGACAATAATAATCAGATCCAAATCCAAGTTTACCACAACCGGTTAGAAACCAGTGAAATGAGAGACCTCGGCCCATTATCTGGCTTGCTTGGAGTACCGCCGGAGTTTATCCCTCTCATATTCAACGGTCACCCGGACGAGAATATTACAACCGGACTCGATGACACGCTCTCGGAGCGTTATGACTTTGAAATTCAGCAAAAGCTGAATTTGGTCAAGAATCAACGATTAGTTTGGGGCGTCGGCGCAAGATACGATAGGATGAGAGGTGAATTCCTGCTAAGTCGAGATGACACAATCGACGAATTACAATATCGAATTTTCGGCAACTGGGAGTGGAGTTTGCGCCAGGATTGGACTGTAAACCTGGGGGCGATGATTGAGCACAACAGCATTGTTGGTGATTTGATTTCTCCTCGAGCCGCAGTCAACTACACTATGGCCCCAGGACATACTTTTCATGCGTCCTATACCTACGGCAATCGCACACCATCCATACTTGAGGCCAATCAATTTCAAGCGGTCAGATTTGCTGACGGCACTCTGATTGAAGCTGACGTTATATTTGGACAGGATATCGACGAATCAACCGTTGAAGAATACGAAATAGGTTATTTAGGCAGTCTATTAAATGGAAAGCTGTCGATTGATTTGCGTATATTCAGAAGTGAGGCCGAAAATATCACCGGGGAGTATATTGACGAATTTCCAGATTTAACCGGCGATATTGCAGTTATTGGTAATACTATGGAGTGGTCAACCAAAGGGATCGATACACAAATTCAGTTGCGCCCCAGCGAAACAACGTTGATCTCATTTCAATACGCCTATACAGATTACCATGGTGATCGCCTTAAACGCGTGTTCCCTTTCATAGAGCACAAAAGCCTTAACGTAGAATTACCAAGCCACAATGCTAACTTGCTAGTATCACAGAAATTCCCTAATAATTGGAAAGCAAGCTTTGTATGGTATTACATGTCCGACGTAAATTGGCGGCAGGGCCATGCCATTCGAACCCACGACCGGCTCGACTTCAGGCTGGCAAAAAGCTTTAATTTTGGAACTAGTAGAATCAATGCCGAATTAATCGTGCACAATCTGCTTGATGAATACCCCGAGTACCATGTCTCCAATATTTTCGAAACCCGTGCTTTTCTGAGGCTTGGGCTGGAATTACCATAGTTTGCTGACAAGCACTGCGGTAAGCGCTAAAGGGCTTGGAAAGCATGATTTCAAGCCCCGCCCTAATACTCACGGATGTGTCTGTTCCAGCGTATTATTCTTCCACCTTCAGACCAACCATTTTATCCGCTCCTTGCTTGACCACTAATACATCCTGCATGATCAGATATTGGAGATCCGATCCAAAAAACATATTGAGTGCGTCCGCTGGAGAGCAGACCATGGGTTCTCCGCGGCGATTCAGTGAAGTATTCAGCACCACACCATTACCCGTCAGCTTTTCCAATTCTAACAACAGAGCGTGGTATCTTGGGCTATGCGTCGGATCCACAACCTGAGCTCTTGCCGTACCATCCTCATGTACAACTTCTGGCACACGATCTTTCCAGGAATCCGCAACGTCGAAGGTAAAGGTCATAAAGGGCGACGGGTGATCTGTTTGCAGCATTTGCGAAGCAACACTACTCAGCAAACTGGGACAAAAAGGACGCCAGCGCTCACGAAACTTAATCTGCTCATTGATCCGATCAGCGACGCCCTTCACGCTGGGACAACCCAGAATACTGCGCCCGCCAAGGGCTCTCGGCCCGAATTCCATTTTGCCCTGAAACCAGGCCACAGGATGCCCATGAGCAAGAATACTAGAGATACGCTGCGGAACATTGTTAATCACTTCGTAATCAGGATTTCCCGAATGTTGTTTACAAGCCAAAATACACTCATCGTTACTGTAACTGGGGCCCAGATAAACATGCTCCATTTTCTCGACCGGCATGCCTCTTTTAACTGACGCAAAGGATGCCGCACCAACAGCCGTACCTGCATCACCTGATGCCGGTTGCACCCAAAGCTCTTTGACATAGGGCAATGCGATGATGCGTTGATTCAGTTTTACATTGAGCGCACCACCACCAGAAAAGGCAAGCTTTCCAGTCTCCTTGAGAATATCGCCTAAATAATAGTCCAGTAGCTTTAACACCACATCTTCGTAAAGTTTCTGAATACTTGCCGCATAATCAATATACGGCTCATCAGCCACATCACCAATGCGACGGGGCCCCAACCAGTCGATCAGTTTTTGACTAAAATAGAAACCGACACCCTTCTCCTTATAGCGTCGCACACCAACGGTATTAACCAGTTTATTGTCTACCCGAAAGTCTTTACCGTCGAAGTCAATCAGCGCCGATAGATCGTGCTTACTGGGATCCCCATAGGGAGCCATTCCCATAACCTTGTATTCACCGTCAAGCATCTCGAAACCCAGATACTCGGTAATAGCACCGTAAAGTCCACCCAAAGAATCCGGATCGTAAAATTCCTTTATTTTATGGATTCTTCCATTTTCACCATATCCGAAAAAGGTGGTTGCATATTCTCCTTTGCCATCCACTCCGAGAATTGCAGTTTTCTCAGTAAATCCGCTTAGGTGATAGCAACTGCTGGCATGCGCCAAATGATGTTCGACCGGCTCGAACTCTATCTCTTTCCAATTAATACCAAGCTGATTGCACAATTCCTTGATGCGTTTCAAGTAACGACGGTACCGGCGATTTCCATTAAACAGTACATCAAGTGACCGGTCAGGCGCATACCAGTAGCGCTTGGCATAGTGCCAACGTGCCGGGGAAAGCAGACTGATCGGAGCAAAAGGCACGGCCACCACATCGATATCTTCGGCTCTCACGCCAGCACTCTGCATGCAAAACTTTGCAGCCTCATAGGGCATTTTATTTTTTGCATGTTTATCGCGGATAAATCGCTCCTCCTCCGCAGCTGAGAGGAGTTTCCCATCCTTATAGATGGCCGCAGAAGGGTCGTGCGTCAGTGCGCCAGACAAGCCCAGTACAATCATAATTTAACCTTGGTAATATGGATGAGCTTTGGGGAAGACCTGAATCAACAACAAACGGCTTAGCCGACCCCCCAAAAAATTAGGAAACCTCTGAATAACTCCTTAGTGCCTCTGCGAGACCTGAAGGTTTTAGCTGCAAGGCAGGAACTGCCGCTAATGCTTATTGCCTTAGCAAAGTTTCTAACGCCGCAAATAAAGCTTTCAGACCTCGCCCTCCGGGGCTTACAGGGTATTCGTAGCTCTGCGTTGGCTTTGTTTGCAAGGTCTGGACATTACTGCACAAAGCCGTCTTGATCTACAAACGCTCTGTACGCCAGAGGGATCAAGGAGTTATTCAGAGGTTCCTTAGGCTCTTAGTATAAACGATTCAGAGAAATGTGCCGATACGCCTCAGCCGGAAGATAGATAAATTTTTACCCGTTTAAACTCATCGAACTCTCCATAGTCAGGCAGAGTTGTCGCTTCCCTTACTTCAATCTGTTGATATAAATCCGGAGCCACCGTGCGAGCTCGAGAGTCTGCCACAATTACTTGTTTTGCCGTTTCCAGAAACTGAGTTAATAACGAATAATTCTCCAAGTCATACAGCACGTCTGCTGCGCATAACAAATCTGGCTGCCAGGGAACCTCATCCAATGATGCACAAAGGGTAAGCTCTACTTTATTTAGGACCGCATTGGCACTGCATGCTCTCCTGGCGTCGGGGTCAATATCGCAGGCTACCACCTGTTTTGCTCCTGCCAGCATGCACGCAATCGCAACAACGCCGGAACCTGTTCCAAAATCCATAACACTCTTACCTGCGACCAGCGCCGGATACTCTAGGATATAGTTCGCTAGCACCTGCCCACTAGCCCAGCAAAAACACCAGTAAGGCGGATTATTCATAATTGCAGCACTCTCTTCACTGGAGCAGGGATCATGATGAAACAGAGGATCCAGCAACCAGAGTCTAATTTGTTTGCTTAAAGGTAATGATGTTTGGACGACCGAAGCATCCGGCATCACTTTTTGCAGCGCATGGTCGAGTGGAGATTGAATAGTCTGGAGCAATGCGAAAGGCCTTCTGTATTAATAGCTAATAAATTTTATCTATTGCAACACAGGAACCGGGGGTATTTAAAGAAAAAATGTTATTTTAGAGCATTTTATACGGGATACTTCTAGCGATTTATTACAAGGTAAACAACTTTGTGTTCTACCTTTTTTAATTTTTTTTGAAAAAATTAAAATTAATTTGAACTTTAGCTCATTAGCGATGGTCGTATTAGGTGTATTTACTTTTCATTAGTTACCCTCCCTGTAAATATTTGAGCCCAGTTTCTACTGGGCTTTTTTTTGCGCTACTGTTTTGCCACTATCAGGCTCTTATTTCATTTCCCAACTTCGAGCATTTAAGATCCTATCGCCCATTTGACATGAGCTGCGGCGCTCCCACTCCCACACCTATTGTCTCGTCGCTCGCTAAGAAAACCCCATTCGGCATAAACCGCTCTTCGGCCATCAGATCGGCGACAGCCGCCGTCGTTGAATTTTCTGCGTCTGCTCTTGCGAATATTTCCTGGAGTGTATCACCAATACGCCGCACATGCTGAGTTGATGCCTCCCACCCCAGCTGATTTCTCATGTAATGTATATGGATGATACCACCTGCATTGATCACATAATCCGGCGCATAAAGAATACCTCGCTCACGCAGAGCGTCTGCCATCTGTGGTGTGGCCAGCTGGTTATTGGCAGCTCCCGCAACAATGGAAGTTCTCAATTGATTGATACTGATATCATTAATGGCTCCACCCATTGCGCAGGGTGCAAAAACATCAGCCTCAACCTTACAGATCGTATCGTTGTCCACTACCGTCGCCTGCAACCTGTCCCGTGCCTGGATTAAGTTTTTCTCATTCACATCCGACACCAGCAAATGAGCGCCAGCCCCATGCAGATGCTGCGCCAACGCAAATCCAACTTTGCCCACCCCCTGTATTGCAACTTTCAGCCCCCTCATACTGGCTCGGCCTAACTGATGTCTCACTGCGGCCTGAATACTCACGAACACTCCGAATGCGGTAGCCGGTGACGGATTGCCGTCGCGAATATTACCTTGATCATCGACTGTTTCTTCGACTCCAGCCACGTAAGATGTTTCCTTGGCAGCTGCCTGCAAATCAGCCACGCTGGTACCTGAATCCTGGGCCATCACATACTGCCCCGACAGGCTGTTGACAAACCGTCCCATTGCCCTGAACAAAGCTTCGGACTTACCGGTCGCCGGATTTCCAATAATGACAGACTTACCTCCTCCCATCGGCAGTCCTGCTAAAGCAGATTTGTAGGTCATACCACGGGAAAGGCGCAAAACATCCTTTACTGCATCTTCCTCTGAAAAATATGGATACATACGACAACCACCCAGGGCGGGACCCAGATTGGTGTTGTGTACTGCGATAATAGACTTTAATCCAGATTCCAGGTCATTCCCAAATACCACTTTTTCGTGGCCATCAAAATCTGCTAAAGAAAAAACTGCCATTGTTGACTCCCTATACCAGCCTGCTGTGACGTAAACAATCGGTGATGCGATCACCCTTACTTCAATTTACGCGACCTGTCTGGCCGCTATTCTGACCACTTTATCTTCTCTTCCATAAAACCGATCCATCAGAACAGCCTCACTCTCCCTGTATTGCTTAATACTGCGCTGCTTGACGTGTCCATAACCCCGAACCTTCAGCGGAAGTTGCACAATTTCAAGCGCAATACAATAATTTTGCGCATTCAGCTCACTCAACAAATGCTCAACTCTCTGACGATACTCTTCGGCTAATCTGCGCTCCTGCTTTCTCTCGGCGCTATAACCAAACACATCCCATCGACTACCCCGCAACCCCTTCAGTTTTGCCAATATCGTAAACAGCTTAAGGGTAGCGCCCGGAAATGCGCGCTTGATCAAATGTCCTGTCACGCCATCTTTGCGGGATAACAGAGGCGGTGCCATGTGGAATTGAAGTTTAAAGTCTCCCTCAAACTGTGCTTCCAGATTTTTTCTAAAATCCTGACTAGCGAATAATCGGGCCACCTCATATTCATCTTTATACGCCATCAGTTTAAATAGACTGTGAGCCACCGCTTTAACAAACTGATCATCCTTATCAACGACCACTTCACCACAAGCCGTCTTTACTGTGGCAATAAAATCCAGGAACTTATCCGCATAGCTCTTATCCTGATAATCAACTAAAAAGTGATAATAGCTGTCAATTCGATCATCCAATCCCAATTGACCTGTCTGATCTATGCTGTCGATATTCGCTACGCGCAGCACAGCCGCCAAATCATGCGCTGCCGATCGTCCCCAGGCAAAGGCCTGCTGATTGAATTGCACCGCTACACTGTTTAGCTCAATGGCCTGGCAAATGGCTTCCTCGGTTACTGGTATCAGACCCTTTTGATAGGCATAGCCCAATAAAAACAAGTTGCTCGCTATCGAATCACCTAGCAGCGCTGAAGCAACCTGTGTCGCGTTAACAAAATATGCCTTCTCGTCACCTACTTCCTCTCTGATCGTTTGTTTCATAGACTCTGTTGGAAATTCCGCATCAGGATTTCTGATAAACTCTGCGGTCACAGCTTCGTTATCGTTAACAACTGCGTAAGAGCGATTTCGTTGCAGTTTCGCCAGCGCATCATCAGAATCAGAGACCACCAAATCACAACCTAATAGTAAATCCGCATCGCCCGCAGCAATTCTTACAGCGTGAATATCCTCTTGCTTGTTTCCTATTCGCACATGACTCACAACTGCACCGAACTTCTGCGCCAAACCAGTCTGGTTTAGCGTGGTGCAGCCTTTACCTTCGATATGCGCAGCCATAGCCAGTATTGAGCCAATGGTCAATACACCGGTACCACCTATCCCTGTGACCAATACATTCCAAGGCTGATCAATACCCGGCAGATCCGGGTTTGGGATTGAACCAAGTGGCAGAGATAGAGCAACGTTATTATTTTTACGTAACGCACCACCGATTACCGTGACGAAGCTCGGGCAAAAACCCTTAAGGCAGGTATAGTCTTTATTACAGGCACTCTGATCGATCATTCGCTTGCGCCCGAATTCAGTTTCTTTGGGGACCACCGACAAACAGTTGGACTGGATACTGCAGTCTCCGCAGCCCTCACATACATCCTCATTGATAAATACCCGAATCGGAGGATCTTCCAGCAGTCCCTTTTTGCGTCTGCGCCTTTTTTCTGCGGCACAGGTCTGATCGTAAATGATAATGCTGGTGCCCTCGACCTCTCGAATCTCCAGTTGGATGCGTTCAAACTGGTCACGATGATCAATTGTCAGCCCTTCAAAGCGGGGAAAATCCGCAGCGTATTTATCAGGCTCATCAGAAACGATCGCGATGCGTTTGATGCCCTCTCCCCGTAACTGTTGGACAATCATTTCAACGCTTAATGGGCCATCAATTGGTTGCCCGCCGGTCATAGCCACCGCATCGTTATACAGAATCTTATAAGTAATATTGACCCCGGAAGCATGGGCAGCTCGAATCGCCAATATTCCTGAATGAAAATAGGTTCCATCGCCCAGGTTTTGAAAGATATGCTTGGTTTCGGTGAAAGGTGCCTGGCCAATCCAGGTTGCGCCCTCGCCGCCCATTTGAGTGAAGGTGCCGGTATTACGATCCATCCAGGTCACCATATAGTGACAACCAATACCCGCCAACGCCCTGCTGCCCTCGGGAACTTTGGTGGATGTGTTGTGGGGGCAACCGGAACAATAGTGGGGCACCCGATCCAGTTTTTTACGCGGTTGCGCCAGCGTTTTTTCCTTCGCATCCAAAAAAGCCAAACGCTCCTGAATGGTTTTGCTGCTGTAAAACTTCGCTATACGGGCGGCAATGGTGCGAGCAACCATCGCAGGAGTCAACTCGCTAAGATTACTAAGAAGATCCTGCCCAAGCTCGTCATATTCACCTATCACTCTGGGACGCTCGGCAACCGGCCAGTTATAAAGTTGCCCGGTAAGCTGATCTTCAATAATACTGCGCTTTTCCTCAACCACGAGAATCTCTTCCAGCCCACTGGCAAACTCATGGGTGATCACTGGCTCAAGTGGCCAAGGCATCCCCACTTTTAATACCCGTAATCCGATTTTAGCCGCGAGCAGCTCATCGATACCCAGGTCATCCAATGCCTGCATTACATCAAGATAGGCTTTGCCTGTGGTAATGATTCCAAGTCGTGGATTGGGGCTATCGATCATTACCTTGTTTAAATGATTAGCCCGAGCGAACCTGCGAGCCGCATAAATACGATATTTGTTGAGAATACGTTCCTGTTCCAGCGGTGTGCTTGGCCAACGACCATGCACACCTTCTTCCGGCATTTCAAAATCCTCTGGAATCACAATATTGACGCGCGCAGGATCAATCTCTGCTGAAATCGCCGAATCCATGTTCTCCGTTATAGCTTTTAGGGCAACCCAACAACCACTGTAACGCGATAATTCCCAGCCATAGACGCCCAAATCCAGCACTTCCTGTACATTGGCCGGACTCAATACAGGGATCGAAGCACCAATAAACATGTGTTCGCTTTGATAGGGCAAGGTTGAAGATTTGCACCCATGGTCATCGCCTGCAACAGCCAGAACACCGCCGTATTTTGAAGTACCGAAAGCGTTCCCGTGACGAATAACATCCATGCTTCGATCGAGGCCTGGCCCCTTGCCGTACCACATACTGAATACGCCATCGTATTTAGCCCCGGGAAAAAGATTTACCTGCTGCGAACCCCACACGGCTGTAGCTGCCAGATCTTCGTTAATTCCCGGTTTGAAATGAATATTATGTCTATCAAGATAACTCTGTGCCTTCCAGAACGCCTGATCTACGCCCCCTAATGGCGATCCTCTATAGCCGGATATAAACCCTGCCGTATTCAACCCGGCTTTAAGGTCTCGCTGATGCTGCAAAATAGGAAGACGCACTAGCGCTTCGATACCAGTCATGTAAGCACGCGTTCTATCAAGCGCATACTTGTCGTCCAAAGAAATTTTCAGCTGTGCCATACCAGGCTCCATTAGAAATCGCAGTGAATGCGCAAGTAATGAAAATCGATTAGATATCGGCCTGCGTTAAAAACCCCTTTCCGGTTTTCTCGGTAACCCGCCAAACCATCCGACACCCTTGTTTTATTTGAAAAAATAATAGCGAAAAAGTGCCGAATAAATATTTCTTTTTCGCTAATTATTCCCTATTATTTAGCTATTTTATTCATCATTAACAATTAATCAGGTTTTTTTATGCAAATCGAATTAACCCAACTCGACCTAAAATTGCTCAAACTTATTCAACAGGATGCCAGCTTAAGTACAGCCGAATTGGCAGATAGGGTTGGCATTTCGCAATCGCCTTGCTGGCGCCGTATTAACCGAATAGAACAGGCGGGCATTATCAAAAAGAAAGTTGCACTGTTGGACAGCGATAAACTGGGCATGGAGGTGGTCGTGTTTACCTCAGTCAATCTGTCAGGACATGGCGGCTCCACCCTGGATAACTTCGAAAAACAGATATCACAATTCCCTGAAGTCGTCGAATGCTACACCATGACCGGTAGCATGGACTATATGTTGAAAATCGTGACTAAAGATATTCGGCACTATGAAATTTTTGCCCGCACCCACTTGGCACAGATACCCAGTATTCGGGAGATGCACTCCAACGTTGCAATAACACGTATCAAGGATACGACCGAACTCCCCTTGGACACGCAGTATATTTAGCCGGGGTAACCTATGGCCCATCACCTATGTATGTGATACCTATGTAATATTGCTTAATAGGATATGAGAGCACAGCAGGTTGAATTTTTTGAGAAGCATATACAGACATTGCAAACGCTCCTTTCTCTGACCTTAATTTGGCAAAATAAAGGGACACACTAATTCAGAGACAGAGGCAGAGACAGCGACAGCGACAGCGACAGCGGCAACTAAAACATAGCTGAATACTCGATACTATAGCTAGAAAACATCGAATTCAGGCCAACGATCAAGATCTTTTTAGCCCGGAATCCTGGATAATTTCAGCCAATAGTTTTTCATGCTGATGCACCATCAAGTGAATCCCGGATACGCCATCTATCGTCTGTAACTGCTCAATCAACTCAATACAAATACGCTTACCCTCCTTCGCTTCATTTCTTGAATCCTGCATTCGTGTAATCATCCGATCCGGAATATAAACGCCAGGGACATGGGTACGAACCCAATGTGCCGATTTAGCTGAAATAAGGGGACCCACTCCCACCAGAATGTTGCAGCGCCGATGTAATTGCAGGCTTTCTACTTGTGACATAAACGCTTCTAATCGAGCCGTATCGTAACAATACTGGGTTTGAAAAAATTGAGCGCCCGCAGCGATTTTTTTCGCCAGTCGAAAGGGACGTGCATCATAAGGAGGACGAAATGGGTTAAGCGCTGCCCCCAAAAACAGATCCGGAGGCATTTTTATTGGCCTACCGGACATGAAATGCGCGCTATCACGCATTGTTTTCGCTGTTCTTAGCAGACTAACCGCATCCAGGTCAAAGACCGGCTTTGCCCCTGGCTGATCCCCAGCCGACACTGAATCGCCTGTCAGGCAAAGCAGGTTTTTTATACCTAATGCCGCCGCGCCTAATATATCTCCCTGCAATGCAATACGATTCCTATCCCTGCAGGCAAACTGCATGATGGGTGTAAAGCCAAGCTCGCGCAGTAACAACGAGGAAGCCAGACTCGACATATGGCAGTTCGCACCAGAGCCATCAGGAACGTTAACCGCATCAACCAGCCCCTCAAAGTGACTGGAACGGGCAGCAATATCATCTGGATTCGCTGAATCAGGGGGCGACAACTCAGCCGTCACCACAAATTTTTCTGAACTCAGCAAAGCCTCAAAAGGATTAGGTGGATAAGGAGAAGATCGTGCAAAGTCCTCGGCCTCACCCAACGCCTCTACTCGATCAGATTTTGGATGAGCAACTGTCTGATGCTCAATCACCTGCAACCATGCTGATTTTCCGCAACGGGTCGTTTCCGCAGCACGGCGGGGTGTCATATAACGGCCAAACAGACCGGTTTTACTAATGCCATTCCAGCTATCAACCCAAACGCAAGGCATATCGGCATCAAGCTCACAACTCCCATCCGATCTAACACCACCACACGGCCCATTGCGTACTCTTTTCGGACAATTCATCGGGCACGACATACCCGTCGACCCCAGCAAGCAATCTCCGCACATACTACAATCAAAAAGAAAACTTTTGCTCATCCTTTCCAGAAAGGCAAAGGGTCTATCCAACCGGGCCAATCCGATCCGTCTCCATAGCGGAGTCAAGCCTAGTATTGCGCGTTCACATAACCGATAGAGGGCATTGAAAAAGATCGCCCTGCGTACCACCCAGCGACGCACCAAGTACATTAGCTAGTCGCCTCATGGCTGATAGAATATTCAAGCAACTCTCCATTTGCGTAAACCATCTGTAACTGGCGCAATGCATCTTGATCGCCAAAAGGGGACGCTCGCAATAGAATCAACTCTGCTTCATTCTGCGCAACGATCTTATTGGACGGACAGTCCCAAAGCTGTCGTGGTCTACTGGTAGCAGAAACCAATACTTCCTGCATTGGAAGCCCCGCCTCGTAAAAAAAACAGAGTTCATCAATCAACGCTGAGCCATGACGGGCACCATAGCTACCTGCATCAGAACCTGCCACCAGTGGCACCCCTTTTTGATAGGCCATTTCGACGTGGCGAAAGTGATTGTCCAATATACGGCGCAAATTGGAAATTGTATCTGGCGCCCAGCCCGCAAGCTCAGGATGAGCCCACTGAAAATGTACCGGTGAAAAAGTAGGCACCCAGGCAATCTGCTTATCCGCCATCCTATCCAGCAGCGCTTCGCTCATAAAGAAACCATGCTCTATGGAATTAACGCCCGCACTCACCGCCATTTCCAGCCCTTCAAGCCCACTACAGTGCGCAAATGTCTTTAAGCCTCGCTTTGCTGCTGTTTCCACTATTAACGTTAGGCTAGCCATGTCAAATTGTGGCATTGTAGTTACCGCTCCGGCTTCAAAATCAATAATCCCGGTAAGCAGAATTTTTAGATCATCCGAGTCCTTTGCCGCCTCATTAACAGCAGCGACAATTTCGTCGCTTCCAGATACTTCCCGGGCCATAAAGGCGCCATATTTCTTTGGTGCGCGAATAGCAAGACCAGGTGAACGAATCACTGCAGCACCGCCGTTTGACACCTCATTGCGGATCGCATGATTGACGCCATACTTATCCCCGGCATCCCGGATTAGAGTGATACCCGATTTCAGGTTTGCTCCAACATTCGTTCTGGCGGTCGCAAGCATGGTTTCAAAGGGGACTTTTAAATACTCACTGCGAGCGCTAAAGTCCAGCTCCGCTCCATCCAGAAACAGGTGGCAATGCGCCTCGACCAAACCCGGCATAACAAATACGGCATTAATCACCCGAGCATCAGCAAACCCTTCCGGAAGATCAGTTGTTCCACACAAACCCTGCTGGATATTTAAAATCAACCTATCCTCAATGACCAGCCTGTAAGGTCCCTGGCAGTGATAGCGATGACCGTCAAAGTAGCTATCGGTATTAATAATAAGGCGATTCATGAGGCAACCTACTAAAGGTAAAGTTTTCGCAGCTGACGAATAGCATCCATACCCTGCAACTCGATAATTTCCTTAAATATGTTGAGTACAAAATCATCATCAGGAAGTGCTTCATAAGAGTGCCAGGGTGTTGCCAGAACTGTGTCAAAACCATAAGGACGCGCCAGAGTCATAAAGGCCCGTTCGATGCGTGTTTTAAGTGGCTTGCCATCAGTCGCGAGCGGTGGCAACATCATGCCGATATTACTTATACCGCCCATCATGTGAATGCCTTGCAACTCAGGGTCCTGTCCTACCAGCTTGATCGCATCCAGCGCCATTTTAATTAACCCGGCGCGATCAGTTGCGAGCGTAGTGATAGAAACATCGAGAATAATATCGTCGAGGGTGAGGCCGTACTCCTCGATCAGACGCCGCGACATGCGTTTCGCAACCTGCAAAACCTGCTGCGGTTCTTTGTTCGCTGCCCCCTCCCCATTTTCCATGCGCTCCGAGGCCATCACAACAATACGACTCGGCTTTATGCTTAATGCTTCCGCCATCTCCCAACGGGGCTCAGCAATTGAGTTAATAATTGGTTTATTGCCGCCGGCCTTGCTCTCATCATAGATATCGAGACAAACCTTTTGGACTTCAAAACCAGGGAAATCAAAAGAGAGCGGGATATCTACGACCTCTTGAATTGCAACGATCACGTCACGCATAAATCCTGGATCATCTAGTGCTCTGGAACCAATATTTATATTAAGGTAGCTGGCTCCCGCCGCCCTCTGTTTGATCGCAAGCGCCTGTATACCGCGTAAATCCGAATCATCAAACAAGGCTTTCGAGCTTTTAAATCCCGGATTAATTCGCTCGCCGATCACCACCAAATCACAGATAGCCATTTGATATCATCCTTCCTAAATGTTTCTCAAACTCTTTTCAAATAAAATAAAATATCCTGGCACCAGAGTAGCTTTAGCAGCACTTGAAATCTTTGCCAAATGGGTGGAGAATAGTTTGCAATTTCGGAAATTACGGACTCAAAGACGATTTCAAACCTTGATTTCACACCTTTTGGTGCACTCCTGAAATGCAACGGCATCGTCCTTGTCGAAGCATCGCTATCCGGCAATACAGAAACGGAATATGCCCAATGGCACCATGATAGAATCTGCCTGGTCAAACGTGGGGATCTGACTCTCGATTTTATTGATGGCACTTCCACGCTATCAAATTCAAAAATACTGTTACTACCGGCTGGCGTCAAACACCGGTGGATCTGCCGCGATCAAAACTCCGCAGCACTGCTCATGATCTGTTATAACAAACAGCATTTCGACAGCCCATACACACTCAAAGAATTACTACATTCGTTCGAATTAGTCTTTCCTGCGCTGACCAGTTTCTCACCGGAAAGCACCATTCGCGCACCCACGATCAGATACCTGCTTAAGGAGCTACTCAAAGAAAAACGCGCCAAAGCAGAAGATCAAAATGCACTCACACTCAGCCACTTCATTTCCCTCGTCACGCAATTAATTAGAGCGTACAGAGAAGTAATAAATCAGCAAAACCTGAGACCCTGGGAGCAATACTTCGAGAATAGTCTCAAATATCTGGAAGAAAATATTCAGGAAATATCCGGTGTGGCTGAGTTGGCAAATTTTGCCGGGCTGTCATACCGACGCTATACTGATCTATTCAAAATAAGAATGGGAACAACCGCTAATGAATACATTCGTAACAAGCGAATTGAACTCGCCAAGCAGTTGCTAATTGAAACCGGGAATATTTTGCATGCCAGTCTGGATGCCGGTTTTGGCGATCTGGCACACTTTTATCGTGTGTTTAAACAGATCACCGGAATGACGCCAAAACAATTTATCGTTCAAAATCAGGCTAGCGTTAAAAACCTGTCAAATAGTACTCTTTAGCGCTGCCTACCTTCCACTAAGACAGGGAAATTTAGTTGCCTTATAAAGCTTTTCATAAAGCTTTTATTACCTGCCTGCTCAAAATAGATACTGTTAGCCGCCAATCTTTTCGCTGTCTCGCGCATGGGCTCAGATAATAATGCTAGCTTGACGCCGATACCCGCAGCATTGCCCACCTGCTCTATCGATGTGATTGGCAAATTCGGCAACATACCAATAGCGATTGCGCTTTCAGGACGAATATACATACCAAATGCGCCAGCAATAATGATACGATCCAGCATCTGGGCTTCTAAACCAGCCTGCTGCAATAACAGTTCAATACCGGCACGAATCGCACCTTTTGCCAACTGAAGGTTACGCACATCTGCTTGTGTAAATACCAGTTCAGGTTCCGCTTTACTTAGACGCAACTCAGCCATGCCATCACGTTGCACGGCAAAGGATGATGCTTCGTTAATCTGCCCCCGAAAATTGATGGCCCCTGCTTTGTAAAACTCTGCGGCAATATCTAATACCGCAGAACCGCAGATACCAATCGGATCCGCACCGTCGATGGTTTGTAATTGGACAGTTTCACCACTAACACTCACAGACTCTATGGCACCCTCCGCTGCACGCATCCCACAATGAATATTCCCCCCTTCCAATGCCGGACCTGAAGGACTGGATAGACAATAAATTTGCCCTTTATGAATCAAGGATATTTCAGTATTAGTACCGATATCCAACGCTATTACAGTACGTTGCTCCTGGTCTGCTCGAATACCCAACAGCAGAGCGCTATGATCGCCACCAACAAAACCTGCAATGTTATGCATTACATGTACGCCCGCTGCCGGAGCAATATCAAAACCAAGCTGTTTAGCTGTCAAATCCTCCGTCGTCCTGGTAACGGCAGTAAACGGAGCGACACCCAATTGGTCTACCGGTAATCCCAACAGGAAATGATGCATCACCGTATTGCCCGCCACCACCATATCTACGATAGCCCCAGGATCGAGAGCGTGCTCCGCACACAGCTCATGTGCAGCTTGATTTATGGCCGCAACTACAACCTGTTGCATTGACAACAACACCTCTGGCTTACCCTTGGCATGGGAAATACGCGCAATGACATCCGCCCCGTATTTACATTGTTGGTTTTCAATACCACATGAACCCAGAGTGCTCCCCGTATGCAAATCCACAAGCAAAAGCGCGATATTCGTAGTTCCGAGGTCAATCGCCAAGCCTAATGTGTGAGTCTTTATCGGGAGCAGTGCAATGATTTTTTTCTCTCGAATAATCGCTTGAACTTGCCGATTCTGTTGTCTGACAAAAATAGGCAGTATCTGCAATACAGATAAATCAACAAATTCACAGATTCCATCCGCCACATTGTTGGCTGCTTCGATGAGTCGCTGAGCGTCACTTGTGTGATCCTCAAATGAGGGCTCTGCCAGCAGTAGCTCGACACTCTTCGTCAGTGGTTCTGGATGAACCCAAATGTCTTCGCCACCGACAAACAATCGACTGGCCTGAGAGCGGGTCCGCTTGGGTACATTGATCCGCGCGCTATGCTGAGGTACGGTTTGACAGGCTCTCCGCCAGCCCTTGGCTAGCTTAGTCCTTGAAAAGAAATGATTATCCTGAGCAGAAGGAGGTGGCACCTCGCCTTCAACATAGCGAATGACACAAGACTTGCAGATCCCACGGCCACCACAGCAGCTGTTTATTTTTACGCCCACCCGGTGCGCCGTACTTAACAGCGACTCCTGGGCCTGTGGATGAGCAAACACTTCTTGTGGCTCAAATATCAGGCTTACTTCCCCAATATCCTTAACCTTAGGCATGCGAGCTTCCAGACATTCGTGCGGATAAGTCACGATGTCGACAGTTTTTCCGTGACCGGCAGTTTTCACAGTTTTGCGCCTGGCTCCACCTGTCCATTTTTTGCCCTAAACCATAGAGAATAGTCATCGAATGCTGTGGCGACATCATATAATTTGACGACAGACTGATACCAATATCTCGTGCTCCTGATAGGTCAATCATTGCCTTTTGCGCTGACAAATCAAAACCATCATCGCCTGGACTAAGCGGCCCGCTAGCCTGTATACCCAGCCTCCGTGCCTCATCATCGGCAAACGCCTGTAAACGTGCCGATAATTTAAATAATGCGAGGTTGGCCAGCTGCTCCAGCAGAAGCGCTTTAAATCGTTTCTTCTCAGCAAATAAGGTAGCTATTCTTATGGCAACCGCCCCTCCCAGAGTACAGGCACCAAGCAACAGGTAGGATGCCCGACGCAAGCGATGTGCGGCTATTGGCGCATTTAGCACCATCTGGCCCGGCAAATACAGTCTTCCATTTACCACACCCTGCAGTGGCACTGCTGAGTATGCGATCTTGGGCCCGAACAGGATTTGACTATTAAGTTCTTCAAGCAAATCCTCTAAATGACTAACACTTTTCGATTGCAGCAAACCGCGACACTGCAACCCATGAAACTGTTCCGCCTCTCGCATTGTTATATCCAATGGAATATCGGAAACTAAAGTCATTACTCTCGCCTTTAATGAAATACCTTGAAATCGACTATGCCGCAACCCCCACCCAATCTCGACAGAGATTAACTGCATCCATAGCATTCTTGCCAAAGGCATCTGCACCCGTGTGAACCTTGATTGACTCGTCTACCTGTCCACCGCCGATCATGATCTTTAGCTGGCCACGTAAATCGGCCGCTTCGATTGCATCCACCGTTTGTTTCATCGCATCAAAGGCCAGTGTTAGAAAACCACTCAGTCCAACAACCTGGGGGTTGTGCTCCTGAATAGCCTCAACAAAATCCGACACGGGTACATCAATACCCAAGTCAATCACTTTGAAACCATTGATCTCAAGCATAAAGGTGACGATATCCTTACCGATATCGTGCAGATCGCCATTCACCGTACCGATAACCACCGTACCATGGGTGCTTGCCTGCTCTCCCGTTTCACCCTTGTTTATCAAGGGTTTTGCGATATCACTGATCTGACTCAACATATCGCCAGCCATCATCAGTTCAGGTAAAAAATATTCTTGCGTTTCAAACCGTTTTCCAACTTGATCCATCGCATCCCGACAATGGGCTAATAGCTGCAAGGGATCATATCCAGCATCGAGCATTTTGTGCGTAAGACTCAGGGCTTCATCTTCGCGCATCTCCACTATGTGGTCAATTAGTTGGCTTTTCTGGTCGCTCATTGCTTTATTCCTCTCGTTTTTAATGTCGACATCAATGTGCCGATGCTTCAGCAATATTCAAACCGGTCTCAGATTTTACAAACTGCATCTCTATTCCCGCTCTATCCATTTCTGCTTGCTTACTACGATCGGTAATTGATACCAGCCATAACACAAAAAATGCAACCGGCGCCGATACAATTGTTGGATAGGTATAGGGATATAGCGGCTTTTCAAAGCCGAGTACCGCCACCCATATTTGCGGCCCGACAATAATCAAGCCGACAGATAACACTAAACCGGCGATACCACCGACGATAGCACCACGGGTGGTCAAACCCTTCCAATAGATACTCATTAACAGAATTGGCGCGTTCACACTACCGGCAATAGCGAGTGACATGGTGGCCACAAACACCACATTTTGATGTTCAAAGGCAATCCCCAAAGCAATACTTAAAAGTCCGAGAGCCAGCACTGAAATACGCGACACCCAAACCTCATGCGCCTCAGAGACCTCTTTTTTTGCCAAGCCATTGGTATATAGGTCATGCGCGATAGTCGCCGCACCCGACATGGTAAGCCCGGCCACTACTGCTAAAATAGTGGCAAAGGTCACTGCTGAGATAAAACCCAACAACATATTGCCACCTAGAAAATGAGAAAGATGCAGCACCACCATATTGCCGCCGCCTATTAAACTTTGTCCATGATGATAGTCGGGATTATCCATAATAATAGGTATTGCACCGAAACCAATTACCATGATCAATACATAGAAATACCCCATAATCGCAATGGAATAAAAAGCAGACATCCGGGCGGCTTTCGCATTTTTAACGGTGAACAGTCGCATCAAAATATGGGGCAAACCCATAAACCCAAACAGGGAAGTAACCGCCAAAGACATGATCGCTCCGGGACTTGTAAACAGGTTACCGGGAGCCAGCAGAGATTGCCCTAATTTATGGCTGTCAGTCGCTTCTTTTAGTAAATTATCCAGACTAAAACCGAAATGTTTAATTACCAAAAAAGCAATCAGCGTCCCACCAAATATTAAAAGAATAGCTTTGATAAATTGGACCCAGGTAGTCGCCAGCATTCCGCCGAAACTGACATAAAGTATCATGAGCAAACTCACACAAACAACTGCATAAATGTAATCAACACCAAACAGTAACTGGATTAGTTTGCCCGCGCCTACCAGTTGTGCAATCAAATAGAAAATAACTACGACCAATGAACTGACCGCCGCCAATATCGTCACGGGGCGGCGCTTCAACCGGTAGGAAACAACATCGATAAAGGTATAACGCCCAAGATTCCGCAGCGGCTCAGCAATCAGGAAGAGGATGATCGGCCAGCCCATCATCACTCCCGCGGCAAACAAAAGGCCGTCATAACCACCAATATACACCGCACTGGTGATGCCCAGGAATGTCGCCGCTGACAAAAAGTCCCCTGAAATAGCAATGCCATTTTGCCAGGCTGGAATTGAGCCACCCGCGGCGTAGAAATCGGCTCGTGATTGTGAACGCTGTGCCGCCCACCAGGTAATACCCAATGTGGACAAGGCAAATACCACGAACATAAAAATAGCCGTAATGTTAAGCGGTTGTTTTTCAACGGCCCCCTCTATTGCTCCCGATGCATATAGCCAGCCACTAAACCCCGCTAAAGTAATCAGCAAACCGAACTTTTGACATTCCCGGCTGATGTTCCGACTAATCATTTAATCCACCCTTATATTCTATTTCAAGGGAGGCTAACAGTTCATTCCTCATTGGATCATAGTAGTACTTGCTCCACCAACTGTAATAAGCCGACGCTGCAATGCCAACCAGAATAATCAGTAAGTAATAAAAAATACCATAGGTGACATAGCCCTCAGAAAGTAAGGATTGGGAAAACTGTTCCGGCGCAAAACTCATCGCCAGGATGTAGAGTATGTTAATTGCCAGTACCCCTGAGCTAAGACTCCAAACCATGCGATGACGCCGCTTGACCATCTTCTGAAACACCGGATTTGACGAGACGGATGCTAGGTACTGATTATCGGGCATTACTCCCCCCTTGTAATTGTTATCTATTTTTTGCGATGACTCTAAGTCCAGCCTGAGTCATCGGACAGTCGTTTAACCGTTTACCGATAGACTCCGTATTCTCGTGTTACTTCAAACATTGCCTGTACATTCTCCGGTTTGGCTTCATCAGGAATCCCAACGGCCGCATCCATTATGTAGCCACCACCATCGCCAACCACATCGATCATCTCCTTACAGCGATCCCGCACATCCTCGGGCTTACCATTAATCAGCGTCGAAACCGGCATACCACCACGAATACAAACGGTATCACCCAGAATTTTTTTAGCCTTAAACAGATCGGTGCGCTCAAAAAAATAGATGCACTTGCCTGCTGGAACATCCTTAATAATTTCCAGCCGGGAGGTCACATCGCCCTCCCAAAACGGGCATGGTGTAAGCCCACTATCAATCAGCCTTAACATCAATTCTCGCAAAGACGGCCAGAAAAAAGTCTTAAACTGATCTGGCGACATAAAGCCATCCAGGCCCCAATGCAAAGGTATAAAAACAATGTTTCCAGGCAACCGTTGTGCCGTTTTAATGATATTGCGCGGTAAAAATTCTGTGATTTTCTCGATGCTTGCCAGCAGTTTGTCTTTGTTACGGAACATATCGAGCATTCCTCCCTTGGAACCTCGCATATAATCCGCAACAACATCAAAAGGAGCATGGCCACTGGCAGCAGAAGACAGAGGAAAGCCGGCTTCCTTCATCTCCATGATAAAGCGCACATTCTCCTCAAGCATCCTTTGCATTTCTTCACCCGCCTTCATCAGGGCTCCCAAGCTCTTTTGCATTTCCGGTTGCCCGAACACTGCAAGCGAATGCATTACACGGGTAAAATAGATGGATGGGTACTCCGGCAACTCTGCAAAAGGTTCAAATACATCCGCCAATCTTGGCAGGTACTGCCGCAAATAAAAACCTGTTGGATCGAGCAAATACTCATCGTATTCATCCGCCTTCATGTACTCTCGATCAAGATACTGAAAAGAAACATCGGGATTAGTCTTGCCATCACCTGGCCAATTGAGCTGCCGATAGCCTGTTATTTCCATCGTCGGCCCTAAACACAACATGGGATGACAAGGCTGAAAAGCATCGGGTTCAAGCTCGAATATTGCTTTACGCATTGCAGCGGAAAGCCCCGCATAATCATACATCGCCTGCTCGCAGGTCATGCCAGCGGCTCGTGCCGCCCAGAATGTACTGAATAAAAAAGTAGGGACGCGATCTGGTGTTTTTAGTGCCACCACATCCGCGATTCGCTGTTGTCGCTCGGCGTAAAGATCATCCGCTGTTTGGCCATTTGTATTCATTTTATTAGCCCACCTCTTATTCAGTTGCTTTTAAAACCATGTTACAACTCTAGTGGATGATTACTGCTATATCAACGATGGATACATGTTTGAAACTAGCCACCACTATCAGTTGTATCATATTGACCAAATCGAGCCAAATCTTGGCAAAATCAGTGCCATATTATTTGCATATTAGGTACTAAGGCCTGTTAACAAAGACAAACTCGTAATTGGAATGTAGAAAATAGCTAAAGTGAAGTAGTTTTTTACCATTTTTTCAGATTTTAAGAGCCCGTTTATATTAGGAAAAACCGCCTGCTAGTGAATCTGCCTGGATTGAAAGCCTCGCCAAGCAGGAGTCACTCGACAATAGCCGGGGTAATCCCCCCATTAATAACCGCAGTTAAAAGTAGAGGTTAATGCGCTATTTGCGCAAGTCGTTGTTTGGGTGTGTAACCACCCAGTGCCATATTGGGTCTTTCATGGTTGTAAGTCCATAACCACCGGGTTGCGTAGTCTTGTACTTCGGCTATCGAGTCGA